>CAZHNF010000019.1:9881-66632 GCA_964533625.1 uncultured Saprospiraceae bacterium | reverse complement strand
CAACTGGATGTATCGAAGTTTGGGCAAAAGATCTAGATCATGGATCATTTGATAACTGTACCAATAAGGAAGATTTGAAATTCTACTTTGATGGTGATCCTAATAAGCCTAGCATAACTATTTGTTGTCAGGACTTCATTGATAATAAAGCCAATGATGAATTAAGAGTAGAAGTTGAAATGTGGGTAGAAGATCTTGAAGGCAATAAAGATTACTGCAAAACTGCTGTGGTGGTTCAAGATAATCTTGATATATGTCCTAATACAGGTAGTGCTAAAGGAAAAATCGAAGGTGATATTACCAATGAGAAAAATCAAATTGCTAAACCTGTTGACGTTTATCTGTTTAACAATCAGCAAATGATGAGTCAAAAGATTGGCTCACCTTACTTGTTTGGTGATCTTAATCTAGCACTTAACTATACAGTTAAACCGGAAAGAAACGACGATCACTTAAATGGAGTAAGTACCCAGGATATCGTGTTGATTCAGAAGTACATATTAGGAAAAGGTCAAATCAACTCACCTTACCGATTAATTGCTGCTGATGTTAATAATTCAGGTACTATTAGTGCTGCTGATATTTCTGAGATTAGAAAACTAATCCTTGGTGTAATTCCAGAATTCACAAAAGTGAAATCGTGGACATTTGTTCCAACTGATTATAAGTTTGCTGATCCGACAAATCCTTTCTCAGCACCAAGAACTACAGATGTGAAGTTTAGCCAAACTACTCAAAGTGAAACAATCAGTGCTTCATTCATGGGTATTAAGATGGGTGATGTTTCTTTAGATGCTTCTGCAAGTGGTAAAGCTCAGCAAACAAGAACAAGCGGAGCATTAACATTGGCAATTGATGATCAGCAAATTCAAGCAGGTAATACTTATCAAGTAGCCTTTAAAGCTGAAGACTTTACCAATATTGCTGGATACCAGTTTACATTGAGATTTGATCACAACTCATTAGCTTACGAAGGATTGGAAACTGGTGTGTTAAACACTAACGAATCTAACTTTGGTTTAATGAAGACATCTGAAGGCATCATCACGACTAGCTGGAATTCAAACAAGGGTGAAACAGTTGGAAAAGATGAGAATTTGTTTGTCATCAAATTCAAAGCATTGAAGAGTGGTTCTATAAGCAAAATGTTTGCGATAACTAGTGATATTACAAGTGTACAAGCTTATGATGCCGCTGATAATGTTAAGGATGTTAAACTTGGAATAAGAACTCAAAATGGTATTGTTGAATCTGGATTATTCGAATTGTATCAAAATGAACCTAACCCAGTAGACAAATACACAATTATTTCATTCCGATTAGCAGAAGCTGCTGATGCTAAGTTGACCATCTATGAACCAAATGGTAGAGTAGTTCGAGTTTATAATATTAAGGGTGTAAAAGGTATGAATAGTATCGAGATCAAAGGCGATGAACTAAGAACCGCCAATCAGGTATTATTCTATCAATTGGATTCTGATAATAATTCAGCTACTAAGAAGATGTTTTTTGTAAATACCAATTGATATTATTTTCTAATTAAATAAAGAAAGGACCGTTTCGAAGTTATTTTTGAAACGGTCTTTTCATTTAATCTTATATCTTCTTAAAATTTATGCATAGAACTAAAACTTCAATATCTTTAACTGATTCATTTAGGATAGGTGCATGAATTAATCCATAATATCAAGAAATTATTTCTTCTGTCCTTACCAGTAATGCTAGGAAGTGCAGGGCAGAATATTATTGCCTTAACCGATAGTTTGTTCTTATATCATTATAATGAACATGATTTTGCCGCTATTGGAATTGTAAGTGTATTCTACTTAATTATTAGCTCGATTGCCTATGGATTTTCGAAGGGAGGACAAATTGTAATAGCACGAAAATACGGTGAGCGCTCTCCGGAAGTAGTAAAAAAGTACTTTTACACGTTATGTGTATTTGAATTGATTTTAGGAGTGCTAATATTTTCTAGTCTAAAATTTTTTCCAAGAGAAATACTGAGTTCATTTATTCATTCTGAAATTATTTTGGAAAAATCACTTGAATTCATTCATTATAGAATTTATGGACTAATTTTTACCTATCTGGGACTTGGATTTTTTGGATTATACATGGGGCTTTCAAAGTCAAGAATTATTTTTATTAATACCATCTTTTTAGGTATATGCAATTTAAGTTTGTGCTATATTTTCGTTTTTGGTAAATTTGGATTTGATCGAATGGGAATAGCTGGGGCTGGTTTAGCCAGTTCCGTGGCTGAAATTTTAGCTTTCACTTTTTTCTTAATCTATTTAGTTACCGACAAGCAATTAAGGTTTTTGAATATTTTTTCAATTCCAAATTTTAATATAGGACATATTAGAACTCTGATAAGTATTAGTATGCCTATTCTCATTCAGACTATTATTAGCATTGTTAGTTGGTTTTTATTTTTTGTTTTTATTGAGAAATTAGGAGAACGAGCTTTGAGTATCTCAAATCTACTCCGGATTATTTATTTGGTTTTTACTATACCTTGTTGGGGATTTGCATTATCGTTAAATACCATAATTAGTAAAACAATAGGGCGGAGAAAGGAAAAACGGGTGATTAAACAAATAATGCATGGATCATATCTTTCCGTAATGGTCACAGGAGTAATAGCATTTCCATTTTTATTTTTCCCAATGACCTTATTAGGACCAATACTAGGAAATAGCTCGAATCAAATATTTCTGGATTCTTTGCCTTATTTTCCGTTGCTTTATTTCATTCTTATTGTAACCTCCTACGCAATCATTTTCTTTAATGGTGTTTCCGGTACTGGAGAGACCTTAAAGTCTTTAAATATTCAAATTATTAGTTCAATTATATACTTATTGATTGCTTATATTTCAATCATGAATCCGCAGTCTTTTGGCCTGTATTTTGCCTGGTTTGCCGAATTAGCTTATTGGTCAGTTCAGGGTACACTTTCCTGGATTGTTTTAAAGTCCGGTAAATGGCTATCACTTAAAATTTAGCCTATTCTAAGACGTATATTGGGTCTCCAGTTTCCGCAAAAAGAGGAATGTCAACAAGGAATTAATTCTTAATATACTGAAAAATTATATATTAATTATTCACTACTTTTGCACCCTATGCAACTGAAGACATTAGAGATTAAGGGATTTAAGAGTTTTGCAAATGAAACAATTATCAATTTTAATGAGGCTGTAACCGGTATTGTAGGGCCTAATGGTTCTGGTAAATCTAATGTTGTAGATGCTATTCGTTGGGTTCTGGGTGAGCAAAAAGGAAGGGAACTAAGACTTGAGCAAATGTCTGATGTCATTTTTAATGGCACTAAACGTAGACGAGAAGCTCCAATGGCTCAAGTAACCTTAACTTTTGAGAATACCAAAAATATAATTCCAACAGACTACCAAAACGTATCAATATCGCGTCTTCTCTATAGAAGCGGAGAATCCGAATATCGTCTTAATAATGTTACCTGTCGATTAAAGGACATAACCTCACTTTTTCTAGATACAGGTGTGGGGCCAGACTCTTATGCCATAATTGCTTTGAATATGGTTGAAGATCTTCTTTCCAATAAGGAAAATGCGCGAAGGAAGATGTTTGAACAAGCGGCAGGCATTTCAAAATATAAAACTCGAAAAAGAGAGTCCATCAATAAACTTAAGTCAACCAATGACGACCTGGCTCGAATTGAAGATCTTCTTTTTGAAATTAATAATAATCTGACTGAACTGGAAAAACAAGCGAAAAGGTCCCGAAAATTTTATGAAATGCGGGATAAGTTTCGATCGGCTGGATTATTGTTGGCACACATTAGTATCAAAAATTTGAATCAATCCAATGTTGACGTTGATGAGAAGATGAATGATGAGATTCAACAGTTGCAGGAAATCGAAGTTAATTTAAGAACGCAGGAAGCTGATTTAGAAAAATATAAAACCGAACATCTTGATCAGGAGAAAAACTTAAGTGAACATCAAAAAAAGGTTAATTCACTTTTGGATAAACTTCGGAATTTAGAAAGCGATATTCAAATTAAGCAACAAAGGAAGACACTATTCGAGAGTCAAATCCAACAATCTGGAGAAATTAATCTTAGCCTTCAGAAAAAACTTCAAATAGTAGAAGAGGATATTCTAAAAATAAATTTGGATATCAGTTCTGTGGAGCAAGAATTGAATTTAGTAACATTAGCTTTTGAAAATTCTGAGCAAGAATTAAATAAAACTCAAACCGAGTTTAATGCTTTGAAATCTGATTCAGAAAAAATTACCGAATCCAGACTAAATCTTGATCGATTAATTTTTGAGAAAGAAAAGGAAATTGCGATTGCTAATAACCAGATTGAAACAATCGTTGCAGATAATCGTAGAATGAGCGACGAGTTATCTCGCCGAAAAGAAGAATTTGTTAATGCAGATTCGTTAATTAAAGAACTCAATACTAAATTAGATGATATAAGAGGGGAGTTGTCAGATCTGCAAGTTAAAGATTCAGCTAAAAGAAGTAAAATTCAAGAACTTCAATCCAGTATTGATCAACAAACAGGTATTGTGAATTCGATTTGTAGAACGAGAGACGCACGACAAAACGAATACAATCTGCTTAAAGCAATGGTAGAGAAAATGGAAGGATTTCCTGAATCCATGAAGTATCTCAATGATCATTGGAAGAAAAATGTTCCTGTATTATCTGATGTGATTTCAGTTCAAGAAAAATATAGGGCGGCTATTGAATTGTACTTAGAACCTTATCTTAATTATTATCTCGTTGGTGATGATCAGGAGGCCATAGATGCCATCGATCTTTTGTTTAGAAATGTTCAAGGAAAAGCAAATTTCTTTATATTAAGTAGAACGGATACTGAATTAAATCAAATTACGGAATCCTTACCAGATGCTATTAAAGCGGTTGACTTAATTGAATCGGATGCATCCTATATGCCATTCTTAAGAAAGTTGTTGGAAAATGTATTTGTTGCGACAGATGATTCAAATTGGAATGCTCAAAGAATAATTCCAAAAGGAACCTGTGTAGTTAGTCAAAATGGAACATTTTTAAGAAAATCAAATAGCTTGTCAGGAGGTTCCAATGGTTTGTTTGAAGGTAAGCGACTTGGAAGACGAAAGAACTTAGAAAAACTTGAATCAGAGCTCTTGGAGCTTAATCATCAGGTAGTTCAAAATGAACAAATATTATTAAAGCTCAAGGCAGAGTTAAAATCGGTTGAAGAATTAAGCTTTGAACTGGAAATCTCACAAGCCCGAACTAAAGAGTCAGGTATAGCTCAAAAGCTTACAGAGTTAACTACAAAATATAACGGTTATTTGGATGTAAAAAATCAAATGGAGACTAGATTGTCATCCAACGATCATCTGCATCAAACTACTCAGCTAAAAATTGAATCTTTAAGAAGTGATTTAGAGCATGCAAAGCAAAACTTAGACAATCTATTGGAGACTATTGGTAAAAATGATGAAATTTTTAATGAAGTCTCCATGGCATTGGCCAATGCTGCTTCGAAGCACAATCAAGATAACCTTGAATTGTTAAAAGTAAAAAATAGATACAATAATTTTCTTAAAGATCTTGAGTTTAAAAATTCCCAAAAGAATGAAATTGCCCAGGAGCTGTCAATAAATGAAGCAAAAGTTCTAGAGTATAGCAATAATGTAAAACAACTTGACGATGAATTATTGATTGCAATAAACGAATTGGAGGGTTCATATGAAGAGAGAAAAAAGTTACAAACTGACTTAAGTCAGTTGGAGCAAGAATACTATGAAGTGAGAAATTACATTAGTCTTGCTGATCAGAATATTAAAGAGCTTCAAAGGAAAATTTACGAATTCCAGTCGAGTATTAATTCACTCAAAGAAAAAAAGGCTGATATTAACTACCGAATTAATTCAGCTAGAGAGCGTGCAGAACTAGAGTTTGGTACTAAGTTTGAAGACTTCAAGCCTGATGAGGAAACTCTTCAAATGGATGAGTATCAATTGAGTGATCGGGTTAATTATTATAAGGTTCGACTGGATAATTATGGTGAAATTAATCCATTGGCAATGGAAGCTTATGATGAAATGAAGGCCCGATGTGATGTTATTGTAGCTCAACGCGAGGATATAATTAAAGCCAAGGATAGTTTGCTTGAAACCATCAAAGAAATTGAGGAAACGGCAACGGCTAACTTTATGGAAGCATTTAATACCGTGCGTGGACATTTTCAGAATGTATTTAGGTCACTCTTTACCGACGATGACGATTGTGATTTAATATTAATGGATGAGATGGATCCTTTGGAATGTGATATTGATATAATAGCTAAACCAAAAGGGAAAAGGCCTAAATCCATAAGCCAACTTTCTGGAGGTGAAAAGACGCTTACTGCGATTGCCTTACTCTTTTCCTTGTATTTATTAAAGCCGGCACCATTCTGTATTTTTGATGAGGTTGATGCTCCTTTAGATGATGTCAATATTGAAAAGTTCAATAAAATAGTTCGAAAGTTTTCGTCTGACTCTCAATTCATTATTATTACGCATAATAAACTAACTATGGCAGAAGTAGATGTTTTATATGGTGTATATATGGAAGAACAAGGTATCTCAGGCGTAACAGCCGTTGATTTTAGAAAGTATGAATACGATACTATTTTAACTGATATGCAAGGATGATTTACCTTTAATCTTGGAGTAAATACTTCTTATAAATGGTTTGATCAGGCTTATTAGCTTGAATAAAAATCAGGCCAGGGCTTACGTTGCAAATGTTAATTTGCTGATTTTCATTCACTATCTTATTATGGTAAAAAACTTTACCTTCTGAATTATACAGTGTTAGATAACCATTGTTCCACTTATCTTCAAGAGTAATTAATAATTCAGTACCATTTTTTATAACCATTAATTCCTTGTCTTCAGCTGGTTGAATATCCTTAACACTATTGAGGGCACTACTGTCAATAATAATTTTTTCATCTCCTTGTTGATATAACAGAAAGGAGAAATATACCAGCATCATTTCGTCTGTAGTTTTCTCTCCAAGAAATACAATTTTTGGAGGTGAATTAGGGTTGTTAGGATTGTTGGAAGTATTGTCATAAGTAGCATATGCTGTAAGTTTTGTATCCGGTAATAAAATAATTGGTTTTTGAAAAGAATATGATCCTTGCCAATGAAAATCCCAATCATTAATTTTTATTAATGGAATTTTATATTTATTAACTGGTTCTTCTGCGAATACTTCAATAGATTTTCCAATAAGATGCATATGGGGTGCTACACTTAATAATGTAAATTTTAAAGCATTGATGGTGAATTCAGAAGTAAATGTCTTTACGGTATTAGCCGGAATAATGAGCGGACCATTAACTAAAGATATATCATGATTTAATATTGGAGAGATGAACACTTGCCTTGTATTTGGCACATTAGAAAAAAAGATTCGCAACAGGGTTTGATCCATTTGGCCGTCTGCAGATCTAGGATAATGAATCTGCATAACAATATCGCCATTGGCGGGAATTTTGACTCCCATTCCTTTCGGATAAGTTTGGGGAGCGGATCCAGGAACCCAGGCACCAATCAGTTCTGCAGAACTTACGCCAATCCCACCAAATGAAATATATCCTGGTTCAGTTGAGGCATCATCAAGTTTCTTTGCCTGACCAGTTTTGTCGTAATATACGAGTACATGATGAACCGCATTTCTATTGCCAGGAATAACTTCCATAGCCTGAATGAATTTATCTATCGAATTAGGATTTTTTACGACAAAGCATTGGTATATGTCATTTTGAGCATTGATTTTAAAAACTGGTGCATTTAAAATTAGATCCGGAACCCCAGATAAATCTCCATTATTCGGATAAATTGGAAGTGGGGGTTCTTTATTCAAATCTCCTCTCGGTGTGCCATTATCCAACCAGTTTAGTATAGTTTCTTTTTGATTATTACTAAGACTCCTTTCATGGGCAAATCTAGAATATGATGCATCCGGAGGCCATGGAGGCATTACCCCATTCTTAATGACTCTATCAATTGATGATTGACGAGAAATTACCTCGCTATAGCTCTCCAAGGTAAAAGGAGCAATTCCTCCTGTTCGATGGCAGTTTGTGCATTTAGAATAAACAATATTGGCTATATCTGAAGACCAGGTAATATTCTGTGCGGCCAATGATATATGCAAGACAAAAAAGAAGAATAATGTTAATCTCATATAAATTTAATGTGATACAAATGTACTTAACTATATTTCTAATTTAAAATAAAATAATGTTGAAGCTTTAAGAGCTTATACTATAGACCTGAATTCATTTCAATCGTTTAATTTTAATCGATAAATCAGCTTAAAATTTAGGTGGTAAATCCTCTTGATAATCAATTTTCATTTTATTAAAGTCGATCCTTGCTACTATGCTTTGGAGTCCGTTCGTAATACAAAGATATGGGGCCATTAGAGCAAGGTTATATCGGGATACTTGATAAAAATTTTTCTGATCTAATTTTATATCAAACGACTTGCATTCAATTAGGATGAAAGGGTTAGCTAATTCATCATAAATTACTACATCAAATCTCTTGCGTCGTCCTGAAACGATAATTTGTTTTTCAACGGCAATTCGTCCACTTCCATACCCAAGTGTCCCGGTTAAATGAATTAATACCAGTTGCCGAACAATTTCTTCTTTGGTTTCAGAAAGCCATTTTTTCCGGATAAAATCAAATATTAGGCCTTCTTGCCGATTTAATTGATTCAAGTATTTTTGAAGGTCGATGTGTTCGTAATTATTTAAAAATTAATGAACCGGATTGCTTTAATTTGACAGCGCGATTTGATCTGGGCCAAGTCCAGATATTATAAATAGAAATTAGATTTTCACTTAGTATATTTTCTTGTTCTAAGCCAGCGAGTTTTAGACATTTTATAAACTGTTGCTGCCATCCAATTTGTTGAATATTTCCGATGTCCTGACTGACCATAGAATCTAAAGTCCAAAAAGATTTATGAGTTGGTTTGTAAGTAAGCCAATCTGTAAGCCTTTCCAGGTCTTTATCTTCATTTAAAATAAACACATTAAATTCTTCTGTTTGAAGTTGAAGTAAAAGATCAATTAGTTCTTTTGGCAAAAAAGTAAGAATTAATCTATTGTTGTTTAATAATGCAGTGCAGTTTTTAAATGAAGCAAATATAAATTTCACCAGGTTTGTTGCAGCATTTATTGATGAATTCGTATCGTTAGAGTGTAGAATGCTTTTTAGTATGTCAGGTGGAGATTGGGTGAGTGCAATCTCTAAAGATGAGTCACTTCTATGGGTATCGAATAGACTAATATAACGATGGGAGGTAGATAATAATTTCTCTTTGAAGTTTGTTTGAATTTTATCAGTAAGAACGAGTACTTCGTCCCAATAAGAGTTATTGTTGAATTGAATGTATTCCTCCTTAATATTTTCAAGTATTATTACTGGAAATATGTCAGATAAATCGTTTAGTTTGCGATAATAATCGGCTATGGTGTATTCAGAACCCTGGTGTTGAATGAGCAAATTGTACAACTCAGAATCTCTGGAAGTAATTTCTTTAATAGCCTTATGTTGTCTGGTCTCATGCTGCGAGTATATGTAGGAAATATGGCATGAATTATATTGATCTACGCTTTCTTTTAATTGCTGAAGCCTTAAATTAATTGTTTTTCCTTCAGCAATATTGGATTGCTCGATTTGTTTTTCTGTAAAAGTAAGATCTAATAAATTATACCATTTTGAGGTAAAGGTATAAGAGGCGTCATCTAAGAAGTTTCTTTGTGATTCAGTGCAGCTTAGGTAAAACTTTTTCCAATCAAAGTAAATTGAAAAATATTGTTTTAGTCTTAGTATCTCATTAAATTGCCGTATGAATTTTAATAAACTGGTCTTTGCGTAAAATAAATCAGTTCTATTGGCATAATCAAGCTTTATAATGGATTTAGCATTACAAGCATTGCATATATCTTCAATTTCAATTAGAAGTTTTGAAAATTGGTTTTTCAAATTTTCTTCTTCGGGTTCAAATGCGCCAACCTCGATCCATCGTTGGTTAATGTATTGGCTGCAAAGCAATAAAAGTTGATCGGCGTTTAATTTAATTAATTCATCAACGTTTAGTAGAATTTTTGGACTCCCTAAGAACTCCAAATTTTCTATTAACTGCTGTCGAATTTGTACTAAAGCGGCTTGAGCAAATTGATCGGTTGGATCAGCAAGTGCAAAGGTTTTGTATTTTCTATGAATGGCTAATATTTTAGATTGAATTTTGTTCAGGTTAGTATGAATCCATGAATCCTTATATATTTGAATTTGATTTAATTTAGTAAAAAGTGTATTTTTAAAATGCTCAATATGCTGTTCAATTGTTTGCCAGGCTTCCTCTTCCTCAAACATATCAAATAAATTCGCATGTAGAAGATCAAAACAGCTTAGCGATTTATCACTTCCTCTGGAAATTTTTATTGCATAATCAAGATTTCTTTTAAGACTGTTATATTCTTTGATGGATAATTCATTAGTAGTGGCTTGAAAACCTGTATAGGGATGGAGCTCCTGCCTTAAATGAAGTGCGTTAATGTAAAGCTGGAATAAACTATTCGAATGACCTGGTAATTTTTGATGAAGTGCTTGATGAGACGAAGTAAATTCACTAAATATGGATTGAACTTGTTGATGTTTGATTTTAAATTCTTCATTCTGAAGCCGGCCACTAACTATAATAGGCTTGAATTCGCGTAATTGTTTTTCATTATTACTTCGCGAATGAATAAAAAAATAAATCAGTTGTTCCAGCTTATTTTCTTCAACAAAATCTTTTAAAATTTGTGCATCCAGCGGATTATCTAAAACAATAAGAGTTTTTCGGTTGGTCAATAAGTTTTTTATAATCTTATTAAATAACCATAATTTCTTTGCATTAATATTAGTAGGACGAAGATGAATTTCAGATTCTGTTTCAGCTATTAAAATGGATTGAGCAATATCATCCGGCATAGGATAAAAGAACTCAAATAAATCGTATATCATTGAATTGACTAAATCAAAGCAAATATATAGATTTTTTTAATATAATAATTTATTCGTTAATAAGCAAATTGTTAATTTTTAATCTTCAGGAGGTACATATTTAACATTGGAGTTATAAGCTATTCACATTCAATAGTTTAATATTTTAGAATGATTTTTAGGCCTAACTTATTTAGTACAAGTTGTTATCATATTAGCTAAAATGTTAATATGTAATAGATATTCTTTTTATGATGGCAATGATTTATTGATAAAACCTCAATCTTTGACCTTGGCCTAAAATGGGTTCACTGGACCCATCATAAATAGACTTTCCGTTGACTAAGGTGTTATGAACTTTGCCTTTTAGAGTTTTTCCATCTAATGGAGTCCATTGGCATTTATAGTACATGTCTGGATTAGAAATTTTAATCTCGGCTTCTGGATCTAACAAAACCAAATCGGCGAAATATCCTTCTCGAATAAATCCTCTGTCCAAAATTTTGAAGCAATCAGCAACATCATGACTCATCTTTTTAACAATAAATGGCAATGTCCATTGTGTTTCTTCGGACATTGATATCATCATCTGCAAAGATGTTTGAACTAAAGGTAAACCCGAAGGTGCTTTAATATAGGGTAAGTTCTTTTCTTCAAGAGTATGGGGTGCATGGTCTGTTGCAATAACATCAATCAAATTGTTAAGCACAGCTTCGCGGATCTTATTTCGGTCTTCTATTGTTTTGATGGCTGGATTACATTTAATTTTATGGCCCAATTGATTATAATCTTCATCTGAAAAATAAAGATGATGGACACAGGCTTCAGAAGTTATCTTTTTATTTGAGACCACTGTGTTTGGATCGAGTAAGTTTAATTCTTCAGCTGTAGTTAAATGAAGTACATGTAATCTTGTTTGATAGGTCTTGGCCAGTTGGATCGCCAAGGAGGAAGATTGATAACAGGCCTCACGGGACCGAATCATGGGATGCATGGAAGGTGAAATGTTTTCTCCATACTGAGCGACCCATCGGTTGAGATTATCTTTTATTATATGTTCATCTTCACAATGTACGGCTATTAATGAGTCGCAATGTGAAAAAAGAAATTCTAGAGTTTTAAGATTATCCACCAACATATTACCCGTGGAGGAACCCATAAATATTTTAACACCGCAAATTTCACGATTATTAATTTTCAGAACTTCTTCAGCATTATCATTCGTTGTTCCCATGTAAAAGGAATAGTTGCAAAATGATTTTTCGGAAGCCAATCTATACTTATCTTCTAAAAGTTCTATAGTTGTGGCATTTGGAATAGTGTTCGGCATCTCCATAAAAGAGGTAATTCCTCCGGCAACTGCCGCTTTAGATTCCGAATAAATATCCGCTTTATGAGTTAAACCGGGCTCTCTGAAATGTACTTGATCGTCAATAACTCCCGGTATTAAGCAAAGACCATTGGCATCTATAACTTGAGCAACATCGGCTTCAATGCTTGTATCGATTCTTTCAATTCTATCATTTTTAATTAGGACATCTCCCTCGAACATGGTTCCTTCATTTACAATCCGAGCATTCTTTATTAAGGTATAAGTAGACATTTTCTTAACTTTGTGAGTCAAATGTACAAGATCCATAATATTTTTTTTAAGTTAAGAATAATATTATCTTGTTAATTCTTCATAGACAAACTAATGATTATCCTGACGGTGAAAGAATATACATTTAACACGCAATATTTTGTTTTAAGATAGCCACATATGAAGTACAAACCAAAAGATTTTAAAATAGGTGTTTTAGGAGGAGGGCAATTAGCGAAAATGCTTCATCAGGAATCTATGAAGCTGGATATTGAACTTCACTTTATGGATGCTGATCCGGCTTGTTCAGTAGCAAAAGTGTCACCCAATTTTATTCAAGGGAATTTAACGAATTACAATGATGTAATTGAGTTTGGAAAGAAATTTACGACTTTAACAATAGAAATTGAGAATGTAAATGTACAGGCCTTGCACTTTCTTCAAGCACAAGGGGTAAAGGTATTTCCTCAAGCTAATGTGCTTGAAATTATTCAAGACAAAGGTCTTCAAAAGCAATTTTTTTTAAATAACAATATTCCTACTTCAACTTTTTACTTTGTTGAATCTGCCGATGAAATATTAAATCAATTGAATGAGTCAAAATTAAAATATCCTTTTGTTCAAAAACTCAGAAAAGGTGGTTATGATGGCAGAGGTGTAAGTATTATTAGAGGAAAAGAAGACTTAAATAAGTTACTTAATGGTCCATCCGTGATTGAGGCCTGTGTTGATATTTATAAGGAACTAAGCGTTATAGCCGTTCGATCTGTTTCTGGTGAACATGTAACATATCCGGTCGTGAGTATGGAATTCCATCCAACTGCTAATCTTGTTGAATATTTGATTTGTCCTGCTGATATAGATGAAAAAATTTCTCGGAAGGCCAGAGAATTAGCGGATGATGTTGCTCAAAAGCTCAATATTACGGGTATTCTAGCCATCGAGATGTTTTTAACCAAATCGGGTGACATATTAATCAATGAACTAGCGCCTAGACCGCATAATAGTGGTCATCATACTTTAACCAATGGTGCAGTAAGTCAATTTGAAAATCATCTTAGGGCAATTTGTGATTTAAAACTGGGTAGTACCCTAAATCACTCAACGGCTATGATGCTCAATGTATTGGGAGACGAAACCAAAACAGGCGAAGCTTGTTACAAAGGTGTTGAACAAATACTTGGTATAGAAGGCGTTCAGTTGTATTTATACGGAAAGGATATAAGCAAGCCTTTTCGAAAAATGGGACACGTGACTATAATTGGTCAAAACGCCGAAATTTGCAATAAAAAAGCTGAAATTTTTAAACAAAATTTTAAAGTAATAGCTGATTAATATGATAGAAGTTGGAATAATCATGGGCTCTGATTCAGATCTTCCGGTAATGAAGATGGCATCGGAAATTCTTACCGATTTTGGGGTTAAGCATGAAGTTAGAATTGTGTCTGCACACAGAACTCCAGAACACATGTTTAATTACGCTAAGGGAGCCCGAAAAAGGGGTATTAAAATAATTATTGCTGGGGCAGGTGGAGCGGCACACTTACCTGGAATGATTGCCTCAATTACAAGTTTACCAGTCATTGGCGTGCCAATCAAATCTTCAAATTCCATAGATGGTTGGGATTCTATTCTTTCGATCCTTCAGATGCCGAATGGAGTTCCAGTGGCAACGGTAGCTATTAATGCTTCAAAAAATGCAGGTATTCTGGCTGCTGAGATTTTGGCTATTTCAAATCGGAAGTTAAGAGACAAGCTCGAAGAGTATAAAGAATCTATGCAAAAGGCTGTTTTAGAAAAAGACAAACTCGTTTCAAACGTAAAAATAAAAAAAAGCCGGCGATGACCTTTATTCGCCGACTTTAAAAATAATTACGTAGTTCTCCTTATTTTGATAAAATGGTTTTGCGAACTTCAGTTTGTCTTGGGCTGGTTAACTCAATCATATAAACGGATGAGTTTGATAATTCATTTAAATCAATTGTCCACTGCTGTAAACCGTTCTCAAAATATTTAGATTGTAAAGAAAGTATGCGACCTTGCAAATCGAATACTTTCAGCTTATACACATCAGGATTTTTAACAAGCATTGAAATGGTAGTAAGATCTCCTTGTTGAACAGGATTAGGGTAAATTTCTATTAAATCAAAATCTTTGCTTAAAGGATTTTGACCAATTATTGAAATTGATACACCCTCTATGGTGGTAAATAAATTTTGAATCAATTCTTCTGCTATGTTAATATCCCTTCGACAGCTTAGCGATAATGTAATCTCATGGTCTTGAAATTTTGGCCAGATAATATTTCTTTTTGAATCATAACCCCATTGATCATCCACATTAATAATACTAATTGAATCCGAAAGATGTAATTGAAGAAGTGGATAAGTTTGGTCAAAAGTAAATTGAACTTGTTGAGGAATGTTAGCAAGAAACTGATTGGTATTTGAAGTAGCAAAATAGGATGTATTTGTTCTTTGGGATGTTGTATTAAATTTACCGAAAGACTGATTGAGGTCACCAAGTTTTATGCCTATAAAATTTGCATTGTTAATATTTCCAGTTAGATTTTTATAATTAATATACTCCTCCATATTTTTCAGAGTATTGTTAATAACCAAATCCTTTGGGATAAAACGCCACATTTTAGGTAGTGATTCAGGTGATCTTGATTTATTGTTTAAGCTCATCAGGAGATCAAAGTCTGAATTAGAAATCTGACCATCACAATTAAGATCCGCCGCTAGTCTCTGATATGGTGATTTTAAGACTTCAATTCCTAATATATGTTTTAATAAAGCTATGACATCTTCACTATCAATTCCGCTAAGATCTTTGATGTCACAGGAAGGTAAAAGCATATAATCATTACCAGAATTCAAATTATTGAAGGCATAAGAGCCATCTTTATTATTCATTTTCGCACTCGTTACAGTTGCTTTAATGGTATCATAAGTGATTTTTATAGACGTATCTTTCCTTTGGATAAAGAATACTGAGCCGCTGGGTCTTATAATCGTATCATAGCGAATTTCAATTATAGTATCACGTTTCTCGGTTATTATCGGAGTATTAAATTGAGTTAAGGATAATTTTACATCATTAATGTTCTTTTGATTTACGGTCTGTAAAATACCAGCAATAAGTAACTTCTTTTCAGGACCACCAAAACTGTCTCTTTTGCAATCCGGTATTTGAGCATTATTGTTTTGTATTTCTATCATCGTTTTGCAAAACGATTGATTGCCAAAACTATCCGTTACCCATATTTCTACATTGTTTTTTCCTAATTCTTTACAGGTAAAAATTCTGGATTTATCGTTAGTATCTTTTGAAAATGAAAAATTTAATTTTTTATACCCACATTTACTGAAGGATCCATGATCCAGATCTTTAGCCCACACTTCGATCATTCCATCCTCAGGTGTTCCATCCTTATTTGAATCCACAGGCATTAATGTTGTGATAACCCCTGTTAAGCAGTAGGGCGTGGGTTGAACTTTATTGATTACTTGAACTGTTAAAGAGCAGCTAACTTGTTTTCCACAGCCATATTCTCCATAAAAGTAAAATTTAGTAGTTCCAATAGGGTAGAATCCACTTGCATCGGATCCTTTTGATGTTGAATACGGTGAATTATTAGAAATTTTAGTTATAGCTCCACATTTTGAAAAGCCGTACACACTATCTAGTTTAAGTTGAACGCCTTTACAATCTTGTAGTGCCAGCACGACAGTGTCTTTAGGGCAAATCAAATGAGCAAGACTGTCTTTAGCTATTAATTTTATAACCTGGGTATAAGTCCAAAGACCCTTTTGATCTTTAGAGTTCGGAACATATTGGCACCAATCTATTACTTTCCATTGCCTGAGTATCTTCATACAACCTTCGGCTATATTAAATTTCATATCTGAGTAAGAATACATCGGCTGACTGCAGTTTATCTTTCTAAAACTTGGATAATTGTACGGTTTAGGTAAAGATTTTGGATCTGCATTTGGATTGCAACCCTCAATCTCATAACTAGGAGGCCAAGTAATATCAATTTCTGAAAAAAGAGTTCCTAATCCTTTTACCACAATAGTCTGAGTGCAGGTGTGAATATTCCAATGTTTGTCTTCATATTCCCATTTCCTTAAAATCTCACCGATTCCACATGCATTGAGATTGTAGATCACTTCTTTAGGACTCGGGCCTTGTTTTTTTACATAATCTTCCCAAATCCAAAGCTTTCCCCACTTGTCTAAATCGGAAATTGACTCTGTACAATTGATAGTGACATTGGGAGGACATTCTAACCAAACATTTAAACGATTAGAGGCCAGCGTTGATGATATTGAAAAAAGAGCAAATAATAATAGGGAGGCTGCTCTTAGCCCATTGAAAAACTTATTCATATCAGGATAATTAATTAGTTACAAATTATCTAGACTGAATTTGGGAAAAGCAGTGCGTAATCAGCTACAAATATATAAATAAATTATAATATGTAGTATAATATATTTTGTGATTTCTAAAAGGGGTAATTTAAGGCAAGATGGAGGCTCGAATTTTCTTTTATCCTATTGTAATTCAGCCTGTTTTTGGTGTATAATCCATAATTACCTTCCTGATCTGGATAAGGATTTCGCCACTTCATCCCATAATCAAGTCTAAGAATGAAATAGGTGAAATCAAGTCGAAGACCTAATCCTGATCCAGCAGCAATTTGATTATAAAAGTTTTGATTTAGTACTCCTAGTCGATTTTTATTATAAGCTTTAGGTATCAGCCAGATGTTGCCGAGATCTGTAAAAAGAGCGCCTTCGAAGCGCCAATAAATTTTAAATCGATATTCTATATTCGCTTCAAACTTAATGTCTCCTGAAGAGTAATAATTACCTTCATTTTTACCAGATGAATATAAGGTATCAGAACCTGGGCCAACTTCTCTGAGACGCCAGGCTCTTAGACTTTGAGGTCCGCCCATAAAGAATTGTCTAATAAATGGAATCGCGCCAGAATTTCCAAAAGGAACCCCAATTCCATAGTTTAGTCTCATGACTAAAGTGTTTTTATCTTTAAACGTATAATTCCACCTATGATCTAATTCAAGTTTGATAAATTTTGAAAAATCTAATGAAGAACTTGCGCTAAAATACTTTTTATTGCTAAGATAACTTATGCCATCGATAAGACTCATTTCTATACCACTGGTCTCAAGGTTAGCGATTAATGTCTGATTCCAATTGTTGGCTAATCTCTTTTGTGAAATATATTGAATGTTGCTCAATATCAATCCTGTTAATAATCTTTCTTTCTCAAAGCTATTAGCCAAAAAAGTATTGTTATTCAAAATAGAATCGAAGTCTGGAAATATCTTTGGTTTATAATAGCTTATATCAGTGGTTCGAATGATAATACTTCTTGAGGCGTCAATGGGAATATTGTAGGATACCGCAGCATTGATGGAGTTGTAACGGAATAAATTACTTAAAGTAACCAGTTCATAGCCTAAACTTAACTGCGTTCTTGCGAAAGGATTTTTAAAATTTATTTTTAATGGGCTCAAAATAAATTTAGTAAAGGCTAGAGTTCCAGTCAGGTTAACCATTCTTGGCAGCTGATAGGAATTCGTATAATTCAAATTGGCAGCATTGATAAAAGATCCCTGAAAGAAGTTTATTTCCGCTCCAGCCTCTAATTTAGTTTCAAAGGCTTCAGCTCCGTGAAATACATTTCTATTCTTGAGTAAGGTAAAACCAGATACTCCAAACAAAGAGGTAACACTGGTTGACCTTAAAGTTGTATAGTTGAAATCGGCTCCAATATCAAAAATCCATTTATTACTTGGAGTCAAGTATATATTATGATTGAGTAAATTGCTTCCCTGGCTGTCAACTTTTGTTTCAATGTTTATAAACTTGAAATAATCTAGACTGGACAAAAGTTGATACGTAGAGTCTAACCGTTTTTTACTAAATAGTTGGTTTGGCCTCAGTAATATTTTTTCACTAATTTTCTTATTATGGATATAATAGCGTGAATCGGTTCCAAAGAAGTTTAGTGAATTTAAAGTATCAGGAACGTAATCTGTTAATATGTTAGGATTGTAATCAGTAAAAACATTTACCTTGTTGATTGTATATTTCTTATGTTCTGAAAGCTGTTCCGGATTCTCAATGCGCATAATAATCTTTGTAAACTGACCTGTAGTATCCGTTTCCAAATTTCTGATATAAAATGAATTGAATTCTGCATAACCTTGACTATTCAGCAATTCTGTTATTCTTGCTTTCTCGGATTGCAACAAGAAATTATCGACAGGTTGACCTTTTTTAAGGAAGGTGTTTTGCATATTTTGATCAATAACTCTTTGAATAGCTGTATCCTTACTGATAATTTCAAAGTTATCGATGATGTATTTTTTATTCGGAATTACCGTATAAGTTACCAAAGCTTTATTTCTTCTCGTTTTTAATTTGTAGTCCACTTTTACATCAAAAAATCCCTTATTGAATAAGTAATTGTACATATTCTTTTGCGTTGCATCTGAAATGTCCTTACTCCAAATCGCCGGTGGTTCAGCAATTTTTTCTCTTGTTTTACGAAACCAAACTTTTGAATTCTTTTTATTGTCCAAATATGCAGCAACATTTTCACGTGGTATAATTAAAAGCCACTTTCGATTTGGTTTTTGTTTATATAGGGTACTTAATTCGGTTTTGAGTTTTTGAATCTCGAACGTATTGCCTTTAAACTGTTTGATTGTTATTCTATTCTTCTTTAATAAATATTGATCTTTGTTGAGCTTAACCGGAGTTCGACAGCCAAATAATGAGAACAAAATCAAAAATCCATAAATTAATATAATTTTGCCTTCCAATAACTGGCTGGAATAATTCAGAAAATAAAATATGTCTCTTGTTGGGAATTTCAAATTAGTAAAATTGCTGCATGACAAAAATGAACGGTACAGGCACTCTCTATATCTAGCCGAGGGATCTCGAATGGTATTAGATCTAATGCTTCATCATCCGAATGATTTGATATGTATCTATGCCTCTGAATCATGGATCAACCTCAACAGTGCAAAGTTAAAAGATTTCGAGAATATCCTTATTGCCCTTCCGGAGTCAAAGCTAAAAGCATTGGCTTCGCTTGCAAACACAACGGAGACTATGGCAGTTGTCAAGATGCCCGATTTTAAAGGAAAAGAAAAACAAGTAGATTCTAAACTTACTTTATTTCTAGATCGAATTCAAGATCCTGGAAATCTAGGCACTATTTTAAGGACAGCGGATTGGTTTGGAATAAGAAGATTGTTTCTTTCCAGAGGCAGTGTTGACCCATTTAACAATAAATGCATTCAGGCTAGTATGAGTAGTATTTCAAGGATTGAATTAATCACTTGTGAAATTGAAGAATTAATAGATTATTTTGATTACCAAGTTATTCTTGGCGCAGATATTGACGGTGAGGATTATTCAGAAATAAGTCTTAAGGAACGGACGGTTATTTGTTTGGGGAATGAAGCGAATGGCTTATCCAATAACGTTAAAACGTATTGTAATCGCTTTGTTACTATTCCTGGAAGTAGTCTAGGAGCAGAGTCGCTGAACGTAGCGATTAGCGGAGGAATTTTATTATCACATTTTGCATTACGAACAAAATAATTATGCGTGCAGCAATTTTAGAAGGAATAGACCAAGCATTTATCATTAAGGATATTGAAAAACCTATTCCAGACATTAATGAGTCTTTAGTTGATGTTCATTATTGCTCACTAAACCACAGAGATTATTGGATTAGTAAGGGTAAATACGCAGGCTTAAAATTTCCAATTGTACTTGGATCAGATGTTTCAGGATACTTTAATGGAAATAAAGTTATGCTAAATCCAGGGGCACATTGGGGAGATAACCAAAGTTTCCAATCAGCAAAATATGAGATTCTAGGTCTTCCAAAAAATGGAGGATTGGCTGAATTCGTTCAGGTGGATCAAAGTAGAATATATGAAGTTCCTAAGCACCTGCGATTAGATGAGGCTGCTGCATTACCATTGGCGGGTCTTACAGCCTTTAGAACATTAATTCAAAGAGCTAAAGCCATTCAAGGAGAAAAAGTATTTATTAGTGGAATAGGAGGTGGAGTAGCACTATTTGCAATGCAATTTGCTTTAGCCTTAGGTTGTCAGGTATATGTAAGTTCTTCAAGTGAAGATAAGTTGACTAAGGCCATTCAAATGGGGGCCTTAGCCGGAATTAACTATACAATACCTTCATGGGGTAAAAAATTTATTGAACAGTATGGCTACGTTGATATAGTCATAGATGGTGCCGGAGGAAATGATTTTGCAGAGTTAGTTAAGATTACTAAGCCAGGAGGAAGAATAGCTTTTTACGGAGCTACTAAGGGAAGTTGGGAAGGGTTAATGGTTCAACCTTTATTTTGGAAACAATTAACCTTACTCGGAAGCACTATGGGATCGGATAGGGATTTCGAAGAAATGTTAGATCTGGTTTCTAAGTATGAAATTAGACCTGTTGTAGATCGAATTTTCACCCTATCCCAAATCAATGATGCAGTACAATATTTATCTAACGGTCGACAGTTTGGAAAAATTGTTATCGACACCAGGAATTAATGAAGATTGCTCTAATTTCAGATACTCATTCTTTTTTGGATCAGAAAGTGTTAGATTATTGTTCAGATGCTGATGAAATATGGCATGCAGGTGACATCGGCAAAATTGAATTAATCGATAAAATTCAGACAATTGGAGTGGTTCGAGTTGTTTTTGGAAACATAGACGATCTAATTATTCGTCGATCCTTTGCTGAACATTTGTTTTTTGAAGTAGAAGGTTTAAAAGTTTTAATGATTCACATTGCTGGTAAATTTGCATCGTACACTCCGGCTGTAAGAAAATTAATCACACAACTTAAGCCTCAGGTTTTGGTGTGTGGGCATAGTCATATTTTAAAGATTGCCTTTGATTCAAAATACAATTTAATGTACATTAATCCCGGGGCTGTCGGAATCAGTGGATTTCATAAAGTAAGAACAATGCTTAAATTTGAAATACTCGAGGGAAAAATTACCAATATGCAGGTAATCGAAATGGCTAAAGGTAGCTTAAAAGAATGAAGGAAATTAAGATTTTAAAAATTCGTCAAAATTTGTCTCATCCTTTTCTTGCCGAATCGGAGCAGGAGAGTCAAGGCTTAAAGATTCACTTTTTCCACCCATTAAAAGTAGCTTAGATTTTTCTTCATATTTTTGAAGCATCTTAAGTCCTTCTTCTTCGAAAACACCATTTTGAAGATCAACAGAGCTCATAAAATTTTCAGATAACTCCATAAATCTTTCCATTTCACCAACTTTATTCGCTACGTCATCAGCGATATGTTCAAGTGCTTGATCAAAAATCATTCTTTGATCGGCGTTTCCGGAGATCACATTCATGGCTGACTTCATGGCACTATGTGAAGCTCTTATCGCTTTTCTTTCTTCTTCTTTTAATTTGACTTGATCCCTGGTGTCTTCAAGCAATACTTGAGAATTCTGATACATTTTTCCAAGTACTCTGTTTAATATATCCATCTTATTGAGAAGATGTTGATATTTTTCATTGGTTTCTTGTAGTCGAGCTGCTTTTCTTGTAGCCAAAACCATTTGAGAGTCTTGTCCTTGCTTTTTGGCAACATCAGCAATTCTAAGGTTGTTTTCTATTTCTTTAGAATTTTCATTTACATTGGTCTGAAGTTTTCTTATTTGACCTTTCAATACCCCAATTTGTTCATTCATTTTTACAAGATTATTTTCAAGACTCTCAACATAACTTTTGAGAATTCCAATGGGGTCTATATTCACAAAAATCCCTGTAATCCACCTCATCATGCTTTTATACATATAGCCAATAAGTGTTCTCATTTTTGGATCTAATATCATATAGATAATAGCGCCTAAGGCAATTAGCATTAAGGATAGATACAAAAGATTACTGGCTAGAGTTATCAGGTACGGTAAAAATTTATATAACAAAACTCCACCTCCTAAAAGTAAACCTGCAAGAACAATACCTCCAGTTACACCTTCTGGTCTTGCCCAGAATGATTTTGGTTTTTCAAAGCCTGAAGGATTCGGTATGCTGGTTGACATAAGTTTGTGATTTTAAATGGTAAAAATATAAATTCCGATGCTATAATGTATAAATTATTAAAATAGTTCCCGATGCGAAAAAAATAGATTATTATTTATATAAAATCGACATCTGGTAAATAAGGATATCGCATTAAAAACTCAATCGCACGTTGTACATCCATTCCTTCAAAAAGAACGCTGTAAATCATGCTTATGATTGGAACTCGTATATGGTGATATCTAGCTAATTGCTGGGCGATTCGAACCGTGCGGACACCTTCGACAATTTCCTGCATATCTTTTATAATGTCATCCATTTTTTCTCCTTGAGCATATCGAAATCCAAAGGTAAAATTGCGGCTTTTATTACTGGTTGCGGTTGCGATAAGATCTCCAATTCCAGCCGTACCCAGAAATGAACGATGAGTAGCACCAACGGCTCTTCCAAGTTCAATAAGCTCTCTTAATCCTCGAGTAATAAGCATGGCTTGAATGTTTTTACCCAGGTTTCTTCCTTCCAACATACCGGAGGCTAGAGCAATAATATTTTTCAAAGCTCCTGCCATTTCTGCGCCCACCAGGTCATACGATCCGAAAACAAAAAAAAATCGGCTGGACAAATATTCTGATCCAATTTTTATTACCTCATCAAATTCACTAGCAATTACACAAGCCGTAGGTTGTCCCTCAAGTATTTCCTTATAAAGATTAGGTCCGGCCAGGCACCCAATCCTCAGGACAGAGGTTTCCTGCTTGACTACGGTGCTCATCGTATGAATATGTTTGCTCGAAAGATTGACTTTCATGATATCCTCGATTGGAATTCCCGAAATATCTAATCCTTTAGTTCCATGTATTAAAATGTGACCTGGGGTTAAATAACTAGACATCGACTTCATAGTCGTTCTAAAACTTGATGACGGAAGAACTGGAAAGATTAATTTACATTTTTCTGCGATTTCAGCTAAATCCCCGGTAGCCTTTATTCTCTTTGAGAGATTTATATTAAGGTGAAGATTTTCTTTATTAATGCTATCTATAACTTCTTTTCTACGGGAGAAAATCAGAACGTCGGTATTATGAGCTAATAGAGTTGAAATAGTAGTGCCAAAACTTCCTGCTCCAACCACACCAACTGTATGAAGGTTTGATTTTTTCATAGAATGGGAGGCGAAAGTTACAACCCTTCTTGGTAATGGAAGATATTAAATAAAGAAGGTGTGATTTAGCCCCGATGTTTATCTTTGATTAAGTTTTATTGAAATTAAAAGAATGAATAGGTTTATAATCCTTTTATTGCTAATTTTTATTTGGATATCCTGTAAAAAAGATGATCCATCCTGGAACGTCGGAATTCTTACCCCTCTTCTCAAAAGCTCGATATCAATTCAAGATCTGACCAATGATTCTACTTTGATAACAGATTCAACGAATTTACTTCATTTGGTTTTTAATCGATCGATCTATAATCTCAGTGTCGATTCTTTTTTTTCAATAAGTGATACCACAGTTTCTAAATCTTTTTCCATAGATTCATTAAGACTGTATAACCTCACGATCAAATATCCACTAACATTGGCTGATATCGCCCGACAGGCTGGCTCTATTGGAACTCTGCTTATTGCTTTACATGGCAATACCTTAGCAATACCAGCCATTGGTCCATTGTCAGTGCCTAAAATTGATTTGAGCGTTGATAGTATTTTTACTTCTATGACGTTGGATGATGGTTTGTTAGATCTAGCCTTTGAAAATAATCTGCCGGTCGATATAACGGATGTTAAATTTAACTTGCGAAACACTAATAATAATCAGATTATTGTACAAGGGACATTTCCTTTGATTAAATCAAAGTCTATTGAGAAACAAACATTCTCTTTAGCTGGTCAAACGGTTGAATCTAAGATTAGTGTAGAAGTTACTAGTTTTTCTTCGCCTGGAAGTAATGGTGTACCTGTATTAATCGATACGACCAATTCCATTGTAGCCCAATTAACAGTCTATAATTTAAGACCAAGTGTAGCGACAGCTTTATGGCCTGCTCAAAACATCATCGAGCAATACCTTGACTTTAACCTTAGGAGATTAAGCGTTCAACTTAAATATGCCAAGATTAAATCCGGTAAAATTTATCTTAAATTAATAAGCACGATAGATGATACTTTGCGTTTTAAATATGATCTTCCAGGTGCAACTTTAAATGGAGTAGGTTTCAAAATTCAAAAAGATCTTCCACCAGGTACATCAACCAAGCCATCTGCCATATATGAAGAATATGATTTTGCGGGTTACGATCTTGAATTATCCGGTAAAAACAGAGACACCTTTAATGCTACTCCCAATTCAATCATTGTGAGTATTGATTCAACAGGTATTCAAAAAACTTTTTCGAAGGCTGATAATATAGTGGTAGAAATTGGATTTAAGGATCTAAAACCGTCATACGCTCGGGGTTACCTTGGGCAAGACACATTTGATTTTGGGCCATCGAGCGTCGATCTTGATTTTCTTAAAGAATTAAATGGCATGGTTAATTTTGAAGATGTGAGTATGAACGTTCAGTTAATTAATAATATAGGAACGGATGGTGCATTTAAAGTACAAAATATAAGTTCATTAAATACCAAACTCAATCAAAAGATAAATCTTAGTTCTTCAGTATTTGATCAACCTGTTTCAATTATTAGGGCATCGGATAAGTTCAATAGTCCTCCAATTACTCCTTCCGCTACAAAAATTAAAATCGACCGATCAAATTCCAATATTAATTCCTGTATCAATATACTTCCGGATAAACTAGACTATTCAATTCAATTAATTACTAATCCTTTGGGTAATTCGTCGAATTTTAATGATTTTATTTATGATGGTAAGTTGCTTAATATTGATTTTAATCTTGACGTACCCTTATATCTTTCGGCAGAAAATTTAACGCTTGAGGAAACTCAGGATTTTAATACCGGATCTTTCGATCTCGCTAATGTTATTGATGGAAAATTATATCTATCTGTAGATAATGGTTTTCCTTTGGATGCATCCGTTCAAATCATTTTTCAGGATGAATCAGGACAATCGGTTCTAGAGTACTTTAAAATAGAAGGAAAGATCATTGCGGCTGAAATTAATCCGTTAGGAAAAGTGGATAGCAAGAAAAATAGTCTACTATCTATACCAATTGCAAATTCGCAGGTTTTAGATCTCAAAAAAGCCAATAAGGTAAAAATAAAAGCTAGATTTGATACAAAGCCATCGCAGCAATCAGTGAAGATAATGGATCAGTATTCAATGGATATGATATTAAGTGCAGATTTTAATTATAAGGTAAATTAAGTTTATGAAAACTATCCTCATTCTACTTTATAGCTTAGCCATTGCATTATCCATTAAAGCCCAGGAAAGTGATCATAACAGGCATTTGGGCTTATATTTTGATATGCAATTAGAAGCGGGATCTGAAAATGTTTCTGCCAAATTTTTAAATCGATACATTAATGGTGGAGCCATAAGTCAGGAAGTTAAAGATGGATTCACAGACAAATTGAAAAGTAAAAATTTAGCCGGTGCTTTATGGGTTACTGATTTGAATTTTAAAATATATAGTGGTAAATCAAGTTATAATCGAAAGTCCTTTAACGTAATTGGATTTGAAAATTATTATCAATATGAGGCAGAATTTTCAAAGGACATGTTCTTATTGTATTTCAATGGGAATAAGCAATTTGAAGATAAAAAAGCAGATCTATCCAACATGACTTTTTCTCAACTTAAATTTCAAACATTCAAGGTTGGAATCTATAGAGTTCTAAATCATTTTGGTTTAGGTGTAAATGGTGGTTTAGTATTTGGTCAAAATTATTTGGAAATAAATTCGGGTGCATCTTCACTATATACAGCTCCATTTGGACAATATATTACATTGGATATTGAAGCTTCTGGGAAAAACAGCTTATTAGATAAAGATAAGTTTTTATCATTGGCTGGGGTTGGCCTTTCTTTTGATTTTAAACTTGAGTATATTTTTAATGAAGATGCATATTTTGGGATTAAAGTAGACCGACTTGGAAAGATAAAGTTTAATGATAATAGTCTGCAATCGGTTGATACATCATATAAATTCGAAGGAATTGTAGTGAAAAATCTTTTAGATAGTTTTGCTATTGATTTAAAATCTCCTCAAGAATTCCGAGATGATCTGGTGCAAACTTCAAGTATAAAAAATGTAAGTAAATCTTTGCCAGCAGCTTATACCATTTATTTTAACTATTATTTTTTAAACAAAAAGCTCAGGTACTATTCGCAACTAAAATATATACCAAGTACTTTGTATAAAATAAGTTTTCAGAATCAACTTGAATTAAATTTATTTAAATCCTTGCAATTTGGTTTGTGTGCTGGAGTGGGAGCTTATTCTAATTTGAACATCGGAGTAAGTGCAGGAATCAAAGCTGGGAAATTTTTATTTATTGGAGCTGAAGCAAATTCACTTTTAAATTTCTCTAATCTGGACGGGCCAGCTTCAGCTATAGGGGCGATACGGGCCCATATTAGTTTTTAATTATTAAATAACTTATTGATTTCTGATTCAATTAAAGATTCCAATTCCTTTAATAATTCAGGTGCTGAGTGTGAATTTGTAATACTTTTTTCTTTACCGCCAATATTTAATTTAGTAATTGTTTTGGGCAAATCTGGAATATTGTGTTGCTCCAATTCTGGGTAATTGTCACTCATTTGAAAAAACTGAATTTTTTCAGCTTTCATTCTTATTTGATTCCAGGAATCTTCTTTAAATAAACCATAAACTTTGCCTTCAACTTTAGCGAATTGATGACCGTGGTAGCAATAAATTCCGTCGGTATATAAAGTAAAATCATAAACCGGGCAAAATCCAAAGCAGGCGGTTTTAGCAAATTGCAGGATTACCGGAATATCTAATTTTAAAGTATCAGATGGTTCAAACTTGTATTTGAAAACAGGGAGTGCAGGAATATTATTGTCTTTCGTTTGTTTTTTTTGGTTCAATGAAGTTGATGATTGTTTATTGCAGCTTAGTAAACCAAAAAAACAAGTTATCAATATAAGAGTCCTGAACCAAATCATTTCTTTTTCGAATTTTTTATACGCTCTTGTTCAAGTCGCTGTCTTTCTTTCATCATTTCTTCCAGTTTAGACTGAAATCCACCTTTCTTTTTAGGTTTGAGTTTATTTAACTCTAGACTTGCTCTGATTTTTTCCGTATTGAATAATATGGATCTACCCATTATGGTTTGACCAATGTTGAGAAGATTACTAAAAAACATATAACAGGTTAACCCGGCCGCCGTTTTATTGAACATAAACCAAAAAAACAATGGCATAAGATATTGCATATAGAGCATAGCCGGATTGGCGGAAAAATCAGTTGTCTTGGAATTGTAGTAGGTAAAAATTACGGTGGAAACAACCCAAAGAAATGCGAATAGGCTCAAGGTATTTCCAAAAAAGGGTATGGAGAAAGGTAAAAATATAAATTCGTCATACGAAGTTAAATCGGCTGCCCAAAGAAAAGATTCTTGTCTGAAATTAATGGTTGCTGGAAAGAATCGATACAAGGCAATCCAAATTGGTGTTTGTAACAAAAGCGGAAAACACCCACCAAGTGGATTTACTCCGAATTCATTATACATTTTCATGGTCTCGACTTGCTGTTGTTGCAGATCTTCTTTGTGTCGAGCTTTTACCTTGTCAATCTCTGGCTTTAAGGCAAGCATTTTGGCTTGCGATTGAAGCATTTTGTACGAAAGCGGAAAGACCAGTAATTTTACGATCAAGGTCATTAAAATGATGATTATTCCCTTGCTGCCAATAAAATCATTTAGGAAGCTAAAAAGTGGACGTATTAAATACTTGTTGATGGTGCCAAAAATTGACCATCCATAAGAAATTACATCTTCCAGATGATTGTTAAAACTTTTTAATCGTTCATATTCATTTGGTCCAATGTATAATTGAAAATTGAATGATCTATCTTGAAATAATTCTGCCGGAAGACTTACCGAAGATTTTAAGGATTTTAAATCTTCAGCATTCTCAGCTTGCATTACGGTTTCAAACTTTCCTGAACTAAAAGGAATCGATGGAATAATGGCACTGCAAAAAAACTGATTAGCGTTGGCAAACCATTGAATCTTCTTCTTCTGATCTACAACATCATCGTGTGTACATGAACAATAATCGGCATTTTCCTCCTGTTCTTTAAAATATAAAGATGAATAAGATCTTTCGTATCCAGAATTTTTTTCAAGCTTATCCAAATAATCTTCCCAATATAAATTCACTTCATTTTGGATTCCTAATCCCTGAGAAGTCACCGTAAAATCTAATTTATAATTTTGTGGATCTAATTTGTATTCGTACGTTAAGAATCCACCAGTGGAATTAGACGCTTTAATAATTAATTTTGATTCAGAAACTTCAACTGGTTGGAAGATGAGTTTACTTGAATTTAATTCTCCATTGGATGTTTGAAATTTGAAGTTAAATTTATTCTTAGCATCATTCAGCAATTCTAATTCAGTTGAAGTGGTTTGATGAGCGCTATCGGTTGTAAGTTTTTTGTAATGGTAAAGCTTAGCTGACTGCACAAAACCACCTTTGTTACTGATCGTATATTCAGCCAATGAATTTTTTAACAAAAACGTTTTGTCTTCTATTGAATTAATTGGAAGTACTGTATCCGATGATGCTGTAGGTATAGGAGCTGATGATGAATCAAAAGTGCTCGGAGGTATTATTTCATTGGTGCTAGCTTGTTTTAAGGAATCTTCGACTTTTTTAATTAGAGCTTCTTTTTCCATTCTGGGTTTTACAAAAAGTTCACTCCAACCCAGCATGACCAATAAAATGAGAATAAAACCAATGATCTGATTGCGATCCATAACTTTTCTATCAATAGGGCGCAAAAATACAATGATTGCTCTTATCGAGTTATTATTTTATAATCAATAGGTTATATATATTAATTACTATTTATTTAAAAATAGTTGTAAGTGAGGATGTTATAAAAAAAACTATCCGGCACCTTTGGCCGGATAGATCCTAAGACAGTAGTAGGTAAATATGTAAAAAAATTTAGGCTAAGAATTGTATTCGAAAGTCGGTGAAAACTCCGATACCTGAGTACCGGAGTTAACCTTACCTATTACTACCTGAGGTAAAACAAAAGGTAAGTTGTATTCACCGATATATCAAACCACTCATTTATAACTTCTCATCCGAATACAATCATAAGACCCCAAATGCTTATTTTTCGTTGCCTGTTTTTATTAATTTAAGATAAATTTTTTCAAAATTCCTGACAGACTCAGGAATCTATTAGGTCTGTATTACATTTGTACGGAATGGACATTGAACTCTCCAAATGCTTGAATAATAGCGAATTCTATTCGATTAAGCTACCGTTTAGTAAAAGTCAAAGCAATCGAGCACTGTTAATAAAAGCGCTTTCTAATGAAATTATTTCAATCAAGAACTTATCAAATTCGGATGATACCAGGATTCTGGATGAGGCCATCCATTCTAATAATTCAGTTATTGATGTGGGACATGGGGGCACTACCTTGAGATTTTTGACCGCATTTTATTCTATTCAAAATAAAACAGTAACATTGACAGGTAGTGAAAGAATCAAACAAAGACCAATTCTTCCGTTAATCGAGGCGCTCGAACAACTAGGGGTTAGATTTATTTTTTTAGAAAAGCATGGATTTGTACCTTTTAAGATTGTTGGAAATCCACACATAACCCAATCATCAGTTCATATTGATTCCAATATAAGCAGTCAATTCGTAAGTGCGTTAATGATGATTGGACCCATGTTGCAAAATGGAATCGACATTAACTTCATAAATAATCCTGTGTCCTTTGATTTTATTCAATTGACTAAGTTTATGATGGAAATAGCTGGAGCGGAAACACAAATTGAAAAGAATTCAATCCACATTAAGCCTAAGCGGTATAGAGAAACTTTCTTTGAAATAGAAGCGGATTATGCTTCAGCATCATATTGGTATTCCTTTGTCTTTCTTCATCCCGATGAAATTAAGTTACAACTTAATGGACTAAAACAGAACAGTGCACAGCCAGATTCTAAAGTGGTTGAAATTTTTAATTCACTTGGTGTTTCAACGGAATTCAATGAGGCAGGTGCTTTGATTTCAAAATTGAAAGATTTTCAAAAGCCAAAATTTTTTCAATATAACTTCAGTGATTGCCCAGACCTTGTGATGACGTTAGCCTGTGTATGTGCTGCATCCAATATTGAATCCGAATTCGATGGCCTGATTACCTTGAATTTAAAAGAATCAAAACGATTAGAAGTTTTAAAATCTGAATTAGAGAATTTTGGTAAATCAATTGAAATTATTGAAGATAAAAAATTGATTATAAGAGGTGAGTTTAATATGCAAAAATCATGCAGAATTAAAACTTATAATGATCATAGAATAGCAATGTCGTTTGCTTCGCTTTGTCTATTAGGAACAATAATTATTGAAGATGCATCCGTGGTTAAAAAATCTTATCCTGAATTCTGGAAGGAATATGAAAAGTTAGTTGAAGTAAATTACATAAAGGAATGAATAGCTTTGGAAGATTATTTAGAATAAGTGTATATGGAGAATCTCATGGTTCTGTTATTGGAGTGATTATAGATGGTGTTCCTCCCGGTATACCAATTGCCCCAATCGATTTTGAACAAGATCTCCAAAAAAGAAGACCTGGTAAAAAAGGAACTACTTCAAGAATTGAAAAGGATATTCCTAATATTTTATCAGGAGTATTTAATAATATTTCAACGGGTGCTCCTGTTTGTATCCAATTTGAGAATGCCAATATCGAGTCCAAAGACTATGATTTTATTCGGCAAACACCCAGACCAGGACATGCCGATTTTGTTGCATCGCAGAAATTTAAAAACTTTAATGATTATCGGGGGGGAGGTGCATTTTCTGGAAGATTGACATTAGGATTAGTTGCTGCAGGGGTTGTTGCCAAGAAAATATTGAGCACATTTAAATTCGAAACTGAAATTATTTCTATAGCAGGTGAAAAAAATCTTGAGAAAGGAATTGAAAAAGCCATCATTGAAAAAGATTCTGTTGGTGGTGTTGTTGAATGCAGGGTTCATAATGTCCCTATTGGTTTAGGTGAACCATTTTTTGATAGTGTTGAATCTGTACTTTCTCATTTAATATTTTCTATTCCTGCCATTAAAGGGGTAGAGTTTGGATCAGGATTTAAATCGTCTGAGATGTATGGATCAAAACACAATGATGTTATTATGGATGAAAGTGGCAAGACGGCTACTAATCATAGTGGTGGCATCAATGGTGGAATTACAAATGGTAATTCCTTAATCATAAGAATTGCTGTAAAACCAAGTTCTTCTACACCTAAGGAACAAGAAAGTTTTAATTTTGAAACTGGACAATTAAGTACTTTAGAAATTAGTGGTCGGCATGACCTATGTATTGCATTAAGAGTTCCGGTTGTATTGGAATCTGTGATTTCGATTGGATTGTGTGATTTATTTCTAACCCATAAAGCAATTTTTACCTAATTTTATACAAGTTTTATTTTATTGGACAGTTAAGCAACCAAATTGAATTAAGAAGGGTATATGAATATAAATAGAGATTGAATAATGAAAATTATTCTGTATAGATTTTAGAATTATGAAAAAACTCTTTCTATATTATTCATTCGGATTTCTTCTGATTATTCCGAAAATCATTTGGAGTCAATGCACGCCTGCATCGGCCGATAATTGTGAAGATGCAAATGTACTTTGCTCACTTAATGAGGTAAACGGTTACATGTGTGCCAATCCTGATTATTCAAATCCTACTGGATGCAAACCACTTTGTCCAAACACCGGTTTTGTTGATCAAAATACTGCCTGGTGGGCTTTTGTAACGAATGGTGGAAGTATTTGTATTACCTTAACCTGGAGTAATTGTCGTGATAACAATGGCGTTCAGATTGGTATATGGGGCGATTGTGATTGTGGTGAATCCATTGCTTGTAATGGCAACTGCACTGGAGGTAGCGGATCGAAAACACTTTGTGGAACGCTTAAAGCCTGTAAAACTTATTACTTATTTGTAGATGGTTGTCTTGGTGATGTATGTGATTTTACACTAACTACTACTGGTGGTGGTCCTCCTGTTGCTCCAGAGATTAATTCAATTTCTGGTCCAACCACATTATGTAAAGGCGCTTGCAACGTGCAATATATGGTAATGTTAAATGGATCTACCGATTGTGATCCATCCATGCAATGGACATTAGATGGCGTTGAATTAGATCAATATACCAATAAAATAACATTGGATTTTCCGGATGAAGGTGATTTTATATTATGTGCTACGGCCATTATAGGAAACCCACAATCAGGTTCCATTTGTGATCAGTCTAATCCCAAATGTATTACTATAAAAGTTCGTCAGGAAAAAGATCGCAAAGATGGACCCCGATATGTTTGTCCAGAGATTGTTCCTATCTTTTGGCAAGGTCAGGCTATTTCAAGTACCGGAGAATATACCGCACATTTTATCGATAAGAATTGCTGTGAGTATGATTCGGTGGTAGATTTTGTTGTCCTTGATGAACCAATAATACCAAATATTTACTATTTAGGTTGCCCAGGTGAATTTTATAAAGATCCAACTACAGGACGTCAAATTAATACTTGTCAGGATCCTCTGGAAATCAAGTTGCCAAAATCTACTTCTCCATACCGTTGCGATAGTTCCTATAATCTGATAGCAGCATTTTTAAATGCAACTGGTCGACTGAGGGAATTCTGTCAAGGTGGAATGGTGTTAATTGAAGCAATGCCAGTAGATAAAACCTGCATTGTTTCAGGTTATTTTACTGAAAATTTTGAATATAACTGGTATAAAAAATCTGATCCATCGAAAAAATCACTTGGTAAGGATGAATACTTAGAAGTAATTTGTAAAGATGAAGATTACTGCGTTGATATTACTGTCGTTGGCAGATTAGATAATCTAACAAAGAAATGCACATTTACAGTTTGCGAGCAATTTACTGAATCTAACTTTTGCTATCCTGCCATTTGTCCTAAAGGAGAAGTTGAATTATGTTTAGGACGCGTAGGGACATATACCGTTGATACGATATTTCCGGCGGATGCCAGACATATCTGGACGGTATCGGGAGGATTAATTTTAACGACGAATCCAATAGCGAATAAGACGATTCAGGTGTTATGGAATTTTGATCCATCACCGGCTAAAGAATACACGGGAATAGTATGTTACAAGATGGAAAGTTCATGTCCTGAGACTCCGGAATGTTGCATCAATGTAAAAATCAAAAAAGCACCACAGCCATTAGCGGGACCAGATCTGTCTATCTGTGGACTCAGAAACCGAATTCAGGGTAAATTTGATGTAGGCGGAACGTGGACCCAATTATCAGGCCCAGCGCAGGCTACGATCACTAATCCGGGCGATGAAAAACCATTCATTGATGCTCCGGTGAGTGGACGTTATTGTTTTATTGTGACAGAAACACAGTTGGGATGTACGACCATTGATACGGTCTGTCTAGATTTTAACAAGGCCCCGGATCGAAGCCCGATAACGTATATCTGTGCGGGAAATAATAAGGAATACACGATGACCTTTAACATCCTCAATGCGATTGGACAAGCGAAAGTATTGTACGGCAATGGAACGATTGATGCGAACAATGTGTATACCTCTGGAATAATCACCAATAAGAAAAAAGATACGGTAGTGATTACCGATAATACAGGATGTCCGGATACCTTAATACACGATTACGAATGTATATGTACGAACGACATTGGTAGAATCGACGATCAATTAATTGAATTGTGTGAAGATGGTACGGTGAGCATTAAGTATGATAATACGAATGAGAAACTGGATACCAAGCCAAGAGATACATTAATATTCTTCTATTATACAGATCCACTGAATCCATGGTCAAGCCGGGTAGGATTTTTAAGTTCATTAAATTTCAAGAAGCAGAACTGGATGCAGTTTGGCGTGACGTACTACGTTGGAGCAAGATTGGGAAGAGCGAACGGCAAAGGAGACATCGATCCGATTCTGGGATGTGTGCGAGAGACAGTCGGAACACCATTTGTATTTTATCAGATACCTACTCCGAATGCGGGAGCGGATTTATCGGTGTGTGGAAGTTCGTATGATCTTCAGGGATTGCGCTCGATCAATGGAACAAAAATCAGCTGGAGTGAGAAGAATGGAAGACCGGTTAAGTTTTCAGATCTTACGGATCCGAATTCAGTAGTGGATATCCTTGATGGATTTGGAACATATACGTTTGTCATTGAAGAAGACAATCACAATGGACTGTGTGTTACGACCGATGAAGTGGTGTTGACGTTCAATCCGAATCCGGAAGTTTTGGATGTGGATAAGAAATGTTTGAATGAATTAGGCGGAGTGTTCAATATCGATGAGCGTTATTTGGTCAAAGCGAATTTAATAGGTAAGCCACCATTTACGCTGGTAACACCACCATCGACGACGAATGGAAAGATCGTAGGTAACTTATATTGTTCGGATACCTTGGCAAGTCTTGAAGATTTTATTGTGTTGATCCGAGATGCGAATGGATGTGAATCATCATTGTTGCAGGATAACTACAACTGTAATTGTGGAATCATATTCGCCGGAGAGTTGGATACGAATTTAACGCGGGTGTGTGAAGATCAATGCGTGCCGATAAAAAGTTTATTGAGGGAAACGATCGATCCGGAAGATGTAGCGATGTATGTAATTCATAAATCATCGTATAATTCCAAGACGGATGTAATCGACACCTTGTATTCAGCAAATGATTTGATATGTTTTGATGCGAATACTATGAAGTTGGGAATACTCAATCCAATCTATGTAACGCGAGTCGTTGGGGATGATGTATTTCCAAAAGACGGAGTAGTAGATACACAAGATCCATGTAAGCGGGCATCCAACAATATGAAGATAGTATTTGAGCCATACGCACAGCCATTAGCGGGAGCGGATAGTAAGATCTGCTGGTTGAATAAGACGATGGAAGGGGAGTTAACCTTTGGAACGGCGAACTGGCGAGTAATCGGAACACCACCGGGAGGCAATGTAACATTTTCAGATGTAGCGGATCCCAAGACAACGGTAACGGTGAGTGTAAAAGGCACCTACCGATTTGAATTGTCGGGCGATAACTTTGGTTGTATCCGCTTAGATACGGTTGATGTAACGTTTGTGGATGCACCGGAATTTATTGATAATACGATTAGCTATGAATGCGATAATACGGCAGAAAATTACCGCTTAACGATAAGCTCACAGTTTGGCGACCGGCCGACGTGGGATCTTACGGGTACTTATGATAATGGAAGCAGCGTATTAAATGGTCAGTACACGGTGGCCAATGGTACGATCTGGCAATCAGGATGGATACCGCAAGGACAAAATTTTGAATTAGAGATAAAAGATGCGAACGATTGTGCTACGGATCGATTTACAGGTAGTCATAACTGTCCATGTTTGACGGGAATAGGCACCATAGGTCCAAACCAGATTAAGTTATGCAGCGATGGCACTGCCCAGGCGACGTATAGTCCTGGATTTATGGATGCCAACGATGAATTCAGATATGTGCTATACGATGGAGTATCGAATGATGCCAAGAACGGAGCGATACTAAGCGTTAATAAGACAGGAACCTTCACCTTTGATGCTGCGCGAATGAGCTTGTGTAAGACGTATTACATAGCGGTATTTGCAGGAAATGTGGATCTTGGATCAGGGAATATAAATCTAAGCGATCGATGCTTCCAGGCCACACCGGGAATTCCGGTAACGTGGTACAAATATCCACAGGCATTAATTACAGGTCCTAATTTATTAACCTGTAAAGTTCCAAGTCTAAGTCTTAACGGAAGTGGATCTACGAGTGGTTGTGGTCATCCACTGCTTTACAACTGGAGTACGGGAGATCGTACAGCCAGTACAAACATCACCACACCAGGTACTATTACACTTAATGTATTGGATACAGCGGCAAATTGTCCAGCCAGTACAACGTTTGTAGTGACGATAGATACGGTTCGACCAAATGTAGTGATAGACAATCCACTGGAATTAACCTGTGCCCGAACCTCGGTGAATCTGGATGGAAACAAATCCGATAAAGGAGCGATCTATACCCCAACCTGGTCGAATAATGTGAGCGGAGGAGGAAATTCATATCTGGCTAGCGCCACAGCGACAGGAACCTATACGCTGACGGTAGAAAACACCTTCAATGGATGTGTGAATAGCCGCAACATAACGGTAACGGAAGACAAAGCTCCTCCAACGGCGAATATCCAGAAGATCGGAGAGTTGACGTGTTCAGTTAATCAGATTACACTAGATGGATCCGGATCACAGGGAAGCTCAGGAACCGTAAGCAATTACAGCTGGGTAGGCCCTGGACAAAATCCTGGAACAAATACCAACAAGATCAGCATAGGCAAACCTGGAGGATCTTACATTCTTGAAGTAACGGATAGCAAAAACGGCTGCAAGGGATTTGATACGATAGTGGTAACAGAAATTGGAAATCCACTGGATAAGATTACCAGCATACCACAGAATCCATTGTGTTTTGGAGATCGAAACGGAAGTATAACAATCAATGAAGTGTTGGATAAAAATGGCAATCCGATACCACTCAATACGCTTACGTTTTCCTTAAACGGAGGACCTTATACCAGCACCAGAGTGTACAACAATCTGGCCCAGGGCAAATACACGATCAGCATAAAGGATCAAAACGGATGTTTATTGGGCAGTCAGGAAGTATTAACCGAGCCTACGAAATTGGGCATACAGGTGATCAAGTCTATCGTCGTAGATCAGGGCACAGAAGTTCGATTGGATAGTTTGTTGATAGCTCTTACGGGAGGAACAGCACCAAACAATCAGTATAAAGATACCCTTTGGTATAACCTGGATCAGGGAGTGGATTGGCCATTGAAATACATAGCCGATACCACCAGAGAGTTTGAGATTACGGGAATTGATCAATCGGGATGCGAGATCAAAGACCGGGTAAGAGTAATCGTCCGGGTAATCAAAGAAGTATGGTGGCCAACGGTGATCAATCCGAACTCCAATATGAATGACAATAAGACCTTTAATCTGTATGGAAAACGGGTTAGGAATGTGAAATTGCTTCAAATCTTTGACCGCTGGGGTAATCTGGTATATTCCGGAGAAAACCTTCAGGATGGCAACAAGGTCAAGGGACTGGGATGGAATGGATTCTTCAAAGGAGAAGCCGCTTTACCAGGAGTTTATGCCTTCTACTCCGAAATACAATACGAAGGTTCAACTACCATCGATAAGTTTAAAGGTGACTTTACCCTGTTGAGGTAAGATATTAGTTATAATATAGATTTATAAACAAGTCAAGAAGATCGATTTAGGCTTTAATCAAGGTATTTTGGCACAATATTTAATACCAATAAATAATTCTCCTATTGCTGGCAGCGTTTTTGATATACCAGAGGTCTTATATATAGCTTGAAAGTAGTATTTATTTATTACAAGTTTTTATAATGTAAATTTATTATTGTTAATAAATGATTAAATAGCTAACTTCGAGCCGGAATAAATCATGTATTAATTTTTATTATAATATATATCACAAACTATATCAAGATGAAAAGAGTTTTACTGGCCTTTTTCTTTTTAATCAGTGCTATTGGCTACCAGTCCCTGTGGGCACAATGTACCCCTGCGGCGGCCGATAATTGCGAAGACGCAAACGTACTTTGTTCTTTGGATGAGGTTAACGGATATACCTGTAAGAATCCAGATTATTCTAATCCTACAGGTTGTTCTCCACTTTGTCCTACGGGAGGAGGTGCGCACAATACAGCCTGGTGGGCATTTGTGACGAATGGTGGTAACGTATGTATTACCATCACCTTCAGTAACTGTACGGTAAATGGTACTGGGGTTCAGTATGGTATTTGGGGAGATTGCAATTGTGGTGAATCCATATTCTGCGACCCTTCATGTAATGGACCTGGAACTAAGACTGCCTGCGGTGTATTGGCTCCTTGTAAGACGTATTATTTATTTGTGGATGGTTGTACCGGAGACGTTTGTGATTTTACTATTACAACAAGTGGTGGTGGACCTCCTATGTTACCTCCTTTGACTGGTATTATGGGACCTACTAATTTATGTAAAGGTGCTTGTAATGTAGAATACATGGCTACTTTAGCAGGAGGTAATAACTGTGAGGCTGCTTTTCAATGGACTTTAGATGGAGTTGAGCTAGATGAATATGGCAATAAAATAAAATTGGATTTTCCGGATGAAGGTGATTTCATTTTGTGTGCTACTGCAGTAATTGGTAATCCAGCTTCAGGATCTATTTGTGATCAAGAAGGACCCAAATGTATAACTATTAAGGTTCGTCAGGAAAAAGATCGAAAGGATGGGCCTAGATTTATATGCTATGAATTAGCACCAATTACCTGGCAGGGACAAACCATTTCCGCTACAGGTGAATATACTCAGCATTTTACGGATAAGAATTGCTGTGAGTATGATTCGGTGGTAAACTTTGTTGTTACTGAAAAACCAACTCCTCCGGATTTATTCTTTTTAGGATGTCCGGGTGATATTTATACTGATCCTTCAACCAAACGTCAGGTTTCGAATTGTCAGAGTCCTTTGGAAATTATGTTGCCAAAATCTACTTCTCCTTACCGTTGCGATAGTTCCTACAATCTTTATGCTGCGTTTCTAAGTTTAAATACTAGATTCCGGGAATACTGTCAGGGTGGAATGGTTTTGTTGGAAACTCAACCTATTGACAGAACTTGTAATGTAAATGGTTATTATACGGAAGGCTATAAATATAAATGGTATAAAAAACTAGATCCTGCTAAGACTTCATTAGGAGTCGACGAATACATAGAGGTGGGTTGTAAAAAAGAAGACTATTGTGTTGACATAACCATTATAGGGAAATTAGATAATCTGACTAAGGAATGTACTTTTCAGTTTTGCGAACAAACGGATGAGTCTTTATTCTGTACCCCAATGATTTGTCCTAAAGGAGAAGTTGAATTATGTTTAGGACGCGTAGGGACATATACCGTTGATACGATATTTCCGGCGGATGCCAGACATATCTGGACGGTATCGGGAGGATTAATTTTAACGACGAATCCAATAGCGAATAAGACGATTCAGGTGTTATGGAATTTTGATCCATCACCGGCTAAAGAATACACGGGAATAGTATGTTACAAGATGGAAAGTTCATGTCCTGAGACTCCGGAATGTTGCATCAATGTAAAAATCAAAAAAGCACCACAGCCATTAGCGGGACCAGATCTGTCTATCTGTGGACTCAGAAACCGAATTCAGGGTAAATTTGATGTAGGCGGAACGTGGACCCAATTATCAGGCCCAGCGCAGGCTACGATCACTAATCCGGGCGATGAAAAACCATTCATTGATGCTCCGGTGAGTGGACGTTATTGTTTTATTGTGACAGAAACACAGTTGGGATGTACGACCATTGATACGGTCTGTCTAGATTTTAACAAGGCCCCGGATCGAAGCCCGATAACGTATATCTGTGCGGGAAATAATAAGGAATACACGATGACCTTTAACATCCTCAATGCGATTGGACAAGCGAAAGTATTGTACGGCAATGGAACGATTGATGCGAACAATGTGTATACCTCTGGAATAATCACCAATAAGAAAAAAGATACGGTAGTGATTACCGATAATACAGGATGTCCGGATACCTTAATACACGATTACGAATGTATATGTACGAACGACATTGGTAGAATCGACGATCAATTAATTGAATTGTGTGAAGATGGTACGGTGAGCATTAAGTATGATAATACGAATGAGAAACTGGATACCAAGCCAAGAGATACATTAATATTCTTCTATTATACAGATCCACTGAATCCATGGTCAAGCCGGGTAGGATTTTTAAGTTCATTAAATTTCAAGAAGCAGAACTGGATGCAGTTTGGCGTGACGTACTACGTTGGAGCAAGATTGGGAAGAGCGAACGGCAAAGGAGACATCGATCCGATTCTGGGATGTGTGCGAGAGACAGTCGGAACACCATTTGTATTTTATCAGATACCTACTCCGAATGCGGGAGCGGATTTATCGGTGTGTGGAAGTTCGTATGATCTTCAGGGATTGCGCTCGATCAATGGAACAAAAATCAGCTGGAGTGAGAAGAATGGAAGACCGGTTAAGTTTTCAGATCTTACGGATCCGAATTCAGTAGTGGATATCCTTGATGGATTTGGAACATATACGTTTGTCATTGAAGAAGACAATCACAATGGACTGTGTGTTACGACCGATGAAGTGGTGTTGACGTTCAATCCGAATCCGGAAGTTTTGGATGTGGATAAGAAATGTTTGAATGAATTAGGCGGAGTGTTCAATATCGATGAGCGTTATTTGGTCAAAGCGAATTTAATAGGTAAGCCACCATTTACGCTGGTAACACCACCATCGACGACGAATGGAAAGATCGTAGGTAACTTATATTGTTCGGATACCTTGGCAAGTCTTGAAGATTTTATTGTGTTGATCCGAGATGCGAATGGATGTGAATCATCATTGTTGCAGGATAACTACAACTGTAATTGTGGAATCATATTCGCCGGAGAGTTGGATACGAATTTAACGCGGGTGTGTGAAGATCAATGCGTGCCGATAAAAAGTTTATTGAGGGAAACGATCGATCCGGAAGATGTAGCGATGTATGTAATTCATAAATCATCGTATAATTCCAAGACGGATGTAATCGACACCTTGTATTCAGCAAATGATTTGATATGTTTTGATGCGAATACTATGAAGTTGGGAATACTCAATCCAATCTATGTAACGCGAGTCGTTGGGGATGATGTATTTCCAAAAGACGGAGTAGTAGATACACAAGATCCATGTAAGCGGGCATCCAACAATATGAAGATAGTATTTGAGCCATACGCACAGCCATTAGCGGGAGCGGATAGTAAGATCTGCTGGTTGAATAAGACGATGGAAGGGGAGTTAACCTTTGGAACGGCGAACTGGCGAGTAATCGGAACACCACCGGGAGGCAATGTAACATTTTCAGATGTAGCGGATCCCAAGACAACGGTAACGGTGAGTGTAAAAGGCACCTACCGATTTGAATTGTCGGGCGATAACTTTGGTTGTATCCGCTTAGATACGGTTGATGTAACGTTTGTGGATGCACCGGAATTTATTGATAATACGATTAGCTATGAATGCGATAATACGGCAGAAAATTACCGCTTAACGATAAGCTCACAGTTTGGCGACCGGCCGACGTGGGATCTTACGGGTACTTATGATAATGGAAGCAGCGTATTAAATGGTCAGTACACGGTGGCCAATGGTACGATCTGGCAATCAGGATGGATACCGCAAGGACAAAATTTTGAATTAGAGATAAAAGATGCGAACGATTGTGCTACGGATCGATTTACAGGTAGTCATAACTGTCCATGTTTGACGGGAATAGGCACCATAGGTCCAAACCAGATTAAGTTATGCAGCGATGGCACTGCCCAGGCGACGTATAGTCCTGGATTTATGGATGCCAACGATGAATTCAGATATGTGCTATACGATGGAGTATCGAATGATGCCAAGAACGGAGCGATACTAAGCGTTAATAAGACAGGAACCTTCACCTTTGATGCTGCGCGAATGAGCTTGTGTAAGACGTATTACATAGCGGTATTTGCAGGAAATGTGGATCTTGGATCAGGGAATATAAATCTAAGCGATCGATGCTTCCAGGCCACACCGGGAATTCCGGTAACGTGGTACAAATATCCACAGGCATTAATTACAGGTCCTAATTTATTAACCTGTAAAGTTCCAAGTCTAAGTCTTAACGGAAGTGGATCTACGAGTGGTTGTGGTCATCCACTGCTTTACAACTGGAGTACGGGAGATCGTACAGCCAGTACAAACATCACCACACCAGGTACTATTACACTTAATGTATTGGATACAGCGGCAAATTGTCCAGCCAGTACAACGTTTGTAGTGACGATAGATACGGTTCGACCAAATGTAGTGATAGACAATCCACTGGAATTAACCTGTGCCCGAACCTCGGTGAATCTGGATGGAAACAAATCCGATAAAGGAGCGATCTATACCCCAACCTGGTCGAATAATGTGAGCGGAGGAGGAAATTCATATCTGGCTAGCGCCACAGCGACAGGAACCTATACGCTGACGGTAGAAAACACCTTCAATGGATGTGTGAATAGCCGCAACATAACGGTAACGGAAGACAAAGCTCCTCCAACGGCGAATATCCAGAAGATCGGAGAGTTGACGTGTTCAGTTAATCAGATTACACTAGATGGATCCGGATCACAGGGAAGCTCAGGAACCGTAAGCAATTACAGCTGGGTAGGCCCTGGACAAAATCCTGGAACAAATACCAACAAGATCAGCATAGGCAAACCTGGAGGATCTTACATTCTTGAAGTAACGGATAGCAAAAACGGCTGCAAGGGATTTGATACGATAGTGGTAACAGAAATTGGAAATCCACTGGATAAGATTACCAGCATACCACAGAATCCATTGTGTTTTGGAGATCGAAACGGAAGTATAACAATCAATGAAGTGTTGGATAAAAATGGCAATCCGATACCACTCAATACGCTTACGTTTTCCTTAAACGGAGGACCTTATACCAGCACCAGAGTGTACAACAATCTGGCCCAGGGCAAATACACGATCAGCATAAAGGATCAAAACGGATGTTTATTGGGCAGTCAGGAAGTATTAACCGAGCCTACGAAATTGGGCATACAGGTGATCAAGTCTATCGTCGTAGATCAGGGCACAGAAGTTCGATTGGATAGTTTGTTGATAGCTCTTACGGGAGGAACAGCACCAAACAATCAGTATAAAGATACCCTTTGGTATAACCTGGATCAGGGAGTGGATTGGCCATTGAAATACATAGCCGATACCACCAGAGAGTTTGAGATTACGGGAATTGATCAATCGGGATGCGAGATCAAAGACCGGGTAAGAGTAATCGTCCGGGTAATCAAAGAAGTATGGTGGCCAACGGTGATCAATCCGAACTCCAATATGAATGACAATAAGACCTTTAATCTGTATGGAAAACGGGTTAGGAATGTGAAATTGCTTCAAATCTTTGACCGCTGGGGTAATCTGGTATATTCCGGAGAAAACCTTCAGGATGGCAACAAGGTCAAGGGACTGGGATGGAATGGATTCTTCAAAGGAGAAGCCGCTTTACCAGGAGTTTATGCCTTCTACTCCGAAATACAATACGAAGGTTCAACTACCATCGATAAGTTTAAAGGTGACTTTACCCTGTTGAGGTAAGATAAAGTAAAATAAATTAGATTAAAAGAGAGGTAAACCTGGTTTATCTCTCTTTTTTTATTTTAATACATCTGTCAATCTTTGTATAATAAAATGTAAATTATTGTTTTTCAGAGATATATACATTAATTATTTATTCTAATTAATTGCATTTATTTGTTGAATCAATAAATAAATACATACACCGGTCTTATATTTGCGGAGTTTTTTCAAAAAGATACATTAAGTCTCTAATATGAGTTCAAGTAAATCAGACACTGGTAATTTCTCCATGGTTAAGTGGATTTTTGGTGCAATACTAGCCGTAAGTCTTTATCAATTTATCCTTTATATTCCAACTTCAAAAGTGGAAAGAGGAGCCGATGAATATGCATTACAAGTTTCTTCTTCAATTACTGACGAGGTAGCAAAATATGATGCATACAAAGATGCACGTACTAAATATCTCGATTCACTGTCGAGCGAAAAAATATTCTCAATACCACTGTTAAAAGAATACACCTACAACGATTTGAAAAAGCAGCAGCTTGGATTGGGTCTTGACCTTAAAGGTGGACTTAGTGTTATTCTGCAGATTGACTTGCAGGATTTCCTTAACTCCCTTTCCGGGAAGTCTCAGGATCCTGCTTTTAAAGCAGCACTTGCTTCAGCGGCAGAAAGACAAAAAACTAGTCAGTCAGACTATATTACTCTTTTTGTAGATGAATTTAAAAAGCAAAATTCAGGTAGATCATTAGCATCCTTATTTGCGAGAAGCTCATCGCTAAAAGATAAAGTTAATGCACAAAGTTCGGATGCTGATGTTACAAGAGTAGTTAGAGAATTAGCTAACGAAACGGTTAAGACAACTTTTGAAAGAGTAAAGGATCGAATAGACAAATTCGGAGTAACTCAACCCAATGTTTCTCTCGATAAGAACAGAGACATGATTGTAGTAGAACTACCGGGTATAGATAATCCGGCAAGAGCTCGTAAATATCTTCAAGCAAGCGCAAAATTAGAGTTTTGGGATGTGTATAACATTTCAGACGCCGGCATTGCGGAAGGTATTATAAATGCTGATAAGAAGTATAAAGCTCTATCTAGCGGTGACACTTCTGATATTTCAAAACCTAAGTTCAGATATCAAACGCGGTATGAATACAAAAGAGATAGTCTAGGAAATGTATTGGATTCAACTGTTGCAGGTACCGATACCATTCCTGATGAACTTGATCCAATGGCGGATAAAGGTCCAATCTTGAGTATATTAACTTTAAATGGATCCAGTAGTCAGGGTTTAACCTCTGCTCCAGCAGTCATTGGAACAGTAGACAAATCCAATAAAGCAAAGCTTTTGAAATTATTAGATAGTTCTGAAGTAGCTAATTTATTTCCCAATGATTTAAGTTTCCGCTTAGCGGCAAAACCTTCTATTGATTATCAGACTAAACTTACAACCAATAATTATGAGTTATACGCCATCAAAAAAAGAGCGGGTTCAGATGAAGCTACTTTAGATGGTGCACATGTCGCCAGAGCAAATGCCAATCCAGATAACATTACCGGACAGGTTGTAGTATCACTGGCTATGGATCCAAAAGGAGCTAAAATCTGGGGTGACATGACTACTCGGGCAGCACAAGACAATAATCGTGAAATTGCGATTGCATTGGATGATGAGATCGTTTCTGCTCCAAGAGTTAACGAACCTATATTGGGTGGAAACTCTCAAATTTCCGGAAGCTTTACCATAGACGAAGCAAAGGATTTAGCAAATATTCTTCAAGTCGGTAAATTACCTGCTAAGACAAGAATTGTGCAGGAATCATTGGTAGGTCCTTCTCTTGGAAAAGAAAACATTACAAGTTCATTATACGCTATCATCGGTGGATTTTTACTCGTGATGCTATTTATGATTTGGTATTATACAGGGGCTGGTATTTTTTCAATTCTGGCGCTCATGCTCAATATACTTTTCATATTAGCAACCTTGGCTTCATTAGGAACTGTTCTTACTTTACCAGGTATTGCAGGTTTGGTTTTGACCATGGGTATTTCGGTTGATGCTAACGTAATCATTTATGAAAGGATAAAGGAAGAATTAGTATTAGGTAAAACCAAATTAGAAGCCATACGGCTTGGTTTTGCCAATTCAATGTCTGCGATATTAGATGCCAACATTACAAATCTACTGACCTGTTTTGTTTTATTCTATTATGGTCTAGGAGCAATAAAAGGATTTGCGATAGTACTTATCATAGGAATCTTATTTGCTTTGTTTACAGCGATTATGATTACCCGATTGATGTTGGAATGGTGGATGGGCAGAGGAAAAGATGTTGGATTTTATACCAATCTAACTGCCCGGGCATTTAAGAATGTAAATTTTGATTGGGTTGGAACAAGAAAATACGCTTACATTTTCTCCGGTTTATTACTTCTTATAGGACTTATATCGGCGCTAACCCGAGGATTTGAATTAGGCGTTGAATTTAAAGGAGGTTATTCTTATAACGTTTCTTTTGATAAGGAAATTGATGTTGAAAAATTAAGGAGCTCACTTTCAAAAGCCTTCGAAGGTAATCCAGTAGTTAAATCAGTGGACACTAAAAACACATTTAATATTACTACTTCATATTTGATTAATGATATATCTGAAACTGCTGTAGAAAAAGTAACACAAAAGTTATTTGATGGTATAAAAGAAGCAACTGGAGAAGATATCGATTATGACAAATTTAAATCTTCTGAAGCATCAGGAGTTCACATTACTTCTTCCAGTCAGGTTGGACCTATTATAGCAGATGATATTAAGACCAGTGCATTAAAATCTTTATTTTTTGCCTTATTGATAATCTCCATTTATATTTATTTCAGGTTTCATAAATGGCAATATAGTGCAGGCACAACAGTCGCTTTGTTGCATGATGCTTTAGTAGTAATTGGAGTTTTTTCATTATTTCATGGAATTTTACCTTTCCCAATGGAAGTTGATCAGGCCTTTATTGCTGCTATATTAACTATTATTGGTTATTCGATGAACGATACAATTATTGTTTACGACAGGATTAAGGAATATCTTGCTTCTGATTCACAGAAAGATGAAAGACAACTTATTAATGATGCCATTAATACAACACTTTCAAGAACAATCAACGTATCCCTGGCCACTATATTAACGATGATTACTTTATTTATTTTTGGTGGTGCCAGTATTAAAGGTTTTGCCTTTGCGATGATTGTTGGTATTATTGTTGGAACTTATTCTTCAATCTATGTGGCAACTCCTATTATTGTTGACTTTGCGAAAGGCAAGCTTAAGGATAATGTTAGAGGAACTTCAAAAACAAAAGTCGGATCGAAAGTAGCCAAAGTATAAGATAAGATAAATTTATTTTTAAAAGCCTCTGCGTATTCTGCAGGGGCTTTTTTATTGGACACCAAACGAGTTGCCTTAATCCATTTGATCAAATTATAAAATCAGGTTGTTTATCCATCAAGTTTATTAAATTTATTACAAGCCATTTTATTCTGCTCTGAAAATTCTATAGTACATTTACTACCGTGAATAGCCGCAGCTTTGAAATAATCATAGCAATAGTAGGATTTTGCTTTAGTTGCTCCCCTTGGAAGAATATTAAAAATGCATCAGATGCATTTGAATTGAAAATGTATTCAAAGGCAAGCGAATTCTATAAGGCAGACCTTGAGACAGCTACGCAAAAATCGGTTAAAGCCGATCTATCTTACCAAATTGGCTTATGCTATGATATGATGGGTCAATACTCGAATGGTTTGAAATGGTATAAAAAATCATATGAATTACAAAATTCAACTAAAGCATTAATTAAATACGCTTACGCCTTAAAAAGAAATGAAGATTACAAGGAAGCTTTAGATGCTTTTGCAGAACTAAGCAACGAATCGATTGGTCAGAATGTTTATCGACGGGAAGCCAACATATGTAAATTGGCGATAGATTGGATTAAACCAGAAAACAATAAGTTTAATTATCAAATTCAGGTATTGCCCATTAATGATCAGTCCAATGATTACGCCCCTGTATTTGATCGAACGGGAAAATTATTTTTTACTTCAGATCGATTAGGCTCAACGGGTAGAAAAAAGTATGATTGGTCTGGATTGTTATTTAGCGATTTGTATTCTTCCAGCAAATCTAATGAGGTATCAGCTTTGAATGCAAATGTAAATACCGAAAACAACGAAGGCACTTGCAGTTTCTACAATTATAAAGATGAAATGCTATTTACACGATGCGCTGACCTAAGTGTTGCAAACTATTATTGTCAAATTTATTCTATACTGCTCGAGAATAATGATCGAAGAGATAATTTATTGGATTTAGGCGGAGGGCTATCCAATTCCATGCATCCGGCGTTACATTATTCAGATTCAATTTTAGTATTTAGTTCTGATCGTGAAAATGGCCAAGGACAATATGATTTATACATAGCAAAATGGAGAGAAGATAAATGGGATCAAATTGAAAATTTGGGTTCTAAAATTAATACAACAGGCAATGAAAAATTTCCCGTTTGGTATAAGGATACACTTTACTTTTCCTCTGATTATCATCCAGGACTAGGCGGCTTAGATATATTTAAAACCTGGATCAATACCGATGGACAGTGGAATTCACCACAGCGACTAGAGTATCCTATTAATAGCGGAGGTGATGATTTTAATTATTCGATTGATCCAATCTACATAGCTAAAGACTCTATAATTCAGAGAGCAATTTTTAGTAGTAACCGGAATGACTCCAAAGGTGACGATTTGTTTGAAGTATTTGTTTTGAATAAGAGAACTTCAACCGTAAAGTCATCATCATATACTATTCGAATTTTAGCTACACTGGAATTCTACAAAACAAAAGAATATTCGGCGAATCAAAAGGATGAAAGTCTTGACTCAGTAAGCCTTCGCATAAATAATGATCCTAATGCTTTATTCACCGGAAATAAGTCAAGTTTAAGTCTGCAGTTAGAGCCAAATCAGCAATATGAGATTATGGCTGGCAGAAAAAATTATCTGAACAGTAAATTGAGCATTAAAACGCCCGATACCAGTTTAATAAATACAGATTCAACGATTCAACTTAATTACAAGATCAGCTTAGTACCATATGAATTTGATAAAGAATATTTGTTGAAGGATGTATTTTATGATTTTGATCGTTCAGAAATCAGAAAGGATGCCTTAACGGCAGTTAATGAACTTTATGAATTACTAATTTCAAATCCTAAAATAACCGTTGAGATTGCCTCGCATACAGACTGTCGGGGAGAATTAGAGTACAATTTAAATTTAAGTACAGCAAGGGCACTGTCCGTCTATAATTACCTTATTCAAAAAGGAATTTCAAGTCAGCGAATTCGATATATGGGTTATGGTGAAACTAAGCCAATTGTATTATGTAAATGCAATGATTGCACAGAAGAACAACATCAGAAGAACAGACGATCAACTTTTAAATTGATTCGTTGATTACTTTTTTATTATGATTATAAATGGGCCAATAGAGCAATCCAAATAAGGCTATCATAACAAATTCGCCGGTCAGAAGATACCACGGCCAGGGCCCAAGATAATCTAAAAGGCTAGGGGCATCTGGTTTTCGCATACTGAAGAAGTAATTCCCGCCGGTAATCAAATTAATTATTAGTGAAAATACTAAGTAGATATTTGCGGCAACGATAGCATTTTTTAAATCCTTGAAATTAATTTTCCATTGCAATACGGACATTATATAGACCACCGATACCACAAGTCCACAGTGGATTATCCAATATCTGAAATAAATGAAATGAGGAAAATCTTCTTTAAGGTCTGGCGTGATGATAGCTTGAAATGTCCCGACAATCACGAAAAAATATAAAATCGCAAATAAGAATTTAGATCTTTTAATTAAAGCGAAGTAAAGTAAGAAGGGGAGAATGTTGCAAAGATGAAAAGGGAGATCTTCAGCCCAATCAAATTTATTATGGATGGCTTTCCAGATCATCCAAATTATTAAACTCGCCATCATGGTCAATGTCAATATCAAAGCAACGGAAAGTTTAATGCTTTCCGGACGATACAGAAAAAGACGGATCAGCAGAATACCTAATAATGTGAAAAACAATACGGGTAATAGATGCGTTACTGAGTAAGCATGAAACAGACTTATATTTTGGGGGTCTAATTCGAACATTCTTCCTAATTATAGGATATCTTTAACAAATATAAAATTAACCGGAAAACATATCGGGTATCCAAGAACTAAATTAACATATGAAAATTATTGATTTCGGACTTACTACATTTATAATGATGCAATTATCCGTTGTATCCGCCAATGGTGTGGATAAACTGATCAAAGATCTCGAAACAAGTTATAGGAAACAATCCATGCGTATTGACTTTACAATGGTTAATAAACCTGCTGAAGCGAAGGAAGAAAAGTACTCTGGTCAATTGATGTATTCCTCAACTTACTACAAGTTAGATATTCCAAATGAATCGATCTACTTCGACGGAGAGAGTCAATGGACTTATTTTAAGGATCGAAAAGAAATTCAGATCACTAATTCCACCTTGGAAGAAAGTGCTTTTCATCCTTTGAAATATGTCGAATTGTACAAATCCAAACAGTTCAAAGTTCGAATTGAAAGCGAATCTGCAAAAAGTTCAGTACTGGAGTTTGTACCCTTTGACCCTAATCATGAGTATCATAAAGTCAAATTGCATATTTCCAAAAAAACAAAATACATTCAAAAAGTAGAGATTTATTTAAAAAATGGAGCCAGGTACATCGTCACCGGAATCGCACATACACCAACAACATTGACTAAAAAGCTTGATTATCAGTTAGATGTATCCAAAATTTCTGGAGTACACGTGGAAGATTTGAGGTAGATTAGCTACATAAATTGACGATGCAATAGTTATTTTTGCACCGGTATGAGTTTAAAAACAGGGATCGTCAGAGCAGCTGCTAATGTCAAATTCAAGCAATTTCTAAAGTCAGAGGCAAATGCAGTGGATAATCAGACAAGTTTGTTTAAGAAGTTATTAAAACAAGCTTCAAACACAGAATTCGGTCGCGACCATCATTTCTCATTAATAAAGAACCATAAAGATTATGTAAAGGCAGTTCCAGTGCGGGACTATGAGGGTTTGAAACCATATTTCGATAAAATCATAAATGGTATTGAGAACGTTACCTGGCCGGGAAAACCAAAATATCTGGCAAAAACTTCAGGTACAACCAGTGGAACAAAATACATCCCAATAACCAAAAGTAGTCTTTCCAATCATATTGATAGTGGACGGAACACTCTATTCAGTTATCTGATGTGTAACCCACAATCAAAGATCTTCAATGGTAAAATGTTATTTCTTTCCGGCTCTCCGGTCTTAGAAGAAAAAAATGGACTTTTAATTGGCAGACTTTCCGGTATTGTCAACCATGAAATTCCCAGCTGGATGAAGAATACTATGTTGCCAAAATTTGAAACCAATGCACTGGAACCTTGGGAAGTTAAATTGGAAGCTATTGTTGATGAAATAATTCAAAAAGATGTTACCGTAATTAGCGGTATTCCACCATGGATTGTAAATTTATTTGAGGCCATCATTGAGAAGTCAAAATATTCAACCGTTATTGAAGCACTGCCCAATCTGGAAGTGTACATTCATGGAGGAGTAAATTATGAGCCCTACTACAAGAAAATAAATGAACTGGTTGGTAAAGAACTTGCCTTGATTGAAACTTATCCGGCGAGTGAGGGATTTATTGCCTTTCAGGATAATTACCAGCAAAGTAATCTTCACCTCATTAATAATTCCGGAATTTTCTTCGAATTTATTCCACTGCAACAAACCGCTCAAGCTAATCCAGAGCGACTAACCTTAGCAGAGGTCGAACTCAACAAAGATTATGCTGTAGTTCTAAGTTCAAATGCTGGACTTTGGGCCTATATGTTAGGGGACTTAGTAAGATTTGAATCTATTAATCCATATAAATTAAAGGTTTCCGGTAGAGTAAAACAATTCATCTCCGCTTTTGGAGAACATGTTATAGCTTCTGAGATAGATGCTGCTATGAGTATCGCCATTAAGGAACATCAATTATCGGTTACCGAATTTCTGGTCGCTCCGCAGGTCTTACCTGATAATAATGGATTACCATATCACGAATGGTTTATTGAATTTGAAAATATACCGGCAAATCTTGAAGAAGTATCAAAGACCTTAAATAAGGCACTTTGTAATTTTAATATTTACTATAACGACTTGATTAAAAACAACATTTTAAGTAATCTTAAAATTACTGTTGTTCGAAAGGGTGGATTTAACGAGTACATGAGAAGTATTAATAAAATCGGTGAACAGTTTAAAGTGACCCGGTTGTGCAATGACCGAGCCATTGCAGACCAACTTATTTCCAAGCGTTTAATTATTTAATATGTCTTTTATTGATAAAATAAAATCTGTATTTATTGTTCAGGATAATCAATCTCCAAAACAGGTTTCGTCAGAGACTTCGGATTCTTCCAACTCAAGTACGGCAAATGCTGGCCTAGAAGGAGGCGATCAAAAATTTTATGAATTGCTCACCGGAATCCTTGAGAAAAATAACTTTCCGGGTTACGATTATTTTGAATTTAAAAAATCCCTGCAATCAGTCGCCAAACTTGGTAATATGGATGAGGCGATGATGTACAAAACTGTTTTTGCTACAGCCCAATCGATGCAGGTTGATGCAGAACATCTGGTGAATACCGCAAAAAATTATTTAAACATACTTGAAAACGAACAATCCAAATTTCATAAGGCAGCAGATACCTACCTTTCTGAGCAGGTGCAATCCAAGAATACTGAACTAAGTTCGTTAAGCGAAAATCTTAACTCCAATAAAGTAAAATGGGAAGAATTAAAAAAGGAAATTGAAAATCAGGAGTCAAGGCTTAAGGTATTATCTGAAGAAATAGAGCAGACGAAACTAAAAATAAGCAATAGTAAAAAAGAATTTGGTCAGCAATATTTGAGATTTGTCGAGGAAATTAAAACAGATATCGAAAAAATGAATAAGCATTTGGCTTAATTAGTATTTTTCAACTTAAAGAACATAAAAGATAAAGTAATGGATTCAGCAATGTTTAAGCGAAAAAGCTTTTGGAGCAAACCCGAAGGAGTAACCGGTGGATTAATTCTATTTGGCGCTCTTTTAGGAGGAGGCTATCTGTTATATAAAATGTTGCCTACGCTACTGGTTATGGCAGGAAACTTATTGCAGTTATCCATCATGTTGGTGACATTAGGGGTAGTCTTGTACATTGCTTTAGATCCTAAATTGAGAAATTTAATCTGGTACATGTACAAATCAACCATGAGATGGATTACCGGATTATTTGTAAAAATTGATCCTATTGGAATTCTTAAATCCTATGTCGAAGATCTAAAGGATAATCTGGGAAAAATGAATAAGCAGATTGGAAGGCTTCGATCACAAATGCATTTACTAAAAGAGCAGATATATAATAACAGCAAGCAAATTGATTCCAGTTTAGAACAAATGAAGAAGGCCCAGGATGGTCAACAAGAGACTGTTATCGTGCTTAAAGCCAGACAGGCAGGACGTTTGAAAGAATCTAATATTAAGCTTGAAGACTTATACCACAAGATGGAGATTTTGTATAAGGTATTAAACAGAATGTATCAGGCATCCGAAGTTATGGCCGAAGATATATCTGATCAGGTTAAAATTAAAGAACAGGAAAGAAATGCCATTCATGCCAGCCATTCTGCAATGCGCTCTGCCATGAGTGTTATTAGTGGTGACAAAGATCAGCGAGCTTTATTCGATGAAGCATTGGATGCTATGGCGGATGATGTAAGTTCAAAAGTTGGTGAAATGGAACAATTCATGGAGATTTCTGAAAACTTCATGTCTTCGGTTGATCTTCAAAACGGAGTCTTTGAAGTGGAAGGTTTGAAAATGCTGGAGAAATGGGAATCCCAGGGTATCTCAAGAATTTTAGGTCAGGAAAAACATGAGTTGGTTAGTGAGGATAAATTATTATTATCCAATCAAAATGTACCTGAACGGGCAACCCAGGAAGATTCTTCCAATCCATATGATAACATATTTAAGTCCTAATTAAGATAACAGAACGATGAATGTATTTAAGTTTGGAGGAGCCTCCGTCAAAGATCCTGATGGCATTAAAAACGTAGCGTCTATCATTCGCCGTTTTAAAGGAGAAGATCCACTTATCGTAGTCGTTTCTGCCACGGGAAAGACGACCAATGCCTTAGAAAAAGTTATAAATGCCAAATTTAAAAAATCATCCGAGGCATCACAATTGCTTGAAAATATCAAGATAGCTCATAATACTATTGTTGAAAATTTATTTGACAGCATACCGAAGGAATTATTGGATAACATACAGGAACATTTTGTAGAAGCCGAATGGGTGATTGAGGAGGATAGGGCAATGTCTTACGACTATGTATACGATCAAATAATAGGTGTTGGCGAATTAATATCATCCAGGATTCTCGCTTCATATCTCAATAGTATAAACATACCCTGTGAATGGATTGATGCGCGATCTATTATTCGAACCGATGAAACCTGGCGGGAAGGTAGGATACAATGGAAAGAAACCAATGAGCAGATAATGAATGCCTGCCTGCCTATAACAGCACAAGGGAAAATTGTTGTAACACAGGGTTTCATAGGATCAACCAAAGATAATAATACAGTAAGTTTAGGAAGAGAAGGTTCTGATTATACGGCTGCCATAATTAGTGCAGCATTAGGGGCTAAAGCTATGACCATATGGAAGGATGTTCCCGGAGTATTAACCGCAGATCCAAAAGTATTTGATCATGTTTCCAAGCTGGATAGACTCTCCTTCATGGAAGCCATTGAGATGACATACTATGGCGCAAAAGTTATTCACCCAAAAACTATACAGCCTTTAAAGAATAAAAATATTCCTTTACATGTTAAATCGTTTATCAATCCAGAGGAAAGCGGTACCTTAATATTTGGAGAAATAGAAAGAGAATATCCACCCATTGTAGTGTTGGAATCCAATCAGGCACTGATCCATTTTTCATCTAAAGATTTATCCTTTATCGCAGAGGATCACCTGGCGCACTTATTCAATTTATTCGATGAGTTAAGAATCAAGGTCAATGTGATGCGAAATACCGCCATATCATTTACCGTATGTGTAGGCAACGACTCTGCCAAGTTAAATCAATTGTGTCAAAAAGTTGAAAATGATTTTACGGTTATAATTGATTCGGATTTGGATCTGTATACTATTCGACATTGCAACGATGCTATGCTTCCAAAATTATTAGAAGAAAAAATAATTATTATGGAAGAAAAAATTCGAAAGACAGTTCAAGTGGTTGTTAAAGATGCACCTGCCATTGTGCATAAAAGAAATCAATAAGTATTATTTTTTCTTCTTTTTAGAAGCTTTGGCAATTTTGTTATATTCCATTGCAATATTGATCCAATGGAATAATTGCTTTTTAGTATTCAGGAGTTCAACATCTACAAAAGCAAAACCTTTCATAACTTTTTTGGTAAAATCCATCGGATAACATCCTTCCTGATTGAATACTTCTTCAGAACGAGTAGGATCAAAACGAACCATAATCCGATTGGATTCAACGCCTATACACATTTTATCATTTACCATAAAACATAATCCACCAAACATTCTTTTTTCTTCCAGTTGATCAGTTTGTTCAGATAATATCTTTCTGATACGTTCTGCAATTTGTTCGTTAAAAGCCATTATTCATCTATTCAATAAGTAATTCAAAAGTAATAAAATCCGAATTAAAACACAGGAAGTAAAAATTTAGATTAATTTTGAATGGTAAAATAATTTATGAGATTTTTTTTCTTGCTTATACTGGTTATACAACTTAAAGCACAAAACTACAGCACTTTTGGAGGAGATAACGAACGATCCGGACGTACCAAAATGATATCTCCTGATCAAATCAAGAATTCGATATGGACTATCTCAAATGCTAAAGCGACTACGCTGGGTCAGGCGGTATATTCCTTTGGAGATCGATTGGTGAATTCCAGAATTATTTTCAGTCCATACAGTGGTATCGTTGAATGTAGAAAAATTGCAACTGGTCAGCTGCTTTGGAGTTCGCCTAATCTTGGTCCTTCTGCTATACCTTATGTCATTGGATTTACCAAGGATGCCGTGTATGTTAATGATTATTCGAATGGTGATATATATGCCTTGAATAGTATTGATGGAAGCATCAAATGGAAGAGCAAGATTACTTCTTATGTTTTTGGCGCTTATCCGGGCTGTGTCTTCGCCTGTAATGGAGATATCATTTTAGGAGGACGACCGCAAGACTCCAGATTCACCATGAGATTAAATAAAAACAATGGTGATTTAGTGTGGGAAAACAAAACGCTTATTGCCATAACTCCAAATGCCGCTCTGGCCTG
>CAZHNF010000019.1:0-9781 GCA_964533625.1 uncultured Saprospiraceae bacterium | reverse complement strand
TAGTGTGGGAAAACAAAACGCTTATTGCCATAACTCCAAATGCCGCTCTGGCCTGTAATGATCAAAGAGTCTATCGCATTACGGGTGGAATTACCATTCCAATTCAACTTTCAGCGATTGATATCGAAACCGGAAAGACTTTGTATCACTCCGATAATCTGGCTGGTGATCCGGATCAGGAAAATCCACTTACCTTAGGTGAACATGGTGAAGTATATTTTTGGAGAGATGGCGGAAATTTATTGGCTTATAAAGATGTTGGAACTGGATTTGAAAAGTTATGGGAATTCGAACCGCCTACAAAAAATTCAACTTCACTGAACGGCAACATTAGCCTTGGTTACGATCGTAGTCTGTATGTTTTTATTGCTGACCGGATATTGAAATTAAATGCTGAAGATGGTTCAGTTATGGCTGAATCAGCGTTATTAAATTTTTCACTTGGATCAATAAGTATTGATGGAGATTCAAGTGTGCTAATCAATACCGGTTTAGGAAGTTTTATAAAATTATCGAGTGACTTACAGACTGTGCTTTGGACTAAATCAGTAGGCAGCAGCAACTATTGTTTTCCTGCTCTTCATCAGGAGGGTATTATGATATTCAATGGCGGTGGTACGTCGATCAGTGCTTACCAAACTGTCGTACAAAGATCTCCTGTGGCTGATTTTAGAGCAAACACTTATCAAACATCGGTCGGAGTTCCAGTAAACTTTTTTGATCAATCATCTTACACACCGGATCATTGGAATTGGTATTTTGAAGGAGCAACTATTCGTCAATCCTCAGAACAAAATCCACAAAACATTACTTACCTGACGAAGGGACTTTACAACGTTACTTTGGTAGTAAGTAATAAGCATGGAATGGACTCTATCGTAAAAACTTGCTTTATCGAAGTATTGCCGCAGACTTCTGTAACGGATTATACTTATTCGAAAAATGTAGAAATATTTCCGAATCCCTGTGTCGATAGAATTTCTGTTATGATTGATCCTATATTAATGGGCAAGATGTTAAAGATTTATTCCATTACCGGACAATTAGTATATAATCAAAAACTTGTACTAGAAAAGACGGAAGTGGATTTAAGTACATTAATAGAAGGAAGCTACCTCATGAACATAGAAAACCAATATCATAAGTTTGTTAAATTATAATTGAGAATTATTGGACAAAAAGAAAAAATTTTTACCCAAGGCGGAATATCCGGGAGGAAACAAAGCCATGTCTAAATTTATTTCGGAAAATTTAAAATATCCGGAATCAGCACTAAAGGATAAAATTGAAGGCACTGTGGCGCTAAGACTAGAAATTAATTATCAAGGAAAGGTCGTTGCGGTTAAAGTGAAGGTTGGACTCTCGCCGGAATGCAATGAGGAAGCCGTGCGTTTAGCTCATTTACTAATTTTTAAAGTGGCAAAAGTTCATCATGTAAAGATTATATGCTACCACAATATTAATATTCACTTTAAACTACCAGTACAAGTTCAGAAAACGATGATAATACAGTACACAGTGACGAGTAATGCAACAACTCAAAAGCAAGCTGAATCAAATAATAAAGGTGGATATTCTTATTCCATTAAAATTGAATAATCGTGTATGCTGTTTCAAGACGAAATATTCAGGTCGACCAACGAAACGCAATAGGCATAGCGGAGGTAGATATAGATCCTTGGTGAATACGATATAAAATAATAATTTCGCCAATTATTTTTAAAATCAATACGAAGTTCTTCGTACATTTGTTCAAAATTAACCAATATGCATCGTTATTTCTTAACCATTTTTACTATACTAATTTGTTATTTAGCTCATTCTCAGGACGCTAGATTACTTAGATTTCCAACTATTTACGGCGATAAAATATGCTTTAGTTACGCCGGCAATCTCTATCTGGTCAGCAATACCGGTGGAGTAGCGCGTCGAATTACCAGCCATGAGGGTGTTGAAATATTTCCTCGCTTCTCTCCGGATGGCAAAACCCTGGCTTTTACAGGCCAATATGATGGAAATACTGAAATCTATACCATGCCGGCACAAGGTGGTGAACCTACTCGTGTAAGTTATACCGCTACATTAGGTCGTGATGAATTGTCTGATCGAATGGGGCCAAACAATATCTGTATGGGTTGGAAAGATAATGATCATATTATTTTAAGATCTCGTTGGCTTGATTTCAATGATTGGAAGGGTCAACTTTATACTGTAAATGTGCGCGGTTCTTTATTAGAGCAACTTCCATTTCAACAAGGTGGATTTTGTTCTTACAGTCCGGATAAAACAAAGATCGCCTTCAATAAAGTATTCCGGGAGTTCAGAACCTGGAAGCGTTACCGTGGAGGCCAGGCCGATGAAATCTGGATCTTTGATTTTAATACCAAGCAAACTATAAAGATTACCGATAACAATGCACAGGATATTATTCCGATGTGGGCTGGTCAAAAAATTTATTATGTATCGGATCGGGATAATCGCATGAATATATTTTGCTATGATTTAAATACGAAGCAAACTAAAAAAATTACTGACTTTAAGGATTTCGATTGTAAGTTTCCTTCCTTTGGTGATCAGGCCATTGTATTTGAAAATGGAGGATATATTTATAAACTTAATCTTAAAGATGATAAGGTAGAAAAAGTTTCTATTCAGATTCTGGATGATCATACTTTGGGAAGAGACAAAATGGTATCAGCTAAAGATAATATCTACAGTTTTCATGTTTCACCGGATGGAAACAGAGCTTGTTTTTCTGCCCGTGGTGATATTTTCACTGTACCAGCTTTAAATGGACCTACGCGCAATCTTACCAATACGAGCAATGCGCATGAACGCAATGTCGAGTGGTCACCCGATGGCAAGTACATCGCGTATATTTCTGATGCAACCGGAGAAGATGAGCTGTACATCATGGCCGCTGATGGTAAATCCAGGGGAGTTCAATTAACAACAAAAGGCAACAATTATAAATATGGATTGACCTGGTCACCCGATAGTAAGAAGATTGGTTTTAGTGATCGTCAGCAAACCTTGTATTTTGTAAACATCGATACTAAAGAAGTTACTAAGGTTGCACACAGTGATGTAAATGAAATTACCGGAGAAGTCTGGTCGCCAAATAGTAAATATATCGCTTACTCAAGCAGTAATTTCAAACAAACTTCAGTTGTTTATATCTATTCTCTGGAAGATAAAAAGAGTTATCCGGTAACGGAAGAGTGGTTTGATTCTTTTTCACCTTGCTTTAGTTCAAATGGCAAGTATTTATTCTTTGTGTCTGATCGAACCTTTAATCCATCCTATAATAATCTGGAGTGGAATCACGCTTATTTTGATTTAGCAAAAATTTATGGTATTACGCTACGATCTATCGATAAAAGTCCTTTTGCTCCTAAGTCTGATGAAGCAGGAATAATAGATATGAATAACCCAATGAAGAAAGATGAAAAGAAGGATGACAAAAAATCAGATTCTAAATCGGACAGTAAAGCGGATAACAAAGCCGTGGATTCAATGGTTGTTGATTTCGCCGGCATCGTAAATCGAACTTTTGAAGTGCCTGGAAGTTCAGGAAATTATTTTGGATTGAGTAGTGTTGAAGATAAATTGTATTATTTCAAGGTTTCTACTCGTCAGACTAATCGCTTAAATATGTACGACTTTAAAAATCAAAAGGAAGTTGAAATCAGCGATAAAATTAACTCCTATATGATTACTGCGGATAATAAGAAATTAATGGCCATCTCAGCCGGTAATTATTATATTATTGATCTGCCAAATGCCAAAGCAAACCTTGAAACATCATTAAATCTCAATGATGTAAAAGTCAACGTTAATCGCAAACAAGAATGGAAACAAATCTATTTTGAATGCTGGAGACAGATGCGGGATTTCTTTTATGATCCGAATATGCATGGGGTGGATTGGAAAGGACTGGGAGATCGCTACGCTGAATTGTTGCCGTATGTCAATACCAGACAAGATCTCAGTTATATCATTGGAGAATTAATCTCAGAACTAAACTGTGGTCATGCTTATGTAGGCGGAGGTGATTTTGTTAAAGCCGATAGAATTCAAACCGGATTATTGGGAGCACAATTAACGAAAGATCCTTCCGGGTATTTTAAAATTGCAAAAATCTACAAAGGACAAAACTGGGATAAGTCAGCTCGTTCACCACTTACAGATATTGGTTTACAAATTGCGGAAGGCGATTTTATTACAGCCGTTAATGGACAAGATTTAAAAAATGTAAATAATATATACTCATTACTAGTGGGTACTGTTGATAAGCAAATTCAATTATCGATTTCTAAAACAGCTAAAGCGGAAGGTTCCAAAGACGTCACAGTTGTTCCGATTCCGGATGAACAGAAACTAATCTATTACAACTGGGTTCAAAAGAATATTGATCGCGTAACCAAGGCAACCAATGGACGAGTAGGATATCTACACATTCCTAATATGGGTTCTGATGGTTTGAATGAATTTGTCAAATACTTTTATCCTCAATTGAATAAAGAAGCATTAATTGTCGATGATCGTGGAAACGGTGGTGGTAATGTTTCTCCACATATCATTGAAAGACTAAACCGAAAGCCGATTCAGGTAACCAAGATGAGAAACTCATTGCCAAGATTCGAACCAGCTGAACAGATCATTGGTCCTAAGGTGGCTTTGATAGATGAGTATTCAGCGAGTGACGGTGATATTTTTGCTTATCGATTCCGAAAATCTAATCTTGGAACCATCATTGGAAAAAGATCCTGGGGTGGAGTAGTTGGTATTCGTGGAAGTCTTCCGATTGTAGATGGTGGATTTCTCAATCGTCCGGAATTTGCCCGATATGATGTCGATGGAAAACAATGGGAGATCGAGGGTCATGGTGTTGATCCGGATATAGTTATTGATAATGATCCATATAAAACATTTATGGGAGAAGATCAGCAATTGGATAAAGCCATTGAAACTATTCTTTCACAAATGGGTAATAAAAAATATCTGGAGCCAGCCGCGCCACCATTTCCGAAAAAGTAAATACGACGCATTAAGTTGATTCCATCGATAGATTACTTGCGTTTATCGAATAGCTAAGCGCTGATGTTGCAATGTTGATACTTTTGCCTAAATTTTTATGTACATGAAGCCGTCAATTCTTGTTTTAATGTTCTGCATGGTCGTTTCTGCCCAGGCACAGTTTATGTCGCCCAACGCGGCACCAAAACCAGGCACTGGAAAAATTGCGGGAAAAGTACTTGATTCAATAACCAACGAGGCGATTCCGTATGTCAATGTAGTGCTTAGAGAAGCCTTAGAACACAAAGATGTTGATGGAGCTTTAACAGAAAATAATGGCGAGTTTAAATTCAAAGAATTAAAAAATGCCAAGTATGAATTAGTTCTAAATTTTCTGGGTTATAAAACCAAAATTATAGGACCCTTTAAAATTAATAAAGATATTCAGGAGCATTTAATCGGAACAATAAGTTTATCGCCGGAAATAAAAGCACTCGAAGAAGTCACCGTTACCGGTCAAAAAGAAATTATAGAAAACAAGATTGACCGATTAGTTTACAACGCCGATCGCGATGTTACCAGCAAGGGTGGAACCGCAGAAGATGTCTTGCGCCGAACTCCAATGCTGACGGTTGATCTTGAAGGCAATGTTTCATTACGCGGCAGTTCTAATATTACTATGCTTATTAATGGTAAACCTTCGTCTATAATGGCATCCTCTATCAAAGATGCTGTTAAGATGATACCAGCGGATGTAATTCAGAAAGTTGAAGTGATTACTCAACCGGGAGCCAAGTATGACGCAGAAGGTACTGCAGGAATTATAAATATTGTCACTAAGGTTAAAAAGGTTACAGGAAAAAGTGGCTCGGTTAATATAAATGCAGGTACACGAAGTTCTTATATGGGAACGAATCTATCTATTCGACGGGGCAACATTGGTTATACGGCTAATGTTGGCGGATTTATGTGGCGAGGTTACAGTACGACTTTAGTAGATCGCGTCAATCGTTATGATAACATCGAACTGAATATTGCTCAGGAAGGATGTGCGCATAATCTGGGTGGTGGTATTTATGCCCAGGGAAGTGTAGATCTTGACATTAATGAAAAGAACAACCTGAATGTAGGATTGCGAGTGCCGATCAATCAATACAGTAATCGAAACGATTGGTTAACCAGAACATCAGAAGGTAACAATCCGTATGAGTTTTCTTTTAATCGTAAAGGAAAATATCTGACTCGAAATCTCGGCTCTGATATTAATGCTGAATATAAACACACTTATAATAAGGATTCTGAAAGAGAATGGACAGTGTCTACTCAATACTCCATAAATAGAAATCATGGCGATTACGACATCGATGAATTTGATGTACAGGATATTTTAGTGTATTCTGAAGCTGGTCCAAATATTGGTTATAACAAAGAATGGACGACAGCATTTGATTATATACATCCATTATCCAAAAATGTAAATTTAGAAACAGGTGCGAAAACCATCCTTCGGAATGTTACCAGTGACATTCAATACGATACGCTGCAGTTTGAAACCGGCACTTATGTCGAAGATTTGCGTAGACAAAACTATCTCGATTACCATCAAAATGTCTTTGCCGGTTATGGACAGCTGACCTTTCCTATTTTTAAGAAAGTCACCGGTAGAGCAGGATTGAGATTTGAAAAAACTGTGATTGATGCCAATGTAACCAATGATTCTTCTTTTGATAACGATTATGATAGTTGGGTTCCATCTGGTCTAATTTCTTATCAGCATAATAATTTCTTTAGCAATAAGATTTCTTATAGCCGAAGAATTCAAAGGCCTAGTTTGACTTACCTCAACCCGTATATTAATTATAACGATCCAACGAATATTTCTTACGGAAATCCAAAACTCTCACCTGAAGTTTCAGAAGCCATAGAGTGGCAGAGCGCTTATTCAAAAAACTTTAATACCCTGAATGTTACGTTGTACTACAGGACTACAAAAGATTTAATAGACAATTATCGCTTTGTAGATTCTGCGGGTATCACCAATGCAACGTATAATAACTTGTCCAGCTCTATCTCGAGTGGCGCCACCATTAATGGTGGAATTATGAAGATTGGAAAAGTGATCCTAAATTCTACGGTTAATCTTTTCTATCAAAAAATTAAAAGCGAAAGATTTATAGGTGTTAAGAACAGTGCCTTCAATTACAACATCAATGCGTTTGGGATGGTGTATTTAAGCCCTGTATGGAGTCTTACGACTTTTATATTGTACAATTCTCCCAAGTTAACTACACAGGGAGAACAAGGAACCTGGTATGTCTATTCATTCGGTGTACGGAAAGATATCTGGAAGAAAAAAGGTTCCATTAATTTTGGTATTGATAATGTATTTGAAACCTGGATGCCGATTAATACTAAATTTAGCTCCAATGAATTCAATTTTGACAGCCGAAGTAAATTTGAAGGAAGAGGTATCAGGCTTGGATTTGAATATCGATTTGGAGGTATGGAATTCGGTCAACAGTCAAAATCCAAAAAGAAGAAAGGCTATCAAAATGATGATCTAAAGCAAGGAGAAGATGGAGGACAGATGGGAGGCGGCAGATCGTAGTTCCGCCTTAGGATATTAACAATATAATTTATCTCCTATTAATACATTGCAAGTTTAGCACCTGGAAACTTCTATATAAGTATTTAGAATCAGCTTCAAATCAGTAACGCTCAGAAATTTTAATTCTAGCTTGTATGAGTATTTGTTCTTATATTTTTCGCCGTCGTTAGTTTTTAACGCATCAATTTAAAAAGTAGAGGGGAGAATGCATGTATAGTTTAGTATAATTGGGATTTGTTTATACCAAAGAGCAATCTAAAAGGAATTAATGGATAGAATTGAATGTTTTGGCTAATACTGAATTAGTTGATACATTCTTTAATATCTGTTTGGTTCATTACAAATAAGCATCTTATGTCTGCTCATGTCCTTTTTGGATTGGGGATTAAATATTATCCATTTATTTTCCGCAAATTTGTATGCATGCCTAAAGACTATACGAAGCCACAAAGGGGTGGAGTAGGTTATCGATGGGAGCTAGCCCATCGATTAAGAAAGTTAGAACCAAAACAAGCCCTGAAAGGGCGAAATACAAAACTATGGGACAATCTCTTGTTAAAAATTATTTACACCTAGTATTTAGCACCAAATACCGAGCTCCGCTAATACATCCTCCTGCAGAAGTGGAATTACATAGTTACCTCGGTGGGATTTGCAACAAATTAGAATGCCAGGTAATAAAAGTAGGTGGCTCAACGGACCATATTCATATACTGTGTATGCTTTCTAAAAAAATAGCTTTAATGAAGTTGGTGGAAGGAATAAAATTACATTCTTCTAAATGGATAAAAACAAAAGGAATAGAATATAAAAATTTTTACTGGCAAGATGGCTATGGTGCGTTTTCAGTAAACCCATCAGAATTAAATAATGTTATTGCTTATATTTCTAATCAGCATGAGCATCATAGGATTAAGACTTTTCAAGAGGAGTATCGTATTTTTCTTAAAGAGTATAATGTGGAATACGATGAAAAATATGTTTGGGATTGAATATTTCACCCTTTCAGGGCTTAAGATTTCGTGCCTTTAGAACCTGATAGGGCTTATTGCCCTATCGTAAATTATTATGCCCTTTCAGGGCAAGTTAAATCTTAAAAAATTCTATGTTGTTTTAATAATTATAACTGTATGGTTTATCGTGAATAGATCTTTGATAATGTTTAGCCCCAACTTTATAAATTTACTCTTTATAATTTTTTACAAATAAGAAATTTGCAATACGGTTGGTGCTGATTATTCCTGCGTTAACAATGATGTTATGCCTCATATTTAAAAAAGTAAATTTAGATGTTGTAATATAGTAGCAAATATGCTACCTTTGCAAAATGAAAGCCCTTGAACTAGAAAGACTGATTGAAGCTAAGCTGGTATTATATAAGGCAAACAGGAAGCCATAGAATTTACAAGCATGATACAATATCTGGAATCATTGTAATTCCATTTCATGGATCAAAAGATTTGCCAAAAGGTACAGAATTAAGTATTTTGAAAAAATCAGAAATTATAATGTAGTATGAAACAATTAACAGCGATAATTGAAAGGAACAAGGATGCATTTTTTGCATATATCAAAGAGGTTGATGGATGCGTTGCAGGAGGTAAAACATATCAACAAGTCAAACTAAACTTGGATAAAATGCTCAAGATTGCTGAAAAGGAAGATGCAGAGCTTAAAAAAATATTAAGTAAGGGTTATAAACTAAAATTTGAAGTTGATTTAGAATCGGTGTTTGACTTAATTCCTGAGGTAAACATTAGTCAATTGGCTAAAACGGCCAATCTTAATCCTAGTTTACTGAGGCAGTATGTTTCTGGTTCAAAGAAAGCTTCAGAAGCACAAACTGAAAAAGTTATGAAAGCTATTAAGGATGTAAGTTTAAAATTAAACTCCATCACTTTAAGTGTAGGATGAAATAATACAAGGCATAGCATTGTACTTGCGATCATGCCGCCAAGAAGCAGTACTTTGCATTCTTGGCTTCTTGTGAAGAAACGAATTCTTGCATTTAACTTCCGACAAAGTGGCGGCACTTCATAAATGCTTGAACGCTCTATTCGTTATGCCTCATTCTAAATCTTATTAAGTTACTTTAAGAATCATTACCTTTGTACAATGGGAAAGGCTTCCAAGCTACTAGAAAAGATACTTACA
>CAZHNF010000018.1:0-66927 GCA_964533625.1 uncultured Saprospiraceae bacterium | reverse complement strand
TCCGGAAATAAATTACAATGTGTATTAAGGTAATTTTACGATAATGATTTAGTATTTCTTGGGTCATTCTTGGATAGCAGTTTTTAGAATTTGCAGGGTGAGTTAGTTTATCAAAAATTTCGAACACTGGATACCTTAACGAACACTTTTAATTTCGATGGTTTTCTGAATTTTTATGGAGCTAAAACGCCGAATAGTGTAAATAACCAGACCAAGGAAGCCAGGATAACCTTAATATCTGCAAATCGGGATAAGATCTTCTGGCATAACTCCATACTTTGTTGTTCCGGAGGGCAGATGATTTTATACAATCTGGAAGGAAAGCTGTGCAGGGTAATTCATCGGACAGCTTCAGACAGAAGTAGCCTGGCCTTCGAATCTGCCTGATGGGTCTTATATTGTGCAGCTTCGATCCAAGGAGAGAACATATGGAGCTCAGCTGATTAAGATAACCCAATAACTAGATCAAATGTCATACCATCAAGTAATCATTCAACGATCTGATATTAGATCATCAATTTCAATATTAATGATTGAAATTAACTCTTAATAGTATCCAAAAAAAATTGGGATTATAAACATTCTCTGAAGTCTATAGTCCCAATCTTATTTAATGTCGTACCTGAATATTTATTGTTTGATATGAAATTAAATCCATCAAACAAGTTTACAGGAATTTATTATGGCATATAGTTTAATCTATATACGTCGGTAATGCCTTAATGTGTGCCAGGATTTCAACAATATTAACGACACCCTCAACTTTTTCAGAATTCATCTTGACTCCTTTTACATCGTGAATAATTCCAGAAGGTGATACTGCTTTTATTCCCATAAATCTTCCTTGTGCATCAATGGCTTTAATATCATAGATATTTCCCTTTTGGGCTACCCCTTTTACGTCCAACTTTTGTCCGTCACTGGTTATGGCCTTTATATCATATAGCATTCCACCAGCTCCAATGGCTTTTACCGGTGCATATTGTTCGGCAATATTGACAACTTTTACGGGCAACCATTTGCCATTGATTTTCGCCTTAACATCCATCATATAGGTTCTTTCCTTACCTACCAATGCTTTTACCGGATATAATTTACCATTTTTGTCTACTGCTTTTACGTCAATAAGTTTTCCATCAGGATGAACACATTTCACATGCCATACCGTATCCTTATTGCTCATCATGGTTTGAGGAATGGCCTTAATATGTGCATAAATCTTTACATTAGAAACTGTTCCTTCCTCATTTTGATCTAACATTTTCAAACCTTTCACATCATAAAATTGACCTCCTGGAGTAATGGCTTTTACACCCAATTGATTTCCTTTTTTATCGATGGCTTTTAGATCAATAACTTTAGAATTCTTGTTTACCCCTTTGATATCCAGTTTGCTGCCGTCGTCTGCAATGGCTTTAATATCCAATAAGGTCCCATCTTCCATAATCGCCTTTACTGGGATATTCTTATCCTTGTTTAAAATCATCTTTACGGGTAAGTATTTGCCATCTACGATGGCTTTTACATCAATAATATGATGGTTACCCATATCCATTATGGCTTTTACATCGTGAATCTGACCCTGCTTATCAATCGCTTTTACGGCAAGCATCTTACCATCCGGATGAATTGCTTTAATGTGATAAATCTGTTGTTCTGAAGATTGAGCTGTTATTTTATCTTCTGCCATTGGCAGGAGAAAACTAATACCTAGTGATAACATAAATAAATTAATACCAAATGACTTCATAATATATAATTATAGATTAAAAAATAAAAAATACGTACCAATAAATGATTTGATTGAATCTTATTACAAGCAAAATTTAAACCAACCATGGAAAAATTTTAATTGAATTGATTTTAATCATTTTAAATAAGGATGTTGATCAAAATTATTAAGTTAAAAGATATATAAAATAGCAATTGTATAAATCAATGGTTTTGTCTGATGAACGAGATTAAATGTTTGATGAATTAATTTCATATATCAATAAAATTATTATTTAAAAGACAAAGTTATCCTTTTTTTAAAATATCAAACTAGGCATTTCATCATTAATTCTCTTCAAATTGTCAATTGAAGATTCGCCTATATCCACCTGTATATACTTTCGCAACCCTATTTGAAAATAATTTCTTAAATCAAAAAAATTAAAAATGAAAAAAATTCATCTCTATCTTTTATTCGGCCTCCTAAGTCCTGGCTTTATATTAGTAGCTCAAAACCCAGTAGACAATATTATGATGGATGCTGGTAGATTTTGTGGTGCTGTTATTTATAGCCATGATTCATGGGATCATTATTGGGAAGGAACTTTAAAAAGAACCAATGGTAATCTCGGAACAGTAACAACCCAATCTTATGCCGCTATGTTCGCCTTAGGATTGACAAAAAAAATAAATTTTATTGCCTCACTTCCTTATGTGAAGACTGAGCCAAGTCAAGGCCAATTTATTGGACAAAGTGGTATCCAGGATCTAGGAATAGGCATTAAAGCCTTACTGGTCAATAAGCAAATGGGCCCGGGAAGACTTGATGTTCTGGGCTTCGTAGGGTTCAGTACTCCATTGACGAATTACAATAAAGACTTTTTACCTTTTAGCATTGGCTTAGGAGCCAAAGAAGGATCTATTCGAGGGATCCTTCAATATCAATTAAATAACGGAATTTATTTAAGGGCATTCAGCTCTTATCACCTGAGAAGTAATATTGAATTGGAAAGAGATTTCTATTACACCGACCGACCAATCTATTCCAACATCGTAGATATGCCAGATGCCATTATGTATGGCATAAACCTTGGAACCTGGATTCATAAAGACCTTTTATTTGTTCATGCCTTATATGAAGGAATGAATACTCAGGGAGGATTTGATATTCGTCGACAGGACATGCCATTGGCTTCCAATAAGATGAATTTTACCAGAGCTGGTCTTTTTGCACATTTCTATTTTCCTTGGGTTAATGGACTTAGTATTTTTGGATCCTACACTCAAGTTCTTTCTGGTCGAAACGTTGGTCAAACCTCATCCATTTCCGGTGGCCTGGCGTTTCAATTTCCACTTTGGTCTTCTGCACAATCTATGGAACACTCAAACTAATAAACTTTCTTAAATAAATAATCATGAAATCAATCATTAAATTTAATTATATACTCATTGCCTCACTCTTTTTAGTATTATCCTGTAATGAGGATCTACCTGAGTATTTTGAATATCAGCCATATTCTTATACCCAAAATGACAGTACTGGAGGAAATTGGCATTCAATCTTAGTTCCTAATGTAAGTGTTCTAAATATTCCTGCACCTTTAATTGGCGGAACTCCGGAATACATGGCTGACCTTGCTGATTTAAAAACTTCAGCAACCAACCCAACTTCAGAGCAAATAAATGCAATTCAATTTTGGGCTAATGATGGAATAATAAGGTGGAATGAGCTTGCCAGAGAATTTATTTCAAAGTATAATCTGCCACCATCTCCTAATGCTGATGGTTCTTACAGTGTTCCGAATTCTGCGACTCCTGATGTCTATCCTTTTTTCCCATTTTCGCATCCAACATATGCTTGTAGAGCGTTGGCTTATTTATCGGGTGCTCAATACGATGCACTTATAGCAGCTTGGAATTTCAAATATAAATTCAATGTTCCAGTCAGACAAAATACAGATCCATCCATTCCGAATAGACTACCTGTCACTACCCTTCCTTCATATCCATCGGAAGGCGCTGTCATAGCTAGTGTTTCCAAGTCTTTGTTGATTGCTCTTTTCCCACTTGAAAAAGTTAGAATTGAAGCTATGGCCACTCAACATATCAATTCACTTCAATGGGCTGGAAGAAATACAAAGTCAGATATTAAAGCAGGAGATTCCCTTGGGATTCTGGTTGCCAATGAATTTAAAAAGAGATTATCTTCAGATGGCATGAAAAGTGCTCAAACACCTAAACCTATTTCAGATTCTATTAAAAATGCAGCTTTTGCCAGATTTGGATGGTCCTGGAAAAATCTCGAGACTCCTGAAAGGCTAGTTGGAATTACTCCTTTGTTTGGAAAAGTAAAACCATGGTTTATTCCAAGTGTAGAGGCAGTAAGACCCGGACCTCCACCAGCTATTGGAAGTGAAGAGTTCAATAAAGCGGCCGATGAACTAAAAAGTATCGCGGATAATTTAACAGAAGATCAGAGAAAACTAGCCTACTTCTATGCCGATGGTGTTGGTGTTTATTCTCCACCGGGACATTGGAATCGTATTGCCGTTGAACATATAGTTTCTGATAAAGTGAGTCCAATCAGGGCAGCGAGAATTCTGGCCTATATGAATTATGCTGTAATGGACGCTGGAATCAGTTGTTGGGATACCAAATATTATTATCACTATCCTAGACCATCACAAGCTATTCCTGGATTTAAAACCTTATTAGGTATTCCGAATTTTCCTTCTTATACAAGTGGTCACTCCTGTTTCTCTAGTGCTGCTGCAACGGTATTAGCTCATTTCTTTAAAAATGACAAAGCGGAATTTGATAAAACGGCTGAAAATGCAGCCTTATCAAGAATATATGGTGGAATTCACTATCGTTTTGATTCAGAGGCTGGAAGAACGAGTGGAATAAATATTGGAAATTATTCTGTGAATAATGCCATTCTAGACGCAGCTGAATAAAATAGAATTTTAAAATCTACTCCTTTGGGGCTAAATAAAATCACTTAGCCCCAATTTTACTTTCAAAAGAATGAATGCGGGAGGAAGGGGACTCTAACCAAAATCTGTAGTCTTCTGTAAAGTAAGAACAAATAATTACCCGGAATTTTACTTAAAAGAAGTAGTTTGACTTTAACAAACTGCTACAGCAATCCTCTGTCTTCTTCTTCTCCATTCATTTCTATGGAAAAATAATTTTTAGACTAAAAAAGTACTTATGAGATAGAGCTCTAAAATTATAATATGGTTCCCCTATCCAAGATATTGATGAATAATTATATCAAGCTACGCCTGTTTAAAATGGTTGAAAAATTATTAAGTAAAAATCTCTTGTTTTTAGAAATTTAAATATTAATGTTAAACCATTTCTATTATAAAATTCCTTAATGATTATTCAAATCTGTTAAGAGCCTCGCAATAAAAGTGATAATGGAATAAATTTTTACAAAAAAACTGAATGCATGTATAACATTAATTGTCTATAAACCCAAATGAGGAAGTACTACTTAGAATTTAATATTCAATAAAATGCGAAATAATTACTTGATTCTGTTTATATCTTGCTGCATGAGCTTTATAGCTTGTGGTTTGACTTCAAGCTTAGTCTCAACCTATCTTCCGGAAATTATTAAAGACCAAAGACTTGGTCCTTTGTCCTTAAAAACAAATTTAGTTCCCTGGATTAATTCATCTTTTCTAATGGGAATGACTTTAGGCGGGCTAATAATTGGTTTTCTAGCTGATTCTTGGGGTAGAATCAATACATTAATTTTGTCTTTGTTCATTGCGGGGATTTACACTTTGTTATGCCCGGTATCTTTTAATGCTATACAGCTAATTGCTTACAGATTCTGCAGTGGAATTGGTGTATCCGGAATTTTATTGATTTCGGTAATATGGGTTACTGAAACATTTTCTGATCCAAAGAAATCTATATTCCAAGGAATTTTAAATTTCGGTTTTCCGGTTGGAATAATCCTGTCCGGATTAATACATGTAGGGCACATCTCCTGGAGAACAGCATTTTTCTCTGGAACTATTTTTCTATTACTAGGAATTCTAATTTGGCTTAAGAAACCGAATAGCATTTTATTATCATCAGAAGATCAAACTAATTCAACTACTCAAGTATCTACCGTTAAAAATTTTCGAAAATCAATACTTATGGGATCCTTACTGTATGGCAGTGTTTTGATTGCAGTTTGGGCTATTATATCCTGGATGCCCATGTGGATTTCAAAAATATCGTTAGGCGATTTAAATAATCAGACAGCTCCGGGGCAGATAATGCTAGTACTTGGTTTTGGCGCTATAATCGGCAGTCTTACTTCCGGATTATGGAGTAATTATTTCGGTTTGAAAAACGTTTTACTTTCCACTTTCGTCCTCTGCTTTCTCTTGAGCTGCTTAATTTTTTTATTCACCAAGAGTTATAGTAGATTAATTTTAATAGAAGTCTTTGTACTTTCTATTTCCATGGGAATTGGTCAGACCCTTTTGGGATTATTTGTTTCTGAAATTTTTCCCTCTCCTATTCGAGCAAGAGCTACAGGAATTTGTTTTAATACAGGTAGAATATTTACAGCTTGTTCTGTTTTCTTTGTTGGTTCCCTGGAAGCGATTCTTGGTGGATACGGTCCTTCCATTGTTACTTTTTCTTCTTTTTTTATAATAGGTTTCATTGTTCTTTACTCATTAACTAGTATTAAATATGTTAATCATTGAATTAAAGGAACAATTTTCCAAAAATTAAAGCTGAGCTAAGTTCTGAACAAATTCTTGAAAACATATTTATTAATTAACACAGATATTACTTGCTGAAGAATCTATTATAAGCCTTGTTGAATTTTACCGATGCTGTGATATTAGATGCGCGAGCTGTAAATATTGAATTAGTTAAAAACGCAAAAACCTTTGGATCCACGTAAGGAATGATTTGAAACAGTGTCCTGTTCTGCTTTATAATTGTACGTCCTTGATGTTAATATATTGAACATCAAATAATTCATATACCTGTATCAATTAAATCCGTAATGATATTTATACAGAATCTTGTGTAATAAAATATTTTTATTTAGTATTTTACTTTATTCGTCAAAGATTTTCCGTGAGTCATAAATATTTAACTTAATTAAAGTTAATCCATATCATTTTTGAGCTGGTTTAATCCAGTAATTTAGTAAAACAGATCTTAATTCAAAGAGGTAAAAAAAATGATAAAAATTATTAAAATATTTCTACTTTCCATTCTATTCTTAGGCGTATTGATGTTGTCCTGTGCTCATATCTACAATAAAGTCCAACTCAAAGACGAAAATAAATTAAACGACATTATTAAGGAATGTTTCGCCAAAACCGCCAAATTAGGTAATCCGTTTTACCCTGAAATTTTTATACACTATTATGACTCCTTGCTTCAGTTAAAACTTCATCCGGATGATCGGCTTGGTATATTGTTCGAATTGGGAAATAATCTTATGGCTCAAGGAGATGAAATAAGAGCTATTGAAGTTTTTCAAAGTGCCATGAAGATGGTGAGTGATCCATTGGATAGTGCTTCATCCATTTTAGTTCGAAAACTGGCTTTAGCAAATCTTAGAATAGGAGAAAAGCAAAATTGTATTTTCGGACATACCGGTGAATCCTGCATTATTCCATTCCGAGGATCGGGTATTCATGTTAACCAAACCGGATCTTCCAATGCAATTAAAATTCTGGAAATGCTGCTTAACAGAAATCCAAAAGATTACGAGAGCATTTGGCTTTTGAATATTGCTTATATGACCTTGGGTAAATATCCCCAGGATGTACCAAAACAATGGTTAATCCCAAATCTGTATAAAGATCCGGACAATGCAGAAATTAAACCCTTTACAGATGTAGCTCCTTTACTTGGAATGCATACCAATAATCTGGCTGGAGGTGTAATTATTGAAGATTTTGATGGAGATTATTTTTTAGACATTATAACATCCGAATGGAACAGCAATGGAAAAATGCATTATTATAAAAATAATGGTGTTGATGGTTTTTTGGATAGAACTAAAGAATCTGGTCTGGAAAAAGTCCCTGGTGGTCTTAATATTATTCATACAGATTACAATAACGATGGTTATTTTGATATTTTTATTTTAAGAGGCGCCTGGCTTAAAGAATTTGGTGAAATCCCAAATTCATTATTAAAGAATAATGGCGATGGTACTTTTACTGATGTTACTATTGAAGCGGGACTGCTTTCTTATAAACCTACTCAAACAGCAGTTTGGAGAGATTTTAATAAAGACGGTTGGATCGATTTATTTATCGGAAATGAATCCAATAAAGATTCTAAAAAAGTAAATTCTTGCGAATTGTTTATAAATTCTCCCCAAGGAATATTTAAAGAAGTCGCGCACATAGCAGGTTGTGAAATTAATAAATTTGTTAAAGGAGTTGCCTCTGGTGATTACGATAACGATGGATTGGAAGATCTTTATATTTCAACTTTAAACTCAAGTAATCAGCTTCTAAAAAATTCCGGCATTGTAAATGGAATTCCAAAATTCGTTGACGTAACAATAAAGGCTGGCCTTAAAGTAATTCCTAACCTAACATTTCCAACCTGGTTTTGGGATTATAATAATGATGGTTGGCTGGACTTATTTGTAAGTGGTTATGATTTTGGTGTATCCTTAGCCCATTCTGCATGTACAGATGCTTTAAATATTCCTAATCATGCGAGCAAATTAACGCTCTATCGAAATAACAAGGATGGCACATTTACGGATGTATCAGAAGAATCCGGACTGACGAAGAGTGTCTTTTCTATGGGAGCTAATTTTGGGGATGTCAATAATGATGGTTACCTGGATATGTACCTTGCAACCGGAAATCCGGACTTTGAATCTCTTCTGCCAAATAAATTATATATCAACCAAAAGGGAAGTCGTTTTATAGACGCTACGGTATCTGCAAGAGTAGGAAGTATACAGAAAGGTCATGGAGTTGGTATTTCAGATATAGACAATGACGGGGATCAGGATATTTTTGTTGAAATAGGTGGGGCATTTCCTAGTGACTTCTATCATAATGCACTTTTTATTAATCCGGGTCAGAATAAAAATCACTGGATTCATATTCGCCTGGAAGGCAAAGAAACCAATCGTGCGGCAATGGGGTCAAAATTAAAGCTCATATTCCATGAAAATGGTTTAAGAAGAGAAGTTTACAGAGATATATGCTCAGGTGGAAGTTTTGGTTCCTCTTCTTTTAGAAATGATATTGGTCTTGGATCTGCATTAAAAATTGATACTATGGTTGTAACCTGGCAAAAAAATTATACCAAACAAATATTTACTGATATACCATCGGATAAGAGCATAATCATTACAGAGAATAATTCTCAAATTCAATACATAGAGGAAAAACCAACAAAAATTACCGGTGATTCTTCAAAAATTACTCTTTGTAAACCTTTATAAATAGAGTTTTACGGTGAAAAATAATTGAATGTTAGTCAACACAGTCTATCGAGATAAAATATGGGACTACGATGAAAGACAAAGTATCCAAAACGATTCATTGGTTTAATTTCATTAAAAAGTTTTATTTAACTAATTGGTAAAGTAACTTATTATGAATTATTCATACGATGATTAAATACAGTTTCTTGAAAAATTAATGATCTCTTGAAGAATGTAATTTTAATAAAATCAAAATTTTATATGAATGTAGAATTTGTATTTGAGTTAAAAAATAAGTTTATTTTATTTAATGGTTTTAAGAGCTAGTTCTTACTAGTTATTTTTTTGATTTTTATGAATTCAGCAGATCTAATATTATTAGGTCTGCTTTTTTGATTTGAAAACAATTTTCTTGTATTTAAATTTGATATCTTCATATTCTAATATAATTTTAAAATGATTCATAGCCGCTTTGTGTTATTTTTATTTGCCTTGCTACTTATTCTGTTTGAGTGGGCTAATATTTACTTTATAATGCCTTTACCAGGCAGCCAGGAGTCAAATTCAATAAATCTTGCGTACTTTCTATATCATTACCGATGGATATTCAGATTATCCTTAATAATTGGAATTATCCTATCATTTACCAGTGCTTGGAAATGGAATAAATGGTTAGTAATCCTAATAATTATTCTAACAGTTTTATGTGAATATGTGGTTGATAAGAAAATGAGTGCCGATCACATGTTCCTTCAGCCTAAGAATTTGGTATTTAAAAAACCAGATCAAAGTGAAGTGGATGAAAACAGAATAATAATGGGTATTGAAATCAATGGAGAAGCCAAGGCTTATCCTATTCAATATCTTGGATATCATCATCAGGTAATAGACTTTGTAGGTGGTAAGAAGGTAATGATTACCTATTGTACGGTTTGCCGTACAGGTAGAATTTATGAGCCCATAGTAGATGGAAAAGAGGAGACTTTTCGCTTAGTGGGAATGGACCATTATAATGCAATGTTTGAAGATTCGAGAACAAAATCCTGGTGGCGACAGGTAAGCGGTGAAGCTATTGCAGGGAAACTGAAAGGAAAAAAATTACCTGAGATACCTATGCAACAATTAGAATTAAAAAAATGGATAGCACTTTATCCTGAAACTGAAATTATGCAACCGGATTCCATGTTTAAAATCAAATATGACAGTATGAGTATTTTTGAAGCAGGAAAGTATTATGGTAGATTAACTAAAAAAGATACCATTAGTGGAAACCCTAAATCTTGGGTATTATGGTTAAAAGGGGATAAGGAATCAAAAATGGTAGATTGGAATCTGTTGGTTAAAAACAAAATAATCAAAGGAAAACTGGACTACAAACCATACTTCCTGATATTATGTGATGATTTAAAAAGTTTTGCTGCATTTTATTCAGAAGTTGACCACACAGATATTCAGATTAACGGAGATACAATCTATTATAGTAATTCAGCCTATAGATTAGATGGCAGACCATTCAACTTAAATAATACAGTATTAAAAAGAATTCCAGTTTACCAGGAAAATTTGCACACTGTAAATACTTTCCATCCTGAATAATTTTTTTACTTTTTAACCCAAGCCGGCCAAAGCTCTTACTTCCTGAAGTGTCTGGGCTGCTCGTTCCCGAATTGCTGCTGATGAGTTTTTAATTTTGTTTTTAACTTCTTTGGTATCCTTTAGAATCTCTTCCTTATTTTTTTGAATAGGTTCAACCATGGCGATTACGGCATCAGCAATTAAGTCTTTAAACTTGCCATATTGCAGCGTACCATTGTTATATTCATTCATCATAGTATTATAATCGTCCATCCGATTACAACCCTTAAGGATCATAAATAGATTTGCAACTCCTGGACTCATTGCATCATTTTTTTCACCCGTATCAGTTACAGCCGATCTAATCTGCTTACGAATTTGATCGATTGATGCAAATAAATTAATATTATGCTTGTCCCCAAGACTTGCGCTCATTTTTTTACTCGGATCTGCCGTAGACATAATTTTAGGAGTTTCCGTGTACATACCTTCTGGTGCTACAAAGTAATCTTTACCAACCATCATGTTGAATCTTTGAGCAATGTTTCGAGTTAGCTCAAGATGTTGATCCTGATCTTTTCCCACTGGAACATAATCTGCTTTGTAAACTAATATGTCTGCTGCTTGCAAGACAGGATATGAAAATAAACCAGAAGATATAAATACATCTTTGCTCTTATCTTTAATCTGTTCCGATTTATCTTTGAATTGAGTCATTCTACTGAGTTCTCCGTGAGAACAAAAACAACCGAGAATCCATCCTAATTCGGTATGCTCGGGAACCTTTGATTGAATGAAGAGATTTTCGTACTGGATACCACAGGCGAGAAGATTGTAGATTAATTCCCAAACATTCTCTTTTAATTTAATGGGATTATAAGGCATTGTGATAGCATGATAATCAACTACACAATATATGCTATTATAATCCTTTTGAAGTTTTACCCAATTCTCAACTGCCCCAAAATATCTTCCCAAATGAAGATGTCCAGTTGGTTGAATTCCAGAAAGTATTTTTTTACGATTCATTTTATTTATGGGCTATACACGATATTTCTACGTTTACTCCTTTTGGAAGTGCGGCTACCTCGACTAATTCACGGGCTGGAGCATTGCTATCTGAAAAATAGCTTGAATACACGGCATTAATAGCAGCAAATTGTCCTATATCTTTAACAAATACACTGCATTTCACGACATTTGAAAAATTCATCTCTGCCGCTGTAAGAATGGCTTTGACATTATCTAGTACACGATGCGTTTCCATTCCAATTTCGGAAGTAAGCAATTCACCGGTCTTAGGATCTAGGGCAATTTGTCCCGATACATAAAGTGTATTATCAGCAAGAATTGCTTGACTGTATGGCCCAATAGGAGCCGGTGCGTCTTTGGTAAAAATTACTTTTCTCATTTCTATTATATTTAAAAAAAAAGCTCCGATTTCGGAGCTTTTGTATATCGATATTTTGAAAAATTAAAATTTAGTTTAGGCTTCAGCTGTTTTTGATTCTGCTCCTTTAATCAACACATGGCCCTTGTAATACATATCTCCTTCATGCCAATAAGCCTGATGACGAATATGGGTCGCACCTGTAGTCTTACAGACAGATAATTGAGGAGTCTCCGCTTTATAGTGAGTTCTTCTTTTTCTTTTTCTGGTTTTCGAATGTCGCCATTTCGGATTAGGCATAATTTACAAATTTTAAAGTTTATTTCAATTTTCTGAGCTCATCCCAAATAGGATTAGGTTCAGAATCATTTTCTTCATTTTGGATTTTCACAAGTACTTCCATATTACAAGGTTGAGGAATAAGATTACTACAGTCAATAGTTTTTGAAAAAGGTATTGACAAGCAAGCATATTCATATAAAACCTCAGCAACCTTCCACTCCGATTCTTCCGATCCAATATAAAATAGATCGGGATCATCCGGATTCCCTTCTGCACGCTTTAGTATCAGCTGGTAGCGGCCATTGAGTGGTAATTGAATATCTGCCAGGCAACGATCACAATTTGCTTGCATAACTCCTTCAATTGTTAAATTGACGGTAACCAAACTGGCCTGTTTATCAGCTAACAAACGCGCTTCAATCTTAGCTTTTTGAATAGGACTGGCCTCAAAATGCCTAAAAAACTCATCATCCAATTCAAAAGTATACTCATGAACGCCATCCAACATCCCTCTATATGGGATGGAGAATTGCTTTAAATAATCCATAATAAATGAACGTTTCCAAAAATTGGATCGCAAAGATACTCGGCTTTTTCATAAAAATCCTATAATTTCCTAAAAATCTTATCTTTACAGTCTAAAAACAAATTTCAATGGGAAAAGGCGATAAACGATCAGCAAAAGGGAAAAGAACCATTAGTTCATATGGCAAAAGCCGTGTACGTAAACCAAAAAATGCTAAAGCAGCTACAAAAAAATCATAATTAATTGTAAATCAGTTAATTAACTGATTAAATTGCTTATTTTTATCGTTTAAGATAGAATAATACAAATTTGAATTTATCTAGATAATTTGGCAGGTGATAAGGAAATAAAAGATTCAGGCTTTCGATTAGCCGATATTTGGATGTTTTTCAAAAGCAATCTTTTTATTTATAACCTAATCAGAATATTCATTTTTATTCTTCTGGTTTGGATCTTAAACAGCCTTTTACTCAACCTTTATACAAATCATGGGCAAAAGCTTAGATTACCCAATTATATAGGTCAACCTCTAAGTAAGATTGAAAAGCTAGCAGCTGGCAAAGGATATGAATTAATTATTACAGATTCTATTCACCTCATCGGAAAACCTGGTGGATATGTCCTTAATCAGGTCCCAAAACCAAATTCATTTGTTAAAAGAGGACGCGCTATCTATTTAACCGTTAGTCGGTACAAAGCAGATGAATTGATCTCAGATAATCTCACTACTCTTTATGGTGAAAAATTCGACTTCAAAAAACAAGAATTTGAAAGTCTCTACCAATTAAAACTTGTTGTCGAAGGAACTAAATATGATCCTGGTCCTACCGGACATATCTTAGAAGCGCGATACAAAGGTGAGCTAATTGCCGATCAAAACAATAAAAGACGTGGAGTGATTTTAGCCAAGGGCGATACTATTTATGTTATAATTTCAGTTAATCAAGGAGCGGAATTGGATTTGCCTAATCTTCGTTGTAAGACTCTTGCTGAGGCTCGATTCGAATTAGAAGCATCAACCCTTCATATTGCAAACGTAATGGAAGAGGGAACTATAGATAATCTGGATGAAGCTATCATAATCTCTCAAGATCCTCCTTGGCAACAAGGAAAAAAAATTAAAATGAACTCCCAGGTGAATGTAACTGTTCAGTCTTCAATTCCTTCTGATTGCAATTAATTAATGAAAAAATTATGCAAGACATAACTGTACAAGAATTAAAAGATAAAATAGATCGAAAAGAAAAATTTATTCTGATCGATGTTAGAGAGCCTTATGAACATTCTGAATTTAACATAGGCGGCGAATTGGCTAGTCTTCAGACTTCTCTCCCTTATAAAATTCAAGAATTAATCGGAAAAGAAAACGAAGAAATAATACTTTATTGCAGAAGTGGCAACCGAAGTGGAATTGCCAAAAAAATATTTGTTCAATACGGATTTAAAAATGTCAGAAATCTGCTTGGAGGTGTATTACTTTGGAAACAAACTTTTTCAAATTAATCTGAATTTTAAGAGAATAGGATGATTATATAAATATTATAATATTCTGATTTTAAAATCATCAAAACAGAACATCATCAGTGAATCATAATAATACACTAATAGATTTGTAAGTTTGATCTGGCATGAATAAAATGTTATTATGTTTCATGTGTCTAATTCTTAATTCAATTAATGGTTTGTCACAATTTATTGAATACAAGACTTCTGTTGATGGTGAAGCTGTAAAGATTCTTATCATGGATGGTGACACCCTCATCGTCGCTGAACTTGAAAAAATATTAATCAAAGCACCTAAGGAATTTGATTACTCCGATGAAAGAGAATTATATAACAAATACAAGAGATATGCTGCTGTAGTTTATCCCTATGCTGTACAAGGTGTGCGATTATTTCGACAAATAGAACAAGAAACAGAGGGCCAAAGCAAACGAGAAAGACGCCGATTTATTAAGGATATTGAAAAAAGACTGGAAGAAGAATTCGAAAAACCCTTGAAGAATCTAAGCCGAACGCAAGGAAAAATTCTTACTAAAATGATGGAACGAAATTTAGGGAAACCATTCTATGACATCATTAAGGAATTAAAAGGTGGATTCAGTGCTCGATATTATAACAGCATCGGCAAGATCTATGGATATGATTTAAAAGCTGGCTATCGGGAGGGTGCTGATCCCATTATGGATGCTGTATTACAGGATTTTGACTTAAACAAAGATCTCGAAAATTGGAAAAAAAAGGAATAATTGGTTGGCGAAGCCCTTCAAACATTGCGATTGTTAAGTATTGGGGAAAAAAGGAGGTACAATTACCAGTAAATCCTTCCATCAGTTTTACACTTGAAAAATCTTACACCGAAACCACTATTTCCTATGAAAGTGGTAATGGACGAATAGAATTTCTTTACGATGGACAACCAAATTCTTTTTTTGAGCAAAAGGTAAAACGATTTATTCATTCATTGAATCTAAAGTTTCTCAGTGAACTGAATATTGTAGTAGATTCTAAAAATAATTTCCCTCATTCTGCAGGAATTGCATCTTCTGCATCAGCTATGAGCGCACTAAGTCTTTGTCTTACTGATCTCGAAAGTTTTTATAGTTCAGAGCCATCAGATTTTTTACAACGATCTTCAATTCGCGCACGATTAGGTTCCGGATCTGCCTGTCGTTCAATTTATCCAGTAGCTTCTTTATGGGGAAAAATTAATGCAATTTCGAATTCGAGTGATGAGTATGCCATAGGACTAGAGCATTTAATTCATTCAAATTTTCGAGATCTCCAGGATTGGATAATATTAGTTGACCAAAAAGAAAAATCTGTATCTTCTTCTGCCGGTCACAATTTAATGAATATTCATCCTTACCAAACAAATCGCATTTCACAGGCGAATGAAAACATAATTCGTTTATATGAAATATTAAGAAAAGGTAATTGGGAAGAATTTATAGAAGTCGCAGAAGAAGAAGCACTCAGTCTTCATGCATTGATGATGAGTAGCCGCCCGGGTTATCTTTTACTTGAACCAGATTCCATTAGAATCATTAAATCCTTAAATCATTTTCGGGTTAATTCAAAAATTCCGATATGCTACACGATCGATGCTGGGCCTAATATTCATGTATTATTTAGTAAAAAATATGCTTCGAACATTCTTGATTGGTTAAAATCAGAGTTCCCCGATTATGTTGAACATTCTAGAATCATTTACGATAATGTTGGAACTGGTCCAATAAAAATAATGTGATTATTTCTTAGAATAGGCAATCATCCAACAAATATCCATTAGTTTTCTATTGGTTGATTTATGGTATTCTTTTCTTTAAAAAATTTTACATCATAGGTTACCAAGACTCCAATAAGGGTCCAGAATGGAATGGCCGCCTTATCCATATCCAAAAAGTTATTTAAGAATCCGTGTGTGAGGTAAGTAATTAATGCACAAGCAGCCATCGAAATAACAATTCGATCTTTTTTTTGTAGAGCATTGTTATATACCTTAAATGAGTAATAAATTACAAATAATAATATAGCTAGAAACAACAATCCGCCTAGTAACCCTTGTTCTGCTAGTGGTCCAAGATACTCTGAATGTGAATTTCCGACATCTCCTGAATTTGTGCTGATTTCAGTGTAGTTGCCCGATAATTGAAATGGGGCATATTCCGTCATATAAGTGCCCGGTCCGAATCCAAAAAGTGGTTTAGTCTTCCACATATCAACGGCGCAAGCCCACCGATTAATTCTTTCTAAATTAGATGCATCAGTACTTATATTAGAAATGGATTCTACATTTTCAACCAGATTGTCAGAACTTGCAATTTTATTTGTTTCTAAGTTTCTAATAATTCCTTCCAGATTAATTAGTATTCCTATTAAAACGGAAACTAATAAAAGCATCATAGACTTAAAGGGAACTTTTAATCTTAATGCTATATATAACAACAGTGCTGGTATTATACTGATATAGGCTGCCCTTGAATACGTCACAATCAGACAGAATACCATGATGTAGAGAATGAAAAAATAAAAGATTTGCTTAAGAGCATGTCCTCTATGATAACTTATCAATCCAAAGCTAAGTGGAATACATAATGCATTGATAGCTCCGAGCACTGCGTGATTTTTAAAAAATGGTTGCATTGTCCATTGAGATGGTTTGTCTTCAAATCCAAATCTTGATAAATGAAGAATATTAAATAAGGACACTAACATCATAGCGATCAAAAACAACTCGACATACCGTACTACTTTTTCTCTTGATACAAAATAAAAATATCCAAGGAAGTAAGTAGGAATAATGAACCACAATCTAGCGATCCAAAATTTAATGGAAACTATCTTATCTACGCTGGTGAAAGAGGTAATTAACATCCATCCCAAATAAGAATACAATAAAATCGAGAAAGGATGATAAAAATAAGAAGTGTCTAATTCTTTTGTGACAAATAGATAATATACAAAAAGAAAGATCAGCAAGACTAATAAGGGTTCCGTGGGAAAGGATATACTTATTTTTCCGAGGTCCACATCCGCAGGATTTATCGATAAGGGCGTAAAAAAAGCTATGCTGAACCAAATAATATCCGGTTTCAAAAATCCAATCAAGCCGAACAATGCGATAGGAATAGTTAAGATCAGTATTTCTTTGGAAGCATCAAAACAATAAAAAACAAAAAAACATACAAGAATACTATAAGCAATTATGCTATAGTTACTTAGTAAAAAGTTTAATCTTAGATTCAATCCTGTAACTTATTTTTAATAAATGGCCATTTACGTCTAAACAGTAACATGGTAATGGCCACAAGGATTGATGAAAAAACTCCAACAACAACTACTAACCATCTTACAGGTGAATATTTCCGTTCAGCAGGAACAGCACGATCCACAACAAATTTTTGAGTAAAATCAAAATCCGCATCTGACTGTGCTTGCACTATAAATCTTTTAATGAACATCAGATTTTCAACCTCACGTTCGTAGATTCTTTCCAAAATATCAAATCCTTCTCCATTTTTAATATTTTCATCAACCAGAGATCGTAATTTATTGATTTCACCACTTGGAGCCTGAGCATAAGCATCTAATAAATATCCGCGCTGAAACTGACTCATCACTCCATATTTAGTCATCGAATCCATTTTGATTCTTAATGAATCTACTACCTTTCTTTGTGTTTCATAATTTTTTTGCAGACTATTCAATAGATCTTTTGATCTCGTTTGTATTAGCTCAAATTTGACTGAGTCATAGAACATGGTAATCGAATTGGCAATGTCTGCAGCCATTTGAGGATCTTCATCTAGTACACTGATCTCAATCGAATTATATTTATTTCTTTTAGAACTCATGTTATCTTTTAACTCATTCATTACACGGGTATAAGCGAATCGTTCGCTGCTATCGATTTCGTAATGTTTGAATAAGTCAAATTTTTTAATTACTTTATCCAATAATCGGGTTGAATTTATAAATTCAAGTGACTGTTCTGATTCACTGGTTTCGCCAAATTCTGAATAACTTCCTCTTCGAACGACAGTCTCCGTAACCGGCAATTGGTTAGATCGAGCAGGAAACATGGTTGTCGTTGATTTATAATAAACCGGAAGTAAATAGGATAGGCCAGCAGAGAGCAGAGCTGAAATGACAATTACATTTCTTAACAATTTCCTGTTCTGCCAGATCAGTTTGATCAGATCGTAAAGGTTTAGAATTTCCATTAATGGGTTTTAATAAAACAGTAACGTATATATAATCGCTGAGAGTGCGTTATTTAATCAAAAGTGTCGCAAAAGTAAAAAATTGTGGTAAAATACCTAGTTTAAGCATTATACCAATCCCGCCATTAACAATAAACCAAAGATTATCAATGTAATAGCAACTAATTTATGCATCGTTACGGAATTCATATTTCCTAACCAATAACGTCCCAAAATAGCTCCGCAAAAGGCACTTAGACAGGTAATTATGATAAGAGTCCAAGGCACATATTGCAAACTCAGTACCTGTTTTGAATATACCCCCAGTCTGCTAATATCCACCATGCAGGCTATGATTACTCCGGTTGCTATAAAGGATTCTTTATCATGAATTAGTTTTTTCAGGAATAGGCTTCTTAAAGCACCTTGATGTCCAGATAATCCGCCAAAAAAGCCTGAAAGAATGCCTCCTAATGAAAGCAATAGATTGCTTTTTGATATTTCGTTTTTTGGATTGTAAAATTCAATTACCGTAAAAAGAATTAATAAAGTTCCGATAACTACTTTAATGGATGGGATAGATCTTCCTGCAATTCGCAGCATTAGAGAGTGGTCTCCAAGGTAATTTAGTAAGAATGCGCCTAAGAGGGCTCCAATTATTGATGGAATGCCAAATTTAATAACTACCTCTTTGGCTGCGTTTTTACCAATTAAAAACCATTTGAAAACATTATTTGCCAAATGAACCATACCGGTCATAGCAATAGAAATCGAAACAGGAAAAAAAAGACAGAATACTGGCATAAGGATTGTTCCTAAACCAAATCCACTGAAAAAAGTAAGTATCGACGCGCAAAATGCAACAACAATGAGGATAATAAAAGTTACAATATCAGGACTTATACCTTCCATAGTAATTATAAATAAAAACCACAAGTAGAATACTAGAAACAACAATCAATCCAGCCAGAAGAAGGTATTCATCTCTTTCCTCATTTTTTCTTATTGAAGAATTCAATGGGGTATCTGAATCGGTATCAACCTGAAGATGGTATTCAAAATTTTGTTCTTTTTTAGTAATGCTAAGTTTCATAAATTCATGGCCAATAAAAAATTGATAGATTTTGCTTTCAAGAATATTGAAGTCTATCAAAAAAATTTCATTGTTCATGTAGATCATCACATGACCCGTATCTTCACCATGATATAGGCCTAAAGTGTAGTGTTCCCCCGTTATACTGTCCATTTCCCATACCTGCTGGCCCATTCAGTTGAATAAATCTTTATAACTATAAAATTTATTTAGCAAAAGTATAATACGCTTATGTCTTATTCAAACGTATATCATTGGCATATTTTTTCTTAATGATATAATCTGGTTACTTTTGTTCATGCTATCGATCGATTTAAAAGGAAAAACGGCCTTGGTCTGTGGTGCCAGCAAGGGCATTGGAAAATCTATTGCTTTGCAATTTGCCCAGTGTGGTGCTTCTGTAGTTCTGTTATCACGAAACAAGGAGTCCCTTGAAAATTGCCTCTTACTATTAGACAAAACCATGGGACAAGAACATGGATACTTATGCGCCGATATGTCTAAGCCATATGATGTATTTGAGAAAGCTTCAAAGTATTTTGTTCATAGACCAACACATATTATCATTAACAATTCCGGTGGTCCGCCAGCCGGTAAACTTTATGAAGCAGAAATTGCTGCCCTGGATGCTGCCTTTCAACAACATGTAATCAATGCACAGCAATTGATGAAAATTCTCCTCCCTGGAATGAAAGAATTGAATTATGGTCGCATTATCAATATCATTTCTACTTCCGTCAAACAACCTCTGGAAAATCTTGGAGTATCCAATACAATACGAGGTGCAATGGCTTCATGGGCGAAGACTTTAGCTAACGAATTAGGCCAATATAACATTACCGTGAATAACATTCTACCAGGAGCTACTGAAACTGATCGACTCGTTGAAATTATCAATAAGGAATCTTCTTTACACAACAAATCAATAGAAGAGGTTCGAACAACATTGACTACACAAATACCAATAAAACGATTTGGGCTTCCAGAAGAAATTGCATACGCTGCAGCTTTCCTGGCAAGTCCATTAGCCAGTTATATCAATGGTATTAATTTGCCTATTGATGGAGGTAGAACTAAGTCCCTGTAAGGATTAACTCTATGGTTCATTAATTAAGGATATTCATGAATACTATTCAGTAAATTAATTTGTTCTTATTTTTTTTCAAAAAAGGAACCGGTAGTTAGAGTTATGAATTTTCTGGTAATAAATAAAAAAACCCTTCAATATTTCTATGAAGGGTTTTTAATATAGTAATGATTAATTTGATCTTACATCATTCCGTCCATTCCACCTGGATGTGCGTGCGAATGTCCTTTTTCTTCTTTTGGTTTGTCATTAATCACACATTCAGTCATCAATACCATACCGGAAATTGATCCCGCATTTTCCAATGCAATTCGGGTTACTTTAGTTGGGTCGATTACACCAGCTTTCTTTAAGTCTTCTAATTGACCAGTTCTGGCATTATATCCGATGGCTCCTTTTTTGTTATTAACCTGCATAAGAATTACAGATGGTTCGTCACCGGCATTTTCAGCAATAACTCTTAATGGTGATTCCAACGATTTACGAACAATTTCCACACCCAGTTTTTCATCTTCGTTAGCAGCCTTTACTTTATCCAAAACACTGGCAGCCCGAAGCAATGCAACACCACCACCAACAACAATTCCTTCTTCCACAGCGGCACGAGTAGCGTGTAATGCATCATCAACCCGATCTTTCTTTTCTTTCATCTCAACTTCAGTTGGAGCTCCAATGTATAATACTGAAACACCGCCAGCTAATTTAGCATGTCTTTCTTTTAATTTTTCTTTATCGTAATCTGAGGTCGTCTGTTCGATCTGTTGCTTAATCTGATTGATTCTTGCATCGATCATTTTTTTAGTTCCCTTACCGTTTACTATTGTAGTATTGTCCTTGTCCACCTCAATTTTTTCAGCTTGTCCAAGCATGTCTAATTCAGTGTTTTCCAATTTATAGCCTTTCTCATCAGAAATTACAGTACCATTGGTTAATACTGCAATATCTTCAAGCATAGCTTTTCTTCGATCTCCAAAACCAGGGGCTTTAACCGCTACTACTTTTAGATTAGCTCGTAGTCTATTGACAACCAGTACACCCAATGCCTGGCTATCGACATCTTCGGCGATAATTAATATTGGTCTTCCAGCTGATACTACTTTTTCAAGAATCGGAACAATCTCTTGCATATTGGAGATCTTCTTATCGGTAATAAGAATATATGGATTATCATAATCCGAGATCATTTTCTCCGTATTGGTAATAAAATATGGAGATAGATATCCTCTATCAAATTGCATTCCTATAACCTCTGTTGAATAAGTATCTGTTCCTTTAGCTTCTTCAACTGTAATGACACCATCTTTACCTACTTTCTTCATGGATTCAGCAATAAGATTTCCAATTTCTTCGTCGTTGTTTGCTGAGATAGAACCTACTTGTTTAATTTTATTAAAATCGTTTCCGATTTGTTCAGATTGTTTTTTAAGATCCGCGGTAATCGCTGCTATTGCTTTATCAATTCCTCGCTTAAGATCCATAGGATTAGCACCCGCAGCAACATACTTCATTCCGGAGGTAACCATAGCCTGAGCTAACACTGTAGCTGTAGTTGTTCCATCTCCAGCAAGATCAGCAGTCTTTGAGGCTACTTCCTTCAACATTTGAGCACCCATGTTCTCCACTGCATCTTCCAGTTCAACTTCCTTTGCTACTGTTACACCATCCTTAGTGATCTGAGGGGCACCAAATGATTTTTGAATAACTACATTTCGTCCTTTAGGACCTAATGTAACCTTTACGGCATTGGCCAATTTGTCAATTCCATTTTTTAATTTGACTCTAGCGTCAGTATTAAAACTAATTTCTTTTGCCATTTTGTTGTGTGTTTTATTTAATTGTGATTGCTTGTTAATTAAATGATTACGAGAATATCGTCTTCTCTCATTATTAGATAATCTACGCCTTTGTAATTGAATTCCTGACCAGCATATTTTCCATAAAGGACGATATCTCCTTTAGTTACTGTCATCATATTTCCGTCTTTACCGGGTCCGACAGCTACAACTTCCCCTCTTTGGGGCTTTTCCTTGGCTGTATCCGGAATAATAATTCCTCCTTTTGTCTTTTCTTCTGCCTGTGCAGGCTTGACAATTACTCGATCATTAATAGGTTTCATTGATATAGTTTTTGTTAAATAAAATAGTATTTATGATACCTGCATCCTATCAAAATTATGCCAGTTTGATTTTTTGGAAAAAATGACAGAATTTTATGCCATTTTAATAAAATTTTCAAGATTTTTGCCAAGATCCACTGAAAATTAATCAAAATTGGAGTCAGTTTGGCTAAAAATGACTCATTTTTTTCCAAAATCAGCTCAAATTCCTTTAAAATAGATCAAAATTAGTCCTAAACCAATATATTATATTTAATTTAGTGAATATCAATTACTTATATTCTTTTACAGGCTTTATTTACAAAAATTGAAAGAATACTAATTATCGTGTTTTCCACTTGTATGATTCGGGCATTAGTCTTTTTATTGTGGATTTATTTTAATGTTTTGAAGCTGACTTTTAATTGAATTTCTCTAGCTGACTTTTTCAACTTATTATTTTAAATTAAGTTCGAACTCTACTTAAATCTCTAGTTTTTCATTTTGATCCAGCTGAACCAACTAAGCTTTGATATTGAAGATTTATAACATTCATTTGAAGTCTTGATACCATTAGCTCTTATTTTCTGTGATAAGAATTTGCCCATTTCAATATCCAATTTTATAGCATTTTTTACCTTGAAAACTGTGCTTAAGTAATTAATAGTCAACATTCTATAATAACAACTTTAATCCCAATCCGTTGTTATTTTATTTTGTAATACCTTAGTGAATAATTTTTATTAGAAGAATACTTGTTAATATGCAGTGGAAGCAGAACTTTTATGATGAACTGATCTTAAAGTTAGATCAATTTACCCGAAAATATTACATCAATAAACTTATCCGAGGATCATTATACTTTGTAGGCTTAATGACATTGTTATTTCTGGCCTTTAGTCTTTTGGAAAATCAATTTTATTTTGGCAAAGAAGTTAGAAAATTTTTATTTTTTAGTTATTTAATAACCGGTGGAATTACTTTATATCAATTTATAATTACTCCATTACTTCATTATTTCAAATTAGGAAAATTAATTTCTCATGAAACGGCTGCAAAAATCATTGGGAGCCATTTTTCTAATGTTCAAGACAAATTACTTAATGTTCTTCAACTAAAATCACAGTCGGTTAATTTTACAGATCGATCACTTATTGATGCGAGTATACAACAGAAAGCCAATGAACTACATCCTGTTCCATTTTTATCGGCCATTGATTATACTAAGAATCGTAAATATATCCGCTATGCTTTATTGCCATTATCATTATTAATGGGAATATTATTTGTAGCTCCTAGTCTAATTAAGAATCCAACCAGCAGAATTATTCAAAACAATAAGGATTTTGAAAGAGAAGCTTTATTTCAATTTAAAATTGAACAGGATAAGCTATTAGTAGCCCAGGGTGATGATTATAATCTTATCGTCAATATTGTTGGAAAAGCATTGCCAAGTGAAGCCTTTATAGAGATTGATCAGCTGCAATATCGTTTGAAAAAAGAAGAAGGAGATCATTATTCTTTTGTCTTCAATAATGTGCAACAGGATACGAAATTTAAGTTAATATCAGGTGACATTCTTTCACCAGAATTTAATCTAAGAGTAGCTTTAAAACCTGTGCTAATGAGTTTAGAAACTAAACTTGACTATCCGGATTATACGGGTATGAAAGATGAAGTTCTACAAAACAATGGCGACCTTACTATTCCCGTTGGCACTAAGGTGCATTGGACCCTGGAATCCAAGCATACTGCAGGTTTAAGTATTCGATTTGCAGGTGACAACCATGAACAATCCATGCAACAAAAGGGAAATGATTTATATCAATTTTCCGGACGAATTTTAAAAGATGAATCATATACAGTCTTTCTTCATAATGCCACCTTTCCATCCAAGGATAGTGTGCAGTATCAACTTTCAGTCATTCCTGATCAATATCCACAGATTAATGTACAGACTTTTGAAGATAGCACAGATCAGCTCATCACCTATTTGAGTGGAGACATTAGTGATGATTACGGTCTTTCAGATTTGAAACTTACTTATCAAATCATCAAACCCAATAATCCTGTTCCAATAAACAATACTGTAAGTATTAATTTTCAATCCGGCAAGTCCAGTGCATTCAGACATGTTATGGATTTAAGCGATCTGAATTTAGAACCAGGTGATAGACTGAGTTACTACTTTGAAGTTTGGGATAATGATGCTGTGCATGGAAGCAAATCCACCAAAAGCAGTATTCTTGAAAAGAAGGTCTCCACTACAGAGGAATTAGAAAAAGAAGAACAAAAGAATAATGAAGAAATTAACAAAGATCTGGATGATGCAATCAAAGAAGCACAAAATTTACAGGAAAAAATAGATGCTTTCAGAGATAAAATTAGAGAGAAAAAAGATCTTGAGTGGCAGAATAAGAAAGATCTCGAGCGATTAATGGATCAGCAAAATGAATTGCTTAAACAATTCGAAAATGCCAAAAATAAACTCAATGAGAATCTTCAGAAACAACAACAATTTTCCAATCCAGATGAGAAGCTTCAAAAAAAGCAGGAACAACTGCAGAAACTTTTCAATGAAACGATGAACAATGAGATTCAGGAGCTAATGGATAAAATTCAGCAATTGATGCAAGACCTAAAAAAAGATGCTGCTCTAGATGCTTCTGAAAAGATGAAAGATAATAATGAAGATTTCAAAAAGGAATTGGAACGTCTTAAATCCTTATTCAAACAATTGGAAGTTGAAAAAAATATTAAAGACCAGATTGACAAACTACGGGAGCTTGCCGAAAAACAAGACGAGGTAAAAGAAAAAACCGAGAAAAAAGAGTTGTCCAATGAAGAATTGAAAAAACTTCAGGATGAAATAAATAAAAAATTTGAAGAACTGAAGAAAAATCAGGAAGAACTTCAAAAGCAAAATGACAAATTGGAACAACCTAACAAAATTAGCGATCAGAATAAAAAAGCAGAAGACACTAAGAACAGCCTCAATAAGGCTAAAGACAAACTTGATAAAAAAGATAACGACGGTGCTTCCAAAGATCAGAAAGAGGGCAGTGAAAAAATGAATGAAATGGCTGATCAAATGGAAAAAGAAATGGAAAGCGGTGAGAAGGAACAAGAAGAAGAGGACATTAAAGTGCTACGACAACTTTTGGAAAACCTTGTTTCCTTATCTTTTGAACAAGAATCATTGACTGCAGATTTTTCTAAGACCGATGTTAGTGCGCCAAAGTTTGTTTTTCTGATTAAGGAGGAATCTCGTTTAAAAAACAATTTTAAACTTATACAAGATACTTTGGAAGCATTAAGTAAACGAGTAGTTGAAATTGAATCTTTTGTAAGCGATAAAGTGAATGAGATCAATTCAAATTTTACTACCGCGATCGATCTATTGGAAAAAAGAATTCCTACAGAAGCTAATGCAAATCAAGGCCGAGTAATGAAAAATCTCAATGATCTTGCGGTCATGCTTTCAGAAACCATGGATCAAAAACAGCAGGAATGTAAATCATCTTGTAACAAACCTGGTAAAAAGAAAAGTAAAGCATGCAAAAAGCCGGGTAAAAATTCAAAACCTGGAAAAGGAAAAGTACCATCTGATAAAATTGCGCAAGGGCAGCAAAAACTCACCGAGGAAATGAAAAAAATGCATGAGAAAATCATGAATGGTGGTCAGGGACAAAGTAAGGAATTTGCTGAAATGGCGGCCAAGCAGGCTCAACTTCGAAAAATGCTTGATGATCTACAAAAAGAAAAGAAAGAACAGGGTCAGGGTTCTTCCGAACTTCAGAAAGCCTTGGATGATATGAATAAGACTGAAAAAGAACTGGTCAATAAAGAATTGAGCAATGAGACTCTTAAAAGGCAGCAAGATATTACCACCCGATTGTTGGAATCTGACCGCGCTGAACGTGAAAGGGAGTATAAAGAGGAGCGTCAATCAGAAACTGGTACGAAAATTGAAAGAAAATTTCCAGCAAGCCTAGAAGAGTACTTAAAAAAGAGGCAGGCTGAAGTAGAATGGTATCAACAAGTTTCTCCGGATCTAAGACCTTTTTACAAAAAATTGGTCGAGAATTATTTTCAAGGAATGAAAAAACAAGGATGATCAGGCTAGCATCCAATGCTAATAATATCTGTCTAATCCAATCTTATTTGGAGCAGATTTTTGACAATTATAAATTAAGTCGAAAACACTTTGCAGATATTCTTACATCCATTACAGAAGCGGTAAACAATGCAATCATTCATGGAAATCTTGAAGACGAAACAAAATTTGTCAAAATTGAACTCGAACGAAAAGCTGATTGCCTGATATTTACCGTATCGGATGAAGGTAAGGGATTCGACCCAAGTTCAATACCAGATCCAACCCTAGAAGAAAACCGTGAATGCTGTGGAGGAAGAGGTGTGTTTTTAATCAATCAATTATCCCACAAAGTAAATTATCATAACAACGGGAGTACGGTAGAAATTGTATTCAATTTGTAAATTGAATTCTACTTAAAAAATTTTACAAATTTTATCTAGTCCACTGGGTATTCTACAAAATTGCGAGGGGTCTCGTACAACCGAATGACCAGATCCAGTTGAGGTTCTATCTGTGCTCTCAATAATTTATAGATTTCAATAACGATATTTTCTGCGGTAGGAACTTTATTTTGAAATTCTTCAAGATCGATATTTAAATTTTTATGATCATATCGCAATTCAACATGTTCGTGAATAATCTCTTTAAGCTTTTTTAGATCCATTAGAATTCCAGAAACCGGATCTAATTCACCACTTACTTTAACTTCTAATTCATAATTATGACCATGAAAGTTAGGATTGCTACAAATTCCATATATCTGTAGATTTTTTTCATCAGACCAATCAGGACAATACAGGCGATGAGCCGCGTTAAAGTGTCCTTTTCTGAAAATTGCAACTTTCATATCTGCCATTAATAAAAAATCGTGCTCTGTTTGTCACGGGGCACGATTTTGTTTTATTGAATTTAAAAAATTATTATCAAGCTAAGCCAACGACGTGCTTCATTAGACTGCTTTTGAGGTTGTTTGCCTTATTCTTATGCCAGGTATTTCTTTTAGCTAATTTATCAATCATGCTAATTACTTTCGGCATGAATTTTTTGGCCTCCGTGGCAGAAGTCATCTCCCGCAATTTTCGCATTGCTGTACGAGTTGATTTTTTATAATAGCGATTAGCTAAGGTCCTAACTTCAGTCTGACGAATTCTCTTTAAGGATGATTTATGATTTGCCATAAAATCTTATTTTTTATTTAAAGGGCTGCAAAAATAATACTTTTTTACAAAAAAACCCTAAAACCAGGGAATTTATCTTAACCTTTCCATCGATTTAACTAATTCGACATCTTTACGTATAGCCCTGGAAGCCAGCCAATTACAAGTTAAGCCAAATAAACCGGCATAAATTCCATAATCTGCTCTGAATTGTCCAAAAGCTCCTGCTTTCTGTAAGATATAGAATCCGCACAGTAAGTAAAATCCGATTTGGACCAATCCAGCCACCGCACTAAGGGCCACCTGCAGAGTTCGATTTCCATAAAGAAAAATGCTTGAAAATGCTAAAAGAGAAGATCCTAAGCTTCCAATAGTCATCCAAATACTTTCATTTGTCATTAGCCTGCTATCTTCCAAAGGAGCTGTACCTGGAACCAATGTATGGGCAAAGACTATTCCCTCCCAATACTCTATCCCAAATAGTGCCGCTGCCAGTAATAACCAAATACTTTGAATTCGCTGTATCATAATGGGCTGCAAATTACGGTATGACTTTGTATCTTTTGAATCATTAATTATTTATTAAATATCTATTGATCAGCAACTTATTCCAGTATTAGTCAGTTTAGATCTATATGCGAAACTTGTTATTTATAATACTGCTTGTTGGCTTTAATGAATTGTTTGCTCAATCCAACTTTACTAAGTCAAGTTTTGAAGTTTCTGGGAATTGCAAGATGTGTAAAAAAACTATTGAAAAGTCACTTCAAATTAAAGGTGTTCATTTTGCCAATTGGGATGTAGATAGTCACCTATTAGAATTAGAATACGATTCTACACTTATTACTCTTGATCAGATTCAACTTAGGATTGCAGCATCAGGCTATGACACACCATCCTATAGAGCTAATGATGAAAAGTATAATAGCCTTCACCGTTGTTGCCGGTATGAACGGAAGAAATAAATAAATGAGTTGATTTCCCTCTAGACTAGCTTTTAAAATTTGATAAATGATGCCGTGAAATGTGGGCTTATTAAGCTTATATGCAAATCTATTCGTGCCCTTTATTAAATCTTTTTGATACCAGGGTATTCATTCACCAATAAAGATTATTGCAATTTTTCTTATAAACCTGACTTAAATAAGCAGAAATTGTTTATTATTGTTTTGTTTCTTAATAAATCACTATTAGGCATTATGCTATAAATTATATTCTTATATTACAATATCTCTTCAAACTTTTAAGAATTAATATTCAATTAATCTAAATACTTGTAGCAAATTTATTTATGATAATGGGTTAATGACTCTTGTTGATACCAATTGAATCTACAATTTTATTGACTCATTATCTGATTTATTCATTAAGATATGTGCCAATAAAATTCATATTACCATAAGGTGAATAAAATTCTATTTGAAGAAAAATCTTATTTTAGTCCATGTAGTCCCATCAAAAAGCCAATTTAATCCTATAAGAACTAAGGTCTTTTAATTTTGTTTCTAATTAAAATTCCGAAAAACCTTTATGGAAATTATGGGTAGGTTCAGCTATTGGGAAGAAAGTCATTATTTTAATAATCCTGATGTGGTAATAGTAGGCTCCGGTATTGTTGGTTTGAGTACAGGAATATCATTATTAGAAAAAGACCCTTCGCTAAGAGTACTCATTCTAGAGCGTTCAAATATTCCATATGGAGCGAGTACAAGAAACGCTGGTTTTGCATGCTTTGGATCACCTTCTGAGATTATTGAAGATTTAAAACATAATAATTTAAAGGAAGTTTTTGATTTATTTGCAAGCCGATATCACGGAATTAAAGCTTTACTTAATAGGCTTCAAGGTAAAAATATTGGTCACGAAGAATACGGTGGTCAAGAAGTATTCTTAGATTCTAATCCTGTAGATGAAGAGACATTACAAAAAATAAATTCTTATATAGAAGACGTTATTGGAATTAAAAATTACTTTGTTTTAAATCCAGATAAATTAATTCAATCAGGATTAAAAAATTTTAAGAGTCTAATCTTTACTCCTTATGAATCTTGCATTAATCCAATGAAAATCATTGATGAGTTATCCAAATTGTTTTTACTAAAAGGTGGAAAAATATTACCAAATATGCGGGTTGATCAATGGGAGGATAATGGAAATCAAATTCAAATTCAAGTTAACGATGGTTTTAAATTTTATTCAAAGAAGTTATTATTTGCAATTAATGGATTTGCTCATAAATTTTTTCCTGATCTAGATATTCAACCAGCGCGAAATCAAGTATTACTTATTCAACCAGAAAATAATTTATTATTGTCCGGTTGTTATCATTTTAATAAAGGGTATGTCTATTTTCGTAAGGTCGAACAAAATCTTCTAATTGGTGGAGGTCGAAACATTGACCTTGAATCTGAAAATTCAGATCAAATGGAAGTTAATCAAAATATTTTTAATTATTTATTGACCTTTGCAAAGCATCATATACTTACTGGAGAAAATTTTAAAATTATTAATCACTGGGTTGGTATATTAGGTCTTGGCTCGCAAAAAAAACCTATCATTCAAAAGGTTTCACCCAATGTTGGAGTAGCCTTAAGATTATCAGGTGTCGGGATTGCCATTGGAACGCTTGTCGGTGAAAAAGCGGCTGATTTAATTTTGGAATAATTTGTCAATTTTAGAACTATTTAAATTAATGTTATGGAAAAACCTTCCGTTCTACTTTTGCATGGTGCATTAGGATCCAAACAAAGTTTAGAATTAATTGCTAAGGAATTAAGCATCAACTTTTATGTACATCTCTTTAATTTCTATGGACATGGCGGAAATCTGGACAAGAAAGTTTGGGACATGAATTCACTTGCATTGCAAATTAAGGAATATATTGATTTTCATCAACTTAAAGACTATTCAATATTTGGCTATAGTATGGGAGGTTATGCAGCGCTGGTTAGCACCGTCAGATATGGAATTACTCCAAATAAAATAATAACACTGGGTACAAAGTTCAATTGGACTGAAGAAGCTACAGAATCTGAGATAAAACAACTTCAGCCAGAATTATTAAGTGTAAAAGCACCTGAATTTATTCAAACATTATCAAGAATTCATCATCCATTGTCCGGTATTGAAATATTAAAAGCAACACAACACATGATGAAAATATTAAGCAAAGAACAGTTTCTGACAGATGATGAATTATTCAATATTCGATGCTTGGTTATTCTATTGTTAGGGGATAACGATAAAATGGTTAGCCAAAATGAAACTAATCTAATACGTCAAAAAATTCCGATTGCAAGGTTAATGATCCTTCCAGAAACAAAACATCCAATTGAAAAAGTTGATCCTAAAAAATTGGTCAATGTTTTAATTGGTATATTCGATTAATCACCCTTATTTTTTCCGGAATTTTATTCTAGTAAAATTGAATTGCTTGAGCTCATATCATTGTATATTACCAGCTACCACCGGCACCTCCACCACCAAAACTTCCACCCCCAAATCCTCCAAATCCACCACCACTGCTTCCGGATGACCAACCTCCACCAGATGACCATCCACCTCCGGTACCGTGCCACCAATCATCGTTTCGGTAATATCGACCACCACGATAATAGCCTCCTCCGAATTTCTTTTTAAAATAAAAGTTTAAGTAGAGCACAACACTTAGTATTATAAGCATGGTGATAACGACAATAATGAATGGAAGCTTTTCAGCAGGCTCTTCAGAGTATTCGCCAGAATGGAGTTCAATCATTCTTGTGGTAGCCATATCAATTCCTTGATAATATTGTTGATTTTTAAAATTAGGTTTGATGATTTGCTCAATGATTCTTTTTGACATGGCATCTGTTAAAAATCCTTCTGCACCATATCCTGTAACTATTCTGATCTTTCTCTCCTTCATGGCAATATAAAGAAGAATGCCATTATTTTTACCCTCTTGGCCAATTCCCCAGCCATTGGCTATTTGAAACGCCCGATCATAATCATCTTCACCCATTAATGATTGCTCCGTTACAACGGCAATCTGCGTCGATGTAGAATCGTTAAATGCTACTAATTTCTGTTCGAGATAATTCGCTTCTGTTGCACTTAAAATATGAGCATAATCATTTACAAGTTGATTAGCCTTGGTTGGTATTGGATTTTGAGAAAATCCACATACGAAACTTGCTAGAGCAAAATAAATTAATCGGATCTTAAGCATAAGAAATTTGATCCGGTAATTCATTATGATCTGATGTTGCAGGAAAATATTTGATTAACTCCAGGCCAATGCACTCAATGGCTTCACACGTTCCTTGTACAAATCTCGAATCTTCAAAATACATTCTCATTATTTGATGTAAATTATTCCAAAACGCATCTCCAACTTTTTCGTGAATGGCGATATCACCGATTACGGCAAATTCCTTTCGGTCAGGAAGCAATAATATTAGAACAGCATTTCTGTTTTTCGTGCGATGCATACCCAATCTATTAAAAGCTTTGATAGCTGCATCGATCGGTGAAATACTTATGTCAGCAAAATCAACATGGACTCTGACTTCACTTTCACAATAACTTTCTACTTTCTGAATCGATTGGATAATTATATCTTCTTCTGCTTTGCTGAAGAACTTCTTCATATATCAATAAGGTCTGTTTAAAACTCAACCTTAGGGGCCTTATCTGAACCCTTGTCTGATTCAAACATTGGTTTAGATGAAAATCCAAATACTTTTGAAAATAAAACTCCTGGAAATTGTTGTACGGCTACATTGTACTCCCGAACCATGGAATTATATTTATCTCTTTCGGTTTTTATCCTATTTTCCGTTCCCTCCAACTGAGATTGCAGTTCCAGAAAATTCTGATTTGCTTTTAAATCAGGATATCGTTCAGACACTGCGAGCAATCTTCCAATAGCTTGACTTAATACGGTTTGATTATTTTGAAACTCTGCAAGTTGTTCTGCAGTAGCTTTAGACGGATCAATCGTCATGTTGGTCGCTTTGGCCCTCGCTTCTGTTACAGCAATAATGGTACTCTGCTCAAAATCTGCATATCCTTTAACGGTATTTACTAAATTAGGAATAAGGTCAGCTCGTCTCTGATAGGCGGATTGAACATTTGCCCAGGCACCACTGACATCCTGGTTTTTACTAACAAAAGTATTGTACTTACTACATCCTACAAAGAAGAGCAATAACAACACAATTCCCCAAACAATTCTTGAAAGGTTACTAGACATTTTATAAGGTTTAATTATAGATTAAATACGATTGAAGAACAAAGAAACACTTTTTCCAGTTCCAATTCAACAAAAAAAATTCGCCCTATTCATAATTGAACAGGGCGAAAGCTTATATAAATCTTATAATTATCTCCTGGAGCACCTTTCCCGGTGTAATTCTTTTTCGATTTCCAGATTAATTAATCTTTCCTTTTTCATAAACCAATGCCTTTCGCGACGACTTAATCCTCCATCTTCTAAAGCCCTTCTCCAAGCCATATGAAGGAATCTCTTTTGCCTATATAATTTTTTTAGTCGATCGTTATGATATCCTATGCAATAACTTCTGTCTTCATCATGACCATACCTGTCATCCTCATAACGATTTCTACCGTACCGATCATCATCATATCGGTCATCATATTGAGCATGTACTGTAGCCAGTGATACGGTAATTGATACGAGGAAGCTTAAAAATTTATTTTTCATGTTTTAGATTTTTTATTGATCCTTGGACTATTGAAAAATTACTACGATTAATACATATTTTCAATTAAGAATTATTTAACGGACGTGAATTTGGATTTTCAATTTTATATAATAATATTTCTTAATATGTTTTGAAAAACTTTATCTTTGTGACTTATCCAAAATTCAAATGATGGCAAAACTGCCACCTAAACAAAATATCAGTGGAGACCATATCCTTACATTGGATGGAATGTATCAGGATTACTTTTTAGATTATGCTTCTTATGTTATTCTGGAACGTGCCGTTCCGGATGTTATGGATGGTTTAAAACCTGTTCAGCGTCGAATATTCCATAGCATGTTCGAAAAGGAAGATGGTCGATATCACAAAGTGGCTAATCTCATTGGTCATACCATGCAATATCATCCACATGGGGATGCTGCTATCAGCGATGCTTTAGTGAATCTTGGACAAAAAAATTTAATGATTGATACCCAAGGTAATTGGGGGGATTTCCGAACAGGTGATTCAGCTGCTGCACCAAGATATATTGAAGCAAGATTGACCAAATTCGCACTCGATGTTGCTTTTAATAAACAGACTACTCAATGGCAAAACTCATATGATGGAAGAAATGAGGAACCAGTAGCGCTCCCCATGAAGTTTCCACTACTTTTAGCTCAGGGCGTAGAAGGTATTGCAGTGGGCCTGTCCACTAAAATTCTTCCACATAACTTTGTTGAATTAATTAAGGCTTCTATTTCTTTTCTTAAAGGTACTAAGGTTAAAATTTATCCTGACTTTGAAACTGGAGGAATATTAGATGTATCTGAATATGAGCAGGGAAAAAGAGGCGGAAAAGTTAAGATAAGAGCTAAAATTGAAATCGAGGATAAGAAAACATTGGTTATTCGGGAGCTGCCTTACTCTGTAACAACAACTTCGTTAATTGAATCTATTGTAAAAGCCTCAGAAAAAGGCAAAATAAAGATTAAACAAGTCTCGGATAATACCGCCAGAGATGTAGAAATCCGAATTGAGCTTCAGCCTGGTGTTTCACCAGAAGTAAGCATTGATGCCTTATACGCTTTTACTTATTGCGAAATTTCTATTTCTACCAATGCATGCGTAATTGTTGAAAACAAACCGCAATTTCTATCAGTACAAGACATTCTAAGGATTTCTACTGAGAATACCAAAAGATTGCTTGGCCTCGAATTAGAAATCAAAAAATCAGAACTGGAGGAAAAGTGGCACTTAACTTCACTTGAAAAAATATTCATTGAAAATAAAATATATAGGGATATTGAAGAGTGCACGAGCTGGGAACAAGTAATACAAGTAATAGATGCTGGACTTAGAAAATATGTTTTAACCCCTGGTGTTAAAGCATCGGCAAAAGATACCAGAATTAAACTTCATCGTGAAATTACAATTGATGACATTGTTCATTTGACTGAAATTAGGATTAAAAGAATTTCAAAATATAATAAGTTTCATACTGATGAAACCATTAAAAAACTGGAATCTGAAATTCTTGAAACGAAACATCATATACAATTCCTTACTGAATTTACGATTAAGTATTTTGAAAATTTATTAACAAAGTACGGTAATGGTCGTGAACGAAAGACAAAAATTACTGAGCTTGAATCTGTTCAAGCAGTTCAGGTCGTAGCTAACAATAGTAAACTCTATGTCAATCGAACAGACGGTTTTGTTGGATTTGGTTTGAAAAAAGATGAGTTCATTAAGGACTGCTCAGAACTTGATGATATAATTGTGATGCGAGCAGATGCAAAATTTATAGTAACAAGAATTGCTGAAAAAACTTTCGTAGGAAAAGATATTCTTCATGTAGATGTCTGGAAAAAAGCAGATGATCGTACAACCTATAACATGATCTATTTGGATGGAGAAACCGGTCGTGCAATGGCTAAAAGATTTAATGTAACCGGAATAACCAGAGACAAAGAATATGATTTGTCTAAAGGTCATGCAAAATCTAAAACTTTATATTTAAGTGTAAATCCAGAAGGAGAAGCTGAAATTGTTAATATTCAATTGAGTTCAGGATGTTCCGCTCGGGTTAAAAATTTTGATTTTGATTTTTCAGAAATAGAAATTAAAGGTCGATCATCACAAGGTAATATTGTAACGAAGTATCCGGTTCGAAAAATTAGTCTTAAGGAAAAAGGCAAATCTACCCTTGAGGCCCAGATTATCTATTATGATGAAAATACGGGTAGATTTAATACAGAAGGCAGAGGAAGATATTTAGGTGCATTGAACAGAGGGGACCAGATCATTTCGATTTATAAATCAGGCTCCTACGAAATTACAGAATTTGACCTTAACAACCGATATGCTTATGAAGATTTATTTTTCATAGATATATTTAGTGATCAAGATATTTATTCAGCCATATACTATGAAGGAGAAAAAAAATGGTCTATGGCGAAGAGGTTTAAAATTGAGACCACTACTTTAAATCAGAAGTTTCAATTTATTTCTGAACATAAAGATTCTAAACTATATTTTGTCAGTAAGCACAAAAATCCTGAAGTTCTCATCACATATAAATTAAAGAAAGATAAGATTCAGGAAATAATAACCATAAATGAATTTGTAGATATTAAAGGATGGAAAGCTATAGGTAATAAAATTGAAGCTATTCCTTTGCTTAGTGTTGTAGATCAAAGTGCGAATAATAAAACCAAACTCAGCCCTGGTGATAGTATTGAGTTGGATTTAAATTAAACTATTAATTAATGAATACAGGTGATAGTTTTTTAGTTGAAGGAGAGGCTCGCCTTAAAGGTGAATTAACTCCACAAGGTGCAAAGAATGAAGCATTACAAATATTATGTGCAACTTTATTAACCAAAGATGAGGTAATTATTCGTAATCTCCCTGACATTTTAGATATAAGATTACTCATTGAGTTATTGAAAGGTCTAGGTGTAAAGGTGAATCGAATAGATAGTCATACCTATTCCTTCAAAGCGGAGGAAGTGGATGTAAAATATTTTGGAACCATAGAGTTTCAAGCTACCGCAAGAAAAATCAGAGGCTCTGTAATGTTGCTATCTCCAATATTAGCCCGATATAAGAAAGCAACATTGCCTAAACCAGGCGGTGATAAAATTGGAAGAAGAAGACTCGATACTCATTTTCTTGGTTTGCAGAAACTTGGCGCTGAATTTGACTTTGATTCCAATAATAACTTATATAACATTACCGCTGATACATTAAAAGGCGCCAACATTCTCATGGATGAAATTTCCGTAACCGGAACTGCAAACGTTATTATGGCTGCAGTTTTAGCTTCAGGAACAACAACTTTGTACAATGCTGCTTGCGAACCTTATATTCAGCAATTATGTAAAATGTTGAACCAGATGGGTGCACGAATTAGTGGAATCGGTTCAAATCTATTAATCATTGACGGTGTAGATAAGTTGAAAGGTGCAGATCATCAGTTGCTTCCTGATATGATTGAAATAGGAAGTTTTATGAGTCTTTCGGCAATGACTAAATCAGAAATCAGAATTAAAAATGCTCGAGTAGATCAATTGGGAATCATACCTTTTGTTTATGAAAGAATGGGTTTAAAATTTCAAATTCTGGATGATGATATTTTAATCCCCGCACAGGATGAATATGAAATTCAAAGCTTTATGGATGGATCAATAATGACCATATACGATTCTCCATGGCCTGGATTTACACCTGATCTAATGAGTGCTATATTGGTAATGGCCATTCAAGCTAAAGGCAATGTATTAATACATCAGAAGATGTTTGAAAGTCGTCTGTTTTTTGTTGATAAACTAATTGATATGGGTGCCCAAATTATACTTTGCGATCCTCATCGTGCAGCCGTTAATGGATTAAATTGGAAATATAAACTTCGAGGAATTGAAATGACTTCACCAGATATTCGTGCCGGTGTTGCACTACTTATTGCCGCATTATCAGCAACAGGAAAAAGCATTATACATTCTATACATCAGATCGACCGAGGGTATGAACGAATTGATGAAAGACTAAATGCGATAGGAGCCAATATTGTTAGAAAATAATTAAGAAGAGCTAAAGCAAATCAGTTCTGTAATTCAGATTCATTCTTATTCCAGCTTGAATCCATGGTGTAGCGTTGTTCCCTTGTTCAGAATTTAAATTTCGAACACCAACGCTTAAATCTAACCAGGTACGCATTAATATTTCATAGCTGGCCCTAAGGGTAAATAAATTTACTTTTTGAAGTAAACCCTGAGTAGTTTTATTATTATAATCCGAAAACCTAGTTGAATTATCCTTTAAAATATTACCACCATAATTAAAATCCGAAGTGTCTAATCCTTTCTTATAGTTCATCCAGCAGAATTCAAAATTAAATTTTCCCTTTGGATGGTAAATTATTCTTCCTGTGTACTCTCGAAAATTAGAACCCAAAGGATGGGCAAGAGATTGATGATAATGAGAATAATTTGCCATACTATCAGAATAAGAATAAGTAAAAGGTCTAACCGTATTATATTCAAGCTGTAAATGAAGGTTTCTAATTTTAAAAAAGTTAGGATATTTTAACCCTAATTGAAATCCATATTTATTCGCCCACCAGCCGTTATTATTAGAAAAAAGTCTTTTGAAAACAAATTCATCTAAAATCATTTGACCATAAAACGAAAATTTTCTAAACAAATGAATTTGACTTTGCAATCCTAACAAAACATTATCTGGGCTGCCGATGGCTTGCTCCACGGCGCGATATAAAATAATTGGATTAAGATATTGTAATTCAAATCCCCTTTTACGGTTAAAAATCACCGTTTCAAACAATCCTATATTCCAGTTTTTAAAGATATCGATACTAAGATAATGAGTAGCTGAATATTTTTTTTGTAACAAACGATCAGTATCTTGAATAAATCTCGACTCTCTTGATAATTCAGAAAAGGTATTAATATAATTAACTCTACCCATCTGAGTTCGAATTTGAAAATTAAAATTAGGGGCTGCAAAATCTGATAATAGCAAAGATCGAATTCCTACACCAATTGAATTTCGATTGTGATTGAAACTTAGGTCAATAGATTTACTCAATTTATATATCACTCCCGCTTCTGCCATTAAATAATCAAAGCCTTTACTTACATGAAATAAAGAACTGCTATAAGATTTGACAAAAGTTGCTCCTGGTATTGCCTTATATATACTTGAATAATCCTGAATAAAAGATAAGGGTAAAATCTGATTTTCGGTCAATTCAGAAAATAGAAATAGTTTATGATCTATTCCAGCCTTAAATCTTATGCCACGAGTATTAATAAATAAGTTCTGATCTAAATATTTTTCCTTTCCAATATCAAATCTAATGATTGGGTCGAGAACGAAATAATAATCACTAGTGTAAACTGAAAAAAAATGTCCGGGATTAGTATTAAAATATTTCAAAAATTTTTTACCCTTTTTTTTTATATCTAAGCATTCCGCAATAGAATCCCTGTTTTGTCTAAAATACTCGTAATTCCATTCGGCGACTTCTGAATTCCTTTGATTTTCTAAATCCTTTAATTCGCTTAAAAACCGGTGCTGAAAATAAGGTCGAATGGATAAATGAGACTTCAAAGAATGCTTGTTAAATAATTCATCCTGATAAATATTCCAAACCGAAAACTCATTATAAAGTGCTAAATTACTTTGAGAATAAAGTTTATGAACAAAAATCAAAGCGCAGATGATATACTTCCTCATGCTTTAAAGTCTAGCAAGTATTGCTTGATAAGTTGATCAAATTTATATTTATCATAAAATTCAACTTCAACCAGAATTGCAAATACTGAGATCTCGTGTGTCTCGAATAATTGTCTATGCATTTCTAGTCGCGTCGCATCCTTTTCGGTAGTCAGAAATATTTTATTATATGTTGAAACTGATTTATATCGATCAATGATTTTAATTAATTCCTCTTCCTTGAAATAATGATGATCTTCAAACTGATATTCTGTTAGAGTGCCTATTTTGGGCATTAAGTAGTTTCCAAGATAAGAGGATTGTGCAATCGCTGATACAAGAATTACATGTAAGTTTTCGTTAAGCAAAAATTTTTCAGATGGACTAAAGATGTTATAGGGATCTCCGTACCGAAGATATGAAAAAAACAAATGTTGTGATGGCCTAAGTTTTAATTTTTCCCTCCATATTAATTCTTTTCTATCGTGCAGATTATCCGGGCATTTAGTAACAACAATGATTTGAGCTCTATAATGACCAAATCTCCATTCTCTAAGTCTTCCACTAGGCAACAAATAATCGGATGAGTAAGGATTCTCAAATTCAGTAAGTAAAATATTAAGATAAGGTTTTACTTCCAGGTGCTGGAAAGCATCATCTAAAAGAACAACTTGAATTCCTGGAGCTTCCTTAAGCAATTTTGGAATTCCAATTGATCTATTTTTATTCACTGCTATTGGAATATGTGAGAATTTTTTCTTCATTTGAAGCGGCTCATCACCCACTTCAGCCGCCGTATGCTGCAGATTTAATAAAATATGACCAACCGTTCGCCTTCGATATCCTCTACTAAGTACACCAACATTAATATATTCGCTTAGTAACTTTATTAAATATTCTATATGGGGCGATTTTCCGGTGCCTCCCACAGTTAAATTGCCTATACTTAAAATCGGAATATTAAATGAGGTTGATTTTGATATTCCTGAAATGAATTGACTCTGATATAGGCTAACTCCCAAACCATAGAGTAATGAGAATGGACTAAGGAGAATTTGTAATAATTTAGTCAGAAGATTTAATTAATCAACAAAGATAATTATCTCCAACAATAATTAATGGATTCCATGCATTCCCTGGCAGAAAATCACTTTAAAAATATTTAATTTAAAAGGAACTCGAATGGTTTAGTATGCTATGCCCTATTTTACAATGCAGGCATTGTTTTTTAAGACAATAATTGTAATATTGTTCTAGCGACCCTTGACTATGAAATGCATTTCGAATTGGAATACCTAGACCTTGCCACATCTTTACTTTAGAATTCTTTTCGGCATTTAATGACTGCAGCCAAGATACCGCTAGATCAGAGTATTTATTGTTACTCATTAATGTCCCATAATTATAGAGTAAAGGAATAATTACATTAATTATTAATATTTCTTTTGTTGAACGTCCTAAATAATTTCCAGTTTCTTTTGTAAAGCTCAAACCAAAATTATAATGACCACCCCAATAATCATCTGGTCTAGATTCTAACAATTGAATCACTTGACCCGAGTTAGAACATTCTATTATTTTTGAAAAAGGCGTTTCATTAAAATAAAAAAATGATGCGATCTGAGCAATACGTAGTGTAGGAAAATGCGCTGGTCGTAATCTTAAAAAATACCATTGAAATTTAGACATGGGCTCCAGATTATATTTATTCTTAAGAAACTCAAACCGAATTTGTAAATTATTCTGATATTCATCAATTGGTTTTGAATCTAAAAAACCTGCTAATCCAAATAACATGGCTTCTAAATCTATTCTATTACTTCTAATTTTTTGTAAAAGGCTCCAGGGTAATTTGCTTGTCAACAATTCCATTGCTAATGCATTAGTAGGCGTAACTAAATATTTACAGAATTTTCTATAGAATACTTCTTCCCAGTCCTTATTATTTTCACTTAATTCAATCTTAAATTTTTTTATTTTATTTTGCAATCTCTGTACTGCTGAATTTTCCAGTTGCGAATAAATTAGAGACGAATTCACTGTTTTGATTAAATGCTCGCATGGAATAAGAGAGGAGTTCGTCATCAGATCGTTGTACCGTAATAATTCAGATTGTTGAAAATGGTTCTTGAGTTCAAATGTTGGAACCCATAAGCCATTGTGAGTTATTTCCTTATCGTGATTCCACACAACATGTAATATAACGTTCCTGTAATTCGGGTCGTTCTGATGACCATGTTCATCCCAATCCGATGAATTGATGTGAATTTCTATATTTCCGAACCAGTGAACTCCATCTAACTGAATTCTAGCATAATGAAAATCGGGACCTTGATTTTCATTATAATCGCCTGGATAATCAATAATTAATGAATGATTATCAACTGTAATTAATTTGGTATTCCACCAGCGATGTGTTCGCCAGAGAAAATGCAGTAAATCTTCTTTCATACTTAGCGCTCATAAATGTTAAATTGGTAGGGGTATAAATTTTTATTATCGGGTAAGTGCTTTTCACTAGTTATCAATCTCCACTTATTCCAATCTATCGTTGGAAAAAAAACATCACCATCAGAATCTATATCAACCCAGGTGACATATAATTTATTCCAATAATCCATTGATTGTTTGTATATTTCTCCTCCACCTATAATAAATAATTCTGATTCCTGATTGCTCTTCGCTAATTGAATTCCCTCTTCTATAGAGTGAGTAATTAAACAATTAGAGACAATAAAATATGGATCGCGGGTAACAATAATATTAGTTCTATTTGGCAATGGATTTGAAATGGATTGAAAGCATTTTCTCCCCATTAATATGTGGTGGCCGGTAGTAATTTTTTTAAAATACTTTAAGTCTGCAGGAAGGTACCATGGAATTTGATTATCCTTTCCGATAATTCCTTTAGAATTCATAGCAACTATGGAAGATATAATCATGATTTTCTTTTAGGTTTAATAACTAAATCAATCATATTCTTTTCTAAATCCAACCGACTTACAGTATCTTGTAAAAACTTTTCAATCATTAAAGATCCAATTGGAGCTGCAACATCTCCTCCCCAACCAGCATTTTCGATATATACAGCAAGTGCAATTTTAGGATTTTCCCTCGGTGCAAATGCAAAAAAAACTGAATGGTCTTCACCATGTGGATTTTGGGAAGTTCCTGTCTTACCACAAATTGAGACTTGTGGATAATAAGCTTTAGTAGCTGTCCCAGCCCTCACAGCCTTTTCCATCCCCTCAATGACTGGCTCATAATACCTAGATTCAATCGGAATAATATGTTTTGTTCTGAGATTTTCTGGAATAGCAATTTGTTCATTACTGAATTGTTTAAGCAAATGAGGTGTAATGTAATATCCACGGTTAGCGATAATGGCGGCTAAATTAGCCATTTGCAATGTAGTGAGTTGCAATTCTCCCTGTCCAATTCCGACTGAAATGATATAAGTGGATCTCCAATTATTGGTTTTATATAATTTTGAATAATATTCAGAAGATGGTATAAATCCTCCGTTCTCAGTAGAAACGTCCGAATAGAGAGGTTTGCCTAATCCAAAGTATCCAAGATATTTGGTCAGAATATCTAATCCTTCTTTTGGTTTGTTGAATCCGTGAATTTCAATTAAATCTCTAAACGTTTGAATAAAATATGCGTTGCAAGAATGCTGTAACGCAATTGATATATTAGAAGGCGCAGGATGATTATGGCATCCATAGGAAATAGTTTTGTAATAATATGCGCCGGTACATGGATGTGAGGTATTGAATTGAAGCACACCTTCTTGTTGAGCAATTAAGGCTAATATGGGCTTAAAAATAGAGCCTGGTGGATATACGGCTGAAGCCGATCGATCAAAAAGTGGCTTAGTACTATCGAGTAATAAGTAGGCATAATCTCTTCCTCTGTTTCTATTGACCGATAAAAGATTAGGATTAAAATTAGGGGAAGAAACAAGCGCAAGTATTTCTCCGGATTTAGGCTCAATGGCAACAATTGAACCCAGTTTTCCTTTCATTAATTTCTCAGCATATTTCTGAAGTTCAATATCAATGCTGATCATCAAATCCGAACCGGATTCTGCTTTTTTATCTAAGGTGCTATTCAAGTAAGATCCAACTTCTTGTCCTAATTTATCCCGCAATACAAATTGTACACCCTTTTGTCCTTTAATATATTCTTCATATTGTTTCTCTAAACCGCTGACCCCTATATAATCTCCAATTTTGTACTCACCATCAGACTGATCAATATCACTTCGTTTGACTTCACTCATATAACCTAAGAAATGAGCCCCGTAAGGTTCAGGGTATTCTCTCACAGAGCGAAGAACAGGTTGAAAGGCAGGAAATTGAAAAAGATTTTCTTGAAATTTTAATAGTATTTCAGGTTCAATATTCTTAAGAAAAATAAATGGTACGGATTTAGAATACATTTTAGAAGACCAATCTTTTTGCAGATTTTGAACAAACGTTTCCTTACTAATTTCCAGTAATTCACAAAATTTTGTTGTGTCCATATCCTTTTGTATGTTCTTATAGGTCACATACAAATCATAGGCGGGATAATTGATTACTAATATTCTCCCCTTTCGATCGTAAAACAATCCTCTTGCAGGATCCAGTGTTTTTTGTATTAAAGTTGTTGTATTAGCCTTTGTAATATAATCCCTCGTGAATAGTTGAAATTTAGCCAAGACAGAAATAAGTATGCACGCCATAAGAATTAGCACACCTTTTATTATAATGTATCTATTTTTCTTATCCTGTGCTGGCACGTTTTTACTCTTTAGGATTGATTAAAATTTGGATTAAAAAAATAACGACTAAAGACAAAGAAAAGCTAGCTACTGTCTTAGACAATATTTTTCCCATATATACCAGGGTGAATTCTTCAAGAGTAAAATAGAAAAATAAATAGACTAATAAAAGTATACTTGAAAATTTTAGAAACCAAATGATTCCCAAGCTACTTGATGAAGGTTTTTGATTGATTGTATATCCAGATTTTGGTTCAAATAATTTTAGTGTAATAGGTCTTGAAGCTGCCATCCATATGCATGCGGAAGTATGTACACCTAAAGAACCATAAAAACTATCGACAATTAATCCAGCTCCAAAGGCAATCAGGATCACTATAAAACTAGGTAAAGCAACTGGAAGAAGTATAATTCCTAATGGATACACTATAATATTGATGTATTGTGAAGTAGTGTTTTCCAAATTTATACTTTTCAGGATAAATATTTGAAACATTATCAATAAGATAATTCTTATGGAGTTCACTAATAAATCCCTATTCATAATTGTCTGCTTTACTTTCCAATAATTGTTTTTCTTCTTTATAGGGATGATTAATAATATATACCTTGTCCAATTGATAGAAAGATTGAGTCGGTGTTATATCCATACTATAAGTAAACGCTCCCGGTTCAACATGAAATTCTTTGACTACACCGATGAGTAAATTTTGTGGAAAAATTATGGAGTAACCACTGGTAACCACACTATCTCCTATTTGTACATCGGCATAGCGTTGTATATCTTCTAATTGAAGGTGGTCTGGATTTTTACCATTCCAAATTAAGGTTCCAAAAAATCCGCTCCTCAATAATTTACAACTTATTCTCGATCTGGTATGCAATAGTGACATAACTAAGGAAAAATGATCGCTTACATCGGTTACAATTCCTACGAGTCCCTTTCCTGTTACAACGCCCATGCCAACATTTATTCCGTCTAATTTACCTTTATCTAAGGTTATCATGTTATTCCTTCGAGATATACTATTATTTACAACGCGAGCAGGATAAACCTTATAATTAAAACTATCAGATAAAATAGTTGAGGTATCATAATAAGCTTTACTTACTACAGTTAAATACTTGGTTAAAATATTAGCATTTTCTTTGATCAGGCTATCATTTTGCTTTTGAAGTCTAAAATAATCAGAAACGCTTTGAACCTTTGTGTTGATTTTATTTGCGTAGAGCTGTGATGAATACAGGTAAACATCTTTTTGCTTTTGGTTGTACTGAATGATCCAATAAAAACAAATGATTTGTAGGCAAATAAATAAAATGATAGATCCATTTTTGACTATTAGTCGTAATGCATTTAGCATGGTTGCCTGTTACTGGTTGACTTAAATATCCGGATCAGACACTTTTTCGATCAATTAAGAAAGAAAATCGATCAGTGTTTTTTAACGCTATTCCAGTACCCCTGACAACGGCCCTTAACGGATCCTCCGCTACAGTTACCGGAAGTTTAGTTTTGGCGGATAATCTTTTATCCAGACCTCTAAGAAGAGCACCCCCACCAGTTAAATATAAACCTGTCTTATAAATATCAGAGGACAATTCAGGAGGAGTAATCTCGAGTGCCTTAAGTACCGCTTCTTCAATTTTAGAAATAGATTTATCCAGTGCTTCTGCAATTTCCTCATGACCAATAATAATTTGCCTTGGAATTCCAGACATAAGATCTCTTCCATTGACTGCGAATGGCTCAGGTTTTATTTCGATGTTAGCAATAGCTGCTCCAGCATGAATTTTAATACTTTCAGAAGTTCTTTCTCCAATCAGTAAGTTATGTTCTCTTCTCATGTAATCAATAATATCCTCTGTAAATTCATCTCCTGCCACACGAATGGATTGATCGCATACAATTCCGGAAAGAGCAATAACAGCTATCTCTGTTGTTCCACCTCCTATGTCGATAACCATATTTCCAACCGGTTCTTCAACATCTAAGCCAATCCCCAAGGCAGCAGCCATTGGTTCGTGAATGAGATAAGTTTCTTTTGAATCTACGTGGTCTGCTGATTCAAAAACAGCTCTTTTTTCAACCTCAGTAATTCCAGAAGGTATACAAATAACCATTTTCAAATGAGTAAAAAATCTTCTTTTACTTCCGATCATTCCAATCATGCCTTGAATCATACTTTCGGCAGCATTGAAGTCAGCAATAACACCGTCTTTCAAGGGTCTTATCGTTTCTATACTGCGGTGAGTTTTTTCATGCATTTGCATAGCTTTCCAACCAACCGCAATGGTCTCGCCGGATTTCTTATCAACAGCTACAATGGATGGTTCATCAACAACCACTTTATCGTCTTGCATAATCAGGGTATTGGCTGTACCTAAGTCAATAGCCAGTTCCTGCATAAATATATTAAAAAATTTCATTTCTTATTGAGAGTCAATGATTTACAAAAAAATTTATAGGCTTTAATTATTCCTTAAATGGAATGCTATAGGGAAGAACTGCAAAAATAGCCCCAAATTGTGCATTATATTGATTTTCAGTATAAAAAAAATAGAAATATTCGAACCCTATGAATATTTCTGCATAAACCATTAAAATCTATCTTTGCCTTGTGTTGATTTTTGGAATTATCGTTTTTCTACTCTTAAGTGCCTTTTTTTCGGGAACAGAAATAGCTTTTTTTACCGCCAATAAGTTGGGCGTTGAAATTAAAAAAAGCAAAGGAACCCCAAGCAGCCGGATACTTACCTTCTTCTATGATCATCCAGATAAGTTTATTACAGTAATGTTGATTGGCAACAGTATTTCACTGGTAACCCTTTCCTACTTACTTACCTCACTGTTTGATTCGGTTTTAGATCCTTTGGAGCTTCGATCTGGCTTGCATTTAATAATTAATACTACCCTTACGACTTTAGTAATATTAATTCTAGGCGAATTTATTCCTAAGGTTTTATTTAGCCTATATGCCAACGACTTGATTTTTACACTAGCTTATCCTATTAAGTTTTTTCATAAATTACTCTACATTCCTTCTTTGATTGTATCTGGTTTATCTGGTTGGTTAATCAAATTTTTTTTCAAGGAAAAGGAAAGTAAAGCCCGTTATAGATTTTCTGCCTTAGACCTCGAACATTACATTGAAGGTCCGTTAAAATTTTCGGAAGACGAAATTGATGCCGACATTTTTAAAAATACTCTAAACCTGAAACAGGTTCGAGTTAAGTCCTGTATGATTCCACGAAATGAAATCGTTTATGTCGATATTCATTCCACCAAAGAAGAATTGGTTAAAGTTTTTTCAGATACCAAACATTCGAGAATTATTGTCGTGGATGGTGACGTAGATAATATTCTTGGGTATATTCATCATCAACAGATGTTCAAGGATTTTAAAAACATAAAGGAAATGATCATGGACATACCATTTATTCCGGAGACTTTGAATGTATATGATCTTATGTTAAGGCTTAACAAATTAAGAATATCCATGGCCTGTGTTGTAGATGAGTTTGGGGGAACTAGTGGAATTATTACTCAAGAGGATATCTTAGAAGAAATTTTTGGAGAAATCGATGATGAGCATGACAAAGAAGAATTCATTGAGCAGGTAATCTCTGAGCATGAGTTTTTATTTTCTGGTAGACTTGAAATCCAATACTTAAACAATGAATATGAACTAGGACTTCGTAGTGGAGATTATCACACTCTATCAGGTTATATCGTCAATGCCACTAGCAATATACCTGAACAAGGATTAGAATTAGAACAAGACGGTTATAAATTTATTTTGGAATTAGTCAGTGATACAAAAATTGAGACCGTGAGAATTATCCGTATTAAAGATGAGTCTTAAATTGAAATCAGTTTTCCATTATTAAAAGCAGACATCATCTTAAGTTTGTAACCATCGTATTCTCCGATCATAATTGTCTGCGGATCCAAACTTAGAGCCATAGCTTTCCATATTTTTTTTTCGTCTTTTTCTAATAGAATGCCTTCCATATTCTGATCTACGATATACCAATTGTCAGAATTTTCAATTAGGCGACAGGAAGAAAGAATAGCAATGTCCTGCCTCAACCATGGAACTTTAACTAATTGCTCACAAAATTTATTTTTATACTTCTTAACATCAAAGCTTGGTAAAGGATAATCTTGTGACAAACTTTCCTCTAGTTGTGGTATTGAAGTGACCCTTTGTGTAATTTTTGAAGGATAATAGAATACTGTTCCTTGATAGATTTTACCAAAACGAAAAGTTCGAGCTTGTATAAATCTGTTTACAATATATTCGATATAAAGCGCGATTTTTCCTATAGAAACTCCAATGAACCAATTTCGATATATTTGAATTTTATCTTCCATACTTCTAGATGTTCCAAGATAAAGCCATCGATCAGAAATTTGATGATTCAAAGATTCAACTTCGCTTTTTCTATTAACCACACCTATATATTGTTGTATATCCGGATCAATCATGGCGTTGGGTTCTTTGGCCATTTGGCAAAAAAGATAATATTCAGCCAGTTCTCTTAAGATTACTTCGCGCCAATTATGACCTTTTTTAATTTGTTCAGGAATTACCCTCAACTTTCTGGCAATGGAAGGCAATCCGTAGTCCACTAATCTTGTGGATATATCGACCAATCTGTGTTCATCTTTGGATAGGACATCAATACCTTGATTCATTATGGTTACGACCCATTTTTCTAAAAGATCAATCCCACTTAGAATTTTTTGAGTTTTGTCTGTTTTGTTATTCTTAGACGTAGACAAAAATAGTTATGATTGAATTTGGGTGAGTGCTATTTCAGCGGCTACTTGTTCAGCGGATTTTTTATTAAAATCTTCAGCTGTAGCTACTTCTACACCGTCAATGTATACTCCAATTTTGAATCGATCCCTTTTGTCATTTTTTGACTTGGACAAGACTCTGAAATCGATTTCTTTTGTATTTTTTTGACACCATTCCAGAAGTTGACTTTTATAGTTGTCATCAAAATTCTCCAGAGAATGAATGTTGATGTATTTTTTGATGAGTTCTCGGAGAATATATTTTTTAGTATAATCAAATCCTTTTTCTAAATATATTGCTCCAATTAATGCTTCCAGGGCATTGCCCAACATGGATGGACTAATAGCAGCCTGATTGAATTCCATTAAAATTCTGTCTAATCCCATTTGCTCAGCGAGAAAATTGAGCATTTTTCTTTTGACGATTTTAGATCTCATTTTGGTTAAAAAACCCTCATCTGCCTGTACGTATTTGTTAAACAGATATTCCCCAACTACAAAACTTAATAATGCATCACCCAGATATTCCAATCTTTCATTGGATTGAATGTATTCATTTTTTTTGTCTGTCTGCTGATTATTATTGATTGTGGATTTGTGATAGAAAGCTATTTTAAAAAGATGAACATGTACAGGAGTAAATCCCAAAACAGCGTTTAATCTTTCAACAAAATGCCTGTCCTTCGAGAAGTATTTGTGATTTGTTCTTTTAACAAGTTTAAATAACTGTACTAACATTTTTTGAAAATCACTGAACTGTTATGACCTCCGAATCCAAAAGTGTTACTAAGAAAACTTCTGATGTTTCTTGATTGTGATTGATTAAAAGTGAAGTTGAGGCGTTGATCCAATTCAGGATCATCAGTAAAGTGATTAATAGTAGGGGGAATAAAATGATCGTTCAGTGAGAATATTCCTGCAATGCATTCTATTACTCCAGCAGCTCCTAGAAGATGTCCTGTCATTGATTTGGTCGAGCTAATATTTATATTGTAAGCTTTATCTTTGAAAACCTGCATGATAGCTTTTATCTCAGCTATATCTCCTAATGGAGTTGAGGTACCATGAGTATTAATGTAATCAATCTCATCAATATTCATTTGAGCTTCTTCTAAAGCTAATTCCATAGCTGCCTTTGCTCCTAATCCATCCGGATGTGGGGCTGTAATGTGATAAGCGTCGGCCGTCAATCCTGTTCCACAAATTTCTGCATAAATTTTTGCACCTCGTGCTTTAGCATGTTCGTATTCCTCTAGTAACAACGCACCGGCTCCTTCACCCAAAACAAAACCGTCTCGATCCTTATCATAAGGCCTGGAAGCAGTTTTGAAGTCATCATTTCTCTCCGATAAGGCCTTCATAGAGCTAAAACCTCCAATACCTGCCTTTGTAACGGCAGCTTCAGAGCCACCAGTGAGAATCATTTTTGCTTTGCCATGACGAATAAAATCAAATGAATTCGAAATAGCATGACTGGAAGAGGCACAAGCGGATACAGTGCTATAGTTTATTCCCATAAATCCGTATTTGATGGAAATATGGCCAGGGGCAATGTCTGTAATTAATTTTGGAATCAAAAAAGGGCTATAACGTGGGGGACCAGTGTGAAGCGCTGCTTCAGATAAATCCGTTTCTAAAGTATGGAATCCTCCGATACCACTACCCCAAATTACTCCAGCCCGAGATTTATCAATAGATTGTAAGTCAATTCCTGAATCTTTTATACACTCGTCTGCGACTACCAATGCATATTGGGCAAAAGGGTCTAATTTTCTGGCTTCCTTTTTATCTAAATGCTCCTCTGGCTGAAAATTCTTTAATTCACAGGCAAACCTAGTTTTGAACAAGCTAGCATCAAATCGAGTTATCGGGCCGGCTCCTGATACCCCATTTTGCAATCCTTCACGGTATTCCTTGAGATTATTGCCTATGGGGGTAAGGGCACCCATACCTGTAACCACGACTCGCTTCATAATTAAACTTTACATGTACTAGAACTAGAATTTATAAATAGCTAAATATTAAGCTATTATAAAGTTATTAAATTTACTTACTATTTGCCTCAAGATAGTCTATAGCCTGACCTACAGTTTGAATTTTCTCAGCTTGGTCATCAGGAATTGACGTGTCAAATTCTTTTTCGAATTCCATTATAAGTTCCACAACGTCAAGGGAATCTGCTCCTAGGTCATTGACAAAACTTGATTCGTTGGTAACTTCTGACTCATCTACTCCTAACTTGTCCACGATTATTTTTTTAACTCTTTCGCTGGTAGTTGACATTTTTATATTTAATTTATTAAAAGATTACGCAAAATAAAGCCTTTCGCAAGGTTCTTCCAAAGGTTTGGATATAATTATTTATTTTAAATATAAGGTACTTAAACAACCATATCCTGGTATTTTGTTCCTTATGTACAAGATTTTTTAACAATAATGATTCAACACAACACAAAGATTGTAGCTACGGTAGGTCCTTCCTGTAATAATTTCGAGACATTAAGGGAATTAGCGCTTCAAGGAGTTTCGGTTTTTAGGCTTAATTTTTCTCATGGTACTCATGAGGATCATGAACGTGTTATTAACCATATAACCAATATTAATACTCAATATAACATTCATATTGGCATTTTGGCTGATCTGCAGGGTCCCAAACTTCGCATAGGTTTAATTGAAAACGATGCTTTAGAAGTTAGAGAAGGTGATATTTTGACCTTTAAGGATGAAGAATGCATCGGTAACAAAGATCAAATTTACATGAGTTATGATCAATTTGCCCAGGATGTCAAAGTTGGAGAACGCATTTTAATCGATGATGGCAAGTTGGTATTTGAAGTAATAGAAACCAATAAAAAGGATACCGTAAGATTGAAAGCTTTATACGGTGGAATCTTATCCTCCAATAAAGGAGTAAACTTGCCCGACACAGAGGTTAGCTTACCTTCTCTTACAAAAAAGGATTTGGAAGACTTAAAATTCATATTAACCAAACCAGTCAATTGGATAGCTCTGTCTTTTGTTAGAAAAGCAGAAGATATGATTAAGCTTACCAGACTTATTGATGAGGCTAATCACCCGGCAAAAACGATTGCAAAAATCGAAAAGCCAGAAGCCCTCCGAAACCTGGATGAGATTATTAAAGTTAGTAATGGAATTATGATTGCAAGAGGAGATCTTGGTGTCGAAATGCCTATTGAAAAATTACCTACTATCCAAAAACTTATTATTAATAAATGCATTCAAAGATCCAGACCTGTTATTGTTGCAACCCAATTAATGGATAGTATGATAACAAAACCTTCACCGACAAGAGCAGAAGTTACAGATGTCGCAAATGCCGTGCTGGATGGATGTGACGCGGTTATGCTAAGTGCTGAAACTTCAGTAGGAAAACACCCCATCCTTGTAGTTGAAGCAATGAATAAAATAATTGCAGAAGCCGAAAAACATTATAGTTTTCAAACTAAACGACCTAAACCATCTGAAAAGTCTTCAACCTTTATAAGCGATGTGGTATGTTTCAATGCGGCTAAAGTAGCTGAAGAAGTCAAAGCCAAAGCCATTATCGGATTAACTGTTTCTGGTTATACTGCTTTTAAGACTTCATCTTATAGAACGAATTGCCCCATCTATATTTTTTCAAGTGCACAACATATCCTGGGTACTCTCAATCTGGTATGGGGTGTGAGAGCCTATTTCTACAATAAAATGACATCTACGGATGACACTATTGAAGACATTACAAAAATGTTAAAGAATGATCATAAATTGAAAAAAGGTGATGTGATCGTAAATACTGGAAGTATGCCCATTCATGCTAAGTTGAGAACTAACATGCTTAAAGTTACTGAGGTAGATTAATTCTTAAATTTATAATGAAATTTTCTAAAATTCGTTACATTGGAATCTTTATTAAATTAATGCCCTTCTTTAATTATTATTCTTTGTTACTACATAATCTAATTCGTAACTTTTTCTACTCATCGATCAATAAATCAATGATTGTAAAGTTAGCTTTAATCATTCAATTAATCTGCTGCGCAAAAAGTTTAGAAGCACAAGTAATTCAGGAGCAAATACCATCGAGTATTGAATCCCAACTTCTTGATGCCACTAAATATGAACTCATCGGTAATCTTGATAAAGCCCTTGAACTGCTTGAAAAAATGAGGTCGATCCCTGAGACAAAAGCAACTGTTTATTATAAACTAGCAAGAATTTATCTTTCCAAATCAAGGTTAGAGGATGCTCTCAATGCTATTCTGGAAAGCACCATATCGGATTCTACCAATAAATGGACATTAATTTTTGAAGCCAACTTGTTAGAATCTATAGGAAGATATTCAGAGTCTGCTAAAGTTTATGAGCAACTGGCTCGATTGGAGCCAAACAATTATACTATGTATGATTTGGCAGCACTGAATTATACAAAAGCAGAATTAACATCTAATGCTATTGCTGTTTTGGATAAAGCGCAGACAAAATTTGGTCTTATGCCAGAACTATGTATTAAAAAAGCAAAATTATTCGTAGCACTTAAAGATACAAAGAAAGCCATAGAATTACTCAATGCTTCGTCTAAGGTATATCCAAAACACATCGAATTGTTACAAAACCAATATCAGATTTACCAGCTTTTAGGAAATCAGAATATGATGGACGCCACTTTGGAAAAAATAAAAATTCTTGATCCTTCGACTAGTATCCTAACACCAATTAAAAACAATTCACAAGCAGGATATCTTGACAAGGTCTTAGAGGAAATTCATAGCACGAAGGATTTAGATGCCTTAATCAAATCTTTAATTCCATTTATCCAATCAGCGGATTCAAATCAATTGAAAAAATTGATTAAAATATCCGATGAATTGGTTCAAATGTATAATAATGATGTAAAGGTGTGGGCCTTACGTGGAGATTTATTTTTTATATCTGAACAATTTCTCGAGTCTATTAGAGCCTATAGTAATGCCGTTGAAATTGATAATGTACCTTACTCGGTATGGGAAAATTATATTGTATCAATGATTAAAATGAATCACTGGAAAAGCATAAAAGATAAGGCTAACACAGCTCTAGATTATTATCCAAATCAAGCTTTTCTTTATTATTCTTTAGCCTTATCCCAACTTCACTTGATGGAAACAGAAGAAGCTTTAATTCAACTTAAGCAATTTGAATTAATGATTAAATCTAATTCTGATCGCATGAACGAAGCCGAAATTTTAAAGGCAAGCATTTTGGAGGTACAAAAAAAATATTCTGAAAGTGAAAAAATTTGGAATCAACTTTTATCAAAAACCGCGAACGATTTAGCTATTATCGAATATTGTTTTTATGTGACTAAGAGATCTTCCAATATTCCAAAGGATAAACTAAACATGGCTTTTCAAAATAGAAATTTAAGTCTCTCTTATTTATTGAGTCGAAAAGCAGCAATCTTCTATCAATTGAAAGAAAAAATGATCGCTAAAAATGATATTCTAAAATGTTTAGAGTTGCCCTCTGGACAAAATCCAGAAAATTATGAACTGGCTTACAATATATTGAAAGACTTAGGCGAAGTTGAATCGTCCAAACTTTTACTATTAAAGGCAAGGGAGTTATCAGACAATAAAAATTACTACAACGAATTAATAAATAAAACTAATTGATTAAGTATATTCTTTTTCTTTTTATTGTTACAGTTTCTTGCGCCGGTTCAAAAGTGAACAAAGCTAAACATAAAATTAAATTAACACCCATTTCTATATCGAGCTTAATTGAAAAAATTCTGGACCATCAGGAGTATAAATATTATTCTGCCAAAGGAACTGTATCTTATTCAGGATCGGATTTTGAAGGAAGTGCTGATGCTCATTTAAAGTTAATAAAAGATAGTATCGCTTTAATAGTTATTCGCAAATTTGGAATTGAGTTAAGCAGAATACTCTTAACCCCTGATACTGTAACAATACTTGACCGTATCGAGAACACCTACCAGAAGAGATCATTTAATGAATGGACTGCTCCATATAATCTTCCAATCGATTACCAAATGTTACAAGATATTCTTACTACTGGCTTTTATTTAGGAGATTATTTACATTATGAATTGAGCGATTCAAATTCTTATTATCTTCTCAAAGGCCATTCAGAACTTTTTTCGACCAGCTCACAACTAATATTTGCTCCTATCGAGCCTATAAAAATGATCATTGAGCAATCCTTTCGAAAGGCTGAATTGAATATTTCAAAGTCTATTGAGATTGGAAAAAGAAAATTTCCATCCCAAATGTTATTAACTTATAATGATCTGGCTAACCTCCGAGAACATAAAATAGAAATTCATTGGAACCAAATTACCTTGGAGTCCCCTGAAGTAATTAAATTCGAAATTCCAAAACATTATTCTCGTATCTGAGTGAAAATGAATTTGAATTGTAAAAATATTTGGATAGTCAAATCCATCTTTCTTTTATACTTTAGTTTTGTTTCAGCTCAGTCAAGTGATCGTCTTACTTTTCTTCGGGAGCAAATTTCTCAAACTGAAGAATTACTAAGAAAAACGAATCTTGAAAAGACTGGATTTATTGCCCAGATTAATGCACGTCAAAGTTTGATCCGAAGCAGACAGGAATTAATTCTTTCACTACAAAACGAAATAAAACAACTCGAGTCTAAATTATTACAATTAGAGAGTCAACATGCAGATCAATGGATTAAATTTAATCTTTTGAAAAAAGATTTTAGTATGGTTGCCAGACAAAAATATCTTACTAAACTTTCACATTATGATTTTACTCTTTCAGACCCACTTGAACATGAAAGTCAAATAAAAAGACTAATCTGGAAGGATCAACTTAATCGCTCCAGAGTCAAGAGTTTTTTAAATTATAAGAAATCGCTGGATTCCGTCTTGTACCAAAAAAAGGCAATGGTAACCGCAATATCATCAAAAAAAGAAGTTTTGCAATCGATCTCAGAAGAACGAAATAAATTAGAATCAGACTTTAAGAATTTGCAACTTAATTATTCAGATTTAAAGACGCGACAAAAAGATTATATACAACAAATAAAAAAATTTAATGAAGAACAGAATCAACTAAGAACTTTAGTCAATTCTTCTATACCAAATAAAAATTCAAATGAACTACTTACCACCCACAAATCAAATTATCGGTGGAAATTTCCGTTAAAAAGGGGTACCATTATATCTGTATTCGGGGTGCAACAGGATCCTCGAAACAAGCAACTTAAAATAAAAAATAATGGTATTGATATTCGTTCTACCGAATCTTTTGTCTCGGCTGTATCGGATGCCGAGGTTATACAAATCAAGCAACTTCCCAATGGAAGCTTTTTCTTATTGACCAAGGTTGATAATCATTATCAGGTCTATTCTAATCTGGATAAGGTTCTTGTTCGTATGGGTGAGCAAATTCACCAAGGTAACAATATTGGAGAATTAGTTTCCAAAAGTAATTCGAACTATGAATTACACTTCGAGATTTGGGAAGGTAAAATGCCTGTTGATCCGATGGTTTATTTGAATCGATAATAAAATCTTCTTATATCTATTTTTCTCGATTATTTTGTAATAATTAAGTCTATTATAAATCATATCATGGTATAGTCTTTTTGCTATTAATTATTCTAATGGATTAATTTTATTTACACATTTTTCATACTTTAGTCTAAGATTTTCTATTTTCGTAATAAAATAAATTAATGCATAACTCAACAGCTCGTATAGAAACATACAGTGATGGTGTTTTTGCAATAGCAATCACATTATTGATTCTTGAAATAAAAGTACCTCCTCCCGAATCTATAAATTCTAGCCATACTTTACTTCATGCCATTACAGAACATTGGAGTTCATGGTTAGCGTTTTTACTAAGTTTTTTTAATTTGACGATCGCCTGGGTCAACCATCATAATGCCATTAAATTAATTTGCAGAACAAGCCCTACCTTTATATTTGTAAATGGGTTTTTTCTACTTACGGTAGCTATAATCCCTTACCCAACTTCACTTCTTGCTGAATATATTAATTCTGATTCTGCTCATACTGCCGTATTGATTTATTGTCTTAGTATTTTTCTCCACAGCTTCGCTTGGATTTTGATATTTCAAAGTATGATACGTCCGAAGGACTTAACAAAAGATGAAAATGCAAGAAAGGAGGTACTAAAACAAAGGGCCAATTGTATTTTTGGTTTTTTTCTATACTTTGGTATTTGTTTTCTATCCTATTGGTTCCCATGGATTGCGTTATTACTCGTAATCGCCCTTTATTTATTTTGGATTTTTGTTGCCGTTACTACCAAAGTTGAAGACGAGTGATTGCGATATAAAAAACTAATCTGTTGTCTTATATACTTCGGCTGAATGATAATAACAATACATATATTTTATGTAAATCTAACGATTGATTAACTCTCATGATAATCTAAATCTTCAAAAAAAGTTTCTTTTACATACCATAATGAAATCATCGCCAATACTATACAGACTGAACCAACTATTATAGCCGCATATATGGCTCCACGAGCAGGTAGCACTAATTCAGCTCCTACAAAAATTCCTGTAAGATACTTGAAGGAGGAAGTAATTGGAACTACGGCTCCTCGAACAAAATTTGGTACAGTATTCGTTACCGTGGATCTTAGATTGGTTCCAAATTGTTCAGCAGCGTTGGTAACAAATAATGCCCAATAACCGGTAGCAATTCCAGCCATCAAACTCATTACCTTAAAAGCAGAAAATGAAATCTGATTATTAAACAGATAAATAAACATCAGTATAAAACTAAAAATCAGGTATGAAAAAATTACCCTTTTTCGATTTCTAAAATACTGGCTTGCCAGTCCACACAACAAATCACCGACGCTAAGTCCAATATAGGAAAAGGTTACCCCTTGACTTACTTGTTCCTGCGTTGAAATTCCTTCAAACTTAAAAAAATATTTGCTTAAGGCAACCAATACTCCTATAAAAAACCATACCGGTAATCCTATAAATATGCAGGATAAAAATTTAAAAAATCGATCCTTCGAGTTGAATAACATCATCAGGTCCCCGCGTCTTACTTTAGTTGATTTTGTGTTTTCAAACATGCCACTTTCAAAGGTCCCAGCACGCAATAACAATAGCACTAATCCAAGACATCCTCCGGTAATGTAGGCCACCTTCCAATCAAACATCTTACCTATTATTGAAGCGACCACAGCCCCTAATGCGCCAAAGGTTACAATAATCATAGTGCCAATGCCACGTTTATCCTTATGCATCGTCTCAGTAACTAAGGTTATTCCAGCGCCTAATTCCCCTGCTAAGCCTAGGCCGGCAATAAATCTCCATAATGCATAAGCATTGAAAGTCGTGACATAAGCATTCGCAATATTGGCAACAGAATATAATAATATTGAACCAAACAGAACACTAATTCTTCCACGTTTATCCCCCAGAACTCCCCAAAGAATTCCACCCATCAACATTCCCGTCATCTGGTAATTGAATAAACTTATTTCGTAAGAATTAATCTGATCACTCGAAAATCCAAGAGCAGAAAAACTCTTATACTTTATAACATTAAAAAGTATAAGGTCAAATATGTCGACAAAATAGCCCAAAGAGGCAACAATAATTAACATCCACAACTTTCTGTCCATATCCGCCATAATTGAATATTGATTATTTGAAGCAAGATAGGTAAATCAACAAAAATTAGATGAATTATATAGGCAATCCCTAATTTTGTCCCATGCATAAACATAATTTTTACGCCGGCCCTGGGATATTACCTGCATCGGTATTAGAACAAGCATCAGCTGCTATCAAAGATTTCAGTAATATGGGTTTATCCATTCTGGAAATCTCTCATCGAAGTAAACCCTTTGAAGCGGCTATGGATGAATCGCATGCCATTGTCCATGAATTAACAGGCTTAGGCGATGATTATGCAGTTCTATTTCTCTCTGGTGGTGCCAGTTCTCAGTTTTTTATGATTCCTATGAATATACTTCGGGATCAGGAGAAAGCTTGCTACATCAACACTGGAACCTGGGCTACTAATGCCATAAAGGAAGCCAAAAATTTCGGACAAGTGGACGTTATTGCTTCATCTGAACATGATCAATTCCGTCATATTCCTAAACAATACTCCATTCCGGCAGATGCCGCTTATCTTCATATTACATCGAACAATACGATCTATGGATCACAATATCAGAAATTTCCTGATAGTCCTATACCCTTAGTTTGTGATATGTCATCTGACATTTTTAGTAAGAGAATTGATTTCTCCAGATTTGATCTCATTTATGCTGGTGCTCAAAAAAACATGGGACCTGCAGGAGTTACTTTGGTTATTATTAAAAAATCTCTGCTTAATCGCTCCGGAAGAAAAATTCCGACCATGTTGAATTATCAAACTCATGCAGACAAAGGATCCATGTATAATACACCTCCGGTCTTTTCAATTTATGTTTCACTTTTAACCATGCGATGGATTAAAGCTTTGGGTTTGGAAAATATGGAAAAACGAAACCTGGCTAAAGCCGATTGTCTATATGATGAAATTGATCGCAATTCTTGTTTCCAAGGAACAGTTCGTAAAGAAGACAGATCATGGATGAATGTTGTATTTGTTCCAACCAAATCAGAATACGAATCTAAGTTCTTGGAGGAATGTAAAAAAGCCGGTTGTGTAGGTTTGGAAGGCCATCGATCAGTAGGGGGCTTTAGGGCTTCACTTTACAATGCATTGGAATTGGACAGTGTCAAGATTCTGGTTGAGGTGATGAAAGATTTTGAAGCGAAACATGGCTAGAGCCCGCGCCTATAAAGAATATCAGCAACTCAGGCTCAGTGAAGCTACCATCCCACTGGAGATTCATCACGAATGGCGACAATCTGCAAGGGTAAGCATTAGCAAGAACAAGGCCATTGTCCGATTGCCTATAATGGTAGCTGAAGCTACAAAGACAGAACATCTGAATTGGGCAAAAGAATGGATATTAAAGAAAATTCATAAGGATCAAAGTCTTCTGCATCACTTTATTCCAAAAAAATACGAATCAGGAGACGAAATTAACGTCCGAGGTACAACATTTTATCTTCAAGTAGACGAATCCCCGGAACGAAAATCTGCTTTAGGAAAGCGAAAACAAAACATTCTCTATTTATTGCTTCCTTCTGGATTAACTGTTCATCAAAAACAGCAAACCTGTTCTCAATTGATTCACCGAATTATGTCCAATACTTATGCACATCATGTAAAGCGTAGAGTAGATGAATTGAATGATTTGTATTTTAATAAAGAAATCAACGAAATTCGTTTAAGAAATAATTCCAGCAATTGGGGTTCTTGTTCCAGCAATAAAAACATAAGTATTTCTTCACGCCTATTACTCGCACCACCATTCGTACTGGACTATATTATTATCCATGAATTAGCTCATCTAATTCACCACAATCACTCCAAAGCATATTGGCAGCTAGTAGAACGTATAATGCCAGACTATATGTTGGCTGAAGACTGGCTGAAAAAGCATGGTACAAGTTGTCAGTGGTAATTAAAACCGCAATAGAATACAATCATTGCCTAATCTTGAGCTATCATAACTTAATTTTTTGAATTTAGAAGACTCGATCTTGAACTGACACCGATTCTCAATTGTAATGAACCTTTGAAATGTTTTTTGACTATAAATTAGGTTTCCCTTATAACTGTACCGATCAATCCACGATTAAGTGGTTTCCCTCTAATATCTAAATTACAATTATCTGATAATCATCAGTTTAGTATTATTTTGAATTTTTTTAGCCAAATTTGCAACACTTATTTAATAAGCCAATCTTTAAATTATTCGATTGAACAAAATTAGATGAAAGACCTCGTACAACGCGTAAACCAATCTGACCGGAAAGCCTGTCAGGAGTTGTACAATATGTTCAACAAGGCTATGTATAATACTTGTCTTCGGATGATGGGTAACGAAGATCTGGCATTGGATGCGTTACAAGATACTTTTGTCAGTGTATTCAAAAACATTTCTGCCCTTCAGGATCCTGAAATGCTACCCGCATGGATTAAAAGAATTTGTGTAAATACATGCCTTAAACACATTGAAAAAAACAAAAAACTTCAATGGTCTAGCTTTGATGATCAGCCTGTGCTCATCAACCTCAATGATGAGGATGAAATTGTGGATGAACACGAATACGCTCAAAAACTTGATGCTATTCGATGGGCCTGTGATCTGCTTCCGGAAAAGTACAAAGTAGTCTTTAACTTATTCGCTATAGAAAATTATACTCATGAACAAATTTCGGATATGTTGAATATTCCTAGTGCTACTTCTAGATCCCAATACATGAGAGCCAAACAAAAAATTATTGACTTTATTAAAAATAGCCATTATGCCGGATCAATTCAAAAAATTTCTGCAAGAGCATAGATCTGAACTGGATGATCAGATTCCACCAATAGATTTGTTTGATCAAATCATGGATAAGGCTGGTGCTGAACCAAAGGTTCGGAATATGACAAAAGCTTCATCCAACATAAGTTGGTTACTTATTCGCATTGCAGCCAGCTTTTTATTTTTATTAATAGTCTTATTGGGAATTGATAAATGGCAAGAAAGTAATTCAAATTCATTCGTTGTAAGTAATAAACCCCAAACCATTAAACATGACATAAATAATTATTCTGCCGGTCAAAACATCGAAAAGAAAGCTGAATTAACTTCATCCGCAACTTTTGAATCACACTCTAAATCACTTGCCTTGAATCGAAATTCAAAGAAGGTTTCTAAGATGAATATTCGCAATGATAGATCAAGTGTATCGGAAAAAATAATTTCTTCCCTTCCTTCTGAAAATATTATTCCTTCTTCTGAATCGAATAACCAAGTATCATATAGTCAACCCATTAATCCTGTGATTGAAACTCCAGCAAAAATTACATCGGTAGATCAGGAATTAACCAAAAATACATCAAGTCAGAACAATGATATAGCTGTAAATAGCAATATAGAAAACAACTATCAAATTATTGAAGAAAAAAATATCACTAACTCTTCTCACTTGAAGGAACAACAACTGAATACTAAAATAAAGAAAGGTATTTTTTCTTTTCTATCCAAGAAATCAAGAAAATGGACCGGTAATATTCTGTCAATAGACCCTGTAGAAAAAGATCATTCCACCCATCTGGCTATTAACTTTAGGAGCAATAAACTTGAATTTTATAAATCTTTAAAAGTTCCTTCAGTAGATTAAATTTTAAAAAGTAAAATTATTATACAATTAATCCATTAAAATATTATAAAAAATTTCAAAATGAAAAAATTATTATTTCTACTAATCTTTTTAGTTACACAAATATTTCTGTATGGTCAAATAGAACCCCCTCAGCCACCAGCACCTCCAGAACCTCCTTCTATGACTCCTGAAAAATCAACGAAAGAAGATACAACTCGTATTTCCTTAGGGGATCGTGACATTATTATTGTCAATAAGAAAAATAAAGAATCTGCAAAAAAGGATTCTGATGATGACGACGATGATGATGATGACGACGACGACGATAAGGATAATAGTATGGAACATCACAATGGCAAACATCATAAAGAGAATACCAAGCCAGGAAAATCGAATTCAAAGTCTGCTAAAGTAGGATTTTTAGATATTGATTTAGGAATAAATCTTTTGACTAATGCCGATGGAATCGAAGATGAAAAATTAAAGGATACTAAATTCTGGTCCTGGTCTGCCACGTTCAATTTTCTTCCGACAAAAATTGATCTCGGTTCAAAACATGTAAAACTCTTGACAGCTTTTGGTTGGAGGATCGGTCAATACAAATTTGAAGAACCATTAGTCTTTACTCCAGGAGAACAATTGTCTTATTCATCTGACTCTACCATAAAAAATTCAAAATTGATTGTACATCATCTTCAGGTACCGTTGATGTTATACTTTCAGTCTAATAAGATAAAAGGATTAGGCAAGATTGGAATTGGATTCGGAGGTTATGGAGGTGTTAAGGTTCATGAAGCCTCTAAGGTCTGTTATAAAAATTATGATCGTAGCACTGAAACAGATGAAAAGTTTGGATTTGAAAAATTCCGATATGGTGTTAGTGGACGAATCGATGTAGGAGCTATTAAGTTATTTGCCAATCTTGATATGAGTGACACCTGGAAAGATAGAAATCCAAGGACTTTAGAATGTGGCCTTTGGTTTGATTTTTAACAATGCAGATTTTTTCAATACAAAAGAGCCGGATGAATATTCGGCTTTTTTATTTTCAATAGTACATAGAATTATTTCTGCAGTATTATTTACTCTGGTATGCCGGATGAAATCTCATTAAACTATCTCTTAAATAAGCGTTATCCAAATGGGTATAAATCTCGGTAGTCGTAATCGATTCATGACCTAACATATCCTGAACCAATCGCAGACTAGCTCCTCCTTCTACTAAATGGGTTGCAAATGAATGTCTGAACGTATGAGGACTTATTGTTTTGTTGATGCCAGCGCGTGCTACACTTTCTTTAACAATTCCAAAGATGCTAATCCTTGATAATTTTTTTCCAAAGCGGTTTAAAAATATATAATCTTCATGTCCCTTTATTCTTGGATAATGGATTCGTTGATGCGTTATGTAATACTTTATAAAATGAAGAGCATGCTCACCAATTGGCACCAGTCTTTCCTTTTTCCCTTTTCCGAAAACACGTAAAAAGGACTCTTCCGCCATAATGTTGTTCATTCTCAACTCAACACACTCTGAAACTCTTAACCCACTGGCATATAAGGTCTCCAGAATAGCACGATCTCGATGACCACGATCGGTACTCAAATCTATAGAATTTAAAATTTTATCTATCTCTTCTATACTTAATACATCTGGCATGTATTGAGGTAATTTGGGTGATTCTAGCAATTCAGTTGGATCTTCACTCAAAAGGTCTTCTATTAATAAAAACTTGTAAAATGCCTTAATCCCTGAAATAATTCTAGCCTGAGACCTCGCGTCAAGTTCAGCGCGATTGAGCCAAATCAGAAATTCTCGCAGATCCTCAATTTTCACCTTTAAAGGTCCTATACCATCTTTCTCTTCAACTAAGAATAAGGCTAACTTACGAACATCTCTTACATAAGCATCGGTAGAATGGGAAGACAAAGACCTTTCTAACCTTAAATAACTCTGAAAACCTTTTATTCCTGAATTCCAATCCATAAAGCAAAAATAACATATTAATAATTAATATAATATGTTATTTTGAATTTATTGTTGTATCACTACATTTGCTATTTATTACTATTCGAATGATTTCACATCAAGAAGCAATCACCAGAGACCGTACTGATCCTCTAGCAGACTATCGCAATCAATTTTTTCTTCCAAGTAACGATTCAGGTATTCAAACTTATTTCTGCGGCAATTCGCTCGGTCTTCAACCGCGCAATACTCCCGAGTACGTTACTCGCGAATTAGTGGATTGGGCTAAGCTTGGGGTGGAAGGACATTTGCATGCCAAATTTCCTTGGGTCAAGTATCATGAATTTTTAACTCAACAAATGGCAGATATTGTAGGTGCCAAACCGAAAGAAACAGTCGTTATGAACACCCTGAGCGTCAATCTTCATCTAATGATGGTGAGTTTTTATAGACCTACTGGCAGGAGAAATAAAATTCTAATCGAATACAGTGCCTTTCCATCTGATCGTTATGCCGTAGAATCACAAATAAAATTTCATGGTTTAAAACCTGAAGAATGCCTGATTATTCTCGAACCCGAAGAAGGTACTGATTACGTAAGTATTGAAAAAATAAAAAATGTTTTTGAAAAGCATGGAGAAGAAATTGCCTTAGTGCTTATAGGTTCTGTGAATTATTACACGGGTCAGGCTTATCCGATTAAAATCATTACACAGCTTGCCCATCAATGTGGGTGTCGTGTAGGATTTGATCTTGCTCATGGGGCCGGTAACCTTCAATTAAATTTACACGATGATGGTCCTGATTTTGCCGTTTGGTGCAGTTATAAATATCTGAATTCAGGACCCGGATCGCTTTCAGGTTGTTTTGTCCATGAACGTCATTCAGAATCATATGAAATTCCACGTTTCATTGGTTGGTGGGCTCACGACAAAATTAACCGTTTCAAAATGTCTCCCGAATTAAAACTAATGCCTGGAGCAGAAGGTTGGCAGCTTAGTAATCCTCCTATTCTGCCAATGGCTTGTATGATGGCTTCTTTGGAAATATTTCAATCCGCTGGAATGACAAACTTAAGAAAAAAGTCCCTGGAGTTAAGTTCAAGTCTAATTCAACTTATTGAATCACTCAATCATCCAAAAATAAAAATTCTAACACCGAAAATAGAATCTGAAAGAGGCTGCCAGGTTTCTATTCAAATCCAAAATGCCGACAAATCAATCTATCATAAAATTTCTCAACAAAATATTATTGCTGATTGGCGTGAACCTGATGTTATCCGTGTTGCTCCTGTTCCGCTGTATAATACATTTGAAGAAGTGTTTCGATTTTATGAAATATTAAAACAAGTTTTGATCAATCATGAATAATTTAAAAGAAAAGAAAATCTACGTTGCCGGAGCAGGATTGGTAGGTTCATTATTAGCCTTAAGGTTATTGCAAAGAGGCTTTGATGTAGAAGTCTTTGAATCACGGGAAGATATGAGAATTAATAGTTTGTCTGCTGGACGATCGATCAATTTAGCTCTTTCACATCGAGGAATCCGTGGACTTTCCTTAGTAGGAATGGAAAAAGAAATTCTTTCTCATGCTGTTCAAATGAAAGGAAGAATGATTCACTCCATCGCTTCCGAATTAAATTTTCAACCTTACAGTATAAGGGAGGGCGAACATATCAATTCAATTTCCCGTAGAACGCTGAATACATTATTGATGAATGCCATTGAAGGCTATGGTGTTAAAATTAATTTTGCACACCGTCTAGAAAATTATCATCCTGAAAAAGATACATTTATTTTTAAGTCGAAAGAAACAGAAATTATCCGTTCTGGTGGTGTCTTATTAGCAACCGATGGTGCAAATTCTGCTGCACGCCGATTTATGATGGAACGCAGTGCCGAAATACGATTGAATTATGCTCAGAAATTTCAACCTTATGGCTATAAAGAACTTACCATACCACCAGGAACAAAGGGAGAATTTTTATTGGAGCGCAATGCTTTACACATTTGGCCAAGAGGTCACTTTATGATCATAGCATTGCCGAATCCGGATGCGACATTTACCGTAACCTTATTTCTTCCTTTTGAAGGAGCTCAAAGTTTTGAGCGATTGACTGATGTTTCAAGTGTTCGGCAATTTTTCAATCAGTACTTTCCGGATGTTATAAACTTAATTCCTGATTTGGATCATGAATTTTTCTCCAATCCAACAGGTCATTTAAATTCTGTAAAGTGTTCTCCCTGGTCGTATAAGGATAAAATATTGCTTCTCGGAGATGCCGCTCACGCTATCATTCCTTTCTATGGACAAGGAATGAATTGTGGGTTTGAAGATGTTTTTGTTTTTGATCAATTACTGGATCAAACCCCAGATACATCAACATTATTTTCAGAATTCGAAAATCAGAGAAAGATAAATGCCGATGCAATTTCAGATTTGGCTGAAGACAATTTTGAAGAAATGCGGGATAAAGTTGCCGATGAGGTTTTTCAGAGAAAGAGAAAATTAGAAACTATCCTGGAAGAAAAATTTCCAAG
>CAZHNF010000017.1:0-67227 GCA_964533625.1 uncultured Saprospiraceae bacterium | reverse complement strand
CAACAACCAGTCTTCTGGGCTACAGTTGTCAGTTGCTTCAGCAGTAAGTTCGATTGGTCCTCGGCATACACCTAATACGTTGTCAAACACAGCTGGTTGGCAATCACCAACATTACATGTAACAACTGGCTTATCACGATCTCTAACTTTGATTACCTGAAGAGCTTCCCATCTTCCAAATTCTGGATCGATGAATGGATCATACTGACACCAGTCAATAACTGTCCAATGTCTTAAGATCTTGAAGCAAGCATCTGGTTCAATAGTGAAGATTTCATCTTTGTATTCGATAGAAATCAATGCACAATTGTCATCTGCATTATTGATTACTGTAGGTCTTCCAAGTTGAGGATTGTCAGGGCTAACATCGCCACCACATCCTTCAACTGTTACTGGAGTCTGAGTACAAACACCATTTGGCCATAATAGATCAGTATATCTTGCATCGTTGCAAGTATTTACGTCAACATAGAATGGATCACAATCAACAACCCAGATCGTCTGGATAGCTGATACGTTGATATTGTTAGGTCCAACAGCAGAAATAACTCTTTGAATCTGTCCTTGACCGCATTCTCTCAAATCGTTTACACTAATATTTGGGGTAACTCCGCAAGCACCCAGAACATAACCATCAAATCCCCATACTAATTCATACTTTCTATCCCAATGTGCGGTATCGAAATATGCATTATAGTAATCACAAGCTTGATTTGGAGCAGGCTTTGGAACAGCATTTGTTGGCACATAACCAGGATAATTTGTTCTCTGGTTTCTTTCACAATATTTGTGACATACGATATCGTTAGTAACAACTTTCTTTCTTAAAGAAAGGTCAGTTACAACTCTACCAAATGTTGCATCGTTTGGATTGGTAACATTGTTAATGTCAAACCAGAACCAACAGCTAACAACGATATTTGGTGGAGCAACCACTGTAGGCACAGCCTTATTCTGAACCTGAACTTCAATCATACAGTCTGAGAATCTTCCGTTCAATACACTTGTAGTACTGGTCATTCTTGTAGGAGCAACCGGTCCTGCACCTGGATCAACATCAAATACTCTCAATACAACCATAACGCTTGTTCCAACATCTGCACAACAGAAGTTAGTACAATCGTCAAAGTATACTTGATTACCTGTAAGAACAGCATTGTCATCGCCGCTAATACCGTTACAAGCAACTGTATTATTAGCGTTAGAACCGTTATTTGTACCAAGAAGTTCAGCCATTCTGATAACCTTAAACCATACGTGTGGTTGACAGTTGTCATATGAACCTTCGTCAAATGCTTCTGCACAAACTCTAGCGATATTTTCACCAGGGCTCTGGTTACCATTTAAGCTAACTACAGTACTTGTTCTACAAACTGCTTGAGGTGGTACTCTATCAACTACGTTAAGAATAACTCTCTTCTTAGTAATATTTCCGCAACAGTCTGTAGCTACGATATATCCAGTTTGAATTCCTTCTGGCATGTTGATTACAACATATCCTGAAGTTTCATTACCAAGGATAGTACCTTGTTCAACTTCAACTGAATAGTGAATTTCACTTGAACAATTGTCAATTAACCAGGCTGGTGGAACTTCCCAACGGCCTGAACAAGAATAAGATTCCATATTAACTCTAGAAGAGTCTGGATATAGAACTTGAGGACCTTCAGCGTCACCAACTTTGATAACTTGCTGATGTCCACCGATTGTTCCAGTACACCAATCCATTACGGTCCACTTACGCAATAACTTGTAGCATCCTACAGGACCTGCGTTACAATTTGGAGTCGCAAGATTGAATACGATATCTTCGCAAGTTACTGCGAAATTGAAACAATCTGTACCACCTGGTCGTCCAGTACCAATCCACTCAACATGAGTGTCAGGTCCCCAACAAAGTGGGTTTTGTGGACTCCATTGTCTGTGTTGTGGATAATAAATTGGATCAGGGCTTGGATGTCTGTATTTTGGATCAGCAGGATCATCAACACAATTCCATCCTAAAACTCTTGGTAACCTTCTGTTTGGATAGATATCTGGTTGAGTTGGATTAGCTAACCAGAAAACTGAATCAAGTAAGTAACCATCAACGCACTCAGGGAAATCTGACATATGTGGAGTTACATCTTTGTTTCTGTCTATCTTCTCATTACAATTCAACATCGGACGTTCTATATTATCATAATTAGGTGGTACAGTAACATCGAAAATGTCACCAATACCAACTGTGATATTCTGTACACATGTTGATCTGTTACCAGATCCATCTACTGCTGTCCAGGTTCTTACTATTCTCCAAGCATAACCTAATTGACAGTTTCCTTTTGTAGCGTTGTCTCTGTATGTAAGACTTGCGCCACCACAATTTTCAACTACTCTTGGTGTTCCTGTTACAGCTGGGGAAATTCCAGCAGCACAAGAAACTGCAATATCTGGAGGACAAGTCAACTGTGGAGCGAATTTATCTTCCACTGTTGCATGTGACCAACAGCTATTACCTGTAGCCGTATCTATAATAGTAATTCTAAAGTCTCTACCGATATCCTGGCTTCCTAATTGAACACCTGGTGTATTAGGTTGACGATCAATCAAACCACCTTGTCCTACTGTAGTCCAAAGTCTGGCTTGAACTCTATATGCCTGATAGCATTTGTAAGGACCACCTTCAAGGAACATATCTGGATCAAGAGTAATAGAACAGTTTTGATCTAATGACAATTGAATATCATCATTACAAGCTAAAGCATTGGTTGGATTTGGATAAGCATTAACGCAAACATTGAATTCACAAGTTGAAACGTTACCTTGAGCATCTGTTGCTCTGTAGCAAAGTTTGGTACAACCAATCGGGAAGAAACATCCTGGAGCATATGGCTGTCCGCAATATTGCTGAGGAATGATCATAGTTCCACCTTGAGCAACGAAAACATCTCCTGATAAACCCCATGCAGCTGTATGCCATTCACCACCAATTTGAGTATTACTAAAATTAGATAAGAAAATACCTTGGGAACCAGTTGGGTTAATCTGCAAATCCGAATTTCCGGTTTGAGTAATACAACTGTTAAAAGGACCTACCCACATAGAAGCGTTGGTATTAGGTGCTCCTGCAAGGTAACATCCTCGAATTTCACCAGGTTGAAGAACTAATCCAGGAGCAATGACCGTATCACTTATAGTACGACCACAAACGACTCTAGATGTAACTTGAGCAGATCGAAGGTCAAATGTATCTGTATTCGTCTGATTTGCACCATTTAAGACCCAAGTTCTCGCATTTATTCTATTGTCGCCAAGTCGAATTCCATTTGGTACCGCCTTATGGGTAGCCGAAGTAGCACTTAAATTCCACTGAGTTAGAGGCCAGAAAGTGCCAAATTGTTGTCCGCCATTGTTAGCAATAGGTCCAACAGCACCAACACGCCAACCAGTATTAAGCGCACTCTTCGTCCAGAATTGATAGTTTGCATCAGGATTATTTGTAGGTGGATTAGACATACAGAACCAAGATCTTATACCTACAATACCAATTGGTGAAGTACTATTATTTCTTAAATCAAACATGACACCAGATGCACCTCCATTAACTGAGGCATACCGTCCTGTAGATGGACATCCTGAAATGAGTATTGCACCAGCACCAAATGTGCTGTTGGAAGGACAGTTATCCATGGCCATGAATTGAGGAGCATCCCAAGATACTTCACACTCTCCAGGGCCTGCGTTCAAACTTACTAAGTTACCCTTAGGACAAGCAGGAACAAATACTGGAGGTTCAAGGTCAACTACATTAATAGGCAATACAGCTCTTACTAATGCACAATTTGCAGCGATGGTACGGAATACTCTATAATATCTTCCGCCCATGGCCGTAAATGTATCCACATTTGAGCCAGGAGTTTGTAAACTATCCATGCAAGCTACATAACCGCCGAAGGTTTTCAACTGGAATGTTGGACGACCTTCACCAAAGCTAGTAGCTCCCCATGCACCTGTTGGACGCACAAAGTTATTACCTACTGTATAATTAGTAGGAGGAACTGGTAAGGTATAGGTTTGATTACCGTTACCAAGTATAATATTTGGAGCAAGGTTAGTGAATGGTCCACCAGCAGCAGCAGCAATTTGTAACGTATAAGAAGCAGCACCAAAAGTAGCTGTACAGTTATTAGTTACAATCAAAGCAGCTGGAGTTCCAACGTGTGCTGTAGAACAAACACCCGGAGGAGCTGTAGCTGGAGGAGGAGTTGGAAATGTAGGAGGACCTACTACTGTTGTTGTCGTTTGTGACTGACAACCAAAGCAGGTATTACATCCCCATCCACCAAATGTACATCCGGTTTCAGAAGCCAAAACAGCAGGTCCACCTGCGCTTTGCTGAACTGATGCACAACCGGCAACATTCAAAGGAGGTTTCGGAACTGTAACGAGAGCCGTACAGGTTCCAGGATTAAGTCCGACAGTAACCGCTGGTAAAGTGTCATTGGTATTAACACCATTTACCACCGTTTCCCCTACAAAGAAGCAGGTTCCCGATTGAGGAAGCGTCTGGGCTGTCAACTTCGAATTCCAAGAAAGGCAGCATACTAGAAGTATGGCCAACTTGGCTTGTAAAAGTCTTGTTAATAATTTTTGTTTCATGAGATAATGAGTTTTCAATTATATAAATGGATTAAGGTAATCGAATTAAGCTCTGATCTTTAATAGAATTTCAGTAAAATAAGGATTATACTGTTTCGTATCAAATCCATCCATATTAACCGCAGAAGACACAACTGTTAAGTTGTATACGTTGGTTACAGGATAAACAGCTTTAGCCACTTCATACTCATCCAACCAAGGCATATCCTGGATGTAATTTTTGAGGTGGTTGTACGCTTCCATCAAAGCGAAAATCCTCTTTACACAAGGTGCATTAGGATCTTGAACGGTACAAGATTGTTTTCTTTCCTCAGCTAGCAGCTGAAGTTGTTGATCGGCAATTTGGAAAATTTCAGCTTTGGGCTTTAATATAGGAAGCCCATAAGATGTCTGAGCATTCAACCCAGTTGAAGCACCTAACAAGCATACCAAAATCAACCCAAGGAAAATCCCAAACACGTTCGGTAGAGATTTAAAATTCGTCATTTTCATGAGATTTAGTTTGGTTAATAAATATGTTTTAAAATAAATAATTACAAATAGCAAACACCTATCATATCATATAGATATGTCAGATCGCTCCAATATGTCCTTTCTATAAACGACATAAAGTGCTCTTTATCAGGTTTTTGTATAAAACTATTGCTTTAAATAGTTTTTACTTAAACATCTGAATTTCAATAAATTAGACTGGAAAATCAAGGAGGTTTTGCTTCGCCTGCGGTGAGAATCGAGTCTGAGTTTGGTTTATACTTAATATATGTACACTATGTACATACACATACAGCTGCAAAGATATTGACTGGGTACTTTATAGAGATACCTATATCTAATAATTTTTTATATATAAAATTTTTAGAATATGTCATGGTCTGATTTCAATCAATAGTTAAAAAATTACTAAAATAAAAGTCCATTAATTTATACATACTTTAATTTCATTCTGTCAGAAAGATAACTTTATACTTCATTGGTTCATAGTAGAATTATTGAAACTATTTACCTTTCAAGTCTTTATTACTTTTTCCCTCGAAGAACTGCCACCAATTGCAAGGGTCCATTATTATTAGCCACCAGAACATACGGATCTCCTTGATAAGTCTTTCTAATTAAAGCTATATTCTTAACATCCTGATCCATAGAAAGTCCTGAAATATCTGGGTTTACAGGCTCAAAGACTCCTCCAGATTTTCCACTTAATAACACCCCAACCCCTGCATCAGCATTTCCGGTCTCTACTTCTGAGACTTTAAGGTTCCCGGCGACTAATAAATCTTTAATCTTATCCTGGTTAAAATCTTCATAGATAATTCCGGTAATAGGAGAAATCTGAGCAAGGTTTGGAAGTTTCTTAATTTCGAACACACCTTTATTATTAACAAGGATTACACTTTCGAAAGTTTTAGCTTCAAGGTGATAGGCATTTTCAATCATATCGCCATAAACTTCCTGAAGAGTTGACTTTCCAAATGAGTCATAATTTTTAAATTTTTCCTTTATCCATGGCATTTGCTCACTTGAGCATTGTCTTCCTCGTACTGGAAAAAGTTTTCCGTCTCTTTTGTACTGTCCAAGAATAATATCTGACTTGTTATTATGGTCAAAATCTCCTGCATAGACCTGAAAAGGTTTATTAGCATTTGTTCTATATTTATAATTAAGACCAAGATTTCCAGCAATAAAATCCATATCGCCATCATTATCTATATCAGCAGCAAGAATTCGATTCCACCAACCATCGGTATTTTCTAGTCCAGATTCTTTTGTTTTTAAAGTTAACTTTCCATTTAATTGAATAAATGGGCTTAGTTTCATCCACTCACCAACCACCATTAAGTCCATCGCTCCATCACCATTAATGTCAGTCCACTCTGCGTCTGTAACCATACCGCACTGAGAAAGTCCTTCAGACCATTGAGCAGTAACGTCTGTAAATCTTCCTCCATCGTTACGCAATAAATATGAAGTTCCAGGAAATGGATATTTACCTGGACTTAATCTTCCACCGACAAACAAATCTAAATCTCCGTCTTTGTCGTAATCAGCCGCTTTTATACATGAACCACTTCCACTAATGTTAGGAAGTGCATTTGTTTTTACAAATTCTCCACTCCCGTTATTCTCATAAAGCCGATCCTGATACATTTTAGGATCATCCCATTCATTACCTCCACTAACAACATAAAGATCTTGATCTCCATCCCCATCTTTATCAAAAAATAATGCTCCGACATCTTCGTATTGTTTATCGTTTTCAAATACTGTTGTTTCTGATGGACCGAATAATCCAGTAGAATTCTGAATATACAACACCCCAGCTTGTCCTGCTGCGCCTCCTACATAGAAGTCTTCAGCTCCATCTGCATCCACATCACCTACAGCGATACAAGGTCCAAATTGTGACATTTTATGAGGTAATAAAATCTGACGCTTTCGATAATCATCGTAAATATTTTCAATATGATTAAAAGGTTTAGAAAATAAGTTGCTTTTATCCGCAAATAATTTTTCCTTTTTAACTGATCCGTCTTGTTTGGAATCTTTGGCGTTGCTATGATTTAGTGTGAGTATTTGATCAGCTTTTACATCACTTAATTCTTGTGTTTTATTATCATTCCAACGGATTACTAATTTTTTTACATTGCTTTGATTTCCTAATCCGAAATAAATATAATCATCAACCGAGGATTGATAACCGCGTGTAGTAATTAATTCATCATATTGTATTCCATTGTCGGTTTCAAGTTTAACTGTTGCATTTAATTTGTATGCATATTTTGGAGATTCCAATTTTATTTTTAAAAAATGATTATTGGATCTTTCAATTGAATTGTTTTTATAAACCAAAGCTGGTTCATCTATATTATTGACAACTAAATCCAGATCTCCATCTCCATCCAGATCTCCATAAGCAGCTCCGGAAGAAAATCCGCTATAGTTCAATCCTGATTCTGCTGATTTGTCTGCGAAAGTCAAATCACCGTTGTTCTCATAATAGTAGTTTGGAACTTTGGTCGAAATCATAGATTCATTTTGTTGTCTTAGAAATCGCTTAATTGATTCCAGTGATTCTCCTTTATCATGCATTACTTTGGTATGCTCAATCATCGGTTTGAAAAAATCCTTATTGAGAAAATCTCTGTAATATCCGTTTGAAATAAATATGTCTTTATTACCATCTAAATTAAAATCGTTGGCCAAGACACTCCAACTCCAATCGGAATTATGAATTCCACTCATCTGTCCGATTTCACTGAATTTATTATTACCAACATTGATTTGAAGCATGTTCCTCATATAAGCAAAATGATAACCAGCGCTTACATAGTTCCAGAATCGATCAATGTCCATAGATGCCATATTAACCTTTTCTCTATAATTATCTTCAGCAAGCATATCGACAACGATAAAATCCATTAATCCATCGTTATTCAAATCTGCAGCATCGCAGCCCATACTGCTTAACGAAGTATGCTTAACGGCAGAATTAATTATATTTTTAAATCTACCATTTCCTTCATTTTGAAAGAAATAATCCGGTTGTTCATGATCAACAGAAATATAAATATCCGGAAGTCCATCACCGGTAATATCCGAAGTCACAATACCCAATGTCCAACCATATGATAACAAGCCAGATTCATGCGTAACATTAGTATATTTACCATTCCCTTCATTTCTATATAAGTGATTAGATGTTTCCATAGGAGGGTTAGACCAACGTTCATGATGAATTTTCTCACTGGTCATTCTATCTGGTGGGTGATTACCAACAATTAAATCAAGGTCACCATCTTTATCCATATCAAAGAAGCTGGCACAAATGCTCATACCATTATCATTGACCCCCATTTCTTTTCCTTTTTCAGTAAAGGTGAGATCTTTGTTATTAATAAACATCAGGTTTTCACGATCTTCTATATTTTCTGGAATGAATGACCGGCATACATAAAAATCTAAATAACCATCATCATTAATATCTGCGACTGCAACACCAGTAGACCATCCTCGATAGATTCCAATTCCAGATTTGTCTGTGATGTCTTCAAATTGGAAGTTGCCCTTATTAAGATATAGTTTATTTTGTACTAAATTTCCTGTTAGCAAAATGTCCGATAACCCATCATTGTTAATATCAAAAACAGCAACCCCTCCTCCATTAAATACGTTAATATATTCGAATGGATTAGGTAAGATTTTTGGATCAAGGTTATTCGCAAATTTTACTCCGCTTTTTTCCGAAGATATTAATTCAAATGGAATTAAATCGGGATTTGCTTTTGGTCGATCAAGATTATTATTTTTACATGAGTATAAAAAGATTCCTGCTAAGTAAATTAATATAAAGTACCAGTTTGAATTCCTTATCATATTACTTTCTTATTATTTTATTGTTGTATATTTTTATTTATCCTTACTAATTGAAGGAAATCGTTATTATTGGCAACTAACAAATAGGGGTTAAACGAATAAGTCTTTTTGATGAGTAAAACATTTCTTACATCATGATCAATATATAAACCAGATTGATCCGGCGTAACTTCATCAAACCAACCAGACTTATTTCCTTTTAAGAAAAATCCGACACCTGCATCTGCATTTCCAGTTTCTACTTCTGAAACTCGCAAGTTACCGGCAAGAACTAAATCTTTTATTTTATCACCATCAAAGTCTTCATAAACGATTCCATTAATGGGCGATATTTGAATACGGTTTGGCAATTTTTTAATTTCAAATTTTCCATTATTATTTATGGCCACTACACTTTCAAACATCTTTGCTTCTATATGCAAGGCACCTTCCAGCATATCACCATAAATTTCCTGAAGCGATGATCTTCCGTATTCCTGATACGTTTTTATTTTTTGACTTATTATAGGCATTTGTTCACTGGAACATTGTCTTCCCCGAACCGGAAATAATTTACCTTCACTCTTATAGATTCCTAATACAATATCATACTTATTGTTGTGATCAAAATCTCCAGCGTATACTTGAAAAGGTTTCGAAGGAGTAGTTCGGTATTTATAATTTAATCCAAGATTACCCACAATAAAATCCTGATCACCGTCCTGGTCAATATCCCCAGCAACAACGCGGTTCCACCAACCGGTCGTTTCACTAAGACCCAATTCATTTATTTTAGAAATTAATTTTCCATTTTCCTGGATAAATGGAGTAAGACTCATCCATTCACCAACAACCATTAAATCAAGCTTTTTATCTCCATTGATGTCAACCCATTCTGCATCCGTGACCATTCCACATTGAGATAATCCTTGAGACCATTCTTCAGTAACGTCAATAAATTTTCCATTTTCATTTTTTAACAAGTAAGACTTACCTGGAAATGGATATTTACCTGGGCTTAACCTTCCGCCAATAAATAAATCCAAATCACCATCCTGATCATAATCTCCAGCTTTTACACATGAACCACTTCCACTAATGACCGGAAGATTATTGGATTTACTAAAATGCCCAGATCCATCATTATTATACAATCGATCCTGATACATCTTTGGATCATCCCATTCATTGCCTCCACTTACTACATAAAGATCTAAGTCCCCATCACCATCGTAGTCAAAAAATAAAGCTCCAAGATCTTCGTACATTTTATCTTCATCAAACGATTGCGATCTTTTGAATTCTCCCGAAGCATTTTGTGAATAAATCACACCCGCTTGAATAGCTGCACCACCTACATAAAAATCATCTGCTCCATCTGCGTCAATATCACCTACTGCAATGCATGGACCAAATTGAGACATTTTGTGAGGTAGTAAAATTTGTCTCTGATGATAATCATCATATTCATTCTCCTGATGTTTAAATTCTGTAGTTAATGGTTTATTGTCTATGGTAAATAGATTCTTCTTTGAATCATGATTGTCAAGATTTACTTTTTTTGAATCCGAGTATTTAAGTTTGAGAATTTGATCAACTTTCACATTTTGTAATTCCTGGACTTGCCTATCAGACCAGGTGATCTTCAGTTTGTTAATTTGGTTTTGATCTTTTAATCCAAAATAAATGTTATCATCAACCACGGATTGATATCCTCTGGTTAACGTTAACTCTGAAAATTGTTTACCAACAGGAGTTTCTAATTCAACCCTGGCATTCATTTTCAAGGCATATTTTGGGGCTTCTAACTTTATTTTAAGAAAATGATTTTCTGTTCTTTGGATTGCATTATTTCGATAAACTAATGCAGTATCATCAACATTATTAACAACCAAATCAGGATCACCATCATTATCAAGATCACCATACGCAGCACCAGATGAAAATCCTACAAAATTTAATCCGGACGAAACCGATTCATCTGAAAATGTAAGATCCCCTTTATTCTGATAATAGTAATTTGGGATCTTGGTAGATGTCATTTTTAGTGTTTGCTGTCTTAGAAACAACGCCACTGAAGCAGGTGAATCTCCTCTTTTCTCCATGTTGTGTGCTTGCTCTACCATGGGCTTAAAAGTATCCTTATTCAATATATCTCTGTAATAGCCATTAGCGACAAAAATATCCTTGAAACCATCCAAATTAAAATCAGTAGCCAATACACTCCAACTCCAATCCGTGTTATGAATTCCAGACATTTGCCCTATTTCACTAAATGATTTGTTACCGTTATTAATTTGTAATGTATTGCGTGTATAAGCGTAGTGATAACCCGAATTGAGATAACTCAAAAATCGTTTAATATCCATCGCTCCCATATGTGTTTTCTCCCGATAGTTGTCCTGAGCAAGCATATCCATTTCAACAAAGTCAATAAGACAATCATTATTGATATCTGCGGCATCAATGCCCATGGCACCAAAACTGGTATGCTTGAAAACTTTGCTAAGGTTATTTTCAAATTTACCATAACCTTTATTTTCAAAGAAATAATCGGATTGCTCATGATCAACAGCAATATAAATATCCGGAAGACCATCTTGTGTAAGATCAGAAGTAACCAACCCTAATGTCCAACCATAAGTCAATACGCCTGCTAATTCTGTAATGTCTTCAAATTTGCCATTACCTTTGTTTTCATAAAGATGACAAGAACTTTCATGTTGTGGATTAATCCATCGTTGGTGATGTTCATAATCTCCAAGATTTCTTTCTAGTGGATGATTTCCAACAAAAAGATCCAAATCACCATCTAAGTCGATATCCAGAAAACTTGCATTGATTGAAAGTCCATGGTCATTAATACCCATTTCTTTTCCTTTTTCAGTAAAGGTGTTGTCTTTATTATTAATGAACATAAGATTATCCCTATTAGCAGTATCGAGATAAGATCGACAAACATACACATCGAGATAACCATCATCATTAATGTCAGCCACTGCAACGCCTGTACTCCAACCTCCGTATTTAGCAATCCCTGATTTCTCAGTAATATCTTCAAATTGAAAATTACCTTTATTTAAATATAATCTATTCGATACAATATTTCCGGTTAAAAAAACATCCGTTAATCCATCGTTATTTATATCTAACAAGGCCACACCTCCACCATTAAATACATTGATGTACTGTAAAGGATTTGGCAGATTTACGGGGTCCATGGTGTTTATAAAAGAAATTCCACAAGAACCAGGGCTTACTCTTTCAAAAGGTGGAAGATCAGGGTTTATTTTTTCTCTTTTGGATCCTGTACATGAAAAGACTAATAAAATAACCGCTGCAAAACCAGTTCTAAAGTATATATTTTGGAGTAAAATTTTCATTACGACACAAACAATTAGGTCAAATTCTAATTCATGTTTTTAAAATAATACAAGGCATTATTATTGATTCCAACTAACAATCCATATTTGCCGTCTACTTTAATGGCCTGGATATCCTTTACATTATAGGGAACAAAAAATCCTGAATCTCCTGGTGCTATCGGATATTGCATGATATTTTCTTTAGTTCCTTTCATGATCAGCCCAACGGATGCATCAGCTCTGGTAGTTTCTATTTCAGCGTTAAAGTTATTTCCAGCTATAGCAAGATCTTCATTTCCATCACCATCAAAATCTTTTGATACAATTCCGTGTATTGTAGAAAATTGAGCCAATTTAATCAGTGGTTCTGCGGTAAATTTTCCTTTTTCGTTTTTGAAAACCACACTTTGGAACATTCGGGCAGGATATTTTACTCCATTTTCCAATTCGTCTCCATAGATATCTTTAACACTTGCGTTGGCAAAAGAATTATAATCTGGAAACTTTGTCGCAATACTTGGTACTTGTTCTGATGAACATTGTCTTCCTCGAATAGGAACCATATTCGAACCGTTATATTTAGCTAATACAATATCGTATGTACCATTTTTATCAAAATCATTTCCGTATACCATAAATGGTTTTTCAACGGTAGCATGAAACTTATAATTCTCCCCTAGATTGCCACCAATAATATCCTGATCTCCATCATGATCATAATCAACGGCATATAATTTATTCCACCAGCCTTCTGTATTTTGAAATCCATATTTCTCCTGGGATGCTTTTTTGAAATTACCATTTTCATTTTCAAAAACAACAACGGGCATCCATTCTCCAGCTAATACCAAATCCAATTTTTGATCACCATTTATATCCAGAACAAGTGCTGAGGTAACCATACCTATTTTTCTTAACTCCGGAGCTTTTTCATCAGTGACATCAATAAATTTTCCATCCCCTTGATTTTCGAGTAGATAAGAATCAGGAGGAATTGGATATTTGTTTGGAGTCGTTCTTCCTCCTCTGAATAAGTCTAAATCGCCGTCACCATCAAAATCAATTGACACAACACAAGATCCACTTGATCTAATCTTTGGAAGATTTGAAAGTTCCTTTGTAAAGTTACCTTTACCATCATTCATATATAACCGATCTTGATAAATAGGCATATCTTCTTCAAATTCTGTTCCACCGGAGACTACATATAAATCCATATCACCATCTTTATCAGGATCAAAAAATAAAGATCCCATATCTTCATAATCTTTGTCTTTGTCAAAGATGGGTACTTTTTTTGCAACAAATTTTCCCGAATCTGATTGAACATAAAGTTGACCTGCAATGGTATGTGGGGCGCCTATATAAAAATCTTCCTTACCATCTTTATTTACATCAGCCACTGAAATAAATGGACCCAGACGGCTCATGGCGGTTGGTAATAATCGTTGAGATTTATAATCGTTGAAAGGGTTTTCTATATGATAAAACGGCGGAGTAATGTTTTCAAGAGTATTTTCTGCAAAAATTGTTTTTTTATTCTTTGGCGTAGGATACTTTTTTACTCCTTTGGAATAATCAACATCAATGGATTGATTGGTTTTGATATTCGTTAATTCTACACGAGTAAAATCAGGCCATTGTACGACTACTTTATCAACCATATCGATATTATTCATACCGAAATGAGCGAAAGGCTCACTTGCGGATAAATATCCCCTGGTGGTTTTTAACTGCACATATTGCATCTGATTTTTGTAATAAATATTGACTTTAGCTCCTTCACCTAAAGTATTTTGAGGTGCTCCAACACATCGAACTCTTAGATAGTTTTGGGAATTATTTAATTTGTTTTCGTAAATAAAAGCTGGATCATCAATATTATTCACGACCAGGTCAAGGTCTCCGTCATTATCTAAATCACCAATAGCAGATCCATTTGAAAAACTATTCTCCTTAATTCCCCAACTGGTCATCATTTTCTTAAACGTTAAGTCACCTTGATTTTTAAAAATATAATTAATCAATTTCACTGATGGCAAAATTCCCAATACCTCTTCAACACTATCAATTACATTTTTATGTTCGTCAAGATACTTCTTCATTTTTTCATTCGTATCTTTATCATATACATCTCGACGATAACCATTGGAAACAAATAGATCTTTAAAACCATCATTGTCAAAATCACTGAATAGGGCAGCCCAGGACCAATCCGTTTTATCGACTCCTGCCATTTGAGAAATATCTGTCAGAAACCCATTTCCGTAATTAAATTGCAATATGTTATGCATATACTGAGAATGGAAACCCATATTTTCAATCTTGACAAAAAATTCAGGTTGCATTGCAGGCATGGTAGTTTTAGATCTCTTGTAATCTTCAGGTCTCATTTCCACTACTATGATCTCATCATTACCATCGTTGTTAATGTCGCCAAAATCAACACCCATACTATAATATGGTACGTGATTGGTTAGATTCTTGACCATTTCCTTCATGGTTCCATTTCCCTGATTAATATACAGATAATCATTCTCTATAAAATCATTAGCCACATAGACATCCTGAAATCCATCCTGATTAATATCTCCTGCAACACTGCATAAACCGTACCCATAAGCTGGGTACAATCCAGCTATTTCACTTTTATCTGAAAAGGTACCATTACCATTATTTATGTATAACTTATTGCTGACTAAAGGATCGAATTTTTTATTTTTGGTATATTGTTCTTTAACCATAGCGATTTCATCTTCATGAATTCCCCAGTGATCAGGCCTGTTGGTTAAAAACAAATCAAGATCTCCGTCATAATCAAAATCAAAGAATGAAGCTGATATAGAAAAACCAGGGTCAGCTATTCCATAACTCTTTGCTTCTTCTTTAAAAGTTAAATTCTTTTGATTTATGTACAGTAAATTGGAATTACGCGTCGAATCATTTTTAAATCCTCCTCTTGTAACATAAATGTCTAAATATCCATCGCTATTAATATCCACTAAACTAACACCATTTCGCCAACCATTTGTATTAACTATTCCTGCTGACTGAGAGATATCTTCAAATTTAAAATTACCTTTATTAATATATAGCCGATCTGCTACCTGATTGCCGACAAAATAAATATCTTGCAATCCATCGTTATTAAAATCTCCAATTCCGACACCAGCTCCATTATAAATATAATTGAAAGTATAAATGTGCTCCTGAGGGGTTTCTGTAATGATATTATTAAATGTAACACCAGTTTTTGTTGGATCCTTAAGTTCAAATAATTCTCCGCTAAAACCATCTATCGATTTTTTACAAGAAAACATGAGTGTAATGATTACCGGTAATGCTATGCTGTACATTCTCCACAAACCATTAAATTTTACTCTATTCTTCATTTTATATTTTTAATAAACTTGTTGATTGAATATCTTGTTTTTTCCTTTTTGTACTATTCTTAAAGTTCAAATTGAATTTTGAATCGAATCAAAATATTTGATTCAATATTATTTAGTGAACCTCATCATAGCAAACAGGGCACTGATTTCATCGGTCATTTCATAAATCACAGCTTCTTTAATATTACCATCTTTATCTACAAAAGTTTGCATATAACGCATCCCTGGTCCACTGGTATAATAATCTTCACCAACCGTTTCGCCCTTATCGTTTTTCTTGACAAAGGGTGTATTGATTTGACCATTGTCTCCAAGTTTAAACATCTCTATAATACTCAATTTTTTAAGTCCCTTTGGAGCATAGACCCCTGGAAAAATCGGAATATTAAATCGATCCTTTAATTTTCCTGATGCTTTATCTTCGGGTGTAGCAAACGGTTCAGATGGCAGATAACCTTCTAACACTTTTTTTCTAAAATCATCATTAACTTCAAAGGAAACTGCTTCCATTACTCTTCCTGATTTGTCCTCATACATTTGAGTAAACAATTGTTTTTTTGTTACCGTGAGTGAATCGAGACTCATTATTTTTCCCTCAGAATCTCGAAAGGTAAGATCCTTAAATTCTCCCCCACGCTTTCCATAATTATACATCTCCAGTAAGCTCATTTTAACCAATCCCTCCGGGACGTAAACTCCTTCAGGAGTTGGCATCATATATCGATTGGGGTCGAATAAAGACTTATATTCAGCATCATTATATTCATTCGCAAGATCACTATTGCTCGTATTGTTTTGGCAATTTGATATTATGCAAATTAAAGGCAATAACAAATAAAGAATTTTCTTCATAAATAAATAATTAAAATTGAATAAGCTATTGAAATGAGATAGTATCCTTAACCCTTGTTTTAAGGGAGGCCAAAGTTAAGACATTTTTCGATAAAGATTTAGACCAAAATAGCTCAAAAATGCCTGAAATACAGTCATTAAGAAAAATTTAAGGTTTAATAATTTTTAATCTTTAAAAGGGGAATTCTCTTAGTTTTTAACTTTAATTAGCCTTTTATTTCAGAACTAAAGGCTTTATTATAAACTAAAAAATAACCATATATTTTAATCTATAAATCAGAGATTTAAAGGCAAATCCTACTATAATAGTTAGAAATAGAATGTTTGAGCGTTTGGGTAAGTGTACTGGCTTTATAATTATACAAAATGAATTTTAAATTAATTAATATTATCCTATGTTTGTTATTGTATTACAATTATTTATACATCAATTTTAAATATTATTTATAAATGGGATTTATACTTAAAAAGATGTTTTACTATATTAATGAATAACCTAATGATTCTAAGACCATTAGCCAACAATTAATTGTATTTTGCCAACAAATTGCGAATTCTACCTGTTGAACTAAAAAATATAATTATGTCATTTACTTTACCGCCACTAAAATATGCTAATAATGCCCTCGAGCCTTACATTGATGCAAGAACAATGGAAATTCATCATGATAAGCACCATGCCGCTTACACTTTGAATTTGAATAATGCCATAAAGGATACTGCTTTAGATCAACAAAGTATAGAACAAATTCTTAAGAACCTGGATATGAGCAACATGCCTCTTAGAAATAATGCTGGAGGTTATTATAATCATAATATGTTCTGGGAGATTATTGGACCACATGATGGAGATAAGCCTTCGGGTGAAATAGCTAACGGCATAAACCAAGAATGGGGATCGTTTGAAGTCTTTAAAGAAAAATTTTCAGCTAGTGCTATGGGTAGATTTGGTTCTGGCTGGGCTTGGCTAACTGTACAAAAAGGTGGAAAACTAGAAATTGTATCAACTCCCAACCAGGATAATCCATTGATGCCCAATACTGCAGGCGGTGGATTTCCCGTATTAGGATTGGATGTCTGGGAACATGCTTATTATTTATTATATCAAAATCGAAGAGCTGAATATGTCAATGCCTTTTTCCAAATAATTAATTGGAAAGAAGTTAATAACCGGTATTTGGATGGTAAAGGATAAGCTTTAGTATCACATTAGTGTATGTGAATCTGTCCTTGGTTAGTGGTTTGTATTACCAAATTATACAATGGAATCAATCTAAGAATTGGATAATCTAAAAGTATCTATTTCTTTACTTGATGCTATCTATAAGAAATAAATTAAGTTACGACTTCTGTGATTCTTGAACTCTGTTGTGCAGATATTTCTTCGGTTCAACTGGCTGAAAAATTAAAAATACCTGCCATAGAGCTTTGCATAGATCTAGCCTGTGGCGGGTTAACGCCATCTTTATCATTGGTAAAACTTGCAAGAAAAGTATACTCAGGAGAATTAGCTGTTCTTATCCGCTGTAGAAAGGGAAATTTTTGTTATAGCGAATTGGAAAAATCAATCATGCTTAACGATATGCAGTATGTTATATCGCTCGGTGCAGATGCCATAGTTTTTGGTGCTTTGACACCAGAAAATAATATTGATACCTCATTTTTGGAGCAGGTAATTAATAACACTTATGGAAATGCATTGTGCTTCCATAAGGCTTTTGATCATTCACAGCATCTCCAAGATTCTCTATCCATTCTTACAGAATATGAAATTGATCGTGTTCTAACTTCCGGAGGATACTCAACAGCTCTTGAAGGAATTAACAGCTTAAGTGCCTTACAACAACTTTCAAACCATTCTATAGAGATTATGGCCGGTGGTTCAATAGACGCAACATCAGTTCATACCATTGTCTCGAGCACCGGTATTCAAAGAATTCACGCGGCATTATTAGATGAAGAAAACAACTATAATCAATACGGATCTAAAGAATTGCCCTCAATAGAAAGATTGGAATTACTAATCGATTCCTTAAAATTGTATCGCTAAGATTTTAAATAAAAAATCCCTGCAGTTGTTACCTACAGGGATCATTTCATGAAAACTTACCCTATTTAATCATCTGATAGCGTTGAAATCTCTTGCTATTTCGATGCCCTGTTTTTGTCCTGCTTCTAAGCTAAATCGATAATGAATTCCACCTAGTAAATTGGCATTAAGAATCTCTTCCGACATATCCTGATAAGATTGGAAAGAACGAGGAGATCCGTTTATATCTTTTCTTCCTTCGTATGTCCTATCTGTAAATCCATAATTGTATCCAAATAAGCTACCCATAACTTCTGCTGCGGCAGCTGCTGTAGCAGCTTGACCTGATGAATACTCAGGCGTGGAGTTAGGACTTGTAAGAGAAAGAAAATCTTGATCAATGTATAACCTAATATAAGTCTCAGGTCGGATGGTATAGTAAGTAAACTTTGTCTTCCAAGAAGCAACTGTAGCATCGTGCAATACGGTTGCTAATTTCATTATAGCGAATGCCGTAAATCCTAATTCTTTGTTTTCTGATAATGCATTTTGACAAAGTATTGATAGCATATGACCTGCAGGAGTAATTTGGCCATCAATCTCATCATTCCAAAAATTTACCATGACTTCGTCATAACGATTGACGTTTTCTGATTTATTGCGAACCTCTAAAGCATAAGAATAGAATACTGAACTCTTATCAGTATTGAATGGAGGAGGCGCAATCATCTCCATATCACTCAAATCATGATGAACAAAAGTTCTTACGTCTCCCCAAAAAGGTTGTAAGGCCTTTTTATTGGCGCTTAAATTAGGAGTCCATACTCCTTGTCCTTGTGGTGCACTGAAATTTTTTGGGTAATTGTTAAGAAACGCTTCTTCCTGACCATCTGAAACTGAATAACTATATAAGGCTTCAGCTTGATCGTTAGCATAATTAAGTGAATTGCTTAATACATCAGCAGAAATACTTTTAGAAAATTCATCAATCTTTCTTTGGTAGAGTTTTTCTATTTCGGCTATACCTTCTGGAGTGGTATTCCTGTAAAAGCGCTTAAACAGTTGATACATCATCTGATTAAAAGAAACGCCCCATGATATTTCACCAAATTGATTTGGGTTTTTCATGGTACCTTTTCTAAAATCCTGATACTTACCCTGCATGCTGCTATAACCAGACATACCAGGTACCAGAACTTCATACATACCTAACCCAAGATATGCAAAAGTTCTTGCTGCTACCGGTGAACTAAATCCCGGTGTTTTTTTGGTGAGTTCAAACGACAAACTCATCCACTCTGTTGCTAAATTACTGTTGAGGTTCTTGAGTTCCTGAATTTTATCAAAGGAATCATTTGTGTTTTCATTCTTAACACAGGAGGTAAAGATCACCAGGCCTGCCGTTGCCGCCATTAAGAATCTTGAAGTTAATTTGAAAAGCCTCATAATTTTAGATTTTATAGTTTTCTTTAAAAAAATTCTAAAAAATCCTGAAACTCACAATTGCTCATTTCAGGCAATGTGATTGAGGCATTAGATCAGACACGATCTAAAGACAAAGGGAAGAATACCTGACAAAGATAAGAATGCAATTCTTCAAACTCAAAATTTTTTCACACTTATTTTAAAAAATCAGGGTTTTCCCTGAATATGTAATTTATTTGATATTAAAACGGAAGAAATTATACATAAAATATTGATTATTAAATATTTATATTTAAATATTTCTACAATTATAAATTTCCTTATACATACTTAAATTATTAATAAATATATCTTCGGAGTGTATTTAACTGATACTGAAATTTAAACACATTATTTATAATAATAATTTGATAATGTGCATAATATATATTTTTTATTATTTAATATATAATATATTAACCTGACTTATTTTACGAATTTTTTATTTTAAATTTAGCTATTGGATTATAATACGGTTAATTCAAATTTTATAAAAGTATTTGCAGGTACAGTATTCGCTAGAATGTCGAGATCGACAACCTGTAATCCACTTTTATCTTTAGAATCATAGCTGACTTTAAGTACTTTATGTTGTCCTGGCTCTATTGGTAAAACGGGCCAATCAACGGTGGTGCATTCACATGCCGATATTAATTTGATCTCTAATGGTTCCTCCCCAATATTGGTAAATCCAATTTCAAATTTTTTTATTTCACCTTTATTTATTGCCCCAAGTCTAAAGCTAGTACTATCAAATTGAAATTTAGGGGGGCCTTTAAAATTTGTTGTTTCTTTTTGAATAGGATCTGAAACCTGATTCAACTTAGGATGACACTCGATTAAAAGTCCAATAAAAATCAAAAGGAAAAATATCCTTTTCATGAATTATACAGGAAATGAATTAATTATTGAAGAATTCAATCTATTTTTTGGAAGGTCCGGCTTTCTTATTGAGAACTTCCTTTTTCACTTCAATAACAGTTGGTCCTTCAATTATTTTAAATTCTGTTCGTCGGTTATATCGATGTTCATCGTCCGTACATTCTTCTCCGTTGGTGCAGCCATTTAATATTTTTTGTTCGCCGTATCCTTTCGCTTTAATTCTTTTACCATCTATACCCTTATTCATCATCCAGCGTCGAGCAGATGCAGCTCTTCGTTCAGAGAGTTTTTGATTGTAATCATCATCCCCTCGAGAATCTGTATGAGAACTCAGCTCAATTACCATATCCGGATATTTGGTCATGAGGTCATTCAAAACTGATAAATCTTTTGCTGCGTCCGGTAAAATTTTATCGTCATCAAAGTTGTAATAAATGTTACTGAGTCTTATTGGTTCATTAATCGTTATAATGTCAAACTCTGATTCAGGTGGAAGTGCTCTAAGAATAAATTCTCTGTTGATGGTCTGATCTTTATCAATTCCGACTGTATTGAGTTGGACTTCCTGAGGAAAATATCCATCTTTAGAAACAATCACTTTATATGCCCGATCTTTATCTAAAACATAAGAAATTCTATTTCCTTCATTATTTGTTTTGGTTTGAACATCCGATTCCCCACCGGCCTTCATAGTAATCAATTGAACGCTGGCTCCTTTGATAGGTTTCATAGTACTATCCTTTACAATAGCTACAAGTTCAATCAATAACTTTCTTCGATTGACGAAATAAATATCATCGCAACAGGTTTTGCCTTTAAGGGACTTGGATTCGGGATCAGGCCTATTAGAAACCAAAAATCCTTTTTCACCATCACGACTGATTTTATAAGAAAATTCATCATTACAACTGTTATATGGTCGACCCATATTGGATGGAGTTGACCATTCTGATCCATTCCATTTACTTGAAAAAATATCTAAGCCTCCCAGAGAAGGCCATCCATCGGATGAAAAGTACATGGTACCATCTATATAATATGGCGTTATGTCATCACCAGCAGAATTTAAAGAACCCAAATTGACAGGTGCAGAATACTGCGCTTCTCCAATTCGTGTGGCGTAATAGAGATCCATGCCGCCTTTTCCTCCTTCCATATTGGAGGAAAAAAATAATACTTTAGATCCGAACAATTCACCTTCTACTGGATGTGTAGCCAGGTAGTCACCATTTACTCCAGAAACTTCAATGGCCGGGCTCCAACCAGATGCTGTTTTTGCACAAGCATATATCTTACTTTCACTACTGAGTCCTCCTTCCGATAATGTTCTTGTAAAAAACATAATATTTCCATCTAAACTTAGACTGCTGTTGGTAGTATGATATCCTTCTCTGTTGATTTCCTCCGGAAGCTCACTTGCTTTTTGAAACCCTTTACCTTCAGAATAAGAAGAACTATATAATCGGGCATAATGAATTCCATCATTTGATTTACTTTTTGCAGCTTTGTCCGAAAGTGATCCAAAATATAAAGTTCCATCTGAATCCATGGCAGGGCTACTCTGAGACTCCGGATTATTAATAATATTTCCTGCATTTTTAACTACAATCGAATTATTATCTTTCATGGATTCCATCATAGTGATTCCATCAAGTTCAAGCTTTGCAATCTTAAGTAAATTACTATCAGATCCTGTTGCTAAATAAGAATTAAATTCTGCTGCAGCTTCAGTAGCTTGGCCATTCATTTTTAAAGCTTTACCATAAGCTACCCGATGATCGAAGAATTCATTTTTTTTATCTCTATTGAGTACCCTGGCGTAGCCAATGGAAGATTTATTGTAATCTCTTAAAAGAAAATTTGTTCTGGCAATTTTCAAAGCGACATTTTTATCCTTTAATTCTTTGTAGGATTTTTCATACATATCCAAGGCATTATAATATTGGCCTTTATCCAATTGCTCATCACCCGCTTTATTTAATTTCTCTGGAGTATTAGGGTTTGCAGGCTGTGCAAATAAGTTCTGGTTAGCTATGCAGGATATTAATAGTAAAAAAATAAAACTTCTCATGGTTGGAAGAGTGTAGGTTTAATTAATATTATAATTTAAAATCTTGGACAAAATACTTTTGGTTTAGGATTAGGTTTTTTAGTAACCACACCAATATATTTTGCTCCCAGCTCAATGCCCCCTAATCCTTTTGGTGATTGTGCATCACTAAGATCGGTTAAAGTCTGGTCAATAGCCAATTGAATACTCAAATTCTTAATATCAGCTCCAAGCATAACTTGAAGTGCATCACCTATTCTGTAACCAAGTCCGGCATTCAATCGTATAGATTTTTCCGTATTGAAAAGATAACTTGCAACACATTGTGGAATGATCTCCGAAAACTTACCAAGATTTCTAAACCAAATATTATTTCTGAGATCAAGCTTTGTATTGAGATGATATATTAATGCAACATTACCAGTCAACAAACTACTTAAATCTTGACCTCCAGCGCCACTAACTTGAGTTACAGAAGGTGTGTTGATTCGAGCTGCTGCAAAACCTAAAGTCATATCATGCTTAGCCGATCCAAGACTTGTTGAATAAAGTAATCCTAATGTAACATCGGTATATTTCGCATTATTTTGAAGACTTGCACCAGGATTTCCAGGAACTCCTTTTAAGGTACTTTCAAAGACTGCATTTTGAGGCTTGTTAATATTATAACTTATGCTGCCATATTGCCCACCTAATGAAATGCTGCTTCTTGGATTTATGGAAAGATGATAAGCAACCTGTGCAATAAAACCTCCACTTCCCCAATCAATTTCACCACTTCGATCTTGTAGAAAATTAATTCCAAAACCCATCCAGTCATTCTTTCTTATTCTCCATGGAAAGGTTGCATCGACATAAAAATTAATTGTTTTATACGCAGCACTGGAATTAATGGTAAATGCCTGATCTCTAAAAATACCACCTACTCGAAATGAACCGTTAAATAACCCACAATTGGCCGGATTGACATGCAAAGGGCTAAAACTGTATTGAGTAAAATGAATATCTTGAGCTTTAAGGCATAAAGCAGTGAAAATCAAGCTAAATATAATTGAGTTCCTTAACATAAATAAGCATTAAGTTAAAACAAGGCGAAATATACAGAAATTATATTTATAGCTAGTATCCTTAGTTAATTTCAAACGAACTTAGCTTAGAAATAAGTATTTCTTAACATCAGATTGAATTCTTTTTAAACTAATTTTGTTGAATTAAATTATTAACTTAAAAACTATACCAATGAGTCAATTTGAAGAAAAGTTAAGTGAAGCAATGGAAGCAGCAAATGTACTAGGTATTCCAGTTGACGAAGATCTGCTTTCAAAAATTGCTAAAGGGTTAGGGCCCGCGCTTTATAATAGCGATGCATCCTTAGTGTCCAGTTCTGATCAAGCTGAATTAGATCGCGTGAAAGAAAATTTCTTGCGCGGAAAATTAGGTTGTGCGAACGAATCTGAAATGGATCAAGCCATTCAGTATGCTATAGATACTTTAGGGGCAGGAAATAGAAATAAGTTAAGAACTTTATTTTATTACTTATGTGTTGATAAGCTTAATAAAGCTTCTGTTTATAACCATTAAAATTTTAATCATTTAACATTTTAACCCAATCATTTGTATTTGGTGATTGGGTTTTTTATTAAATTGTTTTCTATCACACTTTGACGATATTAAAATTTAATACAGAAACCTTTTCATAGTTACCTCTTGTTGTTTTAAAGAGAGTTAATAGATAATTTACTTTAAAAATTATCAGCGATGAAACGGAGTATTCTGATGGCGGTGCTTTGTATTCTTTTCAATAGAATAATATCTCAGCAAGTTATTGACGCCGCTGGGTTTTACGGCAAAAACACCTCATTCAATTTTCAATATTCAATTGGAGAAATTCAAACAATCACCATACCACAAAATGGAACAAATAAATTCAGTTTTTTAACTTGTGGGGTCATACAACCTGATCCACTTTTTATAAGCAATGATCAGTCTCCGGGCGTGAGCAAATCCATCTGGGTATTTCCAAACCCGGTTCGAAATAAATTAATTATTCATGAACAAACCTCTACCTATACTGAGTTTTGGATCGCAGAATTAACAGGAAAAAAGATCCTACAGGGATCAATCGAAAATAAAAGTATAGATCTAACCACTCTTGAGACAGGAGTTTATTTTTTATTCATGTCAAACAAATGGGGTGATTCCAAAACTTTTCGAATTATTAAGATCAATTAAAAAAATAAAAATATCATGCTTATTTTTAAAAACTTATCGAGCATATTAATTGCCTATTGCATTGCGACATTTACCATGTTGATGGCTCAAAATATACCACAGGGTTTAAATTTTCAATCCATAATACGAGATAATAATGGCAAACCTATCGCTAATAAAAATGTAAACATCCGATTTTCAATATTGAAAGGCAGCACCAATGGTATAATTATTTATTCCGAAGAACATCGTACAATTAGTAATGAATACGGACTTGTAAACGCTTTAATTGGTTATGGGTTTCCAACTCAAGGTCGATTTGATCAAATTAAATGGGACGAGTCATCCACTTATTTGAAAACGGAAATAGATCCAAATGGAGGAATTAATTATGAATTATCTGGTATTAGCCCGTTCTTAAGTGTTCCTTATGCACTTTATGCCGCCAAAACATATCTGGAAGCGGGTCCAGGTATATCCATTAATGGCAATCGAATCAGCAACACCGGTGATCCGGATCCTAATGATGATTTGCATAATGGATCCCCGATTAGTGGAGATCTCAGCGGAATTCTACCTAATCCTAAAGTAATTGCATTGCAAGGACTTCCTATTGCGAGTCAAGTGCCAAGTATGAATCAGGCCTTAGTTTGGAACGGTAACCAATGGTTAGCTGGCAACGTGGATATTGACCCTAACAATGATATTACTACAACCTCAATAGCCTCTGGTGATCTTTCAGGAACGTATCCGTCCCCGGTAGTTTCCAAACTTAATGGGGTGCCTATTTCAGCTTCAAAACCAGATTCCGGTGATGTATTGGTATATCAACAAGGTGAATGGAAACATCAGCCTTTTTCTTCGGCTCCCGGTTCATCCTATTGGAAGGTATCCGGAAAAGAATTAATTCTAACAGATCCAGGAAATATTAATTCTGTAAATGCCATGTCCTCTTACTTTGCTTCTCAAAATCGATTTTTATCTTACAATAGTACCGATAGTTCTATTCTTTATCCCTATGGTCTAACACTTAATAGAAAGCTAGCGAATGATTTCTTTAACGCATTCATAAGACCTGACTTGTATAGCATTTACTATAAGAATCAATACCTTGTGGGGATTAATGCTTTTCCTATTACCAATTACGCCGATATTGAATTCTTTAATCCTGATACAAGTACAAGAGCACGGTGGTCTTTTCTAACCCCTTTTGAGTTGCAATTTAAAATGGACAAACCAGATCGGGACGCCGCAATAACAGGCAGCGAGTGGTATTTGGCCAGACAGTCCAAGACATCACCTCTTGAATACACAGGATTATCTATTCAGGATTCCATATTGTATTTTTTCACCGGTATCAAGGACAAGGTTGTTCTATTTAATCAATTCAACTATGGAGGTACCATGTACACCTACGATAAAAACGGAAATCCTCGAATTGAAATCACCGCTTTGGATGGCGATCAGTCACAACCCTATCTCGGATTAATTTCAACTAAAACCAATCGATACACTTCAGAATTATTGAGTTCCAATAATGCAGGTGAAATGTATCTAAATAACAGCAACACCAATCGAACCAATGTTTATGCCGGCTATACTAATCTTGGACCTACATATCCTTATCTTGGTATAGGAGATGCCGCCGGTGCTGATGCTGCTGGTATGTATCTTAATAATTTCGGTCAGGGAATTGTCTTTGGCGATTTAAAAAATTTTAGGATGAAAGACCCAACCAATTCCAATCAAGAGATTTGGTATGCTTCCATTGAAGGTCCCGAAGCAGCGGCTTATGAGCGTGGAAATGGAAAACTTCAAAATGGTGAAGTTTTTATTGCTTATTCGGATCACTTTAAGAAAGTAGTCCAATGCAAAAACGTTACCATTCTGCTCACTCCGAATTATTCAGATACTTATGGACTTGCTGTTGTAGAAAAAAATGAAAATGGATTTAAAGTCAGAGAATTAAAAAACGGAACTGGTAACTTTTCCTTTGACTGGGAAGTTAAAGGGATTAGAAGAGGATTTGAAAACTATCAAGTTGTAAGAACTACCGGAGCTGTAAGTGCGGCTAATGCAACTTCAAAAAATTCGATTAAAGCTCCTGATATGCGGTTTCAGTATAAGGAAAAGAATTTGAAATCAATTAATCCTACAAATTGAGAATTAGTATTAATTTTTTTTGTTGAGAAGAGGATAGAGTTTGGTAAAAAGGTCATCCATGTCAGGAGTAATAATCAGGCCTGGGCGATTATTAAATATCATTGTATAACCTTCTTGCTTGCCATAGTTTTTAATAAGTGAATCTATTTTAGATAAGAATGGTTTTAATAATTCTTCATTTCTTTTCTGAAGAGACTCTCTGGCACTTTGCTGATATTTTCCAATTGCCGTTTGCTCAATCTCAAGATCAGATTCCATCTGTTGACGTTGAGCAGAAGTCAAGCTTCCTGCATTAATAGCGTCCTGATACTTCTTGTAATTAGCTTGAAACTTATCGATCATTTGCTGACCTACGTTACTTAGAGCCAGTTCATACCGATTCAATTGTTCATTAATGTTTTTTGCTTCATCGAGACTATCAATTAATTGTCGATAATTTACATGACCAAGTTTTTGACCATAACATAAATGATCACTCCATGGTATTGAGAATAATAAAAAGAAAAGTAAAGAAATTAAACTCCTCCCTATCGGCATAATGTTTTATTCAATAAAGACTTGAGGTTATTATTTCTCAGAAAGATTTTTCCTTTCTGAGTCTCGAATTCCCTCTTTTATTTCTTCATTGATCGCATTTTTGGCATTATTGAATTCACGAATTCCAGTACCCAATCCTCTCATGAGCTCTGGTATTTTTTTACCGCCAAAAAGCAGAAGTACTATAAAACCAATAAGAATAAGTTCTGTACCCCCTAAGTTTCCCAAAAATAAAAATTCCATATTAAAATATATTAAATATTAATGCAAAGATACTATTTTTTCAAGCCAATCTCCCTTAATCTTTCATCCAGGTATTCCCCTGCTGTAATTGACTCATAATGGAGGGGATTTGTTGCACTCACACACTGTTGGAGACAAGACAGATCCATGCTACTTCTTGGATGAAGAAAAAATGGAATAGATAATCTTGGAATGTGCCAGGATTCCCGAGGTGGGTTAACTACCCGATGTGTTGTAGATTTTAATACATTATTCGTTAATCGTTGCAGCATATCTCCAACATTTACAACTATTTCGCGGTCTTTGGGTGCAACATCCAACCATTTTCCCTCCATGGTTAAGACTTGCAGCCCACCAGCGGAAGCTCCTACCAGTAAGGTAATTAAATTTATATCCTCATGCTGTTCAGCCCGAATGGCTGACTGTGGTTCCTGAATGATTGGAGGATAGTGAATGGCTCTCAAAATGCTATTGCCATTTCTTATTTTTTCGGTGAAATAATTCTCCTCTAGATCGAGACCTAAGGCTATAGCTTCAAGTAAGATACTTCCAGATTCTTCAAATTTTCGATAAAGTTTTTCACCAAGTTGTGAAAAAATTTCAAGGTCATGTACCACTACATTATCTGGATATTCATCTTTCAAATCATCTTCACCTATTAAAGTTTGGCCGATTTGAAAAAACTCTTTGAGATCGCCTACTTTAGATTGTTTGGCATGTTCTTTACCAAAAGAGGTATATCCGCGTTGACCGGCTAAACCAGTAATTTCATATTTAAGTTTAACAGACAATGGCAAACTAAAGAACTCCTTTGCTTTTTGATAAAAGTCATCAACCAAGGAATCCGGAATTCCATGGCCTTCAATACTCACAAAACCGATTCCCTTAAAGGCATCTGAAAGGTCTTTTACGAATTGAAGTTTATGATTCGGATCTCCATTAATAAAGTTTTGTAAATTCAATAATGGTATTGCACTATTCGGCATAAAACACAATTTGGATTGTAAAATAATGGAACGACCACAAAGCTAATAAAGTTTCGATGAGCTCTAAATTCTGGAATCCATTATTGTAAGCTCTTTATAAAGTAAAAATTCAAAGAATCGTACCTATTGAATTGTATAAAAAATGATTATTGACCTCCTGCCAAATAAATATTTTTTAATATCTGGTAGTTATTATGATGTCCTGTCGTTGGACATGCCTTTGTATATCGAGCCTAGAAAATATCTTGAGTCTTTCATCAATAATTATATTATAATTTATTTTAATGTATTTGTAATATTGCATTATATAATTAACCTGTACCACACTGTAACAAATACAATTTTATGATTTTTGTAAAGAATCAGGTATTGATATTATATTATTTATATTAATAATATATTAGTAATATTGCATTATGCATATTTAATAAACTATATGTTGAATCATTCTTTTAATTCTATTCTATTTCATTTGAATTAATATTCTAGATAAGCTTATCCGTCATTTAATATAAAATTGTCAAAAATTTTATATTAAATATTTATATAATTTATTTGTAATATTACAATTATACAAACCTTAACTGTAAAACATTTTAGTAGATATTACTTTAATTTCTATTATTTTAGTACTCTAAGTACAGGTATTATAAATACACACTATTGGAAAAAGCGATGGCTACGCATTATCTTTCCCGAACAAATCCAACCGGCATGTTTTCATCATAATCACCGGCAATTAAAGGGGACTGAGCATTACCCGTGTATTCTTTAACATTCTTTGAGACCCAATCGAATAATTCTCGGATTGTAATTGTTTTATTTTTATTTATATCTGCTTCACCCTTAAGACCTCTGATAAGATAATGAGAAAAAATACCCTGTCTTAAGCCACCATCTTCCAGTGAATATTCCTTGCTTTTAGAGGACATCATAAAAGCTGTACCACCGCTTGATTTGTCCAATTCGTCATAGAAATAATTTAGTTCAGATGCAAAAGGACTTTTGGCAGCCAATAAGCTTCCAGAATGACAGGCATCGGCATAACATACCTTATGTTTTGCACTTGAGCGGTTAAATAATTCACGGATCTCATCGTGTTTAAGAGCGTTTTGATATCCATTATAATCTATGGGAATAAAAGTACCTTCTAATCCATGCCCTGAAAAGTACATCATAACAACATCATTTTCATCGGCTTTCAAACTGACTTCATTCAATGCCTTCAAAATATTATTACGAGTGGCATCTTCATCAATTAAAAGTCTGATTTGTTCATCGGGCAAGGCACCTCCTTCCGGGCTTTTAAGGAAGGCATAAATTTTATAAGCATCATCATCTGAATATTTGAGTGAAGGCATGTGTTCATACCGGGATACTCCAACAATCACCGCCCATATTTTAACTTCAGCGCTCTGGTCTTTCTGAATGGATGAATTATAAACGAATTCTTGTTTACTGGATAATTGACGAACGGCATTTCCATGATCCCAAACAGCTCCATATATGAGCCCCGATTTGAAATACATTACCCCTTCACCATGTGGAGCATGATTATCCCATAATCCTTCGTATCGATCACCATTGGCATAATAACAAATTCCTTTACCCTTAGGCTCGCCATTAATAAATTCACCTACATATTTAGAGCCGTCAGCATAGCTTAATGTTCCCTTACCTGACTTGCAAAAAGTTGTATTGCAATTGGGTAATTTATCTTCTGAAGCCGCTGTTGTTTGACTTGTAGAATCCCTGAATATAGGTGGATCAGAATCCGGAATTTGAATAACATTTTCCTTTTTCTCTTCTTTTACTTCAGAATGGATAATGACTGAAGTATCCGGTTTGTTATCAATTTTTTCAGCCTCTGTTTCACCTTCTTCTCTGCGCACTACATCTTCTACGGTTTCTAGTGCGTCTGTTTCTATCACTTTCAGTGGAGAGTCATTTAGCCATTGACCAGTTAATGTTTTGCTTTTACCATCAAAAAATTCACCATATCCATTCCTTTGATCATTCTTCCAATCCCCATCATAATAGGAACCATTGGTGTAATAAAATTTACCTTTTCCTTCAAATTTACCTAGTTTGAATTCACCTTCGAATCGCTCACCGGTGGCATAGTAATAGGTCCCCTTTCCTTGAGGTTTTTCCATATACCATTCTCCAACATACTTATCGCCGGATTTATAAACCATAGATCCAAATCCAGTTATTCGATCGCGGTCGAATTTACCCGAATATATATCACCATTGGCATAGACGAGTTTACCCTCACCGTGCTTTTGATTCTTCTGCCAGAAACCCATATATTTATTACCATTTGAATAATAATAAATACCCCTTCCAGTCATCCAACCCATTGAAAATTCACCAGTATATCGACTCTTATTTGGAAATACCAGGGTTCCAAATCCATTGGTACAATTTCCCCTAAGACAGGTTTGTGCCTTTACCATTGTGGACAACAGGATCAGTCCGATTAATATTTGATGTTTTTTCATAATTCAAGAGTAAATTCAGAATTGTAAGTCAAAAGTAGATATTTTCATTCATATAACGATTTTATTTAATACGTAATGTGGTTAAGCTTTATCCGTTGTTTGAATATTGTTAGTGAAATGATAACATATTCAGGGGTATATTATTATGTCTAATGGGGCTTATCTTTGCTTAACAAATGAAATTTATGAATAAGATAACAGTTATCCTATTTGCTCTTACGGTTTGGATGTCTTGTAAAGAAACCCCAAAAGTTCAAGAACAAGCTAAGCCAGCAAGCTTTTCCTATTTCGGAGATAGTATATCCAACGAAGGCGCTATTAGCGTTTCAGATGCATTAGCTTCCCTAAGCAACAACGATAGCATTTTTTGTGCTATTACAGGTTATGTCACCAATGTGTGTCAGGTTAAAGGATGTTGGATGATGCTCAGTCAATCTCCAGAAGATTCTACTGGTTTCTTTGTTAAATTCAAGGACTACGCATTTTTTGTACCCAAAGATCTAAAGGGTAAAGTGACTGTTAAAGGAGTAGCTTATAAAGAAGTAACTCCGGTAGATGAATTAAAACATTATGCGGAAGATGAAGGAAAATCAAAAGAGGAGATCGAGGCTATTACACAACCACAGGAGGAGATGAAGTTCATGGCCGATGGGGTTATGGTTGGTCAAGAAAATAAATAAGCAGTATATGGCAAGTATTGATATTCCTTCAATCTTAGGAGAAAAGGCAAGTTACTATCTGGATCATCAGTGTAAAACGATCGATAAGAAAAGTCTTCAATTGCCTTCTTCTCAGAGTATTGAAAAAATATGGGTCGCATCTAATAGAAATAATCAAACCCTTAGAAGCCTTCAAGATATTTTCAACAATGGCCGACTTAAAAACACGGGATATGTATCTATACTACCCGTTGACCAAGGCATTGAACATAGTGCAGGAGCATCATTTTCTCCCAATCCAATGTATTTTGATCCTGAAAATATAGTAAGGTTAGCTATTGAAGGTGGATGCAATGCGGTGGCTTCGACCTTTGGAGTCTTGGGCATTTGCTCTCGAAAATATGCTCATAGGATCCCATTCATAGTTAAGGTTAATCACAATGAATTGCTCACTTATCCCAATAAAGCGGATCAAATCTTGTTTGGTACCGTAAAAGATGCCTGGAATATGGGTGCCGTTGGTATCGGAGCAACGATTTATTTTGGATCTGAAGAATCCGGAAGACAATTGGTTGAAATTGCAGAAGCTTTTGAATACGCGCACGAGCTAGGAATGTGTACTGTTCTTTGGTGTTATCTTAGAAATCCTTCTTTTAAAGTTAACGGAGTGGATTACCATTCTGCATCCGATTTGACCGGACAAGCCAATCACCTTGGTGTTACCATACAAGCAGACATCATAAAACAAAAATTGCCGACCAATAACGGCGGCTATCAGGCTTTGAATATGGGATCTTCATCTTATGGAAAAATAAATCCCAAGATGTATTCTGAACTCAATTCTGATCATCCTATTGACCTGTGTCGTTATCAGGTAGCCAATTGCTATATGGGTAAAGTTGGTCTTATTAATTCCGGAGGCGAGTCCAAAGGCGCTACAGATCTTCAAGAAGCAGTTACCACAGCGGTAATAAATAAAAGAGCTGGCGGAATGGGATTAATATCGGGACGTAAGGCCTTTCAAAAACCTCTTAAAGAAGGAATTGAAATACTTAATGCCATTCAGGATGTATATCTAGACAAAAAAGTTACCGTCGCATAATCTTTTTCGGTTACAACTTTAAATTGCCTGGTTTCAGTTAACTGACCACGTAATTCAATTTTTTATTTACATTTATTATCTGAATCAAGAAGTCTCTGGGTCTAGGGCTTTAATTTAGGTTTTATCATACTATTATGGCTATAAAAAAAGACATAGAGGAAAAAACGGATATCGAACGCTTAGTCAATACCTTTTATGAAAAAGTAAGAATGAATCAAATCTTAGGACCAATTTTTAATGAAGTGGTTAAAGTTCAATGGGAAAATCACCTCCCAAAGATGTATGAATTCTGGGGTGCAATTTTGCTAGGAGGAGTGCAATTTAAAGGAAATCCTATGAGAACTCATATTCTTTTAAGCCAAAAAACGGAAATAGGAAAACTTCAATTTGACACCTGGTTACAAATTTGGAAATCGACTGTAGACGAACTGTTTGCCGGACCTTTAGCGGAGGATGCCAAAACCCGTGCAGAAAGCATTGCTGGTCTGATGTTACTTAAAATTGAAACTTATCTTAAATATGAAAATCCATCAAAAGCTTATTAACCTTGGAATTCTAGTAGGTTTTTTAATTTGTTATTTAGAATGGCCGGGACATTCATCCTTTCTCTTTCAATTAGAATTTGATATTTTGGCTGGAAACATTTCTGATCGATCAACCTTCACCCATCCTCTCGTACTTATTCCTTTCGCCGGTCAGTTGTTCATACTTTATACCCTGTTTCAAAAAATACCAAATCGAAGATTGGTTTCGATTGGAGTAATCCTGATGAGTGTTTTAGTTGGCTTAATATTCATTATTGGAGTAATGGGAATGCAATTTGGAATTTTTAGCTCTACTCTACTATTTATAATTTGTTCCATATTGCATTTCAAAAATGTGTCTGAAGTTAAACTTTGATCGTTTTTAAAAAATTTTATAATGATTAAAATAGATCCTTAAAGGTTCATTTCTAAAGCATTAATAATCGGTATTTATTAGAATTAATTTGTGAGCTATGTCACATTTTTTTTGCTTAACTTACAGCAAATTTGTACATAAAGAAAATTGAAATGATTTCACAATCCAGTTCAGGCGAGGTCAATTTGCGAAGTTTACCCCAATATTATTTTGTTGAGATAATAGGGACTGAAGCCGAAAAAAATGTTAAAATTGAAGAAATCGTCACCGAAGTTTTAAGTGAGAGAAATCTAGCTTTCGAAATCAATATTATCGACCAAAAGGAGGAAATTCTTGCATTGAAATTAGACAAAACACCAACTCTAATGATTAACCATCAATTGGTATACGATGATGGGATTCCATCGAAAGTTGAGCTTAATGAGATTATTGACCGGTTGATTCAGCTGGGTGAATTTAAGTTGCATAAGATTCTAGTTCCAGTAGACTTTTCAGACACATCGGAACATGCTTTACGCTGCACGATAGAATGGGCAGAAATTTGGAAAGCTGATGTCGAGGTCATTCATATTATCCCACCTTATGTCGATCCTATGAATGCTGAGTCGGCCTTAATTATGGCTGAACAGCAGGGAATGTTGGTAAGCCAATCGGAAGATAATGTAAATCAGCTTATTGCAAGAAACAAATCATCAAAGATCAACATTAAATCAGCAGGCATATTAATTGGGGATCCGGCTAATCTTATTTGCGAATACGCTGAGGAGGGTAACTTTAATATGATCATTATAGGAACCAGTGGTAAACACGGATTCATAGATAAATTATTTGGTTCAGTGAGTTCAAATGTTTCCATTCAATCCAAAGTTCCCGTATTACTAATTCCTCCACAGGTTAAATCGATCTTGTTCCATAAAATCTTATATAGCAGTGATTATTCTTCTGCTTCTGTCCCGAATATTTTCTATGCCATCCGATTTGCAAATTTTTTTGGAAGCTCTTTGGATTTTATTCATGTGTCTGGTCATGATGCCATCGATGCCGCTATGAAAGAACTGAGATTTAAAAGATTGCTGGAAGAAATACATCCTGAGATCAAATATAAATTTGACGTATTGAATGGAGATAATATCGCACAAGAATTGTACGATTACGCTTCCAAACAAAAAGTTGATTTACTGATTACCGTTCATAAATCCAGAGATTTCTGGCATAGGTTAACAGAAAAAAGTCTGAATAAAAAATTAGCCCAAGACGCTTTAATCCCAGTATTAGTGTTACAACAATAAGAAAAATTAACCAATGAAAAATATTTCAAAAATTTTAGTTCCTACTGATTTCTCCAAATTTGCTCATGAAACATTTCAATTTGCAATGATGATTTCATCAAAAACCGGAGCTCAGATTGATATTGTTCACTTCTGCACCAGCCTTTCTGATATCAATCATATTCCGGAATCTATTGATGTTCTCGTTTCGGAAAGAAAAGTACAAATGGAAGAATTTTTATCTAAGTACATTCCAGTGGAACCCGGAAAAATAATTTTTGAAGGAAATGTAATCAAAGTAGATCATCATGTAATCATCGGATTTCCCGGAGATGAAATCCCTAAATATGTTCGCAATAACCAGGTCGATTTAGTTGTGATGGGAAAAAGAGGCGAACATGACCGACTGGACCGATGGTTCGGCACCGTCACCAGCACCATCATAGACAGTAATTGTTGCCCTGTTATTTTAATTCCAAATCATTCTAATATCCATTTGGTTAAAAAAATGTTGGTATGTGTAGATCCCATTAATTTCGGTAAGAAGGAAATTGAAACCGTGCATACCTTACAAAAAACATTTGAAAGTAATTTACAATTCTTACATATAGGTAAGGAAACCGATGATCGCGAACAGTTTGAAAGTAAAATACATTGGTTGATTCATGTTGAGGGAATTCCGGAAATGAGTTATACCGTCAAAGAAATGGAAGGGGAAACCGTAGATGAAGAAATTAATGACTATGCAGAGCACACCGATTGTGACCTGTTGGTTATGGTACATCATAAGAAAAGTCTTTGGAAGAGTTTATTTGATACCAGTAATACGAATCGCCTTTTGCACATAACTAAAAAACCGATTTTTGTTATAAACTAATTAAATCTATTATATATGTCACTTATTAATTTAAATTCAAGAAAAGATTTGTTTCCCAACATCGAAGATTTTTGGTCTGGAAGTTGGTTTAACGATTTCAGAAAAGATCTTGTGCCTGCTGTAAATATTCATGAAGGAAAGGATACCTACGAATTTGAGGTTGCCGTTCCGGGAATGGATAAGGAAGATTTAAAAATTGAAATTGAAGATTCAGTACTTCACTTATCCGGAGAAAAAAAATCTGAGAAAGAAGATAAAAAGGATAAAAAGACTACCCGACGTGAATTTTCTTATCAATCCTTTGATCGATATTTTGATTTACCTGTTAATATTAATAAAGATAAGCTTGAAGCTAAATACGACAAAGGAATATTAAGAATCAATATTGCCAAGATGAACGAAATTAAAAATTCAGAAAATAAAGTAATAAATATTCAATAATGCATAATCTATCCATTACCTCTGACCAATCACTGGAACAAGTACAAAAAGCATTTCATGCGGAGTTTCCATTTCTTAAAATTGAATTCTTCACTAAGAAACACCATGAAGGTGGTTCCAGCTGGTCAAAGAACATGATCCAGGATATCGACAAATTATTAAAAGAACTTGGATCAAAAAATGAAAACGGAGTATTGATTGCAAACAGCAGAATGAAAGTCAGTGATTTTGAACAGGAGTTTCAGAATATTTTTGGATTCGGAGTACAAGTGTTTCGCAAATCAAAAGAAATTTGGTTAGAGACGACTCAAACTGATGACTGGAATCTTGAATATCAGAACCATCAGGGAAAAGAACATACTGAAACTTTTACTTCAATGGAATATGATCCTCGAGAAGAATCTTAAGGCATTCTGACACTTACTATAATTAGTACAGTAGTAAAGCAGTAGTTTAATGTTAATTTGAACTACTGCTTTTTATTTTCTCATTTTTGCAATCCGCAAATTGATTTGCAATCAAAGTTGGATCATAATTGAATTGTATCTGTACTATTTTCCCCTTTTGATCCAAGGTAAAAATTGAATTAAACTTCGCACTGATCTCACAACCTGTTGGTGGTACGTCCATAAATGTGCCGGAATGATTTCCCGTCCAAACTCCTGCTACCGAGGCTGTATTTGATTCAGCATGAAAATCAGAAAGTATATATTGCAAATTTGGAAATATTGTTCTCATGTCTTTACAATAATTAATCCATTCTGATTTACTTAAGTTGACCTCAGAAAATGGTACTATGGCAGCAAAATTATTTGAAATCATATTATCGATTCCAGCGTAATCTCCTTTATCGAGATTTTGGTAAAACTTCCATATCTCATTGGAGTGATTCTGAGACATTAAACCTAAGGAAAATCCTATTGTCAAAATGATGGTTGTAATAATTTTCATATATTTTATTTGTTTAAATTGTTGAAACAAAAGATTTCACTGTGTTTAGTTAAAGAACTAAGCTTACAAATATATATACGAAAAAAAACCCTAATTGGATCAAATTAAGGTGAATTGTACCATGAATCACATATTAATGTAAATGAAGTATCCCCTGATTATTGTGTTCGCTGTCTACAAAATTTAGTTCACTCCTCCGAATATTCTAAAAAGGATTAGAATTTAGTATTCGGAATTCTATACTTTTTGGTAAATAAGTTTTTGATATTAATCTACTATAAGCAAAATTAAATTAAATTAAAAAAGATATTGCCCTACTTAATTAAAATCGAAACAAATCTAATTAGTTCCATACCTATTATAGGCATGGCTACAATCGTTACCAATTCCCAATGCAGTAATTAGAAAATCTTTTTATAGAATTTCTGAACTCAAGCTATATGTAAGCTAAGATTTTGTCGTTGAAAGCGTAGTCTAAAACTTTTTAGAAGTTAATTACATCTGAACCTTCATTGTACCGTCAAAATACTTCTGATAAACTTCAGTCCAAAGGTACTTAGCAATATTTCTACCCATTTTTAGACCTTCAATATTATCGGCTTGAATATGATATCCTCCCATAACTCTTGATATACCAGCCATATCCGCTGTTGCTGTATAGGTTGGTAAGGGTAGTGAGACTGGATCACCAGGAGTTTCTGTAATAATACCTGGTTTTCTAATTTCAACTTCACCAAACCTGTCGCTTCCTGTAAACAATTCGAGGATTTTTCCACAAGCTCCACTCACTGTACTATGTCCAGAAACATAGGCAGGAAACGGTGGTGAAACGAAGTTTGCAGGAGAATATGGATGCCATCTTTCTGCAGGGATATCCATTGTACCTTTATCAGGACCACCCCATCCTTTTATCATTTGGCCAGCGTAATACTGTCTTACCAAAGTCCATGGTCTGGAGCTATCGTAAAATCTTTTTGTTTCCCAACAAGCAATAAATGCATCCATAGCGGTGGTACCAACAACAAAAAATAACTTTACGTCTGTATCTAAGTCATTTTTATCACGCACAGAAGTCATCTGAGCAAACTTCAACCAATGTCCAGCCTGACCTGTAGATCTTGGTCCGTCTCTCATAAATTCTACTGTTGCCTTTCTGGTATTATCCAGATTAGCATTCAGGTCTATAACTTCATCAACCTGTTTCTTTAATTCTTCGCTTCCAAATTTTGGATAATCACCTGCCCGGAATTGTGAAGAAGACTTCAAACCAAATGGCTTAACTCGATACCAATGAGGTGTTAAGAAGTTTACCAGGAATGTATCACCTTTTTCATTGACGAATGGTAATGGATGCCATCGGTCCTTGTCAATTACTTTTTTATATGAATTAACCGGTTGATAATAAGTATAATCTGAATATGGTTTTCCATTGCAACCGATTTCGTCTCCTAATTGATTTGCTCCATCATGATGACGTAATTCAATAATTTTCTTGGCCACCAAATTACCTACACCTTCCGGAGTATTAGGATTGGTGCTTGTAACTTTTGGGTTGTAATTCATGGACACAAACTGTTTTTGTAAATATTCATGATCTTGTGGATATAGATCCTGCAATACCCTAAACATCGCATAACTTATGGCAGTTTCTTTATTCTTTTTTGTTCTTTCTGCTTTCGGCCTTCTTAATTTATTACCGAAGCTTGTGCTAACTGCTTTATCATCATAAGCTGCCCAGGCATCGTACATGGCATTCGTTGCGATACCTAGTGTTCTTGACTGAACAGTAGGTCTAGCTCCATATCGATCGACATCATTTGCGGTAACTTCTAAAGCAATATCCAACCACTTGAAAGCTAAGCTTTTTTTAGGTTGATTATTTTGAGCTTGAACGGGTATTAAATTCAGCAATAGGAGTATCACTGATACATAAGAAGTCAATTTCATAAGAGTAATTTTAATATGTGGTTATTTGGAAATTTTATTGTTGCATTTCTGCGTATAGTCACAATATATAGTCAATGCACAGGAAATGAGCACTAAGTTTTTGACAATATATTGGCCTGTAAGGCTTAATTCAAATCCATGATGTACAATCTCATTTGAAAGAAAAATAAATGGTAAAAAAGTGGTGACAATCTGAATGGCAAACAACCAGAAGGCCACAATTGTAAATCTTGGAATAAGCCAAAGGATACCTATAACACATTCCGTAACCCCAAGGAGTATTAAAAAATTCTGTTTGGAAATTAATGATTGAATGGTTGCGGCGTGAAGATTGCTGACTAACTCTTCAGCAGGTGAAATTGAAATTACCTTTAAATAGCCAAACCAAAAAAAGACCACAAACATGGTGACTCGATTAAAATAAGATACAAAGTCCTTCCAGACTATAGATTTAGTTTGAAAGCTTTCTATCGCAGAGTTCTTTTCATGTTTAAATTGAAGATTTTGTGACCTGTCCATATTGTTCTGAGTTTAGTTTCTTAAAGACATACAAAAATAACTTTGGCCCTTATAGTCCTTTAATCTAATAAGCAAATGAGTGGATTTTACTGACGAAATCGTCGAATTCCTTGACGAAATAAATACCCAGATGTCTTTTTTAAAAAAGTCGCTCTTTTAATACTATTAGTAAAGTCAAAAAAAGCCCGATAAGTACTTGAACTTACGGGCTTTATGAATATTTATACAAAAGTTTTAAGACCTATTTCTGATGCTTTTAAAACGATTAATTAATGAGTAACAATCAATAATTTTTGAATTTTAGATTTCTTACTGACCCAGGTAACTAAATATATTCCTGATGGCCAATCTTTTGTAAATAGCTCAATATCAGGACTTTGAATTCCATTAATGTAATAAACTACCTTACCTTGTACTGAACGAACCTCTAATTCTGAATCTTCAATATTTGTTCCTGAATAATGGATGTTTGCTATATGATTGGATGGGTTAGGCTGAATCAATATTTCTTCCGGACTAGCTGAATTCAAATAGATGAAATTACTACTCAAAGTTTGATAGTCTTCATCCAGGGCTTCAATCCAATAAATGTATTGAATATTCTCACTGATCGCATTGTCTGTATAATTATACCGACAAATAAGATCTTCGGTATGGCTAGTTTTTCCCGTATAAATCTTTTCGAATGTATGGCTGTTGTCCGCTTTTCGATATACATTATAATACCTCAAGCACTTGTTATTATGGTTATAAAACAATAATTCATTTGAGTTATTGACTGCCGATCCGAATAACAAGATATCATCTTGACTTCTGGTCTCCAGTGCACTTGAAAAATTGTTGTTATCAACGGTTAAAGCGAATCTTGGATTATAAATTCCGCTACTGATGTATTTTAAGGTATCCTGAGATAATCCTGAAAAACTATAGGTAGTAAACGGTCCGTTTGAATTATTTAAATCAGAATCAATCGTCTTATCAGTTCCAACCTGAAAAGGAGAAGTAACAAATCCACTAAGCGACTGAATTCCTAAGTAATAGGATCCTGGTTTGATGCAGAATCTATAATATCCATCACGACTAACATAATCTTTATTAGCGCTGGTGTACAAACGAGATTGAAGTTTTTTATCCGGATAAGAATAGAGGCTCACCTCAAGACCATTAATTCCATTTTCGTTATTGGTAAATATACCATCTCGATTATAGTCATACCAGGCATATCCATCAATTACCATGCATTTATACAATCCAGCATCCCAGGTTCTATCATCCGCTGCACCAGCTAACATAATTACATTTGTAGTACCAATGCCGAACGTTGAACTTATATCACTATCCAAGGAATCAACCGTCTTATCTGATGGACTAATCAGACAATTTGTTGGAGGAATAAATTTGATAAAGTATTTACCTGGTATTAAGTCTTCAAAAAGATATTTTCCGCTACTATTGGTATAAGTATTCTTGATTAATAAGAAGGTATTCGCATCAAATAACTGTACCTGAACATTGGCAATACCTTTTTCACCAATTTCCATGATTCCATTGGCATTTCTGTCTTCCCAAACCATATCACCCAATTTTGAACGGCTTAATGGTCCTGCGACATCATGGTCGTCTTCATCTGTCGTTTTTCCATTTCCATTTATTTTATTGTCATCGCTGCTACCAGGTTTGACTGCTTTTTCTTTTGTTGAATTGGAATTAGGATTACTGTCCGCATCTAATACAGAAATATCAATAGAACCCATATCCAATACTTTATTGATCTCAGCATAATTACAATACAAGTTGGCATCATTGGTTGGCAATACCTTCAAATTCAGGTTAAATACCGTACTTGATCCTGGAGCCAACATTACATTATTCGTTGCTATAAGATCTGATCCCGAAACGGACCAATTTGGGTTAAGACCTTGTATAAATTGATAAGCCGATGTTAGATAATCAATAATAGTTATGGACTTAGCGGTAACATTACCCTGGTTATAAACTGTAATTTGATAATTTAAAGTATCACCAGTGGCGCCCTTGCCAACATTCAGAAGTTCTTTTTTCAAAGCAAAATCTACTAGATTCACCAAAGCTGGATCTGCATCATCCTCATCCTGAATACCATCTCCATCGGTATCTAATCCATCGTCCATAATAAAATTATCACTTAAAGAATTTGGAATACCCCCGGCATCATTATACCGATCAAAGTCAAATTGTGAATCAATATCTCGATTATAAAGAATACCCAGTGTATCCCTGGCGCTAATAATTTCGGATACATTGACCAAGTCAGAACTCTGACCATTAACGGAAATTACTTTAAGTTTTAATGGAATCTTAGAGGTATCCTTTGGATTCAATCTTTGATTAAGAGTAAAAATCGCGTAACGATTTGCAGATAGATAATTCCAATTCGCATTTGGTATCCACTCTAAACCCAATGGCAAATAATCAACTATTGAAATTTGATCAACAGCAATCAAACCTTGATTTATAATCTCTATTTCGAATTCAATAGTATCATCATAAGAAACTCTCGGATGTGGTTTTAAAAATTTCATTAAGGCCAAATCAAGTACTCTTGGCATAGCCGGATCATGATCATCTTCATTACCGAATAAGTCGCTTGAAAAAATATCATCATCGCCAGACTCAAAAGGAATCTGGCCACGTTCAATTGCATTGTTACTGTCTTCCTTGCTATCGATATCAAAACCAGTACGATCTTCTCCTTTGTTATTTTTGGATGAAACTATTTCAGCATAATTAATCCAACCACCAATTGGTCTTGAGCCAGGTAACATGGTCAAAATAATATGAAAATCAGTGCTGTCCCCGGGACTTAAAGTTCTGTTGAAAGTTGCAGATGCAATATTTCCGGTAATGGTCCAATCCGGATTATCCAATCCAAAAAATTGCAAACCTGATGGAATGTAATCTTTGATTGTTATACTTCCCATCGTATCGGTTCCCTGATTAAAAATCCTAATAATAAAATCAAGTTTGGATCCAGGATAATGCGGTCCAGGCGTAAATAGAATTTTCTTAAGCGCTAAATCCCAGATAAATGGAACGGCCGGATCATGATCATCCTCATCTTTTATCCCATCTGCATCAAGATCATTGCCATCATCGTAGATGTGATCATCGCTTGGTGTATTAACCATTCCTCCCATATCGTTAGAAGGGTTGTTATCAAACTCACTATCCAGATCACTGGTTAATGCGTGAACCCCGAGTCTTCTTTCAATAGATGCACTAAAAACTTCCGCCACATTAATCCAATCTTTTGGATTTAATGTTTTTAAAAGTTTTAAGTTAATAAACCGATCAATAGTATCCCCGGTTGCTATAGAATCAGTTACTAATAACAATACCTGATTGCCATTTTGTATCCAATCTGGATTTATACCTGGATCAAATTCATAACCACTTGGTAAGTAATCTATAATAGTAGAAGAATAAATGGTTGTATGTCCTTGATTGAATAAAGTTATTTTAAAAGGTATTATTTGGTTAAAATTGTAAGGAGGTGGAACGGCGATTCTCTTTTTCAGTGCAATATCAAAAGTTGGTACTTGTGCAATATCCTGATCGTCCTCATCTTCAGAACTATTCAGTTTGAATTTTCCATTGATTTGATTATCTTCCTTTGAATCCGGCTTAACTAGGTTATCATTATTTTTAATTTGATCGGGATAAGAATCAATATCTTCTGCACTTGATCTGTTACTTGAAAGAAACGATGAAATCTCCGATGTATTTATCGTCAAATCAACATCACGATATTGCTTAAGCACTAAGACGATGTCAATGAAAAAACTATCATTTGGTAATAAAGAATCAATTTTAAATTGAGCTATACTATCATTCACCAGTGACCACCCTGGACTTAATGAAGCATTAAACGTATAGGCTTTAGTAATGTAATCGGTAATTATTACATCTCTAACCATTCCTGTTCCCTGATTGAAAACTACATTTCTAAAGAAAATATTTGAACCTAATTTTATAGTGTTTATGTTGAGGGCAGTTTTTCTTATAGCCAAATCATAATATGCAAAATCGGTACAAACGGTGTCTCGTTCGTCAGGAACCGTATCGGAATTAACATGCAATTGAGATTCATCAAATAAACCCGCTCCCGGAATATAATTACCGGTGGAGTCTATCTTGCATCTGATGTATTCCTGATTGCCTTTACTCAGGTGGCTAAGATTAAGTTGAACTTCAAATCTTACAAAGATTGAATCAATAGAATTTCCATTAATTACTTTGTTTTGAAGAATGTTAAAAGTGGATTGTCCATCGATTCCAAAAAGAGAAAATGGCGCATCATGATTGACCGTTACCTGCGTTGATTGGATAATAATATCATCATCAAATGCAAGTTTATCCTTTAGGGTATATAGTCCCTGACCACCTCCTTTATTCTTTACAATAAATAAATAAACAATTTCATTTTGATCAACCCCTTTGATTGAGTTTGACCAAAATATTTTTTCATGAGACAGACTTGGCAAGTCATTACAAGTTGTATCCTTGATTTCTGTTCTGGTGTCACCATTGAGGTCAAGTCCAGCCACATTGAAAGTACCATTACCTGGAACCAATCCTTTGCTACACGAATTATAAATATTATCTCCTATGGAACCGCTTCGAAGATCAAGATTAACATCAAATTCAACATAAAATGTATCCTTGACGTTTACGCCTATAGACTGGTTGATTACCAAGTTCCAACCAATGGCTGGTTTTGGCAAGGATAAGTTGACAAAGGCATTATTTGATTTTCGAAAACGGGCCGCTGTTATTCTTATATCATCATCAAAACCCGGACTCTCTATCAAACTATAAGAACCATTCAATGAGCCCTGATTCCTGACCACAATTCTATACAACAAAGTTGAATTGCGTAAATCATGAACCGTTGTATTTACCAGCTCCTTTTGAATGTCATAGATGGGAATATTGGCACAAACAGAATCCGCAAGATCGTAGGTTCCATCACCGTCTGAATCCATTATAACTCTGTTGAATAAGGATTGACCAATTGCTGGTGATTCGCCACAAGGAGTATAGATATTGTCTCCTGTTGCATTTCGCAAATCAATTACAAAATTTACCATGATATTAAAGGTGTGCTTAATACCAGGTGCTATTAACTGATTACTGATAAGATTCCATGGTCCCGGACCGATTAATGCTGCACCAGCCTTGAATGGAACATTGGAAGTATAAAAGGCTGTTTTCAAAACAATATCATCATCAAATCCCGGAAGATCGCGCAAACTATAAAGACCGGTTTCAGTTCCAAGATTTTCTACATCAATTCGATAAACTATATTGTAGGATCCATCGGATGCAACAGAATAGGATACTAAACTTTTATTTAGGCTTAACCTTGGCTGCGGGCAAATTTTTGGAGTCGTAAAAATTGAATCTAAACACGCATGATTATCAATATCCCTTATTACTACTTTATATATGCTTGTTCCATCGGCTTTAAATTCCTGATTGATCGATGAACCAACTAAAATAGAAGTTCCATAAGCGGCATCTCCCAGAAAAACATTATTAACAACTACCTCATATCTACTGGATGGCCCGGGATCCTCATTTTCTGCAGTTATAAAAATTGAAAACCAATCATCCCCTGCAAAGTAAGCCGTGCCATTATTATCGCAATCCGTTTGAAAAAAAGTGGTAACATTCAATCTGCAACAAGTAATTAAATTAACCTGATAAGGACAATATTGCCTGATCGTATCTCCCGTTGAATCCACCGCAATAAAATAATAGGATTCAGTATTGTCCTCAAGACCAGGAGATGAGTTACTGATTACTAAAGTCTCTGTAAATCCAACCACAGCTTGATCAGAAGATTTATACCATCGGTATTGAGCCATTCCAGGCACAGCTTCTAGATTGACTACATTCGAACGATTTGAACAAAGTTCAAAAGTATGATTACAACAAGATTCAGGTTGATTAAATATCGCAGTACCAACGTACACACAGGCTGGATTATCTTCCTGATAAATTCTTACATTTACATTTTGAATTCCTTTAGTTTCAATATTTTTAAAAACAAAATTATAAGTACCATCTTCAACGATATAATGTCTGGCTACTTCCCCTGTACTTAATTCTATTACCACATTTCCAATTATAGCATTGGTAATCGTATACCTTAGCATTAAATTAAATGAATTCGTTAAAGGATCGCAAGCCGATACAATAATTTGATTTCCCAAGTCAATATTGCAAGGTGTATTAGGAACAAATCCAATATCTAAAGAGAAATTGGTTTCACCATTGATCCCTGTATGAAAATCAATTCCAAATTCAGATGGGTTGACCACTTCTGCATTATTATCGATCTGTTGATTATTCGGAAATCCTATTTTCACTAAAGAGGCATGGTAATTAATCAACACCGCTTGATTTGAAGCAATCCGAATCTGATAATCTTGATCTGCCTGCAATTGAGTTATTCCGTAAATAAATGCATCAGGGCAAGCATTGACACCTGGAGGAGTCTCATTCGAGAAAAGGTATTCACCCATTTCATTGCTTACCGCTCTGGCTATTTCGACATTATTTTGGTATAATATTATTTCAACATTTTTTAATGGTTGTTCAATAGGATCCTGAATTCCGTTTTGATTATAATCCACCCAAACATAATTTCCTATTTGAATTGGAGGGCTTGGTGTATTCATTTTTAAATCCCCCAATCCTGTTGACTTACCAACAAAGGTTAATTCATCCGCTGGAATGATCTCATATCGCTTTATCCAATTTCCTAACTTATTAGAAAGATGAACCACACCACTTGAATAAAAATCAAATGGATCTTGCGTCGTGGTTATTATTCCATTCTCGGATGGATAAAACTGAGAACTACCTGTGGCGCTTTCATTTTCATTATTTGACCCATCATTAAGTAAGGAGTTATCACCATGATAATATTCTCCAAAACCAGGCCCTATACCAGTATTTTTACCGGCAGTCTCATTGATACCATCGTTTCCATTATTTTCAAGAATAAACTGATTGGATGGTAAAATTCTTCTGGCGCGAAGAATATCTCCAAAACTAACAATTGAATATTTTCCTGTTCCGTTGGTATTAGGTTGTTTATAGGCTCCCTGAATTCCGTATCGATCTGCAAAACTAAAGATCATTACATCATCCCCATCAAAGTCAATATCCGTTAGTATCGCTTGTGTATAGCTGCAATAAATATGATCTCCTTGTAAACAATTTGGATCCCAAAGATCGCTCCATGCTTTAAATCTTGGTCCACCTGCAAAACCCGGATAATTCAAACTAAATTGAGAGACCAGTGAAAACACTTTTGTGGCAGGATTAAATTCATAAACACTCGCCGATAAATCCGAAGACAGACCGGAGACAGAACCATCACATACTACTCCAACATAAACTTTTCCTCTATGAACTCGAACAGCCCAAGGTCTATAAGTCCCTCCTGAACATCCCGGATCAGGAATTGAAAATGAATCAACATCAGCAGCAGTTGGTGTTGAATAAGGAGAATTGATAAAAACAGAATATAGCTTTTTGGTATATAAACTTACGATAAAAAGTTTCCTTTCATCTTCCGTTATATCCATTCCTCCAAATCCTATTTTAGCCGCCAGGGAGAAGGCCAACGAATCTTGAGACAAGGGTGGAAAAGTAGATTTTAAACCTCTGGCTGCATTGGATGGAACACTACCAGATGGTATTCCAATACTATTAAGGTCTAATTGATTAGTAACGGTGTTGGTATTAATGTCAATCTGATATAAAGCTCCAAGACCTAAAGGTCCCAGGGCACTGTGTCTTTTCAGAACTGGTAATGCATAAACTTTTTGTTCTTTCTTTTGAATGGCTAAAGCCCAGCAACTTCCAATTTCTTTTGCCTTTGAAACAATATTTACATTAGGCGCTAATCCACCATGATTTAATGTCTTTGCATTTAAGTAAGTATTTCCACCATTATCAATATCCCATGAAATTAAGGTCTCGAGATTTTCGTAATAAGAACCAGGTGGTAGCGGATCACCAATGATGTAACAAGGTGTTATGAGTTTAGGATCTTTCAAATATTCCACCGGATAATTAATTCCAAAATTGACTACCTCATTAGGATAATTAACAAAGCGAATGTTAGACCTTGAACCTAAACTGTTTGTATTTAAAACAGATTCGAAATCATATGGATTGTTTAATAATAATTCAATTCTGTAAGGTGGCGGAGTTGAAGGATTGAAGGCGTATCTGCCTTTGTCATCGGTTAAAGCTATACCGATTAAACCATTTTTTCCAACCAGTTTAACCGTAGCACCTTTTATCCACGCATCGACATAATTGGAAGAAGAGTCTCTAAATCCATTAAAATTATAATCTCTAAATACAGTACCGGATACTTGTGCATGAATAAGGAAAGCATTAACGAGCAGACTCGTTAAGATTGTAAAGAAGAGCTTCATTTGAATAAATATTCAACCACATTATGCTAAAATTATGCCAACATATTGATGAAATTTTTAATGATTTAAGATGGGTATTTTTCGAGTCTTTAATTTCCAATATTGAATACCGATTTACTTTTTAACATTACATATTACTTTGATTATCCAATATTTAAAATTGATATTTATTCAATATTATAATGTCTAATCAATGGTTAATAAGTGCATACTTACTCGTTTTAATTCTTCAAAGTAACTTCTTAATAAAAGATTTTTATTGCCTTTATAAAATAATGTCCTTTCCAGAGCGATACTATTAAATTTGTCCTAGAATCACTCCATTGTCCAGTCATTCCTATACATTAGATACTAATCGCTTAAGGCTTAGAAATATTCAATTGAGTGATGCTGAATTCATTTATAACTTACTGAATTCTGAAAGCTGGAAAAGGTATATCGGTGAGAGATATATTCATGAGCTTGAAGACGCCGAAAATTATATTGAAAGAATCCTTGAAAGCAATGATATCTATTATTGGGTAATGCTCTCAAAAGAACAACATGTACCGATCGGAATTATTACGTTTATAAAAAAAGTATACCTGGATCATTTTGATTTAGGATTTGCTTTACTACCAGAATTCACCGATTCAGGATATGCCTTTGAAGCAGCTTATGCGGTATTGAATTTTATTAAGCATGAATTAGGTCATAAAACAATTCTAGCTACTACACTTCCTGAAAATAATCAGTCAATTCGTCTATTAAAAAAACTTGATTTTGTTTTTCAAAGAACCATCATTCATCAGGAAATGACATTGCAAGTTTATATTCACCATATGGTATAGAAAAGTTAATTTTTTTACACCAACATTTAACCATAAACTAATCAAACTTAATAATGTTATCTCTCATTAATATTGCTATGCTTCTACCCTATTGATGTCGTCATGAATCGAAAACAATTTATTAAAAGTCTGGCCTTAATACCCATAACAGGAGGAATAATGAAACTTCAAGAATTATATCATACATCTCAAAAAATGGAAAATACGGATACCATGCCCATATTATTTCTTGGTCATGGAAGTCCGATGAATGCCATTGAAGAAAATGAATTTGTACAAGGCTTTCGGAATGTAGCTAAGGAAATACCCATCCCAAAAGCCATTCTTTGTATTTCGGCGCATTGGGAGACCAATGGTACTTTTGTTACGGCCATGAATCATCCCAAGACCATTCATGATTTTGGTGGATTTCCACAGACCTTATTTGATGTGCAATATCCCGCTCCTGGTAGTCCTGAACTTGCACATGAAACTAAAAAGTTAATTACAAAGACAAATGTTGGATTAGATCAATCCTGGGGATTGGATCACGGTGCCTGGACGGTAATCAAACATTTATATCCCAATGCGAATATTCCTGTAATACAAATGAGCCTTGATTATAATAAAGATTCACAGTTTCATTATGAATTAGCTAAAGAAATAAGTTCGTTAAGAAATAAAGGAGTGCTCATTATTGGTTCCGGTAATATGGTTCATAATCTTGGATTACTAAGCTGGCAAAATCTCAATACGGTTGATTTTGGATTTGACTGGGCCAAAGAGGCCAGCGCCAAAATGAAAGAAAGTATCATGAACGACAACCATACTTCTTTAATTCAGTATAAGAATCAGGGACGGGCTTTTCAACTCGCCATTCCTTCTCCTGAACATTATCTTCCTCTGCTTTATATTCTCGGATTGAAAACTAAAAATGATAAGGTTGAATTATTCAACGATAAGGCCGTTGCCGGATCATTGACTATGACTTCCGTTAAAATTACCCATGCATAAGTTTCTACTATTTACATTTCTATTCATCTTGCAAAATCAACTCACCTCTCAGAATAATTTTCAATACAAGCTTTGGCCACCAAAAATTAATATTGAAAATCCACCGGTGGTTATTTTATTACATGGTTATGGCAGTGATGAAGAAGATCTTTTTTCATTAGCCCAATATTTTCCTGATCGCTTTTTAGTTATTTCTTTAAGAGCCCCTATCCGTTTACCACAAGGTGGATTTGCCTGGTACAATCTCGATTATTCAACCGGTAAAATAAATTACCAATTAAAAGAACACAACAACGCGGTTCAACAAGTTTTAGAATTTATACATCAATTCGGTAAACAACAACGCTTTGACCAATCACAGATATACTTATGTGGATTTAGTCAGGGAGGAATTATCAGTTACAGTCTGGCCTTGCAAAATCCCGGATCCTTTAAAGGCATTGCTGTTATGAGTGGCAGATTAGTAGAAGAAATAAAATCTAATATTACACCATCCGCCAAATTGAATAAATTAAAAATATTCATTTCGCACGGCACCAAAGATGATGTATTACCGGTTCAAGGAGCCCGTGATGCCCGCGATTATCTGAAGAAGATTGGATTAAGTGCGTCTTATCATGAATATGCCGCTCATCATGAAATCAATGAAGCCATGCTCAATGATCTTCTGAAGTGGCTTAAGGAATAATCGATGAAATTAATAATCCACCGTACGTTGTAAAACCAATTGATTTAACAACGAGACTTTATTAATTTACTTTAATAATACTTTTTACCTGCTGATATATTCCCGTTTGCAATCTCACATAATAAATTCCCGATGGTGCCTTACCGAGATCTACCTCTTGCTTATAAGAACCTTCCGGTAAATCTCCTTCATAGATGGATTGTACCAATACGCCTTCGTTATTAAACATTTGCAAGATGGTATATCCTCCTTTGGATTCAAACTTCACCGTAGTTCTTTCCTGGAATGGATTAGGATAGGCATACACCAGATTTTGACCGGCTTTAGTATTGTGTTCGTGCGTACCCGTTGGAATACAATTATTGCTATCCAATAATGGAAGCGCCTGAAATTTATGAATCATCACGGACTCCAAATCTGCATCCGGAACACAGAACCAATCTTTTAAGAAACTGGCATATACGGATCTGAAATCATATTGCATCGGTACATTGGAATTTACCGTAGTGTTAGGATCAATGACTGGATTCGTACCCAACACGCCAGGAATAATTTTCTTTCCAAAAACAAACATCGGTTGAGCTGCACCGTGATCTGTACCACCTGAAGAATTCGATTTCACTCTTCGCCCAAATTCTGAGAAAGTCATTCCGACGATTCGGTCTTCGTATCCCTGCAATTTCATATCATCGAGGAAGGCATAAATGCCATCTGAAACTCTCTTCAAAAGATTGGCATGATTACCGGTGGTGCGATCTGAATTCACCACCTGAGAAGAATGCGTATCAAAACCTCCGATATTCACCCAATAAATTCTCGTCTTTAATCCTCCTGAAATAAGCTTCGCTACAATCTTGAGTGCATTCGCTAAACTCTCGTTAGCCGTATACAGTGAAGAAACATTTTTTCCTTTGTTCGCTGCCGCAGAAACAACGTCACCAAATTTATCGGTCTGTCTTTGTATCTCCCTTAGGTAAGCCATTTCTTTACCCTTACAATCCGGAGTAACAGGATCTCTGTAAATATTATTCGTAAGATTCAACGGGTCATTGGTATTATTAATACTGATTCCCATGTTGATATTATTATTCTGCAGACCCAGACCTACGTTACCACCAATACGAATAGCTGGTGGATCCGGCATGGTAGGATTTGGAAATCCCACCGGATAATTTGGATATTCATAATTGAGATATCTTCCCAACCATCCTGAATTGAGATCTTCTTTAGCATCAGAACCACTTACCCAAATGTCTGTAGCGCGGAAGTGTGAAAAATTAAATGAGGGATATCCAACACTTTGAATAATGGCTAATTTCTTGTCGTCATACAATTCTTTGAATCTTGACATCGCAGGATGCAGACCGGTAGCATTATTCGTTCCGCCTAAGCTTAGAATACTGTTTTTTGGCATCAACAGATTATCTCTAAATTTCAATAAGGTATCGTACTGATCCAATGGAAATACCGTATTCAATCCATCGTTGCCGCCATTGAGTTGTACAATTAATAAAACTCTGTCGGTATCGTATAACGAATTGGCAAGGGCTCTGATCATCGGACTGGAAGCATAAGCGGTCACGGTCATTCCTCCAACAGCAACAGGAACAGTCTGTATAAATTGTCTTCTTTTCATTGTTTTTTAATTGATGAGATTAACAAAGATGATATTCTGCCGCACTACACATATCGAGATACAGATCCCGAAGAATAGTAGGTACTTTCTTCGCCACCGGATCGGTTGTGCTTGGATTGGCTACATAGTCGTTATACGCATCCGTCCAGTAATAATCGGAAGATTGATTTTGCAAGAGATATTGTGACTTTAACTGATCCTTGATCGATTGTGAAACCGGTGAACCAAATAATAAGGTACAGGATTCGTCGATTAATTTATTGGGATCCGATGGATCGCTGAAATTCTTTGCAAACTCAACAAAGTCTATCGTAAATTTTTGATTCTTACTGACGTCTTCATAAAAAGCTGTTCCGGTACTAATACCATTTTTCAACATGGTCTCATAGAAAACTTTTCGATTCGGATAAGATGCGGTGTCTACCCACATTTCATGAAACTGCGGAACCTGATAGTAAGCCGGCCATCCGGCAACATCCGGTGCATCCATAAATTCCTGTCCCATATTAATTCCGTAATTTTTAATCACTGAACGGAAATAATATTGCGCTTCTAAAGTTGCGCTGGTTGGAAGTTTCATACCAAACTGACGCAACAAAGAAACTATGAAAATAGCAGGACTCTTAATCATGGCCCCGCGATTACAAGAACTAAAAAATTCTGCTGAAGTAAATAATGCCTTCAACATCTTCTTTACATCGTAATTATTCGCTTTGAAATCCGCTGCTAATGGAACAATAAAATTCTGTTCTATATCCGGAGTAATATTATAATGTACAAAGTAGATGTAAAATTTTCTACAGATATATCGAGCGCATTCATCCGTCTTGAGCAACATGTCAATCATATCATCCAATTCTTTTTTCATGGTGGTATAATTGGCTTTCTCTGTAGTTCCGTATGCTGCAATCGTGAAATCTTTATAGAAGCTTGAAAATTTCTTTTCTTTCTTATCGTGTTGACTATTTCTGGAATCAAATTCCAATGGTGTATTCGGATCGTTATTCGGAATTACTCTTGGAAGATCCGGAACGGCCGGTGTAGTATTATATTTATTGGTTGTATAAGTCCAACCCGTCAATACTCTAGCTGCTGTCTTGACATCATCCTCGGTATATCCGGAACCAGCTCCTTTACCAATCGAAAACAATTCCTGAAGTTCGCGACCATAATTTTCGTCGGGAGCAGTAGCGGTGTTGAGATAACCATTCAGATATCTTAGCATAGTTGGATCGAGAGAAATATCCGTAAGAATTTTTCTCAGATTGCCAATGCAATTCGTTCTATGCAACTTATTGGTTCGATATGCCATCAAGGATGGCACTTCAGTAGTAGAAGTACTAAATAAATTATGCCAGAACAAGGTCAATGCTTCCCTCATATTGAGTTCCTGATTGATCATTAAGCCAGCCCGCCATGCTTTCAGGCTTTCCCTTCGGTAACCATCGGGGTTAGTGGCCTGATTAATGATCGGAGTATTCACCCAGGTCTGTCCATACTGCACATCCGTATCAATCGCTGTCGGATCCTGCTTGTCGCCCACCTTAACCGAATAATACTTAAGCGGAGGTGGTACATCTGTTGTAAATGTAAGTAATTGATCTACAACAGCATCCATGGTTTTACCCTTCAGTGTTTTGAGGTCTGACTGGTTAACTCCAAAGAGGACTCTGCGTAGGAGGTGAAGAAGTTCGGGTTGTCCAAAAGTGCCGGTGTACTTTGGTACTGGCATGTTAAAGGTATTAGTGGAGTAAAGTTAATCAATAAATCTTTTCACGATTATATTTATAATCTGATGATATGACCGGCTAGATTATAAACTTGTTGCCTTGAACTTTTGTGGATTGATGAATTCAAAATTGAACCGTAAGCTTGTGCCTTGATTTGCTTAACTATTTCAATTTGAATTAAGAGATTCCTGAGAAATTGAAATTCTGTTCAAAACAGAATAACTATAATTATTGAGTTAAGCTCAGGCACTACACTTAACTTTGTATTGGTATAAAGTTAGTCCGTATAATGGTCTTTAAAAAAATTTTAACTCAGGATCCTAAGATGGGAAAATTGGTCGAAGCTATTCCTCATCAATCCTTGCCTGAGTTGGTGAATACCGGAAATGTCCGAGAATATCTTATTCGATGCATAGTCAGTCAGCAATTATCTATAAAGGTCGCGCCCATTATCTACAAGCGATTTGTGGATTTGTACAAGGGTAAATTTCCGAATAATATTAAGATTGTTGATACTCCTATTGAGGATTTGCGATCCTGTGGACTATCGCTTCAGAAATCCAATTACATTAAGAACATTGCCGAATACTTTCACGAACATAAAATTAAAGATGAGTCCTTTCAATCTATGTCTGATGAAGAAGTACTTCGAAGCTTAACCGAGATAAAAGGTGTAGGACGGTGGACTGCTGAGATGGTATTGATGTTTTGTTTGGGAAGGCAGGATGTATTTTCTCCAACGGATTACGGAATTATGACCGCCATGAAGTCCATCTACAAGATCAGAAAGGAAAAAAAAGAATTGGAGAAGAAGATGATCAGCATAGCTGAAAAATGGAGACCCTACCGTTCGATGGCCTGTTTGTATCTTTGGGCTTATAAAGATTCTAAAATTACAATATGATAAATGCAGAGCAATTAGATCAGCTGGTCGAAGAGTTTGAAAGCCATCCGGAAAAATTTGAACAGGCCTTAGCTAAGTTAGAAAGTAATCATCTTCTCCTGATCGATATACTATTAGGAAGTCACGAAGAAGTTCTCAATAATGACGAAATGGATTTTCTGGCTTTCTTATTTGTATTGCTTTACGACGCCGTATCTCAAGCTCATGATATTCCAGCGATGGATGAAAGCCTGATTGAAAAAACAGATGAGTCTACCTGGGAGATTATCAACAACAATAATAATAATCTCGAACAATGTTATGAGCATTTCGAAAAACTTGTCACCGAATCTGAATTGCTGGATTTAGTGTATACCTCACTCGAACCCGATGAGGATAATGAGTATGATATCACTGATGCCGGCAGACTGGTCATGACCGCAGTCTTGGTTACAGAGCTAAGAGTTATTGCACAGGAAGAATTAGTCTAGACCAGACCAAAAACTTTAATACAGTACACAAAAACTCCTCATCTAAATAAAGCTCAACACATTATTTACCCGTATAATATTATGGTATTAATATTGAACTAATCTTGCGACGATGCTCTCGGAAATTCATCGCAAGAATAGTTCTGCACGATGCTGATATCAGACCTTATCTTCTTTGCTTAGCTTAAGAATATCGCTGATGATAATCTCAGAGATGTATTTCGTCTGACCTGATTTGTCTTCATACGTTCGATTGGATATACGTCCCTGTATGAGCACCTCATTACCCTTAGAGAGATACTTTTCGATGTAATCGGCCTTAGCATCCCAGGCCACGAGATTATGCCAGGTCGTATTGGTATTTCGCTGACCGTCTGCGCCCTTATACGATTCGTTGGTGGCCAGAGAGAAACGGGCAATTTTTTTTCCTTTGTCCAGATTGCTGACTTCAGGAGTTTGTCCAAGGTGTCCGATGAGTTGAACTGAATTTCTAAGATTTTTCATAAGTATTAAATTTTAAATAAACGTGAAACAATCCGCCGGTTGGCGGTCCGGCTTCGTTGCCGGATAACGAGACAAAGGTGAGGCTGCCGTTCGCTATGATCCGTAAGTTAAATGTTTATATCCGTATAGATTCGTAAATAACCGTTTATGAACGGATCGGATGAATAAATTATGGGTATTGAATTTTCAAAGGAAAATCTATATTTTTGTCCGTATGGCGAGATCTTGTTCGTTAATCCGCCTTATTTATAGGCTTTAGCGAAGAGTTTTAGCGGGTATAAACTAGTTATGTGCCATACCTAGCAAACAATAAAATATGACAAAACAAATAGTTAAAGCATTTAATGGGGAGTTGAACAAGTTATTTGAAAAGCGTATCCATTCTCTTAAATCAATTGTTGCTAATCCGACAAAGGGCAAGCCACCTAAGTTGACAAAATCCAGCATTGATAAAAGTGTAATACTACTTCAACTATACGCTAATAGTGCTTTAATTAATGAATACTATAAACAAGGTTATGATAAATTAAAGTTATTAAAGAAACAATGGCATATAAAAAATAAAGGATGGGGTCGTGAAGCTAAAATTGAGTCCATTAAACGATGGTATGATACCAAGATCAATTGGCCAAATAATATTTATGTCTTTTGTAATAAGAGAAAATGTCTTTATGTAGGTAGAACACTTAATGGAAAAGGAAGGCCTCAAACACACTTTAAAACTTATTGGCTTGGCCAAGCAACTAGAGTTGATATATACCATACGTCCAAAAAAAGAGATATTCCTAAATTAGAGTGTCTTGCATGGCACAAAAATCAACCTACAATTAATAAAAATAAACCATCAATTCCAAAAGGTTCAACCAAATGTCCTATTTGCAAAAATGATATTTTAATTAAAAATGAAATAAAATCAATCTTTGGCTTAAAATAAAAGGTACGTCACATAACATTGTACTTACGATCATGCTGCTTTGGTACCAGTTTTCACTCATAGCTTAGAATGAAGGGAATAATTCTTATTTTTGGCTCAAGACATTGCGGCACGTCGCAAGTACTTGACCGTTTGTGGCTCTTTAAATAAATAAAATATGGGATTTAGTAGTTTGTTAGAAGATTTACTTAAAAAATGCGAAGAATTAGATATTCCAGAATCAACTTCAAATTTAAACACATTGTCTCTAGATTTTTATAATCATTCTATAACAATACGTAAAGAGGCGGTAAATATTATTAATATTTTGAACAAGGAAAAGTATAGTAAGAGAGGTTCAAGAATTTTTGAAAAGCTAAAAAATGAAAACAAATTAAAAAATATTGAAAATAATTTTGAAGAACTTAAGAATAAGTATGAAAAATTAAAAAAAGAAAGTGCTGTGAAAAATTTAAAAAGCCTTAATAATCAATTAGTGTCAAAGGAATTAGAAATACAGAAATTAAAATCACAGGTTCATGATACGGAGAATAAAATTGTTAGCTTGAATGCAAAACTTGAAATAAAGAAAATTATAGAACAATTTAATCGTAATAGTGAAGATAAAATTAAATTTATTGATGATAAGTTAGGTGAAATCTATTTTATTTCAATTGATCTTGAAAATTCCAATTTAAATATTTCAAAGTCCAATTTAATTGAAAAAATAGTGGCATGCATTGATAAATTAAAAGAGATTAACAACCAGTGACATAGTACTTGCGAACATGCCGGCAATCAATAGAAATTTTCACTCTTGGCCATTAATGAAAATATTATTTCTTACTTTTGATTTACGAACAAGTGGCGGCACGTCGTAAGTACTTCACCGTTAGGTGCAATGCTAGATCGACAGAAAAATGACATGATTGAATTACAAACCAAATATCAAAAAACTATAAAGTTCGCGGCTAAAAAGCATGCAGACATTAATCAATTAGTTCCTGGCACAAACTTGCCATATGTTGTTCATTTGAGCAATGTTGCAATGGAAATTCTGATTGCGGCCCAAAAAACAGAAAAGTTTGATTCCGAATTTGCGGTTCAAGTTGCTTTACTTCATGATATTTTAGAGGATACAGAAACTACATTTGATGAAATTGTTAATGAATTCGGAAAAGAAATCGCTCAAGCTGTTTTGGCGTTGACAAAAAATTCTAAGATCCCAAAAGAAGAAAGAATGGACGATAGTCTTAATCGCATTAAAGAATTGCCAAAAGAAGTTTGGGCTGTAAAGTTGGCAGACAGAATAACAAACTTACAAGTTCCACCAGAACATTGGAGTATTGAAAAGATTACAGAATATCAAAAACAATCTGTTCAAATATATAATTCACTCAAAGGAGGAAATGAATATTTGGAAAACAGACTTCTTGAGAAAATATCATACTATTTAAAGTATTGTGTTACTGTTAATAATTAAGCACAACCACTAACAGGCGTTTGGCAAAATTGCGAATTTTGTAGTAAATACAAGCTTACATTTCGTAAGAAATTTTATCTTTGATAGAAAATAATCGGTTCCGAAGTTCGCAACCTCGCCTAGCGCCAGAACGTTACCAGCAAGAGTAAAATGACACAACAGACACGAACATAAACGGAGAAAAAAGTAAACCATTTTGACAGCGCACCATCATTCAAACCATATTTCAAACGGACAACGAGTAAGCCGACACTCATTGCCTTTACTTCTGTATTTTTTATTTTCCCCACCGCACATTTTTTTTAATTCAATCTTAGACAACCGCACAAACGACACAACTTGTCCCGACCTGGCTGGATTTGGTTTTTGCCCCAAACGCACGACTTGTCCCGACCCTTCGGGAGGCCGACCCTTCAGCAAAACCAAAAGAGCTTGAATTTTGCCAACGCTAGACAAAAACATATAGAGATAGAAAATGAAAAATGAAGCTCATGCAAGAATTAAAATAAACCAACTGCTGACAGAGGCAGGATGGAGATTCTTTGACAATGAGGAAGGGAAATCAAACATTCTACTTGAAAATCATGTGAAGATTACTCAACAGGAAATTGACGAATGGGGCAACGACTATGAGAAAACAAAGAATGGTTCTTTAGACTTTTTACTCGTTGACAGTGACAATAAACCGATTTGTGTTCTTGAAGCAAAAAAAGAAAGCCTTCACCCACTTGTAGCAAAAGAACAAGCAAGAAAATACGCTAAGACAGTTGGAACGAGATATGTAATTCTTTCAAACGGTATTGTTCACTACTTCTGGGACACGACAAAAGGAAACCCAAAACCGATTTACAAATTTCCTTCACCTGAGGAAATTGGAGCCATCAAAAACTGGAATCCCGACAGAAGTTCACTTGCAAATGAAGAAGTAGAAGTTGACTACATTGTTAAAGTGCAAATGCCTGACTTTGCGGAAAGACCTGACTGGAACGGTAACATTGAAGCAAGCAAAGATTTTATCTGGTCAAACGGCCTTAGATTTTTAAGACATTACCAATTAAAAGCTATTCAGGCTTTACAAAGTGCAGTTGGAGAAGGAAAAGAAAGATTCCTTTTTGAAATGGCAACTGGCACAGGCAAAACCCTTACTTCTGCTGCTGTTATCAGATTGTTTTTGAGGACACAAAACGCAAGGCGAGTTTTGTTTTTGGTTGACCGTTTGGAATTAGAAGACCAAGCATGGAAAGCGTTTACAGAATATTTGAAACCCGACTACACGACTTTTATTTACAAAGAACACAAAAGCGACTGGAGAAAATGCGATATTTTGGTTACGACCATTCAATCATTGATGCACAATGACAAATACCGCTATGATTTTTCACCGACTGACTTTGACCTTTTAATATCCGATGAAGCTCACCGCTCTATTTCTGGAAATGCAAGAGCAGTTTTTGAATATTTCCACGGTTATAAATTAGGGTTGACCGCTACACCAAAAGACTATTTGAAAGGCGTTGACCCAGACAAGGTAAAAGAAAACGACCCAAGAGAAATTGAAAGGAGAATGCTAAGAGACACCTACTCAACCTTCGGTTGTGAGGGTGGCGACCCAACTTTCCGTTATTCCTTGATTGATGGTGTGAAAGATGGTTATTTGATTAATCCTAAGGTTTTAGATGCCCGAACTGAAATCACTACACAATTACTTTCTGATGAGGGTTATGCAGTTGTAGTTCCGACCGAAGAAGGAGAAGAAACCGAAACATTCGTTTCAAGAGATTTTGAAAAGAAGTTTTTCTCTGAAAAAACGAACAGTATTTTTTGCCAAACCTTTTTAGAAAATGCTTTGCGTGACTCAATTACTAATGAGATTGGCAAAACCATCATTTTTGCGGTAAGTCAAAACCATGCTCGAAAACTTACAGAACAATTGAATGAATTTGCAGAGCAACTTTTTCCTGGCAAGTACAATTCTGATTTTGCGGTTCAGGTTACTTCACAAGTTGGTGATGCACAGCAAATGACCATCAACTTTACCAACAATAACCTAAGCGGAAAAACAACTTGGTTAGAAGGTTATAAATCCTGTAAAACAAGAGTATGCGTTACCGTTGGCATGATGACAACTGGTTACGATTGCCCCGATTTGTTGAATATCTGCATGATGCGACCAATTTTTAGTCCTGCTGATTTTGTACAAATTAAAGGGAGAGGAACACGCAAAAACACTTTTGAATACAAATTCAAAAACGAATTGAACGAAGAAGAAATCATTCGCCACGACAAAGAAATTTTTAAACTGTTTGACTTCTTTGCCAACTGCGAATATTTCGAAGAAAAGTTTGACTATGATGAAAAACTAAAGCTACCACAACCTAAAAAAGGAAATGGTGAAAGTGGTGGCGGTGGTGTTGATATTGACAAATACACGACTTATCAACCCGACCCATTATTAAGTTTGGTTGAAGAGCCAATTGGCCCAGAAGGCATGCGGATTGACAGAGAACTTTTCAAAAAGTTTGAAGACCGTATCATCATGGACGACATCATCAAAAAGAATGTTGAACTTGGGAATTGGGAACAAGTGGCAAGCCACATTCAACAAGAGATTTTCGACAAACCACATGAGTATTTCAATCTTGAAAAAATAAGGAAAGCTGCTAAGATTGACCGCAAGGTTTCCATTCGTGAAGTGGTAGAAAAAATTTTTGGTATCATTCCGAAATTCAAATCAAAAAACGAATTGCTCGAAGAAGAATTTGACAAGTTTATTTCTATTTACCCACCTGAGGAAGATGTAAACCTAAGAGCGTTGAAGTACTTTTTTAAGGCATACATAGTTGACCAAGACATTCGAAAAATCATTGAAACCAAAGATTTTCATGCCTTGCAAACGCATCCTACGCTTACCATTTCACAATTCAAGGCAGTTGCCAACAAGTACCGGGAAGTAATCCCTGTTTACATCAAAGATTACATCAATTTAGAGCGGTTCGCTGCTTAACAAGAGGAATATATGTTAGATACACAAACTAAAAGACGAATAGACGATTGCCGTGATATTTTGGTAGGCAAATTACCCGACCCCAAAGCCCAGATTGAGCAAATTACCATTGGCTTGATTTATAAGTTCATGGACGATATGGACAAGGAATCCATAGACTTAGGAGGAACGGCAAAATTCTTTTCAAGTGATTTTGAAAAATACAGTTGGGATAATTTGATTAACCCCAAAGTAACAGCTGCAGAAATGTTGGCTTTGTATTCCGAAGCCATCGTACAAATGGATAAGAACCCAAATATTCCACAACTGTTCCGGGATATTTTTAAAAACGCATATTTACCTTACCGTGACCCTGAGACACTTAAACTGTTTCTAAAAACCATAGCTGAATTTGAATATACCCATAGCGAGAAATTGGGTGATGCGTTTGAATACTTACTTTCTGTAATGGGTTCTCAAGGTGATGCAGGGCAATTCAGAACACCAAGACATATAATCGATTTTTTGGTAGCCATTATTAACCCTGATAAAACTGAAACAATACTTGACCCTGCGTGTGGAACAGCGGGATTTTTGATTTCAGCTTACAAACATATTCTGCTCAAATACTCAAAAGACAATAAACAGGGATTGAATATTTACGAGTACAACAAACTTGAAAATAAACCATTCAATAATCTTGGAGACCTACTAACCCCAGACGACCGCAAAAAACTGACTCAGAATTTTGTGGGCTACGATATTTCGCCCGACATGGTAAGGTTGAGTTTGGTGAATTTGTATTTGCACGGGTTCAATACACCCAACATTCACGAATACGACACACTAAGCAGCGAAGAACGCTGGAACGAAAGTTTTGATGTGGTATTGGCAAATCCGCCATTTATGAGTCCGAAAGGAGGGATAAGGCCACATAAGAAATTCACCATTAGCAGCAACCGAAGCGAAGTGCTGTTTGTGGATTACATTGCCGAGCACCTAAACCCCAATGGAAAGGCAGGAATCATTGTTCCCGAAGGCATTAATTTTCAAAGTGGGACAGCATACAAAGACCTACGCAAGATGTTGGTCGAAAATCACTTGTATGCGGTAGTGAGTTTGCCCGCAGGTGTTTTCAATCCATATAGTGGTGTAAAAACATCCATTTTGTTGATGGATAAAGAAATTGCCAAAACCCAAGAGGAAATTTTATTTATCAAAATTGACAATGACGGGTACAATCTAGGAGCACAACGCACAGCCGTAAAAGGTGGACAATTGGAAGAAGCGATAAAAATTGCAAATAAATTTGTTGAAACAGGAGAATTTGAAGAAACTACGATTGCACACCTTGTTACAAAAGCTGAAATAGCTAAGAATGGGGATTTTAATTTGAGTGGGGAAAGGTATAAAACAAATAAAGTTTATTCTTCTATTTACCCATCGGTTAAACTCGGTGAAATATTTAACCTGTCAAGTGGAAATGGTCTTACAAGCTCAAACATGAGTAAAGGCGATTATCCGGTTTATGGTGGTAATGGTATCACGGGTTGGCATTCTGAATATTTTATTGAAAAACCAACCATCGTAATAGGTAGAGTTGGTGCTTATTGTGGTTCAATTCACATTACTAAACCTTTTTCATGGATAACTGATAATGGCCTATACGTAACTGAATATCTGAGAGATGATGTTAATCAAGATTTTCTGGCTTTGATGTTGAAAATATTAAATTTAAATAGGTTTGCAAAAGTTGGTGGCCAACCTTCCATTTCTCAAACTACAGTTAAAGAACAACAAATCCCCCTTCCTCCTTTATCCATTCAGGAAGAAATAGTAGCCGAAATAGAAGGCTATCAAAAAATCATAGATGGTGCCAAAGCAGTAGTAGCCAACTACAAACCCATAATTGACATTGATCCTGATTGGGAGATGGTGGAATTTGAGAATGCGCCTTTTGAAATAATAGACGGTGACAGAGGCACCAACTATCCCAATGGTAATGATTTTTCTTCTGATGGGTATTGCTTGTTTCTGAATACAAAAAATGTAAGAGATAATGGATTTCGTTTTGATGAAGTTATGTTTATTTCAAAAGAAAAAGATGCTTTATTAAGAAAAGGAAAACTGGAACGAGAAGATGTAGTGCTGACAACAAGAGGAACAATTGGAAATACAGCATACTATAATTCTAATGTGCCATATGACAATATCAGAATAAATTCAGGGATGCTTATTTTTCGACCCGACAATGAAAAGTTGCTTTCAGAATATTTATACTATTTTTTTCAATCAGAGAAATGTCAAAGTCAGTTTAGTCGAATTGTATCGGGTGCAGCTCAGCCCCAATTGCCCATTAGAAGTTTGAAATCTGCTGTTATTCCAATACCGAGTATAGAAATCCAAAATTTAATTGTTTCTAGGTTAGTCCTAGAATTATCATTAGTTAATGCCAATAAACAACTGCTTGAAATTTTTGAGCAGAAAATTAAGGATAGAATTGCTAAAGTTTGGGCTGAGTAATGGAAAATGTATATGAGCTTTTAGACTACTTGCCATTGGAAGACATAGAAGTGAACGATTATGTTCGTCCACTGATGAATTCAGCCCAAGTTACTTATGAAAAAGGAGAATATCAATTCTCATATTTTGCAGTGCATTTGATATTTATGACAAATATTTATACCACAGTTTGGCAAGTGAGTCAATTTTATAAAGAACGATATAATAATTCATTATTATTCGCCAGACCATATAATGGTAAAGAAGTCAAACTTGACGAAATTACGTCTGTTTTTGAGTTTAGTAAATTACCAGAGAAAGATATTTTCGAATTTTTTAGATTAATCGGTTTAGATGATTCCTATGTGAAGAGTACAAAAAAGCTGATTGATTATCGAAATGAGATGGCTCATGCTACAGGTAAAATTCAAATTTACTCACAAGAAGCATTTGATACTGCAATAGATGAAATTCTTAGTGTGACGAAAAAAATTCATGATTGTTTGAGCTTAACAATAAGAGAATTCTACAAGAATATTTTGATTAATTACGCAAAAGGAAACCCAGAATATACAAATGACAATCCAAAAGATTTCATTCAAATCGAATTTATAAAAAACCTAAGTTTTTCAAAAAATGATTTAGAAGTCTGTAGGGATTTTGGAATAAGCAAATTAAAAGACTGGAAAGTTTCAGGTCTGTCAAAAGAAGAAATTTCAAGAGTAATTGAATTTCATACCGCAGTGAAAGAATACTATAATGACTTATTTGGAGAATAATAAAAAGACATCAAATGCCAACCCTTCACAGCCACACACATTGCCAAGCCGCACCATCCAACGCTCACACCCAAGCTTGGCAAAGAGTGTGGCTGTCTAAATGCTCTACAGAAACGACCGAGAAACAAGCGGACGAAAAAGAAGCACGATTGCCTAACAGCGGTTTTGCAAAAAAGCGGGTTCAGTGGTTAATTGAACACTCTATCTCGCATCAACTTTTGTGCTGGGTAGACAGTTTTGTGCTCCGCAATCCGCTTCTTCGCAAAGCCGCAAACTGTTGGCAGCAAGCATTTTATTCCTCGTCACGGACAGGTAAAAAACCTTTATCTCCCAATGACTTAATGATACTTCTTAACAAATAGCTGTTATCAAATCTCAGAACATACTTTCTTGTCCCATCTTTTTCCGGTGAAATCAAATTTTTATCAATCAACCGCTTAATCTGCCTTGAAACCTCTGCATCTGCTTTTCCAACAAAGAACTGCTTTATATCAGCAGCTTGAATAACCTGCAAGTCAATAACTTTTTTCAAGATTTTTGACTCTACCTCTGTAATGTTTTTTCTTTCTAATGAATGACTGATGGCTGGTAGGAGTATTTCTTTGCGAAGGAAGGTGTAATCCGACAGCTTATCTATTTTTTCTATTTCTTCCTTTAGACCTTTTAATACATATTCAACCCAAGTCATTATTCCCTCATCAGTTCCCTTATCGGCTTCAGATAAGAAATTGTAATAGTCATTACGGTTGCTACAAAAAACTGCTGTTGGGTTAATAATCCTTCCAACATTAACGTTAAAGCCTGTCTTGACAAGCATTGCATATGTAAATAAACGAACTGTTCTGCCGTTTCCATTCCCGTATGGGTGTATCCAAACAAAACGATGATGAGCTATAGCAGCTTTTAATAAATCATATTTGGGACTATCTTCTCGGTTTACAAAATCAATTAAATCATTCATATAGTCATCAACCTTCAACCATTCAGGTGGCTTATGGGACGACTTATGTATTTTCAAATTTCTTTTTCTGTATTCGCCAGGAGTGGAATCTCCTTCACCTTCAGGTGGTGGCAATAACCCGTCAACTATCATTTTGTGCATCTCGCTTAGAAATGCTCTATTAATTCGATAATCATTTACATTCTGCTCTATGAAAGCCATTGCTTTTTCAATGTTCTGTATTTCTTTTATACTTGGTGGGACTTTCTTAGTTTCTGTTAGTTTTGTCTCAATGTATTCAGCGATAGTTGTGTTATTACCTTCAATTCTTGCCGAACTTATACTTTCAAGAGTATGGAATATATGTTTTAACTGAAAAAAAACTTTCGGATGGGTCGAACCTCTAAGTTGTATTTTTCTTAGATAATCCAATTCAATGATTAAATCCGTAAGAGTTGAACCGAATGACGGTTCCACTAATTTTAAATCATAGTGTACAAATCTCGCCTCTGACATTTGAAAACTTTATTTCTTTGAATTAACATCTTATAAATCATGAATTAACATCAAACCATTTTTTAACATTGATATTCAATGACTTGCAAATATACAATTCTTTTCATCATTTAACAAGTTAAAAATAAAGATTTGCATTATACTCGTATAAAAATTGAATTCCGTCTGTATTGACAATTAACGCATAGAGAAGTATACCAGCTGCCAACATCTGTATTGCGTCAGGCGGGGTGATCCCGCAATAAGTGCAGGACAGGCTGTACTTCGTTTGACGCTTTGTCGCATATTTGAGTTCTATTCTTCGTATCTTGTGCAGAGCTATAATCCCGTCCGAACGAAAAGCCCGAAAGGTTAGCATCAGAAGTACTTTAAGCTATAACTGATCATGTAAAGGACCGGCCAATAGAGTGAGACATTGGACCAAACAAAAATCATTTACCAAAAATTATTGAGTAATAAAAACAATGCATAAAATGTCCAAATCAAATCTGCTTTTCTTCTTAGTGGTAATGCTTCAATCAT
>CAZHNF010000016.1:0-69958 GCA_964533625.1 uncultured Saprospiraceae bacterium | reverse complement strand
TCCAATGGCAATAACCTCATTACCTACTTCTTCCACATTCTCAAAAGCAGACCAGCTTAAGTCAGGTACATCAGCAATATTGCATTCTCTCTCCCAGAGAATTTGTTTAAAAATAGGATCCAGTTTTGCAACACTGGCATGCCCACGTGTGGTATGACTATTTGGTCCCGGGCTAGAATATCCACAGAAATATACAGAACTACAATCGCTGGACATATCCATATCCAAGACCCAATCGCGTCGATCAGAGTTGGTATAAAGTATTGATGGTAAAGTAAAAGTTTCTCTTACCGTAGGCTGGCCATGCAAAGTATTTATTAAGAAAATTGCTATCAACAATAATAATGATTTTGCCGAAAAATTGATTTTGTAATTCATAATTTTAAATTTTTGCAAAGTGAATAAATAAAGAATATTATACTTATGATAAGCTTAAAAGACTAATATCTTAGCAGCCAATTTTGATAGAAAATTAAGGCCAGCAATTCCTGCAGGAGAGATGATTGTGTGTCTTTTTACTTAATTATAAATTAACTTTAGATTTATAGAAAGTGGCAGCTTTTCTTGAGCTCTAAAGAGAAGATGTCGCTTTAATGTGCAGACTCTTATTTCAGACCAGTATAAGCATTCTGAAATAAAAGAAATCAATAAGATCTAAAGCTTTTGGAAATGTTTGTGGGAAGTAGGTTAACCCGGATTTTTCGGTTGACCTTCTATTACGAGCCAAAATTCCTTCAAACTCAAGTCTTTACACTTCGTTTGGTTCGTCAGTATAAATACTATTATGATTCCTCACCAAAAGGCTTTATTTTATTGGACTTTTGACGCTCACTACGAAACTCAACTGAAAAATCCGGGTTTAAAATTCAAAGGTACTATAGACTGTATTTCAAAACAATCAGGATAAACCATGAAAATAAAAAATCAGGGAAAACCGAGAGAGACTCCAATTGTAAGATTTAATACTAAAATGAGAAAGCTTACTTCCGAATTAAGAATATATCAATAATTAAATTTTTTCGAACTTTATGAAATAGATTTAGTATTTAATTTTCAGAGATAAATTGACTTACCAGTCTTCATATTATTCGGATTAATAAAATCCACTTTGACTCTATTTACCTATTATGTAATGAAGAATTGATAAAATAATTGATTATTGGACAAATAATATTTCTCTCTTAATACTTAATTAATCGAATATATTGAGTCATTAGATTGAAGCAGTCATCTGTATCAAAAATTTTTCCTTTAGAAGGCATATTGATAGCAATTGAAATTGGGAACAGAAAACTGTATTGATTGATCAGGATAGTCAAATTTAATAAAAGAAGTAAAAAATTGATTCGAAATTGTCAAAAGTTTATTTCCATTAGAAAAGAATTATTCTAAGAATACAACAACTTATTACAACTTGTTACAGAGGGATGTTATTAAGTAGATGTTAAAAAATTTAACTACCTTGCACCGTTGTATATACATATAGAAATTAATGCTAAATATATAACTTAAACATCGGATTATTGTTATTCCATCATTTTATTTTAATTCATTTAAAATAAGAACTGAATAATTATTGATATTATGTACTCCAGCGATTATTTTGAAGAAATTCAGGAAAGTGTAGAATTTATTAAAGAGCGATTTGATGAAATTCCTGAAATAGCTATTGTATTAGGTACTGGCCTTAGTAAATTAGTCAACAGGCTTGAAATTATTAAAGAGCTTAGTTATAAGTTAATACCGTACTTTGTTCCAACAACGGTACAATCACATCCTGGAAAACTCATATTGGCACGATGGAATAAAAAGTTGATTATTATACTATCCGGTCGATTACATTATTATGAAGGATATTCCACTCAAGAAGTAAGTTATCCAATTCGGGTACTTAAATTTCTGGGTGTAAAAAATATTTGGTTAACCAATGCGAGCGGTACTGTAAACCCGGAATTAAAAGCAGGCGATCTGGTATTTATTCATGATCATATTAATTTTCATCCGGAGAATCCACTAAGAGGTATCCTGGATCCAAGATTGGGACTTCGTTTTCCGGATTTGACAGAGGTGTATAGTAAAGAAATGTTGAATCGCGCGGAAAGAGCCTGCCATCATCTATCCATTCCTTTTCGAAAGGTCATTTATTTTGGATTGCAGGGTCCAAGCCTTGAAACACCGGCAGAATATAGAATGATCAGATTATTGGGTGCCGATATAGTTGGAATGTCCACTGTTCCGGAAGCCATTGTTGCGCATCAATCAGGATTGCGAATTCTCGCTGCATCTATTGTTTCAAATAATACTCCGGATACCGGACAAGATCAAGTGACCACTATAGAATCCGTCATAGAGGTTATAGAGCATTCTGCAGAAAAAATATTTAAGGTATTTGAATTGTTGCTTTCCGAAAATTAAACCGAGAATTGTCATTAAGCAATTGCTTAATGACAACAGCCCTTGAAAATCAAGGGCGTCCGAGGTAATCCCGCAGTAGAAAATCTTACTTTTTGACTTTTCAAAAAGTATTGATTTTCAATAGCGATTGTCATTGGAAGAATTTCCAATGACAATTATGGGTTAAATGGCAACAACTTCTTTTTTCTTTCGGATACCGGTAATTATAATTTTATTCCTTCGGATTTAAGAATTTTCATTTGAGCTTCAGTGCCTCCTTCTGACTCGTCCAATATTCTATATGTTAAAAACGATTCAATTAGTAAATTGCATATTTAGCTTCTTTTACCTTATTAAGATTTATTCTTTATAAAGGAATTCATAACAAATTGATTTTATTGCAAATTATGAATTTTGTTTGTTGTTTGGCATTCATGTTGAATTGAGCTTTGATACTTTTTATCGCGTAAAAAGTATCCAAAAACGCAGCAGCTTTTAAAGGTGGCTTGTTCTTCATTTAGATTCCATACTAACGGTTTTTCACTATTCATTTCATCCAAACTTGTCGTGGTCGCTGTACCGGCTGGGGTTCAGAGTTTGTTTCGTTTGGTTACCCAATTTCAAGGAATAGGAATTATTATTTTTAAATGAATGTTTCAAGTCCCACCCGCTAAGGCGACATTTCGTTTGGTGATAAGAATGGTGCACCACGACGGCGCTTTTAATCGCCACTGTAAAAAGCTGCTCTTTCCTATTTTTTAGTATCAATAATCTTCTCTATAATAAAGAATATAAACGATTCAATACCCAAGATTTATAAATTCCGGCCTGGGACTATTAGCCCGGGACCCAACATGCGAATGAAGCGCCGAATTTATAAAGCTCGTAACGAATTGCAATTCTTGGAAATTCAAGTACAAGGCACTGTTTCCGCAAAAAACTGATTGAGGCAAACACTAAAGCCAAACATTTTTAGTGCATGACGAAGTTGTCATTGAACAGAAGTGAAAAATGAAAGCATAGCCGAGTTTTTTTTGCGGCGCGCAATGAGTATTGATTGGGTGGGCTAATCGTCCAAGCCGGGAGCTTTTCTTTGGTTCTTTCTTTTGGAGGTACAAAAGAAAGAATGGTATCGGTTAACGAAGTCAATATTTCAATCTAAATCATTTCAGTTAGGAAGTTTTAATTGAAAAAATATTTAAAGTCTTTGAACTTCTTCTGTCAGGATCTTAAAGATCCACAACTTCTTTTTTCTTTCGGATACCGGTAATGGTGAATTTTATTCCTTCGGATTTAAGGATTTTCATTTGAGCTTCAATACCTCCCGGAAACTTATCGATTAAACTGCCATCATCTCTAACTACGCGCCAATAAGGAGGAATTTTTTTGGCCCCTTCTTTTCTGATTTCTTCTGCATATTCTGAACATATTCTTAGAAAAATTCCTGTAGTTAGTGGACAGGCGTAATCTCCTTTGCACTGATCAGCAATATGTTCTCTGAGTTGAGACAGAGTCATTACTTTTCCTTCTCGAATTCCATACAGAATTTGCTCAATAATTTTGGGTGTTGGGATAACCATTCTCGTTCCACCATATTTTTCATTCCAGTTAGCAGGACCTTCTTCAATAATGAATGTTGCTGGTTTAAGCATTTTGACTTTCCAGGGAGTGCGGGATTTCATCATTATTATTTAAACCAGTTCTCTGTAGGAAACAACATAGATTTACTAAAGTTTGACCTTAACAAAGTCAAAGTAAGTACTGTGGAAAATAAAGTTCGGATCCTACAATTAACAGTGCAACCAAATGGCATGTAGTGGTCAATGATCCGGTCAATTGTGAAGCCTCTGCTGCGAATACCATCCATCAGTTTGAATGGTATCCATATTATAAAGGCTGGACATTTGAGGATAATATCGGAACAAGTAAAATCCTAAATAATCTAAAGTTCAAGCCTGCTGAAGGTAAAATGCCTGAGTCTAACAGTGACTTTGGAGATAAATATGGTACCATCTTACTGAAATGTACAGACAAGAAAGGGAATGTGATGGGCGTTATGTCATCATTAGAAATTAAAAATGAGATATCCTCAGATCCGTTTAATATGTTTAATCGATGGCGGCCTATGAATTCGAATAAGGCCAAAGTCTTTTTTCATAAGAATGATGAAATTATTGATGACGATCCTCTTATAAATGGAGGATCATATACTATTAATTCAGGCTTAATGCCGCAATGGTTATACTATTGGAGGCAAGTTATTCCAAGATCAAAACATATTGCTAAAGTTAGATGGAGCAAAAACATTCCTGGTTCTTTTGCTGGAACAGGTAGGCCAAGCCGAGTTGGATTGTCACCTGCAAAAATAGGAACTACATTTACACCAGCCACTACTTCTGTTCAAGATGAAGTTGGAAATTCCGAAATTCCTATTCGACAAAATTCTTCAACAAAATATAAAGTTACTGGTATTTATGCTGTTTACGCAACCATGATCCACGAATCCTGGCATGCTGATTTTATTGTTGAAAGATGGCCTAATGGTTATGATCCGTCGAATGATAAAGAGGAAACTGGACTTCATTCAAAAAGCGGTCAAAATGTATATGGAGATTACTATCCTGATAGCCCTTGGGAAAAAGAAAGTAAGGATGGGTTTAGAATTGATGTTGATGATTATTTTGGTAGAGCTGGTAGCGTTGGATTTAATTATGAAGAGTTAAAAGCAGATAATCAAGAATTAGACAAATATGAAAGAGGAGTCATTGAATATTCTAAGTCCTTAGATTGGTCTTATGAAAAAGATCTTACTAAGTCCTTATATCAAGGTAAACAATGGAATAAATAAATTAAAATTTAAGATGAAAAAAATATTGATAATTATGCATAGCCTAATATGCTTTGTAGGTCTTAAAGCTCAACAAACAAAGGCTTCCTTATTTACAGAATGTATTGACAGTATTTATGCTGATAACTCATGTTCTTCAGATTCAGATTTTAAATATATGAATACAGCCGACTCATTGATATTGTCTACTTTTCTGATCCAGGATACAGATCTTGTATTCGCTGTAGATCGATTTATTTCATACCGAGATAGCCTATTGGATGAAACAGGATATTATGGCATTAGTAATTTAAAATTTGAGCAAAATTTTAGAGATCATTGTCTTGACTTTTATATCCTACATAAACACTTTCCCGACTTAACTTATAATGAATTGATATCCTACATCTTATCAAACGAGTATTTGCATTATTTGGATTATTTGGCAGAATCGAAAGATACGAATTTTTTAAAGGACTTAATTAGAGATACTTCCAAAAGAAAAAAAATGTTTGGATATGTTAGACTTATTGAGATTTTTGATTCGAGTAGTATGAGTCAATTTTATTTTAATAATTCTCAATACTTTCGAGAATATGATGATTTGTATTTTAAATTACTTGAAAGTGCAAAAGAGAAAAACAAACCAAATAAGTTGTTACCGGATGAAGAATCAACTTACCTAGGCATATTTGATACTAGTGGTTATCGTCATAAAATGTACTATTATTATTATTTTAAGAATGGACCTAATCCTTTTTATTTTTACGAAGATAGTTTACACGAAGCAAACAGATACGAAGATTCTCTGAAATTTGTAGAATATATTATGCAGCGTCAAGCTGAACAAGAAGAATATTATCGCATCAACGATTCGATTAACGGTGCCACAATCTATGATCGGTTTCCTGCTTATTGGAAGCATGCATATAGTGATACCACTTTATGGATGAGCAATGGATCCATTCCAGTGCTGGAAGTGGATGATGGTATGCGATTCGATACACTGACAACGGCCGAAATATTTAATCGACTGAATGCGATTGATTTTCATGAAGTCTATGATACCGCTCAGAGTATGTGGTCTTTGAATCACAAGGTCGTTACCATTCATCTGCGGAAGATATTTCAGATTCTCGGCGACCGTTGCGCTTACGGAATATTTGTTCCGGATTCAAATCAACGAATCATACTCGATCAGTGGATTGAAGATTATAAATATATGGCTTGTAATGATTCCTTAAGCTTTAAGAAGACTGAAGCTTGTTATCAATTGCTTCGATTTTGGCGGTTGCTTTATCCAAAGCTTAAGAACTGGATCGGAATAGAGACTAAGTGTTCCGATGGAATGAACTGCGTATTACAGGAACTTACCAAGATGGTTACAGAAGCTATGGTTCTGGACATTATTGCCGATGGTGACGCAGCCTTGGCCAATGGAGATACGGCAAGAGTGGAGACGCTTGGATATTTTCTGGCAAGGGTATGGAGAGATCTGGAAATTCCAGCACATGAACAATTATACCGGCGACCGGCACGAACAGCAGTAGAGACCCAACAATGGGTGGACGCTTATATCTATCCTGCGTTGGTAAGATGGAATCATCCGACAAGCTGGAGGTAACTACAACTAACTAGATTATGAAAAAAATAATTTTTTTCTTCGTCCTATTGAAGTTCATTACTTCTGTTAATGCACAAATATATATTCATCAGATTGTGGATAAAGACAATGACCCTAGCACTGGGAAAATTATATTGAAAGATCATCCATATGGATGCCCACCCTATACCATTAATGTAAAAGGTATGACCACAGGATATGATGCAACCCGACCGAACCGGAATCCTGCTCAATTTGAATCATTGATTTCAAATCGTAGGGCGTGGTTCAAATTCGGCCTGGCGGGGTTCGAGATTTCATCATATCTAATTAATCAAGATAAATCTTATTAAGTTGAGACATCAGATGATTATTTTCAAATCTGGGAAGTTCGGCTTGAATATTTTTTTTCAAAGTGTTATAAGCATCACTATCTTGCTGTAAAAGCGCAATAGCATTGGCAAATTCTTCTGAGTTATTTGTATCAATGAAATTACCAGCCTTGCCTCCGGCTTCTGCAATGGCTGAATCGCGTTGACCGATTACCGGTACTCCTGAGGCAAATGCTTCAAGTACAGGAATTCCAAAGCCTTCCATAAGACTTGGGTAAAATAATCCTTTACTCATTTGATATAATGCAGGTAACTCTTCGGTTGGAATATTCTCTAAGAAAATAAAACAATTTTCTAGCTCGAGTTCCTTGATCATTCTGCGGAGATTATTTTTTTCCGGGCCATCGCCTACAAATACCAAGGGTATTCTCTCCTTTTTGTGAATGTTTTTATATGCCAAAGGAATCGAAAGGAGATTTTTTCTGCGACTGAATCCAGAAACACAGATCCAGTACTCATTTGGCAACTTATATTTATTTTTTAATTGATTCTTTAATGGTTCTTGAATTGGTTTGTAAAATATATTGTTGCAATTCTGATATATGGTTGTAATTTTTGAAGCTGAGATATTAAAGTGATTGATTATTTCATTGGTAGTAAATTGACTGATTGATATAATATGATCACTTTGCTGTAAGGCATATTTTAGTTTAGCTTTATAAATATTTCTATCGATCCAGGGGTAATCATTTGGACGGGTAATAAATATAATATCGTGTACCGTTACAATGTTTTTGATGGATCTTTTCTTCCATTGCCAAGGAATTTCTGCACTTAATCCGTGAAATACAGAATCATCCTGAATTTTATTTTGTAAATCAAAAATTCGCGGCCAGCCAAAATAATTGGAATATTCAATAGTTTGGTATGGTCTATTTAAAAACTCCTGGTAAGAACTATTTTCGAATCCCGGTTTTAATAAAATGAGTTCATCCTCTGGAAAACTATTGGCATAAGATCTAACCAACCATCTGGAATAATTGCCTAATCCGGTTCTGTTATAGAATAAGCGTTTAGCATCATAGAATATTTTCATCCGAATAGAAAAGAACTAAGATAGTAAATTGTACAGTTAGAAAAATCGGGATAAAGATAAGTCCAGATAGCAGATTGCACAATGTAATGCATTTCCCCGGTTAGGTAAGTAAAGTATTGTTTGTCTAAGGAATATATAAAATGGAGTATTGTATAAATGAAAATTAGTGTCTTACCTTTGAACCTAAATATGTCTATTACCTTGGATAATTCAAAAATTAAATCACTTTTCCTTCTCGATCCTGAAGTTAGTTATCTCAATCATGGATCATTTGGAGCATGTCCAGTTGAGATATTTGATACCTATCAAAGTTATCAAAGAACATTAGAGAGAGAACCTGTTCAATTTATGACTAAAATCGGTAACGAATTGTTACTTCAATCAAGAATTAAATTGGCAGAATATATTCACTGCTCACCCGATGATATCGTGTATACTATGAATCCATCGTACGCGGTGAATATTGTGGCCAAAAGCTTTAAACTTAATCCTGGAGATGAAGTATTAGCTACTGATATAGAATATGGAGCTTGTGACAGAACCTGGGATTATTATTGCCATAAAGCAGGAGCAAAATACATTCGACAAAAAATTAATCTGCCAGTCCAAGGTCGTGAGCAAATAGTCGCAGATTTGTTTGCAGGATGTAATGAACGAACCAAGTTAATTTTTGTAAGTCATATTACAAGTTCTACAGCCTTATTACTTCCTGTTAAAGAAATATGTATTGAAGCCAAAAAAAGAGGAATACCTTGTTTTATTGATGGTGCTCATGCGCCAGGACAGGTAAGTATAGATCTCATGGATTTAGAGGTTGATTATTATACCGGCGCTAGTCACAAATGGATGATGACGCCAAAGGGTTCATCTTTTTTGTATGTCAAAAGATCTCTTCAAGACCAGTTGGATCCACTCATTATCTCCTGGGGATATAATGCATTATTTCCTTCGCATTCGAAATTTCAGGATTATCATACGGTACAGGGAACGCGTGATTTTACTGCATTCCTAACTATACCTGCTTCTATTGAATTTATGAATAAATATGACTGGACAACATGGGCTGCCAGAAACCGAGCATTAGTTAAGTCTAATTCGATTCGGTTTTGCAATTTGATGAATTCGGTTCCAGTCTGTCCCGTAAGTGATGATTATCTGGTTCAAATGTTCAGTATACCTGTAAATTGTTCAAACCCTGAAGCCTTATATCAGTATTTATTTAATCAATATAAGATCGAAATTCCTGTAATGCGACAGGACGATAAAGTTTTTGTCCGATATTCGATTCAATCTTATAATGATCAGTCAGACCTCGATCGCTTATACGAGGCTTTGACAGAAATTATTCGCGAAGGAGAATTAATAAGTGTATAATCTTATTTTCTTGCCATAACTTTTTTTACCTGACGGATAATATCGCTTTTGCTAAGACCATATTTATCTAAAAGTTCAAGTGGCTTACCACTTTCACCAAAGGAATCATTAACTCCAATATATTCCATTGGAGAAGGATTATGCATGGCAAGCACCTGTGCAATACTATCTCCGAGGCCGCCATTTTGTTGATGTTCTTCACAACATACCGCGCATCCGGTTTTACTCACAGAACGAATTATAGCTTCACGATCTAAGGGTTTTATCGTATGTATATTAATGAGCTCACAATCAATACCTTCTTTTTCTAAATCTCTCACCGCTTCAAGTGCTAACCATAAAAGATGTCCGGTTGCAAAAATGGAAACATCTTTACCTTCCTTAAGGGTAATGGCTTTGCCTATCTCGAAAGTAGCATCCGTCATAAATACAGGCCAGTCCGGTCTACCAAATCGGAGATATACAGGACCAGTATAATCTGCAATGGCTATAGCAGCGGCTTTAGTCTGAGCATAATCGGCAGGATTAATTACACACATTCCCGGTAACATCTTCATCAAACCAATGTCTTCCAGAATCTGATGGGTAGCCCCATCTTCTCCCAGTGTTAAACCAGCATGAGAAGCACAGATTTTTACATTTTTACCAGAATAGGCAATAGATTGGCGAATCTGGTCATAAACTCTACCTGTAGAAAAATTAGCAAAAGTTCCGGTATAGGGTATTAATCCGGTAGTGGCAAGTCCGGCAGCCATTCCCATCATATTGGCTTCAGCAACACCAACCTGGAAAAAACGATCCGGAAATTCTTTTTCAAATAAGTCCATTTTTAGTGAGCCGGCCAGGTCTGCACAAAGCGCTACAACATTGGAATGTTTTTTTGCAGCTTCAAGTAAGCCATCTCCAAATCCATTTCGTGTAGCAATTTTTTGACTACTCTGATATTTATCCCAATGACTCATATTTTATAATCTCCAAGTGTTTCTTGTAATTGTGATAAGGCGGTTTGAGTCTGCTCATCGTTGGGAGCAACTCCGTGCCATTTATGGGTTCCCATCATAAAATCAACTCCAAAACCCATAATAGTTTTCATAAGAATTACAACTGGTTTGCCATTACCAGTCATACTTTTTGCCTTGGTGAGGGTAGAATTAATTTCAACCATAGAATTGCCATTTGTTTCCATTACCTGCCAGCCAAATGAAGTCCACTTCGAATGCAAATCACCCAAGGACATAACCTTATCATTAGATCCATCAATTTGTTGGCCATTCCAATCTACGGTGACAATCAGATTATCCGCTTTGTAATGGGCAGCAGCCATAATGGCTTCCCAATTTTGACCTTCCTGCAGTTCACCATCTCCCGTCAGACAATAGACCAGATGAGTATCATTTAGTAATTTTTTCCCCTTAGAAATTCCTAAGGCTACGCTGAGTCCTTGTCCCAGAGATCCTGTGGCAATCCGAACTCCGGGGATATGTTCATGGGTTGCAGGGTGGCCTTGAAGCCTTGAGTTCAGTTTTCTGAATGTCGCTAATTCGTCAACATGAAAATATCCTCTTCGGGCCAGAATACTGTACAATAGTGGTGAAATATGGCCATTGGATAAGATAAACACATCTTCATTAAGACCTTCCATTTCAAAGGGTAGCTTAATGTTCATCTGATTGAAAAACAAGGCTGTCATATAATCGGCACATCCTAAGGATCCGCCCGGGTGTCCACTTTTTGCAGACCAGGTCTGACGAATAATGTCTCTTCTAATTTGGGATGCGATAGCTTCGAGCTCAGTGATGGTTTTCATAAGAAAGGAGCTCAAAGGTAGATATTACATTAAATATTTGACCCATATATTCATTATTTCTCTTATAAAAAAGCGTCTTGATCATTATGGCCTGTAATAATCAATTGGAGGGTATAATTTTACTAAATTTGTGAATCCATTTTTATAAATTTTAAATCTTAACTCTAATTCTGAAATTGATGAGAATCACACGCATTCTAATTCAACTCGCTGGTCTTGCATCTTTAATGTTTCAATGTAAGCCTAGCCGATTTGAGAATGCACTTTCCATGGATAAGCCCGTATTGCATCAAATAGAAGCATCTATTCATTCTATTGACAGTTCGTCTACTACTTCCAAATCGTATACCTATAAAAAAACAGAGGAAATTCAGGTATTTAAAAAGAACGACGAAGTAGTGAAAGTCATACGAATACAGGCCAGTACTCCGGTTCTCAAAACGGTGAAATACTATTTTGCAGATGGACAACTTATTGCAAGTTTTCATAACGAATTGAATAGGGTAAAACTAAAAGACAAATTATTTGCAGAGCAAAAAAACTATTACTTTCATGAGGGTCGTACCATTTATGCAGTAAATAAAAATATTAGCTCCTCTAACTTGGATGAATTGAAACTACAAAAAAAACTTAGCAAAAAAAGATTCAGTACATTCATTCCTCATACCATGTTATATAAAGACGAAATAAATTTTCTTGAGAAAATAAAGTATTTAATGGATGAATAAATACGATTCATATCTTTCGAATTTCTTTTTTATCACAAATCAATTCAACTATTACGGCATACATTAAATTAATTATCTGTAGATATCATGAGACCAATAAACTGATTTAATTAATCAAAAATGTTTTTTGTTTATTCCCATATTCCTTGATCGAATTGTAATAGTGTGGTAAAAAATAAAAAAACACTAAAGTGTATGGGTTTAAGGGTTCGATGTAAATGTCATATATTGGAAATTAAATAGATTTTTAAATTAAATCATTGACTTTGAATTAAACAAGTGTTATTTTTGTCAGGCACATAAAATATTAGTCATGATTAATTTGGTCAAACCTTATGTTTTTTTAGCTCTGTTTGTGTTTATCTCTTCTTGTGATCTCTTGGATGAATCTCCTTGTGGTCCAAAAACCTTAAAGGAATTTTATTTGATAGGTTCCAGTATAGTGCAAAAGGATCAATTTAATTCCTATATGGAAGGTAATAACAGGGTTTTCCAGTGGAGTCAATTAGTTGAGAATGTATGCACTGATGAACATGTTCAAACCACATTTAGAATTGCTGTTACAGACGCAACAGATGTGCCAAAGTATCAATTAAAGGCAAGAGCAAGGGTGTCCTATCAATTCTTGTATGAAAATAGTACTAATCTTAACCTCGTTGATGCAGATTTCAAAGGCGAATTAAATACTGGTCTTAAAGGTGCTTTTCCGGATTTACATGGTTGGTTTACCCACACCGTAGAAATATATTTTCCAAGTAAAGGATCGTATGATGCAGATTTCAATTATTTATTTCCAAAGAACCCTGAAGGAGGTTTTTCTGGACCATTGATTTCGGTTGAAGTTACCTCTAAATTTAGGGAATTTCATTGAGTAAATAGTATTCCTTTTAATCTAAGGGCATACTTGAATATTCCTCAATTGAATGCTATTTCTTTTCGGAGTAAGTTGAGATTTATTGCCAAATTTTCGATGCCTAATTATCGTATAATCAATGCTTATTTCAATCGTCATTTCAAAACAATTTAGTGATACCGCCTTAAGTACTTGGGATTCATACTCTAAAATTTATTAGATCATTTTATTTTGTTAATTCATAAATTAATAAATATCTAAGATTTTGAGAAACATCTAATTACATATTAAATAAAATTGATTTAAATATAATTAACTCAAAATCAGGCGATTAATTGTAAAAATTAATTAAAAATTCCTAGTTTTGCAAGTTCCGTTTTTTATTCAATTTTAAATAGTCAGTTTCAAAAATTTTGTCTGGCATTTTACTGAATATAAGCTGAAAAGGGTAATCCATTCAAATAGTTATGCAAACACAGGTATTATTTAAGGTCATTATTCAAGGTAAGTTAGAGTTAGGAAGTGAAAAGACAATGAAGCAAGTCTTGGATCAGGTTATACCCAGAATGGACACACACTACAAGAGAGAATTAATATTTAAACAACCCGAACTCATATTTAACCAGGAGGAATTTACCCTTGACCTTGGCCGATATATTGGCAATGTAACAGAAAAGTATTGGAAAAACACCATTCACTTCCTGGAGTATTGTGCTGGCTTCGCCTCTGCCGGTACGGTAGATGCCTGGATGACTGATAGCGGCAAAATTCTTCAACATTTTCACATCGAACCGAAGGGTGAGAAGAGCTGCATTATGCTCTATCAGTCGGGAAAAAAAGCATCAGAAGAAAAAGGATTGGAACAAGAAGCCATTCGGATTTTAACGGAAGCTATTGAAAAATATGAAAGACATTCTCAGGCCTATTCACAGCGGGGGTATGTGAATTTTACCCTAAAGAATTATGATGATGCTTTGTATGATTTTAAGAAGGCAGTGAGTTTTGATTCTTTAAATTCTTCAGCCCATTATGGCTTGGGAAGGACCTTAATGATTAAGAAAAAATTTGCGGAAGCCATTCCGTGTTTTGAAGAAACCTGTAAGTCATCTATTGCCTTGCAATCCATCTATTGGGCAGCAAGAAGATCAAAAGGTATGTGTCATCTTGAACTCAAAGAATATGACAAAGCACTTGGTGAATTCAAGCTTGTTACTACTCGAGAGTATTCAAAAGAAGATTCTAATTTCAAACATCTTCCATCGGTTTGGTTCAATTATGGGAAAGCATATTTTGCAACCGGTCAGCTGGATAAAGCATTAGAAGCTTTTGACAAAAGTGCGTCGTTCGAAGATGGTCGTTCTACAGAAGATAAAGCCGAGCTATTTATGCAACGTGGTTTAGCTCGTAAAGCTGCCGGTAAGGCGGATTTTATCATTGATTTCAAAAAGGCTTCAGAACTAGGTAACGAAGACGCTATTCGATTACTTAGTGAATTGCAATTGGCTTAATACATATTTCTTATTTTTTGACGTTTGGTTTTTAAAACAGCATGAGATCTCTGTTTTTACTTTTAATGATGGTTGTCATTGAAGCATGCATCCAGGCACAACCTTATGTCGATCTAAAGTCTGCTTCTTCTTCACTCAAGAAATCCTACCAGAAAGCACTGAAGTTATATCAAACTAATAATTACACCGAGGCCATTGATGCATTCCAAAAAATAATTAAAAAGAATGCTCACTTTATAGATGCGAATCTCATGTTAGGTTCAATTCATTATGATCAGGGTAATTTCATTCAGGCAGAAGCTTATTTTCAAAAAGTAGTTGAATTGAATCCAGTGTACTTGAATAAAATATATTACACTTTGGCTTTGACCAATTATGAGAATTTTCATTTTGATTCAGCTTACCATAATATTTTAAGATACCTAAGCAGGGAAAAGGATAATCAAGAACTTATTCTTAAATCTCAAAAACTTGCAAAGACCTTTCGATTCGCAGATTCTTGCTATAAACATCCTTCTACCTTTGAACCAATACCCATTCAGGAAGTCAACTCTGATTTTTCTGAATATCTTCCAAGCTTAACGGCTGATGGAAATACTATGGTGTTCACCCGAAAAATCAATAATGATAATGAAGATTTATTCATTTCCTACCGAGCCACCAATGGATCATGGTCTAATCCTCAATCTTTAGATGATATAAATACTTTACACAACGAAGGATCGCCTTCCATATCACCTGACGGGCAATCGTTAATTTTTGTATCCTGTGACCGACCCAATAGTTTTGGTGGTTGTGATTTATATTTATCTAATTACCATCAAGGTCATTGGTCAATACCGGTTAACATGGGTGATGTAATTAATACACCGGCCTATGAAACGCAACCCTGCCTAACCGATAATGGCAAGGTGCTTATTTTTACAAGCAATAGAGTTGGTGGATACGGTGGTTTGGATTTGTGGATGACCACCAAAAACAGTAAAAATCACTGGACCAATCCCGTTAATCTTGGAAATAAAGTTAACAGTACAGGTAATGAACAATGTCCTTTTTTACATCAGGATGGAAAGACCCTTTTTTTTAATTCAGATGGTCATCTCGGCATTGGACAGCAAGATCTATTCTATTGCAAACTTGTTGGAAACAAAAATATTTGGTCCGAACCAGTCAATTTGGGTTATCCCATCAACACCCCTAAAAAAGAATCATCGCTTATTGTGACTTACGATGGTCATAAAGCCATAATGGCCAGCGATCGATCATTTATGAAAGAACAAAATCAAAAGAAACTCAAATACATTAATATCGATTTATATGAATTTGAATTACCGGAATTTTTAAGACCTAAAAAAAGTTGTTATATTTCATTTGAAGTTTTGGATAATCAATCCAATAAACATATACCTGCACACATTGAATTATTAGGCATTAACAACAACCAAATTTTCTATAATGGTTTGATCAAAGAAGGGCGAAACAATTTGATTTCACTTCCCGGTTCGGTAGATTATGCGATTAATATTTCTCATCCCGGATATATCCTGATCTCTGATCAATTTAAATGTGAAACCGGTACTCCATTTAATCCTGAGAAAAAAATATGGTATCTTCAAGCTATTGAGTCCGATAAATCCTTTATACTTAGAAATGTATTTTTCAATACAAATTCGTATTTATTACTTCCAGAATCAGAATTTGAACTAAATCATTTGGTTGAGTTACTCCAGAATAATAATTTATATCATATTTTAATCACGGGACATACTGATAATATAGGTGCAGATCAGGAAAATATTGCATTATCTCAAAAAAGAGCCAAGGCGGTGGAAAATTATCTTATTCAAAAAGGTGTTGATGCCAGCAGAATCAGCAGTCAAGGATTGGGAGAAGCTAAACCTATTGCTACTAATGACACGGAAGAAGGAAGACAGCAGAATCGCAGGACAGAATTCACTTTAATTAAAAAATAAATTTCTTGGCATCTAATAAATCTATTGATCTACTACTAAGCAGCATAACGCATAAAGGTGATTGCATTGGAAGAACTTCAGAAGGTGAAGTCATTTTTGTCCATGGAGGCGTGCCGGGAGATTTAGTTCGTGTTCAATTAACAAGAAAGAGAAAAGGAGTTAAACATGGTTTTGTGGTTGATATTTTAGAACCATCAAAAGATCGAACCACACCAAAATGTTCGCACTTTGGTGTTTGCGGGGGTTGTTCCTGGCAGAACGTACAGTATTCTAAACAACTTCAGTTAAAAGAGCAAATTGTACAAGATGCATTGAAGCGAATTGCCAAGGTATCAACCGCTGCGATTGAAAAAATATTAGGATCAGAGGAGGAATATTATTATCGAAACAAACTTGAGTTTACCTTTTCATCGCGACGATGGCTGACCAAAGAAGAGATTGGATTGTCCGATGACCAGCTTCAGCGGTCTGCATTAGGATTTCATCGACCTGGTACGTTTGACAAAATTGTGGACATCGACAATTGTCATCTACAGATTCCATTGAGCAATCGCATTCGAAACGCCTTAAAAAAATTAGCCCTTGATTCTAAATGGAGTTTTTATGACGTTAAGAATCACAGCGGACTACTGAGAAATTTAATTATAAAAACAAATGAAAAAGGCGAAGCCCTGATTGTCTTGTCTTTGAGCACCCATGAAGAAGAGATAATGGAAACAATTTTTTCGTTTCTAAGAAATAATTTTCCTGAAATAAAATCAGCTCATTATGCTATCAATAATAAGAAAAATGATGCCTGGCAAGATTTGGTCTGTATCAAAGCTTTTGGTGATGATTTTTTATTAACACAATTAGCGCATGTTAAATACCAGATTGGACCAAAGTCTTTTTTTCAAACGAATCCAAACCAATCGCTGAATCTCTATAATTTGGTGTTGGATTTTGCGGAGTTAAAAGGGGATGAGAATGTCTTTGATCTCTATTGTGGAGTAGGAAGTATCGGACTTTTTTTAGCGCATAAAGTATCCAAGGTCCTTGGTATTGAAGAAATCAAAGAAGCCATTGACGATGCATGGTTAAATGCCAAGATTAATGAAATAGAAAATGTTGAGTTTATTGCAGGAGATGTCTTAAAAATTTTAAATCAAGAGTTGATTCATGTTCATGGTTCGCCTGATGTTTTAATTGTAGATCCACCAAGGGCCGGCATTCATGCTGAAGTCATACAGCAAATGATTAATTTAGCTCCTCAAAAGATTGTTTATGTTAGTTGTAATCCTTCTACAGCGGCAAGAGATATAAATTTATTAAGTGAGCATTATGAAGTTAGAAGAGTAAAACCAGTGGATATGTTTCCAATGACAAATCATATTGAAATGGTCGCACAATTATACCGAAGAAGATGAGTAAAGTAAGTATCGAAAAATATCTTGAGCTGGAACAGGACCTTCGGCGATACAGTAAAGTATTAAAGCAAGCCAAAGAAGTGATGTTGGATCAGGATATCACCTTATATCCTATTTTTATCCTTCATCAGCAACAGCTCGAAATGGGTGTGTCGGTCCTGGAAGCCGGCGATCAAACAGGAAAATGGTCAGTACAGGCTTCAAGTCTTGAAGAGTTCGTTGTCAAGAATATTATCAACGAAGACAAAATACCAGAATTCAGAAAAGTTTATTTGAGTCACGATCACCATATCTGCATATTTGTATTGTCAGATTTGGGAGCACAGTTTATTTTCTTTCCGGAAGAAGGAGAGTTGTATAAAGAATATGGAACCCTTAATTAATCTACATTATCTGCGGCAGATATGTTTTGGTGATACGAACCTTTTAAAAGAAATGCTGGACGAATGGAAAATAGATACTCATTCCAAACTTGATGAATTGAATAAGGTGGGTCTTACTTCAAAACAATTGTTTACGATTGTACATAATTTGAAGACTAATTTTTTTATGATTGGATGTTCAAAAGGTATCAGAGAGTGCGAACAATTTCTCTTAGAGAACAATCAACATGTTGAACCTAAAGTTTTATCTGAAAGTTTATTGCAATATTTTAAGTTAATTGAAAGGGAAATTGCAAATCCTTTATAATTGTGAACAAGTAGTGCATTCGTTGACGCTATTCAATATCTGAACTACAAACGATCTAAATTTCATAATTAAAAATCATCGAGCTCGGTATTGTCTCCTATATTATACGATTGTGATCTTCCTTTAATTACAACATCGTTCCCAATGATGGAATTATGAACCACGATGTTATCCAGAATCGTATAATTACCGATAATAGCTTCTTTAATAATGGAATTATTTATCTCGGTATCATCTCCAATGCTAACGTGTGGACCAATAATGGAATTTTTAATTTTACAATTCATTCCAATTCGATTGGGTGGAATAATAATAGTATTTTCAAAATTGGAAGGATTAATATCACCAGCCTGACGATCCAACATGATGGCATTGGTTTCCAGCAATACCTCTTTTTTGCCACAATCAAACCAGTTTTTTACTTCCATGACTTCAAACCGATATCCCAATTCAAGTAGTTTCATGAGTCCATCAGTTAAATGAAATTCTCCTTTTGTTCGAAGATCATTTTCAATATTATATTCCAATGCCTGAAGCAGTTGATTAAATTCCTTAATGTAATATAATCCGACCAGGGCCAGATTTGATTTTGGAATAATCGGTTTTTCAACTAGCTTCCTGATAAATCCGCTTTCGTCCAACTCCACAACACCGAATAATCTTGGATCATTAACTTTACGCACCGCAAGGGTATTGTATTTGCAATGTATTAGAACCTTGAGGTCAATATCCAGAATGCTGTCACCCAGCTGGATTAATACTTCATCATCAGGTCCAATCAAATCCTTACAGGAAAATACCGCATGACCAAGCCCTTTTCTGTCTTTTTGAAAAATATACTGCTTTTTAATGTTGGGATAGTGTTCATCCACAAATTCAATAACTTTTTCTGACAGATGAGCTACGACGAAAATAAAATCATTCAGGCCGGCTTGAATCATTTGATCCAGAATATAAGCCAGTATAGGTTTACCGGCAACAGGTATTAGCGGTTTCGGTTGTGTATAGGTGAAAGGTCTAAGTTTCGTACCTGCCCCAGCAACCGGAATAATGACTTTCATGAACGAGATATTGCAAATATCATTCCCAATTTTATTGGGAGTTTTAATGTTATTAACGAGCTAGATTTTCCCTCCAGAACTATTCTTCACCTTCTTTGTGATGCGCCTGATATTCAGTGATCAATCGATTCTGAATATCCGGTGGAACGGCTGCGTATTCTGCCATTTTCATAGAAAATTTTGCTTTACCTTGGGATAGTGACCTAAGACTGGAAGAGTAATTATGCATTTCTGACAATGGAACACGAGCTTTAATCATCTGATAATGACCTTCGCTTCCCATACCCATAATAATGGCTCTTCGGGTTTGCAGATCACCCATTATGTCGCCCATTGCATCATCCCCACATAAGATCTCCAGATCATATACGGGTTCCATAATTTGAGGAGCAGCATTGTGAAATGCCTCTTTAAAGGCGTTCATACCGGCAATCTGAAAGGCCATATCGTTGCTATCTACCGGATGCATTTTGCCATCAAAAACAGAAACCCGGATATTGGTACAATAAGATCCTGTAAGTGGACCTTCGATCATTTTATTCATAACTCCTTTCTTGATTGCACTGGAGAATTTGGAATCTATTGAACCTCCAACAATGCACCAAAAGAACGCAAGCTTTCCTCCCCAATGTAATTCTTCAACTTCTCGGTTTCTAACGGTAAGAGCTGTAGGATCGGGCATGCCCTCGTGATAAGGCTCAACTCTCATGTGTACCTCTGCGAATTGACCCGCACCACCTGATTGTTTTTTATGTCGATAAGAAGTATCGGATGATTTATTAATAGTTTCCAGATAAGGAATTCGAGGCTTAATAAAATCCATGTGAACCCCATGAAGTTTTTCAACCCTGTACTTAACTAAGTCAAGATGCATTTGGCCTTGTCCATGCAATATATTTTGATGCAGTCGGGCTGATTGTTCAAGGATTAAAGTTGGATCTTCTTCCTGCAATTCGTGAATTGCTTTTATAAGTTTCTCAAGGTCATTTTTATTTTCGGTACTAATAGCAGTGCGTATTCTGGGTTCAATAAATTGAATGGGTTGAATTTCGAAATCATTGCCTTTGGTAGATAAGGTATTATTGGTATGGGTATCTTTAAGTTTAACCAGCACCCCCAGATCACCTGCAACTAATTCATTTACTTGCTCCCTATTTTTTCCGTTGGATACAAATATTTGATTTAATCTTTCATGCACGCGATTATGATTATTAATCAATTCATCCCCAGTTTTTACTTTACCAGAATAAACTTTAAAATATGAAACGCGACCTACTTTTGGTTCGGAAAAAGTCTTATACACAAAAATGCAAGGTGGCCCAGCAATATCGCATTTTATTTCTCCATTTATTAAAGCCGCAGGTGGACGGTCAGCTGGAGAAGGGCAAACATCATTAATAAATCCCATGATTCTGCCGGTTCCCATATTCTTGGTTGCGGATGCACAAAACACAGGAAATAATTGCTGCTTGGCAATTCCTTTGCGCAGACCATCGGCAAGTTCAGATTCGTCTAGGTTTCCACTCTCAAAAAAATGTTCCATCAGCGTATCATCATTTTCTGCGGCAGCTTCTACAATGGCGTTGTGCATGGCTTTGGCGCGATCCATTTCAGAAGCAGGAATATCTTTCTTGGTAGGCTTGCCGCCATCCGAAGGATACTCATACATAACCATTCTAAGTGCATCAATTATGGCATTAAATGACTTGCCTGGATTTAAAGGATATTGGAATGGAATCAGTTTAGCACCAAAACGCGAACGCGCTTGTTCTAAGGTATTATCAAAATCACATTTTTCATGATCGCATTGATTAATAACAAACATACCCGGGAGTAAAAATTTCTCTTTGTATTCCCAGATTAATTCTGTTCCAACTTCAACGCCATGAGCGCCGTTAAGAACCATTATACCAAGATCTGCCACTTTCATAGAGGATAGTATTTCACCTACAAAATCATCCGAGCCTGGAGTATCTATAATATTGATTTTAGAATCTTTCCAACTTACATGCATTAACTTACTGAAAAGACTTCCACCTCTTTCTTGTTCCAATTCACTGAAATCGGATACCGTGTTTCCGGCTTCTATAGTTCCTCTACGGGTAATGGCTTTTGCCTCAAACAACATGGATTCAATCATTGACGTCTTGCCGGAATGGGAATGTCCCAGTAATACAACATTGCGAATGGATTTGGGATTAGAGCTCATGATTTGGTTGGTTTAATGATTCAAGAATTTATTTGAGCTGGTAAGGTAGTAATTTAAAATTTATTGTGAAAAACAGCAGTAAACAAATTTTAAAAAAAACGGAATTCACAAATAATATTTTAAACTTGAAAAATATTTTCACTTTTTCCAAATTTTAAAACAAAATGCAGTAAAAAATAAAATATTATACTAATCAATTTTGAACTATTTGCTTTGGTTTGTGTTATATATTTCAATAATTATAATAAGAACTTTAGACGATTAAAATCAAGGCATTTAATCAGATGCTTTTTAAGTTGTTCTTATTGCACTAACCTTTAAAAAATTTGGTTACCGGTTAATCAACCTGACACCCAAAAGAGATTCAAACGCGAATGAATTTATTTTAAAAATTACCGATATTATATGGTATCATTACAGTAGATTGTTCTTCATTAAATCTTTATTCTCGAAATTAAAATACTCACATATCAATTAAAAGTTGTGTTACAGATTAGGAGCACAATACAGGAGGCTTAAAAATGAAAAAAAGAAAGAAGAAAAATATTCCATTACTAAGTAGTAATAAATTGCTGCAATTCTTTGCAGCGCATTCAACCAAGGCTTATGGACTTAGTGCTATTAAACGTAAGCTTCACTTAGAAAAACTTGGAAATCTCGAAGAATGTCTGGGAATACTTGAAAAAAAGAAACTGATCGAGCGGGTTAGTCCTGGTAAATGGGTTTATAAAGGATTAGTGGCGTCTGGAAAGAAAAGTAAAGAAGAATTATTCGAAGGGACGGTAGACATGACCCGTAGTGGATTTGCCTATATACTTTGCAAAGGTTTAGAAAGAGACATATTTGTAAGCGCCAAGAACTTGAATGGAGCTATGGATGGTGATTTTGTCCAGGTAAAAATTACCAGATTGCACTTAAACAAACCGGAAGGAGTTGTGCAAAAAATTCTTAACCGATCAAAGTCTCAGTTTGTAGGAGTGTTTCGGAGCTATAAAAATCATGAAATAGTACTTGTAGAACAATTTCCAACTTCACTGGAAATATTTATTAAAGGTAAACCGGAATTTGAGGTTAAAGATTTTGATAAGGTTGTAGTTGAAGTTACTAAATGGAAAGAAAGACCGGGCGATCGAATGTTCGGAAGAATTACAGATAATTTAGGTCAGGAAAGAACCATAGAAATGGAAATGCAATCAATAATTGCAGAAAGTGGATTTCCTTTAAAGTTTTCAAAAGAAGTACTAGAAGAAACGGATGAAATTGATGAGACTTTTCATGATCTATCCAATAGAAAAGATTACAGAAGTGTTACTTGTTTTACCATTGATCCAGTAGATGCCAAAGATTTTGACGATGCACTATCCATTCAATACAATAAACATGAAGAGTTGGAAGTCGGGATTCACATTGCGGATGTAAGTTATTATGTAAAACCAGATTCAGCTTTGGATAAAGAGGCTCTTCGCAGAGGTAATTCGATGTATCTCGTCGATAGAGTAATTCCTATGCTTCCGGAAAGATTGTCTAATGAACTTTGTTCTTTAAGGCCGAATGAGGATAAATTGTGTTTTGCCGTAGTTTTTACATTTGACAATGAAATGAATATTAAGAAGCATTGGATTGGCAGAACGATCATTCATTCTAAAAAGAGATTTAGTTATGAAGAGGTTCAGAAAATTCTGGAAGGCAAAAGAGGAGTTCTAAAGAAAGAACTGGATATATTAAACAAACTCGCTAAAAAAATCAGACAAGATCGATTAAAAAACGGTGCAATAGATTTTGAGAGTGACGAAGTGAGATTTAAACTTAATGAGAAAGGTGAGCCTATAGAATTATATGTCAAAGAAAGATTTGATGCTCATAAGTTGATTGAAGAATTCATGTTGCTTGCTAATAAATACGTTGCATCATTTGTCGCCTTTAAAAATAAAGGAATGCCAATTCCATTTGTATATCGAATTCACGATCTACCCGATCATGATAAATTGGAAGATTTTTTAATTTTTGCGAGAGAAATGGGGGTTCGTTTAGATTTTAGTACTCCTAAGAAAATTGCAAAATCACTCAATCACTTGGCGGAGTTAGCGAGAAAAGACGAGGGTCTTCAATTCTTGCAGCCACTTGCTATCCGAACCATGGCTAAAGCCGTATACAGCACAGAAAACATTGGACACTATGGATTGGCATTTGATTATTACACTCATTTCACTTCACCGATCAGGAGATATTCCGATTTAATTGTTCATCGAATTCTGTTTGACAATTTGTTAGGTGAAAAGCGTTACAGGTTAGATGCTTTGGAAGCTCAATGCAGACATATATCAACGCAGGAGAAAAAAGCCATGGAAGCAGAGCGAGCATCTACCAAATACTTTCAGGTTTTGTATATGTCCCGTTATGTAGGTAAGGTTTTTGAAGGACGCATCATTGGAATGAATGAAAGAGGATTTTATGTTGAATTAATTGAGTCAAAGTGTGAAGGAGTGCTTCCAATTACGGAAATTCCAGATGAAATATCAGTTCATAAAAGCAGATTAATGGCTAATTCCAATATCGGGGATATTGAATGGCGAATAGGAGATAAGATAAAGGTAAAAGTTCTTGAAGCCAATATTGACGATAAAGAATTGCTGTTAGGTTTAGAGTAACTTTTAAACAATCTAAAAAAAGCCCCTGAAATTTTTTATCAGAGGCTTGATTGGTTTCGTTTTTTCCTGTTTTTTAGTTTCTGTTATAGCCGAGCATCCAGCCCACAGCACCGCCAGTTAATGCTCCCATTATTGCATATGCAATGGCGTCAACGAAAATTATACTTGTTGAAGCAAGAAAATTCATTCCAGCAAGAAATCCAGTATCAATATTTAAGGCCATTAATGCTGAAATTACGGCACCAGCAATAGCTCCTGATGTGAAGGTTCTAATTCCTGCCCATCTTTCGAATACGTAAGCGAAAATTAAGGTATAGAACAAGCCACTCACAAAGTACATAGCGAGGTTTTCTTCACCCTCTGGTTTCATTAATGCCTGAGCACCTGCTGTTAATCCATTTTTCATGGTATCCATTAATAACATACCATATAAAACCCAACCAGTAAGAAAATTTACGATAGCTCCGACTAGTGTTGCGAGAAGTAATTTTGTAACATTCATAATTGTTGATTTAGGTTAACTAATGTACAAATTTAATAATTTATATGTCTCAATCCAAGTAAATCGAATAATTAATTATAATAAAAGAAATAGGCATTTAATTTTTTATTACGATTCGCGTAAACATGCTGATTGAACATGAGAAATAAAAGCTTAACAAAAAAGCCCCTGAATAAAAATTCAGAGGCATCAAGAGGTTTCGGTTTTTTAGTTTTTTAGTTTCTGTTATAGCCGAGCATCCAGCCTACAGCTGCACCTGTCAATGCACCGGTAATGGCACTTCCTATGATATCATAAACAACAACTGAATTGCTTGTATAAAATTTCATACTGGCCATGAATTGTAAATTCATTCCCAAAGTAAACAATAATGAAATTACAGCGCCAACGGTAGCCCCGGTACTCCATGTTCTAATTCCTGCCCATCTTTCATAAATGTAAGCCAACATAAACGCAAAACACAAGCTACTTAATAAGTAAAAAGCAATGTTTTGATCTGCTTCAGGAATCATTAATGCTTTGGATTCTGGAGTCATATTCTCCATAAACATGGGCATAAGAAGCATTCCATAGACGACCCAACCGACCAGAAAACTTACGATAGCTCCGACTAGTGTTGCGAGAAGTAATTTTGTAGTATTCATAATAATTGTTTGAAGTGAATAATCAACAAATCTAACAAATTGGTAAACCAAATGCAAGGAATTATACTAATTAATTTTATTGCAAGATTTAATTGTTGATTATCATAATATTATCTATTAATTAATATTGTAAAGTGACAAAAATATTACTCTACTTGCCTCTATTGTTGTTCAATTGTGATTGAGACACAAGAATAATATTTGAGCATAATTTTTACCGCCAAATGATGGCAATAAGTTTTGACGATTAAATAGTATGTAATTGATTTTTAATTTAAATCAATCCTTTTGGAAGTTATAGCCCTGTGAAATTTATACTTGGAATAATCAATGACTTTTGAAACATTACCTTTTTACAACAGATCTATTATAACTTTGCCCATGAGAGTCTTTGATCTTTAAAAGATAATATCCTGCAGGAATAGATTGCACGTTAAGATTAATCCAATTCGAATGTAATCCTTTAAATTCGAATATTTTTTGACCTTCAAGGCTATGTAATTCAACAGATTCTATATTAACAACACTGCTAAATACTTTTAAAATTTCTTCAAACGGATTGGGCAAAACCTGTATTGATGAATTTTCTTTCACATCAATGACCGAGACTTTATTCTGAACATCATATCGTTGTACATTCATGCAGCCGTTTGCATCGGATATGGTTACGGTATAAGTACCCGGTATAAGTTCAGATATCATTTGTGTTGTATCTCCTGTACTCCATAAATATTTGTATGGCTTTGTACCACCAAGCACTAACAATTCTATGCTTCCATTATTACCGAAACTGGCTTGCACATTGGCATCTACAAATATCAAATCGGGAGCCATGACTTCATATGTCTTTTCAAACCGACATCCGTTCGCATCAAAAATGATCACCGTATATTTACCTTGACTGAGTTGATTTAGTGTATCGGTTTGACGACCTGTATTCCAATTAAAGTTAAAAGGCGCAGTTCCACTAAGTGTTTTTAAAATGATTGAACCATTGGATTCTCCAAAACACTTTACATTTTGAATTGACTCCTGGATCGAAACGGAATCATAATTTTCTACTTGAATAGACTTAGTGATTTTGCAATTCTGGGCATCAATAATATCAAGAGAATAAGTTCCACTCTTAACATTATTTAAGGAAGTAGTTGTATCACCTGTATTCCAAATAGTGTTGTAAGGTTGTGTTCCACCATTTATTTCTGTAAGCAATTCTGTGCCTTGGTCATCGCATTTTTTATCATACTGAAAACTGGACTTCAATTCAGGATTTACTTTAAAAAATATTGAATGAATACTATCACATTGATTAACACCTGTTCGATGGATTTGAATGCTCGTATCATTCCTTAAGATTAGATTATTGTAACGTTCGCCATAGCATTTGCTTAATGTATCATAAGTTCGCAGTATTGGTTTAAGATTTAATAAAGTAGTCAGAATGCTATCGCAACCTGTAATGGCTGTAAGAGTATCGACATATGAACCGGCTAATGAATATTTATGCTTGCCAATGAATAAGGTGTCTCCTGTGCAAATCTCAACTTCCTGCCTGAATTGAGTATTCGTTCGGATCAAATTAATTTGATGGCTTGCTATTCGAGAGCCTTTAGTTACTGTAACTCCAATTCTTCCTTCTTGCTGAGTGGTAATAGATCTTGTTAGTTGTCCTGTTGACCATTTATATTGCGCATTGGTGATGCCGGCATCCAGAAGTTTAGCCTTATTGTCGCATAAAATAACATCACATTCTTCAACGGAGTCTCTCATTCTCCAGCTTAATACTATTTTATAGGTGACAAAAGCATCTATGCCAGCGTCTATACGTGTATCGATTCCGGAAAACTTCCAAACCCCTCCTGGATTAAAATCCCCAAGTATTCTGGAATATGTAGTGGCGGTTTTAACATTAAAAGGCGCAAGATCATTGGGAGTCCATAATTTATTACTAATACCAATATTTGAAGGAGATTCGTATTGACTCACAACAGATCGGGTAAAAGATGCTCCTCTTGGTGTAATAGTCATTTGAATTTCAACTAATGGATCTAGGGCATTTTTAGGAATCATTGAATATAAGCTATCCGGAAATTCAATGGAATCTGTTGTATAAGTCGGATTATCGACTTGTATCATTACTTCTCTAAAAAATGAATCACGCCTTCCATTAATTTTAGGGCATCCGAGATTCACCAGAAAATCATTAAATAATATAGTGTCCGGTTTTGAATATTCGGTACAGGTATTTGCTGTTGATGATATGGCTAACGTATAGATTCCCGAACTTTTTGCCGTTAAGCTTGTATCGTTTGTTTTGTTGGTTCGATAGTCGTAATGAAACCAATCATACATGTAATTTTTATTATAGGGTTTGGCTACCAATTTAAAGCTATCGCCTTCAAAATAAGGGCCTCCAACGGAATGAGACGCAATTGGTGTAATGGTACTTGGGATACATGATTTAACACGGAATGAATATCGAATAGTATCACCCGGTTCTTGTCCAAATCCTTTACTAAAATTGATTCCAACACCGGTAAGATGGCAATAACTCATTATAGTTCCACCTCCAGAAGGTGTGGTACCGTTGTTACAACCACCTATATCAGCCGGTTGACAATTATCTATTTGTTGATTTCGATTAGGTCCCCATACACAGGAATGCGTGTGAAAACTACCCAGGTTATGACCCATCTCATGCGTCATAACTTCAACACTCCAGGAATAGACTGGTAGAGAAGAATACGTATTATATATATAGGCGAAAGACAAAGGTCCTCCGGTTTGTGGATCCCAGGTTCTGCACATCCCATCTAAAAATGCAATTCCTCCTTGTTGCTGTACCGGAAACGTGGTCACTAATTGAGCAATAGTTCCGTTGAAATTATTTTTTCTTCGATTGGCATAATCAAATAATATTTCAGCAAGCGTAGTTTTAAGATATGGATCAGGAGTATTCCAGACTTTTATTTCAGAAATTTCAACTACAACTTTTTCATTAGCATACAGGGCTTTAACTACATTGAATAAACCAGTCATATAAGTTTCTACCGCAGCCACAGAGCTTCCCTTGTCCGTAAATAACCGATTCGAACATTCTAAATATACTTTTACAGCTTTGCACCGATTAGGAAATGTAGATGCTTCTGCATTGTCTTCTTCATGTTGTTGTGCGATAGTATGCGATAATTCATCAATGGCACAATAGAATGGATTTTTTTGCGGAAGGTCTTTTTCACAATAGATTACATGTTGAAGATTTTGTTCTTTGTTGTTAAGTTGAGCGATTTCTTTTCCAATGACAATATTACCTAATTCTTCATTTGCAATAATTCCAATAACTTCATCTTCAAATACCGAAATAGCAGCAATTGATTTTAGATCACCATCAATGATACCTCTATAATATCTTCCACCTTGTAATAATCTTCCATTTGGATCATCAGAAGTTGTAATTCTTCCTTCATTATCCCATAGAAATTGTTCTTCCAATAACAGATTAACAATCTTTTGATTTGGAAGCGGAATTCGAAGCGATAAGTTCGACGATTTATTTCTTAAAATTTCATGAATACTGTTGGTGTTTAATTCCGCTTTAACCAAATTCGGAACTTTAGCCCCGGATTGAAGACCATATTCAGGGTAAAATGTAATTTCGCTAAATAGATCTACATTCTTAAAATAAAGATTTTCACGTTGAGCTTGAAGAATACTTTGCCCGATGGGGCCTATATTTTGAGCCTGTGAAAGTACATTAATAAATAAAACGAATGTTATACATCGTAGAGCAAGTTGCAGTAGTCCTTTTTCCATGCCCAAAAATAGGGAATTGTTACTTATTTAAAAAATTTCATCCATGTTCTTTAGATGGAATAAATTTTTCATCTTGTAAGCATCAACTTTCATTAATTAAGCTAGTTAATTCCTGTCTGAATCAGTTATTTAAATTATAGAATTCATTCTTTCTATTATTCTATTAAAATACTTTAATAAGGTATAGAAAAATATTTTATTCATTATACTATTTGTCATATTAGTTAAGATTGAGTCTATGACGTCACTCCATTCGATTAGAAAAAAATATTAATACATTAATTTATTATTTACTCATGGAATATGCGATATAACTAATCTAATATAATAGTAATGTAATTAGTGAATTTTAAAATTCTAAGGCATTTTGATTAAAGGTAAGATATAATGTAATATCACTTTAATTTATAGAAATCTCCTCTACTGGTTTTTAATGAAATAATTAGTTGACAGATAATTGAATAAAGTAATTTATTGTAAAGTAATTTTCATTCATTACCTAACCAAAACATTTACTAGTTAATTTAAACGCATACAACTTCAATTACCGATTAATATTAAAATTCCAAACAATAATATTGGAAATGATGTGATTTTATTGGTAAGTATTACAAATGGATCGATTTGAAGAATAAATTATAAAATCCCTTAAATAGAGAAGAATAAATATTTTTTGTATATGAAATATTATATGCTTTAAAAATCAGTACAACATATTATTATATAGTTCAATAATAACTCACATGTTAATGGGTTAGATTAAATGGTTGGAAACTTACTACATGGTCTAATTTTTGCCTTTTAAGCTTCGGATTAAATTTTTTTAATAAAAACTACAGCCATAGGCAGTCCATTAGGATTTGTAGCTGGAAAAATTTTATCATGAAAATTAGTTATGATAATAAAGTATTAAGCAATCCTTACGGGTACAATCCCTCAATTAATAATAATCAATCTTTAATTGATTCACTAAGAAATTTCACCTTTTTTAATCAACACCTTGTGGCTCTATTCGCTATCGACTATCAATTAATGATAGTCAAGCTGGTATGCTTAATATCAGGTTTCCTTCTTTTACTTAACTCTTTGCTCAAGAATCTCAAAAAATTCCTAATAAACTACAAAAGCCAACTTTATGTCTATTTTTTTTACGTATTTAAAATCAGAAATAAGTAAGCTATTTCAAAATAATGTAAGTGTAAAGAAGAATAAATACAACTTAAGCCAAAAGCTTAGCTTTTGTTATTCACTGCTAATAATACTTGCTACTGGATTTGATTCCTTAAGGGCGCAAGGAGTTGACCCTTGTGATGTAGACTTAATAGAAATCAATGTTGTCGAAGTTACTGGACTTAAGGGTGAAGTAAAATATGATGAAGCACAGGTTTGTGCTAAGTCAGATACTTTGGCAATATTAGTTAGTACACCAGGTATTCAATGTAATCCTTCAGCTGCCATCAGTCTGGAGAAGCTTCAGATTCAAATTCCTGCTGGTTATATACCGGATAACTACTTGCAAATATCTGGAAGTTCATTTGGAATTTATAATTCGAATCAATACACATTGTCTGTTTTACCAGGGGGAGATCTTGAAATTTGTTTCAACAATGTAAAAACAACAGCAACAAATGTCATACGAATTGCTATAGCCTTGTTACCAACATGTTCCTCATTAAATAGCAATGAAAGCGGAAATCCGCATTTTTCACTACTGTATCAAAGACCTAATGGTTCTCTTAATGTATTTAATTTGGTAGGAAATACAGATTTATTTACCGGAACTCGTAGTGCTTTCCTAAACTTTGTCAATGTTCAGACTAACCCATCGAGTGCCTTGCCAGGGGATACGGTATGTCGTACAGTAATAATTACCCAGAATGGCCAGTTTTCAGAATTAGATAGTTTTTTATTTGTTGATGATTACATGATGCCTTTTAGCAACATTACTTCTTTTGAAGTAGAAATCATTGAAGATGGAGTCAACACCGGTGTCATTATAGATGCAATGCCTTATAAAACCGATAATGGTGATAAGATAAGTCTTCAATTACTGGCATCCATTTTCGGTGGGGTTGATCAAACATTTGGCGAAGACGATGGAGTAATTATTCGTTATTGTATGGAAGTAATGTGTCCTTCAGGTACAAATAATTCTAACATTACGGCACATTGGGGATGTTATAATCAAACCTGTCAACAGACTCAGACAAGTAGTACAGTTGTAGTAAACTTTAATGGTGCACCGGACCTTTATGCTTATAAATATTATATTGGATCACCGGATATTTGTGATGAGAGTCAAAACCCTAAATGGTCATACGATATAAGTAATTTTGGATTTGAAATTATGCCTGGTGAAGGCGCTGCCAGGAATTTAATAATGGTAGTTCATTTCTTTAAAACTACTGATTGTAAAGCGTTGCAATACACCAATTTTAAATTAAACGGAATTCCTATTACGCCCATATTTATTAATAGTGACTCCGCAAAATTTGATATTACTGCTGAATTAGGGGATTTAAGATTGGATGTTTTTGAAACAGTTAATTTTACAATGGAAATTATACCGAACTTTAATTTGGGTATAAATAATTGTGATTCTATACCTGCCTTAACCCCATTTTGTCAGGACCCCTACATTAATTTTCGCTATTCTAACCTTTGTTCAAATAATTATTTTAAGGAATTTTTTAAGTATGAAGAAATTTTTTCTTTCCCCTACTTTCAACCAGTACTTTCATTATCCACTCAGGAATTCGTAAGACCTGGTTATGATGAACCCGGTCACTGGATAGTTTCCTTAAGTAATCAAAGTTTCGTTTTTAGTGAATTGTCCGACATGGACAGCGTCCAATTTTTAATCAAAAAACCAGATTGTAACTTTTTTTACAGTAATCATTTTTTATATGGTACTGATCCTGGAAATTTAAGTCCGCTTGATCCAGGTCTGGTGGATCAAATTTCTTCCAGTGAATTTATAATACTTAATCTTCCAGGCTCAATCTTAGATGGCGAAACTTATTATGTGTCATTTGACATAAACTTGAATTGTTTAAATAGTGTTGATCCAAACCCATGCTATCATCCAGCAAGATCTTGTACGATGCCTGATGTTAAGGTATTGTATGAAAATTGCAGAGGAATGAAGTGGAAAAATTCAATACCATACCCAGAGGTAATAAAGGACCATAGCTTAAGTGCCCAAGGCAAAGCGAATAGAATTGAAGTTGGCTGTACGCCTCAAAGAATTCAATACTATTATCGCTACATCCATACCGGTTTGGAATGTGATGGAGCAAATGTCTACTTTCAAGCGATTTTTCCACCAGATCTTGAGTTTCAAAACGAATTTGAAAATGGAGGAACGCTATCGGGTGGTCCCGGTGGATTAGTTCCTAATCAATACGATTGGGATGGAGATACCTTAACAATTTTTGGAGGTGCCATAACAAATTCCAATCCCATTACAGATCTTTTTTTTCAATTTGATGCGCACATTCTGTGTGACCATGATTATCAATTTGAATTCACAGTCTTTTATGATTGTCCGGGAGCATGTAAATTCAAACGCAGTTGTGATATTTTCGATTTGCATTGTAGTTGTAATCCGGATACAGTCCCAATTCCATGTTACGATCTTTGTGTCAAAACTACTCAACATAAATTATTCAGAACCAGTGTGGGTAGTCTAGATTCGGTCAATCTGGATGTTCCGGGAGAAGCAATGCCATCTAACTACGGATTACCTTGTGATACATTTAAAATAAGAGATGCAGCACTATTCTCAAGGGAAACTGGAGCCCCAAAAGCTTGTGACAGCATTGCTGAAATCAGTCTTCACTTCAATACAGGCCCTTATTTAGATTATCTTGAAGGCGCTAAGTTTATTTTATGGGATAGTGAGACCGCGACGTACATTCCAATTCCTTGCGGCGTAAGTAGTTTGCAAACCATTGGAACCAGTCATGTTTTTAAATTTGACACAAGCTGTGGTAATGAAATTTTTCTGATAACTTTAGGTGATAGTGTCATTTTTGAAGCAAATTATAAGGTTAAATCCTCAGCAGAAAATATACAATGTTCTCAAAACTTTATTCAACAACAGACGAGTTCTCAATTCAGAGGAAAATATTATAAAAGTGGAAATGAGATGGGGCGCTGTGGATCTAGCGCTATCATAGCCAATTACAACATTGGTACATATAGACCCAGAATGTCCTCTGCTATTCAATTTAATAATTCATGTTCAGCTAGTGCGATATTAGCAATTAATGAACAATGTAGTCAGAAAAAAATATTCAAGGATTTTCGGCCTCAATACATATTAGATTCCATTGTTTATAATTTCACTGGAATAAATTTTGGATATCAAAGTAATACAGCAGTAATACGCAATCGGGGTCATTTGCCACATGTTGTTTGGAATATACCAGATAGTGAGGTTGAAGTAATCCCAGGAATAGGTTCCAGTAAATTTGTTTTTAGAAATTTAAGTGGAAAGTGGCCCATCGAGGATGTTCGTTCTCTTGTGGATTCGCTTTTTGTTCTCAACTTTGGACTTGAGTTTGCTGAATGTTACGATTTTAATGGAAATGTACAATTTGCTGCAAATGTATTTTATCATCAGGGAAGTGGTGGTTGCGGACCGAAAAATATATCCCAGAATGGACAAGTCAATTTGTTAGCGCCACCCAATGTAATTCTGAATGCATTATCTGATCCCGTCGTCGTAATTCCTGATGATACCATATTCTGGAAAATCAGAGTTGCCAAAACTCCTGCTGCCGGATTAAGTTGGTTAGCATTACAAACATCTACTAGTCCGGTAAATATTTTTAAAATTTATGATGAAACCAATATGGTTGACATCACGGCTGACTTTATAAATTACAGTCAGGGTATATGGTACCAAAATGGATCAATTACATCGAGAGATATTGTGATTTGTGCAACTACGGATTTGTGTTCAATGGTTCAACTTAATGCATATGCTGGATGGAGTTGCTTCAATTATCCTATTGATCCACACACTGGAGTATTTGATAATGGAAGAAGTTGTGTTAGAACAAGTCTTCCTTTGAGAGCTGAACGAGCTCCAACCGGAATACAGGGAACTTTTTCAATTCAACCTGGAGAAAATATAAATTTATGTACTGAAGTTCCATTCGAAATTGTAGTAAAAAACGTTGGAGTAGGATCAAACTTTAAGCAAAAATTAGAACTATTTGTTCCAAATTCTGGAGTAAATTTTGTCCCGGGAAGTTTTTGTTTAGCCTATCCTAATGTATATACTCCACTATCAAATCCAGGTGCTGATGTTGGATCTTATATTATGTTGCCTGATCCAATTGGCCCCGTAGCAACCAGTTTTGGATTGAAATATGAATATGATTTTTCAGATCCTGCGATTCAAAATTTATTACCTACCAATTGGTTGAATTCCAGCAACATTGCAGAATTACCTGGAGTTGCATTGCCGGAAAATAATTATAACACTTTTTCCGTAAAGTGGAAAACGTATTTTGATTGCGATTTCATTTCTGGAGGTAGAATAAAGATGCGTATAAGTGCATTGGATAGATGTGATAATCTGGTATCAGATGGTCCAAAATCAAGTAATATTATTTCTATTAAAGGACTAGATCCTAGGGATTTTAACCAGTATGCCATTTCGATTCTAAAAGACAATATTGGCGCTTGCTCCGGAGAACAGAGATTAACGGTTAATGTCGTTGGTGCTCCTAATACGATAGCAGATAATGAATACATATGTGTTACATTTCCTCCTGAGATACAATATATTCCACAATCTGCCTCAGGATTTTCACCGCCATCAGCTCAAGCCCCTTATTTCTGGGACTTGAATAGTGAAATTGTGAATAATCTAGGAGGTGGAGTTACTGAAGTATGTTGGAAACTTCCCGAAGGATACCCTGGTGGAAGTATAGTTGTTTTCAATATTAATGTTAAGGTAAGTGATGAAGCAGATTGCGGTAACTATATATTAACGGCATTGACAACGGCCAGGGATTCTGTAATTTGTGAAGCGGATATGAAGGCCTGTCTTGCTGAGATCACCACTAGTGCAGCTTCTGAAGTACAGTTAAATATACTGCCTGGCTTAAGATTGGAAGAAGCTCAATTCGAAGCAACAGTAAGTTGTTCGGATCATAAAGATGAATTGACTATTAGCGGAAATATCAGTGTCAGAAATTTATTTGTAGCTGTTGCACAAGGGGATTCGATTCCTTTTTTAATCTTCAGTGATCAAAATATGGACGGTGAATATGACGATGGTGAATCGGTTTATGAAGGAGTATATCTGGATGGAATACCAGAGCAAGGTATTGTGGATATAGATTATGAGTTTGATGTATCTAAAGAAAATCTTTGCAAACTTTATGCATTAATTGGTGGTTCAAATTGCAAATGTTCTCCATCACCAAAACCTTTGATTCAACATATCGCAACAGATCTCCTTGCTTCGAATCTAGGAATTTGCGAAAACAAAGATTTAAAATTAGTTTGTGAACCTCATGATTCGGATATAGAAATTATTTGGTCCGGAATAGGATCTGAGTATGTAATAAATAATGTATTTAATGGACCTGTAGGTCAGTATAATCTAAGTGCAGAAATAAATTTTGGAGGTTGTTATATTACAGAATCTATTCAATTTACAATTTACGAATGTCCTTGTGCCATAAATCTTCAGGCAATAGATGGACCTTGTGATTGTGGTCATTATCCAATCTTTGCAACGATCAGTTATCAGAATCAGGGGTCTCAAGGTTTTGCTTATACGGTTGATAATGGACCGGTCACAATAGTTCCATATGATTTAAGTGGTAACCAACAATTTACAATTAGTCCTGTGTATTCAAACCTTCCGGTTTCGATTACTGCATGGGATGTTGAGAAACCTGGATGTACGATTACCAAGCTTTTAAATGCAAAAGATTGCAGACATACAGCATGTACTTTGCAGGTTTCTGGAATGACAAGCAATTGTAATTTATTCTCCGATTCTTTGGAAGTAGTTTTTACTATAGCTGGAATTAATACCGGAAGTTTAGGATTTAATTATTCTTTAAATGGTGCGCCACCAGTGAATCATCCATACGACCCTTCTGGAATAACAACTCTTGTTTTTCCGGCTAATACCGATGGTAGTACATGGATTATCGAAGTCACGGACAATGATAAAATAGGTTGTACTGATACGGCTACTGTTACAGTTCCTTTTTCTTGTAGGTGTGGTATTGAATGTCCATGTGTAATGAAGGCTTATGCATCATATGGTCCTTGTCATAGAGGTGAATATAGTATTAATGCAATAATAGAGTACATGGATCAGAAGGGACAAGCATTCGCTTATTCTGTTAACGGGGATGTACCTGTCATAATCGCATATGATCAGACAGGATTTCAAGCTTTCAATATCGGTCCATTTAATATGCCACAGGCTTTTGAAATAATTGTATGGGATACATTGAATCCTACATGTCGTGATACGATCAACTTACTGCAAAATGATTGTATGGTTCAACCTTGCAAACTAGATATTATTGCAACGACCAGTAATTGTGATGTAGTTACAGATTCTCTTGACGTGGTTTTTACAATTATAAGCCTGAACACTGGAACAATGGGATTCAATTATTCCTTAAATGGTGCTCCAGCTGTAAACCACTCTTATGATCCATCCGGATTTACAACTTTAACTTTTAGAGCAGATAGTGACGGAAGCACCTGGAGTTTGGAAATCTCTGATAATGAGATTACAGATTGTAAGGCATATGAAGAAATTGTGATCAGAAGATCCTGCAGCTGTACAGGATATTGTCCTTGTAGCATTGGTTTATTTGCCTCTGCAAGTGAATGTGATAGCGGTTCATTCAATATTAATTTAATGGTGAACTATCAAATTCAAGGAAATCTTGGCTTTGCCTATACAGTTAATGGTGGTCCCACTACGGACATTGCATATGATCATAGTGGAAGCCAGTTAATTGTTTTAGGTCCATTTACCATTCAGCAACTCTATACCATTAATGTATGGGATGTACAATTCCCAGATTGCAATTCTATGGCAGAAGTTCAGGGTCCTGATTGTAGAATTCCGCCTTGTGAGATGGAATTAAATGCCTCTACTTCCAACTGCAATTTGACAACAGATTCTTTAGAAGTTGTTTTTACACTTGTATCCTCTGGAACAAGTACAACTGGATTTTATTATTCACTGAATGGCAATCCACCGGTTCTGCATCCTTACCACCCTTCTGGTTTAACAACACTGAGTTTTCCTGCAAATACGGATGGTTCATATTGGATTATGACGGTTCATGATGCAATCCTTACAGACTGTGGTGCTGAAGCGGATATTACGCTGCCATATTCCTGTAGACCATTTGCGTGCGATTTAGGTGACTTTAATTTTAACTCACCTCAAAAAACCTGTGTCAATGATTCTATCGAAATCAATTTAGTAAATACTTATTGTGGAGTAAATTATTCTAATTCCAAGAGTAATGCTTTTACCGTTGACTGCGAATCAGAGATCAATAGCATTCAAAAATATATTATTAACGGACAAACTTATACTCTGAAAGATCCAATAGTATTTGACGCGGGTTGCAATAATAAAGATCCTCAAAAATTGAATGAGTTAATCAAAATGATTAATTCATTAATTCCTTCAATGTGTACGATTAATATAGGATCAGGATTAACGCAAAGTATAACTCCACAATTGAATTATTATTACACAGGATCTAACAGAATTGAAGATTTGGATTTAGTCATTCAACTAAGTATTAAGGAGGCATATTTATGTTGTGATCAACCACCTTTAAGTATTAGTTTTTGTTTTTTAACAAAAGACGGTAATGAAGTAGTCAAAACTTTAAACCTTGAAACGGATTCTCAATCAGAATTGACGGAGTATTTTTATTATCCAGTTTCTTCAAACTATATTTTTAACTGGAAGACAGATGGAGGATTAATATTATCAGGTGCCAATACGGCAAGTCCGACCATATTATGGTCAACACCCGGTGTTAAAAATGTGTGTGTATGTGTAACAGATCCATTGGGAGATCCTAATTGTCCTCCGGAAGAATTTTGTTTTAGCTTAACCGTAACAGATGATAATCTCAATGCCAATGTAAGTGTATTTCCACCTCAGTTTTGTTTACAAAACGGACGAGTAGATATCTTATTCGAACAGCCTCAAGACATTGAAAATTTTATTATTTGCAATTCATCAGGAGATACTATTTATTCGTCAGCGCAAGATGGATGCCCGGGTCTTTTGATGGATCGACATTTTTGGTTTGCCAGAAGAGTAGAGGGCCGAATTCTTTTCTTTCCATATGTAGGTACCGGAGGATATGTCAATTTGTTTGATAAAGATCAAGGCTTTGGAGAGATAGGCATTAGTCAGACCGCCGATATTATTTTTCACCCACATCCCGATTTACCCGGAGTACTATATGTTGAGCAGGATGAAGTAACGGATGTTTGTTTTTCAAGATTCAACTTGCCAAATGTAATTTGGACTGATAAGCAGGCCATTGATTTCTTTGATTTTTTAAAGTTGTATTTAATAAATGTGGGGCAAAATACTGGCACAGACAATCAATGTAATATTCCGGCTGTAGATCTGAATAATTTTGTCGAATGCGATGGTGAATGTAGATTGATCGTTGACCCTTCCATTGATTTTGTATACTTCCAGGTATTACTTGATAAAGGTACTACTGCTTTGATTTTTTTCTATAAGGATGGTTCTAAAGTGGATATAGAAAATGTATCCATTGAAGATATAGAGCCGGGAAATTATACCATAAAAATATTTGGTGAATGCGGGGATACTTCTCAGATATTTTTTACAATGCCAGAAGCGCCTTCCGCAGTTGTTAACGTAAATACTAATACGGTGTCACCAACCACCTGCAAATCAAGTGATGCTGAGATATCAGTAGTTGCAAGTGCAAATGGACCAGTTCTCTCTATTGCTCTTTGCGATGTAAATGGAAAAGAACTCAAAACTTTTATAAATGATAGTTTAGGAAATTATTATGCGCAAACTTTTTATGGCCTTAGCGCTGGTTTATTTACTGTTAAAGTGCAAACCGCTTGTGGGGATACAGTAATAGAAGTGGCATTAAGATCATTGGAAGATACAACTTATTTCTCTAACTTTAGAGTAAACCAATTTACGAATTGCTCAGCCAATGATGCTTTTATTTCATTTGACCTTACAACAAGTTCACCTATTGATTCAGTTGTAATTTCTGGATCGAATAATAATAAGTATGAATATTACAATCTTGCACAAAATGCGGATAATTTAAATTTTGTAACAGAATCAATTCAAGTTGGTCCACCATTATTATGGGGAATTTATACCATTAAAGTTTTTGCCAAATGTTATTATATTGATACACTTATTGTTGTCAATCCACCCCAACCAAGTGCATTACTTCAACTTTCCTGTCAGGCAACCCCACCTGAAAATTGTCTTGATCGCGGAGAATTAAGCATAAATCTGGCCTACTTTCCTGATCAGGGTATTAATCCTGATTCAATCGTTGTCACCGGTCCTTATGCCTTTAAGAATATCAATCAGTCGGGGGCCAGAAATTATCAACTCAATAATCTTCGGCCTGGAACTTATTATATTAACGCCTATTCATATCAAGTTTGTAATACTACTAGTACAATATGTATTATTCCCGATGTACAGGATTCAGTTATTATATTAAATAAGATAGTACCTGAACTTCCATGTCTGAAACTTCAGCCGGATGGTACTTCTCTTCTAGAAGTTTTTTATCAAACACAACCAGCATCTCAAAATGTCGCCTATATCAATTGGTTTGGACCAAGTGGATTTATAGAGCAACATTCTTTTCTTACTCCAACTAATTCTGATAGTCTAAGAGTTAATGAACCAGGATTGTATAGGGTTGAAATTTATACTAGTTTTCCACCTTATGATGGATTGTGTGCTTCTACAGAATCAAGCTTCTTATTAGTCGAAGCTGGATGTCCAACAAATTGTGATTTTGAGCAGATATATTTTGACACAAGTTATCGATATGATTGCAACTTGGGCTATATGTATGATTTGTCTGTCGAATATGAAAATTATGGATGTAAAGTGGATACAACCAATGAATATTATTATGTTCAAGGATATATCTATGATACACTAGGAAACATAATTAAGTATTTTGATGTAAATGGGGGAAAGCTAAATCTATCTGTTCTAAATATTCCATCCGGAAGATACTTTATATATCTATCGTCATCAATCAATGATCCATTTGTTGGATATATGGAATTATGTAATGAATATTTAGAATTAAGAATTCCTGAAAGAAGTAAATCCAATTATAGTATACAAGTAAGTTCAGAACCAACGGCTTGTCGGGCGGATACGGGTAAAGCAAAAGTAACCTCAGTAATTTGCGATGGAATTCAGCAAGATCCAGCTTCGTTTCAGTATATTTGGCGAAGAAGCTTACTAACATTACCAGAAACCACTTGTTCTATTGACTCTTTAAGAGTTGGTCTATATCAAGTTATATTATTAGATAAATATGGATGCCAGGTAGCAAGTGCAACAGTAAATATTAATCCTACTGATCCAGTTTCATTTGTTCCTTTACAAGTTATTGGATCTGATAATTGTGGTAAATGCACGGGGGTATTGTTATTACCTCTGAACAATGGAGGTCCACCAAATTATAATCATCTCTTGTCAGATATGGAGGGTAATATTGTATTTCCTGTTCCAGGTACCACTAATCTTTTTACTAAGTTATGCCCTGGAAACTATAATGTGGTAACTTATTATAGTGTTAGCGATACGGTTTGTCCTGCAATATATTCAATTAATATTCCAGTCAATCAAGATGGTCTAACGGTAACGGCAACTGTTTCTGAAGGAAGTCCTTGTATTGAGAATGATGGAAGAATTTTGTTTTCTATTTCTGGAAATAATGAGCCGTACAACATTATCTTGCGAGACAGCAATGGATTAATAATTAGTCAAATTCTCAATAGCAATTTAATCAGCGGTCAATTTATTAATTTGACTACAGGAAAATATCAAGTAGAAGTTATTCCTGTGAATGCTCCGTCTTCCTTATGCAGAGACACAACTATGGTGCAACTCGATGAAGTAAATTTTGATTTTAACGAAAACCATATCTCTGCAATACAGAATAATTGCCATGGTGAACACAATGCATCCATTATCATACAAAATGTCTTGGGTCCAAATCAACTTTTAATTATAAGAAATGAATTAAATAATATTCTTGGAATTTATAATGAAAACTCTGATTCTATAATACAACTCAATAATCTTTCTGCCGGATCATTTATAATTACTTTATCTGGAGGAAATGGACAATTAGCTTGTCAACGTGTATTTAATATTGAGATTGTTGATCCACCGATTTTACAGTTCTTTGCCGATGTACAGGTGCCAACAGAATGTAATGTGCAAAATGGATCTATTGAAATTAATCCAATTGGTGGAACTGGGCCATATTCCATACAATGGTCTGATGGTATCTCCGGTTTTCAACCAATCGGACTCTCAAGTGGTACTTATTTCTTCACAATAACAGATGCTAATGCTTGTAGTATATCGGGTAATATTTCTCTAAGCATGCCAGAATGTACAGATCCTTGTCCAGAAGTTCAGCCTGAAGTTTACGTACGGGACTCACGTTGTGGAAAGACTGATGGATATGTAGAAGTTACAGTCCATGATAATCCAGATGAATATGGATATCTATGGAACGATGGAAGTAATCTTAGAATAAGAGATAACCTTGCGACTGGTCAGTATACAGTTAGTATTAGCTCAATAGCAAGACCTGAATGTTCTATAATAAAAACTATTTCAATTGGTGAGGCCTATGGTCCTAGAATAGACTTAGTGCCAATCGTTTTTAAAGATTGTAAAACTAAGGCAAGTGTTGACATCAATATTTCAAATGGGCAGCCGCCATATATTCTCTTATATACGGGAACTAGCTCTGGTATGCAGGTTGTAGCTGCTGAAGGGTTAATTAACATTCTACTTGAAGAAGGAAATTATCAGTTCCAAATAACAGATAATTCTGGATGTAAAGATTTTGCTAGTTTGATTGTTAAGAATCAACCTGGTGGATTAACCATTACTACTAATATACTTTCATATCCAGCCTGTCATCAAAATAATGGACAAATATTTGTACAGGCAAATGGATCTCCTTCTTACACGTTTTATCTTAATGGAGTATTAAAAAATACTCAAGGTTCAGGGAACTATACATTTCTAAACTTGACAGAAGGAATTTATACACTTGAGGTTATTGATGGTTTAGGTTGCAGTGCTAGGGACACTGTAATTCTTACGAGTGGCTTAGGAACAGATATCGAACCTGCGACTTATCAGATTAATCCTGCAACTTGTTCAAACGGAAAAGGAAGTATTTCATTTAATGGAACCGCTGATGAAAATTTATTAATCGAAATCATTCGAATGGGAGGTAATATACCTATTTATTCATTTAGGGGTGATGATGTAGTTAATTATGAATTGGAACCTGGAGAATATTATTTAAAAATTACAAATTCATTCGGATGCGTTCAAATTCATAATGGCATTGTGATTCATTCCCAATACCCTCTTGAATTTACAATTACATTAACAGATCCTATTTGCGCAAGGAATATTAACAATGGTAGAATAGAAATTCAGTATCAAACTGACTTTACGGCTCAACCGATTTTTAGGGTCTATCATTCCTCTGGTGAGCTAATATCTGAAGGAGTTGATGTTGATAGTTTAGCTCCAGGGGATTATTTAGTAAGGTCTTATTACCTTGATTTGCTTGGAGATACCTGTACAGCAGAAGTTCCTTTCCATTTGCAATCTCCTAGATGTATCGATTTAGCCTTAAGAAAAACAGTAATTCCACATCGGCCATTCTATCAACCAGGAGATACGGTAGAATTTTTAATCAGTGTATTCAACCAAGGTCAGCTTGAAATTAATAGTTTTGATATCGCCGATTATATAGCAAGCGGTTATTTATATGATGCTAATAATAATACAAGATTATTTCCTTGGTCTTTGAATGGTTCACTGGCAAGTTTGCATTACGAAGGTTCATTTTTGCCGGGAGATAGTTTAAATTTTGTCATAAGTTTAATTCTTATAAATTCTGAAAATCAGGATTATAAAAATATTGCAGAAATAAGTTCAATTCACAGTGATGAAGATCCGGATGCATTAGATGTTGATTCAAATTCAGATAAGGATCCAGAAAATGATGGCGGTGGTGTAGTTGGAGGTCAAAGCGATAATGCAATTGATGGCGATGGATCTGGATTACCTGGAATAGATGATGCAGCAACCGATGAAGATGATCATGATGTGGCAATTCCACCGTTCAGTCTTTTTGATTTGGCATTATTAGTTTATGCTGATATTAATTCTCCGGTAGTTAAATTCCAGGAAGTCCCTTTTGTATTTACTATTTTCAATCAGGGTTCTGATCCTGTTCAAAATGTTAAACTTAATGCTTTAATTCCTGGTGGATATGATTATGCGGTTGCCTCTAATCCAAACTGGATGTTTGCAGGCGATACAGCTATGATTTTTATTCCGGAAATACTTGAACCAGGTGACAGTATTTCAGTAAAATTGTTTCTATTGGTTAGGGTGGATGCAAATCCAAGCAATATAATTGTCTATGGTGAAATTCAACAATTTGAAGATTTAACTGGAACTCAGAGATCATCCGAAGATATTGATTCAACTCCAGATGATGATTCTGAAAATGATAATGGAGGAATACCAAGAACTGTAACGGATAATGAAATATTCGATAATGGTACAGTGGATGAAGATGATCACGATCCGGCATTTGTAGAAATATTTGATTTAGCTATTCGAAAAAAATATGCCACATCTCAAACATTAAAGCCGGGAGTGCCTTTGGAATACTCCATCTGTATTTTTAACCAAGGTTCTATTAACGCTTATAATGTAACCGTAAATGATTATTTACCACCATCAATGATTTTAGATCCGACTCATCTGAATGGATGGTTAATGGTTAATGATAGTGTATTGACAACAACTATTCCTGGCCCAATTATTCCTAATGATAGTTTATGTGTTAGCGTATTTGTTTTGGCTCTGCCAAATATAAATCTCGCACGACTTGAAAATTTTGTAGAAATAAGTAAGGCTGAAGATTCTACTGGTACAGAATTAGTAGATTTTGATTCTGATCCTGACGATGATCCTAATAATGATGGTGAAGTAACAGATGATGAAATCGATAACCAAAACAATGATGAGGATGATCATGATGGAGAATTACCTCCAGTATATGATTTGGCATTACAGAAATTATTCCGTAAATCCGGACCTGTCACAAGAGGTGAAGTAGTAAAGTTTTCAATTCTTGTGCACAATCAGGGATTTGGACCTGTTGCCAATGTTCAAATTGCGGAGCATATACCGCCTGGATTAATTTTTGAACCAGGATTAAATCTTGGATGGAGTGGTTCTCAGACATTATATCATTATATCATTCAAGGGCCTATTCCAGCTGGAGCAATTGATTCTGCCTGTATCTGGTTAAGAGTAAGTGCAAACGCACGAAATCAAGATCTGATTAATTATTCTGAAATTTCACATATTGAAGACACTTCAGGAAATGTTGTCAGCGATTTTGATTCAGATCCGGATAACGATCGATATAACGACCTTGGAGCAGATCCATTTGGCAATACCAATGATCAGATTGATGATCATGGTGATGTCGATGAAGACGACAGTGATGCAGAAGCGCTCATTATTTGCAACAGCCTGGCCTGTAATGGAAATATCAATTTAAGTTTAGATGGCTCTTGTCATGCTGTTATCAGCCCAGATATGATACTTGCCTATATGGAATTTTCGGAAAATAAATATCGTATTGAAGTTAGAAATTTAAACGGAACTCTTCATCCAAATTGGTTTACTTTAGAGGACGTTGGTAAGAGATTCAGAGTCAGTGTATACTTTGATATTTGTAATATTAGTTGTTGGTCTTATGTAAATATAGAAGATAAACTTGGTCCTACACTTAAGTGTAAAAATGATACCTTGAATTGTCTTGAATATGCAACAGGTAATTATAATTTCGGAAGTGTTGTAGATTGTAGTCATTATGATTCAATTCTGATAAGTGAACAATCATTTCCAATCTATTGTGATAGTTATTATGTTAAAAGGATTATTCAATACTGGACGGCCATTGATCAATTTGGAAACAAAGGAGATACTTGTTCTAGAGAGATTCTGATTCAAAGGATTCAGTACGACAGTATAAAAGGTCCTGTCGATACAATAATAGAATGTTCCAGTGTAAAGTGGGATTCTCAGGGTAGAATTGATCCTGCGTTAACAGGTTATCCAACATATAGCAATAAAAATCTTTATGATGAAAGTCACCTACTGTGTAACATGAATCTCACTTTTACGGATGTTGAGTTTGCTGAAAATTATTGTGTGAAGAAAATTTTGAGGAAATGGAGATTGTTTGAGTGGTGGTGCAATACTTATGTAGAATACAATTGGACTCAGTATATTAAAATAAGCGACACGACAGCTCCTATGATCCTTAACCATCCACAGGATCTTGAAGTGTTAACCAATCGTACAAACTGCACAGCCGATCTTATTATCCCACCGATTCAGGCATACGACTCGTGTCATCCGAATTTAAGGATAGATATTCGTTATCCGGGAGGATTGCTTGACAATAAAAATGGAGGTTTAATTAATTTGCCAATTGGATATAACACAGTTGTATATAATGTTTATGATCAATGTGGAAATCTAAAAAATGATACCATTATTGTTCGAGTAGTAGATAAAACCGCACCGGCAATGGTTTGTGATGAGAAAACCATCGTAAGCTTAAGCGATAGTGGATTGGTCAGTATAAAAGCTGAAACTTTCAATCAGAACTCTCAAGATGATTGTGCTATAGATCATTTTGAAACGAGAAGGATGGATCTTAATCCTTGTGGTATAATAGGCGAAGATGATTGGGGTCCAGCGGTGGATTTTTGTTGTGCGGATGTAGGAAAAGAGGTCATGGTTGCTTTGAAAGCTATAGATGTAAATGGTAATGAAAATACTTGCATGATTACCGTTAAAATTCAGGATAAAAGAGGGCCATACATAATTTGTCCGCCTAATATTGACGTAGATTGTACATTATCATTTGAGTTGAATAACTTATCTGAGTATTTTGGAAAAATTGTCCAGCGATGGCAGGATCGAAAACCCATTCAAATTCCTGATTCAATATATCATAAGTTCTATTCACAGAATCTGGACGGAATTGCAGTTGATAATTGTTCTGTGAATATTAAAGAAACTTTTGATAATAGTCGATTAAATGCATGTGGTTTAGGCACTTTAGTTCGAAACTTTACGGCAACAGATGAACAAGGAAATAATTCTGTTTGCTCACAAAGGATTACCATTGAAAATAGCAATCCAACTTCTCCATTGGATATTAATTGGCCAGATGATCTCGAGATTAAAGGTGTTTGCTCTAAAGAAAATTTGAAGCCGGAAAATTTAAATGCACCATATGATTATCCAGTGATCACTGGTCGTGGATGTAATAAAATTGGAATTAATTATAAAGATCTCGAATTTAGCAATATTATAGGTGGACCTTGTTTAAAAATTCTACGGGAGTGGAATGTAGCAAATTGGTGCAGTAAAGATTCTTTGGGAAATTTTGAAATCTTTACCTATGTGCAAACCATTAAAATGGTTGACTTAAAACCTGCACAAATTTCAGGTGGTTGTAAGGATACTGTTATTTGTAGTTATGATAGTTTGTGCAGAACACAGGACATTACCATGAATTTAGAAATAGTCGAAGGGTGTACAAAAAAGGAAGAACTATGGTTTAGTTATCGAATCGACTTTGATGATGATGGTAGCATTGATCTAGTGCAGTCGAGACAAGGAGTTCCAAGTGCAACACTCCAATGGCCAGTAGGAATACATCGCATTTTTTGGGATGTCACTGATGCATGTGGTGGTAACGCAAGCTGCAATAGGCGTGTTGAAATTAGAAATTGTAAGCCTCCAACGATATTCTGTTTGACAGGATTAAGCATTGGACTAAGTGCAATCGATCTAGATGGTGATGGTACTCCAGACGGCAAGCAAGCAAGGGTATTTGCAGGAGATCTTGTTTCCAAATCTAGTCAGGGCTGTGGTGGAGTTCTGCGATTTAGCTTTAGTGATAATCCAGAAGACAGTATTAGAATTTACAACTGTGATAGTATGGGAATTCATAATGTTGAAATTTGGGTATCTGATCAATTCGGAAATTCAACATTTTGTAAAACTCAACTGATTGTTACGGATAATCCTTTGAATCTTCCGCCTTGTCCACAGACTTTACATGAACTGGTGATCACAGGGAACATACACACTCCTTCAGGTAAAAAACTTGAGGCAGCCGAGGTTCAATTTATACGATCTTCGCCTAAGACTACTTTTACGGATGAGAATGGAAATTATAGATTCGAAAAAGTTGCGGCGGGTGGTGAAGGTCTTTTAACACCAGGTAAAAATGATGAATGGCTCAATGGAGTAACGACAGCAGACATTGTAAAAATCCAAAGACATATCCTTGGAATAGAATCTTTTACTAATCCATATCAATATATATCGGCTGATGTCAACCGATCGATGAGCGTTACTACTAGGGATATCTCAGATATTAGAAAACTTATATTAGGTATTAATGATGAAATCTCTGGCAATACGAGTTGGAGATTCGTTTCTTCACAACACTTATTTGCGTCCCATGAAGAAGCCTTATTAAATAAGCATCCGGAGGCCATTCATATTCCATATATGTCAACAGATGAAAATCTTGATTTTATAGCAGTTAAAATTGGAGATGTTACTGAATCTGCAAGGACCAGTCGAGCTACAAAGATTGAAAGCAGATCTAATAAAAGTATCAAATTGTATTATGACGATATTGAATTGCACAAGAATGAAGTCTATGAGTTAGTCGTTAAAGCTTCTAACATAGAAGACTTTGAGGGGTTTCAGACAACATTGCAATTTGATGTAAAAGGAATTCAATTTCTTGAAATGTTGCCTAATACTTTCAACAAGTTTAACTTGGATAATTTTGGACTTTATGCGAGCACAAATGGCAAGATTACAGTATGCTGGAATGGAAAAGCATTGAATGATTTAGAACTCTTTAGAATTAAATTTAAGTCAACAAAATTAGGTTTGATTTCGGATTATATTAATGTTAATTCCTCCATTACACCAAGTTTATCTGTTGAACTAGGTAAGATAGAAGGGCAGGTTGAGCTTCAACCATATTCTAAGGATAATTTAGATTTCTTGTTATACCAGAACGAACCGAATCCTTGGAAAGAGCAAACCAAAATTGGTATGATTTTGCCTAGAGGAGGCGCTGTAAAACTAACCATTTATGATGCCCGGGGCAGGGTGCAGTTTGTTGCTGAAAAGGAGCTTTCCCGTGGATACCAGCAATGGATTATAGACGGGGGAATCTTGCCAACCAGCGGGGTTTATTACTACCAGGTAGATTATGAAAATAATTCGCAAACCAAGAAGATGTTGGTGATAGATTAAAAAATCTTTGAAATATTATATATCGATTTTGCATCACCTGTTCCAGTTGTGCCATACTGCGATGTTATAGAATGTTGAAACTAGAAGATAAGAGATTGAACAGTCATAAATATTTCTCGCAAACTAAGTGTGTTAATACTTAATGGATACACTTAGTTTGCAGGAATTACCGGATGCACAGTAGATTTTTTTATATTTTAAATCGTCTTGGTAAATAAATCGTTTTAAGAAATAAAAGATTTTTATCTGATTTCAATTTTTATAATACTTTAATCTTAAACTAAAAAGTATGACCATCAACGTTACACCGACATCTGCCGCAATGGCAAAAACTAAATGGCTAAATCCTAACAATGCCAAAATAATAAAAATGGCTTTTACAAGTATAGCAGCTATAGTATTAATTTTTATAGTATTGACAGTCGCTTTGCTTAATTTAATGAGAATTGGTATCAATGAAAGCTTATCATTCATTAATGCGATGTTTGCGGTTTCAATTGCTGTATCACTTCCTGCTGCTCCCATTGCAATACCAACAGTAGATATTGCTAACGCAGGTGCATCGTTTACTCCATCTCCTACCATGACTACGTTTTTATATTGAGTAATAATTTCTTTGATTCGGGATGCCTTGTCTTCGGGCATCAATCCGCCGTAAAATTTTTTAATATTTACAATTTGTGCTATATATTTTGCTGAGGTATCTGAATCACCTGTAAGCATTATTGGTTCGATATTCATTTCTATTATTCTTTTAAGCGCATCCACACTATCTGGTTTTATTTCATCCATTAATCCAAAGATACCAGCCACTCCTTGTCCAAAACTTACCACTACACTAGTTTTTCCTTGCTCAGATAGTTGTCTAACAATATTAAAGGCCTCATCGCTTACCGGTTGGTGTTCACTTATGAATCCGAGTTTTCCGACAAATATGGTCTCATCTTTACATACCAGGCATTTTGCAATGGCACCTTTTCCGATGATGCTTTCAAATTTTTCAGTTTTGTGAATTTCATAACCCTCGTTTTTTGCAGCATTGACGATTGCTTGAGCCAAAGGATGTTCGCTAAAGATTTCTGCACCAGCAGTGCAAGCAAGTAATTCTTCCCGGCTCGTTCCTTGAAGGGTAATAACATCTGAAACTATTGGATTACCATAAGTGATTGTCCTGGTTTTATCTAAGCAAATTGCTTTAACCTGAGCCAAGGCTTCAAGGTATTTTCCGCCTTTCACAAGAGCTCCCATGGAAGAAGCATTGCCGATTGCAGCATAAATTGCAACAGGAGTAGAAATAACTAAAGCACATGGACAAGCAATAACAAGTAATGTTATGGCTTGCTCCAACCAATGATTCAAATCCTCATTGAAAACAAAAACAGGTATTGCAAAAAGTAAACATGCTATAACAATAATAGACGGGGTATAAATTTTTGCAAAACGTTGAATGAATTTTTGTGTTGGACTTTTGTTGACGCTTGCTTCAAAAGTAAGCTGAATGATTTTAGAAAAAGTAGTTTCGGAAGAAAGTTTAGTAGTTATAATTTCAATAAAACCGCTTTTATTAAGTGTTCCTCCAAATACTTGATCCCCTTTGTATTTATCTTGCGGTATTGGTTCTCCTGTAATTGTGGCCTCATCAATAGTAGACTCTCCGCTTTCGATAATTCCATCTAATGGGATCATGTCGTGTGGTTTTATCTGGATAATTGTACCTACCGGAACTTTATCAATTGCAATTTCAGTTTGCTTTTCCTTAACAAAAGCTGTTTTTGGCGATTTGGAAACGAGTTCGTTTAATGCGGATTTGCTGTTTTCGATTCCAATAGATTCAAGTCGTTCACCCAATACGTACAAGACAATAACCACAGCAGCTTCAGGATACTCTCTTAAATAAAAGGCTCCAATAACTGCTATGGTCATCAGTAGATTAATACTGCTGAAATTGAATTTAAGTAATGCTTTTAATCCATTCCAAATAACTTTGTAACCAATCCCGAAAATTAATATGGCAAAAACTAACGGTGCAAAAGGCATTGGAATATTAATGTCATGAATGGAAAGGATTTCTAATGCAATAACTAGTATAATTGCAAATAGAAGGAAGAGAAATTTCTTGTCTTGGATTGGTAGATTCATGTATATGAATTTATATTTTAATGCATGATAGGTTTAATGTTCATGTCCTTCACCTTTATTTGTCATTTTAGCCAAAATAAAAAAGGCACCATTGGTTACGATCTTTGCATTAGCCGGAATTTCTTTCAATAAGGTAATTTCACTATAACCAACATCGGTCGTGCCTTTACGTATTGGTATTTTTTCAAATGTTGTTTCTTTTACTTGTTTTCTGTCTTCTTCTTTTTCCTTATGTTCATGGCCTTGCTCGTCGTGTTGATGTGCCTTTTCATCGGCTTCATTGTGTTCGTGATGCTCTTCTTCACTGTGTGCTTCTGTGACAATGAAAATGTAATCCTGCCCTTCATGGTTGATTATGGCGGTTGTGGGTATGGCATCTACACTGGCATTTTCCAAACTTACTAAAGCGGTAATGGCCATCCCATCTATCAATCCAGTTTTGTTGCCTTTTACGCGGGCATGGACGGCAACAGCTTTAGTACTTTGCTCAAACGTGTTGCTAATCGAATACACTTCGGCGTCGTATTCTTTGCCGGGGTTGTTGGTAAGTGTAAAATGAATGGTTTGGCCTATTTGTAGTTTAACCAAATCTTTTTCATAAACATATAAATCTAGATGAAGCTGACTGTTATCAACTACTTCTGCAATCGGATTGTTGGAATTAACAAAGCTCCCAATATTTACCATTACATTACTTAACGCACCACTAATAGGACTTGAGATGTTTATTGTGGTTTGAATATTTTCCGAAGTAAGTGAATTACTCTTGATACCGATTAATTCCAACTGTTTTTGTAAACTAGCCTTTCGGGCCTTAAGTATTTTTAATTCTGATTCACTGGTTTGTACATTTTTTAATGCACCGGCATTTCCTGCATGTAATTCATTTTGCCGGTTATATTCCAATTGAGCCAAATCTACTTTTGCTGAAACTGAAATATATTCTTCCTGCATCGTAATGAAAGCGTTATTTGTAATCGTGGCTATGATTTGTCCTTTATTTACAGAGTTTCCCGTTTGCACTAAAATGGATTTGATCACTCCTCCCATCATTGCTGTTACGTTGGCTTTATTTTGATTGGGCACCTTCAAAAGTCCATTGGCTTTGAGTGAAGCAGTGAGTTGTTTCTTCTCGATTCGTCCCAATTCAATTTTAATTGATTTCATTTGTTCTTCAGTAAGGCTTGCAGTCTTGCTGTTTTCGTGTTCGTCATGATGCCCTTCCGAATGTCCTACTTCTTCACCATGATTATGACCATCAGATTCCTTATGGCTTTGACAAGAAGAAAATAACCAGCTTATTACTGCAATTGATATGATGATTATGAATTTATTCATTGATTTAAATTTACTTGTAGATTAAAAAATGGATGTTAATAATAGATTGATTGAGTTGGTTTATGGCTTGTAGAGAATTTAAATGCACATCTGTGGCGATTTGTAATGCCTGCAGATATTCAATATAACCAATGTCGCCACTTTTGAATCCAACTTTTGCAGTGCTAATGATAATCCTGGCATTCGGCAATGCAGTCGATTGATAGTAATTATATTGAGATAAGTTTTGTATATATTGCTGAAAGGCATTTTCCAATTGGTTTTGTAAAACCAACATTTCATTATCAGCTTCCTTTTGTAAGGATTGCTGTTTGTAATCAAGCGATTTTATTTTTGCCGAATTGCTGAAAAATGTGAGAGGAATACCCAGGCCAACATTTATACCTTGAAATCGTTTACTGCCATCATAAAGTACATCACTACCATTTACAGTTTGCGTGCCGATAATCGACTGGTTGAAATAGCCAATAGTAAAATCGGGTAATGCTGTCGCTCTTTCTAGCTTTTTGTTTTGCTCTGCAATAATTGCTTGCTGATACATTAATTTAAGTGAAGGATTATAGCTAACGTTGAATGTATCTAACGCAAGCCCTAATGCAATGGGTCGAAACACCCCAGTATCGATAATAGTAAAATCATCATTTGTACTCATCAAAATCTTGAGAGAATTGTATGCCATTGCATATTCTGTTTCGGTTTGTTTAAGTAAAATCGAAAGCTGTCCACGTTTGGTTTCTGCGGTTGCTTTTTCTAGTAAATTGCTTTCACCCGTCTGGTAGCGAAGTGCGGCAGCTTTGACAAAATCGTTAAATAAACTATCCAATGATTGCAATTGCTTCTTTGATATCTGCAAATACAGCAAATGATAGAAGTAAGATTGTACTTGAGCTTTTATTTCATTGATTGTAGCTTCCTGCTTTAGTTCGCTGCTCTTTAATTCGGCTTTGTACAATTCAGATCTGGCCGTGAAGTATGTAGGGAAAGGAATTACTTGCGATACCTGAAAACCATTGTCTTTCTCTAAGCTGTTAAACTGTCCATATTGAAAATTGATTTCCGCCTTAGGCAATTCAAATACAGATTTTCGCAGTGAACTCGAAGCTTGAATAGATAATTGTTGAGATTGCAATTTTAGGTTATTCTTTAATGCGGCATTAATGGCGTCATTAACTGTAATTGATTTTGGTATCGTTTGAGCATTTATATTACTAAAAGCAAATAGTGAAATTAGAAAAAGGATTGATACGAAACTGTTTTTATTTCTTCCTTTAGAAGAAAATAGCAGGTAAAGCAAAGGCAAAACAAATAGTGTTAAAAAAGTAGCTGAGATCAACCCGCCAATGACTACGGTTGCTAATGGTCTTTGTACTTCTGCACCTGCCCCATGTGAAAGTGCCATTGGTAAAAACCCGAGAGATGCAACACTGGCGGTCATTAGTACCGGACGTAGGCGGATTTTAGTTCCTTCCCGAATTCTTTGAAATATGTCTGAGACGCCATCTTTTTCCAATTGATTGAAAGTGCTTACTAAGACAATTCCATTCAATACGGCAACTCCAAATAAGGCAATGAAACCAACTCCAGCTGATATACTGAAAGGCATATCACGTAAAAGCAATGCTAATACTCCGCCAATAGCTGCCATTGGAATTGCAGTAAAAATAAGCGTGGCTTGTTTTACTGAAGTGAATGTAAAATAGAGAAGCATAAAGATTAATGCGAGTGTAACTGGCACTGCAATCATCAAACGAGCTGAAGCTGCTTGTAAATTTTCAAAAGTACCTCCATAAGTATAATAATATCCTTCGGGTAATTTTACTTTCTCGTTAAGTTGCTTTTCAATATCTGCAACTACACTTGCCACATCCCTGTCTTTTACATTAAAGCCAATTACGATTCTGCGTTTACCATCTTCGCGACTGATTTGTGCAGGGCCTAATTCCATTTTTATTTCAGCTACCTGAGATAATGGAATTTGTGTTCCATTAGCTGTCGGAATATATAAATGACTTACATCTTCAATATTGTTGCGATGAACACTGTCAAGGCGAACTACCAAATCGAATTTCCGTTCGTTTTCAAAAACCACACCTGCTTCTCCACCTGCAAATGCAGTACTTACAATATGGTTGATGTCCTCAATATTCAAACCATTATTAGCAACTTGAGTGCGATTATATTTAATTACTATTTGTGGTAATCCGGCAACTCGCTCGACACTTGGTTCCGTTGCACCTTCTATGCCTTGAACTATTGCATTCGCTTTATTGGCATACATTAAAAGAGTATCCATATTTTCACCAAAGATTTTTACCGCGACATCCTGTCTGATACCAGTCATCAATTCATTAAATTTCATTTGTATGGGTTGGCTTTTCTCAAAGAAAACTCCTGGAATATTTTCCAATTTTTCGTTTATTTCATCAGCCAAATCATCATACGAAATATTTCTTCTCCATTCACTTTGTTGTTTAAGAATGATCATTAAATCGGTGGCTTCAGGGGGCATTGGATCTGTTGGAATTTCGGCTGCACCTGTTCTTCCAACCACCATCTTAACTTCATCAAATTCTTTAATTAGACGAGCGGCTTGCATGGAGGTTTCCAAACTTTGCGACAAAGAGGTTCCTTGAGAAAGAATGCAATGAAATGCAAAATCACCTTCCGCTAACGTTGGAATAAATTCACCCCCCATTCTTGAAAAAACAATAGCTGTGCTAAAAAAGATTGCAACTGTTATTCCTACTACAAATAATTTTGCTTTGATTGCTACTTGTAATAATGGTGCGTAAATCCTTTGGAAAAATTCCATCATCTGGTCAGATATATTTTTTTTGTGACTTACTTTTTTACTGAGAAATATTGATGATACCATGGGAATATAAGTCAGTGAAAGAATGAAAGCTCCGAGTATGGCAAACGAAACGGTTTGAGCCATCGGTCCAAACATTTTTCCTTCTATGCCAATTAATGAGAGAATTGGTAAATACACAATGAGAATAATGATCTGTCCGAAAGCTGCAGAATTCATCATACGCTTTGCGCTTTCATAAACGGTCTCATCCATTTGTTTTGATGTTAATTCAGTTCTGCCACTACTCAAATGGCTGGTATTAATACGATGAAAAATACTTTCAACAATAATGACTGCTCCATCTACAATTAAGCCAAAATCAATTGCTCCCAAGCTCATCAGGTTAGCACTTACTCCAAACAAGTTCATCATACCAAGAGCAAAAAGCATCGCTAGTGGAATTGCGGAGGCTACAATTAACCCTGCTCGAAAATTTCCAAGAAATAAAACTAAAATAAAAATGACAATTAAAGCTCCTTCAATCAGATTTTTCTCTACAGTAGAGATGGCGCGATTCACTAAATCAGTTCTATCAAGATAGGGTTCTATTATTACATCGGACGGTAATGATTTTTGAATGGTAGCCATTTTTTCCTTCACACGATTAACCACATCTGCACTGTTTGATCCTTTTAACATCATAACAACTCCACCAACTGCATCTACTTCACCATTGTAAGTAAGTGCACCATAACGAACAGCACTTCCCAGGCGCACATCAGCTACATCTTTAATTAAGATTGGGATTCCATTCGGATTGTTTTTAACGGCAATATTTTTCACATCATCAATTGAACTTATTAATCCTACTCCACGAATAAAATAAGCATTGGGTTTCTTGTCAATGTAGGCGCCTCCGGTATTTTCATTGTTCCTTTCTAATGCACTAAAGACTTCTGGAATAGAAATTCCCATTGCAATTAATCGATCTGGATCTATCGCAACTTCATATTGCTTCAATTGTCCACCGAAACTGTTTACCTCTGCAATGCCTGGTGTGCCGTAAAGTTGACGGGCCACTATCCAATCCTGCATTGTCCTAAGGTCCATTGCTGTATATTTTTCTTCGCTTCCTTTATTAGGATGTATAATATATTGATATATCTCACCTAAGCCGGTACTTACAGGTGCTAGTTCTGGCTTGCCAATTCCAGTAGGAATTTTTTCTTCTGCCTCTTTGAGTTTTTCGTTAATGAGCTGCCTTGCAAAATAGATATCTACTTTGTCATCAAAAACGACTGTGATAACAGACAACCCAAAACGAGAAATACTTCTCAATTCCTCCAAGTCTGGTAAGTTTGCGATACTTTGTTCAATCGGGTAAGTGACCAATTGTTCTACTTCTTGACCAGCAAGTGTAGGGCATAATGTAATGATCTGAACTTGGTTGTTGGTAATATCAGGAAGTGCGTCAATTGGAAGTTTGTTTGCACTCCATATCCCCCAAATAATCAGAGATAAGGTCATCAAGCTAATGATGAATTTATTATGAATGCTAAAAGCAATTATTTTGTCTAACATAATTTAATCAGTATAATAAATGAGGAATTGTCTAACTGTTATGCCAAAGCATCCCAGTTAGTTCTAAATTGTGTTCAGTAGAATACTAAACTTTACTAATTAACTGATTTTTGGCGGTTGCCAGATTTGAAAAAAAACAAGGGAGAATGGAATAAGAAGATATTCCGATATTTCAATAGTTTTAACCAGAATTATATTCAAAAATATTACTGAAACATCCAGATCTACTATTGATAGACCACAACAAGTACAAGCGCAAAATGGAGAACAAGTATCTTTATCATCGCTCTGCTTATGGTTTCTGTTCTCTAATGTCAAAAGACTTTGATTCTCATTGCAACCATGTAAGTCCCCACAAGGCACAAAAGATAGTACCAAGAGGTAGAGGCTAAAACTTATTGAAAAATACTTCACCAAGTCAAAGATACGGTTAAAACTTATTTAGTATTTACTTGTGTTTAAATTTTTTAAAAAATTAACAGAATTTTATTAAAACACTTATCATAGATGGCTGTGGTGGAGAAGTTTTTATTGTAAGTATGTTAAAACAATATTAAATAAGTAAGATAAGCAAATACTTCCACGATGTAATTTTAACTTATCTAGATATGATAGTTAAGTAATAACTCATATAATTTTTTTCAGTAAAAATAAGGTATCAATAAATTTTTTAATTGCTGATCTAAAGTAATTTCAAGCGTAGAGTTCAATAAATATTACATAGTATAAATTTCAGCTTATCTCAATTTCTTGTTAAGATGTACTGATTTTTTTTTTTGTTACAAATAAAATTTAAGAAATAAATATGAAATTAATTATGATATACTCTTCTCCACATATAATACACCGGTACTCCTAATAACACAATGATAAGACTTGGAATACAGAATTCTGGTTTATTAATAAATAGGTTTACACAAAAGGCAGCAGCGAGAAGGATATAAATAATAGGAAGGTAAGGATAACCAATCGCTCTATAAGTACGCTCTGCATTAGGTTGTTTGATCCGAAGAACAAATACTGCAGCAATAGATATTATGTAAAAAATCATCACTGAAAACATAACATAATCCAGTAGTTGGCCGTATTGACCGGATAAACAAAGAACAGATGCCCAAATCGCCTGTACCCATAGTGCAAAACCAGGTACTTCAAATCGGTTATTATTTTTCATTTTGTCAAAAAATAAATTATCCTTAGCCATAGCCTGATACATTCGAGCTCCTGCAAGAATAATTCCATTATTACAACCAAATGTTGAAATCATAATAAGCACAGCCATGATAACTCCTGCGGATGCTCCAAACATTACGGTAGAAGCCGCAGTTCCGACTCTTTCCTGATCGGCAAACTGTATACCTTTTGAAATGGCATCAATCCCATCCGGAGAACCTGCGAGTGGTAAAAGATTTAAATAGGCCACATTTACTAATAAAAATAATATCGAAACCAATCCAACACCATAGATTAAACTTCGTGGAATGTTTCTTTTTGGATCTTCAATTTCTCCTGCTATAAAGGATACATTGGTCCATGCATCACAAGAAAATAATGATCCGACTAACCCTGTACCAATAGCCATCAACATTCCTGTTCCGGTTAAAATAGTAGAAAGAATCTGTCCATTCTCCACCTTAACAGATTGCATATTCCAAAAACTCATTAGGTTGATGTTCCAGATATCCTCGTTTCTGAATACAAACAATCCAAGAATTATGATCATAGCAAGGGATAGAACTTTTACAGATGTAAAAATCCGAAGTATAAATTTTCCATACTTGATACCTTTGGCGTTAACCCAAGTTAGAAAAACTATTAGTAATACACTTAGTAACTGAGCGCTGCTTATCTTCAAAAAACCAAGATCTAACAAAGTATTATCAATACTAAAAAAAGGAACCAATTCTCCTGTATATTTTGAAAATCCAACAGCAACAGCTGCAATCGTACCACAATTAACAACTAGAAAAACGGTCCATCCATATAAGAACGATACAAAGGGATTGTAAGCTTCTCTCAAGTAGATATACTGACCTCCCGATTTAGGAAACATTCCGGATAATTCTGCAAAAGCTAAGGCCCCTAATAATGTCATTAATCCTGCGATAACCCAGGATAAGAGAAGCCAACCTCCACCGGCTGTTGTTCTTGCAATATCAGCACTAACAATAAATATACCTGAACCTATCATAGAACCAGCTACCAGATAAATTCCGTCAATCAGCTTGAGCTTGTACATTATTTTTCTTTTAAGATGAATAAAGGCACGAATTTCTACTTTTATTATCTATTTTCACGGGCTAATTAAAAGATAACATGAGCGTATTTGCAAAAAAATCAATTAAAGTACTACTTGATCAGGCCAATCCTTCAGAAAAATCTCTAAAGAGAACTTTAGGTTCCGGAGCATTAATTTCTTTGGGGATTGGTGCCATTATCGGTGCAGGTTTATTTGTACGGACAGCAGCAGCAGCGGGTGGTCATGCCGGTTCAGCCGTTACCATATCATTTATTATTGCTGCAGTCGGATGTGCTTTTGCAGGATTATGTTATGCTGAATTTGCCTCTATGATTCCTATCGCAGGTAGCGCATACACTTATGCTTATACTACTATGGGAGAATTAGTGGCCTGGATAATTGGTTGGGCACTTATATTAGAATATGCCTTAGGAGCAGCTACAGTTTCTATCGCCTGGAGTGAATATCTGAATAATCTCCTGGGTGGGGGAATACCCTATGAATGGTGTCACTCGCCATTTGAGTCGGCCAAAGATAACTTAGGAGTAATCCATACGGGTATGATTAATCTGCCGGCACTTTTCATTTTGCTAGTCTTAACTGCATTACTTATTAAAGGAACTCAAGAATCTGCTACAGTTAATACCATCATAGTGTTCATAAAAGTAGCGATCGTTTTAATTTTTATAGCGATTGGATGGCAATATATCAACCCTATGAACCATATTCCATATTTTATCCCTGCGGATGCCCCGCCAGCCATCTTGCCGGACGGAACTCAATATTCTTATGCTCCGAGCTTTAATCATGGTTGGTTAGGAGTTCTTCGTGGTGCTTCGATTGTATTCTTTGCTTTCATTGGATTCGATGCGGTTTCTACAGCTGCTCAGGAAGCTAAAGATCCAAGGAAAGACATGCCCATCGGTATCTTGGGTTCTTTGGTAATATGTACAGTATTATATATTTTATTCTCGCATGTACTAACCGGAGTTGCGCCTTATACAGAATTTATGCAAGCTGGTAAAGAAGCCTCAGTAGCCTATGCCATTGAGCACCATATGGAGGGTTATAGTTGGCTGGCTACTGCAGTAACGGTTGCCATACTGGCTGGATTCTCTTCAGTTATTCTAGTAATGTTGATGGGACAGAGTCGTGTATTCTATAGTATGTCTCATGACGGATTACTACCTAAAGCATTCTCTGATCTTCATTCTAAATTCAGAACACCATACAAAGCCAATGTTATTCTTTTTGTTTTTGTTGGAGCTTTTGCTGCTTTTGTTCCGGGTAGTGTTGCCGGTGATTTAACTTCGTTTGGCACCTTGCTTGCTTTTGTACTTGTAAGTGCAGGGGTTTGGATTATGAGACGATCAAATCCTGAAATCATCAGACCATTTAGGGCTCCCGCAGTTGGATTTGTTTCCATCATGGGTGTGTTAATTTGTGGAGCAATGATTGTATCTATTGACCCAAGGACATTAACTATTGCATTACTATGGATGTTAGGTGGTCTCGTTGTTTATTTCGGATTCAGTAGAAAATACAGCAAACTCAGAACCTATTCAGATATTCTACCAACTGCTGATGACTTTGAAAAAGATAAGTAACTGGAAAATTTATTTAGTTCTTTAAAGTTTTGAATATTAGTAAATAGTCACAAATATTCTTAGTTCATTAAGGTATCATCTTCTTATGGAAGCCTGCAACCTGTTTTCCATCTGCTTAATTATCCTCTCCGTTATTTGATCTAGTTCAGCACTACTAAGAGATTTTTCTTTAGATTCAATGACGATGCTAATGGCCATGGATTTTTTATCATTTCCTAATTGTTCATCATTCGTGTAAATATCAAATAAACTAACACTTTGAATAAATTCACCGCCAGCTTCAAATACAATATTTTCAATGTCTTTGTAATAAGTACTTTTATTAACCACTAAGGCGAGATCACGTTTGGAGGATGGAAATTTACTTACCTCTTTGTAATGAATTCTTTTTTGACTCAATAATTTTTGTAAACCTGCAAGATTAATTTCAGCATGGTAAACTTCTTTTTTAATGTCAAACTGCTTGCATAATTCAGAATTAATTATTCCACAACTTGCAATTTCATTTTTATCGGAAACCCAAGTCATTGCGTAATTGTAAATTCCAATGTTTTCTTTTATTTCAGTCGAAAGATTAGAGCAGCCAAAAAAATTAAATAATTCTTCTAACTGTCCTTTAACATCAAAAAAAGTATAATTATTAATTGTAGAGTTCGTCCAATGGGCACTATTTTTTGCACCAGTCAAAAACAAGGAAAGAAATTGCTCTTCCTTGTATTGGTTTCCAGATTTAGAGTATGAACGTCCAATTTCAAATAAAGCTAAATCATTTTGTTGTCGATTTTGATTAAAGGCAATGGCTTGTAATCCAGAGAGTGCGATCGATGGATTCATTACATCGAGATTAGTATTCGAACTATTATTGATATAAACCAATTCTTCATCTTTCCAAATTCCAGATTTCAGACATATTTCGGAAGAGCACAAAGACAATCCCATGATTTCATTGTATCCTCTGGAGGCGAAAAAAGTAGAAAGCTGTTGTCGAATACCATGCAAGGATTCTACATGTGTAGGAAATGATATTTTTATTTTTTCGGGAATAGGGATATGATCTAATCCATATACACGACATATTTCCTCCACAACATCCGCCGGACGCGTGACATCGTGCTTGTTTGTCCCAACATAAACTTGGAACTTCCCATTTCTCAAATCTTTCACTTCCATATCAAGCGCGAATAAAACTTCTTTCAACTTTTGTTCATCGAAGCTCATTCCAGATAAAGCATTGACATAATTCAAATCGAGATCAATAGATGGTCGGCTTATTATTTGTGGATATACATCAACTACTTCAGAGCAAACTTCTGCTCCGCATATTTCAATCAGCAGTTTGGTAGCGGCTTGTAATGCTTCTACCACCATATTGGGGTCAACTCCTTTTTCAAAAGTTTTGGCAGCATTTGATCTCAGAAGATGATTCATGCTGCTCTTTCGAATAGTCGAGGGCATAAAATAAGCAGCTTCTAAAAATATACTGGTTGTGTTGTCAGTGACTCCACTGTTTATTCCTCCCATTACACCTCCCATGCAAAGCGGATTTCGATGACCGTCACATATCATTAGATCATTAGAGCTTAATTTTTTTTCTTGCTGATCTAAGGTAATAAATGTCGTGCCATTACTTAAAGTATCGATGATCAGATGATGGTCAATAATTTTTTCAAGATCAAAAGCATGTAAAGGTTGACCATAATGGAATAAAATATAATTGGTAATGTCAACAACGTTATTGATTGGTTTCTGATCCACCAATTTCAATCGATCTTGTAACCAAAGAGGGGAAGGAGCAACTTTTAAATTTCGCAAACAAATACCGGCATATCTGGGACAGAGGTCTTCCCGTACGACATCTATTTGGATAGGAAATATAGATTGAGGTTTTGGAATATTGAAGGTTGATAATGAAATTTCTTTTCTAATGTTTTTATGCACGCGAAACCAGGCGGCTATGTCACGGGCAACTCCTAGATGAGAAGTAGCATCCGAACGATTAGGGGTAAGTCCAATTTCAAAAACTACTTCAGATTTTAATTGTAATATTTCAGAAGCTGGAGTTCCCGGAATACTTTTAGAATCAAGTATCATGATTCCATCGTGATTATCGCTAATGCCAAGTTCATCTTCAGCGCAGATCATACCACAAGATTCTTCACCTCTTATTTTAGATTTTTTTATGACAATTGATTCACCTTTTTTTGGATATAATATTGTCCCTTCTGTAGCAACTAATACTTTTTGACCAACAGCGACATTGCTTGCACCGCAGACAATTGATAATGGTTCCCCGGATCCAATATTGACCTTAGTTAACTTCAGACGATCTGCATTGGGATGTTTTTCACAAGCCAATACTTCACCAACAACCACTCCTTGTAAGCCTCCTTGAATAGATTCAATGTATTCTATTCCCTCCACTTCCAACCCAAGGGAAGTCAGGATATTAGCTGTTTCTACAGGAGTTAGATCTAAATCAATAATCGTCTTTAACCAGGAATACGAAATGCGCATGTCTTCAAATAATACGCAAAGAGAAGGAATTTTTGGGAGAAATTATACTTTCAAATTAGCTTAATTGAGGTATTTAAAATACAAAAGCCGACGAAATGCTATATAATTTATGAGAATGCAATCAAAATTAAATGCAAGTAGTATGTCTTGATTAAAGTAATTCTGAATTTAAAATTTTTATATAATCAAAACAACCCAAACAACTTGAATACAGTCAATGAAACGGCTATGATAAATAAATAGTGTGCAACTTTTGCAGCATTGGGAATGCGCGAAGCATAATGTGCCATTAACCATCCGCCAATTCCCTGGCCTATGGCTATAGTCATTCCAATCTTCCAATCCAGCATCTGATGATGATGAAATAAAAAAAGAATAATTAAGGTGTAACAACTCACCATGATGATCTTAACAATGTTGGCTTCAAGGACCGGAGTTTTTAAAAAATGGATCATGAGAAATACAAAAAATACCCCCATACCCATCTGAATAAATCCACCATAGAATCCGAGAACAATTATTATTACATAACTTATCCAGGAATGTTGGAGGTTTCTATCCAAATTTGATTTGTACCACTGATCAGGCTTGAATATGGCCATAATAAGCATCAGCAACATCATGAATTTGTACACGATGAAAAATGAGTTTGGATCAACATAGATTGAACACAAGGCACCGAGTATAGCTGACAGAATTCCTAATAGGATGTGTCGGTTGAAACCGTAAGTTCCCAATCGATTGTTGTGATGAAAGGCATGCAAACTTCCTATACCCTGTGTAAGTAATCCAAGCCGGTTGGTCCCATTGGCGATCTGTGGAGGCAATCCCATTATTTCAGTCATAAAGCCAAGCGTAACTATTGAACCATTGCCGGATAAAGTATTGATACAACCTGCAAAAAATCCTCCGGATATGGCAAGAATAATTTCAAATAGCGTCATTGCTTTTGATCTATCGACTGACACAATTCGATCAAAACACCATGAGCTTCTTTAGGATGTATAAAACATATTAACTTATTATCTGCTCCGCGTTTTGGTTGATCATTCAGCAATTGAAATCCCATAGAACGAAATCGTTCCATTTCTTGATAAATATCATTTACTTCAAACGCTATATGATGTATACCTTCACCCCGTTTGTTTATAAATCGGGCAATTGCAGATTGTTCATCGGTGGCTTGAAGTAATTCTATTTTAGTTTCACCCATTTTGAAAAAAGAGGTAACGACGGATTCAGATTCAACTTCTTCTTCTTTATAGGGAGGTGTAGATAATATTTTTGAATATTGATCATTCGCCGTCTTTATATTTTTAACAGCAATTCCAATGTGTTCAATTTTTTTCATAATGGGAGTTTCAAATTAACCAAACAATTCCAACCGGATTTGTTTGCGATCAACTTTTAGAGTATTCATAAGATGAATCACAGCTTCATCCATCATTTGTTGCCAACCGCAGACCATAATGGTAGATTCAGGGGTAATTATTTTTTGTTGAAGATAGACTGGATGAATATAGCCGCTGTGAAAATTAATATTATTGAGATTTTTAGGCAATCGCGTTTCGCGCGATAAGCAAATATCGATTTTAATATCATTTAAAAAATGAGCGTAATCTTCTAATTCTTCAAAATACAGTATGTCTTTGACTTTGCGAGTTCCGTAAATTAAATGTATAGGAGCAGAACTTATTTTTTCAGTAGAAATTTTTTGTAACATAGCGCGAAAGGGCACTACGCCAGTACCTGTTGCAAGCATGACAATATTTCCATTTTGTTTGGATGGAAGAGTAAAAGTTCCTTCTGGTCCTTTAAATCTTACTTTGTCTCCCTTGTTTATAGTATTAAAGAGATATTCACTGGCCATTCCATTTTTTTTGTAGGAGACACACAATTCGATAATATTCGAACCATCACAGGTATTTGCTATGGAATAAGACCTCCAACGATCTGCTCTTTTTTCTCCGGTTGGAAAATCGAAAGTAAAGAACTGACCGGCGTCATAACGAACAACCGAATCGGCGAGAATCCTTAACCAGAACCTATTAGTTCCTTTGATCTCTTCTTTTTGACCAATTAATTCCGCTTCTAACCAGGTAGTTGACATATTCCATTGGTTTAACCATTGCAAACAGTTGTAATAATAAATAAAATTTAGTAAATAAGGTTGTATTGCTTGATTAATGGATTCAAAGACATCTATTTTTTAAGATAGTCCTGATTTATAAGAGGAGACTAGAATTGTAAATAAGAGTTGTTAAGACTTGTACCTATTGAATTACAAAACAAGATCTCGAAATGGAATGAGTTTAGTTAAACCTTTTGAGGCAAAATAATCTAAAGTATCTTTTTCGCTTTTATCGCTGCTTACTAATACCATGTCGCCATGCCAGGAGCCTAATGATTTAACCGCTCCCCAGTAATCAGAGAATTTTTCGCTCTTAATGGTTTTTTCCTTAATGTAATCACTGACTATACTCTCATGTTCTTCAATCCATTGCTCAAAGGCTTTAAGTGATTTTAATTCAAGAACTTTTTCAGAGAGTTCAGAAATTCTCCGAATCACATTTTTATCCGGAATGTTGTTCTGAATTTTTTTAACAGCTTCTCTGGAATCGACTTTTATTCCTAATGGAACAAAATACAATTGATGAACGAAAGAGGGATTGAAATCTACGTCATCGACGGATAATGAATCTTTTTTGAGACAATACAGGATAGGCCCATCTGCGCCAGCACAAGCTATATCATAACCAGATCCGGATTCAATATCAAAGTAAAGATGATAAGGATTGACATCAGCCCAGGAGGCCATGTTATAAATTAGTGTAGAAGAAGAACCCAATCCCCAATCTCTTGGGAATTCTAAATAGTGTTCAACTTTATATTTTTTCCAATGAGAGAGAAATTCAGAGTTGTTGTTGATGCAGGCCTTAAACAACTTTTTGAGATATTTTCCTATTTGCTCGTCGGATGTACTGGTTACATCAAATTGCATCAAGTCAATTTCTGCATCAAACCATTTCTTACCCTGATGATCAAAGGATGACCAAAGAACTTCACTTCCCGTAAGTTCCTGCATCTTCATGCGCTGGCCGAACTTGGTAGGTAAGGCCAATACCTTAGCCCCATGAACAGCAAAATACTCTCCACTGAGCAATACCTTTCCCCTTGCGTAAAATTCGGCTTTAATAAAGTTGGCTTTATTCGAGGGCGAAGATACATTTATTAAATATTTATATAAAAAAAATATATATGTTATTCATTGATAAACCTGATTTATGAATAAACTGCTTCAATCTGTAAAAATTGTCATCCTGTTAATTAATTCTGAATAAATGATAATAGAAAACAATATTAGTAATTTATATTTTTATATTATATTGTAAATCAACTTATAAAATATTATATTAAAGGTAAATATAATTCAATTCAACACACGATTTATTTACTCTTTACTCTTTAAGCCTTACTCTTAATTTTTAGCCTACCTTTGCGCCGCTAAAATTATTGTTAACCTTTAAAAATATCCAAAATGTTGGACGAAAAAAACGAATTAGAAGAAAAACTCTCCATTTACACTGATGCTGATGACTCGATAAAGAGTTCAGTAGATAACCCGGTGGCAGAGACCAAGATAAAAGTTGAAGACTTTGTCGAAGAAGTAGCCCTAGAGACACTTGTAGAAGCCGATGATTATTCCGGCCCCCACGATGAATTTGACTGGAGCATTTCAAAAAAGAATACCATTAACTATTCTCCAGAGCAAGTAGAGAAAATGCTTAAAGACTATGATACTAGTCTTTCATCAATCTCAGAAGGTCAAATTATAGAAGGCACTGTTGCCAGTATATCTGGTGGAGATGTAATCTTCGATATAAAATATAAATCAGATGGCTTAATTCCCGCTTCCGAATTCAGAGATCAGGACTTAAAACCAGGAGACAAAATCGAAATCTATGTCGAGAGAACTGAGGACGAAAAAGGCCACCTTATCTTATCCCGAAAAAAAGCTAAGCTTTTAAGAGCATGGGAGAACCTTGTAGATTCTTTTAAAAACGGAACAATTATTAAAGGAAATGTAATTTCCAAAACTAAAGGCGGACTTATTGTGGATTGCAATGGTCTCGAAACGTTTTTACCGGGATCTCAAATTGATATTAAACCTATTGTAGATTACGATGCATACGTAGGTAAGGTAATGGAATTTAAAGTGGTGAAGATCAATGAGAATATTAAGAATGCAGTCGTTTCACATAAAGCCTTAATTGAAGGAGATCTTCAGGAACAAAGAGAGCAAATCATTCAAGGACTTGAAAAAGGTCAGGTTTTGGAAGGTGTAATTAAAAACATCACAGACTTTGGAGCATTCCTTGATCTTGGAGGAGTAGACGGATTGCTTTATATTACTGATATTTCATGGGGTAGAATCACTCACCCATCAGAAGTTCTAGAGAGAAATCAAAAGATCAATGTGGTAGTATTGGATTTCGATGATAACAAGAAGAGAATTTCTCTTGGATTAAAACAATTGCAACCACATCCTTGGGATGTATTTCCAGAATATATTGTTGAAGGTGCAACCGTTAAAGGTAAGATCGTTAATATCGAAGATTACGGTGCATTTCTGGAAATCCAACCCGGTATCGAAGGACTTATACACGTTTCTGAAATCAATTGGAATAATCAACCAATTCATGCTAAGGAATACTTCTTCTTAGGACAAGAACTTGAAGCTAAAGTGGTTACCATTGATAAGGCCGAACGTAAGATGTCATTAAGTCTTAAATTACTAACTGAAGATCCTTGGCAATCTGTACAAAGTAAGTTTTCAGTTGGAACAAAGCATACGGGTATTGTCAAAAACCTTACTCTATATGGAGTTTTTGTCGAACTCAGTGAAGGTATTGGCGGGATGATTCACATCTCAGATCTTTCTTGGACTAAGAGATTTAATCATCCTTCAGAATTTACTAAAGTTGGACAACCAATAGAGGTTATTGTTTTGGATATAGATTTACCAAATAGAAAATTATCATTAGGCCACAAACAACTTGAAGAGAATCCATGGGATACTTTCGAGACCGTTTTCCCGGTTGGATCTTATCATACTGCAACAGTTATCAAAAAAGATGACAAAGGATTAATCGTTCAACTTCCTTATGGTTTGGAAGCTTTCGGTCCGTTGAGACATATGAAGAAAGAAAATAATCAGACGGCTTCTATTGATGAAACGCTAACCGTAAAGGTGATTGAATTCAATCGCGACGAAAAGAAAATCCTGGTATCACATTCCCGATACCTTGAAGATATCAAGAAAGAAGCAGACGATAACATTAAAAAAGAAAAAGACGAAGAGCGTCAGCAAACAAAGAAGTCCATTGAAAAACAACAATCTAAATTAGAGATTACTACGCTTGGCGAAATCGAAGGGTTTAGTGCTTTAAAGGATCAATTGGGTGCAAAGGAGGAAAAGAAGGAAAAAGTAGATCTTCCAAAACCAGTTTTTACTCCTCCTCCGGTACAACCTATTGCTGATAATGATGCAGTTAAAGTAGAAGATCAAGGCAGTGCGGAAACTGAACAAGACAAAGAAGAAAAGCCCGCAGCCAAGAAGACTACTAAATCCAAAGGAGATGACTTGAAAATAATCGAAGGGGTCGGTCCGAAAATTGCAGAATTAATGCATGCTGCAGGAATTGAATCATTCACTCAATTGGCAGAAACCAGTATCGATAAAATTAAAGAAATTTTGGAAGCTGCAGGATCGCGCTATAAAATGCATGATCCAACAACTTGGCCTCAGCAAGCACAACTTGCAGCTGAAGGAAAAATGGATGAATTGAAAGTCCTACAAGACAGCCTTAAAGGGGGCAAAACAGAATAAGTTAGATCTTAATCTGATCTTCAAAATAATTCAATGGCCACAAAGATTTTTTGTGGCCATTTTTTATGCGAGAGCATATGTTAAATTGATTATTGTAACGAACGATAATTATTGCAATTTGAATAGACCATTTTTTTCAAATAAATAGTGTCCGGTGATTGGGGCATATTTCCATCAAAAATTCTTCATTTTTAGAATAAGGGCTAAAAAAACTTCATTTTTAAGTCTAAAAATTGGTAAAAAATGAATCGTAAATTGATGAATATCAACTATTTAAATATTAGCAGAAGAAAATTTGTTATTAAAATGTAAAATGGGGTTTTGGTATTGGTGCTCGAATGTATCTTTGCAATCCCTTTGCGAAAGTGCACAGGAGAAATTATATTGATTTTTGATTAGTAAAACTAATTATAAAATTGACAAAAGTTCATTGACAGTTTAGGAAGAAGGAAGGAAGAATACGTAACAAACTTTTAAATAAACACAGCTAGTGAATAACTTGAAGATTCTGAATTATTAGAGCTTTATGGTAGATAGTCTCTTAGTATTGAAATAATAGGAAAATAATTAATCAATAACTTGATTGATTATAAGTACTTTAAAGATATACTATGGAGAGTTTGATCCTGGCTCAGGATGAACGCTAGCGGGAGGCTTAATAC
>CAZHNF010000015.1:0-74105 GCA_964533625.1 uncultured Saprospiraceae bacterium | reverse complement strand
CCAGTCAGTAAAATTAAATTGTAGGTTCCAATGTTCATAAATACTCCACTGATCATTTCAGTGAGTCTTGAATCAGATCTAATAAATAAAACATACGCCACACCAATGTATAAAAAAGTTACAGAAACAAATGCAATACTAAAGGATATTAATGGTGACATTCTGAAACTATAAGCCAATATTGCTGAGGCTAATGCAACACTCCACCATGGAAGAAAATAGGCCGTTAAGGCATTTATGAATATTAAAACTATTGCGAATAAAAAACCCTTTTTCATGATTTATTATTAAATGTCATTTTGAAAATTGAAGTTCTGATTTTTTTATGGCTTTAAGTTCATCGGTTGTTTGACAATATTTTAATTCGTAATAATCACCTTTTCGCCAGGTTTCAACCATATCCATATAGTGAGAATTTCCAGGTCTTCCATCTTGTCCACCTGGATAAACTCCAATGGCTTTTGGCCCGTCATTGGTTAATTCCACAATCATTCTCCAGGATGGTCCCCAGGTCTTCCAACAAGCATTGATGATATCCTTGGATCCCGAAGTTGAAATGTATGGTATTCCAAAAGAAGGAATTCTGGCAAGATGATCAATATGGGTGGATTTGTATCTACCCCAGCTTTTTACATTAGTTCCTAGTAATTCTATGGTTGCCGAGTCAAATGAAATTCGGATTAATGAACGAAGATCTTCAACTTCAGAGGTAGATTGAATATCGTAATATTTAAGTTCAGCATAATTTTTAACAAGATGAATCGTGGCTTGTTCTGATGGAATACTTACATATTTTTTTAGGCTGTCCTTTGTTATTTCATCCCACATCAAATTATAAAATTTATTCATCCAAAGGTCAAATACAACCGCCTGTTCGGAAAGAGAATCATATTCATAATTCCAGTTATGGAGATTATGGATTAGGTATTTTTTTTGTTGATCCAAATTTAGGGTATCCATTTGATGTAAGAAAACGGGAAGTAAGGATTCGGCCAGAAGACTATAGTTGTTGTTTTGTAGCTTTTTCATCTCCTCCACATTCCATTTTTCTTCATGGCTTAGAAATCGGTTTATCATGGTGCCTCTGAATTCTCGAAAATCGCCATTCGAATAATACACCGGAAAATCTTCCGTAGTAGATCTTTGATTAGCCGATGAAATAAAGCCTCTTTCCGGATTAAGGGTTTGCGGATTTAAATGATTGGTTAAAAATCCATGCCAACCGTTTTGACTCAATGAACCATCCATCGTAAAACGACCTTGTTGATTTGATTTAAGTGGCATTTCTCCTTGAACCGTCAATGCAATGCTACCAGATCGGTCTGCATAAGCAATGTTTTGTGCCGGGTAAGAAAAATTCTTAATAGCATTCCGGTATTCAGAATAGTTGGATGCTTTATTTAATTCAACGAATGTGCTTAACTCAATTACCGGAAACCGATCCTGAATGATCCAATGCATAGCAAGATCATATTTCATGTTTTTAGAATCATCGTATACAATAGGACCCCAGGTTGTCAACTTGACGGTATCCATAATAGTATCATGAATCCTGACTGGAATTTTTTCAATTCGGTATTCCAGGTTTTTGGTTTGACCATCGAGAACATAGGATTTTTTGGATGAATCTACCCATTGAATCTTATACCAATCAAGTACATCCCATGCTGCATTGGTTATTCCCCAGGCGATGTCTTTATTAAATCCAATGATTACACCGGGAATTCCAGCGAAACTCACCCCATATACATTGACATCAGGTGTAATAATCTGTTGTTCATACCAAATGCTTGGAAGCGAGAGTTGTAGATGCGGATCATTGCATAAGATTGGATTTCCGGTTTCTGATTTATTTCTTCCGACAGCCCAATTGTTAGAACCTAATCCGGACGGGATACTATCCTCAGGTATGTATATTAATTCAGCTGGAATAGTTTCTTTATTTTGTCGCCAATTGGAGTCAATTTTAAATCCCCACTTGGTTTCACTAGGAATTACAGGATCAGTCATAGAATCCAATTCCGGATACAATAATTTAAAATCATCTCCAAACAGAATTTTAGCATTTGTAAGTTCAACATCCTGATCTTTGCCACACAACGTTTCTGCCATAGCTTTATGAAACAATGAAGACTTAAATGGTGTCCATAACTCTGGTTTAAAATCCATTAGCTTGTATTCGATGGGATAATCTTTATAGCTTAATGAACGGATATAGAAATTTACACCATTGCAATAGGATTCCAATAGTCTAAATATTTCCGGAAATTTTTTCCATTCTTCAAGGCTCATTCGAGCTGCTTCAGCTAGACCTTTTCTTCTTTTATTTTTGTCGAATTCGATAGCTTTTATTCCAATAAGCTCACTAATTCTTCCTTCCGCAGCGCGAGTTGAAAAATCCATTTGCCATAATCGATGCATAGCGTGAACATAACCCTGTATAAAATAAGCATCATTTAAGTTGGAAGAAGTAATATGTGGAACTGCTCTTTCATCAAAAAATACTGAACCTTCAACGGAGGTCGCAGTTAGATGAGATAAGTTTTCATAACTATTGCTTTTTACATTTTGCCAGAAACCATCAAATGGTGAAAAAATTTTTCCTAGCGGAGGTAACATCAAAGTATTGATGTTCAAGCTATGATTAAGGATGGAACACCATAAACTACAAACTACAACTGGAATAATTATCTTAAGAAATTTCATAAACCATAATTATCGTACAAAATACCATTCTTTTTCAGAACTTAATTTAGAATCAAAGGTATATTTTTCTAAATCGAAGTTTTTAATATCTTCAAGATTATTAATTTTTCCTTGAGCTACATATCGCACTACTAACCCTCTTGCTCTTTTTGCATTATAAGACAAAAAACTTAATTTTCCATTTCTTAATTCTCTGAATTGAACATCAATAATGGGTACCTGAATTTTCTTTTGAACAATGGCTTGATAATACTCTTGTGAAGCAAGATTCAATAATCCTTTGGACTGGGATTCTAAAATATCTTCATTTAGTAAGTTAGTGATGTACTCACCCCAGAATTGATAAAGGTTTTTAGATCTACCAACTTTTAGGTTTATTCCCATCTCAAGTCGGTAGGCTTGTATAAGGTCTAAAGGACGTAATAATCCATAGAAACCAGATAAGATTCTCGTATGATTTTGACAATGTAGGATCTCCGTTTCGTTAAGGGTATTTGGATCCAGACCTCGATAGACATCTCCTGTAAAGGCAAAAATGGCGGCTTTGGAATTCGAAGAAGTACAAGTATCCTCCATGGACTGATAGCGCGTGACATTTTCTCGAGCCAGTTTATCGCTAATGTCCATTAACGAACATAAGTCTTTGACTTTTTTGGATTTCATTACTTTTAATAACTCGAGTGATTTATTCCAAAGTCTGGGTGAATTAACACCGCCAATTTTGGAAACCGTCTTAAAATCCATATCCTTAGATGGAGAGATAATACATAGCATATTCAATTGTATTCTTATTCTAGATTTACTTCTTATCCTTTACACAATAAATTTATTTACTGTAAACAATTAAATTTTCAGAAATATAGGTAAATAAATGGTTTTTTCTTCGGTAAGGGTAAACACTGATTTTTGTGTTCCTGGCACTTTTTTACTGAATTTCTTTTTGACCAAGTTATTTTTGTTCTATAATCGTCAGATATGATAAATAGGAAGATTCTTATTTTGGCAATTTTAACTTTCCTTCAGACTTGTTTAATTGCTCAGAATCTAATTCTTGGTGGAGGAAACTCACCTCAAATTACTACGCGTTCCAGTAGCAATTGGCAACAGGCCAGATGGGTGGATAGCGCATCTTCAAATAATACCATCAACGGTGTTGGGCTCAATGGTAAGCTTATAGAGGCAAGCCGGTTTCTTTACCAAGCTACTCTGGGAAGTAATAAATCTGAAATAGAACGCACGGCGAATATGGGATTTGAGGCCTGGATCGATGAGCAGATGAAAATTAAGCCCACAAACTGTTTATCAGAGTTCAATCGAGTGATCAAAGAAGTGGTAAACTGGCACTATTCTATTGGGGGTGATTCTGCTGATGTTCCCAATTATTTTTATTCCGTTTATTTTAACTATACCTGGTGGGATATGAATCTTAAGAATAGAGATGAACTTAGACAAAGAATTGCTTTAGCCTTAAGTGAAATATTTGTGGTAAGTGCCAATTCAGATATTGGTGGTTGGGGCAACGCCATGAGTAGTTACTATGATGTACTAATTAAAAATGCTTTCGGAAATTTTTACAATCTATTGCACGATATTACTTATCACCCAGCGATGGGTATATATCTCAGCCACTTAAATAATCCCAAAACAAACGTATCGGAAAACATTAGACCCGATGAAAATTATGCGAGAGAAATTATGCAACTTTTTACCATTGGATTATTTGAATTAAATAAAGATGGTACACTTAAAAAAGACAATAATGGTAATGCAATCCCAACTTATTCACAAAAGGATATACAGGAACTCGCTAAAGTTTTTACAGGATTAAGCTTTGGAAAATTGCGAATGAACCCAAGCGGAGGATCTTTAGATTCAATATTTTTTCCAAACTCGTTGTATCTCGGAGATCCAACTTATCCAATGGTAATGTTTGATTCGGTATATGATTGGAGCGGTCGTAAGATTTTCGGTCCACATGAACCCGGGACAAAAACCTTATTCGGGAAATACACCACAACTTGGCCTCAATCTGGTGATGAGGATATTGCAGAAGCTTTGCAATTATTATTTAATCACCCGAATGTACCTCCGTTTATTTGCAAGCAACTGATTCAACGACTTATTAAGTCCAACCCTTCGCCTGCCTTTGTGTCAAGAATTGCAGATGTATTCATTAATGATGGTAATGGGGTAAGAGGTAATATGGCGGCTGTCATTAAAGCTATACTTCTGGATGAGGAAGCAAGAACTTGTGAGTGGCTTGAAGATGAATTCAATGGGCAGCTTCGACCTCCGATGATGAAATATTCTCATTTTGTAAATGCCATTGGAGTAGAACAATATTACAATAGATTTTTCAACGCTTCCTATGATTTTTTGGAGAATACCAATCAAATTCCTTTACATGCTCCTTCCGTTTTTAATTTTTATTCTCCTGCCTTTCAGCCTAAAGGAGAAATAACGAAGAATGATCTTGTCGCACCGGAATTTCAGATTTTCAATTCGCGAACAAGTATTGGATTTATGAATCAGGTCAATAATTGGATATACGACTATGTACTGTATTCCTGGATGGATCAGGATCCTTATACCGTCTTATTAATTGATGAATTGAAAAATCTTTCCAGAGATCCTGAGGTATTAATTAATCGATTGGATGTTCTTTTTACACACGGTCAAATGAGTGAAACCACAAGAAAAATAATTAAAAATGTAATCAGTAAGTTTGTCACTGGTGATTATCGCAACGAACGCGTACGCTGTGCATTATATCTGGTTATCATATCTCCCGATTACGCCATTTTTAAATAAAGAAAACATGAGTTCAAATAAATATACACGTAGGAAATTTTTAGGACAGGTTAGTTGTGCAGCATTATCGTATACTTCCGTATATAATACGCTGATTAATCTCAAAGCAATTAATGCCTTAGCACTATCCAATTCTGCATTGGACCCCGACTACCGGGCTATTGTATGTATTAATCTATCAGGAGGCAATGATTCATATAATATGTTAGTGCCTTATATTACTTCGGAATATAACACTTACAAAAGAACGCGTTCTAATCTGGCTTTAAGGAAAGAAGATTTGCTAAAATTAAGAATAACGAATTCACCCAACAAGGAATACGGACTACACCCCGCCATGACTGGTTTACACAGTTTGGTTGATGCTGGTGAAGCATCGCTCATAGCTAACGTCGGGACGCTTCTGGCCCCAACAACAAAAGATGACTTTTATAATAATCGAGTGCCGTTGCCTTTGGGATTGTTTTCCCATTCAGATCAGGCGCAACATTGGCAGACTGGTATTCCTCAATCCAGAACCAATATTGGCTGGGGAGGACGTATATCGGATCTGATAAATGATACCAACAACAATGATAAAATCTCGATGAATGTATCTCTGCAGGGTACCAATTATTTCGAAACCGGAAATGAATTAGTAGAATATGTGGTTGATCCGCGCAATGGTGCTATTGGAATCAATGGATACCGCCCGGATAATATGTATGATGTATTTAATATTCGAAAGACAGAAGGGATAGATTCCTTGCTCAATCAAACGTATACAGATATTTTTAAAAATACTTATGTGAATACTTTACGAGGTGCAAGGGATGGGCAACTGCAATTTCAAGAAGCCCTGGAAACAGCACCGGAAATAAAAACTTCCTTTTCAGATAATCGATTTTCAGATGCACTCAAAATGGTTGCGAGGATTATTTCGGTTCATGAAAAACTTGGGTACAAAAGACAGATTTTTTATATCGAAAATCAGGGATGGGATCATCATGACGAAGTACTCAATAATCAACAAAATATGCTTGGTGTCATTTCAGAAGGCATTAAAGAATTTAGAAATGCCTTGGTTGAGTTGAATTTATTTAAACAAGTTACAACCTTCAGCATGTCCGAATTTGGAAGATCTCTGACGTCCAATGGAAATGGATCAGATCATGCCTGGGGTGGAAATGTTTTTGTGATGGGTGGTTCCGTTAATGGTGCAAAATTATTTGGAAAATATCCAGCCCTGGATCTGAATAATCAACTTAATGTATATGAAGGTGCCGTCATTCCAACAACTTCAGTTGATCAGTATTTTGGCGAATTAGCCCTTTGGATGGGAGTGAATAAATCTGATCTGCCCTATGTCCTTCCGAATATTGGAACTTTCTATGATATTAAATCTTCAAATAATCCATTGGGATTTTTAAAACCTTAAATCATGAAACATTTATTTTTTATATCCATCTTAAGTATTTCATTGCAATGTGCAACTGCGCAATGCTATATGGACAGGCACAGTACCAATTGGATGGATGCCTGGATTTCCTGCGAAAAAAACCCATCTCCGAATATTTCAAATAGCGAAGGTCACTGGATTCTTTATGATTTGAAAGAAAGATATGACATTGATAAAATCAAATTTTGGAATATAAATGATCCAGCTCATCTAAGCTGGGGAATACGTCGATGTAAAATTGAGTATTCAGGCAACCAACAAGATTGGTTTAATGCCGGAGAGTTTATCTTAGAACAAGGTACCGGTTCACCTATTTACGAAGGTATGAATTGGATTAATATAAGAATGCCTGAAGCGCGTTACGTTTTAATAACCGCTTTAAGTAATTATGGTAAGGATGATTGTTACGGTTTTGCAGAGCTGCTTTTTTCTGCTGAGAAAACTGTAATTACATCCGTGGATGAACAAAAGGAAACTGACTTTTTAAATGTAAACGTATCTCCAAATCCAATGGATCATTTCTTTATTGCTCAAATAGAATCCAGTCCAGGAAAGGAATTACATTATCAATGTATTGACCTTTTAGGTAAGGTGATTGAACAAGGAAAGGTTGAAATGACTGAAAGTAAACATTATCTCAAGGTTTTTACAGAAGACTGGCCAGCAGGTAATTATAGATTAGTATTAATTCATTCCGGTAGGTCAAAAGTGGTTCCTTTGATTAAACTTAAATAAACAGGAATATTCTAAAAGTTGACCTACATCACAATTGATCTTTAAATTCATCAATAATATTATAGACTTCGTCAATAGCCATAATAGAACGGTCAAGAAGTAATGATATGGGGTTTTAGTGAAAATACCTTTGCATGGTTAAATTTTTTACTAAACTCAAAATTATTTCCCATTCATGAAAACAAATCTTTACACTAGCTTAAAAGCAATTGTACTTGTATTTCTAGTTTCAATAATATATGTAAACTCCTCTAATGGCCAAGGATGTGTTGCGATTCGCAATTCTAATTCGGCTTGTACAGGTATTAATTCATTCACAGAACCGGGCTGGCAATTATCTACTTCTTACAGATATTTCAAATCTTTTCGACATTACAGAGGAAAAGAAGAAGAAGAACAAAGAGTAGAGCTTGGCACCGATGTTAGGAATTACACTAACTTTTTAGATCTTACTCTTACTCGACAATTCAATAATCGATGGGGACTAAGTGTGACATTGCCATTTCAGGCTATCAAGAGAACTTCTCTTTACGAACATGACGGAAAAACCAGACATGAAACCTCAGCAAACGGATTAGGTGATATGCGCGTAATGGTTTATAGCACTATCTTCAATCCAAATTCATTAGGAAACATTCAGATTGGCGCTGGTGTTAAATTGCCAACTGGTGATTATGCCTACCAGGATTTTTTCTTTAAGAACGATACAACTTATGCTTTAGGTCCGGTTGATCAATCTATTCAACCAGGTGATGGAGGAACAGGATTAGCTCTTGAATTGAATGGTTCATTAAAATTATACAAAGAATTACGTCTTTATGGCAATGGATATTACATGATTAATCCAAGAAATGTAAACGGTACATCCACTACACGAGGTGGAACAGCTTCTGCTACTGCAATCAAATATAGAACCAATGTTATGAGCGTTGCAGACCAATATTCTGTAAGAGGTGGATTGAATTACACTTGGAATGGTTTAACTTTTGGTGCAGGTCTTCGATGCGAAGGGGTTCCAAGTGAAGATTTAGTAGGAAAAAGCGATGGTTTTAGAAGACCTGGATATACAGTTGGTTTTGAACCAAGTATATCTTATGTATGGAGAAAATTCGATTTTCTGGTTGCCGTTCCTTACGCTTTAGCAAGAAATCGGGTACAAAGCACTTCTGATAAGCAACGTACTATTGATACAGGAACATTTACACAAGGTGACGCTGCTTTTGCAGATTATTCAATTAACGTTGGTTTAGCATATCGATTTGGATGTTCTCCTTCTCAATGCAAAACGATGCATGCTGAAATGGGAGAAATGAAGTAATAAAAAATAACAGAAGTACTGTTTTTTAGTTTTTTATTTATATCCGGCATCTCAACTTTCCCTTTTTATAGATTATAAATTATAAAAAGGGAAATGGTGGGATGCTTTTTTTATTAAATGGATACTGTTTTAATTGGCAAAAAGAATTAAAAGTTGTAGCCTTTATTTAAAAACTTGTAAAAAGTAAATTCAATTCTTTTAATCTATAATTTCGTTGGTTAAGCACTCTATAATTACCTTAACGATTTTCAATAAGAACATGATAAATATTTACCTGCTAAAAATCAGTTGGATGCAGATATTCCTTAGGATAATTTTTAATTCCTAATTTAAGAATTATATTGCAGAGCTATAGTTGCTGATTAAAAACTGATTCTCAGATTTTCAATTCCAAGCACAGTTTTAGGAAAAACGGACTGGCATTCATTCAATAGATTCTGTAATTCTGTATACCTGGATGAATAATGTCCAATAACCAATTTGCCAACATCGGCTTTGGTTGCAATGGTAGCAGCCTGATGAGTAGTGCTATGTCCCATTTCGACAGCTTTTTCTTCTAGTGCAGCTTCATAAGTTGTTTCATGATATAATAAGTCAACTTTTTGAATATATGGTAATATGGATTCACAGTATCGCGTATCGCTACAATAAGCAAATGATTTTTCAATAAACTTATCTTCCAAAACGTCGGATGGCTTTACAATCTGTTCATCTTTAAGTTGAACCTCCTCGCCGTGTTTCAATTTTTTAAAATCCGATGGATCAATAGGGTAAGGAGCAATTTTTTCCTTACTCAGTTTTTTTGATTTTCGAAAAAACCTAAAACAATAACCAACACATGGTATGCGATGGTCTAATGGAAACGAAATAATTTTTAATTCGTCGTCACAGAATATCTCTTGGGATTGACGATGATCAACGGTAATAAATTCTAAATCAAATTTTACCTGAGATTGGCTTAATCTTAAGGTTGTTTGAACGAATTCTTGCAATCCTTCCGGACCTATAAGGGTAAGTTTGTTCTCTCGATTGTATAATCCTAAAGAACTAATTAGTCCCGGAAGTCCAAAGGAATGATCACCATGTAGGTGGGTTATAAAAATATGAGTAAGCTGATTCCAGTGAATTTTATTATTGAATAATCTTAATTGAGTTGCCTCTCCACAATCAATAAGAAAGAGTTGTTCCTGGATATTTAATAATTGTGCACTGGGATGACGGTGCTTAGATGGCGTGGCCGATGAAGTACCTAAGATTAGTAATTCAAAAGTGTTACTATTCTTCTTCCTCATCCAATTCTCGTTCCATGTCTTCCATGAAAACGTAATCAATGGATTCCTGAAGACTGGGTATTATGGTTAATATGGTGTCCAGTTTGGAGATTTCAATGAGCTTCTTAATCGAATCGCTGTTAATATTGGTTAGAACAAACGAGCCGTAGTTTTTCCATAAGCGATTGGCGGTAAGTACCGAACTTAGACCTGAAGAGTCTATATATTGAACTCCTTCTAGATTGAAAATGAGATTTTTCACTCCTTCATTTCGAAGAAATACGAATTCAGATTTAAGTTGTGGTGCAATAATTGAATTGAGGTTGGGCTCTTCCAAGCTAAAAATTGCGTATCGGTCCTGCTTGTCGATTTCGTATTTCATATAATATTAAGCTATGTTTTTATTTATAAATAATTGATTTACAATTTTTTATAAAACTTTAACGAATAATTTTAATTAATAATTACAAAAATTACAGTATTTTTGATCGCGTAAAAGTAATAAAGACCAGCCTTTCGGTGAACTATCGGATATGGTTAAGCATTAATTAACTATGCAATTGCTTTAATTGTTAAGAGATAATTTTAATTGATTAAGATAGAGAGAAAATAAATGAATAAAAGGTTTTCTTCAAAAGTAAAAAAAGTTCTCGCCAACAGCCGGGATGAGGCCCTTAGGTTGAATCATGATTATATTGGAACGGAACATATTTTACTCGGAATGTTAGCCGAAAAAGAATGTTTGGCTGTTAATGTTCTTAAGTCTCTAAAAGTAAATCTAAAGCAGTTACGCAATTCTATTGAGGAAGCTATTCCGGTAAGAAAGGGTGAAGGTGCAAATTTTCAAGTTGGAAATTTGCCACTTAATAAACAGGCTGAAAAAGTCCTTAAGTTTACTTACCTGGAAGCTAAAATTTCCAAGGAAGAAGAAATCTATCCTGAACACCTTCTGCTTTCTATAATGAAGCATCACGATAACTTAGCAAGTTCAATTTTGGAAGAATACGACGTCGATTATGATACCTTCAAGTCTGAGTTAGATTACCTCAGCCAGAATGCTAACACACCGGTAGAAGAAATTCCTGAAATTACCTCTTCGAGTGAATCTGATTCGTTTGAAGAAGAACAGGGAAACAATCCTTTCACAAAGAAAGCATCTACTAAATCTACGACGCCGGTACTGGATAATTATGGTCGCGATGTAACCCGTTTGGCTGAAGAAGGAAAATTAGATCCCATAGTAGGCCGTGAGCAGGAAATTGAACGAGTCTCCCAAATTTTAAGTAGAAGAAAGAAAAATAATCCTATTCTGATTGGTGAACCTGGAGTAGGAAAAACAGCCATTGTCGAAGGACTCGCTTTACGAATAATGCAGAAGAGAGTTTCCAGAACGCTGTTCAATAAAAGAATTGTGATGCTTGATCTTGCTGCATTGGTAGCTGGAACAAAATATCGCGGTCAGTTTGAAGAAAGGATAAAAGCCATTATGAATGAATTGGAAAAGTCAAGAGACGTAATCCTATTCATTGATGAAATTCATACCATTATAGGTGCAGGTGGTGCCACGGGTTCTTTAGATGCTTCCAATATCTTCAAGCCAGCATTGGCAAGAGGTGAATTGCAATGTATTGGTGCATCAACCCTGGATGAGTACAGGCAACATATTGAAAAAGATGGGGCACTGGATAGAAGATTCCAGAAAGTCATGATTAACCCACCAACGGTTGAAGATGCATTGCAAATATTGCACAACATCAAATCCAAATACGAAGAATTCCACTCCGTTAGTTATTCAGATGAAGCGATTAATGCCTGTGTCAAGTTAAGTGATCGCTACATAACGGATCGATTTCTTCCAGATAAGGCAATTGATGTTCTGGATGAAGTCGGCGCAAGGGTTCATTTACATAATATTCATGTTCCAAAGCATATTGAAGATATTGAAAGACAAATAGATTCCGTACGAGAACAAAAAAATCTGGCGGTCAAGAGCCAGCAATATGAAAAAGCCGCTGATCTCAGAGACCTTGAATCTAAGCTTCAGAAAAAACTAGAAACAGCCAAACAGGATTGGGAGGATGAAGCGAAGACTAAAAGATTTCCCGTAACGGAAGAGGATATTGCAGAAGTAGTGGCTATGATGACTGGAATTCCAGTTAAGAAAGTCGCACAGAGTGAAACTAAGAAGTTAATTCATATGGCTGATGACCTAAGGTCAGTAGTAATTGGTCAGGAAGATGCAGCCGTGAAAATTTCAAAAGCGATTCAAAGAAATCGGGTTGGTTTGAAGGATCCGAGAAAACCAATTGGAACATTTATCTTTCTTGGTCCAACGGGAGTAGGTAAAACAGAGATGGCTAAAGCTATTTCAAGATTATTATTCGATTCCGAAGATGCCCTTATTCGATTGGATATGAGCGAATACATGGAAAAATTCACCGTATCAAGGCTTATTGGGGCTCCTCCGGGATATGTAGGATATGAAGAAGGTGGACAACTTACTGAAAAGGTAAGAAGAAAACCTTACTCAGTGATTCTCTTAGATGAAATCGAAAAAGCTCATCCCGACGTATATAACATTTTGCTTCAGGTATTGGATGAAGGTACTCTTACCGACGGTTTAGGCCGAAAAGTGGATTTTAAGAATACCATTCTAATCATGACCTCTAATATCGGAGCGCGACAACTAAAGGATTTTGGTCAGGGAGTCGGATTTGCCACTAAGGCAAGAGTTGAATCTGCTGATGATGATGCGAAGAACATTATTAAAAACGCTTTGAAAAAAACGTTTTCACCGGAATTCCTCAATCGTATAGATGATGTTATCATTTTTAATACTCTTGAAAAAGAGCAGATTTTCAAAATCATCGATTTGGTTGTAGCATCTCTTTTGAAGAGAATTGAACAGATGAATATTCAATTCACCATTTCTGCGGAAGCAAAGGAATTTCTAGCAGAAAAAGGATATGATCCTCAATTTGGCGCAAGACCTTTACATAGGGCTGTTCAAAAGTATCTGGAAGATCCATTGGCAGAGTATATTTTGTCGGAAACTCCAGAACCCGGAGCTAAACTAAGTGCGGTGTTAAATAAAGAAGGTGATAAGATTATCATTACACAAACCACCACCAGTAAAAGTGCAAAAAAATCCTAGGCTTGATTAATTTTCTTACTTTTACATCCCTAATCTAATTGTATATTAACGAAACTCATTGCATTTGACAGATAAGAATAATGCTCATTACAGACTAAATGAGCAGATCAAAAATTACACCATAAGACTTACCGGAGAGGACTTCGACGCTATAAGCGAAGTTGCCGGAAAAAATATCGAACCAGGAATCTATGATACTACTATGGCCATTAAGTGGGCCTATGAATTAGGAATGGATCTCATTGAAATTAGTGGAAAAGCCGATCCACCAGTTTGTAAAATACTGGATTTCAACAAGTTCTTATATAATAAAAAGAAGAAGGAAAAGGAGATAAAATCCAAAACCACCAAAGTTGTAGTAAAGGTTATACGATTTGGTCCGAATACTGATGATCATGATTTTGACTTCAAAATTAAGCACGCGATTAAGTTTTTTGAAGAAGGTGCCAAAGTCAAGGCGTATGTACAGTTTAAAGGCCGGGCGATAGCTTATAAAGACAGGGGAGAGTTAATTCTCCTGAGATTTATTAAGGAGCTGGAGAATTATGCAACTGCGGAGCAGCTGCCTCAATTGGAGGGTAAACGTATGTTTGTTACCTTAAGCCCAAAGAAGGGAATACCCAAAAATTAACAAATTGTTACCTCTAAGTGCTTCAGAAGTTATATCTTTGCATCTCCAAAAAAAGCACTTATGCCAAAGGTAAAAACACATTCCGGTACAAAGAAGCGTACAAAACTTACGGCTTCCGGTAAGGTTAAGACCTATCAGGCCAATACTTCGCACTTGTTGAGAAATAAGAGCAAGAAAGCCAAGCGTCGCCACCGTTCCAATGTTGTTGCCCATGCAACAGAGCAACCTAGGCTAAAAGCCCTTTTAGGAATATTCTAAATTCAATTTTTTAACCGTAGAGGTGGCAAAGTATCCGATTCAACCCGGATCCCCTTCTTCTAAAAAATAGTAATTATGCCTCGTTCAGTAAACGCCGTAGCATCCAGAGCACGAAGAAAAAAAATTCTTAAAGCCGCAAGAGGTTATTTCAGCGGAAGATCTAAAGTCTATACTGTAGCTAAGAATGCAGTGGAGAGAGCAATGAAATACGCTTTCATCCATCGTCGCCAGAAAAAACGAGCATTCAGGAGACTATGGATTGCAAGAATAAATGCAGCTGTTAGACCATTCGGAATCAATTATTCAAGATTCATCGATGGATTAAATAAAAACAATATTAATCTCAATCGAAAGGTCTTAGCAGATCTTGCTTTACATAATCCGCAAACTTTTAAGTCGATCGTCGAATCGATTAAGAAGTAGATTTATAAAATTCAAAGTTAGCTTTTAATCAAACAATTGAATACAGAAATGTATCATTAAGATGCTATGTATTCATGATTAGGAAATTACTTTTTTGAATTTAAACTCAAAAAATTTCTGAATGAGAAATTTTTTCTATGGATAATCAGCTTAGCGATTCAATTTGAAATTGAATTGATTCTTTGATTTCTTTTTCCCCACCAATAAAAAGGTAATCCCATTACGCAAATGAGCAATCCAAATATAGATTGGACCATTTGCTTTTCACCATTTAAATATTGCTGAATATCTGAAAATAGAGTGATTGAAAGATAAGTGAAACTAAAACCCACAAACAACAAATTAGGAAGTGGATACATCCAAACCTTATAAGGTCTTTCGGTATCAGGAATCTTAAATCGTAGAATGATAACACCCAAAGCACTCATTCCATAAAAGAACCAGGTTATAAAGATGAGCATGTCGGTTAACATATCAAAGGAACCACTAAGTATTAATAATCCACTCCAGACCAGATTTATCATCAACGCATTGGATGGAGTTTTGTACAGAGGATGTATGGTACTTGCTGTGTGGAAAAGTTTATGATCTTTACCTAAAGCATAAGTTACACGAGCCGTGCTTAACACGTTAGAATTAACGGTTCCTAAAGTTGAAAATATAATGATTAAAGTTACCAGGATTGCCCCGGAAGTGCTCCAAATTTTTGTGGCTGCATCAGTTGCTACAAATAAAGACTCTGACATTGAATTTATTCCGAGGATATAAATGAATGTAAAATTGACCAGTACATAAATCAGTATTACAGATAGGATTCCACCTAATAAACTTTTAGGTATTGTTGTTTGAGGATTTTTAATTTCACCACCTACAAAACCAATATTATTCCATCCGTCATAGGCCCAAAAAGCACCCGTTAAGGCTGACATAAATGTCAAAATACTGAATGATGAATTTACATTTTCTTTAAAATGATTAATATCTCCACTGGTATTGCTTAATCCTCCAATAACTATCAACAGGATTGCAATAACTTTTAATGCTGAAAGAAAATTTTGAACGACAGCCGAAGATTTGGTTGACCGGATATTGATCAAAGTCACGAAGAGTAAGAGAATAATCGTACTAACCTTGACGCCAAAATTTTCAAGAACAAGAATATTGCCAATTCCAGGTATGTGAAGTTGATATTGATTTACAATATCTGCGGATATAGTTGGAAATTTAATAAAATAATCTAAATATTGAGTACATACATAGGCTATTGAAGCATTGCCAGCAGTGTTAAAAACAGCAAAAGAAGACCATCCGTACAGGTAGGAAAATAACTTTCCATACATTTTTTCGAAGTAAATGTATTGACCACCGGTCTCCGGAAACATGCACGCTGCTTCTGCATTACTCAATGCTCCGCATAAGGTTATTAACCCTGCAACAAGCCAGACTATTAACAACATCCAGGGTGAATGAAGTTGTGCTGCCATCGTGGCCGGTTTCATAAAAATACCGGAACCAATCATGCTTCCAATAACTAATGCTATCGATTCACGAAAACCTAGAATGCGTTGTAGTTTGATCTGAATCAAAGCATTAATTGCCCGAAGAAGAAATTAATGTATTAAAGTAATGGACTAGGGTTTGATTAATTGAAAGAACTGATCTAATCTCGGCATAATGATAATTTCAGTTCGTCGATTGGATTGTCTTCCTTGTTCGGTATCATTGCTTGATTTAGGCAAATACTCAGAACGACCACCAGCGCTCATTCTCGAAGGATCTACATTATATTTCCTTTGAAGTAAGCGGGCAATGGCTGTAGCTCTTTTGGTACTTAAATCCCAATTATCAGCAATACATTCCGTATTGATGGGAACATTGTCCGTATGTCCTTCAATCAGGATATCAAATTCATTTTGGTCATTTACGATTTTAGCGATTTTTTCCAGCGTGCTACTGGCCTGTTCATTAATGGTTGAACTTCCGGATCGAAACAGCATCTTATCCGATAAACTGATATATACAACGCCTTTTTTAACTTCTATATTGATATCATCAGAAGGGGCATCTCCCAGTGACTTTTTTAAGTTCATTACTAAACTTAGATTTAAAGAATCTTTACGACTAACCGCAGAAGTAAGATCTTTAATGTACTTATCTTTTTCATTCATGGCTTCGAGAGACTTAGCAATGCTTTCAGCTCCAGCCTTACTTACGATGCTGAGATCGGATAATCTCTCCAATAAATTAGTGTTATTTTTCTTTAGATACTCAATCTGCTCTTCTAAAGATTGAATTTTTTCCAGTTTGGTTTTTTGAGTATTTTCCAAGTTGGCAATAGTCGAATTAAGGTCGTCTTTAGAGCCTTTACAATTTCTAAGTTCATCGTTGCATTGATCGATCAAGGACTTAAGCTTATCGTTATCGGATAAAGCTGCTTGATATTTTTTCGAACTTACACAGGACCCAAAAAGAAGAATAAAAAGTACACAGGAGACTATTTTCATAAACTAAAATTTAAAGAGATACAAAGTAAAATATATTTTATAAATCCAGAGTGTACTGGCTTGTATTTTAATGGATTATTAACGCATAGCATTGAAATTATGGATAAACATTAACGGAAAAAAGGAATTAATAATATATTTATTTAAAATTATTTAACTTGTACGTGATATACCTTTGATTTGTAATAATATTGCATAATGGAATCTAATCCTTTAAATGTCTTTGATAAATCTATAGAATCGTGCAGTCTAAAACCGCTTACCGGTTTTTATCGCGATGGTTGTTGCAGAACAGGATCTGAAGATGTTGGCATGCATACCGTATGCATTATAGCAACAATGGAGTTTTTACAATTTTCAAAATTTGCAGGAAATGACCTGAGTACACCGAGGCCAGAATATATGTTTGAAGGTGTAAGACCAGGAGATCGATGGTGCTTATGTGCCGTTCGATGGTTAGAAGCTTACCATGCAGGTTATGCACCATTGGTTGTCTTAGAAGCTACTAATAAAGATGTACTTAGGATTATTCCATTCGAGTTATTACTCGAGCATAAATATACTGTTGAGGTTTAATCTTTCTTTTCGTCATTAGTAAAATACTTTTTAAGTATATCTCCAGCCCAATCTTTACCACCAAGACCAAAAGAAATAGCCAAGGCCAATCCAATAGAACCAAAAAATATACTGACAATATTGGTAATGATAGTTTCTCCAATGCCAATTTGTGTAAGCGCAATAGCTAAAGTAAAAAAACCAATGCTGTAGAAAACCATTTTTCCGATTAGCTCCGGGTTTTCAAAATTATTTTCTTCAAGGCTACTGACTACCAGACTGCTTACGAATTCAGCCAGATAAAATCCAATAATGATTAACACACTGGCAATAAGAACATTCGGTATAAATAAAATAAGTTGATTGAGTAAATCGGAAACTATTTGCATTCCGAGGCTATTGAAAAAGCTAACCATAACCAATAACATGGTAGCCCAGAAACAGATTCTGGAAAGTATACCTGAAAAACCATTACGAACCCCTCTTTTTTCAAGAAAACGGTGTACTCCTGATTTTTGAGCGAGACGATCAATGCCAAGACTATGTGAAAGTCTAAGAATTATCCATTGGATAACTCTAGCAATCAACCATCCTGCAATAAGAATCATTAAAGCGTGGATAATACTTGGAAAATAATTGGCCAAATCTTGTCGCATATTTTCAAAGTTGATTTGTATTTCTTCCCAGACGTTCATTTCTAATTAAATTTATAATTTAAAACAAATTTTTTTATTTTAAAAATCTCAACCTTATGACTTATTACTTCCTAATTCAGACTCCTGTTTATGCTCTAGATCTTCAGTAATCTTTCTAACTATTTTAAATTCGCTTAAAAATTCTTTAGCAATCACCCTGAATATAGTATATGTCGGAATTGCTAAAACCATTCCAAGAATACCGTTCACTCTTGCACCAATCATGATGACCAGGAATATTTCTAAAGGATGAGCCTGTACGCGCTTAGAAAAAATGTAGGGTTGAATGATGAAGTCATCTAAAATTTTAACAATAAGAAAAACAAATAAAACCTTTGCCAGCAATGGTGCGATGAAAGAGTAGAAGCTCATATTTATATTAGAGCTTATGGTCAATAGACATCCGAATACGGCTCCAATGACAGGGCCCAGGTAAGGAATAATATTCATTACAGCATAAAAGGCAGCAATTAATAAGGCATTTTTTACTCCAATAAAAGTCAACCCGGCAGTAATTAGAATTCCAAGGATGAACATTTGTAAAATGATACCACCAAAATATTTCGTCAAAAGATTACTAACTACTTCGATTACTCGTCTGACCTTTTTAACATGTTGGGTGGGTACAGCTGCAACGATCATTTGTTTGAATAGATTTCTTTCCTTTAGAAAAAAGAATGAAATGAATATTATTGAAAACAAGGCAATTATAAGATGTCCTGCCTGACTTAATAACTCACCAAAGAACCCACTCAACTTCGCGGGATCAAAATAATTGCCAACAAGTGATTTAATTTGTTCAGAAGCACTGGGGCCAGGCTCAAGACCTAAAGATCTTAGCCAGGCATTAACTTTATCGATCGGCTCCTGCAAGGCTAAAGAAATACTGTGAAAATCTACTTTAGATAATATTACAGCCTGCTGAATTACAATTGGTACAAAAAACCATAAAACAAATCCAATGACCGTGAATATTATAATTATAGTACTTAATGCTGCAGCGGATTTTCCAATTTCAAATCTCATTAGTTTGAATCTAAACAAAAATATTTTTTGAATAGGATCACCGGCCATGCTAATAACCCAACTAATAAGTATATAACTTACTACTTCGCTGAAGTAGCGAATGAGGAAAAATACTAAGAGCAGTACAATTCCGCCAACAATGTACTTTCGGTATTGCATCCACATGGGATTAATGGAAATGTTTATTAAAGATTAAACAGATACTGTTTCCTTTACAGGTACAGTCCAACCGTATTTGTCGATTATTCTTCCTTTTCGGATTCCATTGACTTCAGCTTTAAGCATTTTCGAAATGGTCCAGTTTGCAGGATTCAAATGATAGTCTTTGCCGTGATAACCGAATCGCTCAACGTTGGCGATAACGGCGGCTGTTCCCGTACCAAAGATTTCTACTAAGGTGCCATTATTAGAAGCTTGAATCACCTCATCTATGCTTACAGGCCTTTCTTCTACTTTATAACCTCTATCTCTTAAAATCTGTATAGAGCTGTCTCTTGTTATTCCATCCAGGATTGTTCCATGATTTAAATCAGGTGTAAGTACTACATCTTTCATAACAATAAATATGTTCATGGTACCACTTTCCTGAATGTATTTAAACTCTTTCGAATCCATCCACATTACCTGATCGTAACCTTGCTCTTTTGCAAGTTTGGTAGGATATAGACATGCACCATAATTTCCTGCCGCTTTGGCAAACCCAACTCCACCTTCAACGGCTCTGACATACTTATCAGCTACATAAAGACTTAGGGGTTTGTTGTAATAAGGCCCTGACGGAAGATTTACGATCATTAGTTTAAATGTCTCTGAAGATCTTACGCCAACATGTTCTTCTGTCGCCATCATAACTGGTCTGATATAAAGTGCACTATCTTCGTCATGAGGAATCCAGTTTTTATCAATCCAAACTAATTCTTTAAGTGCTTTTACAAATACATCAACTGGAAATTCAGGCATACACATTCTCTTGGCAGACTCATTAAGTCTGTGGGCATGATCACTTGGTCTGAATAATAAAGGCATTCCTTCGTCATTGATGCCGGCTTTCATACCTTCAAATATGGCTTGACCGTAATGCCAGGCCATGGTAGCCGGATGCATAGGGATCTTATGAAGAGGACAAATTTCTAAGTTAGTCCATTGTTTGCCATCGTAATCCGCAACAAACATATGGTCAGTAAATACATGTCCAAACGGAATGTTGTTGAAGTCCAGTTCGTTAATTCGACTTTTCTCTGCTAAATGGATTTTAATTTCCGGATTCATAGATTGGTTTTTCAATGATGACTAGTTTTGCCAAAGATAAGGATAATCGTAGTTTATCGAAATGTATTAAAAATTATCATATACCCTTGGACGAATACAAAAGCAAATATACAACATATCTAATAACAGAAGAAAATTTTGTTATTGATGAAAAAATACTTGAATTTCAAAATATAATTATGTTAAATAATGAAAATTTTGAAAATAAGGCAAATATTGAGTTCCTAGACCAAATTATATCAGCTTTAAATTGGAAAAAGGAACTGAACGTTAAAGTGATTCCTTTGTCAAATACCCAGAATTTACCTATTCACTCAATAGGAAATTCTATAGCTAAAAGAATCTTGGTTTTTGGATTAAGGCCACAAAAGTTACTAATTAATGGTTGTGAAGAGCTTCACACGATTTACAAATTAAATAATATAGAACTGATTTTCGCCCTGAATCTTAATGAATATATAAATAATAAGACCAACAAAACAGCATTGTGGTCATCCATAAAAATTTGGTCAGATTAAATTTCAATGAATTTAGTAATAGCCAGTGCCAATGCCCATAAGATTAAGGAGATAAAAGCTGTCTTGCCTTCACATATTTATTTGATTGGATTAGATGAGATAGGATTTCTTCAAGAAATTCCGGAGACAGAATATACTTTGGAAGGAAACGCACTTCTCAAAGCCAGAACAGTTTTTAAATATTGTGGCCAAAATTGTTTTGCAGAAGATAGTGGTTTGGAAGTTGAAGCACTTAATTATGAACCAGGAGTTTATTCAGCTCGATATGCGGGACCTCAAAGATCGAATGAGGATAATATCAATTTGTTATTATCAAAAATGAAAGGGTTGATCAACCGCAGCGCCAGATTCAGAACTGTAATTGCTCTTATAATAAATGGAACAGAATATTTATTTGAAGGCATTGTAAAAGGATTAATTACGCAGGTCAAACAAGGAGAATCGGGTTTCGGTTACGATCCAATTTTTATTCCTGATGGATACCAAAGAACATTTGCCGAAATGACACTCGTAGAAAAAAATCAAATCTCTCACAGAGCGAATGCAATAGCACAGTTGGTAAAATTTATAAATCAACTTTAACTGTAAATAATTAAAGATTTTTGCTTATTATTTATTGCTATTATTCAGAGACAAAAGATTTGTAAGTTCCATGTTTTACTTACATTTGCTAAAACTAAACCAAAACTCATGCGACTCCTCCTCCTGTGTTTTTTGTGCTTTTATAGCCTGACAGCCTTCGCTGATTTTCAACTTATTTGTCCTGGTGATATTACAATTAACTGTAACTCAGATTATTCTAATCTTGATCGCTTTGGTAAAGCTTATGTGAATCACAACGGTGCTATTATCTGGATTAAAGATTGTAAGGTTACCTACGATCTTAATGACTGTGGGTATGGTACCATTACCCGAGTATGGGGCGTTGAAGATCCTGATTGGAATTGGATTACCTGTAAACAAATTATTACATTGAGTAATGCTGACGCTTTTGGCGAAAAAGATATTACCTGGCCTCGTGATCTGACCATAGAATCCTGTGATCCTGAGCAAGAACTTAAGAATCTTTTCAAACCATATGATCGACCATATTGGAAGAGTAATAAATGTGCTAAACCAATGCTCAATTACAGTGACTCTCGATTTAATGTTTCAGAAGGTTGCATTAAACTTATCAGGACCTGGAGAATTCTGGATTGGTGCGTTTATGACCCTTACAAAAACCCGGGTGCAGGAATCTTTTCTCATGTTCAGATTATCAAACTGATTACGGTTGATACAGCAGCTAAACTCTTGTGTATAAAAGATACAACCGTATATGCTACTCAGGATTGCCAGGGAGTTCAATTGAAACTGGATTCTGCAAGAGTTTTTTCTCCTTGCAACGCACCGTTTGTTATTAAAAATACCTCTGTTTATGCGGATACAAATACAGCGGATGCCTCTGGATTCTATCCACTGGGCGATTATAAATTTTATTACATAGGTGAATACGGATGCGGTAAAGAATTGAAATGTGAGGTCAATGTACATGTCATTCGAAAAATTCCTCCAACACCTTATTGTCTAACGGGGGTCATAGTCGAGCTTATGCCTGTTGATGCTGACCAGGATGGTATTCCTGAAGATGGTATGATAGAAGTTTGGGCGCGTGATCTCGACAAAGCTTCTTTTCACAAGTGTCCGGGAGAAAAACTTAATTTCTCCTTTTCATCTGATGTTTTAAATAAAAGTAGAATTTTCACCTGTGCAGACCTGGGAGAAAATGAAGTTGAAATGTGGCTAACCGATTCTTATGGCAATCAAGACTATTGTAAAACTAAAGTAATTATTCAAAATAATATTGGCATTCCCGGTTGTAAACGCAAAGACAGTCTTCTGGAAAAGAAATTTGAAATGTATTTGAATCTTAAATATTGGTTTAACAATGCTTCTATTTCCAATGCCGAAGTATTTTGCAAAGATCTGTCGAATAATCAATTGACTAAAGGATTGTGGATTAACGGAACTTATGCCTTTAAAGATTTAAATTCTAGTTCAAGTCATCAGATTGAAATAAAGTTAACTAATCCATATGGTAGTGAAATAAGTGATTTTGTTTGGCTGAACGATTTGATGAATGGACAACTTTCTAATTTTAGTCCATATCAATTATTGGCTGCTGATATCAATAACGATGGCTTAATTGATGAGGCGGATTTGCATTTGTTAAAAACTAAACTCAATGCTAAATCCAGAAAAAATAATGCATTCCGATGTCTTCCCATGGATAAGTCCTGAACCAATGAAATTATCTTAAAAGAGTATAAGAATGTAAGTTGGCTTATTTCGCCGCCCAATTCAAGCACGACGCTTCATAAAGAAATAGCAATTGTGCCTATTGGATATTTTGGACTTACTCCGAAACCTAAAAAGATCATCGGATTCAGAACAGATGATATAAATCCGAGAACATTAAATGTCAATTATGACGTTCAGGCAAAAGTTTTAAGGATTGAGCAAAGTCCTGAAAATTCTAATAACATTAATATTAATATCTATAGCATAACTGGAATTCCAATATGGAATACTTCATATCCAGCTACCGTAAGTATGGAAATTGAATTGGGAGATATTATTAAGAATTCGGGGGTATACTTAATCAAAGTAAATGAATCTATTCTGAAAATAATAGTTGATTGATATTGATCAATTAAGTAAGATAATCATTGCCATTCTTTTGAATCTTTTTGAATAAATTGTAAGACGTACTCCAATTGAGTTTCACGGGTTAAATTAGTATTATCAATATAGATGGCATCTTCGGCTTGATGAAGAGGACTATCATCTCGGGTAGAATCAATGAGATCGCGATGCTCCAGATTTTCCATTATTTGATCAAGTGAAATTTCTCTTCCTGCTTCGATTAGTTCTTTTTGTCTTCGAATGGAACGAATATGCTTATCTGCGTTAATAAAAAATTTATAATCTGCCTTTGGAAATACAACAGTTCCAATATCGCGGCCATCCATAACTAAAGAATGTTGCGCACCAAAGGAGCGAAGAATTTGATTAACCTTTCGGCGCACCTCTGAGATCACTGATATTTCGCTTACCCAACGATTTACTTCGGGTTCTCGTAGACGGGAACTAACATCTTGAAGATTAACTATGACTTTTAAATTTTTGTCATGCTGAATTTCAATTTTAATTTTTGGTAAAGCCTGAATTACCGATTGAACATCTTCTGGATGAATATTTTGATCAATGCAATACAAACAAATGGCGCGATAGACAGCACCTGAATCCATGTACAATATGTTTAGATGTTTAGCCAGATCTTTAGCTAGGGTACTTTTTCCACAAGCTGAGTAACCATCAATAGCAATAATCATAGGTTTGTAAAGATTAAAAAAAATCCCGAAAGGAGTTATCCTTCCGGGAAAATTAATATTATGATTTTTTAAAAAAATTGCTTAATTAGAACTCATCTTCATTAAACAGGAAATCCTCTTTTCTCGGATAATCCGGCCAGATATCTTCCATAGATTCAAATATTTCCTCTTCATCATCCAATTCCTGTAGATTTTCAATTACTTCTATTGGGCAGCCACTTCGAATGGCATAATCGATCAATTCATCTCTTGAGGCTGGCCATGGTGCATCTTCGAGGTGATGAGCTAGTTCTAATGTCCAATACATATCCCTTTTAGTTTTGCTTTTATTGTTTAATAATTTGTTCTATTAATTCAAATAATAATAAAAAAGTTTCACCTTCATTAAATAATTAACATCGCATCGCCATAACTATAAAAACGATATTTTTCTTTTATAGCCATTTGATAAGCATCCATCAGTAATTCATGTCCTGCAAACGCTGATACCATGATTAACAAACTTGATTTTGGTAAATGGAAATTGGTAACCATTCGATTGGCAATAGTAAAGTCATAAGGAGGAAAAATGAATAAATTCGTCCATCCTTCTCCCGATCTTAATTGCTTAGAAGCAGTTACAGAAGATTCTAATGCCCTCATTGTAGTGGTTCCTATACACATAACATTTCTACCGGCTTCTCTGGTTCTGTTGACCAAATCTGCAGTTGCCTGCGGTATATTGTAATACTCGGCTTCCATTTTGTGTTTTGAAAGATCTTCAACATCAATGGTTCGGAAGGTTCCCATTCCAACATGTAGGGTGACTTCACCAAAATATCCGCCTTTAATTTCCAACATTTTGCATAATTCACGACTAAAATGCAATCCGGCTGTAGGCGCTGCAACGGCACCAACTTCTTTAGCATAAACGGTCTGATATCTTTCTATATCACTTGCTTCTGCATGTCTTGTGATATACTTTGGTAATGGAGTCTGACCTAATTGCCTTAATATGGCCTGAAAAGATTCTTGGTCTCCATCATGTAAAAATCTGATTGTTCTTCCCCGGGATGTTGTATTGTCCACTACTTCAGCAGCCAACACTTCTTTATTGTTTTTATCGAAGAAGTATAGCTTATTTCCAACCCTGATTTTTCTGGCAGGGTCAACTAAAACATCCCAAAGTCCAACTGTTTTATTGAGTTCCCTAAGAAGGAAAACTTCAATTTTTGCTCCGGTCTTCTCTTTTTTACCATAGAGTCTGGCCGGAAATACTTTGGTGTTATTAATGATTATGGCGTCCTTGTCCTCTACATAATCGATAATATCTTTAAAGACTCTATGTTCAATCTTACCTGTATTCCTATGAATTACCATTAATCTGGAATCCGTCCGTTCTGTGGCAGGGTACTGAGCAATGAGGTTTTTTGGTAGATTGAAGTCGAAATTCGATAATTTGGTTCGCATTATATTGGTCCTTAAAAGTTGCGCAAATGTAAAAAATTGAAACGGGGCTTGTCAAGTGTTTTGAGTTAATAATTACACAACTCTTTTAGCCTTATTCATATTCTTTATTAAGTTAAGCATTCTAAATAACACTTCAAAACGCATTGATAATGAGTATATTTCAGATTAGCCGTTTATTCAATAGAGAATTCATCGCTTTTGTTCAACTTTGTACCCTTCATTTTCCTTTTTAAATAATAATATGATATTCCTTCGCATTCTGCAGGAGAGTCTTAAGCAAGCAATTGGGCAACTGGTTGGTAACAAATTAAGAAGTTTTTTAACTTTACTTGGTATTATTATTGGTATATTCTGCATTATTGCAGTATTATCTTCTGTGGATTCACTGCAAAGCAATATCGTAAAGAGTTTTCAAAAGCTAGGAACTGATGTCATTTATGTCGATAAGTTTTCTTGGACAGATATGGATGGAAACTTTCAAAAGTATATGAGTAGACCCTATCCGTCCTTAAAAGACCTAAATGCGATACATGAGAAGTCCAAGCTGGCTTCATATGCAACCATGATGGTTTTTCTACCGGGTAAACTTGTAAAATACCGTAATAACTATGTCGAAGGGGCTTATATGATGGGTATTACCGAAGATTATAATAAGGTGCTCAAGCTGGATATAAAATATGGTCGATACCTTTCTTCACCAGAATTCATGAGAGGAACGAATTCAGCTATACTTGGTTACAAATTAGCTGACGCGCTTTTTCCAAGAGGGGATGGTATTGGCAAAGAAGTTCATCTATATGGTCAGGCCTATACCGTAGTAGGTATTTTGAATGAAGAAGGAAAGTCGATCTTAGATGTTTTTCCAACCGATGAAGCCATTTTAATTCCAATGAATGGCGCAAAAAAACTAGTAAACATTAACTCTAATTCAGCCTGGGGTACGCTTATTGCGGTTAAGGCCAAAGACCAACATAAGATTGAAGAACTTAAGTATGAATTAGCTAGTATTATAAGGCCAATTCATGGTTTAAGACCAAAGGATAAAAATGATTTTGCAACGAATCAGATTTCGGTTTTAACCAGTATTATTGAAAAAGTCTTTGGTGTGGTAAACCTGGCGGGATTCGCCATTGGAGCTTTCGCCATGCTGGTTGGTGCATTTGGTGTAGCCAATATTATGTTTGTTTCAGTCAAAGAACGCACATCAATTATTGGAATTAAAATGGCGATAGGGGCCAAGAGATATTTTATCTTGCTGGAGTATTTATTGGAAGCAACCATTTTATGCATTATTGGTGGGTTGTTCGGATTGTTATTTGTCTGGATCCTTTTATTAGGGTTAAGTAAATTTTTAGACTTTGAATTATTTGTTAGTTGGAGTAATGTTGTACTAGGAGTTTCATTATCCGTTGCGGTTGGCTTACTGGCTGGATTTTTTCCAGCTTTATCAGCTTCCAGAATGGATCCGGTGGAAGCGATTCGAAAATAAAAATCTTAATTCATCAGTATTAAATCTAATCCATTAAGGATAGCTTAATCCTAATAATATACTGAATAAATATATAATATTCTGATTCTAAAATTTTAATTGATCTAATCAGTTAAGGACTTCTAAGTTGTTTTACTTTGTTTCACTTTTTTCTTTCTTTCCAGAAAAAACGGAGAAGTGAAGATATCTGTGTGGATTGGCTTTTAAGTCAATAAGTAGTTTATCCAAATTTTTAGACATCGATTCCAGATTATTATACAGGTCTGGATTATTAATTAGTTTAGAGGCTGATCCAGTTCCATTTTGAATGTTAGAAATAAGTTCATTTACTTTTTGGAGGGACTTGGTTGCTTCCTGTGTCGTCTTTTGTAATGACTGAATCGTTTGATCAGAATTCTGAACTAATTTACCCAAGTCAGCATTTTTTAATTGATTGGTTATTGCGGTCAGATTATTAAGGGATTGATCAATGTTTTTAGCATTCGCAGAAAGACTTTTGGACAAGGTATTCAAACCGCTGATGGTTGAAGTAATTTGTTGTGTGTTGGCCGTCATAAATACTGCTAATTGAGCAGTGATTAGATGAAGATTGCTAAGCGTTGATTTGATATCATTAGCCATCATATTGATCTGTCCTTTTTTATCGGTAGAGTCCAAAGTCTTTTGAACACTTTTACCCAAAGATTGTATATACGCATCTAGCTCATCTTTAGGCAACATCGAAGACAGTATGCTTTCAATATCGGACTCAATAGTTCCCCTGTTTTCAATGCAATCATCTGTGCAGTGATGGTCAAATCGTAGATCAATAGCCTTACCACCTATAACACCTGTTGAAATTAATACCGCTTTTGCATTTTTAGGTAGTTTAATATTTCCTTTTACATCTAAGGTTACGACAACTCGATCCGGATTATTCTCTGCTAAAACAACTTTTATTACCGTACCAACTTTAATTCCTCTTGTAAAGACTGGTGCTGAAGGGTCTAATTGCTGTACATTGTCGAAATAGACATAGTACGTCTTATTGTTATCCAATAAATTGCTTCCTTTTAGAAATTTATAGCCTACAATTAAAATAACAAGAGTAATTGTGGCTAAAATTCCAATCCTTAATTCATATGAAATTTTCAAAAATGAAATTTTGTCTGCAAATGTACTAAAACATGAGATTATTCTCGAAATCGGTTCGGGGGAATAGAGGTACTGCTAGCTTCTGCATTTCTTCTTTCCAGAAAAATCTTTATGGCTTCGCTTACAGCACGAGCAATCTTGGTTTGTCCTTCCGCTTGGTTGAGAAATTCTTCATCCTGAGGATTGTTGAGGTAACCCAATTCGATCAGCACCGATGGCATCGTGGTACTCCAAAGAACAACAAAACCAGCTTGTCGAGTTGGTCGACCTTTTCCTGGATGAATTGCAAGAATATTTTGATAACATAGATCTGCAAATTCAATGGAATGTTGTTGATTGGACGATAATAGTTGATTGATAAATATTAAATCTTCTGCAGAATTCGGATTCATTAATAATTCGTTTCCACTTTCTGCTATTTCCGAATTTTCTCTTGCTGTAATCAAAGCATTATTTTCGGCTTTATCCAAACCCATGACATAGGTTTCAACACCTCGGATTTTACCATTATGATTTGAATTGCAATGCAAGGAAATAAAGATATCCGCATTCAATGCATTAGCGATCCGACCTCTTTCTTTCAGGGAAACGAATTCATCAGTATCTCGGGTTAAAATTACTTCTACACTGGGTAAGCCAGAATATAATTCAGACTGAATGCGTTTAGCAACCTGTAGATTAATTTCTTTTTCTATACTTATTTTTCCTTTTGTGCCATGATCGCGTCCACCATGTCCAGGATCAATGACAACCAAAGGACGGCGACTGTTCAAATTCTTGGGATCTCCCGGCGCTAAACCACTATTAAATATTAGAAAAAGAATAACAATCCAATGAGGGATAATTCCCAATTCGTAGTTTATCATTGTGAGCTCTTATTCTGTGACAAAGATAATACATATTAGATATTTTCATATATATAATACTTAATTTTGAGGTTGTTTCTAATTATATTAGTATTTTTTCTAATAATGGGCAGTGGTTGGAGCCAAGATACAACCAGGCTTAATGCTTCAGATTCAACCACTTATGATAGTTTGGTATTAAGAGGAACGCAACTTTATGTAAGTTCAGGTGACTCTGTTGACGTGCCGGTAACCTATAAAGCAAGGGATAGCATATTATTTGATTTACCTGGAAAACTAATTCATCTCTATGGTGAGGCGTCCATTCTTTATCAAACCATGGATCTTCAGGCAGATTACATACTCATCGACATGAACAACAGTACGGTGACAGCAACACCCTTAAAAGATAGCCTAAACAAGGAAACAGGTATTCCAAAATTTAAAGATAAAGATCAAAGCTTTAATGCCAAAAACATTAAATACAATTTCAAATCCCGTAAAGGAATAGTAACCGAAGTTATTTCTAAAGAGGCGGATGTATTCATTCATGGAGAAAAAAGTAAATTCATTGGAGAAGACTCTTTGCATAAGGGCGATAATGTCATCTATAATCGTCATGGAATTTTTACTACTTGTGATGCGGATGAACCTCATTTTGGTATTTATAGCAACAGACAGAAAATAATTCCGAATAAACTGATTATAGTAGGTCCTTCTATTGTTAAGATTCATAATGTTCCAGCAGTTCCCTTAATGCTTCCTTTTGGATTTTTTCCAATCACCAAGAATAAAAGTTCAGGACTTATTTTTCCAAAAAACTATGTATATGATCAAAACCTTGGATTTGGATTAAGTGGAATTGGTTACTATTTTGCATTGACGGATTATTATGATCTTAAACTTGAAAATTCAATTTGGTTTAAAGGTTCATTTACAACTAAAGCTACTACTCAATACAAACTAAAGTATAAGTATCAGGGAAATTTGATACTGGATTATGCTGATCTTAATCGTGAACAATTTGATTCCTATAAGAAGACTCGATCAAGAACTTTTAAAATTGATTGGTCGCATTCTCAGTTACAAGGAGCTCATCCTTATCGATCATTGAGTGGTAGAATAAATCTATCACTAAATCCATTTGATCGTTTAGTCAACAATGATTACTACAGTCAGACCAATAATTTACTTTATTCAAATCTGAATTTTAATTATAATTTTCCTAATTCACCATTTGTATTTTCTGCCGGATTTAATCACGATCAAAATCTCAATACTCGAGTGATTAATATTAGGTTTCCAACATTAAATTTAAATATGAGATCTATCTCGCCATTTAAAAGGAAATCGGGGAGTCTAGGAGCAGAAAGATGGTATGAAAAAATAACCTTAAATTATGGTACTCAATTCGCAAACAGGGTAACGACATATGATTCTATTTTGTTAACACAACATACCCTGGATACTATGTTGTATGGATTTAAGCATAATGCCTCGCTGGATATTAATTTTAAAGTATTAAAGTATATCAATGTTGTACCGCAGGTTAGTTATCAGGAAGAATGGTTTTTTAAGAATATCGAAAAAACTTTTGATCCCGATACTGTTTTTAAACGTATTGTGAACGATAATGATAGTTTACTTCGAATCGATACACTTTACGGTACAACAATTGATCATATCTCCGGCAAGTTTTCATCGCTTAGAACAATGAATGCTTCCCTTTCTATGAATACCCAATTGTATGGACAGATACAATCAAAAAAAGGTTGGTTTAGAGGGATTAGACACGTTTTATCACCTTCTGTTTCTTTTAGCTTTGCCCCAAATTATAGGAAGGCCCCATTTAATTATTTTGATTCTGTTGATAGAGATTCCAGGCCAGCATATAATTACAAGCAAGAATATTTAGTATTTGCCAATAGTCCTTTTGGAACCAGTTCAGTGCCGAATGAGAATTTCAATATTTCATATGGAATTAATAATCGTGTTGAAATGAAATATTATTCCAGAAGAGACACCGCCATTAAAAAATTATCCTTGTTGGATAATTTTGCAATCTCTGGTAACTACAATGTCTATGCAGATTCTTTTAAAATGTCAAACTTCGTTGGATTTGGGCGAATGTCTTATTTCAAAGGTTTTACTGCTATTACTTTTAATGTAGAATTTGACCCATATTATCATGAAGTTGTGAATGGTAAGGATATTCGCCGTAAAGAATATCTAATAGATCAATCCAAGAAATTGGTTAACCTGACCAGAGCAGGAATAGGATTTTCCAGCAATCTTACTATTCCACAATTAATTCGATTTATTATGGGTAATGAAACCAAACAGCATGACTTACCAACTTTTGGTTCTTTATTTGATGCGTATTCCATTTCACATCAATTGTCTTACACCTTTGAAAGAAACTCTAGAGGTGTGGACACTTTTTATTTATCCGTTAACTCTATTACCTCCTATGGTTATATACAACTAACGCCGAAATGGAAAATCAATATTGGACAAATTGGATATGATTTTAAAAATAAAAGTCTTACTTATCCGGATTTTGGATTTGAAAGAGATTTACATTGTTGGGTGATGAATTTTAACTATCGGCCACAAAATAAGGCTTTCACTTTTTTTATTGGCGTTAAGCCTGGTTCTCTGGATTTTATTAAAATTCCGAATAACCGAAATTTGACGGGTAGTGGTTTCTAGAAGTACTAGCGATTATAATATTTTATAAAATTAAGTATCGAATTTAAATATAATTCTGATCTACTCTTTATTTAGGATAATCATAGTTAATCATCCATGAAATGCCAAATCGATCAATAAGCATTCCAAAGTATGCCCCCCAGAAAGTATCTGAAATAGGCATAGTTATGTTTCCGCCTTCAGCTAATCCATTAAAGATTTGTGTTGCTCTGTCTTTTGAATCAACACCTACAGACAGAGAAATATTATGTCCAAAATCTACCGGAGGATATAATGGATGAGCATCACTGGCCATCAATAGCGTTTCCGCGCTTATAGGAAAAGTAATATGCATTATCCTATTCTTTTGATGATCTGGAATTTGGTTTTCTTCAGAACTGGGCATATCGCCATAGCGATTAAAATCTGAAAACTCACCACCAAATACCGATTTATAGAAATTCATAGCTTCTTCACATTGGCCATTGAATATAAGATACGGATTAATGCGTGTAGACATTGTATTTTTAACAAAGATATGCTGCAGGAGTGAAATTCTATCCCTTGGCTTTTTTATATTCTATATAGATTTAAATAAAAGGAACTTTAAGACTAATATCAAAATTTCTGAAAAAATAAATCTTCAGCTTAATGAAGAAATGTTTGAGAATATCTTAATACTACAAATAGACAAGACAGGATGAGAGACCTATCCGGAATATCATCAAAATAATAGATGGTCCAATCTCTAATATCAAATTCGAAATCTGTTTGAATCTTGGCATACATTTTTCCTGAATTATTGCTTAACTCCCAGGATAAATTGGAATGAGCATTTGAAAGTTTAAGATTGTAATTTTTCCCATTAAAATTAAAGTTCCATTGGTCGAAGGATTGTTGCCACACTGGTTTGAACGAAACCAATTCATTGCCTGCCCGGAGATCCCATTCATTGGGAGAATCTTTCCATCTTAATTTGATATTACCTGAATATTCTTCTAATCGAAGATTCCATGTTTGGAATGGATCTTTAAATATTCCGGCGTAAGTAATATTTCCAATTTCTGATTCCGTGCTATCCAATATAATCCAATCGGATAATTCATGATCCCATCGACTAGAAATAAAAAATATTTCTTGTCCAAACAAATAGTTTGAACTCAATAAAATATAAAGAAATAATCTAGAATGGAAGGTCATCAAAGTTTTCTGCAGCAGCAGAGAAAGCATCCTCAGATCCCGAGTCCTTTACTAAGTCTCCACCAGCAGGAGAATTACTTTCGCTTACTTTCTCAATTTTCCAGGCTTGTAGATTGGTAAAATACTTTTCCTGCCATTCCCGGCCCCTAAGATCAAAGTAGACATTAATCATCTCACCTTCATTATAGGCATCAATAGCGCTGCAGCGATCTTGAGTAAGTTGAAATTTGATAAATTGAGGGTATTGTTCCTGTGTCTGAATGACAAATTCTCTGGTTTGAAAACTAGCGGTCTTGCTTTCTGTTTCAAACTTTTTATGAAGTTTTCCCTGGATATTAAATGACATGAGTGGTTTATTTAATGCGTAAAGGTAAGCCATTATGAAAAATAAAAAAACCCTTCTGATAAATATACCAGAAGGGCTCTGTAAATATGATATTAACCTTAAAGCCTAGTTGCCAATCCTCACTAAACGGAAGGTCTTGGTGGTTCCAGCTGCTTCTATCCGTAGAAGATAAATGCCGGGAGTCTGGAGGCTTGAACCTTTAATTTTTAATATATCTTTTCCCTGAAGAATCGTTCCAGAGTTCTTTAATACTACCTGCCCATTAAGATCAGTTATTTGGAATTGATACTCCACGGGATTTCTTGATTCGAGGTTTATAGTAGTTGCATCGGAGAAAGGATTTGGAATCGGGTAGCCGATCGTAATATCCTCTTTAGAATTATCCGTTGAAGGACCATTTTGTCTTAATGTAATAATCTGAGCATGCTCATCGTATGCCTCAGCTGCAAGAACATCAGACGTAATGAATACTTGTGATAACTGATCAGCCTCTACAGGATCAGCAAATTGTATTCTTAACAACTCCTGACCCTCTGAGATCTTAATTGTTTCGTCTGAATTCCATGAAACTAAAATTAGGCCTTCTGAGGAATATCGATAATTAATATGATTTGGATCTAAGTGTAAGATGTTAGAGTATAATTGTTCGATTGAATTTACTCCTGCATCAAACTTAAGTGTAAACTGAATACCACTGATCTCCATTGGATCTAAAGAAACAATTCGTACCAGATTTTTAGAAATTCTTTCTGTTCTTAAAGTTACACTTTGATTGTTACGTGTGGTAACGGAATGACTACCACTCCAGGAAGATTCACTAACATCACCCATTTTTACTCCCACAAAATCTGTATAATTCATTTCTCCAGGTATTGATGGGAAGAAATAAGAGTCTGGTATTATTTCAAACCATGGATTCTCAGGATCTGGGAACTGATACGTTGCCACAGTGTATCTCCAGGACATAGAATTTTTAAGTTTCTGATCTACACCTAAGATTAGCTTTCTTAACGCGACGATATCTGAAGTCGTTATTTTTTCATCATTCGTAACATCAGCAGCAAGATATTGCCATACATTCTTGAAGATCTCCTTTCCTAAGATGTGTCTTTGAATCTTAACGATATCCTGGGTACTTACTCCAAATAAATAATCCTGGTCGTTTTTAATATGTACCTTATAATTTTTACCTAATGGTAAATTGTTGAAGGCGTAATTAGAGGAAGTCGATTGTTCTGTAATATTTAGATCATCTTCAATACTTATGAGTGAAGATTGTATTTCTCGTCCGTCCGGAGTTTTTACTAATCCAGCGATTCTTCCGGAGGTTAGATTACCACGACAATTTTGATTATTATCCTGTACTGTAATGGTACTTATACATTGATCCTGAAGTCCGGTTATACGGTCAGTTACCCAAAGGGTGACTCGTCTCTGTCCAAGACTGTCACAGGTAAATCGACGGTACTTATCATTAGTATCCCGAGAAAAGGACAAGGTTACTGGATTTCCGCAGATTTGAGCACTGTTATGATTTATATCACTAGCCCAAACATCAATTAATTTTTCCAACTTCCCATCTGAATCAATATCAATGAGACCAATATTAACAGCAATTCCGGTAAGGCAGTATGCAGTTGGAATTTTACAATTTACGATCTGTACGATCTGATCACAGGCAATGAAATTGCCGCATTGATCTTCAAACACCCAGATAAAACGGTGAGTTCCTAATGGCAAATCTCCATCCCAATTGATTACATTACCTTGTACACTGTGAATGCTGTCTATGTAGCCGTTATTGTATAAATCTAATTTGAAGGATGAACGAATCAAATCAGATGGAGTACAGTCATCAGTTGCTGAATGTTGAATCCGAACTCTTTCAAAAGCACAATTCGTTCCATTTACACATATTTTTATTGAATCGCATCGTTCATTAATGGTAGGTGGTTTTTTGTTGGCCACTTTTATTAATTGTAAATGTGTCCACGTCGCAAAACTTCTGGTTTGTGTAACCGAGTCATAGTATTCCTGACACCAGTCAATTACCGTCCATCTTCTTAATACTTTAAAGCAAAGGGAGGAATCTTCTATATAATTAAATACATCATCGACATAATTATGACCAGGTAATGAGCAATGAACATTTAGGAACTGAGGATAATTATAACCATCTGGCAGTTCTTCAGGTTTGACTGTGCCACCACATGAAAAAATGGTAGTATCTCTTGGCCATACAATTTGTTCTTCGCGGAATGGATAAGGATTGTAAACATATATGCGTTGAGAGCAAGTGTCTCTGCGTTGCATATTATCTTCAATTACAAAATTTCTTCTGAGATATCCAATTCCACATTGATTTAGAAATGTATCCACATATTCATGCATATGAACAATACAATTATCGGAGTAAGTCGGACTTCCGAATCGACTTAGATCAACGGTATCGAGATGGTCTGTACAAGGCATTCTATAGTCGTGCGGACAACTTATTACTGGTGGAGTTTTGTCTTGCACTTCAACTTCTACCATGCAATCATTTGCATTACCACTTTTGTCTTTAACTCTAAAGACGACCATCACCTTTTTTCCAACATCTTCACAGCAAAATTCAACATAAGGTCTAAATCCATAATTTTTAGCTTGACAAGGAGCATCGTTATCCATTCTCCTTACTAGAAAACTATCTAAATGACATTCATCATGACTTCCATCGTCAAACACTTCAGCATAAACATGTGTTGTATCATTTCGCGACAATGAAACTACTATTCCCTGATCGCAAACCGCGACCGGTGGGTTTCTATCTTCTACAATAACTTCAACTCTGCAAGATGAAGAATTATAACAAGCATCATAGACTCGATATTCAACATCATGATATCCTTCACTCAATATAATTTCACCTCCATTTTCTTCAGCAATCTGAATTCCGTCAGCGAAAATTTCATAATGAAGCGAGTCCTGACAGGCATCTTTGACTTCAATTTCCGGAAGGTTAAATTTAGCTTGACATTTATAGGAAGTCGTAGTACTAACTGTAAAGTCATATGGGCAATGAAGTATTTCAGGACCTTTAGTGTCCGCTATTTCTATAATTTGTTGGTACGCTCTTGTATTCGCTGTTCCGCACCACCATTCCACTACTCGCCACAATCTTAAAATTTTTGTTTTACAGGTAGTTTTATGGATAACAAGATCTTCATAAGTTACGGATAAGTTACAGTAAGCATTATAAGATGGTAACAAGTAATTTCCGCCAATGCTGGGATAGCCTGTATAATCGGGATGTGGATGGCCTTCTGAATCTTTTGGATAAATAGCATTGCATTCAATGGAGCAATTGTTGGCAATAGTCCAGTTTTTTGGATAAACTACAGAATCAATCTCTGCTCGGCGAAGCCATATAGAATCGATACATGGCCATGAAACATTACCTCGTGAATCTTGTGCAACCCATGCCTGTACAATTAATTTAATAAAAAGTCTGTCGCAAGAGAAGTTGGTATGAGACTCCCAGGTTTTCTTAATAGTTGGGTGTGGATCGCAATAATCGTAAAATACAGGAGGGCTGTATATAATACTGTCGTTACAATACACAGTATCCTTTCGACATAAGACTATAGGTGCATTTTTCTCTTCTACTAATACATGCGTCCAACATGAATTAGTACTGGTTGAGTCATATACACTCGCTATAATTGTTTTTCCCAAATAATCTTCAGTAATAACTGGATTAGTTGGAATAGGCTTCATGTTATAATCCAGAATATCCACCCTGAATCTTGCATCCGGGCAATTAACTCCTTTGGTTAATATCTGCGAAGGAGTAAGAACGGCCTGACAATACTCCGCGAGTGAGATGTTGATCTTTCCTCGGCAAGCCATTGCACATTGAGCATGGATTCGATTGAATGAAAAAAGGAAAAATGCTAATCCGAGTAAAACGGTAGCAAAGTACCCCGAAGGGCGTAGTTTTCTTATTCCAAAACGTGTTGCGACGTATGGTCTCATGACTTTAAGGTTAAAGGTTAAAATTTGTAGATGGTCAAACCAAAGACAAATTTTTAAATCATATTACAGTACAGTTTTAATCAGAAGAAACTGCTTTAAGGTTGACTTCTGATATGTCGGTGAGCAATTTCCAATGAAAGATTAAAAAATCAACATTGGGAAATCAGTGACTAGAATTAAAAACCAGACACCGGAAAAATTATCATTGATGGAAAATCTGCAGAGAACTTCTGCACTTAGGTTGGAGCATCACTTTATGAGGTGATGTGGCACAAAGATAAAGTAAGAGCTAAAACATTTCCAAATTATATATAATATTTTTTTTAATATTTTTTTACTAAATGTATAAAATACACATAATCAATTATATATAGCATTAGTATTGCTTAGTTTAAACAATAATATATGTATACAACTGGATACTAATTCAAGGATTGAACTTGCAGGTATGGGTTTTAACATGATTTGATTTATTGTTATGAAGATCCATTATTTAAAATCAAAATATGGACTCATCTTATTTAACCAAGATTCTTCAAAATACTTTGTATCTCTCATTTCATTTATATTATTTATTCTAAAATGTTGTCTTCTATATTGGACAATAAAGTTGGCTTGTTTCCTATTGACGTAAGGATGTGATTCCAGTTCATCTATATCCAAATGATTGATGGCAAGATGTCTTATAATTGAATTGCATTCCAAAAGTGATTTTAATATGGTATAGCAGGAGTCGCTAAGTCCATAAACTTCAGCTATCTGTGTTAATGAATTAAATCCACCCAGTGCATCTCGAAATTTAATGATTCGTTCAGATAATTTTGGCCCAAGACAAGGTAGATTAACTAATTGCTCTATCGAAGTATTGTTAATTTCAATTTTTTCTTTAGGTTGACTGAGTATTTTACTCTGAAATGTCTGATTTGTGTCTTTTTTGAATACCTTGATTTCATTGTTTAGTTCAATATAAGGTAAGATTTGATTATACAGCGTTGAATCCATACCATAAAGTTTTTTCAAATCCTCTGGATTTTTAAATTTTCCTCCTTTCTTTCTGTAATTGTATAAAGTATTATATAATTTTTTGGTAAATCCAATCTTCAAGGCTAATGATTCATTCATTGTATTAGGATTAAACTTAGATGGAATAACTTTTTTTGTATTAGAATGTTTGTATGTTTTTGAGTCATATGTTTGTTTAATCGCGTTATCTGATTTTTCAAATCTAAGTTTTTGATCCACTCCGTCGGCCTGAAAAAATTTTGATTCGGGTGGTCTCCACAATAATGGTATTAAGGTAGTAAGGGTGAGGATAATTAAAAGGGAAATGATTCCAAGTCTCTCTTTTTTATTTAAATAGTATTGCTCCGTATATAATTTTGTCATTTTGATAGATTTATACTTTGTGTTCTGAAATCTGTAATTTTTATTGGAAAGTCAACATTTTCCGAAATTTCTTCATAATACTTTTTAATTTTAAATGATGCTCCTGGAAGTACAATTATTTGATCTAGTTTTACCCGACTTAAATCTTCTTGGCTAAATACAGCAGCCTTTATAAACAAAAAATCATATTCAGGAATTGAATAGTTCAAGCTGTCGATCGCCATTATGGGTAGTTTTTCCGATACAGGAAATATTTTATTGGGAGAGATAATAAATTTATTTTGTGAAGATGTATCAACAAAGTAGGTAATAGGTAAAATTGGATGTTGGCTTTGAAAATATGTTTTCTTTTGGATGGTACTACTCAATGAAAGAAAACTAAATATCTTAGACTCGAAGCATACGTCTAATATAGGTTGAAAAGGCGATTTGTAAAGTATAATGAGATTTTGATTTTGTGACCATTTTGTAGATAAAGGAGTGATGGTAGTTGCGATGGTTGTTACTAAGCTTATGAAAAGATATGACTTTTGATGACATTGGATCCATCCATATATGAATAAGATCGATAACAGCAATAGCGATGTCTGAAGGGGAGATAGAATTAAATCATTAAGTTGGTAAAAAGGTAATTTTTCAATTAGATCAAATATCAAAAGACCAAATTTCATGGCGTAATGACAAAGTGTTCCAATCCATAACCCTAATTGTGATGACCAGCAAAAAAGAAGTAATGCAATTCCTAGAAACATTATTATAGCTGATAATGGCATCCAGATAATATTGGAAAATAAAAAATAAGTTGGAAAGGACTGAAAGTGATATAAACTAATTGGCGTCACCAGTAGCTGTACGGCAAGACAGACCTGACTGATTTCTAAAAAATAATTAAAAAAGAAATTTGAACTTGAAAAATGTCTCTTGATTAAAGGGTGAAATAAAAATATACTTAGGACGGCGAAAAATGATAACTGGAATCCAACATCATAAATCATACATGGATTAACATAAAGCATCAGAAAGCCGGTACTACATAAAATATTTATGGAGTCTGTCACTCTTTTAAGATTAAGTCCAATTTCCAATAGGCTAAACATTACAGCTGATCTTAAAATGGATGGCCCAAGTCCAGTAATAAATGCAAAGCACCAAATCAATGCAAGGATGAATGGGCTTTTTAATTTCGTTGGAATAGTTTTATGAAATAGAGGAATCGCAAAGCACCATTTTAAGAGGGCATAAAGTATTCCAATATGCATTCCTGAAACAGCCAATATATGAGCGGTTCCGGTTGATAGAAATTGTTGATTAATTTTTTCGGAAACAAGAGATTTGTCGCCAAGTAATATGGCAATGAGAAGTCCTGACGTTTCATTACAAGAAATATTTTTACCAATAATTTTCTGCAGGAATAGATTGCAGGCGGAAGAAAGATGAATAATATAGTTTTTGGGAAGCGTATCGATAAAGTTAATAGAACGTATTTTGCCCCTATACAAGATATGATTATGTAAAAGGTATTCTGAATAATCAAATTTTTCTAGTTCAGGAGAATCTTCAACTTCATATAAGCTTGCACAAACCTTTAAAGATAATCCTTGCAGCAATTCTGGATTCGAAAGGTGATTTGAATATGATACCAGTGCTCTGCAGTTCCTATTATGAACTTTAAACTCGATTTCTAATTTTAAATTTTCATTTCTTTTGTCTGTGCGGATTACCGTAGCGAATTCATCTTCCAGAATCAAAGATTTATTAACGGGTCTGTAATGAAAATTATCTTCGTGAACCCTGACCCTTATGATGAGCAGAGCAATCACCAAAGGAATTCCAAAGAGCCAATAAAACCTGGCGCCTGTAGTAAATTTTAAGTAAAAAAATACAAAGAAACTGAGTAGGCCTACAGGTCCAAGACAATATATACTGGCCTTGGTAAGTATAACAAAGGCTAATAGAACAATTAATATAATAAATGGTCTGGCTAAGACATGAGGTGCCATAACAAATAGTGCAATTAAAATTCAAAGCAAATTTATTTTAGCGTGATTATTTTTTTTTGTAAAAAACTGATAATTTCAAATAGAAATTTATATAATATGTTTACCTTCACATAATATTTTACGGGTTTACCAGATTTGAAATAAATTATTAATAAAAGCAAAACATATTTATGGTATTTCTTGCTTTAAAAGCTTGTATTTATTTTGAAATTCAAAAAAAATGAATTAAATTTAATAAGGTCAACCATTATATAGAATTCATTTATTTTTTATAAAAAAATTAGGATTTTCTGGGTAGTATGTATTTGTTATTTTCATTTTGTGAGTTGAGTTGGTGGATTATTCTTGTGTTACTTTTAGTGCCCTTTGCAATAGGGTGGTTATTATCAAGACTTATAACATCCGATCCTGGAAGTTCGGAAGGAATTTCATTAAATTTTAATCCTGAAGTAAATTCAGGTTTAAAAAATACAATTGAATTGAAATCGCTTCAAAACCGTCATCTTCAGTTGGAAAATACCCTTGTCGAATGCCGTAAAGAAGGTCTAGCCTTGAAACGAAATTTATTTGAACTCGAAGAGCAAATTCGTTTTATTTCCAAAGAAAAGGATGTGAATAAAGCCATTTTAGATACAGCTGATCACAAGAGTTTAATGTCTTTGGGAGTTCCTATAATTCGTCCTGGGGATTCTATTGAAGTGGAAAAGTCGAATGTTAATCAAGGAAATTTAATTCCAGACATTGCAACTAAAAATGTAAGCGAGATTAAGCCTTCTCCATCAGCTAAAATTATGGCTGCAAATCAAGCTAATATTGAGATGCAATCTTTTCGACAGCTGAGCCCTGAAAATTTACAAATCTTTGAAGGACTTGGTCCTAAGATGGAGACTTTCCTGAAAAGCCTGGGTATTAAAAATTGGTCAGAGCTCGCTGTTCAAGATCATATTTTGATCAAATCTAAGTTAGAAAAATTAGACCCTAAATATAGAATTCTGGAACCTGATTCATGGCCAATACAAGCTGCATTAGCAAGAGATGGTGAATGGATCAAGCTGATAGATTATCAAAAAAGACTATCTGCTGGAAAAAGTCGAGAAGACACTATTGTGACCGAGTCTAAACTTGAAAAGATTATGCATAAGCTAGGTCTGATAAAGAAATATGCGCAAAATGATTTAAAAGCTGTGGAGGGGATCGGACCTAAAATTGAAAAACTGCTGAATGCTGCAGGTATTAAAACCTGGAATGAGCTGGCAAACGCCGATACAGATTTTTTAAGAAGTGTCCTGGAAAAAGAAGGGGCCAAGTATCAATTGGCTGATCCGGAGACCTGGCCAATACAAGCTAAAATTGCTTCAGAAGGACGCTGGAGGGATCTTTTTGATTATCAGGATACATTGAAAGGCGGCAAGAAAGTTTAATTTTGTGCTGCTATGTTAAAAAAAGCAGTTTTTCCTGGCTCTTTTGACCCCATTACAAATGGCCATATTGATATAATCCGAAGAGCACTTCCGCTTTTTGATGAAATAATTATTGCCATTGGTATTAATTCTCAGAAGAAAAACCTTTTTACACTTGAGCAGAGAATGCATTGGATAGAAGATATTTTTCGAGATGATTTAAAGATAAAAATTGATTCATTTGAAGGATTAACCCTTAATTATTGCCATAAAGTTCAGGCAAAATACTTAATTCGAGGAATTCGAAATGCTGCAGATTTTGATTATGAAAGGACGATTTCTCAGATTAACTACGCCGTCACGAAAGAGTTGGAGACAGTTTTTTTAATTGCTCGTCCAGAGTTAAGTCATGTGAGTTCTACTATTGTTCGCGAATTGATTCAAGGACAAGGCGATATATCATCATTTGTGCATCCAACCATTACTAATGACTTATTTAAAAAGAAAATATAATGCCTCATTTAATTTCTCCTTCAATATTATCTTGTAACTTTCTTGAAATCGGAAGGGAAGTTGAAATGCTGAATAGCAGTGAAGCCGATTGGATTCACATCGATGTCATGGATGGAAGTTTTGTTCCCAATATATCAATTGGCTTACCGATCGTGGAGGCCATTTGCAAAAAAAGTCAAAAGATCAATGACGTACACCTTATGATTGTTCACCCAGAGAAGTATATTCAGTCGTTCAGGGATTGTGGCGCACATCAGATAACGGTGCATTATGAAGCTTGTACTCATCTTCATCGTACTATCCAAGAAATTAAAGCTACCGGAGCTAAAGCAGGTGTTGCCCTAAATCCACACACTTCTGTTCATTTATTATTTGATATTTTAGAAGATTTGGATCTCGTTATCATGATGTCGGTTAATCCGGGATTTGGTGGACAAAAATTTATATATCGAACACTTAATAAAATTGAACATTTAAAGTCAGAAATCATTTCCCGTAATCTGAATACATTAATTGAAGTGGATGGTGGAGTAGGATTGCATAACGCAGAAAGAATTCTTCAAGCAGGTGCTGATGTCTTGGTAGCAGGAAATGCTGTATTTAGTGACGACAATCCAAAGGGTATCATTCATAAATTAAAATTAGTGGGTGCTGAAAAATTATCTGTTTGATTTTGATGTTTGAACATTATGAAATCAATCTGGATAATTTTTATCTTTTTTCTTTTAAATAATATTACTGCCCAGGATTCGGTAAGAGTATTTGGAAAAGTTTCTGACAAGGATTCTGACGAACCGCTCGAGTTTGTAAATATTTACATCCCGGAAACTCAATTCTATACTGAGAGTAATGCCTCGGGAAAGTATCAGATTTATGTTCCAGCACAAAAAGTTTTATTATTAAAAGTTAGTAGGGTAGGTTATGAAAGCACCACTATTCAACTTAAGGACCTGAAGGGCAAAAATGAACTTTCTCTAAATATTCAATTAGAAATAATAAAAAACCAGGAAGTCATTATTACTGGTGAATCAACCAATATTGATAATCAGATTCGTGAAAAAGCAAAATCGTTTGAATTATTACCTTCTGCTTCAGGTAATATAGAAAGCATTTTGCCCAGTATAGCATTGGGTGTGCGCAGCAGTGCTGGTGGCGAATTATCCTCTCAATATAGTGTTCGGGGAGGATCGTATGATGAAAATCTGGTGTTTGTCAATGATTTTGAAATTTATAGACCCCAACTTATTAGAAATGGACAACAAGAAGGACTGTCCTTTCCAAATCCGAATTTGATCCGAGAATTGAGTTTTTCATCTGGCGGTTTTGAAGCGAAGTATGGTGACAAACAATCTTCTGTGCTAGATATTCGATATAAAGTCCCGGAAGAGAAAAAATATTCTGCAGAAGCTAGTTTACTTGGAGCCTCCTTACATGCAGAGGGTGCTGTTAATTTATTTTCTACCAAGAAGTTTAGATATCTGTTGGGTTGCAGGTACAAATCAAATCAATATCTACTTAATTCACAGGATATAGAAGGAGAGTATGTGCCAAGATTTATAGATGCTCAGTCTTATTTAAGTTATGACATTAATAAGAACCTACAGATTTCTTGGCTTGCGAATGTCAATCGAAGTAAATTCAATTTGGTTCCCAGGTCCAGTGCACAGGCTAAAGGTTCATTGTTGTTTGGAATACTAAGTCTTAATACCTATTACGAAGGAAGAGAAGTAGATTATTTTAACACGGCAATGTCCGGATTATCCGTATTGTATTTTCCAAAGGATAGGAAGAATCAGTTTTTTGTAAAAATTAATTCTTCTATTCAGGGAAGCCTTGAAGCTGAACAGTTTGATATTCTGGGATACTACAGATTGGTTGAGTTGGAATTTGATGCTAAAGATGACGAAGGTCGAGAGGTAAAATTATGGGGAGAAGGAATTCAGCATCGATATGGTCGTAATTATTTTGAAAGTCTGATTCACAACTCTGAGATTCGTTCTGGTGTGGAATGGAATAATAAATCAGGTACAACCACGCATTTATTGCAATCAGGGTTAGGGATTCGTACTGAAAAAATTAACGATGAAGTACATGAATGGGAGAGAATTGATTCTGCTGGGTATTCATTGCCTTATAATAACGGATCAAAAGTTTTACTCAATGATGTAGTTAAAGCAGAGAATGAACTCAATAATATTAAATTAGTTGCTTGGATTCAAGATGCGATCGAATTTCGAGCAACAGAAAAATACACTATTAATTTTGTGCCGGGCTTACGGGCTCATTACAATAAACTCAATGAAGAAATATTTATAAATCCCAGGGCAAAACTTGAATGGGTTCCTAAGAAAAATTTATCTAACTTAAGACTGTGGGTTGCTACTGGTTTATATTATCAACCACCTTTTTATAGAGAATTGAGAAATATCCAAGGTGTTGTAGATGAATCAGTTCAATCTCAAAAATCTTTCCACGCTGTAGCAGGAATTAAAAAAGATTTTTATTGGAAAAAATTGAGTGTTTCCAAATTTCGATGGATTTCAGAAGTCTATTATAAGAATTCATGGGATCAAATTTCTTATGATCTTGAGAATGTCAGAATAAGATATTCTGGAGTTAATAATTCAAAAGCTTATGCTATTGGATGGGATAATCGTATCAATGGGGAATTTGTACCAGGAGCAGAATCCTGGATTAATCTTTCATTTCTTCGAACCAGGGAAAGATTGGATAACATCCAACATTTGATCGAACAAAGAGCAGATGGAACCGGAACGCTTGTGAAGGATGTGCCTAGACCTACGGACCAATTAATGGCATTAAGCATGTATTTTCAAGATTATCTGCCACAAAATGATAACTTTAAAATGCATTTGCAGACTACGATCGCCACTGGTCTACCTTATGGTGTAGAAGGAAATAACATTGTCTATAGAAATGAATATCGTTTCAAGACTTATAGCCGAATAGACCTGGGTTTTTCACTTAAGTTATGGGATCAAGAAATGGCCAAAAGACGTCCAAACGGCTGGTTAAGATTTAGTCGTAATGCTTGGATTAGCCTGGAAGTCTATAACCTATTAAAAATTAAAAATGAGGCATCTGTTCGTTGGATTAAATCTATCTACAATTACGAATTTGCCATCCCTTATTATCTAAGTTCAAGAAGAATAAATTTAAGATTAAGGTTTGAATTCTAAGGTAATCCACTAAAGGCTGCAAAAACTTTACCATTCATACACCATAATTCAATAATTTTTAAGTAATTATAACTTATTGATATATAGGAAAATATAATTTTTATTCTATTTTTTAATTTCCAATTTTCATTTTTTAATAAAATAATTATTGTCAAAAGTTGACTAAATTCATTTTTAATGTATTAATCATTATATAATAAACTATTTTAAACATGAAAAAAATAAAATTGAAATTTCTAACGATTTGGTTTTAATCACTTCAATGCAATAATGTTGTTGTGAAGAATCTGAATTTTGAATGTGAACCCAAATAATTATGAGAAGTTTTATGTACTAATATGGATTACAGGTGGAAGTTTTGGTTTTTCTTCATTTCAAATAATTGTAATGTTTAGAAATAGTGCCTAGATTTATTTTTGAAATCTGAAATAATTAGAGTAATTTATAAATTGCGAAATGAAATTTTTTAAAATTAATTAACTAATCTAAATCCTTTTTTATTATGAAAACAAATTTTATTTTTTACTTACTTATATTAACAGCTTGTCAAATTTTTGGTCAAGTTAATGTCGATTCATCTACCTTGAAAATAATCGAAATTAGAAAAGCAAAGTTTTATCAGGATGGGATGAGACTTAAATCTGGAAAGCCATTAGAATTAGCTCTGCGAAAAGCAAATAATGATATTGTAAATGCATTATATAGGAAAGGCAAGAATATTCAAACCGCTGGGATAGTGGTTCAATGCTTAGGTCTCGGACTAATGGCTGCCGGAATATTTTCAGCAGGCACAGATGGTGTTGGTTCAAAAACTATTGCAGGTGCTGCTTTATCTCTAACAGGAATTATTATCTCTATTCCCGGAGCAAAGAGTAAAAAGAAAGCAGTATTGAAATATAATGAATACGTAAAAGGATTGCAATAAGGGTATAATTTATATACTCATAATTAGTTTATCAGTTTTTATTGTTTAATGTAAAATTTATAAGAACCGGAAAAAATGAGTACTGAATTACAGAATATTATAAAAATGTAATCTGTAAATTGTAACAGGCTGCTAATTCTTACTTAACAATAGATTAGTCAATTCTAATCCTGATGAGTGTTAGGTCTAAAATTTGTAAGTTGTCATCCTTTAATTAAAGTTGGATAAATATAATGAAAATCGAAATTATTAAAAACATGGATCAAAGGTAAAGATTGCTTATTTTTGAGTAAATAATCATTATTTACTCATGACCAAGGATTCTAAAAGAGACAAAGAAATTGTTGAATTAATTAAGCAAAATCGTGATAATGAAGGAATTGTCCTCTTGTTTGAAACAAGAGGAAAGGAATTGAAGGGAATAATTAAATACGTAATGAATAATAATGGGTCTCAGACAGATGGTGAAATTATACATGATGAATCAGTAACAGATTTCTGGTATAATTGTAAGACTGATAAATTCATTTATAATCCTAAATATACTTTAATTGACTATATATTTGGTATCGCCAGAAATAAGTGGCATAAGGAATTAAAGATAAGAAAAAGAGGTTTCTGTAACTTTTTAGAAAATGATGAAGAAGTGAATTTTGAAAGTAGTGAGGATAAATCGATTTTTGAACCAGGATTAGAAGCCATTCTTTTTAGTTTGAAGTATGATAGAGATGAGTATTTAGCATTGTCGGAATGTTGGCAAGAACTTTCTGAGAAACAACAGAAAATTATATGGTTGAAGGACGTCGATGAATTGTCCTTGCTTGAAGTAGCTTTAATTCTTGAGTATGCCAAGTTAGAGGATGATGCTGATAAACTTGTAAATTCATCACATGTAGTAAAAGTAACATATTATAATATTAGAAAAATATTAAAAAACTGTTTAGATCGAAAATCAATCAAAGAATAATTAAATCTTAAATAGATTATTGAACATGGAAAATGAAAAATTACTATCTTACTTCAATGATTATTTAGAAGGAAGGCTTGATTCAGAAATTCGGAAGGAATTTATTAATCGCTTAGAGTCAGATATCGAATTTTATGAAGAATATAGAATTAAGGAAGGAATCAAGAAAATCGAGATGAGGAGAATCATTGCAGAATTAAGATTAAAGTCATTGAAGGATAATGATTTAAATGATCACTTGGATATTGAAACCGGTAAAAGTATTCATTGGATTTCACAATGGATCAAAAAAAAATCAATTTATATATTAATTGGTCTCTTATTGTTGTCACTGGTTTATTGGTTGATTAACGAATCAAGTATTATTCCAGTCAAAGAGAAGAATGAAATTATTCCAGAAAACAGGATGGCTCCTCATATTAAAGATCAAAATTTAGAAATTAAAGTTGATACAATGATATCTTCAAAAAATAATAGCAGCAAGGTAGCCAAAAAAGTAATTATGGCTAATAATTTAAGGAATGAAAATATTTTATATGACTTGGCTTACATTGAACTTGATAAATACAGGGATGAAGATTTCTCAATTGATCAATATCGAAGTGAACAGTTGAATATTAATACTACTGATAATAGAAAAATGGGACTAATTCACTTTGTCAATGGTGATTATGTGTTATCAGCTCAAAGCTATCAAAAAGTTGTTAATATTGAGGAATATCCTAATGATTATTTGAAGTTTGGATACAGCTTAATAATGATAAAGGAATTGGATAATGCTACAAAGTGTTTTTCTGCTATAATTAAAAATGACCTTGCTGAAGAGTGGCATGCTCGGGCCAAATGGTATTTGTTCTTAATAAGTGTTTTAAATGAAAAATCCCGGAACAAGGATTTTAAAACTGCTTTCTATGAATATTTTGCAGGTGAAAATATTGATGAGGATATAAAGCAAAGAATAATTAATATAAAATAGTAGAGCTAGAGAATGTTCTGTAAATTACATTATTTTCCACTAAAAATTAATTGCTATTTTTTAGTTCTATTAATTATAGCAATTATTAATAATTCAGTTTTTGCAAATTTTTGTAATATACCAAATAGGTTTGATTCAGATACATTGTACTATAAGTATAAACTAGAGGGGGCATTTAAGTTGGAATATAATGGTCGATTCGAAGAGGCACTCTTATTACTGGATTCACTTCGTTCGATGATGAATGATATTTCAAACAAGAATGATACATTAATTTTCGCACAAATTTATCATCAGAAGGGAAATTGTTTATATAAGAAAAGAAAGTTTTCCGAAGCAATTTTATGTCACGATAGTGCAAGATTATTAAGAACTATCACATTAGGGCCACTTAATACTAAAACTGGAGATTCGTGGTATATGTTAGGAAATATATATTTGGACCTGCGTAATTTTCAATTAGCTAAAGTATATTATGACACTGCATTGAAAATATTTTTGCAATCGCAAATAATTGATTCACTAAAAATAGGGCTTGGGTATTTTGCATTAGCAAATGTTTATACTTCTACAAATCAATACAATGAAGCTGAAGAGCAATTTAAAGTTTCATTTTCGTATTTACCTGAAGAAAATGTTAGTATTTCAAGGCAAAGACTTACGGTTATATATGCATATTGTCAGTTACTCAGAAGTCTTGGAAAATTAACTCAAGCATCTTCGTTGCTTTTGAATACTTTGAAGTCATTTAATAACTTCACCAACAAGTTTATTGACTTGCAGTATAAAGTGTTAAATGAATTGGCTCTTATCGAAAAAAATAAGGGAAATTTGAATAATTCGTTGATTTTTGCTTTAAAAGCAGTTGAGATTTATGATCAATTGTATACAAGCAAGGGTTCTGGTTTGGGTCCGATTTATCTAAATATTGGCGAGCTATATTTAAAAAAGGGGGATTTAAGGAATGCAAAAAAAGCAATATTAGAAGGAATCTCTAGAATTGATGATAAGAGTATGAAAGTGGATTATTATAATTTGGCTAAAATGTATGGAACTCTTAGTAGAATACATTCTGAAGGTAACGAACATTTTATTTCGTTAGATTATAGTAAGAAGGCTTTACAATATTTTTTGATGGAGGCTAATGTTGATTCACAACTGATTGGAACAGCATTTATGAATTTAGGAGTTAATTATAAAAATTTAAAAAATTACCAAGAAGCTTTTGATTGTTATACTAAGGCTAACAATTATTTTACATGTAAGCTTTATGGCGTTGAAAATAGTTTGATTCAAAATTATTCCAACCTTAGTAATTTGTATAGTATTCAGAATAAGTACGATTCAGCATTAATCTATTTGTTGCCGTGTTACGATATTCTTACCAGATTTTATAAAAGCAATGATGTTTTACAGTTGGCAGAATATTATGTTGACTTAGGACTAATATATCGAAAAATGAAAAGAAATGATTCTGCGATTTGTAACTTTGAAAGAGCATTGAAAATATTTGAAAAACTACCAATTTCAGATCATCCGTCAAAAATTCATCTCATTGGTGCACTGGGAGAGACATATGGTTTGATTGGTCAGTATAGTAGGGGTAATATTTATTTGGATAATGCGCTTGACTTGATAGGGTTTAAAATTGGACAATTAAATGATTTATCTAAAGTAATTCAATTAAAAAATTTAATTAAGTTGTTATATGTTAAAGGTCACAATTATTTATTGTGGTATATAGATGAACATAATGAATTGCACTTACACGAATCTAAATTTAATTTTAAAATTGCCGTGGAAGCACTTGAATTATATCAAAAAACTATTCAATCCGATCAATCTAAGTTTTTATTTCTTGATGAGTATTATGAAATTTACAATGACTACATTAAAGCTTGTTTAATCTCAAAAGAATATGAAGATTCAGAATTAGCTTTTCAATTAATAGAAAAATCAAAAATTCAATTTTTAAGGGAAAATTTAAGCAATAAGGATAGGATAAAAGATGCAAAAATACCAGACTCTATTTATATTCAAGGAGAAGATATAAGATTAGCGATACTAAGTATCGATGCTGGTAGAAATCAATTGATGCAAAGTGAAGTAAAAGAATCCGGTATATGGATGGATAGTCTTAACATAATAATGCAAGATCTTTACTTAAAACAAGATAAGCATTATCAAAAATTAGCTAGTGATTATCCGAATTATTTTAAAGCTCTCTACAATCAAGAAAGCATTGACATCACCCTCGTTGTAAAAAGTTTAGATACAAGTACTACACTTATAGATTATTTTGTGTCAGACAGCATGATTGTTGTATATGTAATTAACAAAGATTCATATCAAGTATTCAATTTGAGAAAGGATTTTTATTTGGAAACTAAAATTAAGAATATGATAGATGGAATCTTGATAAAGTCAAAGGATACCACAATGGCAGCAATTAATAATGGCTTTACTCAATATGCTAATAATGCTAGATTCTTGTTTTCTAAATTAATCTCTCCCTTTAAACATCTTATAAAGAATTCAGTAATCATCATTCCAGACAAAGTGCTAAGTTACCTCCCATTCGAAGCATTAATTGAGGATTCTACAGGAAATGGAAGTAATATATCTCAAGTTCCATATTGGATTCATTCTAAAGAAATTATATATTCTTTTTCCGCGGATTATTGGGTGTCGCATATTGAAGATACTTTAAGACAGGATGTTCAATCTATTTCTTGCTTGGCTATGGCACCTTTTGCTAATTCAGAAGTTGATAAAAATATATCGATGCGAAATGAATTCGTAAATTTACCTTATTCCAAATTGGAAGCCAGATTCGCAGTGAATCTTTTTACTAAAGGTGATTTAGCTCTTAATAGCACTGCAACATATTCGTACTTTATGGATAAACAAGTAAAGTCTAATATGATTTTATTAAGTACACATGGGAGAGCTGATCGAATGGCTGGCGAAAATTCTTTTTTGGTTTTTGCGGATAAAAAAATGTATGTTAGAGAAATATTGGGGTTAAAAATGAATGCGAATCTTGTTGTACTAAGTGCTTGTGAAACTGGAACTGGTGAATATAAGCAAGGTGAAGGCTTAATAGGTCTTAATTATGCATTCACTTTCGCGGGCGCACAGAGCATTTGTTCAACCTTATGGAAGGTTAACGATAGAGCCATGTCAGATTTGACAATTAATTTTCTAAGGCTAGCCTATGGGTTTCGTCAGGTTAGACTTGCGAATGCTTTACGAAATGCTAAATTGAAACTTATTGAGAGTAAGTCATTTTCTCATCCATTTTTTTGGGCATCTATGGTTGGATATGGCAAGATGATTTAGGGGATGATTTGTTTTTTTTATTGGTTAATTATTTATAAAACTGAATACTCTTGCACAAACTTTAATAATCATTTAAATCAAAGAATTTAATTAATACCTTTTATAAAATTACCTTAAAATCAAAACCATGAAAAATTTAAAAAAATTTGTACTAGTTTATTTAATTTTGGCATTTATTCCATCATTGTATGCTCAGATGCTTAATAGTCAGGCTTCCACTGACTCATCACTAAGCAAAAATAAGGTTATTCTTAAACCAAGTATTGGAGACTATGGCTTCGGTATCAAAGCAGAAGGCTTGAAGGGATTAATATGGGAGAACAATTTTGATAGTCTCTCACTACAGATACGGAAGGTGTATTCTGAAAATATATATCTAAGATCTGATTTAATAATTTCGTATAGGAAGGATAAGGATAGTTATAAAGAAGATGCTAGTTCTGGTAATTATGATTTGGATGAAGAATCAATTAGTCAATTTTCAATTGGAATAGCCCCAGGATTTGAATACTATTTTAACGGAACTCGAAGACTCGCACCTTATCTTGGTGCTGCACTTCCTATTGCATTTGTAGGCAAAACCAAAATGAAAGAGACTCATAATCAATATTTTTCAAATGGAGGCTATAACTTATCCACTATAGAGCAATCTTTACCGGGTGGATTTGGGATTGGATTAGACGGGTTTGCTGGATTAAACTATTTTATAAGCAAGAGAATTTCAATTGGATTAGAGTATAAGCTTGGATTTGCATTTGTTAAATCAAGTGGGGATGAAGATTATAAAAGAGTTGTCAAAACTAAACAATCTTCAACTGCAACCGAAACTGTAAACACAACTGAGCGTAAAGGAGATGAGACTTCTGCTAGCGTACTATTCTTTGGTAATAAAGGTGTTGTAGGTTTGAATTTAGTCTTTTATTTAGGAAAATAATGATCTATTACTTTTAATTTATTTCTTAATCTTCGAAAAAAGACGATTGCAAGAGTTGACTTTTGCAATGTTTCGGGTATTATTAATTGTATATTTAAGGTAGAATTACAATTTATGATTAGAAGTATTATTTTGTTTATAGTCTTAATTCAGTTCGTAATTGCATTAAGTCTGGCTGGACAAGACCCTGCATATCAGAATTTTAACCAAAATCGATTTCTGTTTAATCCTTCTCTAACTGGGTCGTCTGGAGCAGAAACCTGGAGCCTTAGAGCCAAATCTCAATGGAATTTTGACGGAGGAGGAGGATACAAGACAGGAAGTATTTTATTCGAAGAATCAATGCCATGCAGTATAATTGATGTAGGATTTAAAATTAATTTTAATGAAGAGGGTAAAGGGTTATATCGAACGATGGAGGCTGGATGGTTGACTGCGGCATGCCTTGCCTTTAATACAAGTAGAAACGTAGAGCAAAATTTTAGATTCGGATTTGATTTCTCCTGGGGATATAATTCTATAGATTATAGCAAATTAGTTTGGTCTGATCAGTTAGATAAGAAATATGGTCCAATTATTAATACATCCTTTGTCCCTTATAATAGTGGTAAGTCTAGTATTTACTTTAATCCTGGAATAGGATTTTCCTATAAATCTATACTTAATAAGAAGCTGCCCAAACCGGTAGTAATAAATATTGGAACAGCACTTTATAGATTTTATACTTTCAGTAAAGGAGATGTCAATCAGTCTGTTTCCATACTTGGCTTAAGAAGTGAGAATCCTTATCGGATTTCTGCTTTTGTAGAGACTGAATTTATTCCTTTCTTAAACAATAGGAAATTTGCAACAGTAAGGCCGCTTATTCTTTATCAACGGCAAGGAAAATTAAACTACATAGAATCTGGATTGCGATTAGGGTATATGAAACATGCAGGACTTGCATTTTATTATCACTTTTCGCCAAATAGTAAACTTGGCTCAACTAGATGGATGACAGTTATTAATGATTATACAATAACTATTAATGAGCGAAGAAAATTGAGCATCAATCTATCTTATAGTTCTAACATCGGAGGGTTAAGTAATTTGGTGGGTCCGATGTTTGAATTAGGAATTTCTATTCATTTTGCTAAGAGCAGTGCCTGTAATTTTTTTGGAAAGAAAGATGAAGTTTTATATGATAATACTTTAAAATGTCCAATATATTCTGTTAATCCTTACAAACGAAAAATCTATGAAAACATTTGGTATAAGAATTAGTCTGTTTATAATCTTTCTTTCAAGCTTCTTAAGATTGACTTCACAGAACTGCAATCCAATTGTAAAATCATGTGCAGACACAAGTTGTGGAAAATTAAAACTTACATTGAAAACAGATGGTAACAATGTATTTTGCCAAGGCACCAAAGTTACGCTTGAGATTGATAGAAGTCAAACATCTACTTTGGACAGTATTTTTATTTACTGGTGCGATGGAACAGTTGATTATTATGGAGGGAATACTTTTATTTTTGAGCATACATTCAATGTTCCAGAAGATAAAGTATGTGAAGATAAAACCACAGATTTTGATGTTAAAATTATAGGAAAAAAGTATTGTTCAAATAAATTTTCATGTGCTACCATTACATATACTGTTAAATTAAATAATGAACCTAGAGCTAAATTTGATTATACTGCGGTTGTTTGTAAAGGAAAACAAGTAAACTTTTTCGACATGTCCTGTAATGTTGACAATAATCAAACAGATGCTTATCTCTGGACCTTTCATGATGGCACGACATCAACACTAAAGAATCCTTCGAAGATCTATAATGCTCCTGGAACCTATAAGGTCACACTTAAAGTGAAGAATAGTTGCGGAGAACATGAGATTAGTCACGATATCATAGTGGTTGATTTTCCTAATACTATTGTTGATATTTCTTCCAATGCCCTTGATAGCGTAGTCTGTATCGGCGATATAGTTACATTGATAAATAAAAGCAATTCTTATAGTAATACACAATGGCTTTTTCAGCCCAATTATAATTTTCTTCGAGACACAATGGATTGGAGAATAATTGATGAGTATATAACCCGAGATACACATTCAATTGGGATAAAAGACTCAATACCCTTCCTTGATACAATTGCAATAGTATTTAAAAAAGCAGGTACTTATACGTTTCGAATGCAATCAATGAATGTATGCACAACCTTGACTTGGACTTACACCATAAGAGTTGAAGATCGACCAAGATACACTCCACTTGTAAATCCAAGCCCTTTTTGTGATTCTGCTACCTATAATCCTTGGATTAACATTATAAGTGGAAGAATAACAGGTTATGAATGGGAATTTCCAGGAGGTGTTCCAAACAAGTCTAATCAAGCTAATCCTGGATTTATAAAGTATAGTATGCCTGGTAATTATTCAATAAAAGTTAAACTAAATTCCGATTGTGATACCATTCTGGATTCAATCGAAATTGTGATAAATTCCAGAATGCCAGTAAATATCAACAAATTAAAGAGAATTTATTGTAAAGGGGATGGAGTAGATACTTTGGAAGCTGATCGCAACGGGGGTCAATGGAGTGGCACTGGTATTATAAATGGAAAAATTGGAAGTTTTGACCCAAAGAATTTGATTCCTGGGAATTCCATTATTACTTATACCATAGGCCCACCAGGTTGCACTTCAACGGATACATTTTTGATTCAAATTATGGATGGCCCGGTAATTAGTTCGCAGGATATTTACCTATGCAAAGACAGCCCGCCAATTCAGCTTATAGCAACCCCTGGTAGCGGCAGCTGGTCTGGTTCTCCGGCAATTGATAGTAATGGATTGTTTGATCCTGGTAAAGTTGCTGTTGGGGTTACGAAGGTTAATTATAATGTAAAGAACTCTAATGGGTGCGAGTCCAATAAAACTATAAATGTAACTGTTGAACCAATAATAAATATTACTATCAGAGACACTGTAGATGAATGCATAGGTCTGGGAGTGACGGACCTCAGTACTTTACTCAACGCAACTTCGAATCAAATGAATGGTGTCTTTTCATTTGAAATCAATGGACAACCTGTAAGTAATCCCGTCGATTTTTCAAATTATGCCGCAGGAGAATATTCAGTTAAAGTTATTTATAAGAAAAATAATTGTGAAGCTTCGACAATAGGAGTAATCAGATTTTTACCTAAACAAATTTTAAGTATTTCCAGCGACACAACTATTTGTATTAATCAGAATTCTTTACAGTTAATTTCTTCCTTATCTGGAGGCAGTTGGGAGGGGCCTGGAATCGATCCAAAAACCGGAATAATTGATTTGATGAAAGGCGTTTCGGGGATTTATAAATATACATATTTGAAGGGCAAATCATGTGAACTTATTGATTCAGTTAAAATAACTATATTAAATCCAGGTATAGGGCTTGATGCCGGAAAGGATGAAATAATATGTGATGGAGCAAGTCCTAAATATATATTACCAATGCCAAGTCCTCCAAATGGTAAATGGTCCGGTATAGGAATAGATCCTATTACAGGGGAAATTGACTTATCTTTACTAAGACGGGATTCAAGTTACACTTTTTCTTATTGTTTATATAATGGAACTGTAGACAGCTGTGAAGCATGTGATACAAAGACTTTAATGATAAAGTCATTACCCATAGCTAGTTTTGATGTAAAAGGTTTGGCGTGTATTAATGAGAAGATTGAAATTGTTGATCGAACAAATGGTCCTCATAGTTTAAAATTTGATCTTGGCGATAATACTACTTCAAATCTTGATTCTTTTATACATGTTTATAGCAGCAAAGCAACATACACAATTTCCTTAATGGTTAGAGATAATTTTGGATGTCCAGGTTTTATTCAAAAAAGTTTTTATGTAACTACGAAACCCAATTCATCTTTTATAACTTTGGACAAAGATGGATGCGCTCCGTTTTTAGTTAATACGACCAATACTAGCCAAGGCGACTCCTTGCGATTCTTATGGAGAGTTAATAAAGATTCATTTAATGTAATTAACCTTAATAATATTATACTTGATAAAATTACCAAAGATTCAACTTTCATAATACAACTCGAAGCAAGTAATTTATGTGGTACAATCATTTCAATTGATTCTGTCTTGGTACATCCTTATCCAATAGTTAGTCTTGGAGTAAGTAATTATAATGGATGTTCTCCACTCAAGGTCGATTTTATAAATAACACTCTTGGAAATCCAAGAAACTATAACTGGGATTTAGGTAATGGAGTGAATTCTACGGACAGCATTCCAATTTCTCAAATTTACTCAGTAATCAATGACTCCATCACTAAGTATAAGATAAGATTAATTGCATCTAATGCTTGTGGAATTGATACAGCAGAAAAAGAAATAACAGTGTATCCGCCAGATGTTAAAGCGGCAATTGAAGGTCCAGGCTTACCACTTTGTCAGTTTGATAGTTTGAGACTCTTTGCAAGATCAACACATGGTTCAATCAATACCTGGAAAATAATTGCACCTAATGGCAACAATATAGGTGCTTCGGGAGATTCAATAATCATTCCACTTGAACTGCCAGGATTATATTCAATTATATTATTTGCCAGTCGATGTGGTTCAGATAGCGATACTTTTTATTTAAATTCTTTAGAAGCTCCGACATTGGATTTCAATTTACCTTCCACAGGATGCCTTGGAGATACAATTTTTTTTACAAATAAAAGTAAGGATGTTGCTGGTTCTATCTGGGACTTTGGAGACGGAACAAATCTTACGATTACAAATGGATACCATGTATATAGCCAAGTGGGTACTTTTACTGTAAGACTAACGGCCTATTCAATAATTAATAATTGTCCATTTTCAATTGAGAAAAAAATAAATATATTGGGAAAACCAATTTCTTCTATTTCATCCGATAAGACACAAGGTTGTGAACCTTTGTCAATTATGCTTAGCAATAATAGACAAGTTGGAATTAATTATAGTTGGGATTTTGGAGATGGAATAGTCAATTCTAACGATACAATAATTTACCACACGTATAATATGGATGGTAATTATCAAATAATCCTTAGGGCTTATGATAATTTTGGTTGCTTTAGCGATACAGCAATTCAAAATATTATAGTTTATCCTAAACCAACCAGCAATTTTGAATATCTTGATACTTTATATTGTCATAGGTATGACTCAATTCACTTAATAAATTATAGTCAAGGTGATGTTAGCTCAATGTGGACCGTTGAGAATAATAGTTTTAATAATAGAAACCTAAACTATTTACCAAGGGATACGGGACTAATTAATATCACATTAATAAGTACCTCAACTTATGGATGTTCAGATACAATAATAAAAAGTTCCTATATCAGTCCTTCACCAACATCCAAATTTACTTTAGATAAAAAAAATGGATGCATAGATTTGAAAATTAATTTCACCAATAATTCAACTTCAGCTGACAGATTTATTTGGGATTTTGGAAATGGTAATACTTCCATAGATAAGGAGCCTATTTACACTTATAAGTCAGGTGGATTGTTTAAAGTAAGTCTTATTGCTATTAATTCTAACGGTTGTCCTTCTGATACCATTGAAAATGAAATTCACGCTTACCCTCTACCCATCGCTAGCTTTAATTTGCTAAAAGATTCAATTTGTGGAATTCCAATGAATGTTTTATTTATTAACCAATCCACCGGAAATCTAAATAATGAATGGATAGTCAATAATCAAGCTTACAGTCAAAACGTAAATGATAGTATAGTATTTAGAAATGAAGGAAAACAAGACATTAGTCTGATTGTAAAAAATGAATTTGGATGTATGGATGCTTTGGAGAAGCAAATCGAAATATTTCCGAAGCCATTAGCTGCATTTTTAGTTGAAAATAAATTATGTGAAGGAGATTTAATTATGCTAAGCAATTTAAGTTCTGGAGCCTTAAAATATAAGTGGATAATAGATGGGTTGGGAGAGCTTTCCGAATTTGAACCAAAAATTAAATTTGAAAAACAAGGAATTTATAGTATAAAACTAATTGCAGAATACAATTCTCTTTGCTTAGATTCTACTTTTTCGATTAATTCTATCCAGATTTTTGAAAAACCGAAGGCGGATTTTGATTATACCGCATCATTTGATGATAATATTATTGGGGAGGTAAAGTTTAACAATAAGTCTATAAATTTTGATCGAATTTTATGGAATTTAGGCAACGGTAACACTTCAAATGAAGTTAATCCATTAGTTGAATATGATATAAACAGAAATATAAATGTTACTCTTTATGCTTATAATGATAACAACGGCTTATTTAAATGCTTTGATACAATAAATAAGTCAATTGCACCTGAATGGATAACTACTTTTTACGCTCCAAATGTATTGTCTCCAGAATTAGGTGATGGTCTATTAAAGGTTTTTAAACCTGTGGGCATTGGAATTGAAAAATATCAAATCTCTATTTACTCACCTTGGGGTGAGGTTGTTTGGTCATCGGATAAAATTCTAAACCATTCACCAGAAGAGGCTTGGGATGGAACATATAAAGGGGTAATCGTACCACAAGGGTCTTACAGCTGGATGGCAGATGTAACTTTCGTAAATGGAGCAAGGAAAATATATAAGGGATCGGTTACTGTGTTGAGATAAGTGCGAAATATTTTAAATTTTTTTAAAAAATGAAAAATAAAAACCATAAAAAATTGCAATTATGAATGAGTTTGATAAAAATTTGAACCATAATTATTCTAATGATAATGTGTTCAAGAACTGCGAACTTCAACATTCAGTTGTTAAGAAATTTAATTTTAGTTGCACCGGGGTGAATGATAATCAACAGACTACTAAGAAAAGTGAAACTGTTGACCAAAGTCGGAATGAATATGCACTAAACAGTGATGCCAATTCTATTAGTCAGCATAATGATGAAGGACTTTTTTCTGATGGATTAATAGGATTGCTTAATAAAGGACCAATAGGTTGGATAATTTTTGGACTTATTGCTGGAATACTTTATAGTGCATACAAATTCTTATTAGATTGGTTTGAATAATGATGTATTGATAAAAATTAACATTTAAAATATTTTGTGCAATGATTGATATGTGTAATAGAAGTATATTAATTGTATTTTTTTGTGTTTTTTTTACTGCAATTAATGCTCAATGTTGGATTGTTCAGAAATCGGAATCTTTAAATCCTGGAATTTATCTTAAGAGTATTTATTTTTATGATGAAAATTACGGCTGGTCTGGTGGTTCTAACGGACTTTTTTACTATACGACAAATGCAGGATTATCATGGAATAGGAAAGATATAAATTTAGGTTCGAGTATAAATTCAATTTATTTTTTAGATAGTTTATCAGGCTGGATATTAACAAGTAATGGACAAATTCATGCCACCATAGATGGTGGACTAAGTTGGGAATATTTGGCAAAAATTGATATTAGTGTTACGCCAAATAATAATTTAGTATTCGTTAGTAAGCAAGTTGGATATGCAACTTCATCAACTGATTTGTATAAGACAGAAGATGGTGGTAAGACGTGGAGCAAAGTTTATTACTTTACTTTTTTGGGAAAAATTCAAGCAATTAATAACGGTGAATTATGGGTTAATGGAAACTACAGTTTGATTAAAAGCAGTGATAATGGAAAGACATGGAACACTGTTAAAGTACCAACAAATTTATACTTTACTGATTTTTACTTTGTAAATAATTCGACTGGTTGGTTGTTGAGTAACAACTATATCTATAAGACTACTGACGGAGGAATTAATTGGGTTCAGCAAAATTATTCTATTTTTCCTTGGTATCATAACCTTTACTTTATTGACACTTTAATAGGATTCATTTCAGTAAATGATTCGTATATAATTAAAACAATTAATGGAGGAAAAACTTGGTTTAAAGAAGATTTACCATATAGCGTTCTTGATTCAAGAATTTCGGCAAATTCAATAAGTAAGGCCTGGATATGTAGTGCTCCCACAGTAATCCTAGGATACTCTACTAAACCTATTATTAAAATAATCGAGCCAACCGATAGTTTATGCTATAAGACAAAACACGTATTTCGATGCCAAGCGGATTATATTTATACCGATTTTAGATGGTATTTGGATAACTTTAGTTATGTTCGCAGCAATTCGGACTCATTTGAATTACCTGATAATTTAACATCTGGCACCCATAAAATCTTCATTTTAGGTAACAAGAAGCAGAGTGAGTGCGTAAGCGATACTCTAACATATAATTTTTATATAAGGGATAAACTGATAGCTAGTGCTGGAAGAGATACCATGGTATGCATTGGAGCACCTATAGATCTTGAAGGGCGAGGTGGAGTAAAATACAATTGGAACACAGGAGATCAAACACAAAGAATCAAATTTTTTGCTAAATCTGGAATTAATATATATAATTTGTCAGTAACCGATCAAAATGGCTGTACTGCAACAGATAATGTATTGATTTATGGGAAATCTGATATTAATAAAATTAAAATTAGTATGGATGAAGGCTACATTGGATGTAGGAATCGGGATTCAATTGGCTTTAATGTTGATTTAAATAATTACAAATTTTATTGGTCTGGTCCTGATACCTTTTATTCCGAAGTTAAGACTCCCATGCTTGATAAGGCTGGTAGATATAATTTAATAATCCAAAATTTAGATGATTTATGCATTTATGATACAGCTACCTATTTATACTATAATGTGGATACTGCCGAAATTAAAATAACGCTCAGGAGAGATGATGTAAATGGTACTAATTCTGGTGCAATCCATATAATGATTGATAAAGGGATTGCTCCATACCATGTTACATGGGAAAAAGATGGAATTTTTTACAATAATGAAGTAAATCTTGATAATTTGGGAAGCGGACTATTTCACTGTAGAGTTTTGTCAGGAAATGATTGTATAAGTAATCGATTTATAACAATCAAGAACCTTATTTTAGACGTAAAGAATTTTAGTGATAAGTATGAATTACAAATTCAAAGGAATAAGTTGATTATCAACGAATGTGATGGGAAGAATCTTTATCTGAAAATTTATAATATTCATGGTCAAATTATTAAAGCTTTTAGGGAGTTGTGTAATGATAAAATTGAATACTCTATTGATAATTTTACTTCTGGATATTACTTTTTAAATATTGTTAGTAGCAGTGGGAATTATATAAAAAAATTTGCTATTTACTAGGATAGCCCTAATTTTGCAGGGGATATTATGGTTGAACTGTAATAACTTAGACTTGATCTGACAATTGGTGATCAAAAATTATCCAATGCTTATTCATTTATGAGTTTTGTCACTAAAATTTCAAGCTTATTTGTTGTAGCTACTTATTAATAAACAATATTAAACGGTAATCTCATTTGAACTCCTTTCATTTCCTGTAATCTTGTCCATTCCTTATAATATGGATAGAGTGGACCTAAGTTTTCTTTAAGAAATTTTTGTTTCTGAAGAACTTCTATATTTTCATCCTTGTCCTGGATTTTGTTGATCAATTTCTGAATTGGATCTGCCTGTGTTGGATATTCCACTGTTCTGTATTTATCAACTGAAGCTAATTTAGCAGCGGCTTGAATAGCATCTTCCAATGTTCCTAATCTCGATACTAAACCTAATTCAACAGCTCTTGGACCAGCCCAAATTCTTCCTTTTGCAATTTCCTTTGTATTTTCTATTGAAAGTTTTCTTCCCTCTGATACAACCCGAATAAATGTTTCATAAGTGTTGTTGATATTTTCTTGCAATATTTTACCTTCTACATCATCCCACTTGGAGGTTAAACTGAATCGATTGGCCATTGGACCTGTACCAACTGTATCAAAATCAATCCCAATTTTTTCATCGGTCATAGTTTTAATATTTGGAATCATGGCGAATACACCAATAGAACCTGTTAAAGTATGTGGACTAGCAAAAATGCTATCGGCATGGCAAGAAATATAATAACCACCCGACGCAGCATAATCTCCCATACTAACTACAATCGGTTTACCGGCTGCTTTAGTAAGATCGAGTTCATGTAAAAATTCATCGGATAATATAGCTGAGCCTCCCGGAGAGTTAACTCTTAATACTACAGCTTTAACCTTATCGTTGGAACGAATGTCTCGAATTATTTTTATATACTTTCTTCCAATTTCTCCTTCCTGACCTTTACTGTCAATAATATTACCTTCTGCAAATAATATTGCTACTTTATTCTTAGCACTGTAATCTGTGTTTTTTCCTACTGAATTGGCATAATCTTCGACTGTTACAAAATTTATTTTTTTGTCTGATTCCAAATTGAGTTTTGAACGCATCTCATTAAATACATCTTGTTCATAGGCAATTTTATCGATCAATTTATTCTCTTTCGCTCTTTCTCCTGTATAAGAGAGAAATAAATCAAAGTTATTCTTTAGTTCAGTAGTACTAAGATTGCGAGATTCAGCGACCTGTTCTACATATATTTTTAATTGAGAGTTTAGGTATTCTTTTAACTGTAATCTGTTTTCCGGGCTCATCTTCGCTAACCTAAAAGGTTCTGTTGCAGATTTGAATTCTCCAGCATAATAAATATTGTAACTTAATCCAATTTTTTCCATGAATTCCTTAAAGAATGGAATTGAAGCACCGAATCCTTTTAGATCAACAAATCCTAATGGATGAATTGTTACTTCATTAGCAACCGAACTAATAAAATAATTCTTATGGTCATAAAAGTTATTGAAAGCGTAAATGAACTTTCCTGTATTTTTGAAAGTAACTAATGCATCGCGTACAACTTTAAGAGTTGCATAGCCGTGATCGTAATTAGTGCTTTGAATATATATTCCCTTAATTTTCGAATCCGTTGAAGCTTTAATTATCGCTTTGGCATAATCGTGCACACCAAGAACTTTTTCATCTCTAAAGCTAAAATTAGACATCTTAACATTATTGCTTTGCTCAGGTAGTTCTTGGGGAATCATTACTTTGAGCACTGAATTTTCTTCTATGTGAACAGTGGGAGAGCTTAATTCCTCAGCCACTTTGCTGCTTCCTACCCAAATCAGAATTAGGAATAATAGCATTAGCGCCAAAATAGTGCCTAAACAAGACGCAAATAAAAATTTAAAGAATTGACTCATATATTTTAATTTTAAAAAATTATACTTCTGTGATGTAATCCTGGTTTATGTTCCTGGTAGAGAATATTAATAATTTCATCAAAATGTTTCCGGTTATGAATAAAATCCATATTTTCTCCATCTAACAGAACAACCGGTATTAGGGTTTGAGTTTTAAAGAAGTCCAGATAAGCATTTTGTATTTTTATTAAATAACTATCTTTAATGTCCAGTTCGAAAGAGCGTGCTCTTTCTATGATATGTTTTTTTACTCGTTCAACGGGTCGATGCATATAGAGTATTAAGTCTGGTTTTGGTATTTTGCTAGACAGGAGATTAAAAATGTTCTGAAATAATTTAAATTCATCATCAGATAAATTCTGTCTTGCAAACAGTAAGCTTTTAATCATTGAATAGTCAGCCAGCGTGAAATCTGAAAACATATTTTGATTCAGCAATGATAATTGAAGCTGTTTATGTCTTTCCGTTAAAAAGGATAGTTCTACAGTCAGGGCATAGCGTTCCGGATCTTTATAAAAATACTCAAGGAATGGGTTTTCAGTAAACTGTTCAAGAATCAAATGACAATTAAATTCCGCAGCCAACATTTGACTTAAAGTAGTCTTGCCGGCTCCAATGTTACCTTCAATGCAAATATATTTATAGGGAATATTGCTCATTCTTTAATTGAACAGGTTCTGAAGTATCAGGGCATTTTTGTAATATTTCGCGAACACTTTTTTTTATTGCCGGATGAATCAATTCTGGGTTAATTTCCAAAAGCGGTAACAGGGCAAATTTACGTAAATGAAGGCGAGGATGTGGAATCTCTAATTGATTTTCTGAAATAATTTCATTATTCCAAAAAGCAATATCAATATCTATTATTCTTGAATCATATTTCCTTTTTCGGACACGACCCATTTCAGCTTCAATTTGATGAATTTTTTCAATGGTTTCTTGGGGAGATAAGAGAGTAGATACTTGTACAACCTGATTGTAATAATTTTCCTGGTCCGTTACGCCCCAAGGTTTGCTCTCATAGACTGACGACGTTTTAACAATATCACCTATTTTGGTTGAAATATGTCGAATGGCCGTTTGAAGATAGAATAGCTTATTGCCAAGATTTGAACCTAGAATAAGATAGACATTTGAATTCTTCATTTCATATTGGAAACAAGAATTTTTTGAATTTGTTTTTTCGAACCTTCTGTAATATTTAAATAATATATTCCACTGGTAAATTGAATAGTGGGAATGACAATTTGATCTGCATAAGACGAAAAATTCGTTATGTGCCCATTCATATCTATCAATTGGACTGATTTATTATGTTCTGTATTTTGAAAGTTTATTATTAGATTATTTTCAAGTTGCAAAAGTGAAAAAAATGGGTCATAAATATCGTTGCTCCCAACGGCAGGCTTTAATGGAATGGAAACAGAAGTGCCGTGTTCAGCTCCAGCCAAGGATATTAATGTTGCAATACTAGCTTTGATGACAGATGACATGAAATCCATGTTGAGATAATGAACACTATCTTTTACGGTATGATAGTTTTTATTCCTAAAATTGGCACCATCGGTTATCATGAGAGCTTTTATATTCTTATCCCAAAAGTTGGCATGATCGCTTCTCCTTAAATCAGGGGCTAAGGATCCATTTCCTGGCACCTCAAGATTGATGACCCTCAAGTTATTGACATAATTTTTTGAGGCATCGCTAAAGGCCTGAATTAATGATTTGGATATTGAATTGCCAACATTAATTATAAAGTTACCCCGTCTTCCGTTGCTAATTACCTCATTATAAGCTTCAGGGAATAAAATATTGAAACCAGTAGGCAGATCTTGAGTGTTTTCAACATCACTATAATATCCAATCATTTCGAAATTAATAACATTCTCAATGGTATCTAAAGAAGGTAATTGATTTCTAACATAAAGATTCGAACCAATAAGACCATTTTCTTCAAGATCGAAAAAAATAAAACGAATCGATTTTTTACAACTTAATTTTCCTAGAATTCGATAGGCCTCAAGTACACCTACAACTCCGGAGGCATTATCATCGGCTCCAGGAGCATTGCTATACGAGTCATAATGAGCATCTATGACTTGTAATAAATCAGGTTTTTCGGTGCCCCAATGAGTAATTTCATAATTAATGTTTGTAAGTCCGGCTATTTTGGATTCGAAAATATTTATCGGTGTTTTGAATATAATCTGATCAGTAATATATTTTCTACATTGATTTTTGAAAGTATTATCAGTTTGTTCGTTGCGTTTTCCTTGTAAGGTGTTCAATTCGTTTAAAATCCTACTTTGATCAACCTGAGCAAGAAATTCATTGATATCTAGAGGTTCACGATCATAAGCCGATAATACAATATTTAATTGTTCCTGTAGGTTCGATGGGTTTATTAATTCAATTCTAATTTTTTTGTTAGTGCCCCGATTAACCGGAAATCCAATATCACCTGAAATGCCCTGTATCATAACCGGTTGGTTTCTATTCGTTCCTCCAGCAAAGTATACTTTACATCTAACTTCAAGATTGGTATTATCAATATCATCTAGTTCATATTCTACCAAAATTGCATTATTTTGGATTTCAACATTGCATTGGTAGATGTTTGGAAGTTGATTGCCGCCAAAACAATTCCATGAAAAAGTACCTAATAAAAGGAATAAAGAATATCTAATCACACTCATTTTTTAAAAATTGGTAAAAGAAATGTAAGGTAAAATTAACAAAAATTATTCTAAAGCGAATGAATCCGCTGATTTTTCGGGTAATAATTTTTTAATTTACCATTGATGTTTTTAACCCAGCCCAATATCGAGTCTTCGTATGTAACCAATTGCCATGTTTCACTTGACTCTGGGGTCGGTAGATTATTGCTGTCTGCTCTAAGATATTGAAGGGCTTGAGGAAGTTCTAAAGTAAGTTTTGTAAGATTATTATTTAAATAAGTCGATTGAGTCAATCCATGGGCAGGAAACCAATCAGTACCTTTATATTGTCCAATTGGGATCCCTGTATGTAATATTTCTATTCGATTTTCTAAAAGTAAGTAATATAAGTCTTTTAAGGTTTTAGGTAAAAGTAATTTGCCCAAAGGACTATCAATAATTTCGCTCGCATAAGAATAGTTAATCAAATTATTAAATTTATTTTCTATGGACTGATTTAATTTAATTTTTTCAGTGGTTAAAGCTTTTGCTCTTAGACCTGGTTTTTGAAGAATAGAAAAGGTAAAACCTTCTCCTTCCATCCTATGAGGTAAGCATCTATAGCAAGAGTTAATTTCAGCTTTGATTTTAAATAAGTTAAATTCATTAAATCGATCGGACAAGATTATAATTTCGGGATGGGTATTTACCAATTGATTTACAACCTGTTCATTTTCTTCTGTATTGTAAGTACAGGTTGAGTAAATCATATAACCCCCTGGACGCAACATTTGATAAGCCTGTTGAATTAATTCTAGCTGAATATTCTTGCAAGTATTAATTTTTGACAAACTCCACTGTTTGATAGCATCTTTTTCTTTTCTAAACATGCCCTCTCCGCTGCATGGTGCATCGATTAAAATTAGATCGTATAAGCTGTTAAATTTTGCAAATTTATAAATTGGTCCGGTTGTAATTATTGAATTTGGATTTCCCCATTTTTCAATGTTTTGTCGAAGAATTTCAGCCCTGGCCTTATTTACTTCATGTGAGTGTATTACTGCTTCATCTGAAAAGGTATCAATTAGCAAAGTTGATTTTCCTCCAGGAGCTGCACACAGATCAAGAACGGTAGCATTTTTAGGAATTTCTAAGTTATTAACAATATGATAAAGAAACATGGAGGCTGCTTCTTGCACATAATAGTGGCCTGCATGGAAATAAGGATCTAAGGTGAATATTGGTTTTGAATTTAAGTAATAGGCATTGTCACACCAGGCTACTTTGGTATCCAAATTTAGTTTATGTGTATTTTTATTTCTATTCAACCGAATACTCGGTCTTAAAGGATTTTCCAATGCATGTAACAATTGTTTTGTTTCTTCTCCTAAAAATTGTTCCGTACGCTGGATAAATTCAGTTGGGATATTCATGTTATAGGTATTCCGAAAGAATTTTAGATCGGGAAAACATTTGATCTACTTTACGACTTACATCAGGGTCAACTTCAAGCGTGGGAGCATGATGGATCTTAGATCTTGCGTCGATAATCATGCTTCCTCTACAACCCCAATGTTTATACTCAATAAAGCTATTTACTCCATAAATATCTTTTGCAGGATTACTTCTGGTAAAGGTCACCCAAATAAAATTATTATATGATTTTAGCACAAAATCAAGATCATCAACAATTACTATTAGTGGAATTCCGCTAAGTTCTTTACTTTTTAAATAAACAGAGAGGTTTTCAATTTCGAGTTCTGAATTTGTTTGATTTAAATTTTCATTTAACTGAATGCCTAATATACCGGGTTGTATAATTTGCGATTTAGCTATGTTAGAATTAAATTCATGAGCAATAATATTGTTGGCTTCCAGGGTTCTCAACTTCATACGATTACACGCTATGACCAATTTAGAGCCTGCATTGAGGGAAGTTCCAGAGTAATCTAATGTATCTATTGTAGTATTCGTGTAAAAATGAAGATCTTTGCTTAAATCAATTCTTTCAAGGACATATTGAAGGAAATTTTTAACATCTTTTACATCCAAATTTAAATTATCATGGTTGGTAGAAATTATTAAATACTTTGAAAGTGATGTTTGCCCTTTTCCAAGAAGATGGTTAGCCTGGGTTAATAGTTCTTCCGGTTTCAGATCTCTGAACGGCATATACCTTTCGGAGCCAATGGCCAATAGCAGTGGATGAACACCTGCAGAATCAACAGCGTGCAAACTTTTTATTCCCGGATATTCAATGGATCCTAATTCTTTGGTTAGTTGATGTATGAGGTAACCAAATTGGCTATCTTCCTGTGGAGGACGACCGACAACCGTAAAATGCCAAATGGGATCTTTCTTGTGATATATCTTTTGTACTTGGAAATAGGGGAATAAGTGCTTTAAGCTATAGTAGCCTAAATGATCACCAAAAGGTCCTTCTGGTTTTAAATTATTTGGATCAACAATCCCTGTTATACAAAAATCAACATCACTCGGAATGAAATATCCATTTTTCCAAAAGTATCGATATCTTCGATGGCCAAGAATACCTGTAAAAAGTATTTCACTTAAATCTTCCGGCAGAGGAAATATCGAGGCTAATGTATGAGCTGGAGGACCACCGATGCCAATACTAATTTTAAAGGGTTTATCACTTTTATTGTAAAGTGAATGATGAATACCGATTCCGCGATGTATCTGATAATGTAATCCAGCTTCTTTATTTTTTAAATAATCATTTCCAGAAATTTGAATCCGGTACATTCCAATATTAGCATCTTTACATTCTGTAGATGTTGGAGGAAAACTTATGACTTGTGGTAGGGTTATAAACGCACCTCCATCTTTAGGCCAACTTACAATCTGAGGTAGGTCTGATAGTGAGCAAGAACCAAAAAGTATAGGTCTTTGAAATTTTGAATGATTTGGAATAGAGTGTATGGCATACTTTAAGGCCTTTATACCATTTAGTGGATGCTTAAATAAATGAAGAGGATCCGTTTTTAATTTAATTAATAAATCAAAATTTCGAAGTGCATCTTGAAATAAAAAATTACATCTTTGTTTTGTACCAAAGATATTGGAACATGCTCGAAAGGAAGAACCCTTAACCTTTTCAAATAGTATAGCTGGTCCTCCTTTTTCATTAATTCGGCGATGAATTTCAGCCATCTCCAAATGTGGATCCACCTCTTCTTGAATTATGAGAAGATCATTAACCTTATTAAGTTCATTCAGTGTATGTTGAAGAGAATGTAATGACATCATGGATTATTCTGAATCATATATTCGACCACTTCGGTTTATCATTGTAGCTGACGCTTGTTGCGTTCCAGTTAGTAGGATCTCATGAATATTGACATGGGCTGGCCTGGAAGCAATATAGTAAATTGCATCTGCCACATCTTCCGACTTCAGTGGATTGAAATCAGAGTAAATAGCAGCTTTCATCTTATCGCCTTCAAATCGATTGATAGCGAATTCGGTCTCCTCGACATGTCCTGGGCTAATCTGGCTAACTTTAATGTTGTATGGATTCAGATCCAGGCGAATGGATTTGGTAATAGCATCGACGGCAAACTTACTGGCACTGTAAACATTTCCTTTAGGATATACTTCTTTACCAGCAGTTGAACATACATTGATAATGTGGCCACTTCTTCTAGACTTCATTTGTCCTGAAATAATTTTAGTAATGTAAAGTAAGCCTTTAACGTTTGTATCAATCATAGTATCCCAATGTTCCAGCTTTCCTTCTTCAATAGAATCTAATCCCAATGCAAGTCCGGCATTATTGATTAAAATTTCGATATCCGAAAATTCTTTTGGTAATGAGTTGATGGCATTGAGACAGTTGCTGTATTCTCTAATATCAAAGTGTAATATGTGTACTGGTGTTTGGAAAGAGGTTTCTAATTGATATTTTAATGCTTCCAATAATTTTATTCTACGGCCTGTAATAACCAACCTGTATTTCTCTTTTGCAAAACGAGTTGCTGTGGCTTTGCCTATACCTGAAGTGGCACCTGTAATTAAAACAGTTTTCATTTAGCAGAATTTTTAATGAATTCAATATTTGATTCAAATTGTTTTTTAAAGTCATCATATTTGGAAGTTGCTGGCCCGTCAAATCCTGTATGAACTCTAAGAATTTGATTATCTTTATTTAAAAATAACATCGTAGGATAAGCCTGTATACCATCCAGTTGTGGAAATAATAATGACGATGAGTCCCTTTTGTTATTACCTCCAAGTAATACCTCGTAAGGTATATTCAAGGATTGTTTGTACTCATGAATTCTCTTTATACCTTTAACGCGATCATTATACCTTTCAAAAGCAATTGCAATAAAAACAATATTTGTGTCGGGATGATTTTTAATATATTGCTTTAAAAATTCCGTTTCATCTCTACAGTTAGGGCACCAACTTCCTGTAATTTGTATTATTTTTGGTTTCTTTATAAAAGAATTTGATTGAATTGAAACCATCTCACCATTGGAATTCGGTAACCTAAATTCTAATGGTTTGGTTGAAATAATTTTGGTAACAGAATCAGGATTTATAAGTTTGTTTTTTTCCATTCTTTTGGCTTCCCACGGAGCAGAATAATGTTTTCCTGAATAAAACATTCCAGTGATTTGGTCGTCAACAATTTCGCCTTGAAACATAAAAGCATGAGCACCATCGAAAGCGGAAAGCATAAGTTTATTTCCACTCAGTTCACCCTGTAAAAATCTATAATCTCCAGTCTCCGTTCGAAAAGTTCCAGTAAGCTTTTGACCTTCTTGCTTAAATTCCGCAATGGCATTATATTCACCTGTTGAATCTTTTTCGAAAATCGCCTCCCATTCCCCGTTAATATTGTGATTTGATTTTTCGGGAAGTTTAACAAAGCGAAATTCTTGACCAAATGATGCTTTAAACGGGATAGAGTAATTTACTTTATCAAGGACTCGAAATTCTCCGGACATTTTATTGTTTTCATATATACATCGAATTTCAGCATCATATGGGAGTAATCGAATAATCATAGTATCGTTACCAGTTCGTATATCATGACCTTTAATTATTGAATCGAATCTAATCCTCTCTTTACCGTTTATTAACTCGAAATAGAAATCGGAGTCTGAAGTATACGTAATATTAAAATTAAATGGAATAATAGATTGAGTTGATTCAGGATATGGGTCTCTGGTGATGACTTTATCAATATTTCTGGTAACAATTACTTCTCTTTTATCTTCAAGAATCAAAGTTCCCCGCCAAGTTCCAGGGGCAAGAACATTATACTGTTTTGGAATGCTTATGCATGAAATTATTAAAAGGCCAGCTAAAATAAATTGAATTATTCTCATTTTTATATTTAGACTAAATGATCTAATGAATAAGCTATTAGAACGCCAATTATAGCTCCATAATAGTGAGCACCATGATCAATCCCATCATTGGTATTTTTAGCTGCCCACCAGGAATAAATTAGATATAAAACGCCTAGCGCAATGGCTGGCATGGGAATGAAAATGTAATATAAAGTACTCCATGGATAGAAGTAAATATAAATAAATAACAATCCTGAAATGGCTCCGGAAGCCCCAATCGATGCATAAGACGGATTGTCCTTATACTTTATAAAGCTTGGAATACACGTTAAGCTAAGAATCAATATATAAATAATAAGATAAACCATGTTTCCCTGAATTGGGCCAAATTGAGCTACATAAATATTTTCAACAATAAATCCAAACTGCCAAAGAACAAAAACATTTAATAACAAATGCATATAGCTTCCATGAACAAATCCACAAGTTATCCAACGGAAGTAGCTGTGGTTTCTTTTTTCTTCATAGGGATAATGTCTAAATAATTCGATTAGCCGATAATTGTTTATACCTCCAAAAGAGATTAAAGCAATAATTATCATAAGGCTAGTTGAAACAATTGGCCATTGATCATTCATGATGATATGGAATATTTTTTATAATAGTATATGATCTGTATAATTGTTCGACAAAAATAAGTCTTATCAGTTGGTGAGAAAAAGTTAATCTTGAAAAAGAAAGTATATAATCAGCGCGTTTTTTAAAGTCAGAACTAAAGCCGTATGCTCCACCAATTATAAATATGATTCTATGATGTGCTTCCAATTGCCATTTTTCAATTTTATTAGCAAGTTCAATAGAAGAGCAGATCTGACCTTTTTCATCTAATAGTACGATATAATCATTTGCTAGTATTTTTTTTGAAAATTCCAACTCTTCTTTTTGTTGAATTGCCTGAATATTTTGAATTCCTTTGGATCCTTTAAATTCACAAATTTTAAATTTACAAAAATGCTGGAGTCTTTTAATATAATCCTCTACTCCATGCTCAATATATGCTATTGAAGTCTTTCCCGTCCACCACAGTTGTATCTCCACTTAGTGTTTGTTAGTGAGCATGAGGTATTGATGTGGACCTAATTTATACTCCTGACCTTGTTGAAAGCTCACTACTGCTCTTGTGAAAAATTCGACATATTGATTGTAACTGCGAGAGATTTGAAAAGAGGAGGTCGAGTCTCTTAAATTAGCTAATAATACAACGGAAGCTGACCCAATCTTTCTTTCAAATGCTAGCACATTTTCTGAATCAGATATAAGTTCAGGAAGATTTTCTTCCAATGAATATAATGCTCCATTTTCCTTCCGGTGAATGAACAGACTTCTGAAAAATTCTACATTATATTGATATTCGCGAGTTACAAAAGTTGGTTTCTTTACATCTATTTTAATAAACATTGGATCTTCCTGGCCATT
>CAZHNF010000014.1:0-82630 GCA_964533625.1 uncultured Saprospiraceae bacterium | reverse complement strand
AACCAAGCATTACTATCTGCTGTCAGGACTTCATTGACAATCAAGCTAATGATGAATTACCAGTAGAGGTAGAAATGTGGGTTGAAGATGAAGAAGGAAATAACGATTATTGTCGAACAAGAATCATTGTTCAGGACAATTTGGATATATGTCCTAACACCGGTAATTTAGGAAAAATAACAGGTGAAATTTTAACCGCAGGTGGAGATAATACCACTAATGTCGAAGTTATGCTTTACGACAATCAAGGAGTCATGGAAAAAATGAGTATGGGTGGTCCATACACATTCTTAGACATCCAATTATCAAAAGATTATGACATCAGACCGTTGCGAAACGACAATCATGTTAATGGTGTAAGTGGATTGGACATTACTAAAATTCATAGACATATACTTGGTAAGAATATTATTTCTGACCCGTATGAATTAATTGCTGCTGATGTGAATAATTCAAAATCAATTACTGCTTCGGATATTTCTGAAATCAGAAAGTTAGTATTAGGTGTAATTCCTGAGTTCAGCAAGGTGAAATCTTGGACTTTTATTCCTAAGGGATATACATTCTCTGATCCAAGCTATCCTTTTGATGCACCTAGAGAAAGTCACGTAAATATTCCGCAAGCAATTACTGTTAAAGCTCCATTTATTTCTGTAAAAATGGGTGACGTAAGTCATGATGCAAAGGCTAGTAATTTAAATGCTAATCAAGTTAGAACAAATGGAAAATTGAAGTTTGAAATTGATGAGAATAGATTGAATGCTGGTGAGACATACACAGTTTCATTTAAATCCAGTAATTTTATTAATATCTCAGGATATCAATTCACTTTGAAGTTTGATCAATCTATTTTAAATTTTGAAGGAATTAAGTCCGGAGCTCTAAAAGTAGATGAATCTAATTTTGGATTGAATAGATTGCAGAATGGAATACTTACTACAAGTTGGGATTCACCAGAGAGCCTGAGTTTCGGTAAGGAAGATATTCTGTTTACGATTGTATTTAAGGTTAATAAAACTTCAAAGGTTGATGGCTTATTCACCATTAATAGTGAAATTACTAAGGCTGAAGCATATTCACTTGGCAATGAAGTTAAAGAAGTAGAATTAGGAATTAGAACATCTAATGGTGTAGCAAACAGTGAATTGTTTGAATTATATCAAAATGAACCTAATCCTTTTACGAAGCAAACGACAATTGAATATAGATTGCCAGAGGCAAGCTTAGTAACTCTTACTATTTATGACATAACGGGTAAAGTTGTACGAGTTTATAATTTATCTGGACAGAAAGGTCTAAATTCATATTCTGTATCAAAGGCAGACCTTGGAGCAACCGGAATTTTATATTACCAACTTGATGCAGCAAAATACACTGCTACCAAGAAAATGATATTGATGGATTAAAGGATAATTAAATATCAAGCATACCTAAGGCCTCTTCAGATTTGAAGGGGCCTTTTTTATTGATAAAGCACAACAGTTTAAGCAAAATAGTAAACCTTAATTTATAATTAATTATCTCTTAGTTGTACTTATGCTTTAATCTGATTCTCAACTAAAAAAATAATAATTTTTACATAAAATTTTGGTCGCTGAAATACAGTGGATTCTGTATCTTTATGCTAATTCATTAATAATCAATACATTAACAAATTGTAATATTTGTTAAGTGTTGGTAGTTAATGCATTATATTATTTAATAGACCGAAGCAAATTTATAACCAACCTCAGGTATGAAAAGGTATCCAAAACCAAGCTCATTCAATGGATTATTATTCATTGTCTTATTTATTTTCAGCATAAAAAACCTCTCTTCGCAGATTAATCTTACCGCGACTGGGGGAACTCTAAACATGAGTTATGCTACCCTTTCCGACGCTTTTAATGCTATTAACGCAGGAACGCATACGGGAACAATAACCATCAATGTTGCGGGTAATACTTCTGAACCTGTAACAGGGGCAATATTAAATGCCAGTGGTACGGGTTCTTCTAACTACACATCAATTTTAATTCAGCCTACAGGTGGAGCTGCAAGACTAATCAGTGGAGCTGCTACAGCAGGTAACCCTTTGATCGATTTAAACGGAGCAGATAACGTGACTTTCAATGGATTAAACACGGGAGGTAATAGTTTGACTTTAGAAAATACAACCATCTCTGGTACCTCTGGAACAAGTACAGTTCGATTACAGGCAGATGCAACATTCAATATCTTTACGAATGTAAGTATCAATGGAGCTTCGACAATGGCAACCGGTACTAACGGAGGAAACGTATGGATAGCAGCCGGTGCAATTAATACTGGTAATGATAATAATACCTTCTCAAAATGTAAATTTGGACCAAGTGCAGGTAATTTACCAGCAAAGTGCTTTTATGGTAATGGCACTACGACTAATTCCACCTTATACAATAGCAACATAGTAATTGATCAATGTGAATTTTTTGATTACTTCAATGCAACAGCTCAATCTAATGGTATATACATGACTTCTGGCTGCACAGATTGGCAGATATTAAACAGTAAATTCTATCAAACAGCGGCTCGTACTCAAACCACCGCTGCAGCACATATTGCAATTCAACTTGCAAGTGCCAATATATCCAATACACTTATTCAGGGAAATACTATCGGTTTTGCCAATGCATCCGGTACGGGTACTTATACTTTAACCAGTACTGTGGCTACCACATTTGTAGCAATAAGTGCATCAGCAGGAACTGGTCCAGCTACATCCATACAAGGAAACACCATTTCTAATATTAGTAACGTTACTACATCTACATCAAGTACTGCAGCTGGGGTATTGTGTGGAATTTCATTACTTGGTGGAGATGCCCTGGTCGGAACTGTTTCAGGCAATATTATTGGTTCTACTACAGGTACAAATTCACTGTTTGCTAATCCTGGTTCAGGAGGGGCAATCGTTGGTATAAATTGCGCAACAACCGGTACTATCAATATCTCAAACAATATGATGGGAGGATTTAATTCAACAAGTACTACATCCACCAATGCATCAAATGTTTATGGAATTAATTCTTCAGCAACTCCTTCAAATTTGATTATCAATAACAACACTATTGGTAATACAGTTGCTCATAATATGATAGCAGGAACATTGGGAACAACTACATCTGCAACAAATGCAATGGGTATTAATTTAGTTTCAATAGCAACATTAGCCAGTATTACGAACAATACGATTCAGAATATTACTTCCTATGGTTCAGGAACTGGAAGTGCTCGTGGTATCTATACCGGTACTTCAACAACTACAGTTGGTGCATACACGATAACAGGAAATACGGTTAAATTCATCAATGGAAATTCTTCGCTGACTAGCGCAACTTCAGGAAATACTGCAGTGACTGGAATTCAGATCTTCCCCGGTGTCAATTCAGTCGTTTCAAATAATACCATTTTTGGACTAAATGCACTAAATACCGGAGCATTAAATACTATAGCTGCAGGAATTGCAGTAGCTAACGTTACAAATCCAACTATAAGCTACAATCTAATCTACGATGTAACAAACGCCAGTACTCAAACCACAGCTACTACACCTGGTATTGCTTGTGGAATTATTATTCGATCAGCAAATGCATCCTTTCCAGTAGTTATCTACAATAACATGATCTCATTAGGAACGGGACAAACTACAAATACTGCATTTGTTGGAATTCTAATGAATCATGGTTCAACTCCTAATCCAACAGCGGTTGCGGCTTATTTTAATACCATACGAATTGGAGGTGCTGCAGCAGCCGGCTCTACTATTTCTACTTTTGCTTTCCATAGAGGTGATTTTTCAGCAACTCAAAGATTAATACCTGTTGATATCCGAAATAATATCTTGGATAATTCAAGAACGGGAGGTACTGGTTTGCATTACGCGATCGGTAATAACTTTAATGCAACAGTGAGTGCAACAGGTTGGGGTGCTGGAGCATCTAACTTTAATGTACTTAACGCTGCTGCTGCCAATGTCGGATGGTGGGGAGCTACATCTACCTTTGCAGGATGGAAAACTCTTTCCAATTGTGATGCTTCATCTTATTCAGGAATAAGTATAACCTATGTAAATCCTTCTAATGATCTTCATTTAAACATGGGAGTAACTCCTACCGTTATCGAATCAGGAGGAACAACCATTGCTGGTATCAATGATGATTACGACAAGCAGACCCGTCCTGGTCCTCCGGGTTCAACCAATGGAGGCGCTGTATTTCCAGATATTGGTGCTGATGAAATAGACGCAGTACCGTTGGATTTATTAGCTCCTGTTATTTCTTATACTCCATTAATTGCAGCCTGTGGAACTTCAAATTATAATCTTAATAATGTGACCATCCAGGATGTAACAGGTGTTCCTACATCGGGATCATTACGCCCAAGAATTTACTATCGAAAAAACGCAGGTGCATGGTTTTCTCAACCTGGAACTTTAGCCAGTGGAACTTCTAAAAATGGAATTTGGAATTTCACTATTGTCGTAGGTGATTTAGGTGGTGTTGTATTTGGTGATATCATTGATTACTACGTTATCGCACAGGATCTCGCTGTTCCGATCAATATTTCATCTAATCCTTCGGGTGTTGTTGCTACTGATGTTAATACCATTATCACGCATCCATTGGTTCCAAATAGCATTACCGTAAATCCAATTCTAAGCGGGACTTATACAGTTGGTTTAGGCGGAAATTATCTGACATTAACTGCAGCTGCAGCAGCTTATAATATTGGATGTTTAGCTGGACCTGTAACTTTCTCATTAATTGATGATAGCTATGTGTCAGAAACTTATCCGATAACTTTTAAAAATATTAATGCAACAAGCAGTACACCTTTAACTATTAAACCTGCAGCTGGTAAGAATCCGGTATTTTCAGGTACAGCAGCGTCTGCCATATTCTTGTTTGATGGCGCTGATTATATTACACTGGATGGCAGTAATGGAAATACGGTAAATTCTGTTTGCCCAAAAGTTCAGGCATCAAGAAATCTTACGGTAATGAATAATAGTACCAGTACAACTTCGGCAGTAATCTGGATACAATGGTCAGCAGTTGGTTCTACTATTAATTCACCAAGTAATATTAGTATTATAAATTGTAATGTAACTGGAAATGCACCTAACACTACATTAGTAGGAATTGGATCTGGAAGTAGCACTATCAGTGCGACTACATTAGGATTTATGAATAATGATATTTCAATGATAAACAATAATATTAAGCAGTGTCAATTTGGTATTATTTCTATAGGTCAATCGACGGCTATAAAAAATCAAAATAACAAAATAAATCTTAATGAAATTAATTCAGCATCACCTTCCAATGTACAATCTACAGGAATTATTGCTGGGTTACAAAATAGTCTTGATATATTAGGTAATAGTGTATCGGGGATGAGTTTAACTTCTTCCCCAGATGTTGTTGCGATAAATGTAGGATTCACGAATAGTGGATTCAGTGCAACCTCTCCAGGTACAAATGAATGTACCAATGTTACTATAAGCAATAATATAATCGGTTCAGTAACGAATTCAGGAACATTTTCAGCGGTTGGTATTGGACTTGGGGCAACCAACTCAGGTACTAGCTTAATAAGCAACAATATGATATCTGGAGTCAACGCAAATGGGACAGCTGGAGATATAGGTATTGGTATAGTGATTGGTGGAGGAACCGGAAATGTAAAAGTTTATCACAATACAGTTTCAATGCAAGGTACAATTACCGGTGGTACAGCAGCTAGTCAGACTTCAGCTTGCCTTGGCTTTACAAGTAGTACAATACCTACTAATGTTGATATAAGAAACAATATTTTCACTAATACTCAAGTTGGTAATACCGGAGCAACTTTACGATTTGCTGCTATAGCATTAGGTTATAGTTCTATCGTTGGCAATTATGCTGGACTCATCAGCGATAATAACGATCTATACTCTTCGGGAGTAGGGCCAGGAACTTATACACTTGGAATAACAGGCGGTGTTGTTGCCGGTACTTCAAGATTAACATTAGCTGATTGGAAGACAGAAACAGGTAAAGATGCTTTATCTGTAAATTTCCTACCTGCGTTTGTTTCATCCACTGATCTTCATCTTACCTCATCAGTAACAAATGCTTGCTTAAATCAAACAGGTAAAGGATTACCAGAAGTTCCAACAGATATTGATTGTGCTTCAAGGTCAGTTAAAAATCCTGATATTGGTGCTGATGAATTTACAGGATTAAGTAATATTTCTGTTACTGTAACTGAAAATTCAGGTATACCAAACGATAAGAAAATTTGCAGCGGAGCATCTGCAACAATTTCAGTAAGTGGTGGCGTTACACATAAGTGGAATACCGGTGAAACAACAAGTTCTATAACAAAAAATCCTACTGTAACAACCATTTATTCAGATACTTTGACAACAGCTGATGGATGTCTAATCATTACCTGCGATACAATATTTGTTAATCCAGGTCCAGTGATATCATTTGATCCGTTAAATCCATCAATTTGTTTTGGTAAATCAATTTCAATTACTGCTTCAGGAGGAATTGCTTATTTATGGAATACGGGAGATAACACCGCAACCATAACTAAATCTCCATCTTTAACTACTACTTATACGGTTACGGTTACCGATGGAAATACTTGCACAAATTCAGCCACAAACACAGTTACTGTTTTACCGTTACCAAATGCAGATATAACTCCAAATCCGGCCAGTGTTTGTCCGGGTAAATCGATTACTTTAACGGCCAGTGGAGGTGGAACATACCTTTGGAATACCGGTGAAACAACTGCATCAATCACTAAATCACCTGCAGTAAATACAACTTATACGGTTACCGTCACAGGAGCTAATGGTTGTACTGCAGTGGTTTCAAGGTTAGTTACCATTAATTCCCTTCCAACGGCTGGAATTACACCGTCCTCCCAAAATCTTTGCTTAGGAAAAAGTGCCACCTTAACAGGTACTGGAGGTGGAACTTACTTATGGAGTACAGGTGAAACTACAACATCTATTTCCGTTAGTCCTGTAGTAAATACAACATATACTGTTACCGTTACCAATGCAAGTGGATGTACAGCTACTGCAACCGCCAGTGTTAGTATTATAAATCCACCAACCTTAAGTTTTACAAAAGTAGAACCAACAACTTGTACTTCTTTGGATGGATCAATTAATATGACTGTAACTGGAGGTATTGCTCCAATTACCTATTCATGGACAGGACCTGGAGGTTTTATTGCTTCAACAGAAGATATTGGTGGATTAAAAGTTGGAGCTTATAATGTTACTGTTACAAGCGGTAATGGCTGTACTGCAACAAGTTCAGTTATCCTTGTAGGGCCAGGAACATGTAACTCTGGAACAATAATCGCCGATCCATGTGTTTGTAAAAACAATGCAACTACTTTACAAAATGGACAATTTGACGAACAAGTAAGAGTAACTGCAGGAAGTGGTCAAATCTGGACACTCGTAACTAATACAGGTTACTATCAACCAACTTCTCCACCTCCACCTGCTGCACCAATACTAATCCCAATAGGTACAGTTTTAATTGAAAGCCCTGCAGGAAGCGGAAATTATATATTAAATGGGGTTCACATTGATTCAGTTGGATTTAGTGTAACTGTAACTAATGGTTCATCTACATTATCAGTGGGTTCAACTTGTTACTATCCGAACCCAACTTTCATGAGTTTAGATACAGCCTATTGCAATAATGCACCTCCTGTTACTTTAATGGCAAAGGGATTTTTAGGAAACGGAACCAATCAACCAATTGGCGGTACCAGTACTTTTATGGTAGATGGCAACACGGCTACTCAATTAATTCCAGTAAATCTAAGTGTTGGCAATCACGTTGTCATGGGCAATTTTGATGCTGATTTTTTAAATGCATTAAATCCAGGATGTATTCAAAAAATAACACAAAATGTTCAAATAAATGCACTCGGAACAGTCACTCCTGTAAGAGATACAACTACATGCGCAGGACGTGTTCATCCAGGATATATTTTTACAGGCACTCCTGTAGGTCAAGTAACATTTAGTTGGAGAAAAACTAGTGCTGCTGGTGGTCCTGCAACTTCAATTGCTAGTACCGGAAATGGAAATATCCCTTCATTTATTGCCACCAACACTGGATGTAATATTTTAACGGATTCTATTTTTGTTACTCCTACCAATACAAGAGGAAATTGTATCGGAATTGTCGATACATTCTTGATAAGAACGGCACCAACTCCTACAGCAACGCAAATTCGGGATACGAGTATGTGTAATGGACAGATGTGGACACCACCTGCTTTTAGCGGAAACTGCACTGCCCAGACAATTTACAGATGGGTCAAAAAATTAGGACCTGGTGGAGGTAATTTACCTGGTCTACCTTTAAGTGGCACAGGCAATCTTCCAAAACTTACTATAGTAAATGCACCTCCGGGATGTCTTGTATTAACGGATACCATTATTACTACACCGATTTATCCAATTCCTGGAACAACAGATAGCTGTTTTGGTCCACCAATGAAATTTATAGTAAAGAGTGTTCCGATGCCAGTTGTAACTCCAACTAGAGATACTACATATTGTGCCAATACAAATCAACCTGGTTTTACATTGACAAGTACATGTACAGTTACCACACAACGATGGAAAAAAACTACAGTTGGTGGTGCTGGTAATAGCGGAACTTCTATTCCTGTCAGCGGTACTGGAAATATTCCGGCCTTTACAACCTTTAATCCAACGATTACAATAAGAACAGATACAATTATTGTATTGAGTGTATTTATTAGCGTGGGTGACAGTTGTGTCAGTACTCCAGATACTTTCCTAATCAATGTACTTCCGATTACGACTGTTGCAAACGTTCGAGATACAACTTATTGTAGCGGAATTAAAATACCTAGATATACATTTGGTGGAAATTACTCTGGTCCTGGTGTAAAATATAATTGGACAAGAACCGGTGTAAATATTGGTTTAGCGCCATTAAGTGGAATGGATAGTATTCCAATGTTTATGACAATGAATACAACGAATGCCACTGTTACTGAAACATTTACGGTAACTCCGACAATCATGCTTAATGGAGCAAATTGTCCGGGCACTCCAACCACCTTTAGAATTAGTGTTTTACCGGCTCCTCGAGCAGTATGTCGAAATGCTACTATTTTTATTGATAATTTAGGTAATGCATCATTAAATCCGACGATCATAGATGGAGGAAGTGTTGGTGGAACATTAACCGCAATACCTAGTAATTTTACTTGTCGAAATCTTGGTGTTAATTCAGTAACTTTAACGGTCACTGATCCATGCGGATCAACTAATACTTGTATTTCAACAGTAACTGTCTTAGATACTACACGACCAGTAATTGTATGTAAAGATGTTACTATAAATCTTCAACCTGGAGAATGCCAGGGAAGACTTTACTATGTTCCTACCGCCAGCGATAATTGCGGTGTTACAATGGTGATAGCTGAAGATACCGTTAAATACGGCAGTGGTAAATTTATTGATAAAGGTGTCCATACTGTATGTTATATGGCTATGGATCAAAGTGGTAACATCAATAGATGCTGTTCAAGAATTACCGTTTTACCATACTCAAATCCAACTTTAGCCTTGGCTTGTAACGATGAGATTCAAATTAGTCTTGATCAAAATTGTCGAGCAACTATTACTCCGGATATGGTCTTAGAAGGTGGACCTTATAAGTGTTATGATGAGTATGTGGTAAGAGTTCAACTTTGGATTGGTGGAGCTTTTATTGATAGAGATCCAAACACTCCAGGAGTTCAAATCGACGGTAGAGATATTGGTAAAGAATTAAAACTAACTGTGATTGACACTGCAACAGGAAATAGTTGTTGGGGTAAAGCAACCGTTGAGGATAAGCAAGCTCCTATAATTTTGTGTACTCCAAATACCAGTATTCCTTGTTCTGTGTTGCCAACACCAGCTAATACAGGCATACCTAACGTAATTGAAAATTGTAGTGGATATAGTCTGACTTACACCGATAACAGTACTCAAGGAAACTGTGCAGCTGGTTATCAAGAACTAATTATAAGAACATGGGTGGCTGTTGATGCTTCTGGCAATCGATCTACCTGTGTTCAAACTATTACAGTGAGATTAGGAGATATGTTTGATGTTGAAGTTCCAAGGAATTATGATGACATCGACCTTCCTATTTTACAGTGTGATGCTAAAATCGATCGCAATAAAAATGTCGCTCCACATATGTCGGACTATCCTGAATGTGTAGATGGATATTTACTGGATTCAGTTTATTGGAGAGCAAATCCAAATCAACCAAACATATATCCAAACCGAAGACTACCTAGAGTATTAGGTTGGAATTGTATTGACGATACAACTGATTTGGCAAAGTATGGTCATCCAAATCCTGACCCAGTTTATTATCCTCAACACAGACAATGGAGCCCTCAGAATCCATTATGTTGGGGACCAGATACCCATATAATGTGGATTGGAACAGGCAAACCAAGTGGTGCTGGATTATGTCGCAATCTTAATATGGTATATGAAGATGTTACCTTAGATCAAGCATTGCCAGATTGTGATGCTGGAGAAATAGGATGCTATAAAGTACTCAGACAATGGACTGTTCTTGACTGGTGTACCAGTACAATTGCAGGTCATAATCAAATAATAGTTGTAGGAGATCATACCGGACCAGAGGTAATTTACCCGGATAGCGCAAGAATAAATATGGAATCATTTACCTGTGCAGGAAGATGGGAAGTGCCGGCTCCATGGATCTTAGATAATTGTTCAAATGAAACACATTATAGTGTGCAAACTGATTTTGGAACCGTTCTAGGAAACGAGAAGGATGGTTTCGTAGTGATCGGAATGCCAGAAGGTATATACAACGGGTATATTTTAGCAACAGATTGTTGTGGTAATATAACCAAGAAAAGAGTTATCCTTAATGTTATTGATCGTGTGCCACCGACACCGGTATGCAGAACATATACTACGGTAAGTATTGTTGGCAACCAAAGTCCTAATGAAAACTTAGCTAAAATATGTGCAGGTGATCTTGATGAAGGATCATATGATAATTGTCAGAATCATGTGTGGTTTAAAATGATTCGAATGAGTGAATTGTTGGGAACTAATAATGGTTCAAATGCCAATAACGTAAATGCTTGTAATGGAATAAACGGTGACGATAACCTTACTCTTGCCGGTAATCAGATTTACTTTGACGATTGTAGTTATTTCTGTTGTGCCGATGTAGGTACTAGAGTCATGGTTGTATTAAGGGTATTTGATGTGGATCCAGGAACAGGTCCAATCGCACCGAATCGAATGACCTCAACAACCAGTGTATTGAACGGAAGATTTGCAGATTGTATGGTTGAAGTAGAAGTTCAGAATAAAGCGGTACCAACAGTGGTTGCTCCACCGAATATTGTTATTAGTTGTTGGTTCTGGTTTGATATTAATAACCTAACTAATCCAAATGATGCAACTTTTGGTAAAGTAGTTAACGATCTTACGGCGAGAAGAAAAGTAGTTACAAATGATTTGGTCTGTCATAAATATTGTGAACGTAATCAGTTGACCAATTATCCAGGTTATGTGCCAACAAATGCAGTACCTAAACCTGCTCCTAATCAAGCTTGTGATTATTACAATGTTTACTTTGATACAGCGCATTGGGATAGAAAGTATGAATTGGTGTGGGGATTTGATGGATACGTTATAAATTCATGTGGCACACCAAACATCAACATAAGTGTTAATGATTTAAGAGAATGTGGTCAAGGTCAAATACAACGAGTAATCTCAACAACAGGACCCAATAATATAAATGTGAGTGCTATTCAGACCATCTGGGTTGTGGATTGCGATCCATTCTACATCGATAATCTAACTTGTAATGATGCCCGATTTACAGATCTGTTGTGGCCAAATGGAGTATGTACCGGAACTCCAGTTACCATAGATGGTTGTGGAGCTGATTATAGTCCAGATAATCCACAACTTGGAAGACCTCAGGTAATCAATAATGCAGATGACAACTGTGCTTTAATTTCGATTGAGTATAAAGATGAGATATTCACTATTGAACCTGATGCTTGTTTCAAAGTATTAAGAACCTGGACAGTTATTGATTGGTGTCAATACGATCCTTTTATTAATGCCAACAATGGAAGATGGACAGCTTTACAGGTTATTAAAGTTCGTGACCGAAATAAACCTGTGGTGGAATGCCTCATTGGAGATTGTGAACCTGCTGTACTAAATACTACTAATGGTATCTGTTATGGACACATCAGTTTGACTGCTAGTGCTACCGATAACTGTACACCACAAGATTGGTTAAGCTGGGAATACAAAATCGATTTGTACAATGATGGAAAAGGAGTTCACGGAGGATATGATACTCGAGTTGGAACTCTGACAGACAAACAATACAAACAAGGAGATACTACTGAATATAGTCATAACCCATATGCGGATGATCGCCACAATCCATTTAATGGAAGTGGAAATTATCCAATTGGTACGCATAAGATCTGTTGGTTTGTTGAAGACGGATGTGGAAACGTTGGTGTTTGTTGTAGTCAGTTTACCATTAGAGATTGCAAAGCTCCAACCCCTTATTGTTTGAATGGAGTTATAACTGTACCAATGCCAAGTTCCGAGTGTATAGACATTTGGGCTAAGGATTTGGATAGAGGAAGTTTCGATAACTGTACTCCAAAAGATAAATTGAAGTTTTATTTTGATGGTGATCCTAATAAGACTAGCATTACAATCTGCTGTGATGATTTTGTAGAACAAAAAGTTGATCAGGAATTATTACTGGATGTAGAATTGTGGGTAGAAGATGAAGAGGGTAATAAGGACTATTGCAAGACATTGATAATAGTACAGGATAATGATCTTTGTCCAAATGTCGGATCAGCTAAAGGAAAGATCACAGGTCAGGTTATGACAGAAAAGAATGAAGAAACTTCACCTGTTGAGCTTAGATTATTTACAAATGGTACGCTTACTGCAACAAAGACAGGAAGCCCTTATACTTTTGGTAGCCTGAATCTAGACCTTGAGTACATGGTTGAACCACGAAGAATTGATGATCCATTGAATGGTGTTAGTACTCAGGATATCATTGCAATTCAAAGACACATTTTAGGTAAGGAGGAAATCAAAACTCCTTATAAGCGAATTGCAGCAGATGTAAATAATACTGGAACAATAACAACAGCAGATATTGTAGAAATCAGGAAATTAATATTAGGTACCATCAATGAGTTTAGCAAAGTACGTTCTTGGACATTTGTACCAAACAAATATCAATTCCAGGATCCTACCAATCCGTTTAATGCTCCAAGAGTAGATAATGTTAAGTTTACTCAAAATAAAATTGATGAAACTGTAGAAAGCTCATTTATGGCTATTAAGATGGGTGATGTTACTGATAACGCCAGAGCAAAAAACATTGGATCTGTTGAAGTAAGAACAAGTGGCGAACTGAATTTAATGATGGATGAACAGAATTTTGAAGCCGGTGAATTAGTTACAGTCAATTTCAAAGCTTCAAACTTCAATCAAATAGACGGATATCAGTTTACCTTAAAGTTTGATTCGAAATTGCTAAATTATGTTGGGGTAGAATCTGGTTTATTGAAAATTGAATCAGGCAACATTGGAACAGCTAATATTCATAGAGGATTATTAACTACCAGCTGGCATTCTGAACAGAAAGTAAGTTCTAACTCATCGGATATTCTGTTTAGCATTACATTTAAAGCAAATAGCAAGGGAAGTTTAGGAAATAGCATGTTGGTAACTTCCGATATTACTAAAGCAGAAGCTTATCGCTTATCTGACATTCTCGATGTTAATTTGAAGGTAAGAAGAAATGGCGAAGTAGCTGAAAGTGGAATATTTGAATTATATCAGAATGAACCAAATCCATTTGCAAAACAAACTTTAGTTAGCTTTAGATTGCCTCAGGCTGGAGAAGCTAAATTGACCATCTATGATGTTACTGGTAAAGTATTACGAGTATATCATTTAGAGGGAATCAAAGGACTAAACAGCTTCCAGATCAATAAAGCTGATATAAATGCCAGTGGAATTTTATATTATCAATTGGATGCTGCCAATAATACTGCAACCAAGAAGATGATTATTGTAGAATAGTAACAACGAACATTTAATAATCAAAACTCTGAAACCTCTACCAATTCAGGTAGGGGTTTCTTTTTTTAAGAATAATTTGTATATTTGTGTAGGATAAACTCATAATCGATAGCTGAACTAGCTTCTAAGTAAGAAATATTTACTTAATTAATATATAGATTATGAAAATTCAATGGTTTATCTCCCCGATTTTATTACTTGTTTTTACAAGCATTGGCATTCCTTTAGGTATAATTAATGCACAATCTAATTGTATTAAAGCTCCGGATTCTGTTTGTATAGGTGATTGTAGGCCTGTAGAATATGTAGACAATAATACTGCAAATGCGACTTATAATTGGTCAATTTCTTGTGGAACTATTTCGAATCCTACCCTACAAAATCCACATGAAGCATGTTTTCTCACATCCGGTAATTGCGATGTAACATTAATCACCCAAGAACCAGGATCGGCGCCCGAAACTTGTACGGTTAATGTTTATGTAAGGCCACTTCCTTCGGCACGTTTTGTATTGCGTACGGATTCATTATGTAGTGGAAATTGCCTAGGACTAAGAGTAGATTTTGCTGGCACACCTCCTTATGTATTTCAGGTTCGAGATACTAATGGGATTACTACCTATCGATCTGGATCCAATTCTACTATAATTAGTGTTTGTCCGACAGCTTCGCAATTTTTTACAATAGTTAATGTATCAGACGCATATTGCACTAATAATTCTTTACAGGATTTTAGAAGAATAAAAGTCTTCGCTCCATTTAAGGCTAATATTTATCAGCAATATAGTAAACTGTGTTCTTCACCACCTGTTCAATCTTATAAATGGTTTGAGTGCAATACGACAAATTTAGTTTCAACTGTTTCCTGTTTTGCCCCGCCAAAGGAAGATTGTTATTGTGCTGTTTTATTTAATGGGTTCTGTTACGATACCGTTTGTTCAACCTTTAAGTGCAATCTGGACTGTAATATTGATTATAATAGAAATGTATTTATAGGCGATAAGTTAAAAATTAAGTATAAAGGCAATGGTGGACCAGGTACTCAAAAAGAATGGACCTATACATTAGATAATAGTAATTACTTCAATAGTACAGATGATAGCTTAGAATTAGTATTTGCAAATCCTGGAAGTTATATCATTCGATTGACGGTTAAAGAAGAAATATGCACCAGTACCTGTTTAGATACCATTATTGTTAAATCCAGACCATGTGAATGTGGTTTATTTAATAAAAACTATATTATCAAAAGTGGCTCTAACTCCAATAATTGTTGTTATGAATTACAAGGTGAAATAAATTCTCAAGATTGTTTCAATGAAATAAAAGTATTGACCAATAACGGTAATATCACAAACATTGCATTTAATGGAAGAGCTGGATGGAGATTGAATGGTACTTCATCACAAAGTTTTAATCTCATTCATGCATCAGGACAACTTCCCACTGGTTTCTTTGGAGCTGCCAGTTTTTGTGTTGAGAATGCAACATCCTATACCATTACGGTTTATTACTATTTTCAAAAGAATGGGTCTAGAGATTCTTGTAAATATCAATACGTATATACCTGTTCTCCGCAGAATCCACCCTGTGATTCTATAAGCAGTTTTTTAGAATTACAGCATACTGCTCAACCATCCTGCTGTTATTTGCTAAGAAGCAATAATAATAAAGTAAATTATTTCAATCAAGTTACAGTTACCATTAACAGCGGCAACTTAAGTAATGTGATGCCGACAATTGGATATAATCTGATCAATTCCTCAGGTCAAAGTGTTACATTAAGTCATATTTCAGGGTTTATACCAACTGGATTTATTACTCCAGTGGCATTTTGCATTAATGGATTTAATAACCCTGTAAGTATTAATGTTATTTATCTTAAAAATTCCGGAAATAAGATGGATACCTGTTTAAGTACTTATAGGTTTTATTGTCCTGATGATGGAACTCCTAAAGATAATTGTTGTGATTCTACAACCGCTAATATTCTTCCAGTTCCGAATCAAAATTGTTGTTGGAATTTAACAGCCTTCAGCACTAAATCCAAATGCTTCTCCAAAATATGTGTTACCAGTAATACAGGAACATTTACAGGAATAATGGCTAATAGTGGATGGACGGCTTCTTCTTTAATTAACGGAGGGGTTTGCTTTACTCCATCTGGTAATTTTATTCCTACTGGAACTATTACTCCAGGTAAGTTTTGCATTTCAAATTCAACCAATCCAATACAATTCACGGTTGACTTTTATGATAATAATAATAATGCCATACCTGATTGTCGGAAAAAAATTATTCGGGAATGTATAAAACCTGCAACTTGTAATTGCGATAGTTTAGACAATCAAGTCTTTCAAACAAGCTCCAATCCAGGATCCTGTTGTCATAGCATTCTGGGAACCATACCTTATAGTGGATGCTTTACCAAAATGTCCGTATCAGTAACGTCTGGTAGTTTTACGAATATCACTCCAGCAACAGGGTATTCAATAATTGGTGGAGGCAACTCATTCCAGATTACACATACCTCTGGACACTTACCGATTGGTAATATTACTCCTGCAACATTTTGCGTTACAGGCTCTACGCTGTATACCATAACAGTTCAATATTACTACATTGATTTAAATGGCTTCGAGCAACGCTGTGTTTTTACTTCAATTTTTGATTGTCCAGCGGCTGGTCCAAAATGTTCATGCGATTCATTGAGTACTCAGATTAATTCAGTATCGGTCACACCTGGACTTTGTTGTTATAATTTTACAAGCCATGTTGGAACTTCTAATTGCTTTACAAAAATATCAGTTTCAGTAAGCTCTGGAAGTTTTGTCAATGTCAATCCAGCTTCTGGTTACATTATCAATAATCAAACCGCCAATGGTTTTGCATTAACACATGTTTCAGGTCATATTCCGTCTGGTAATATTACTCCCGCTAGTTTTTGTGTAACTGGTGCTACTATTTATACCATCAATATTCAATATTATTATTTGGATCAAAATGGAATGGAACAAAGATGTATAAAACTGCAAACCTTTGATTGTCCTCCTTACAATGCTAAATGTAATTGCGATTCATTGCTCACTAATATTCATTCATTATCGACTACGAATGGGCAGTGTTGCTATGATTTTAGTTCCCATATCTCAAGCTCAAATTGTTTTCATAAGATCACCATTGCGGTCAATGCGGGAAGTATTGTGAATATTATACCGACCTTGGGCTATTCGATTTCTTTACAAAACCCAAATGGTTTTTCACTGGTTCATTCATCAGGCCATATACCGGCAGGAAATGTAACGCCTGCAAGTTTTTGTATTACTGGTGCAACAGTATATACCATTACAATAACATATTATTATTATGACCAGAATGGTATGGAGCAGAGATGTATTAAGTCTCAGGTGTTTGATTGCCCTCCTGCCAAACCAAAGTGTAATTGTGATTCTTTAGTAACCAATATCCATTTCGTAAATGCTACGGCTGGTCAATGCTGTTATGATTTTTCAAGTTACGTTGCAGCAAATAATTGTTTCCATAAAGTAACAGTCGCTGTCAATATGGGTAACATCGTTAATATTGTTCCTGCTGTTGGTTTTAATATTTCAGTTCAGAATAGTAATAGTTTTACATTAGTTCATTCTTCTGGAAGTATACCAACGGGTAATATAATACCGGCTAGTTTTTGCATAACAGGCGCAGTGTTATATAATATAAGTGTTACTTATTACTACTATGACCCCAATGGAATTGAAATGCGCTGTATAAAATCGCAAACCTTTGATTGTCCACCTTCTAATAAACCCTGTAGTTGTGATTCCATCATTACAGATGTATTGCAGACCGTTGTTAATCCTGGTTTATGTTGTAACACAATTCAGGTTAATGTACCGACCAATAATTGTATTGCTGCTATGTCAATTTCTATAAGTAATGGTACATTAGTAAATGTAGTTCAATCTCCAAACTTTGTCATAGGTAATCCGACGAATACATCATTTAATATCGGATATAATTCTGGTTTTATTCCATCAGGTATTCATCAACCTGTGTCATTTTGCGTTTCAGGCGCAACACAATATGGTGTAACTATAAGTTATCAGATTTTTAATAATGGAGTATTGGATACTTGTACTTATACAGAATTATTTAATTGCAAGCCTACTGATACAACAGCAATTTGCGATCACGGTACTTGTTCGGGACAGAGGGTATGGCAACAAGTCGGTAATTTAGCTGGTGGTATTATATATGATCTTGAAAATTATAACTGCAAATTATATGCAGCAGGTCAATTTAATTCTATTAATAATATTCCGGTTTCAAATCTGGCAGAATGGAATGGAACTACATGGTCTAATGTAGTGGGAGGCACAAACGGACCAATATTTTGTATGGCAGTCCATAATGGTTTATTATATATTGGCGGTCAGTTTACTATGGTTGGTAATGTTCCAGTAAATAATATTGCTGCTTGGAATGGTATTAATTGGTCGAATGTTGGAGGAGGAGTAACCGGAATAAGTCCAACCCCAATTGTTTATTCACTTTTAAGTACGACCAATGGTCTGATTGTAGGAGGTCAATTTGGTCTGATGGGCAATAATCAGATTGTCAATAATATTGCAATTTGGAATAACGGTTGGTCTGCATCATTTGGCAATGGATTGCCATATCCAATAAGCATGTTGCAGGTATTCAATGGAGATGTCTACGCGGGTGGGGCATTTTTTGGAAATCCTTATAACAATATTGCTAGATGGAATGGTATATCCTGGAATCCATTAACTACAAATGGAATAAGCTTAGTAAATAATGTTCTTTATCATGGAGTAGAAGCAGGTATTGTCTGGAATAATGAATTAATTATAGGAGGACATTTTGCGAATGCTGATGGTTTGCCAGGTACACAACAAATTGTACGCTGGAATGGAACAAACTTTTCCTCCTTGTCAGAAGGTCATGTACCTAATCTTGCTAATGCGGTTAATGATTTTATCAGATACAATGGCGATTTATTTGTTGGAGGGGAATACGATCAAATTGGAAATACTTCAGCATTGGGAGTTGTATATTCGTCTAATTCAACATGGACAAGTACCAATCACCCCAACAAAATTACCTGGGCTCTTCAAACTTACGATTCCTGTGGAACGCAAAGTTGTGATCTTTATTCTGCCGGAGAAGCCTTTGTCAATCGATGGGTATGTATTACATCAACCAAGAATCCAAATCGTGAAATAATTTGGGAATTGTATCCTAATCCTACGAATGGACAATTAACAATCATATTGAGTTCGACTGTACATGATGATCTAAGTATTATGGTTAAGGATGTACGCGGCGTAATTTTAATGAGACAAAATATAAATCAACAACCACAGACAACACTGGATATTTCAAAACTTGATCCAGGTTTATACTTTATAGAATTGAAAGACAATCAAGGAAATTCTAATTCCAGAAAAATTGTAAAAACAAATTAATTCTATAATCATTAGTTCCAACTTACTCTGATTAGTATACGATTACCAGAGTAAGTTGGAATTATTTTAATCCTTTAAATTCCAAGCCAAGATTCCGCAGATTTGAAATTAAGCCATTCTTTGGTTTCTGAATCAAGTTGGGCATTAGAAATTAAATTGCCTGGTTTCAATTCACCTAAAGGAAATGGATAGTCACTTCCGAGTGCAATTTTTTCCCTTCCAATTAATGCAATTAGCTTGTTTAACATATCCTGGTCATGAACCAAACTATCTACCCAAAATTTTCCAAGATATAAATCCGGATGATGAGGATTATCAATAGCCACTAGATCCGGTCGTACTTCAAAACCATGTTTAATCCTTCCGTAAGTTCCGGGAAATGAACCGCCACCATGAGCAAATGCTACCCTCAATTTCGGGAATTTTTCAAAAATACCACCAAAGATCATACTGCATATAGCGAGGGAAGTTTCTGCCGGCATACCAACCAACCATGGTAACCAATACTTATTCATTTTATCTTTTCCAACCATATCCCATGGATGCACAAATAAACATGCACCCATTTCTTCGGCTGCTTTATAGAATTCGAATAATGATGAGTCGTTGAGATTCCAATCGTTGATGTGTGATCCTATTTCTATACCAGCCAGTCCTAAAGAATTAATACAACGATCCATCTCAAGTATTGCTAATTGTGGATCCTGCATGGGAAGGGTACCTAATCCAATAAATCGATTTGGATATTTTTGAACCGATTCAGCCATATGATCATTTAGAAATCGACTTACATCGTAGGCATCTTTTGGATGTGCCCAATAAGAAAATAAAACAGGGATAGTACTAAGAACCTGAATATGTATTTCGTCTCGGTCACAATCTAAAATGCGAGCATTGACATCCCAGCAATTACTTTCAATTTCACGAAAAAACTTATCTCCGATCATCATTCTGGCCTTGCAAGGCTGATGATGATCAAGATGGACAAATCCACCATACCCAAATTTATCAACCCAAGGCGGTAAGTTTTCTGGAATTAGATGAGTGTGAATATCAATTCTCTTCATATCACTTATGATTGCTAAAAGCAAAACTTAATGATTTCTTTAAATCATCAGGCAATTCAGGAATATCTGACCGAGGAATCATGAGCGTACTGATGTTGTGAAAATCTATAAATACCTGATGGCGCTTAACGGTTTCCATTAGATAGTCAAAACCTGATGATCCTCCGGTTCCTGTCTTACGACCTAACATACGCATTACCATTTGAGCATGTCGATACCGCCAATTGGTAAGCAGCTCATCCATTTCGATGATCGTATTAATTAATCTCGATGGAAGTTGTAATAATGGTTCAGTACTATAGAGTTGAATCATCAATGCCGCCATGGTAGCTCTATAAGACAATCTGATCTTTCCTTCCTGTATCAATTGATTATGATATTCTTCATTGAAAATATTTTTGAAAAAAGAATTAATCTCACCATTCATTCTGGTTCGCATTTCTTTTTCCTGTTCATTGAGATATTCTGAATTCTGAATGGCGTAGGCTTCTTTATTCAACATATTCTGAACGGCTTTCATATACTTAGATTTGAAATCAAACCCTTGCATATCTAAAAATGGAGTACGCTCTAGCCAGGATTGAATTAAGTCGAATAGGCTTTGTTTCTCTTCCAGTTTTTCAATTTCAATTTGTTCTTCCGGACTAAATTCTTTGTAATATTTATGTGAGGTATAAGCTATTCTTTTATCCAATTTAAGACCCAACTTAACTTCAAAACATCTGAATTGAAAACTTTGAAAACCAGAAGCTGGAAATAAAAAGGCTCTGAATTCCAAAAAATCAATCGGGGTCATGGTCTCAAGTACCTTAATTTGTTGAATCAGTAATTTCAATATTTCATTTACTCTTTCCAATCTTAATACCGCTTCATCAATGTTTCTTTCGTCTACATTATTTGAAAGAAACATGTCTATTACAGAATTTACTTCATGTATGATTTGCTTAAACCACAGTTCATATACTTGGTGAATAATAATAAATAAGGTCTCTTCATGCGCTTCTTGTCCTAATGCTTTGGATCTTGGAGTTTGTGCACTTAATATCTTATCTAATTGAAGATAACTTGAATAATGTATTGAAGTATATTTTTTATCTGTACTCATATAGGTTTGTATGCAGTTACTTTTATTTCAATCAGCAAGTGAGGGTGAGGAAGTTGATGAACCGCAACAGTCGTACGGGTAGGGCCATTATAATCAAAGTAAGTATTATAAACTTCGTTATAACCTCCAAAGTCATTCATATTAACTAAAAAGGTTGTAACATCAACAATGTCGTTAAGTCCAGCTCCTTCTGAATGCAGGATGTCGCGTATATTTTCTATTACCGCTTTAGTTTGTTTTCGTATATCAAGATTGGTTGTACCTAATGGATCGACTTCTACGCCTTCAAATGTATTATCTGGTCTTCGACTACTGGTACCCGAGACAAATAAAAAATCCCCAGCTCGCTTGATGTGTGGAAACTTACCACGAGGTGTTGCTTTACCACTTACTACTTTAGAAGTTTCGTTTGTACTCATTGCTCAAAGATATGTCTATTTGCTAAAAAAATTTGTAATTTTACATCAAACATAAAGTATTTATTGGTCACCAGAAAACTAGATGTTATGAAGTTAATTTCATTATGCACTTTTTACATTTTGACGATATTATTTTGTCGTTCTCAGCCCATAATTATAGATAGCAGTTTTGGGATTAATGGTGTAAAAGAGTTTATTGATCAAAATCCATTTGATGCAAATTCACCTGTCTTAATTACAGATAAAAAGGATCTAATTCTTTATGCTTACGAGAATAAATTACTTTTTCTGGATAGTCTGGGGAATTCTATAGACTTGATCAATTACCCAAATCCGGTGGTGTTAAGTACTTCATATTTATATCGGATTAAGGATTTAGAACTTTCTTCAATTAAGAATCTTTTTATTTTTAGTACAGAACTTAGTAAAGGAAAGTTTAAATATCTTCTCCGGAGAGTCCAACTGGATAATCTTTCGGATTCAACTTTTGGAAATATGGGCAGTCTTGTACTTCCAAATGAGTATTTCTATTCTGCACTAGATAAAAAGGATCAATTATTTTTTTCAGTCAGATCATACGATTCAGTGACATTAAAAAATTCAATAGATCTTTTGCGCGTAAAGGATGAAGGATCATTATTCCAAAGAAAATTAGCGGTAAAAACAAACTGTACAACTAGGATATTTACAAATATTTCTAATATTCATACAGGTTATAGGGATGGTCATATAATGGGATATAATTACCTGTGCCAGGATAGTTTTATTACGGAATTGGTAAAATTTAACAATGACCTGAAACCGGATAATTCTTTTGGTCAAAATGGAATCTTAGCTTTGTCTGATTTTCTACAGTATAGAGATTATGATATTACCGATATTATTGAAGGAAAAAATGAAGAGCTCTACATTTTCATGAATTCAAATTCAAATTATAAAGTTTCAGTGATTAAATTAACTCAAGATCAAAAAATAGATTTGAAATTTGGAGTTAATGGAATTTTACAACTGGATGATTATTTTTTGGATTTTGATACCCATCCAATTTATAATAAAAGGGAAGACGTCATTTTGTTTTTTGTTTACCATTCAAAATTTAGTTATTCAAAGTTGTTTGGTATCAATGATCAAGGAGTTATATTGCCAGAGTATGAAATAAATAATGGATTAACTCTTTTGGATCAATACGTCTTTCAGTTCAGTCCTTTTACGGAGGGCTCCTACATAGCCTTGATCGATTCAATCGATGCTCAAAAGAATAGAACGAATAGATTGGCTATTATCAAATTTAAAAGAAATGAAGTACTTCAGGTACAACAACCATCCATTGAATCCCAAAGATTGAAGTACAGATTCACAGATCGGGGGATTGAATTGGAAAATGAAAACCATTCCATTAGCCATGTTGAACTTTATGACCTTTTAGGACACAGGTTGTCACATTCTGTAGTTAATAATAATACTTCTACTATTGAAATTATCCTTGATCCATCAGTATTTAAGTTTCTTTTCATAAAAACGATAAATGTAAATGGACAATCAAGATGTATTAAGGTATTGTATTAATTTTTTACAAAAAAAAAGACAAGGTTTTGGTTTCCTTGTCTTTAATTTATAGTGATAAGAAATTTATTTTACATCTATAGTAGTTGTTGGTTTATCAATTTTGGTATCGCTAACGTAACCAAAAAGAATTGTTTTTTTAATTTGAGTGTCTTGATAAGCATGTCCATGTCCAAACTTTTCACCTAAAATAGGAGCAATCGTCAATCCAACCAGGCAGGTTAATTTGATTAATATATTCATAGAAGGGCCTGAAGTGTCTTTGAAAGGATCTCCAACGGTATCACCAATAACAGCCGCTTTATGTGGATCAGATCCTTTATAGTACATCTGACCATTAATTTCTACACCGGCTTCGAATGACTTCTTTGCATTATCCCATGCTCCTCCAGCATTATTTTGAAAAATAGCCCAGACTACGCCACTAACACAAACGCCTGCCATATATGAACCAAGAGCTTCTGGACCCATAAGAAAACCAATGATAATTGGTGTTACAATTGTTATTGTTCCTGGAAGCATCATTTCTCTAAGCGCAGCTTTCGTAGAGATGGCAACACAATTACCATATTCAGGTTTGCCAGTTCCTTCCATGATTCCTGGTATTTCACGAAATTGTCTTCGAACTTCATTAACCATGTCCATAGCTGCTTTACCAACTGACCTCATGGCTAAGGCTGAAAAGACAACTGGGATCATTCCTCCTACAAACAATGTTGCCAATACATCGGCCTTAAAAATATTGATACCATCGATACCCGTAAAAGTAACATAAGCAGCAAATAATCCTAGTGCAGTTAGGGCGGCAGAAGCAATTGCAAATCCTTTTCCAATCGCTGCCGTTGTATTTCCTACGGAATCTAGAATATCTGTTTTAGTTCGTACTTCTTTTGGTAATTCGCACATTTCAGCAATTCCTCCGGCATTATCCGCGATCGGACCAAAAGCGTCAATGGCTAACTGCATGGCAGTGGTAGCCATCATCGCAGAAGCTGCAATCGCCACACCATAAAATCCTGCAAAAGAATAAGTCACAAATATGGCAATGGCAAATAAAACTACAGGACCTGCAGTGCTTAACATACCATTACTTAATCCACCAATGATATTGGTAGCTGCCCCGGTGCCTGATTTTTGAACAATATCATTAACAGGACCTTTTCCTAAACCGGTAAAAAATTCAGTCATCCAGGAAATAGCACCGCCAACAAATAATCCAACCAAGACGGCAATAAATACATCCATTCTTGATACGCTAACCAAACCTTTACCAAAAAAATTCATGGACATTTGTTCGGGTAACATCCAATTGATTAGAAAATAACAAGCAATTGCGGTAAGTAGAATAGAACTCCAATTTCCTAGGTTAAGGGCTGATTGAACTTGTTGTTCTCTTGCATCATCTGAATTCACACGAACAAACCAAGAGCCAATTATTGAAAAAACTATGCCAACACCAGCGATGGTTATGGGCAATATAATTGGGCCTAATCCAAGAAACGAATCGTTAATGGAACCACCCATATCGCGAATGACATAATTACCTAGAACCATGGCAGCCAGAACGGTTGCTACATATGATCCAAATAGATCTGCACCCATTCCTGCTACATCACCCACATTGTCGCCCACATTATCCGCAATGGTGGCTGGATTTCTTGGATCATCCTCAGGAATACCAGCTTCAACCTTACCCACAAGGTCAGCTCCGACATCAGCCGCTTTAGTATAGATTCCACCTCCAACTCTTGCAAATAAGGCAATTGACTCTGCTCCTAAGGAAAAACCTGCCAGAACTTCAAGAATTACACTCATTGCTTTGTAGGCTTCAATGCTATTTCCTTTAATCATGGATGTGCCCCATACACCACCCATAAAGTAATTAAAAAATATGGCAAATAGGGATGAAAGTCCTAAAACCGCTAGACCAGCAACTCCAAGACCCATAACATTTCCTCCTTTGAAGCTGACTTCCAAGGCCTTACGAAGACTTGTACGAGCTGCCTGAGTTGTCCTAACATTTGCTTTTGTAGCGATTTTCATACCTATAAAACCGGCCGTAATAGAGAAAACGGCTCCAAGTATGAAAGCCACCACAATTAACCAGTGGGTAGTAGCAACCTGAGTACTCAATACACCTAGCAAGCAACCGGCTATTACGACAAATATGGATAGTACTCTATATTCAGCCTTTAGAAAGGACATGGCGCCTTCTGCAATGCTGTCTGAAATGGATTTCATTCTGGAATCTCCAGAATCCTGTTTGGATACCCAAGTGAATAAATATGCCATATAAATAAGGCCTAAAACCCCGAATAATGGCAGTATATAAACTAAATTTTGCATATGATGATTCGTTTTAGAGCCGCAAAGATAGTCTTTACAGGCTTCTAACCAAAAGGTGAAATAGCTTTAACAATCCCTGCTGTTAGACGTTATTTCATAATATAAATCGCTGCATGAAGTTATTCTGGCTGATCGTTTTAATTCTGATTTGGTCTGGATGTTCAAGTCCAAATCCCAAAGAAAGTACTCCCACAACAGGTATCATTTCAATATTATGCGAAGAAGGTTTAAGATCTATTATTGAACAAGAGGAAGATTTATTTGAACGCAATTACCCAAATGCAAATGTTGAAATTCAATATTTACCTTCAAACCAGATATTTAATAATTTTATCAATGATACGTCAGAAATCATTATTGCGTCAAGAATGTTATCGGATGAAGAAAAGAATTATTTAGGTAAAAGTAAAAATTTACATCCGAGAGAATTTCCATTTGCGGTAAGCGCTGTTGCATTTGTGACATCACTACAATCAAAAGACACCACCATAACGTATGAAGACGTTATGCATTCGCTCAAAGCTGAAAGCCAAACACAAAAAATATTTGTTATTGAAAATACACAATCCGGAATTCCTGAATACCTAATGACCAAAGCGGCAATTAATAAATTGCCTTCTAACTTTTATGCTCAAAATTCTTTAAAAGATGTAACGGAATATATTAAAACACATATTGGAAGCGTTGGAATTATAGACTGGACTTCTATAGCAGATTCCGATGATCCTTATTCAAAAAAAATTCTTTCCGAAATTCGATTAATAAAAGTTTTACCTCCTTCGAATTCAAAGTTTAAAAAATTTGTAGAACCCTACCAATACAACCTTCAAGATGATCAATATCCTTTTACAAAAACATTGTACTGTATTAGTCGATCTGCAAAAAGCGATTTAGGTCTTGGTTTCGCTTCTTTTATTACAGGTGAGATCGGACAAAAGATAATTTTGAAAGCCGGATTATTACCTATTTATCAGACCGATCGTTGGGTAGAGATCAAGTCAGGAAATGATCCAAAGGTCATTCAATGATTTTAATAAGGATTTAACGAAATCAAATATTACTATTCGATTTCAACTGTGTCTTACCGTTACTAAATTAGATAAAATGATAAGAGTGAAAACCGTTAATTTTGCAAGCTTTAAAATAAAACAAATATATATGTTAAATAAAATACTAATATTTAGTATATTGACATTTAATACTTTAAATTTATTTGGACAAACTTTTGAGGAAGGAATACGTCAATTTGAGAATGAGAATTACAGTTCAGCTTTAAGTACTTTTTCTAAACTCAATGCAACCAACCCTAAAAATTCAATCTATGCCTATTACATGGGAGAAGTATTGTATGCCATGGAAAATTATCAAGGAGCAAAAGTTGCTTACAATGCTGGCCTAACAGCTAATTCAAAGTGTGATGAGTGCAAGATTGGCTTGGGAAAGTTGGAGTTGGATAAAAATAACAATGCAGAAGCCAAAAAACTTTTTGACAGTGCATTGAGAGGCAACTCAAAGAATCATCAAATTATAGCTATGGTAGGTGATGCTTATCTATATTCTAAATCTCCAAATCCCAAATTAGCATTAGAATATCTTACCAATGCCAGAGACCTGGATCCTAAGATTGCTAAATATTGGATACACAAAGGTGATGCTCATCTTGCAGCAGATGATCTAGGAGCTGCCATGACAGCTTATGAAACAGCAGTTGAAAAAAATAAAAACGAGCCTGAAACTTATATTAAAATGGCTCGTATCTGGAATTCTTCAGCCAAGTATGATTTAGCCATTGAGAAACTTGAAAAGGCTATTCAGATAGATTCCAATTATGCGCTTGCCTATAAAGAACTTTATGAATCGTATATTAAAAGCGGGAATTTCAAAAAGGTAATTCCGATTTTGGAAAGATATGTCGCTTTAGCTGGAAGTGATGTTGGTGCCAAAGTAAGGTTAGTAAAATTCTTATGCTTTCAGGCTAAAGATTATGATAGAGCTATAGAAGAAGGTAATAAGATAATTGCAGATCATCCGGAAGAATATACGATCTATAGATGGTTAGCCTGGTCTTATGCAGAGACAAATAAGAACAATGAATCATTCGAAGCAAATAAAAAATTATTCACTGAAGTAGCTAAAGATACCAATCGAAAAGTGTATGGATCCGATTATGAATATTTTGGCAAAGTAGCCGCAAAACTTAAGAAAATAGATACCGCCGAATGGGCATATCTTAAGGTAATTGAATTAGAATCATCACGAGAAGCTGAGATATATGGATTATTGGCAAAAGCCAATTATGATTCTAAGAATTATTCCAGTGCGGAAAAGTGGTATCTTAAAAAGAATAGTATCAAGGAATTGAGCAATACAGAAATGCATTATTTAGGACTTAGCCAATTCTACGCAGAAGCTTATAGTCGAGCAGATAGTTCTTTTGCCAAAGTTGTAGCCGTTACTCCAAATTATGCCAATGGTTGGCTAATGAGAGCAAAGTGTAATGTACAGTTAGATCCTGATAATGTTAATTTTCTCGCTAAACCTTATTTTGAAAAATATATTGAATTAGCAGAAGTTGATAAAACTAAGGAGAGCATTAAGAAGAATTTGATCCTTTCCTATAATTATTTGGGATATTACTATGTTCAAAATAATGATAACGAAACTGCCAAAACATTTTTTACCAAATCTATTGAACTTGATCCAAAGGATGAAACCGCTGTGAATGCAGTAAAAGTTCTGAATAAAAAATAGTTTAAACCTATTAACCTTTTGAATTAATTAATGGGTACAATTTTTTAAGCTTTTGTATTTTAAAATAAAAATTGGATTTTAAATTGTATCTATTCATTTACTTCGAAGGTAAACCAAGAAATTATAAAATTTTCTGGTCTTAAGATATTGAAGATCTCTCTCGTGATTGTAGGCTTCTTTTTCAAAACTAATGCACCGGTAGGCTGAATAATGATTTATTCCTTTAGCTCTATAAATGAGGTATTCAAGGATATACCAGATGTAAAAGATTAAAATTAATAATTCAACTTGTTGTCTTAAATGAATTCTTTCATGATTCAACAAAATGGCATCATTTTTTAATTCCACTCTTGAAAGAAATATAAAAGGCCATAAGGCAATGGATTCTGCAAATCTTCCGGTAAGTAAGTACAGAATGCTTCGACTTATGATGATCATTAATTATGGCGTGATTCTATTTTTGATTTTGTTCTCTTTGAGAAGCTTCAACCTTATTCATGGCCTCTTTAGTCTTATCCCAAAATTCTGAGAAGAAAGGTTTAATACTTGAAAAAAGCATTTTAGAAGTTTCAGGAACTTGTTCCAAAATTGGATAGGTTATTGACTCTTTCTTATTAGATTCTGAAATAACTTTAATCTGATTCAGAAACCAAATCACCGAACTAAAAATTATTATACTTATTAAAGCTGAGAAGACTCCACCTGCTAATTGATTAATAAAATTAATGTGAGCCGTTTCTAATATCTTTTCTAGGCCTCGACCAATTAATCGGATTCCCAGAAGAACCAGTAAGAAAGTAGCCACAAATCCAATAATTATAATCATTCTTGGATCAATGGTCAATATCTTCTCTAGTATACCAATAGTAATAAAGGATAACTTTAATGCTGCTAGTAATCCTAAAAAGATAGAAATTATTCCGAATACTGTTTTTAGAATTCCTTTCGTAAATCCAATGTAAAAACTTACGGCAACAATTAAAGCGCTAATAATATCTATAATCACAGAAAAAAATTTTGGTTAAGACAAAGCAAATATAAAAACTTCCTTAATGTGAACTTCTACTTCTGGGAAATAGTTTGAAATGACATCATTGATTTTTACAAAATTCCATTTATATTTGTTGTGTTAAATGAAAATATATCTTAAGGTTTTTATAATTTCATTTCTTCCAGTCTCACTGGAAGTCGTTTGGGCACAAACTTTTTCAAAAATAAATGCTCAGTTGCCATCCTCATTTCTCATTGGCGAATATGAGGAAGCGTATGATGAAATACTGGAAAAATATCCTAAGAATCTGGTTACTTTATGTGATAATGATAATGATAGAGCTTATTCTATTTGGACATTGGTAATGATTGATTTGGCTGAATATGCCAAAAATAATAATGTAGAAATTAATGGATTAAAAGCCTGGATGAATATTTTTTTTAATAATTCCGGTGGAATTGATTATATTGTTTATTATCCAAAACCAAATTCCAAAAACTTAGATTTTGAAAAATTATCAGCACTTTTTTCTTCCTTTTGTAAGTCGTATAAAATGAAATTTACTTTGCAAGATCGTTGCATGCTTAATGCGGCCGCATCCTTTCCAGTTTTTGTTAAAAATTAATTTGTCCTTGAGGCCGCTGTTTATTTTTTTCCTTAACTCCATCTTATGGATTCAATGCAGGCCATCAGAATCCGTTGAATTCCTTCAATATAGAACCAACACCAAGTTTGAGTTAACTAATTTACATTGGTTCAATGATACCGTTGGTGTAGCGGTAGGGGGTAACACATGGTATAATTCGGTTGCTATACATACTCCCGATAAAGGATTGACTTGGACCACAGAAGAGTTATTTGGAAGAGGAATTTTTTCACTGGATAGTGACAAGGAAGGAAATTTGTATGGATGTGGATTGGACAAAAAAGTAATATTAATTGGTAGAGACTCATCAACCACTTTTAAGTTAGGCGATTATATTTTTTTTAGAGCAATTGATGCTTTTAATACCAGAAATATACTGATCGCGGGAGGAGAAGGTTTAGCTAAGGGATTCGTTTATCAGACTAATTTAGAGACCTTAGAGCTAAAACCGGTTATGACCTTAGCAAGAGAATTATCCTTAGTACATTGTATCGATAGTTTGCAGTGGTTGGTTGCTGGCTTTGGTATCGTAATGAAATCACGAGATGGTAGCAAAACCTGGGACACCTTGGATGTTGCGGGCGATCATTGGATTGACAAATGTTTCTTAGATGATCAAGTAGGATACTTATGTGGAAGTAATGGCAGCATTATAAAAACCAGAGATGGTGGTGAACATTGGAGTATTGTAAGAGACGCCAGTAAGATAACAGTATCCGATCAACCGTTTCGTTGTATTCAATTTATCAGCGAACAAATTGGTATCATCGCTGGTGAAAACGGATTGATTTGGAAAACTACTGATGGAGGAGACCACTGGACAGAGTTAACAGACTTACCTATGGAAAATTATCTTGATGTCAAATGGCATAATCATCAAGTCTGGTTATGTGGGTCGAATGGAATTGTAATTTCCTTTTCAATTGATTGAAATCATAAATAAGCCATTAAATGTATTCCTACAATAGAATCTTTAACTCCTGATAATAAAGATTATTAGATTTAAAGTATACCTTCTCTCTAATATTTTTAGTTCTAATGGAAATGGTAACTTTAATAGATAAGAACTAAAACCTTTTTGATATCTTCCAAAATGAACTGAATCAATCGTCGCAAAATTAATCTATGAACGTTGATAAAGTCCCATCTAATTAAATCTTCTACTACAGATTTAAAATGAATTATTAGATTGATATACTTTTTTAGTAAATCAATTGTAATTCTATAATACAATTAATGTAGTAAAATTAGCCTATGTATATAGACATAGGTAAATTTGAATGAATGTAATTTCTAAACCCTAACCAGTAGGTTTACCTCATTATTAAGTACTTCACAAAAACCGCGAGTAATTTCAATACTCTGCTGGTTGCCATTTTCTTCTGTAATTTGAATTTTTCCTTTGGTTAAAGCTGAGATCATTGGAGCATGCTTATCCAATAATTCAAATTGACCATCCAATCCCGGAAGTATCACCGCTTTCGCCTGACCTTCAAAGAGATTTTTCTCAGGAGTAAGAATATGAACTCTCATTAAAATTAATTAGAAGCTTCAGCTAAAATTTTCTTTCCTTTTTCTATGGCATCTTCGATAGTTCCAACCAGGTTGAATGCAGCTTCTGGATATTCATCCACTTCTCCATCCATAATCATATTGAATCCTCGAATGGTATCTTCTATTGGAACCAGAACACCCTTGATACCTGTAAATTGTTCTGCAACGTGGAAAGGTTGAGACAAGAAGCGCTGTACTCTTCGGGCACGATGAACAACTAGTTTATCTTCTTCTGATAATTCTTCCATACCCAAGATGGCAATAATATCGAGAAGCTCGTTGTATCGCTGAAGTATGTTTTTTACTCTTTGAGCTGTATTATAATGTAATTCTCCGATAATCAGAGGATCTAGAATTCTGGATGTTGAATCCAATGGATCTACCGCAGGATAAATACCCAACGCTGCAATTTTTCTACTTAATACTGTGGTAGCATCAAGGTGCGCAAAAGTTGTTGCCGGTGCAGGGTCTGTTAAGTCATCCGCAGGAACATAAACCGCCTGAACAGAAGTAATGGACCCCCTCTTAGTTGAGGTGATTCTTTCCTGCATTAACCCCATCTCAGTGGCAAGAGTTGGTTGATAACCCACTGCAGAAGGCATCCTGCCTAAAAGCGCTGATACCTCAGAACCCGCTTGAGTAAATCGGAAGATATTATCAATAAAGAATAAAATGTCTTTTCCACCAGCAGGATCGTTGAGATCCCCATCTCTAAAATATTCTGCTACCGTAAGTCCTGATAAGGCCACTCTGGCACGTGCTCCCGGAGGTTCGTTCATCTGTCCGAATATAAATGTTGCCTTGGATTCTTTAAGGCCTTGCATATCTACTGATTTAAGATCCCAACCACCTTTTTCCATGGAATGTTTGAAATCTTCGCCATATTTAATAATACCGGCTTCAATCATCTCACGAAGAAGGTCATTACCTTCTCTGGTTCTTTCACCTACACCAGCAAACACGGAAAGTCCACCGTATCCTTTTGCAATATTGTTAATTAACTCCTGGATTAACACCGTCTTACCTACACCAGCACCACCAAAAAGACCGATTTTACCACCTTTTGCGTATGGCTCAATTAGGTCAATAACTTTGATACCAGTATACAGTACTTCTGTTTCAGTTGAAAGATCCTCGTAAGTAGGAGGTTTTCTGTGGATAGAATATGTCTGTTTTTTGGAAACAGGGCCAAGTCCATCTATGGCTTCTCCAACAACGTTGAACAGTCGACCATTGATATCTTCCCCAACGGGCATAGCTATCGTTTCGTTAAGGTCAATAACCTCAGCACCTCTGGTCAACCCATCGGTAGAGTCCATGGCGATAGCGCGAACACTATCTTCGCCAAGATGCTGTTGTACTTCCAGAATAAGATCTTCCTTACCAGGTCTTTTAATACATAGTGCATTATAAATCTCTGGAAGACTGGAATCTGAACCAGAAAAAGATACGTCCACAACGGGTCCGATAATTTGACTAACTCTGCCGATATTTGCCATATTAAATATTAGTTTTATAAAATCGCCGCAAAGATAGTCTCCGACCTCCCCCTAACCAAATGACCCATCCTTAAGGGCAAGTCAATTTTGTTAATAATGATTAAAAATTTAAGTTCTGATTTCAACCTGGTCAAAGAGTTTGAAAAGATAAATTCGATTGGTGACTCGTCACAAAAAGGAAAGGAGTTAATAAGGCTTGGCTTAATGGATAGGGCTGCAACCCGAATAGAAATAGATTCAAAGACCTTGGACCATATTCCAGTCGGGAAAGTACGGATGGAATGGGACCGTTTGCTTCATAAGGCTTGTAATCAGAATCTCGATACTCTTATCTATGAATATGCCTTTTTTGCAACAAAAAATAATCAATGTGTTCCACTTAATAATCTAATCGATTTTATTGAATACATCAATAAAAATCTTTCTATGGTAGCCATAATTCTTCCCATTCTTGGCGAAGCTGGAATTTACCTGATCCGAAAAAACAAAAACTGGAGTTATCTATCTCCTGAAAATATAGAAGTTATTAAGGACTATAAAGATTCGAGGCAAAAAGTCCATATTGTCAAGTATTGGTTAGGAATCGATCCAAAACTCTCTATGGAATTTCTTATTCAAAATATTTCTGCTTTTAAAGATCGGGAGATCTCTGACTTATTAGAATATATTTTTCAAAAGAAAATTATTATTAGCGAATCAGCTATTAATAAAATTAAGCCTTCTACCAATCTTAAAAATAAGCTATTATGTATCAGCATTTTGTTTTTAAATCCAGCATCAGAGTTTACTATAGAATCAAAGAAAATAGCTGAACCATTTATACAGGGTAAAGAATTTGAAAAGATTGGAAGTAAAGAGATTTTTAAAACGAAATCTGATTTAAACCTCAAAAGTGCAATCCAATATATACCACCTGTCTGGATTTTAGAAAAATGTACTCCAAAAGAATGGTTTGATTTTCTTTACGAATCGGATCTTTTGGAAGATTATGCTTCCATCATACAAACCAATAAGGATTTGGTTCTGGCTACTCATTTAATTGATTACTTATTGCAACACGATTTATTCACTGAGCATTTTCCACTCGATAAACTTTCTTCCATATTGGATTATAATACATTTAATCGTATTGCTCATGAATACCTGCAGCGATATGAGGATAAAGCAGACCTTGAGGCTTTTCTTCATTTTTCAAATTATTACAAGCATTTTTGGAGTGATGATTTGATAATTGATTTACTAAAATTATCAAAGTATAAAACAATTTTAAAAAAATATAATCTTGATGTTTTTTATGAACAAATTCCTTATCGAATGAATCCAAACTCTTCCATTCTTGGTGAAATTAGAAATCTTAAAGATCCTTGTATGAATGAACCACTCAATATGGAATTAATTATTCAATTTAGACAAATTTTAAGAAAATGATAATAAGACTAAATTCATTCATTTTATTGTTATCTATAAATTTAATTTGGCTTGTCCCAAATCAAACAATAGGTCAGCGACAAAAACCAGAGGAACAGACCCTAATATTAAACCAAGCCTTAATAAACAAAGATGAAGTAATATTGGATAAATTGTTACACGATAAGTTGAGTTACGGACATTCGAATCTTTGGATTGAAACTAAGAATGAACTTTTAGAAAATAATAAACAAGAAGTATTAAAATATTACAGTATAAAAAACGAAACAATTGAAAGTATATATTTTGGTAAGGTCTGCATCTTAAGATATAATGCTGTGCTTAATATAAACTATAAGGGAAAGGATTTGGAACTTAAGTTGCATGTGATTCAGACCTGGCAAAAAAGGCATCATCGTTGGCAATTAATTGCAAGACAGAGTGTTAAATTGTAAGTGTTTTTCTAAATAGTATAGTGCAGCTTAATAAACCAACACAAATTAAAAATTTTGTTAATTATTTATTTCAAAAGGATTGAGTTATTAAAATTAAGAACTTTGTATGGCATTAAAAAATAATAGAATGTTAAGATTATTAAGTATTGGAATTGTAATTAGTTTATTGATTGCTTGTAAGACAGACCCTAAAGCAAATGAATCAGGGTCTCAAGATAACCACCAGGATAGTGAACTAAAAGAAGCCTATGCAGTAAATTTTAACGGAGAAAAATTAAGTAAATGGAAAGAACCGGATTCTGTTTGGGTTAAAATGGAGAACGATATCAATACCTTAAGAACAGCCTATCTTTCCAAAACAGAAGATCCAAAATCTTACTTACGGTATGCCAGAGCCTATAGTGTTTCTGGAAGAGTGGAGAATGCTATCGATATATTATCCCGTGGAATACAAAAATTTCCAACGGTAGCTGATTTATATACCTTCAGGGGAGAGAATATGTTATTGGGCAGACAATTGAAGGAATGTGTTGATGATTTTTGGAAAGCAGGACAAAATATGGAAAAAAATCCTGGAGCAAAAGGCTTAATTCAAACAAGTGTTGAAGATTCCATCATTGGAATAAGTCTTGCTTATCGCAATTATCTTAATATGGCCATCGCTTTTATGTGTAATAATGATTACAGCAGTGCCGATAAGTTTTTTGAAGTATGTGGTGACTTTTCCACAAACAGCGATTTATGGATTCGCTCATATTATTGGCAATATGCTTGCTATCCTAGATCAGGGAGGAATAGTGATGCAGAAGCTATATTGAAAAACTTGAACGAAGACATGCAAATTCTTTCCATCTCTAAACCGTACCTTGACGCTATGAAGTACTATAAGGGTTCATTGAGCGAGGGAGACTTAGTTGATTTAAATTTCAAACCTCAAACTTCAGAAGAAGCAAATCCATGGATAGTGAAAGTTTATGCCGTAGGTTTGAAGAACTTGCTCAATAATAAAAAGGAAAAGGCCATATTAGCATTTACCAAAATAAAAGAATCCGGATACTGGAATAACCTTATATCTCTTGCAGCTGAATCAGAATTGATGAAATTGGCTGGAAAAACTTATGTAGAACCTGAAAAGATAGAATTAAATAGTAACAAGGGTAAGCTGAAATAAGCTAAAGTCCTATAATATATCTTCCTTGTTGTCTTTAATTTTTTGAATACGTTTATGCCTGAATTAATCGGGTGACTTTTTCTACAATAATTTCATGAATACTATCTACGGTTAGAGTTGCATCTATTATAACGATATTGTCTGAAGAGGAATATTTATTAATTGATTTTTGATAATTCTGGTGAACTTGCTGAAGAGTTTCGAAGGTTTCATAAATATCTTTTGTAGATCTTTTGGAATGAATCCTTTCCATGCTAATTTTAGGATCTATATCAAGGTAGAAGGTGAGGTCAGGTTTTAATAAATCCATGGCTTTTGAATTCAAAGATTCAATCCATTCCATTGAACCAAATACCGATTGATATGCTAGAGAGGATAAATAATATCGGTCACATACCAGGGCATCACATTTTTCTAACTTATGAAGTAGTCCATAGTTCGGATTCAAGATATGATCCAACCGATCTGCAACAAAAAGTCCAGCAATGGATAAGTTATTTAAAACTACTTCTCCACTGAATGCTTGTTTTATAATTCTTCCAATTAAATTATTGGTTGGTTCTGCCGAAAGGAATACCGTAAGATTTCTCTTGTGCAAAGCCTCGTGCAATAATTTTGTTTGAGTGCTTTTACCACAACCATCGATTCCTTCAAAAACTATGAATTTTCCCTTTTTCACAAAAATTTATAATTCTGGACAAAAGTAATAGTTGAACTTGATTTGATCTCAAATAATAATAATTCTCACTTCTATTTTGAAGTTCCAAAATACTTTGACAAGTCATGGAGTATTTTCTCCCTTTCTTCATCAATCACTATATGAAGATTTTGAGTGTTTAAATTAGGCGTACTCGTTGCTATCAGTTCTTGTTTGATCCTAATTTTTTCCCCTGTTTGAAGGTTCGAAAAACTTCGTCTCAGGATCGGTAATATTTCTCTGAAGGACTCTTCGCTTAATGAAATTAGCCAATCATTTATTAATTGAAGAGCTCTGTCGTGAAGGAGGTGAAACGTCGATTGAAGGTCAATAAATCCTTCAAGCCATTGAGCAGTATTTTGTATATTATTTAATGCATTGAATTGAAATTTTAGTTCAAGTAAAAACTCATTTTCATTTAACCACGATTCTGCTAGTATTATTTTCCATAGTTTTCCCCTAATTCTTGAATGAAGAGAATCATTCGAAGAATGAAGTAGAATTTGATCTTTCCATAAACCGACATAATCATTGGACGGGTTATTGGTAAAATAAACAACAATAATATCAATGCTTTTGGATAGTTCAAGAGCTTCAGGATCTTTGATGAAGCAACTTTGAGAACCGAGTTCTAGAATAATTTTTGGAATGATTCGATCAACGATTTCGATCAATAGATTAACATCCGTCTGATGTAGATTGCCATAAGATATTGAAGAAACTAATGGTTGTATGATTTTACACAAGGAAATAACTTCATTGGTGTGGAGTGTTATATGGTTAATTTTTTCGAGGACCAGCGGCCATAAGGTTTCTAGATTAGCTCTAACACCATGGACTAACAAGTGAGCTAGTAAAGCTATATCATTTGAAGATTCGAGCGCATCACTAATTATTTTTAGTATGGCTTCTTCAATAGTTTGAGCCTGAATAGCAATATTAACCAGTTCAATTTCGAGATCCGGATTCCAGGAACAGTTCCAATGTTCATGAAAATTTCCCTTAGATTGAAAATCTAGTTCTTTAGGAGTACACCAGTTAAGTTGGAGCAGAATTGTCTGGTGAAGAAATCGGCTAATCTTCAGATGCCTTTCTTTTCGTAAATCTAATTCCAAGAGCTCATTTGGATTCTCAGCCCAGTATTTGATTAGACCTAATTCTTTTAATCTAGTTTTGAATTCCCTTATTAGATTTAAGGTATCGGCTTGCAACTCAACTTTTCCCGTTTTATGACCTTTTATTATCCTATTTTTTATAAAATCAAGTCTTTGTGCTTCTCCTTTCGCAATGACACTAATGGCAGAGTCTAATAATTCTTCAATTCCAGGTAATGGAATTTGACGCAACATAGAAAGCTCTGTAGCCATTCTATGACAATCAATTAAGTCTGATGGCGGAATTATAATATCTAACTCCTTAAACTCGCGGGCTAACATGGCTAACCATTGAGCTATGGCAGTATTTGAATTTTTAAAAATCAATTCACTCCAAACCGGAGATTCTATACCAGCTGTATAAGATCGGTTTAGGCTTAATCGTGAGTAAGACCAGGGAATTAAACTAGTTTGGACTTGAATACTTTTTAATCCTGAAATATCTATTATATTTTTTGGCAGAATGGGCTTATCGATTAATGCTGGAACATGCCATGCCCCACAGATAACCGCAACATTTTTATGTTCTGTTTGAATCTTTTGCAATTGAATTCGCATAAATTCTTCACGAGCTAATGTTTCAAAATCATCTAAACCGCGAGTGCTTAATCGAAGTTCAGTCATGAGATTGCTTACCACATCAAATAATTCTTCTGAATCAGTCCAGGATTCAAAATATGAATTCCACCATCGTTCGGTATCTGCATATCCACTTTTCCAAGCGAGATAGGCTAAAGGGTCATTTACAATTGATTTTTGTTTTGAATTAAGTTCATCTTCCGTTTTTGTTTTAAAATTCGACTGAACCAGACTTATACCAGCGGGAAGGTCAATAGGGTAAATTGGGATTGAATGTTCAAATGCAAATTTCATAGCCTGATATTCAGGAGAAAATTCAGCAAATGGATAATACATGGATTGGTTGGTATTCTCCGGGTTATAATATAAAAATGCCAGTGGACAATTATGATCTGAAGTACTGAGATGTTTTATTACATTGGCTGATTCATAGGGCATTTCAATACCAATAGCTTCTGGCCGAGCTTGCTCTAATGCTGCCAGTACACGGGCTGCAGATCCTGCTCCGTGATGTCTTATGCCAAATATTTTTAAGTTAGACAATTCAAAATCTGTTAAAACAAAAAAGCCATCCTTTTATAGAGAATGGCTTTTTTTATTAATTAGTATTTCAATTATTATTTCACCACTACAAATGATTTTTTCAAAAATCCTTTGTCAACATTTACTTGAAGGATGTATTGTCCTTCAGATAATGAAGTCACATTAAAAGTTGGATTGTAAAAATCATTGGTACTATTTTCTTGAGCTGTAAACAACAACCGACCATTTAGATCAAAAATCTGGTAGTTGATTTTAGATTTTGAATCAAGTTTAATGTTTGCAGTTAGAACCTCTCTGGCTGGATTTGGAGTGAGGATCATACTGTACCCAGCATTATCTGAAAGATCTTTAGTATTAACGGCAGACTTTGATATGTTAACACCCATACTAGCCGGTGCGTAAACAGTTTCTCCTTCATTAGCGCCACTTTGATTGAAATCAATGTAAAATAATCCTGTATTATCCATTGCAGGACCACTTCCAATGGCTGACATAGTGCTTGTACTCAAGTAAGGGTAATCTTCCCATTCTAAAGTCTGTGCGTCTGCTTTTTGTCTAAAGGTAACTTCATAATTGTATTCACTATCATAACCAAAAAATAAGGTATGTGCTCCGCCTTCGTAGCGAATAGAAGCAAAATACAATTTACCATCCTGAAGTTGGTGGAATGGTTCGTTACCGTCAATATTATCAACCTGAATTCTTATTGGAGCGGCAGTTCTTGTGTCAGAAGATGGATAGGTAAATGATCCAATCGCAACCAAAGTCATTTCTTCATCTGTAATATCCTGATTGCCATCTAAATCATCCCAACGATATATTCTACCTTCAAGAGTTAAATCAGCAACGGTAATTCCACCGGATACACTACATGAACCGAATACAGAATCAACCTGAAGACCTGCTCCGTATTTTATACCGAATGGAATCAACAACTCGCGATATGCAGTACCTCCTCCAAAATTATAAGCACCACTGGTGACCATTGTTCTGGAGTTTTCATTATATCTAGATTTGCTTAATATAGAATTAGTTACATTGAAATGAGTACTAAAAATATTATCAGAAGCAAATTTTTCAGCAGTATTATCAGAGATCGTATATACTAATGAATATTGACCTGTAGCTAATCCGTTGTAGTCAAGTTCTGAAGAGCAATTGGCCAATCTTGAGCTATCAACTTCTACCGTAAGGCCAGTTGCTGCTGAAGTTTGATCATATGCCGTAGTTGCACCAAGAGATGCCTTAACATTAACCTTTACATTGTCTTGATTAGCAGTACCAATGTTTTCAACAGTTATTCCAGGAGTAAAAGCAAAATCACCAGCAGCTTTTATTTGGTTCTTTGGCATAGCACCATAACGTGGGGCTATTATCTGTGGTTGATTGTAAGATGCTTCACCGTCGTAAAATTTTCTAAATACGGCAAGATCATTAGCTTCACTTGGGAAAGCTCCAAGGGTAACATTTACTGTACCTTGTTTCATAGCAGCTTTAATAAGTACGCCATCGTCATAACCTAACATAATACATGGAATAGTAACGCTGGCAGCAACATTACCCGCAGCCATTCTGAAAGGAGGACCTCCAGCATTCGATAGATTATGATTAAGTATTATAACTGCAATTGCACCAGCATCCTGGGCATTAAGACACTTAACATCAAAAGAACAGGTTAAGCGATCAATAACGCAAATCTTTCCATTGATTTCAGTAGGATTAGTAAGAGCGGTACAACCAATAACCGGATCTGCAAGTGCTAGATCACCAGTCCATAGTCCAGTTGTTAAGTCAGCACCAAAAGCTGCTCCACCAAATACTTTTTCTCCGGCGAGTGCGCTTGGCGAATTAACAAACACTGCAACTTTTTGAGCAAAAGCCAAATTAGTTGCAGCCATCAATAATAAAAGTAAAAATTTCTTCATGTTTCGAAAATTGAATTTTATAAATTAAAAATTTTAAAAGTTTAAGCAAGAACTTCTCTTTTGGGTCGAGAAGTTCTTACCGGAATTTATTAATATTATTTTATAACGTTGAAAACTCTTTTTACAGAACCCTTATCCGTTGTAGCTTTAACGATATATGTACCACCGTTTAAATTGGTTACATCGAATGCTCTTCTATATTCACCTTGAAGAGTAATATTTTCTTTATTTATAATTTTACCTTGAGTATTGTAAATCTCTAATAAACACTTAGATGCTGATGCTGATTGAATAGAAATATTAGCTATTTCTCTTGCCGGATTTGGATTAACAGTAAGTTGAATATCAGAATTTCTAGTTACATCACTGGTACCAACTACACCAGAAAATTCAACCGCCATGGCAGCTGGGAAGAAAAATATTTCTTCATCCTGAGCTGTAGCATCACCATTATCGTCGACATAAAAAAGACTTGCTCCTTCTATATCCGGATTGCCTGAAGCAGCATCAATTTCACGAATACTTAAATATGGAAAATCTTCATATTGCAACTCTTGCATAGCTGCCTCTTTAACATTAAATAGCATTCTATAACTTGGGACCATTTCATAAGCATTGAACAATGATTTAGATCCACCTTGATAGGCGACTGTAGCAAAAAATAGTGTTCCATCTTCTTCTATTTGATAATGTGGAGTACTTCCAACAATATTATCCAAACTCATTCTAAAGTTAACAAAATTGCCAGAAACAGTAGAAGGAACTGTATAAGAACCAATAGCGATTAATTCAATTTCATCGTTCTGAAGTTGGCCATCTCCACTCTTATCGGTGAATTTATAAATTCTACCTTCGATAGAAATATCTGCCACTCCTTCATTAGATGCTATACCTGAGATTAAGGAATCAATAAAAAGACCTTTTCCATACTTCAAGCTGAAAGGCATAGCTACTTCTCTATAATTGCTACCACCACCCCAATAATTAGGAGTGCCAAGCGATTTAGTTGTTGGGTTAACACGGCTTTTAGCAAGAATATTTTTAGATAAGTACATCTGAGTAGTATAACTGTTATCTGCCGGAGTTTGATCTGTAGAATCCATAAGTACCTTGTACTGAACCTGATATCTTCCAGGGCCTTTTCCATTTTTAAAATCAAATGGCTGATCCATTACCACTCCTCTTATACTATCAGGATCAATATCCACTAAGTCTGTTGAAGTCCTTTCATAGACCTTGGTCGATGTACCTGATGGTAAAGGAAAGTGAGTTATTGTATTCGTGAATTTGCAGCCAGTAAGAGGAAGGTTACCCACGTTTTTAATGTAGGCACCGCTTAGATATATTAGATCACCTTCCTTTTGAACTTCACTCGAAAGCATGCTGCTGTAAGGAGGATTCAAAATATATCTTTCCATGGTTGGAAAAATAGTAGGAAGATAAGATGCTGTATAAAGACTTGCATCGTAATCCTTGGGTTGGAGAGGAGTTTCCGGATTTTCACTTGAGCCTGGGTTAAAAACTTCAAGTTTCTCCGCTTTATGCAAATTTTTTAGGTTTAATATTTTGGGAACGTGTTGGGCAACAATAATTTGACCTAGCGCTGCCAAAAGACAAAACAGTAGAATTTTTTTCATGTAGATAAAAGTTTATGTATGTTAAAAAGTAAGAGTACAAAGTTAATAATTAGTTTTTTCAAACTAAAAAAAATATTTATTCAATTAATAATCATTAATTTATAAATACTATTTATTATTAATATTAAAATTCAAACATTGGATCACTAATTTTTCAAGTTCAACTGAAGTTGAACCATTGAGCAAACCCTCATCAGAGCCTTCGTAGGAGAACGAAGTACTACTTATTTTCGCTGTTTCCGTAGTGACGATATTTTTGGATTTACCAAACCAGGATTTCAGTTTCTCTACAAAAATAAAGGATCTATACATCCAGGGTGAAAGGGCACGTAAAGGTGGTTTTGTTCCAATATGATTACACACTATTTCAATTAACTTTTTAAAAGAAATTGAATAACGATGTAGAAGAATTGGCCCCGGGTCAGGTATTTCTTTCATCACGTTAATAATCGATTGACAAACCGTCTGAATATCTACAATTCCTAAACTTCCAACAGGATAAAATTTAAGGCCCTTTGCCATTCTCTTCAAAAGTGATAATGAACCGGTATTCCAATCACCTTCCCCTAAAATCAAACATGGATTTAATATACAAGTATCCAAACCCTCTGCCTGCGCTCTGTGAATTTCTAATTCTCCAAGGTATTTGGTTTTGGCGTAGGTTGAATAGAAAAAAGGTTTTCCTTGGGTTTTATCACTTACTCTGGTTGGATCGTGGCTTTTTGTTAAAGTTGAAGCTGAACTTACAAAGATTAATTTTTTAACTTTTTTAAGAAGACAAATATTTACCAAGGATTCAGTTGCACGCACATTTACTTGATAAAGTTGATCTATGTCTTTGGACTCATAGGAAATTTTTGCCGCCAAATGAATTACACATTGATCTTCCTGTATTAGATTTTCATACGATTCCGACCTAGTTAATTCGAACGGATGCCATTCAACACCATCTATTATCGGTTTATTTTTATGATACAGTCCAATAAGGTTATGGTATCCATTTTTTTGCAAGAATTCAATAAGATTTTTTCCCACAAAACCATTGGCGCCAGTAATGAGAATTGATGAATAATTATTCATTAGGTGCTTTAAGCTGAAGGGTGAATTCGGCTACTTTTTGAATCTCATCCGGAGTTAATTTTTCTTTAAATCCAGTCATTACATTCCGACCTTCTGTAATGACCAAAATTCTTTCCTCCAGACTGATTACCGATCGTGTTAGATTTTTAGCTCCATTGGTTTCCAGGTCACCTTTTATACCATGACAAAGTATACAGTTTTGGCGATATATATCTTTACCGGTTAATGGATTGGAAGACTGAGAACCAGGGCTGCAAGAGCCAATCAAACTCCAAATTAGGATGCCCAATCTTTTCATTCCTTACTATTTGTGCAAATATGAGTGATTTGAACAACTTTTTTAGCACTATAAAGTTTATGAAGCGGTTAAATTCTATTATCGAACAGACATTTTCATGAAAAATATAGCTTTAAATATCATAGCCTTTATAATCTTTATAGGATTTAGTAATGGACAGAAATCGTTCTCACTCCAGGAGTCCATTCAATATGGGGTCAAAAATAGTAATGCCCTAAAGATTCAAAGTTTGGATGTAACTGATGCCAAAGATCTTTTGACTGAATATAAATCTATTGGTATGCCAAAAATAAAGGCAGGAGTGGATTATAGTTATTTTGTGGATATTCCTACCAGTATTATTCCCGATTTTCTATCTCCGGCTTTATACAATATTTTGTTTGATGAAAATTTGTTGCCTAGAAGAGACATTACAGGTGGTTCTGGTATTCCGGCACAGTTCGGTACAAAAAATATTTTGACCGGAAAATTAGAATTATCGACCCTACTCTTTGACGGTAGTTTTTTTGTTGGATTGAAGGCCCAGAAAATGTACACTGAATTAATCAATCGCCAGATTGGTCAGTCGGTGGTCGAAATTAAATACCAAATCACAAAAGCTTATCTCGCTGCTCAATCGGTTGAAGCCAATATTAAAATAATAGAACGGAATATCGGTAATCTAAATAAATTATTCAAAGAAGTAAATGAGATATACAAGACTGGGTTGGCAGAAAAATTGGATGTAGATCGATTAGAATTATCCATTCAAAATTTAACAATTGAAAAAGAAAAATTGGAGCGTTTTTATCAGATTACTAAACGGCTTTTAAAATATCAAATGTCTTATCCGCTCAATGATGAAATAATATTGTCAGAGAGTTTTGATGCTTTAGTCAATCAATCTTATTTAGATGTTATGGATCCATCCATTCAATTAAATATTCAAAACCGAGCTGAATATGCTGTATTAGAACAAACACGACAACTTACAGAAATAAACATCAAGAGATATAAAGTATCGTATTTTCCAAGTCTATATGGTTTTGCTTCCGTACAAAGATCATTGCAACGAAATGATTTGTTTGACGGAGATGAAAACAAATGGTTCCCCACATCCATTGTTGGATTGAATCTTAGCGTTCCAATTTTTGATGGCTTTGATCGAAAAGCTAAAATCAGTAAAGCAAAAACTTTACTCAACCGTACAAATTTACAGATTAGTGAATTTGAAAGAGGAGTTAACCTGGCTTATGATAATGCTAAAACTCAATACCTCAATGCTCTCAACACCTATGAAAGCAGGAAGAAGACTTTATTACTTGCAGAAAAGATTTATAATACTAGTCAAATTAAATTCAAAGAAGGAGTTGGAAGTTCTCTGGAAGTAAATAATGCCGAACGGGATATGTATTCCGCACAAGCCAATGTGTTGGATGCCCAGACAAACCTAATCAATGCAAAGATTGACTTTGACAAGGTAATGGGTAAAATTTAATAATTAATTCAAATTATTCCATATCTGTTATATTATACAATTCTTCTTTTATAAGGTTTGGTTCGTAACCTTTTTGAATTAGATAATTGAACAGTTTAGTTTGGTTCACGCTTTGTAAAGTGAAACGATAATCTTTTCTTTTTTTCTCAATGAGTGAATTTAATGTCTTTCGATATTGTTCTTCATTGATTTCATCCATGGCCATTTTAATCAAATTGTCTTTTATACCATGTATGATAAGGAATTGTTTTATTTTATTTCTTCCCCATTGTTTCTGGTTAAACTTTCCTCTTACGACAGATCGAGCATATCGCTCTTCATTGAGAAATTGATGTTGGATTAAGGATAATAAAATTTCATCTTGCCATTCCGGATCAATTCTTAATTCCTTCATTTTATTTAAAACTTCTTGCTGACATCGATCCTGATAATCACAATACTTTTTCAATTTATCCAGGAAAATATTCTTGGAGGAATACTGTTCACTCATCTTGGTTATGGGCTAAAAGTGAATCAATAATTTCGCTAATGTCTTCAGAAGGATTATGATGGTAGACTTTAAAACCAATTTCTTTCGCTGCTTTTACATGCTCAATTTTATCATCAATAAATAATGTTTCTGAAGGCAGTATATTGGCACTGGTACAAACAAAGTCGAAGGCTTCACGATCGGGTTTTCTAAAATGAATGATATGAGAATAATAAGCCTGATCAAAGTAAACATTTAAATTTTCAATCGACAAATCTCTTTTAATTATTCGCTGAACAGCTCGGTAATGAGTGAGATTCGTATTACTCAACAGGTAGAGTTTATAATTATTTCTTAAGCGGATCAACATGTCCAATCTTTGCCTTGGAAAATCCAATAGCATTAGATTCCAAATTTGATAATAAAGATCGGCTTGAAAAATTTGAGTTGATCTTCTCTGTAGTCGGTTAAAAAAAGATTCTTCAGAAATTTCACCCCGCTCAAAAGGATAGATCGCGTTCTCATTGATATCAATACACTTTTCCGGGTCCAGTAACTTAGTTAATTCATTATGCGTAAGGGTTTCGTCCAAATTAAGAAGGACTCCACCAAAATCAAAGAGGATGTTTTTGATCATAGGTTAAAATAAATTATCAGCTTTCAAATCGAATGCAGACATTTTTTGCCTCCGTAAAAAATCGCATTACTTCCTGTCCTCCTTCTCGTCCTACTCCACTTGAATTAACACCACCGAATGGCGTGCGCAGATCACGAATCAACCAACAATTAATCCAAACAATTCCCGTGTGAATTTTCTCTGCTAATCGATGAGCGCGATTAATGTTTTCTGTCCAAAGAGTTGCTGCTAAACCATACTCACTGGAATTGGCAAGCGAAATGGCCTCTTCTTCTGTTTTAAATTTTTGCAAAGTAATCACAGGACCAAAAATTTCTTCCTGATTCGTTCGGCAATCGGGTCCCAAACCTTCAATGACGGTTGGAGCAATAAAGTAACCTTTATCATTCGGTTCACTCATAACTAATTCATGGCCTCCACATAGAATATTTCCTCCTTCTTCTTTTGCCAATTCAATGTAACCAAGAACTTTCTTCTTATGATCGGAAGAAATTAATGATCCAAATTGTGTAGAATCTGAAATTGGATTTCCAATTTTAATTTTTGAAATTTTGTCGAGTAGTTTTGATTTAAACTCATCGTAGATTTTTTCTTCAATTAATATCCTTGAGCCGCACAGGCAGATTTGACCTTGATTTGAAAATGCTAATCGGGAGACCTCTGAAACGGTTTTCTGCATGTCGCAATCTGCAAATACTATGCAAGGATTTTTTCCTCCTAACTCGAGACTTAGTTTTTTAAACATAGGTCCCGCCAACTGGCTGATTATTTTTCCTGTTTTTGTGCCGCCTGTAAAGGAGATGGCTTTGATCTGAGGATGGACCACTATAGCTTGACCAACATTTGTACCAAGTCCTTGTAAAATATTTAGTACACCGGGTGGTAATCCTGCATCATGAGCAATCTGACCGAGCATAGCAGCAGTGGTGGGGCTTAGTTCCGAAGGTTTTGCAATTACACAATTTCCAGTTGCTAATGCAGGTGCAATCTTCCAGGTAAAGAGATACAATGGCAGATTCCAAGGACTAATACATCCTACAACACCAATAGGTTGTCGTAAGGTGTAATTGATCGCATTAAGCATGGGATGACTTTCAGAAGAGAATTGTTGTGCAGCGGTAGCAAAAAAACTAAAATTGGAACTTGCTCTTGGAATTTCAACTTCCCGGGATAGTTTAATCGGTTTGCCCGTATCGATGGTTTCTGCCTGAGCTAAATCTTCTAAGTTTTGATCAATAAGTTCGGATATTCTTTGCAGAATTTGAAACCGTTCTTTGCCGCTGGTCTTTGACCAGTTCGCATAGGCATTTTCAGCCACTTTATATGCAAGTTCAACATCCGCTTGATCGCCACTGGTAATTTGGGAAGTTACAGTTCCTGTTGCCGGGTTAATTTTATCAATCCATTGGTTACTCTTTGAGGCGATATATTGTCCATTAATGAAGTGTAAGATCTTATTCATAATCCCTGCAAAGATCTTATTAAATATCAATTTCAAATGCTGAACAATTATTTTGAGTACAGGTCGATTATAACCATAATTAACCTGTAGATCAAGTCACAATAAGATCAAACAAATTATTTCTTTTTTTAATCTATATATCTGTTATTCAGTTAGTTATATTTTAAATATTGCTTAATTATGAGTTCTATCTGAAATTCGGATAAAATGCCAACAAGTGCTCAAAAGTCCATATCGATGGATTTTTTATGTACATTTTATAGTTTTGTGCTATATTAATCAACAAATGAAACATAATTTCAGGGGAACACTTATCCCGATCGGAGGAAATGAAGATAAAGGCAGTGGACCTAATGAAATGTACACGTTACAATTTGTTGAACAAGGTATTCTTTCATCCGTATTGAAAGAGGCAAAGGGTCCTAATTCTAAGATTACGATTATTACTACAGCTTCAAAAATCCCTATTGAAGTCGGACAAAACTATATTCAGGCATTTCAGGCCTTAGGTTGTAAAAACATTGAAGTATTAGACATTCGAAGCTTAGAGGAGGCCAATCATCCCAATCATCTGAAATTGATTGAAGACACTGACTGTCTCATGTTTTCTGGGGGAGATCAGAGTGAAATTGTCAAGCATATTAAAGGAAGTCTAATGCATGAGATCATTTTACGAAAATTGATTGAGACTGAATTTGTTGTAGCCGGTACCAGTGCTGGTGCAATGTGTATGAGTAAAGAAATGATTGCCGGAGGATCCAGTTCTGAAGCATTGAGAAGGGGTAATGTAAAAATGTCTCACGGAATGAGTTTGGTCCCCGATGCAATTATTGATTCACACTTTATTCAACGTGGGCGATTTGGCAGGTTAACCGAAGCACTGGCTCATCATCCTGATTTGTTAGGGATCGGACTGTCGGAAGATACCGGTATTATCATTAAAAACTCTGATCATTGCCGGGTTATTGGGTCAGGAATGGTTATAATATTTGATGCAAGTCATATAACCCATAATAAAATAAACCTTTTGGAAGATGGCACTCCGGTTTCTATAACCAATATGATTACCCATGTTTTAGCTAATGGGGATTGTTTTTCATTAAAAGATAGAACGGTTAAGGTATTAGCAATGAGTGAACAGTTCGAATGGGAAAAATGAATCTTTTAAATTATAACTTTTCACCCAATACAGATGTTTTGATTACTTATGAATAGCCTTCATCATTTTGGAACTTATCTTATTTGGCTAAAACAGGTTTTTAAAAAACCTGAAAACAGCTATATGTATTGGAGGGAGACACTCAGGCAGATGAATTCCATTGGAATAGGTTCTTTAGTTATTGTTGGGATAATAGCAATTTTCATTGGGGCCGTAACCGCTGTTCAGTTTTCTTACCAAATGAATGGTACCCTTATTCCAAGGTTTTATATAGGCTACATCGTCAGAGATATGACGATCATCGAATTGGCTCCAACTTTTAGTTGCATGGTATTAGCGGGAAAGGTAGGATCCAGTTTGGCATCAGAATTAGGAGGAATGAGGCAAAAAGAACATATAGATGCTATGGAGATCATGGGCGTAAATACCTCCGGCTTTTTGGTTCAGCCAAAGATTATAGCGGCTGTTACGGTTATTCCAATGTTGGTTTGCCTGGCTGCATTTGTCAGTATTATAGGTGGTTATATGGCTGCGGTACCTACCGGATTATTTACTAACGAAGAATTTATTCGAGGTATTCGCTCGTTTTTTGTGCCGTATAATGTTTCGATGATGTTTGTTAAAGCTGTGGTATTTTCATTCATACTCACTACTGTTTCTTGTTATCAAGGATATTTTGTCAAAGGTGGAAGCATCGAATTAGGAAATGCGAGTACCAGAGCGGTAGTATATTCCAATATTCTGATTTTGTTTTCTGATTATATAATTGCAGCCGTAATGACCGCATGATTGTTGCTGAAAACATTTGTAAAAGTTTTGGAGAACAAGAGATTCTTCATAAAGTCACCTGTCACTTCGAAAAGGGAAAAACAAACCTAATTATTGGTAGATCCGGTGCTGGTAAAACAGTACTTCTCAAAACTCTAGTCGGTTTGATAGCACCAACTTCAGGTAAGGTATGGTTTGATGATTTGGATTTTTATGCACTGGATAAAATGAGAATGCGTGAACTCAGAATGAAGATTGGAATGTTATTTCAAGGTTCAGCATTATTTGATTCGATGACGGTAGAAGAAAATGTTAGATTTCCAATGGATATGTTTACCCAATTAACCGTTGGAGAAAAAGCTAAACAGGTAGATTATTGTCTCGAACGAGTGAACCTTAAAGGAAACAATAAAAAATTTCCTTCCGAATTATCAGGAGGTATGCAAAAGCGCGTTGGAATAGCCAGGGCCATTGTCTTAAATCCGAAATATTTATTTTGTGACGAACCGAATAGTGGATTAGATCCAAAGACTTCAATCGTAATTGACGATTTGATTTCTTCTATTACTCATGAAAAAAATATAATAACTGTTATTAATACGCATGATATGAATAGCGTAATGGAGATTGGTGAAAATATTTTCTTTATTCACCAAGGAAAAGTTGAATGGAAAGGTAATAAGGATCAAGTGCTGAGCAGTAACAACAAGGAGCTCGACGGATTTATTTTTGCATCTCCATTTTTACAGGGCCTTCGAGCCAGAATTCAGCAATCTTCTTAATAAGATAAAATTATGAACACAAATAATAAATCATTCTTCCAAAAATATTGGATATGGCTACTGGGAGGCTTAGTAATTGTTTTGATAGGATTAGCCATTTGGAAAAGTAAATCAAAACCAAAGGGAATAGCAGTAACTACAGACAAAGTAGTTCGTAGAAATATCAGCGAAAAAGTTACCGCTAGCGGTAAGATATTTCCTGAAAAAGAAATAAAAATTTCCTCCGACGTTTCAGGAGAAGTAGTAGAGTTATATATCAAAGAAGGAGATTCAGTCAAGGTTGGACAGATTCTGGCCAGAGTAAACCCAGATGCTTATCAATCTGCATTAGAAAGAGGTAGTGCCGGAGTTAAGGCGGCGCAATCAACAGCTGGCGCAACGCAAACCAATATTCAATCCAGCATTGCGCAAATGAATCAAATAAGGGTACAACTTGAAACAGCGCGAAAAAATCTTGAGCGATCAAAGACAATGTTAAATGATGGAATCATTTCTAAAGCAGAATACGAATCATCGGAAACAAATGTGAAAAACCTTGAATCCAGTTTAGCCTCCGCAGAAGCTGCGGTCGAAGCCAGTAAAAAACAATCTAAAGCTTCTCAATATCATGTTGAAGATGCGCAAGCCATGCTCAAAGAATTTAAAACCAATCTTGATCGTACTATTATTAAAGCACCTGCTAATGGAATTATCAGTAAGCTTAATATAGAAAAAGGGGAAAGGGTAGTGGGTACCATGCAAATGAGTGGAACAGAAATTATGAGGATTGCAGATCTTAATGCCATGGAGGTGCAGTTAGAAGTTAGTGAAAATGATATTGTGCGCGTCAGTGTTGGAGATGAAGCCCGTATAGATGTGGATGCGTATCCTGATAAAAGATTTATGGGTAGAGTGACAGAAATTGCCAACAGTGCTTCAAATGTTGGTTTAGGTGCGTTAGGCGGAATTTCAAACGATCAAGTCACCAAGTTTTTAGTTAAAGTTAGAATTGATAAAGAGTCCTATTCGGATATGATGAAAGAGAATGGAACAATTCCATTCAGACCAGGAATGTCAGCCACGGTAGAAATTAAGACAAATCAGCAAGATAACGTATTGAGTATTCCAATACAAGCCGTAATGGCTTATGATGCTAAGGCTGAAGAAAATAAAAGACTAGAAAAACTAAAAGGAGAAAAGGATAAGGCTTTACAGAAAGAAGAAAAAGTATCACTCAGTCAGAATGATTTTCACGAGGCTGTATTTGTTAAAATCAACGATACCGTTTCGCGGGTAGATGTTATAACAGGGATACAGGATGAGAATTATATTGAGATTAACAAAGGCTTAGAGGAAAATATGGAGATTGTGGTCGGACCTTATTCTGCAGTAAGTAAGGATTTAAAGTCGGGGTCAAGGGTGTACATTAAAAAAGAAAAGGAGAAGGATAAAGAGGAAAAAAGAAAGGATAATGATTAGATCCACCATCGTAAACAAAGCGAATATTGAGCCCGACCAAATTACTTTTTATATTAATATTCAATAAAATATGTATTGTAATTATATTTTATATGTTACATTATTATGGAATTTGATTTAGATCAATGCCATGGAATATTTACGTATTATCTTTGCGCGGATTTTGAAAAATTAGAATGAACAGTATAACGGATAAAACAGAATTTACGAAGAGAATTAAAGTTGCTCTTAAGACCATAAAGGAGTATCAGAAACCTGATCACACCAAAGCAACTATTCAAATATTAAATTCCTTTATTCCTTTTATTGGCGTTTGGATAGTTATGTATTTAATTTGGGATTATTCTTTAATCTTAACTTTTCTGTTAGCCATTCTGAATGCATTTTTTTTGGTAAGAATTTTTATTATTCAACACGATTGTGGTCATCAGTCTTTTGTCCGTTCGCAAAGAGTAAGAAAAGTCATTGGATATATTTGTAGCTTATTTAGCTCCATTCCTTTTTTCTATTGGGGTAAATCTCATCATTTCCATCATAGCAACAATGGGATGCTGGAAGTCAGAGATATAGGCGATATTACTACTTTAACGGTTGAAGAATATCGGAATTTAAGTAAATGGGGTAAAATCAAATACAGAATGTACCGTTCGCCCCTTGTAATGTTCTTTCTTGGTCCAATCTATTATGTTTTTATTCATAACAGATTGCCTTTAATCAAAGAAGAAGGATTTAAAAAAGAAGAAAAAGGATTATTGCTTCACAATATAGTTTATGGTGCAATAATTGTCGGCTTATGTTTTCTCTTAAGCTGGAAGAAATTCCTGGGTATACATTTAATGATCCTTTCTGTTTTTGCCGTGATTGCTATTTGGTTTTTTTATATTCAGCACCAACATGAACATGCGTACAAAGAATGGAGGAATAAATGGGATTATTTATATGCTGCTATTAAAGGAAGCAGTTATTATAAACTTCCTTCAATAATGAACTGGTTTACGGGAAATATTGCCATTCACCATATTCATCATTTGAATCCAGCCATTCCTAATTACAACTTGAAAAAAAGTATGAATGCAATTTCCTGGATTAACAAATATACCAGTGAAGTAGGATTTGTCGAAAGTCTAAAAATTGCATCCAATAAGCTATGGGATGAAGCACAAGGTAAAATGATCACCTTCAGCGAATATTACGCTATGGAAAGAGCCTAAGCTCTCAATACGGATAAGTGCTAACATTAACTTTAAATTTGTTTTAAATTATATTCGAAGGAGTTGCTGCTTCAAATTTTGAAGTATGTACTTGAAATTAGATAAAGTCCGAAATGAGATTTAGCCATAAATTTGGACAACAATATCAATTCCAATAAGGCCTGTATTGTAATTGTGTTTATTAATTAAAAAGTAAAATTTTTATTCTCAATTAATATTTAGTTCCTGAACAAATTGCTCTAGAGCTAAGGTTGGTTGCTGTTTTTCCCGTGCAATTGTAAGTCCTTTCATGGCATTTTCCTTAGCTGCTTTATAATTACCGTTTAACTTAAGTATATTAGCATAAAGAAGATATTGATTTGGAGTACCTTCCAATTTTACAGATTGAGCTGATAATTTCTGAGCCAGATTAACAATTTTGGCATTCGTTCTAAAAAAATCAATAGACATCTGCGCACATTGAGTCAGACGCTGAGCATCGTTTTTGATTATCTTAGAAGAGTAAGCTTTACAAGCTTTTTCATATTTATCAGCATTTCCAGTTCGGGCATAATATTCCATATCGGTATTATATTTGAAATCCATTGCTTTGGAAGAATGTGATTTCATTTTTTCCTGAGCTACAAGAAGAAGATCTTCATTGCGGTATTCCAATGCCTTTTGAAATGTTTTCATGCAGGCCTGGTATACTTTACCATCAAACATTTGTTGATTTTTCAACTTAATGTAAGCATCTTTATTTTGAATGAAGTAATCGAATATTTTCGAATCTGCTTCTTTAGCCGATTCAAAAATAATTTCAAGATTAATTGGTGTGGACAGGTCTTTTTGGGTCATCAAATAATCATTTGCAACTTTAAGGGAAGATTTACCTGCTGCATTGAGAGATTTTACATAAGCCAATATGCTTTCAGCGTCTCGCTTTCCTTCATTGTATTGTTTTTCATAAACCGAAGATTTATCCAGTTTTTTCATAACTTCCTGACCTAATGCAATGAAATCTTCAGGTCCGCGCATTCCGGCTGTTTTATAGAAAATTTTACCGTCACTGTCTATAAAAAGCAAAGTTGGATAGGATCCGACCCCATACTGAGCTTGAAGGGTAGGGCCTTCACCTTTTTCCATATCAACTTTCATGTTTATGAAATTGGCATTGTAAAAATTCCCAACATTAGGGTCTGGAAAGGTTTGTGAAGACATTCTTCTACAGGGCCCGCACCATGTGGTAAAAGCATCCATAAAAATCAACTTATCTTGAGCTTTGGCTTGTTCCAAAGCTTCTTTAAATGTCCCATGAAAAAAATTTATTCCTTCAGATTTTTCCTGAGAAACCAATCTAAAGTTAAAGACCATTAATAGGCAAAGACTTAAGCAAATTGATTTGTAAGAATTCATAATTTCAAAGTATTGAAGACAGAAGTTAAATTTGTATAATATTTGAAGCTCATAACGTAAAATTGTCCAAATTGTTGAATTATAACCGTTAATATGTATCTGAGGAAACAATTTCTGGACAAAATAAGTTGGACGAGCTCTATTCCACAAGGTTTTATTCCGACGAAAGCGGAAGGTTGTTTTTTATATGATGAAAAGGGCGTTCCATATTTAGACCTGCTTAGTGGATTTGGTGTTAATAATATCGGACATAGTCATCCAGCAGTCATTGATGCTATTCAAAATCAATCTGCGAATTATCTTCATACTAATGTATATGGCGAACATATTCAGTCCCCTCAGGTCCAACTAGCTAATCTACTTCTTTCGCTGCTGCCAGAATCCTTAGGAAATGTTTATTTTTTAAATTCAGGTTCAGAGACAATTGACGCTGCCATAAAAATGGCCCGAAAAGTTACCTCAAGGCCTGAAATTGTAGTTTGCAGAAATGCCTACCATGGTAGCACTCTTGCTGCAGAATCACTCCGTAGTGATATGTCGCACAGCCAATCCTTCAGGCCCTTGATTCCGGGTATAAATTTTATTGATGTTAATCAAGAAGATCAGCTTGAAAAAATTAATCAGAATACAGCAGCCGTCATTACGGAGATAATTCAAGCAGAAGCTGGAGTCATTTCTCTTACGAAGAGTTTTGCCAAGGCACTCAGACATCGCTGCACTGAGCAAGGATGCCTTTTGGTATTGGATGAAATTCAAACCGGATTGGGAAGAACAGGTCCAATTTTTGCATTTCAAGAATATGGCATTATTCCAGATATATTACTTCTTGGAAAAGCACTTGGAGCTGGAATGCCACTTTCAGCAATGATTTGTGCTAAACATATTGGAAGTGCGTTTACTTCCAATCCAAGTTTAGGTTATATAAGCACCTTTGGCGGAAATCCTGTATGTTGTGCTGCAGGACTTGCTGGATTACAGTGGATGCTGTCTAGAAACATTCCGAATCAGGTGCTCAAATTAAATCAAATTATTAACAGAGAACTTTCAACATTACCATTAAAAGAGATTAGATCGGAGGGATTGCTCATTGCATTGGACTTTGATAGTTCTGAACTCACCTGGACAATTATTCAAAAATTATATGAGAACCAAATTTTGGCGGAGAGTTTTTTATTCAGACCAGAAGCTTTGAGAATAGCCCCTCCATTAATAATTACAGAAATGGAAATGACCACAGCGTGTCAGAAAATTAAGGATATAGTTTATAAATTATTGCAATAAAGCTTAGCTTATCTTTCTAATATTGTAAGCAAAATATAATATTAATACGCTCTTACATCATTCTTCTCCATGAAGTTGATGAATGCGTTATTAAGAACTTTATAGCCTCCGGGTGTCGGATACTGTCCTGAGAAGTACCAGTCTCCCTTATGATTTGGGCAAGCGCGATGAAGGTCTTCTAATTTTTGAAATATTATTTTAACCGGAATTTTAAGATCTGGTGGAGTCAGCATTTGAGAAATCTTATCTGTAATTTGATCATCCGAAAATTGATCGTACAACTCTTTTACATAATTCTGATACTCTTCTACCGGAAGGGATCGCTGATCCAGACAGCGTTGAAAAACCTCTTCAATGAGATGATCCATATTATTGTCCTGAAGTAAGCTAATCGTTGCCTTAAAGGCAATTAACTTACTGATTTGGGACATATCTATTCCATAACAATCGGGATATCGTATCTGTGGAGCCGAGGATACAATAATAATTTGTTTGGGTTTAAGCGTATTGAGAATACGAATTATACTGTCTCGAAGTGTTGTGCCACGGACAATTGAGTCATCCAAGACTACTAATGTATCAATATGATTGCGAACCAAACCATAGGTAACATCATAAACATGGCTTACCATTCCCCCGCGAATAAGGTCATTTGCAATAAAGGTGCGCATTTTATCATCCTTTAGTACAAGCTTTTCAAAGCGCGGCCTTCGATCCAATATTTTTTTAATCTCTATGGGATCAACAGATTTCAAAGATTGAATTTCATTGATCTTAAAATCGTTTTCATAATCTGTTATTCCTTCCATAAATCCAAAAAAAGCAGATTCGGAAGTATTGGGAATATATGAAAACACGGTGTTTTCCAGATCTCCTTGTATGCTCTCTAGTACTGAAGGCACTAAAAATCTACCAAGATTTTTTCGTTCCTGATAAATGTCATAATCGTTGCCTCTCGAAAAATAAATTCTTTCAAAAGAACAGGATAGCTTTTCTCCAGGTTCAATGCAATGTTCTTCGCTTACTCGGCCATTATGTTTTACAATTAACACATTGCCGGGTTTAATCTCGTGGATTTCATTTTTTCTTACACCAAAGGCCGTTTGTATAGCAGGTCTTTCGCTTGCCATTACGACTACTTCGTCATTTTGGTAGTAGAAAGCCGGACGAATTCCATTGGGATCCCTAAGGATAAAGGAGTCTCCATGGCCAATCATACCAGCAATTACAAAACCACCATCAAATTTCTTAGTTGCCTTTTTTAGCACTCGACAAATGTCAAGGTTGTCAAAGATCAGCGGATTGATTTGTTCTTGGGTGTAACCTTCTGGTTTATACCAATTAAAAAGATGTTGAACTTCTTCATCCAGGAAGTGTCCAATTTTTTCGAGAACTGTTATAGTATCCGATTTGATTTTTGGAAATTGACCAAGACTAACCAATTTGTCAAATAATTCATCCACATTGGTAAGATTAAAGTTGCCAGCAACGGCTAAATTTCTACTAATCCAATTGTTTTCCCTAATAAATGGATGAACCGTTTCAATGCTTAAGTCTCCATGCGTTCCGTAACGTAAATGACCTAACAAAACTTCACCTACGAAAGGTTTGTTCTGTTTTAACCATCGGCAGTCCGATAATTGTTCTTCAGTTAAAGTATTAAAATGTTCATAAACGCCTTCAAAAAGATGGGCAATATAATTCGAGGCATTGCTTTTATTAACCGAAAAATATTTTTGGCCAGGTTTTGTATTGAGTTTTATGGTAGCTAAACCAGCACCATCTTGTCCTCGATTTCTTTGCTTCTGAAGCAGAATTTGAAGTTTTTGCAAACCGTAAAGTGCAGTACCATACTTTTCATAATAATACTCAAGGGGTTTAAGCAATCTTATGAAGGCCAGGCCGCATTCATGTTGGAGCTGATCACTCATTGGCACAAATTTAAGAAAAAATCCAACAACTTAAGCGTTTTGTTCAAATGCAACAGGAATAGTAGTATTCTTCATTGTTTAAAATTGATAATTATTAACAATATCCCGTATAATCTGGCATTTGCTCTTTTAATTATTTAAATTTATACAGAACTTATTTCAATGGTAGACTAAGTCTTTTAGTAGCAATTTCAGGGCTAAGAACGATTGAAGCTCAGAAGAAAATTTTACTTTTGAGCTTGTAAATGGCCAATCTTATTCACCTTCTTCCGGATTCTGTTGTTAACCAAATAGCCGCAGGTGAAGTTATCCAACGTCCAGCTTCTGTAGTTAAGGAATTAATGGATAACGCCATAGATTCAGGTGCTACTGAAATTCATCTTAAAATTCAGGAGGCTGGAAAAGATTTTATCTTAATCCAGGATAATGGATGTGGTATGTCACCGATAGATGCAAGGATGTCCTTTGAGAGACACGCAACTTCGAAAATCAAAACCAGTGAAGATCTTTTTAAAATACAAACACTCGGATTTAGAGGAGAGGCTCTGGCTTCGATTGCTTCAGTTTCGCGCGTTGACCTAAAGACGAAGAGACACGAAGACGAGGCTGGGACTAAAATTATTATTCAGGACTCGAAAGTAATCAAACAGGAAGCTTGTGCTTGTCCTAATGGAACACAAATACAGGTTAGTGATTTATTTTATAGCGTCCCGGCAAGGAAAAAATTCTTGAAATCAAATGCCGTAGAGCTAAAACATATTCGAGATGAATTTATTGCACAGGCCTTATCTCATCCTGAAATTGGAATGAGTTTTACACAAGATCAAAATTTAATTTTTAAATGTCCACCGGAAGGGCTCAGACAAAGAATTTCAAATTTATTTGGGAAAAAAATTATTGAACACCTCATTGAGGTTCAACAGGAAACTGAAGTAGTTAACATTTCTGGTTTTGTCGGTGATATTGAATTTTTGAAAAAAAGCCGTGGCGAACAATTTCTTTTTATCAATCGAAGATTAATAAAGAACTATTATCTAAATCATGCAATTACAACAGCTTATGAAGAAGTGTTAGCCCAGCAAGGATATCCATTCTATGTTTTGTTTTTGAATATTAATCCGGAAAGAATTGATATTAATGTACATCCAACCAAGCATGAAATTAAATTTGATGACGAAAGGTTAATCTATAATTTTTTAAAAGTTTCTATCAAACAGTCTTTAGGGAAACAAATCATTGCTCCAACCTTAGATTTTGATAATGCTACACCAGGAATTAGTGAAATATTTTCAACTACCAAATTTCATGACCAATCGTCTAAACTAAAATATACAAACACAGAAAATAAATTTTCCTCCCAAAAATTTGAATGGAAACAATTGGCTTTTCCTACAACATCCCGGGATCATATTAATATTCGGGAGGAGAAAATTTTTACTCCACAAGAATCTGAATCAGAGGCTTTGAACCATTTGTTTTCAAAGGAGTATTTTGGCGAAAATAAAATCAGCCAGATTTATAATTCATACATAATTTATGTTACCAAGGCTGGAATTCATTTTATTGATCAACAGAATGCTCATGAAAGAATACTGTACGAATTCTACTTGAATCAACAAAATCAAGAAAGTGTAGTAAGTGAAAAACTTCTATTCCCGCAAACTATTCATCTGACTAAATCTGATGCGGAAATACTTTTGAATTTGATCGATGAGTTAAAAAAATTGGGGATTGAAGTAGAACATTTTGGCTCGGAAAGTTTTATTATTGTTGCTATGCCAGAACTAATGCAGGGGAAGTTTGTAGAAAAAGAACTAATTACATCAATGATTGACCAGTACAAAATGAACCTTGATCTAAACCTTCAACTAAGGGAGAATGTAGCCCGATCAATGGCTTTAAGCAGTGCTATAAAAAGAGGAAAAATACTGACAGAGGAAGAAATGATTCAAATTACAGAACAACTCTTTCTGTGTGAAAATCCAAATGTTAGTCCTTCTGGTAAAAAGTGTATTTACTCTATTCCTTATAGCGAATTTGTAAAAAAATTTAATCAGTAATGATCAACTTAACAGAATCTGTCAAGCATCTTCTCATCATTAATGTCCTTGTATTTATAGGGGTTAATACATTATTTAGAAACAATGAAGCTATGCCTTATCTAGCTTTATACTATCCGGAAAGCCCCTTATTCAAGCCATGGCAGATTGTTACGCATATGTTTATGCATGGTAACTTATCGCATCTTCTATTCAATATGATGTCCCTTTTTTTTATTGGACCCTGGATGGAAAATTTTCTTGGTACCCGAAGATTTTTGATTTTCTATTTTGTTTGCGGAATAGGAGGAGCGCTACTTCATTTTATGTTCCAATACTACAGTTATCATATCAATGGTCAAGAACTCGTATTATTTGTTCCTGCCGTTGGGGCTTCAGGCGCTATCAATGGATTATTTATTGGTTTAGCTTACTTATTTCCGAATATAGAAATGATGATCATGTTTTTACCTATACCTATTAAGGCAAAATATTTGGCCTTAGGTTTACTTGCCTATGATCTAATATCAGGAATAAGTGGTATGTCAACCGGAATTGCTCATTTTGCACATTTAGGTGGCGCACTATTTGGATTTTTACTTTTGGTTAAGTGGAAGCACCATCGTTAAGTTAGTTAAAAAAAGAGTGGGTCTGCTATAAACAGCTCATCAATCTAGACTATAAATTACAACATTATTTAGGACTTAAGCATTATACATTGTAAAGGGTATCCATTCTATGTTTTCCGAATTATATAAGGATTTGAAATTTCAATATACCACCGGAGGATTTTGGACAAAAGTTATTCTCTTTTCGGTGCTGGTATTTATAATTGTGAATATTTCGAATTCCTATTATGCATTGACTCAATCCTCAACAACATCTGGAGAAAATCTACTTCTCAAATACCTTAGCCTATCTTCAGATTGGAAATTTGACCTCACCTATATCTGGGTTTGGTTAAGCCATATTTTTACTCATCAATCCGTTATGCATATTTTATTTAATATGCTCAATCTTTATTGGTTCGGAAATATCGTCGAAGACCTTATTGGCAAACAACACGCCAAGTCTATATTTTTTGAATCTGCCATTGTTGGGGGAGTTTTTTTTATTCTAGCGACACAATTCTTACCTAACTATTTTGGTATTACCGTTCAGGCCTACGGAGCTTCAGCCGCCGTTATGGGTTTATTACTGGCTGCTGCGACCATATCTCCGAATTACAATCTTCGCCTTATTCTTTTTGGAAATGTTGCTATAAAGTATATTGCTTTAGTTTTTGTTGTAATTGATTTGTTGTTTTTTGCCCAATCTTCCAATTCAGGAGGGCACATGGCTCATATTGGTGGAGCATTGATGGGGTATGTGTATGTTAAGTTGTTACAAAATGGAATTCATTTATCTCCGTATTCATGGTTTAAATTTAATAAACCTAGATTGACTAATACTAATAGATCAATATCAACATCCAAACCTAAAAGAATTGAAGAAGATAAGACGCTTAACCAAGATGCCTATTTAAATCAATTATTAGAGAAGATCAAACGATCCGGGTTGGAATCTCTTACTTTCGAGGAAAAAAATTTTCTTGATCAAATATCACGTAAATGATCCGATTTCTTTTTTCCATTACTATACTATGGTCCATGTTTTGTTTGCTTTTATATATTATGGAAGGCAGCAATCCTGAACGACTTTGGATGTTTTCAATAGCCAGCTTAATCATTCCTGCAAGTTTTATTATTAATACTTTACTCATCTTTTTTTGGATATTTGTACAATGGAGATCCGCTTGGCTTCCATTTGTTGTGATTCTTGCAGGAATAACACAACTTCAAAAATTTGTAGCGATCAATTCTGATAATACTCTGGCAGAATGCGATAAAACCGAATCTTTTAAAATTATGAGCTATAATCTTTATGGATTGAAGAATTTGAAAGATTCAACTGACAAAAACCTGCAGAATAATAAATTAAAATTTCTTTCCTTCTTACGTAAAAATGACCCGGATATATTATGTGTTCAGGAGAATAATTTATTCTCGGATGATGTCATAACTAAAGCAGAATTATTTCCTTACTTTCATTATCTGATTAATCATGGTGCTGCAATTTATTCAAAATTTCCAATCCTGGATCAGGGTCTTATTGATTTTGGAACCAACACCAATAGTTGTCTCTGGGCTGATGTTTTAATTCATGGCAGAAGATTGAGGGTATATAGTATGCACTTGCAATCCAATGCCATTTCAAAACAAATGGAAATGCTTACGGAAGAGGATAAAGAATTGCAAACTCAAAAAATTAATATTTTCAAGCAAATGTTAATTAAGTATAGGCGAATGTCCCTCAAAAGAGCTAAACAAGCAGAAAGCGTGAAGTTGCATGCCTCGCAATCACCAAATCCTGTCATTTTAGCTGGGGATTTTAACGATACTCCATTTTCCTATGTCTATAAAATTCTTTCTGAGCATCGTAAAGATAGTTTTCTCGAATTTGGAAATGGATTCGGTTCAACCTTAGTTGGAGTATTACCGGGCTTGCGCATAGATTATATTTTAGGTGATTCTAAAAAAGTAAATTTTTGCTCTCACAAAGTATTGCAATCTAGCTTTTCAGATCACAACCCAATTATTTCAAAAGTATATATCAAGTAAAAATCAATTGGTTTAAGATTGATCTTCGTCATCGATATCGTTGGGTAAAAGGGTATCGGGTAATTCTTTATTTGAATTAATACCCATGTTTTTTAATTTAACTGCCTGACTGATAATATTTCCTTTACCGTCTTTAAGTTGTTTTTTTGCTTTGAAAAAAGATTCTTGTGTTCTGTTTATGTGACGCTCAACATCCTCCATGCTTTCAAGAAATCCGACAATTTTCTCATATAATCTTTCACCTTGTTTAGCAATTTCGATCGCATTTTTACTTTGCTGATCTCTTTTCCATAAATCCGTTATTAATTTGAGAGCAGCAATAAGGTTCGTAGGGGATATAAGCAGAATTCTTTTGTTATAAGCATAGCTCCAAAGTTCCTGGTCTTCCTGGATCGCTAATAAATATGCAGGTTCGATGGGAATAAACATCATGGTAAAGTCAAGCCCTTTAGTTAATTCGTCATATCTTTTTTTACTCAAATCATCGATATGTTGATATATGGATTCTAAGTGTAATTTAAGATGTTCCGTCTGTTCTTCTCTAGATTCAGCAGCACAGTATCGATCGTATGCTGTGAGTGAAACTTTGGAATCTACAATAATGGTTCTATCATCAGGTAAGAAAATCAAAACATCTGGTCGCAGGGTCTGGCCATGTTCATTCTGTAGACTAACCTGAATTTGATATTCTCTATTTTTTACCAGTCCTGATTTTTCCAGTATGCTTTCCAGGATAATTTCACCCCAGTTTCCTTGCTTTTTTGCCTGACCTTTTAAAGCGTTGGTTAAGTTATTGGCTTCTTGTGATATTCGATTGCTTTGAACCATCAATTCTTTTACCCGCTCTTCCAGGGAAAATCTTTGTTTAGATTCAACATCATAAGTTTCCTCAACTTTCTTCTTAAATGACTCCAGGTTTTCGCCAAGTGGTTTTAGTATGGTATCGAGATTTTCTTTATTGGTTTGAGTAAATTTGGAGACCTTATCATCGAAAATCTTATTCGCCATATTTTGAAATTCAATATGAGAGGATCTCCGGAATTCTTCAATTTCTGTTTTTTGGGTAGTCAGTTTATCTTCCAGAAATTTATTCTGAGCATTGAGATCTGTTGAAATTTTAGTTAAATGATTGATTTGATCTTGATGTTGAAGATTTAATGTTTTTTCTCTTTCTAACTCAATATTTATTTGGCTCAAAAACTTTTCTAATTTTTCAACGGATGCAACCAGAGAAGCTTTTTCCTGAATGATTAAATCGTACGCTGAAGTTTTATCGCTCAATGATTTTTTATAAGTTTCACATTGAACATTAAATGATTGAAGTTTGTCATTTGCAATTTTATACAAAGTGTCTACTTCTGAAAGTCTTGTCTTTAAAATTTCTAATTCAGATTTGGGGACAGAATTAATTCTAGTTACCAGATAAAGGCACAAGCCAATGAATATTCCTATCAATAAGTAAAGTATTTCAGTTGGCATGTATATTATTTAATCACAAAAATACACTTCTAAGAGCATTGAATCGTTAAAATTGACAGTTAAAACATTATAAAAATCTCAAAAATTTTTAGTATTAGAGATTAACTTTAACTTTGACTTATGAAATATTTGATAGGAGTAATATATTTATTTAATCTGAATTGGATTGTTTCGCAATCACTAACCACCCCTTTTGAGAATAATCCGAACTATACTGTTACACTGGATGAGTGTATAAATTATTATAAACTGTTGGATAAATCATTTAAAAAAATTAACGTATTAGAGGCCGGAAATTCGGATATTGGAAGAAAAATTCATTTAGTTGTAATTGATCAGAATGGATATACCTCTCCGGTTAAGATAAGAAAAAAAGGTAAAATTATTATATGGATTACCAATGGAATACATCCTGGTGAACCCGAAGGAATAGATGCAAGTATGATGCTTGCCCGTGATTTAGCTTCAAATCCAGCATTGTCAAAATTTCTGGACAAACTAAGTGTTGTTATAATTCCCATTTATAATGTAGATGGTGCAATGCGAAGAAATAATACTACCAGGGTTAATCAGAATGGACCAGAATGGCATGGGTTTAGAGGTAATGGTAGGTATCTTGATCTTAACCGTGATTTTGTCAAACAGGATTCTAGAAATGCACGAACTTTTGCAGAGAATTTTCAAGTCTGGAAGCCAGATATATTTATTGATAATCATACTACCAATGGTGCAGACTATCCATATAATGTAAGTATTCTTGCCAGTATGAAATCAAAATTAAGTCCTTCGATGGAGGAGTTTTTTTATGGATCCATGCTCAGTCATTTATACCAAAAAATGAAAAATGAAGGAGATGAAATGATACCCTATGTAGAACATGGTGATAAGATGGAAAATGGACTTTATGCTTTTAATGATAAGCCGAGATTTAGTTCAGGATATGCGACGCTTTTTCATTCTTTTTCCTTATTGATAGAAACACATATGCTGAAGGAGTATTCTGTAAGAGTTAATTCTACTTATCGATTGATGAATAACATAATACAATTCGCACATGATCATCAAAATGAAATAGCCAAGATCCGTCAAAATACGATTGATCATTTTAAAAAGGAAAAAAACTATACCCTTAATTGGAACGTAGATCTCAGTAAAAAGAACTTTATTCCATTTAAAAGTTACAAATATGAAAGTCGATATTACCCTTATCTAAAGGATAGTTTTTCCTATTTTAACAGAAAAAAAATGGAAATTAAACAATTTCCATTTTATCAGGAATATTTACCTAAGACAGACATTGAAATACCAAAGTATTATGTAATTCCACAAGCTTATGACAATGTTATTCAAAACTTAAACAGAAATGGAATTGAATATATTTTCTTAGAAAAAGACACCAATATTTCGACTATTTACTACAAGATTGCTGATTATAAAACAATGTCATTTCCATATGAAAACCATTATCTTCATTACGATATACAATTGGATACCATTAGATTAAGTTATCCCTTTACCAAAGGAGACATTATTGTACCGACACAACAAGCTGGAATTAGATATATTATGGAGACCCTGGAGCCAAATGCTGATGATTCTTTCTTAGCCTGGAATTTTTTTGATGGAATATTAATGAGGAAGGAATATTATTCGGATTACCTTTTTGTTCCGATAGCTGATGAATTGCTTCGGGAAGACAAAATTTTAGCCAAAAAATACCAAAATGAACTTCAAAAAGAAAGTACCAAGGACTTTAAAATTTCTCAAAAATTAGATTACATATATAAAAATTCTAAATATGCAGAACCTTACTATTCGGTTTATCCTGTAGCCAGGATTTTTTAACAGAAAGGAAGCTTATTTTTTGTATATTTAGTTAATATTCAAGGCCTCATGAGCTATCTTTGCATTCCTTTTTATTAGCATAGTTTCTTATTTGAATTAAGGTCTTTATGATTAATTATTTTAAATCTTTAATTGAAAACTCTAAAGCGCATAAGCTTATCATTTTTATCGTTAGCGTTTTGGTGTTTATCAACACCATCAATCACGATTTTGTATTAGATGATAATATAGTACTTAAGAAAAACGAATTTGTCAAAAAAGGATTTGCAGGAATTTGGGATATTCTATCGAATGATACTTTCAAAGGTTTTTTCTTAAACGACCAAAGCGGAGTAAGTGTTACTGGTGGTCGTTACAGACCGCTAACCTTAGTATGGTTTGCAGCTCTTTATCCAATGTTTGGATTAAATCCAATGTTTTATCATCTCATCAATATCTTATTATTTGCTGGATTATGTGTGATATTTTATCATGTAGTTAATAAATTGCTTCGTAAGAAATTGGAAGCAACGGCTGCACCGATATCCTTAATTGCTGCCATAATTTTTGCCATACATCCTATCCATACAGAAGTGGTCTGCAATGTTAAGGGAATTGATGAAATAAGTTCTCTGTTTTTTGCAATACTTACCATGAATAGTACAATAAATTATATAAACAGTAAAAAGTTATTGGATGTTATTTTAATTTTTGTGTTTTTTAGTTTATCAATTTTTTCGAAGGAGAGTGCAATTAGTTTCATGTTACTAATTCCTATTGCTCTTATTTTACTCCATTCCATAAATTTTAAGGAAGTAATTAAAATTTCATTACCGCTTCTTCTCGCTTTTGGTTTCTATAGCGCTGTACGATTTAGTGTTATCGGAATTGAGAAATTTTCGGATGTTTCACGAGATGTTCTAACTAACCCATTTTTAAGAATACGTGGAACCAGCATAACAGAAGCATCCTTATCGGAAAGATTAGGAATGATCTTTTATTGTATTGGAAGATATTTTCAATTAATGATATTTCCACATCCCTTGACTCATGATTATTTTCCCCTACACATAAAAATACAACCGGTTTCCAATCCGGTTTCAATACTTACCTTATTTAGTATTTTTGTTTTAAGTATTTTAGCTTTTATCAAACGTAAGGTAAATCCATTACTGACCTATTCCTGGATTGCCATAATTGTTCCAATTCTTTTAATCAGTAATCTAGTGGTTCCGATGGGGACGCCAATGGGCGAAAGATTTGCCTTTATTGCTTCCATTGGTTTTTCCATTTTCGTAGGTTATTTTCTTTATCGAATCATTAATAACAATCCAAAATGGGGTTTTTTGCTTTTTAGTCTTGTATTCGTTTTATTTTCATTCAAGACTGTTGAGCGAAATATGGATTGGAAAAATGAATATTCTCTATTCTCAACGGATGTTAAGACATCCGCGCAAAGTATAAAAGCTCACAGTGAATTAGCTTATCACCTTGTAGATAAAATTAGGAATAGTAAAGATTCGACTCAAATTCGGTTGTGGATTGATGAAGCATTGCCGCATCTTGAAAAAACATATCAACTTTATCCAAGACACGCTAATGCCATATTTTTAACGGGTAATTTGCATTATATGAATAAAAATTACGATAAAGCAATTACTGCCTATGAAAAATATCTCGACCTAGTTCCAAGTGGAAAAGAAGTTATGAAAAATCTACAGGTTTGTTACCGTGAGTACGGTAGGGAATTAGCCTTTAAAAATCAGGACATAGATAAATCGATCGATTTATTGATTAAATCACTGAAACTAAATCCCAATGACCCACGATTACTCGAATCTCTTGGCGTTGCTTATGGTAATCAAAAGTCCTATGATCTGGCTATTGACTATTTTAATAAAGCGATAAAGCTTGATCCCACTAATGGCATGATGCTTATTAATTTGTCAAACGTCTATTATAGTATGGGAGATAAGAAAATGGCTTCTGAGTATGTGAAACAAGCCTATAAATTAGATGCTGAACTTGGTCCAAAATTGATCAATATGCAGAATCCAAGCATCAATAAATGAAAATCCGAATCACTTTAATTTAATATTTTTGTAGTTTAATTTGATATATAATAATGGGAAGAATATTTGAAGTAAGAAAACATAAAATGTTTGCTCGTTACGCAAAAATGAGCAAACAATTTGCCAGAATAAGTAAAGATGTATTTATGGCTGTTAAAGCTTCTGGACCAAATCCTGATAGCAATCCAAGACTACGCGCTGCTATGCAAAATGCCAAGGCAGTCAATATGCCAAAAGATCGACTTGAAGCCGCAATTAAAAAAGCATCATCTAAAGATGAGAAAGATCTTGAAATTATTACTTATGAAGGTTATGGACCTCATGGAATTGCTATACTTGTAGAAACTGCAACCGATAATCCTACACGAACGGTGGCCAATGTGAGATCTTATTTCAATAAATACAACGGCAGTCTTGGAGTATCGGGTTCAGTATCTTTTATGTTTGACCATAAATGCAATTTTAGAATTCGTAAAACTGATGCCATCCAACCTGAAGAACTTGAACTTGAGCTAATTGACTATGGTTGCGAGGAATTTACCGTTGAAGGTGATGAAATAATAATCTATGGACCATTTGATGCCTTTGGAAAATTACAAAGTTATTTTGAGAATAATAATCTTGAAATCATTGAATCCAGTTTTGATCGAGTACCTACGACAACTAAAAAACTAAACGCCGAGCAAGAAGAAGAAGTTAACAAGCTATTGGATAAAATCGAAGAAGACGATGATGTTCAAAACGTGTATAGCACAATGGAATAATTCAACTTCGATTAATACCTGAATAATGATTCATGCCATTTATAATTCTCTGATCAACTCACCAAAGAGTCATAGGGTTATATTGATGGTTTGTGTAGTATTATTATATGGTAATACCCTGCTCAATAATTTTGCTGTTGACGATAGTATTGTTATTGTCAAAAATGAATATGTAAAGAAAGGACTAAAAGGAATACCTGATCTCTTAAATAAAGATACATTTCGTGGATTTTTTAAAGTTGAGGGTAAAGATAAATTAGTATCTGGTGGTCGATATCGACCATTATCGCTGGTCTTGTTCGCCATAGTCTATGAATTTTTTGGCAGCACTCCGTTTATTTTCCATCTAATGACGATAGGATTGTTTGCTTTACTATGTCTTATGATGTACAACGTACTTCAAAAATTATTGGAAGAGAAATGGAAAGCAGAATCCTATGTATTAGCTTTCATGGCCTCCTTGATTTTTACCATACATCCTATACATACGGAATGCATAGCCAACATTAAGGGTTGCGATGAGATTTTAGCTTTATTGTTATCGTTAACCTGTTTTTGGTTTATTCTTCAATGGCTATCTTCCCGATCCTATTCCAATATTTTATTCGCGTGTGTTTTTCTGACATTAGCTCTTTTTTCAAAGGAAAACAGTATTTCCTTCTTGATTTTAATTCCCTTGGGAGTTTATTTTTTCAAGAATAAAGGAATTCAAAAACCTATTTCGATATTTCTGATCTTAATCATACCAACCCTATTTTTTTTGTATTGTCGTGCGCAGATCTTAGGTTGGAATCCAATAGCGGGGAAGAGTTATGAATTAATGAATAATCCATTCCTGAAGTATGTTAATGGTCAGTATCTCGAATTTACATCTAATGAGAAATTGGGAACTATATTCTACACCTTAATAAGATATGTCGGATTATTATTTTTTCCTCATCCATTGACCTATGACTATTACCCCAAGCATATCTCAATGCAAAATCTTTACTCAACTTATTCTATTCTATCCTTGTTGTTTTATGGATTTTTAATCTTTACTTGTCTGAAATTTTGGAATAAAAACTCATTGATCAGTTTTTCAATATTGGCCTATCTAATTCCTTTAAGCATTGTTTCCAATTTGGTATTTTCAGTTGGAACTTTCATGGGTGAAAGATTTTTATTCATGCCATCGCTTGGCTTTAGCCTTCTCATGGCTTATTTGTTTTGGAAAATGTTGCAGCAATATAAAACTACTGCGACCTATGCATTACTGGCAATATTTATTCTTAGTTCCATTAAAACCATAAGTAGAAATACCGATTGGAAGGATGATTATACGCTTATTCTTCATGACGTTAATATTTCTCCACGTAGTGCCAAAATTAATACCGCGGTCGGCGGAATCGTATTGGAGAAAATAAATGATTCAACAATAGATAAAGATAAAATAGAGAAGATCAAATTAGCTAAGAAACATTTAAATAGGGCAATCGAAATACACCCGATGTATTTTGAAGCTTATAAACTTTTAGGAAATGCACACTTTTTAGCCAAGGAATACAAAGAGGCTATAGTGAAATATGAATTTATTCTAAAATATAGAGCTGATGATGAAGATGCACGCAATAATGCCGCACTTTCTTATCGTGAACTTGGACGCATAAGTGGAATGAATGAAAATAATCCAGCCTTAGCAGTTGAATATTTGAAGAAATCCATGGAGTATAATTCAAAAGATCAAGAAACTATTAAATTGATGGGTGTGGCTCATGGAGTATTGGGGTTATATGATAAAGCTATTGAGATATTTTCAAGTTTACTTACCACCAATCCAAATTCTGCGGATGCCTATTTGAATTTATATCTGACTTATAATAATAAAGGAGATAAAATTAAAGCCGAGGAGTGTTTGGAAAAAGCCAAAGCAATCGATCCAAATATTTTGAATAAATTTAATAGCATTCATTAACAAGAAATGAGAGGCTTAATCATTTGCATTTGGATAAGTACTGTCGGACTTTTCGGTCAATCAGATTTCAATAAGCAGAAATGGATAAATGAGCGTCTATCGACTATGTCGCTTGATGAAAAAATCGGTCAATTATTCATAGTTAGGACTTATGGTCGGGTAGACTCTGTTCACATTCAATCCATAGAGCATCTAATAAAAGACAGGTATATTGGAGGACTATGTTTTTTTCAGGGAGATGCTGTAGTTCAAGCCGATCTCACGAATTATTATCAAAAGATTAGCCGAACACCTTTATTTATATCGATGGATGCTGAATGGAGTTTGGGTATGCGATTAAAAAGGGATGGATTTAGTTATCCAAAGCAATTATGTCTAGGAGCTATAAAAGATAATCATTTGATTTATGAAATGGCTAAAGATATTGGTAGTCAGCTCAGCCGAATAGGTGTAAACATTAATTTTGCTCCTGTAGTTGATATTAATTCTAATCCCAATAATCCGGTAATCAATGAGCGATCATTTGGAGAAGATAAAATTAATGTAACGGCAAAATCGTATGCTTATATGCTTGGACTTCAATCCAAGAATGTATTGGCATGTGCAAAACATTTTCCAGGTCATGGGGATACGGAGGTAGACTCTCATATGGACTTACCAGTAATTCATCACAATTCAGAAAGACTGGATACTTTGGAATTATTTCCATTTAAAATTCTCAGTGAGAAAAAAGTGAGTTCTATAATGGTTGCTCATTTGCATGTGACATCCTATAATTCAAATACTGAGGTGTCATCTTCACAATCACCTGAGTTGGTCACTGGATTATTGCGCAACAAGTTAAAGTTCAATGGACTTATTGTAACCGATGCCTTAGAAATGAAAGCTGTTGCCAATAAATATAAACCAGGAGAATTGGAGCTCCTTTCATTTAAAGCTGGTAATGATATTCTTCTGCTTTCGGAAAATTTGGACTCTTCAATTTTTAAAATAAAAAATGCTATTGAATCCAATGAAATACCCATAAGCTTATTGGATGCAAGCGTAACTAGAATACTTAGTGCAAAATACGATGCCAGATTAAATGAACTTAATACTATTGCCTCCGAAAATTTGTTAAGAGACATTTATTCTAATCACTCTATTGCCTTAAAAGATAAATTATACCGTAAGGCGATAACCTTAATAAAAGATGATTCAGAAGACGTTCCAATTCGCAATGTCGAACAAAATATTGTCAGCATTAATATTGGAGAAGATTATATTAATTCATTTCAGAAAAAATTAAGTAAGTATGCTGAAGTAATGAATTATCGATGGGCTGATGTTTCTAATCAAGATGAAATTACCCAATCAGTTATACAAAAATCAAGTTTAGTTATAATTTCATTGCATAAATTAAATTATAATTCCAAAAAGAATTTTGGATTAAATGCTGAAGCAGTAGAGTTTATCAATGACTTGGGAAAGAAGAAAAAAGTTATCCTTTGTATATTTGGAAACCCTTACGTTGTAAAAGAGTTTTCAAATGTAAATTCGATCTTACTTTCTTATGAAAACAATCCAATGATTCAAGACATTACGGCTGAAATGTTATTTGGATCAGATGCCATACAAGGTATTTTACCAGTAAATGTAAGCAAGGAATATAAGCATGGTAAATCTATTAAAAGACCATCCCTGTTAAGATTAGGTTATACGGTTCCCGAGCGAGAAGGATTAAATTCTGATTCACTCTATAAAATTTTCAATATTGCCTGCGAAATTGTTGAATCAAAAACAGCTCCGGGTTGCCAAATATTAATTGCGAAAAATAATAAAATTGTTTTTAATGAGGTCTTTGGAACACTCAATTATGATAGCAGTAATATGGCGGAACATTCCACCCTGTACGATATAGCCAGTATAACAAAAATTGCCGCAAGCGCGCCTTGTCTTATGAAATTAAACGAGGATGGAAAACTTAATTTATTGGCGCCTATATCAAAGTATGTTCCAAGCCTCCTTGGATCGAACAAGCAAAATACAAAAATTAAGGATGCATTGCTCCATCAGGCAAGATGGCAAAGTTGGATTCCATATTATAAGTCTACCTTAATTTCACCGGATACATTGAATATACTTAATCCCTATTGTTACCAAACATACTGTACTGACAGCTTCTGTATTTGTGTTACGGATTCTTTGTTTCTGCGTAAGGATTATCGCGATACCATTTTTGAAGCCATTAAAAATAGTCCGGTGAGCGATAGCATGCGATATCTATATTCTGATTTATTTTATTATTACGTTCCTCAAATTGTTGAAAGATTAACTTCGAGATCTTTTGTAGATGTTATTAATAAGATGTTCTGGAAACCTTTGGGAATGAACAAGACATTTTTTGAGCCCTTAAAACATAATGTTGAATTAGCAATTATTGCTCCTACAGAGTTAGATCAATATTATCGACATAGAGAAATTAGAGGGCATGTTCACGATATGGGTTCGGCTATGTTGGGAGGTATCAGTGGGCACGCAGGGGTATTTTCAAATGCAGAAGATTTGGCTATTCTGGTTCAATGTTTACTTAATTTAGGATCCTATGGTGGAAGAGAATATTTTAATCAAAGCACTATTCGAAATTTTATTGCCAGGGATAAAACATTAAATAGAAGGGCACTGGTTTTTGATTTGCCCGAACTGGTGCCTACAGAATCAGCTTATGTATCTAAGTTAGCACCGAGAACTACGTTTGGTCATACTGGATTTACAGGTACTTGTGTATGGGCCGATCCAGAGAATAACATTATATTTATTTTCTTATCCAATAGAACATATCCTGATGGCAAAGTCAATCAACTGCATCGTCAGCGCTATCGAATGAAAATTCAAGATTGTATATACCAGGCGATGCTTAACGGATGAGAGTTGAATTTTTTTTCGTAAAGAAGTATTTGCTGGCAAGAAAGACTTCATTGAGCATTAATATTATTACCATAATTACAATGCTGGGTCTTGCTATTGGAACTGCTTCTTTGATTATTGTATTATCTGTGTTTAATGGTTTTGAAGAATTATTATCCGGGATGTTCAGTAAGTATAATCCAGATATAAAAATTGAACATTCCGTGAATAATCATTTTTATGAAGATCAAAGGATTCTTGATTCCATAAGGAATTTTCCTGAAGTGGCAATAATGTCAAAAGTATATGAGCAAAATTGTATGTTTCAGTATGGTGAAGCACAGGACTTCGGAACGATAAGAGGAATTGATCGATTTTATCCTCAAATGATAGCCTTGGATTCTGCAAAAATAGAAGGATCACTGATTCAACAGGAAAATGAACATTGGTTTGCTTATATTGGTGTTGGACTCAGCAATAGATTAGGCATATCTACGGATAATTACCTTGCTTCTATGAATGTCTATACACCTACTATGGAAGACGGAAGATTAGAATTCAGTGAGAGTAACTTTCGGCGATTGACTATTCAACCTAAAATGATTTATTCTTTTCACCAGGAATCTGATTATGAAATGGTAATGACGGATCTGGATGATTTGAGATCGTATTTAAAGGATACCTTAGCTTTGACTTCAATTCAATTAAAATTAACCGAGGGAAGATTTAGCAATGTTGTGGTTAATAAATTATCAAGGTTATTAGGGAGCGATTATGTGATTAAAGATCGATATCGACAAGATGAGGCTTTTATAAAGATTATGAATCTTGAGAAATGGTTATTTTTTACCTTATTTGTTTTAACCTTAGTTTTAGTTTCATTTACTATGGTTGGTACCCTTTGGATGATAGTACTTGAAAAGAGACTAGATATTTCAATTTTAAAGTCGTTGGGTATGATTTCAAAGGAAATCCAAAGTGTGTTTTATGGATTAGGGTTAAGCATCGGGGCAATTGGAATGTTCCTGGGATTTGCTCTCGCCTTATTATTTTATTACTTGCAGACCAATTATTCAATTATCAAAGTTCCGGAGGAATTTATTATTCAATCCTATCCTATCGCGTTGAGGATGAAAGATTTTTTAATCGTTAGCGCTGCAGTTATGACTATTGTTTTGTTGGCCTGCGTGTTGCCAACACAAAAAATTAATGAAGTAGAAGCTATTTTCAGAGAAGAATAACTATATTGAGAAATACGGATTATTTTTGCGTTGTGGAAACCTGGGAATTGGATTTTGATTGGCTTAGAGTCAGACACTTTGTTAAAGATCGCCTTAAAAGAAGTGAATTACCCGACATTAATATCATTCTCCTTTTGATTGGAATTCAAGAATTGGGAAAACCAATGACCTCTAAGTTCACCAAAGAGGAAAAACAGGATCTCATGCATGTTGGTAGCTGTCGTCTAATGAGTGAAGAAGGATATTATGAGTACAAAGGACTGGATCAGGATGGATGGCCACATTATGAGGCAATCAAACCATTTACGATTCGGGGAGTTAAAGAACAAGAACAATTTTTAAAAAAAATTATTATTACTTATTTTAATAAATATTATTTACATGATTAAGCAATTTAAAATTTTAAGCAGTGTTATTTTTATAATCCTTAGTCTGACAGTATTTCAATCCTGTAGTCAGAAGTCTGGAACGCCTAATATCATTATTGAAACTGAATACGGAAACATGACGGTTAAGTTGTACGACTCTACGCCAAAGCATAGAGACAACTTTATCAAGTTAGTGAAACAAGGATTCTATAAAGATTTATTATTTCATCGGGTAATTCCTGGTTTCATGATTCAAGGTGGTGATCCGGATTCGAAAAATGCCGCACCAGGAGCTCCGTTAGGAATGGGAGGACCAGGATATACGATTGATGCTGAAATTGGAAAATATCATTTTAAAGGAGCTTTAGCCGCTGCGCGACTAGGGGATCAGGCTAATCCTGAGAAAAAATCATCCGGATCACAATTTTATATTGTACAAGGAAGACCAACGGATGCCTCACAGCTCAGATCAATGAATCCATCTATGGAATACCCACAAGAAGCCATTGCTAAATATAGTACAGTTGGAGGGACACCATTCCTGGATGGAAATTATACTGTATTTGGTGAAATAACTGTTGGATTGGATGTAATCGATAAGATAGCAGCCGTTCAATGTGATCAAATGAATCGACCAATCAACAATGTTAAGTTTAATATTGTAATGAAGTAATCATTAAAGGTTATTAATAACTAATCCATTCAATAAAATCTGTAGATAACATTTTGCTATTGATAATATTGAATTTAATTAGTGTTCAATAAAAATAAAACTTTGGAATACATATTGTCTATTAGATTAAATCCTGAACGGGTAACAAGCTTAACTCAATTATTAGTTCTTTGTAGTGTATTATCTTTTTATTCTTGTTCAAAAAAAATAGTAAACATTACCGCGGACAAGACGACTGTTAAAGTAACAGAGCCCATTAAATTTATGCACATGGGTACAAAAGCGAAATCCTATACGTGGAATTTTGGGGATGGGTCAAGCTCTGAAGAAGAAAATCCAACACATCGTTATTTAATTTCGGGATATTATCAAGTAACTTTAAAAACCGTTTTTGGAAAAAAAATAAAAGAAACAAAAATGAATATTGATGTAAAGCATCCGGATCATTGCCTCGTAGTATTAGAAACTAACCTGGGTTCAATGACAATAAAATTGTACGACGAAACCCCGGCACACCGGGATAATTTTATCAAACTCGCAGAAGAGGGTTATTACAACGATTTATTATTTCATCGTGTAATTTCTGGATTTATGATTCAAGGGGGTGATCCAAATTCGCGCAATGCTTCACCTGAAGCAGCATTGGGAAGTGGTGGACCGAGTTATACCATTTCAGCTGAATTCAATAAATCATTGATTCATAAAAAAGGTGCTTTGGCTGCCGCTCGAACAGGTGATCAGGTAAACCCGCAAAAAAGATCTTCGGGATCACAATTTTATATTGTACAGGGTGCACCCCAGAGTGAATCGATGCTTACCAGAATAGAAGATCAAAAAGGATTTCATTATACCGATGAACAAAAGAAAATATATTCTACTCAAGGTGGTACTCCTTTCCTTGATCAGGAATATACCGTATTTGGTGAAGTCGTTGAAGGCTTAGACGTTATTGACAAAATTGCATCAGTGCGCACCAAACCGGGCGATCGTCCTCTTGAAGATGTGAAGATGAAGGTTAAGGTGTTGAAGTAATTAAATCTTTTTAAAAGAATTTATTTTTTAAGAACTTTAGAAATTATTAGGTCTGAGTAATCAAACCCATATTCTAATATTTTATTGATCTTAAAAAATGAAGTCTTAGTAAAAAATTAAAATTATAAATTTGAATTACTAAACAGGATTACAAGTTGACTTACTTTTTATAATTAAAACTATCAACTCACAACCGTACCAACCTTCTCGCCATTTATAATTCTTTTTAAATTGTCGTTTTCATTAATATTAAAAACGATAATAGGAATTTGATTTTCTCGGCAAATGGTAAAAGCCGTCATATCCATTACCTGGAGATTCATTCGAATGACTTCTTCAAAAGAAAGGTGGTCAAATTTTTTGGCGGAAGCATTTTTTTCAGGATCGCTGTCATAGATACCATTGACACGGGTACCTTTTAAAATTACATCCGCGTTGATTTCACTAGCGCGTAATGCTGCTGCTGAATCCGTAGTAAAATAAGGATTGCCGGTTCCTGCAGAAAAAATTAAAACTCTACCTTTTTCAAGATGTCTAATGGCACGACGACGGATATACGGTTCGGCAATTTGCCTCATTTCAATAGCTGAGATGAGTCTAGTGTAGACTCCTAGTCCTTCCAATGCACTTTGAAGCGCCATGGAATTAATACAGGTTGCAAGCATTCCCATATAGTCACCTTGTACTCTTTCAATTCCTGAATCCGATCCTAGGCCTCGAAAAATATTTCCTCCGCCAATAACTACAGAGAGTTCTACCCCTTCATCCACAAGAGTCTTAATCTGTTGGGCATAATAAATCAACATTTTACTATCGATGCCAAATTGTTGTTCGCCCATAAGTGATTCACCACTAAGTTTTAGAAGTACGCGTTTGAATTTGATCATCTTATTGTTTTTTATATAAGGACAAAAAAAAGGCGAATGTTTTTTTCATCCGCCTTTTTTTAAAATTTTATTTTAGCCTAACATCACATGTTTGAACCCGGTAACGGTGAGGTCTTTATCCACCGATTTTAAATAGGCGGCAATAGTCATAGAGCCGTCTTTAACAAACTGTTGATTCAGTAAGGTATTGTCTTTGTAGAATCGCTCCAATTTTCCCTGAGCGATTTTTTCTAGCATAGCTTCTGGTTTTCCTTCAGCACGTGCCTGCTCCATTCCGATTTCTAACTCTCGTTTAATCATGGTAGCATCAACATCACCACGATCCAATGCGACAGGTTTCATGGCAGCAACTTGCATGGCAACATCACGTCCAGCCTCCGTATAAGAAGGATTTACTTTATTCAATCCAACCAATACACCGGCTTTATTGCCCATGTGAATATAAAACTCCACCTGTGGTGCTTCGATTTTTTCGTAATGTGTCAATTCAATCTTCTCACCAATAGCAGCAACCAAGTCAGTTACTTTATCACCAATCGAAGTATTGCCGTCGTATTTCAAAGCTTTTAAGGATTCCAAGTCGGCAGGGAAATTATCCAATGCAATCTGTGCAATCTTTTTGGTTGTATTTACAAAATCTTCGTTTTTAGAAACGAAATCCGTTTCCGAACTTAATTTAACGACAACACCTTTGGTTTTGTCATTATTGACCATGGCTATAACAACTCCTTCTTTAGCTTCGCGGTCAGCTCTTTTTACGGAAAGTTTTTGTCCTTTTTTTCTTAGAATATCTATAGCGGCTTCAAAATCTCCATTCGCTTCGGTTAAAGCTGCTTTGCAGTCCATCATACCGGCGCCGGTGGCGTCACGAAGGTTTTTAACATCAGCAGCAGAAAGTGTAACACTCATTTTTTTACTTTTAAAAAATTAATTAATTATTGATTATCTCCTGATTCCGTTCTTTCGGACAATCCTTCTTTGATCGCATTAGCCAAATAACTTGCAATTAAAGCAATTGATTTGGAACTATCATCATTGGATGGAATTGGAAAATCTACTTCATTTGGATCGGAGTTCGTATCTACCATAGCGAAGGTTCTTACACCGAGTTTTTCCGCTTCTTTAAGGGCAAGATGTTCATGAATAGTATCGACTACAAATATGGCGGAGGGCAATCTGTTCAATGCTGCGATACCACCTAATACTCTATCCATTTTGGCTCTTTCACGACTTAGTGTAAGCCTTTCTTTTTTAGTGATATTAGTGATGCTGGTATCGGTTAGCATTCGCTCGATATTATTCATCTTTTTTACGGATCTTCTGATCGTGGCAAAATTCGTCATCATCCCACCTAACCATCTTTCGGTAACATAAGGCATGTTGACCGATTGAGCCAGTTGAGTTATAACATCACGTGCTTGTTTTTTCGTTGCAACAAACATTATTTTTCTTCCACTCTTTGCAATTTGTTTTAGTGCAGAAGCCGCCTTATCCAAACATTCAGAAGTTCGGTTAAGGTCAATTAAGTGTACTCCTTTGTGTTCTTTAAAAATATATGGACGCATCTTAGGATTCCACTTTCTCTTTAAGTGACCAAAGTGAACTCCAGATTCGAGCATCTGATTATAGGTAGGTTTTTCCATATCTATTCGGTAAATTGTAATTGATAAATGATAAAATTAACGCTTGCTGAACTGAGAAGAACGTCTGGCTTTGCGCAGACCGAATTTTTTACGTTCAACTTCTCTGGCATCACGAGTAAGCAATTTCTTTTCTTTTAGTGGCTTGCGATCATCGGCATTTCCCTTCACGAGCGCTCTGGCAATTCCCATTCTCACCGCCTCGGCTTGTCCTTTCAGACCACCTCCGCTAACAGTAACTTTGATGTCGTAATTTTTGCCATCTTCTACGGTGTTAATTGGATCCATTACTTTAGCTGCTAGATCCCCGATAGGAAAATACTGTTCCAAAGATCTTCCATTAATAGTCAAGGAAGGTGTGTTGCTTTTAGCTTTAAACAGATATACTCTGGCTACTGCTGCTTTTCTTCTTCCGACGGAGTTGATAATTGTTTCCATTCAGTTTTATAGATTAATGGTTTCCGGTTTTTGAGCCTGATGATAGTGCTCAGGACCGGCGTAAATAAATAATTTCTTATACATAGCATCACCAAGTTTGTTTTTTGGGAGCATTTTTCGAACTGCTACCTCAACCACCCGAGTTGGGATTCTGGCCAATAATTCTCTTGGAGTAGCTGATTTCTGACCGCCTGGATATCCACTATAGGTTAGATAGGTCTTATCGTCCATTTTTTTACCAGTAAATCTTACTTTCTCGGCATTGACCACAATAACATAGTCCCCGCAATCAACGTGAGGAGTATAATCAGGGCGGTGTTTGCCTTTTAGGATATGGGCAATTCTGGAGCTCATTCGCCCAACTGTAAGACCATTGGCATCGACTAGAAACCAACGACGTTGGACGTCTTCCGGCCTGGTGTGACTTGTTTTATAACTTAATGTATTCACAATCAAGGTTTTTTGAAAAATTTTACAAATCTCCTTATTTCTAAGGAGCGGCAAATGTAAGCCTATCCAGTATAATTTAAGTAAAAAAGGAAAAGAATTTTTTATAACTGTCTGAAAAAGAGGACTTTTTTGGAATTATAGATTTTATATAGCTTTTTTTGTGTTGATTTACAGCAGGTTATGAATTTATTGAAATAAAGGGATTCATTTTATCCAAAGATTTAATTAAGTAGTATTTTCAATTATGCTTATTTAGATTCTTTAATATTGATCTTTATCAGGAATTTATATGATGCTGGACCCAAATTCATGAATAGTAAATTCGAAGAACACTTTTTGATTAGATGAAGATCCTATCTATAAATATTACAGAATCAATCCTAAAGGACATTGATTCTATAGAAAGTAATTTTTAAACATTTTAACTCCATTCAGCTTTTATAGTTTTCTGATACTTCTTTCATAAAATGGATAATGATTTCTTGTTCATAAAATAATCAATTCTTTTTTGTTATTAATCAGATTATTTCAATGATCACTTAGTAGCACTTGAAAATGTTTTTAAGGAGATAGTTGCAATTTACTTGGTAAATAAAACTAAAACCAAGAATACCTAAGATTAAACAATTCATTCAAATAGAAAGATAATAAGATATAAAACTTTTGAGAACCTGTAAGCAATGCAGAAGGAATAGGTAGTTTTAAATTCATCATAAGGTTTAAAGTATAAATCGTTAAATTTGAAATCATAAAGTAAAAGACAATTGCAAAAAATCAGCTTCATTATGGATTAAATTCAATACTGAATTAGTTCATTTTATTCATTAATCATAAATATCTGCTAAATAATTAAGCAACTTGAATAAAACCATTGACTTTAAATTCTGTTATTCTCAAGTTCTACTATAAAGTACGTTTACAAATTACAAATTATATGGAAGCCACATTTAATGAAATTAGCCAAAGGGGTCCAGTAAATTTTCTTGTTTTCTCAGCATCTTTGAGAAAAGGCTCTTTAAACACCAATCTCGCAAAACTTGCTTCTGAGATTATTGAGAAAAATGGTGGGAATGTTGATTATGCCACTATGCAGGAATTCGATTGTCCAGCATTTAACGGTGATTTAGAATCTGAAACTGGAATTCCGATTGGAGCGACGAATATGTATAATCGGATAATTAACAGTGATGCTATTATAATAGCGTCACCTGAATACAACGGTTCAATGCCTGGGCTCTTAAAGAATGTAATTGATTGGGTTTCGAGATTTAGACCACAACCTTTCAATGAAAAACAGATCTTACTGATGGCGGCATCTCCCTCTATGGTTGGTGGAAACCGAGGAGTACTTGCTTTAAGAATCCCTCTGGAACATTTAGGTGCTCGGGTTTTTCCCAACATGTTTTCGCTTGCAATGGCTCATAAAACATTTACTTCTGATGGTAAAATTTCAGATGAATCACTAATGCAAAGATTTGAAGGAAATCTCATTTCTTTTATGGAGCTTGTGGAAGCTCAGAAAAATTATCCATGCATTAAAAAAGCCTGGGTGGAATTTCTAGGTGAAAAAACTGAAGGAGTAACAGAAAGAGTGGA
>CAZHNF010000013.1:34573-86565 GCA_964533625.1 uncultured Saprospiraceae bacterium | reverse complement strand
TTGACTTTAGTTCTTCAATTTTTTTAGACATCATAGGAATGGCGAAGTTAGGGGATTGTGTTTCTATTTCAGGGAATTTTTTTTTGGAATTATAGTATTGTAATTTTTTAGTAATGGGATGAACTAAAAATCATTATGGTATTCGAATTCAAGGTATTAATAAAATTATTATAAAGCACCTGACTTGTCCGAATTAGTGCAGTTTAGTAAGTTTCAATTTTTAATTAATTTAACCAATCATAATGTTTGCTTAAAAGTAATTCTTTTGCAATGATAATAGATTACTTTAGATACAAAAAAGATTAAGCAGATGATATTGAAAGCCTTCTTGCTGAAATGATTTAGATTGAAAAATTGACCTCGTTAATCAATATAATTCTTTCTTTTGTGCCGACAAAAGAAAGAATCAAAGAAAATCTCCCGGCTTGGACGATTAGCCCACCCAATTGATGCTCATTACGCATCGCAAAAAAAACTCGGCTCTGGGTTCATTTTTCAGTTATGTTCTCTGGACACTTTGTCATGCGTGAATTTGGTTTGGCTTTAAAGTTGACCTCAAACAGTTTTTTGCGGAAGCAGTGCCGTTGATGTGAATTTTTAATAACTGCAATTCGTTACTTACTTTATAAATTATCCGCTTCGTTCGCATTTTGGGTCCCGGGCTAATAGTCCTAGGCCGGATTTTTAAAATCCTGGTTGATAGGAAAGAGCAGCTTTTTACAGTGGTGATTAAAAACGATGTCGTGGTGGAGCAATTTTATTTTCAGATGAAATATCGCCTTAGCGGGTGGGAGTTGAAACATTCATTCAAAAACATCAATAGCACTGAAAACTGATCTTACTATTGACTATAATTCATCCCAAGGATTTTGTAGATGTTTTTTGTGTCAATTCAATTCATTATCCTCTATTGACAAACTTTTAAATTTGATCTGACTTACTCCAAAATAATTCTTTTTGAAGAAATAGATTTCTTATCGTTTGATTTCAGTCTAAGAATGTATATTCCCCTGACCATATTACCAACATGAATAACATATGGTTCATCCTGACAGATCTGCTTATATTCAGCTACGACTTGCCCATTGATATTAACTAAATCAGCATCAATATGGTCAGGAAAATGATGTTTTATGGTAGTATAGTCACTAGCAGGATTTGGATAAATTTCAATGTCGGAATTTATTAAATCGATATTTGAATTGATCACATTGCCGTCGCAATCAATCAACGCATAAAACCCCTGCAAATATCCGTTGTTAAAATAATCAAATACAGATCCACAAACGATTAATGTGCATGAATCAATCATTTGTAAATCCATAACATGAAAATAATAATCACTCTTATACTCCTTGTGCCAGACTTCCTGGTCATCTCTCCACTTTGTAATAAAAAAACTGGATGGAAAACTGGATGTCAGTGGTACCTGATAATCGACATTAGCGGCTATGTAAAAAGTCTGATTATCTATGCTTGCAATTTTTGTATCGGACTTCTCTAATTTTTCTTTATTACTAATAACAAAGAGATTATCCATATAAACAGAATCGCCGTTCACTTTGAGTTTATATAGAATATTTTCAGGTAAATTTGGTATAGTGTATGGCCAATCATCAGAAACCAAAACCGAATTGCTGTTTATCATGTGTAGGCTAGGTTTATATGGACGAACAGAATTAAAGACAATCGGCCAGGGAAGATACAGAGGTCGAGTAAAAATATTTGTACCATTAGAATCTAATATTGAAACAACAGAACTAGATTGCCCTGTAACAAGGTACTTATTTGGTGAGAGAATTACAAAGTCTCTAATAATATGCAAGCCTTTAAGTTTATTAAACGTATTTCCAGAACTACTATCTATCTTTATCACTCTTCTAATTTTTCCTGAATCAGTATATTTTATTATTAGATACTCTTTTCCACTTATTCCATTATAGATAGTAATTAAGAATATTTTATTAAATCCATCGGATTTAATTGTTGACCAAGAATAACTATAATTTAATACTGGAATTTGAATACTATCTATCAATTCTGTATTTCCTGTCACCGGATCAAAAATAGTTGAATGTATTCTTAAATTGTTTTGATTTTTCTTGATCCATGAAATCCAATATTTTCCGGAATTTAATTCCTCGTAATGGTTTGGAAGAAACTGAGTGTTTTCGAATATGTACTGTATTCTCTCCCTTTCAAAAAGATTGCGTTTATCTAAAACATCTAAAGAACTATTAAATATTGCAATATTCTTTGAGTCATTATTAATTCTCATAAAAATATTATTACTTGAATCTTCCACAACGATGTATTTTGAAGATTGAGAGCTAGTATTGAAAACATATGAAAATACAATTAATAGAATAATATTTGATTTCATAAAATATTTTTTGTTTAAAAAATTGTCTGAGTAATATATTTTACTACTCAGACAAAGGATAATTCGTCTAATTGTATACAGGTTTTGCTACAATCATTGCATAATACCAATAATAATTCGTTGGATAAGGTGGATCTGTATCGATACCATAATCATATTTTGCAACCTGGTATCCTACCACCATCCAACCCTCTGGAAGATACTCTACCAAATTATATTGTATCGCTGAACTATAATTTTCTAATTCATCAGAGTCCAAACAAAAATCTCCACTATTTGATAGACAGGTTGAATTGTAATGCCAAACGTCTTCGACATTAACTTCAAGTAATCCAAAGTCCCAATCATCATATATGCTAAACTCGCAATGAGAAACAATTTCAAATTTTTTAATATCTGTGAAGTGATCAATACTAGGAGACAGATTGCGATGCCAAAAAATAGAAGTAGCAACTCTTCCACATCCTCCGCCTTCATTGTCCACTGAATTATCACACCAATGGCCTGGAATTATTCCATTATATTGCAAACCATCATTCGGTCTAATATCATCTGGGAATTCCGGATTTATCATCTTTCAGACTGTATTCGATTTATTCCAGTATTATTCTTTTAGAGTAAATAGATTTATTATCACTTGTTCTCATCCTGAGAATGTATATTCCCCTGGCAATATTACCAACATGAATAACATGTGGTTCATCCTGGCAAATCTGCTTATATTCAGCTACGATCTGGCCGTTGATATTTACTAAGTCCGCATCAATATTATCATTATAGTGATGACTTATTGTTATGTAGTCGTGGGTTGGATTTGGATAAACTTCAATCTCAGCAGTTTTTAAATTAATATTTGAATTGATCACATTGCCGTCGCAATCAATCAACGCATAAAACCCCTGCAAATATCCGTTGTTAAAATAATCAAATACAGATCCACAAACGATTAATGTGCATGAATCAATCATTTGTAAATCCATAACATGAAAATAATAATCACTCTTATACTCCTTGTGCCAGACTTCCTGGTCATCTCTCCACTTTGTAATAAAAAAACTGGATGGAAAACTGGATGTCAGTGGTACCTGATAATCGACATTAGCGGCTATGTAAAAAGTCTGATTATCTATGCTTGCAATTTTTGTATCGGACTTCTCTAATTTTTCTTTATTACTAATAACAAAGAGATTATCCATATAAACAGAATCGCCGTTCACTTTGAGTTTATATAGAATATTTTCAGGTAAATTTGGTATAGTGTATGGCCAATCATCAGAAACCAAAACCGAATTGCTGTTTATCATGTGTAGGCTAGGTTTATATGGACGAACAGAATTAAAGACAATCGGCCAGGGAAGATACAGAGGTCGAGTAAAAATATTTGTACCATTAGAATCTAATAATGAAACAATTCCACTGGATAAGCCGGTCAGGAGATATCTATTTGGAGAAAGCACTGCTAAGTCTCTAATAATATGCAAGCCTCTAAGTTTACTAAATGTATTTCCAGAACTACTATCAATTTTTATTAAATCTCTAAAGCTGCCAGATGGATTCATTTTTACTAGATAAAAGCTTAGTTTTCCAGAGCTAAATGGATTAACTGAGATAAAAAATATTTTTTGGTTATCTGCTTTATTTACCTTGCTTGTATAATATGTATCATTGATTAAGATTGGAATATTAATGCTATCTAATAATTCAAATTTTCCATCATTTGGTTTAAAAATTGTTGAATGAAGTATAATAGCGGAGTCAATCTTATCTTTCCAAACAATCCAATATTTTGAAGAATCAAGTTCTTCATAATGTACTGGAAAAAATTCCTTGTTTTTGAAGACATATTTTAATCTCCCTCTACTATAGTTGTTACCCTTTGATAATAAATCCAATGACCAATTAAATAGTGCAACATTTTTTGACTCATTTATAATTCTATAATAATAATTTTCACTTTCATCTTTAACTACATAAGACTTTAATGATTGGGAATGAATATTAATAATTGTGATAAGAAATAGTAGTAGTAAGTTTAAATGTTTCATATTATTTTGAAAATGTTTAAATAGTCCGGGTAACAGGTAAGTTACCCGGACATTATTTTAAAAAATTTAATTATACACTGGTTTGCCAAAAAGCATTGAATAATACCAATAATAATTTGTTGGATTTGGTGGGTCGGGTTGTGAATTGTAAGCACACCTTTTATGTCCAACCAACATCCAACCTTCAGGAACATATTCTTCTATAAGATCATGTATTGCAGAACCTTGAGACTCAAGGTCTCCTGAATCCATACATAACAGTCCATTTGAAGTGCAAGAAGCTGAATAATGCCATAATTCATCTGTTTCAATTTCAATTAATCCAAAGTCGTCCCACTCGTCATATAGGCTAAAATCGCATTTACCAACAATACCAAATTCTTTTATATCAGTGAAGTGATCAATACTAGGAGACAGAGTACGATACCAAAAAATAGAAGTAGCAACTCTTCCACATCCTCCACCTTCATTGTCTACTGAATTATCACACCAATGGCCTGGAATTATTCCATTATATTGCAAACCACCATTCGGTCTAATATCATCAGGGAATTCCGGATTAATTGTTATGGATTCGTTTGAACAAACGTGAACCTTGCTTTCCAGAATATTAATATCAATAATCCTTGGTTCAAATCCATTACCGATTAGGTCAGCTATTAATGAATTTATTCGAGCCTTCTCTGCATTGGTTATATAACCATCAGAATGCGTTATAGAATAGGATTCAATATTTGGAACAATAACGAACTCCGGATCAGTTACATAAACAGAATTTAAGGAATCCTCATAATCTTCATAATTGGCATCTGTTCTTAAACTAAGGCCTGATTTACTTTTCTTCGAAACAGGATCAGCTTGATCCTTGTTACAGGAGCCATAGAAAAGCAAAGAAACTATGGCAAAAATCAAATTCAATTTAATTAGTTTCATACTTAAGAATTTTAAATGTTTAGAAATAAGTTATACTAAAAACTTATCAACACTTCATGAATAAAAAAACAGAAAAAATCCTTTATCTTTACAGCCTCTTTAGCGAGAGATGAGGGTCTGCATACTCCAGTCGATGGATGATCGTGGATCCTCTTTTTTTTATGCAGTAATTAGTATTGGTAAATCCTTATTTTGAACGCGATCAGGGGATAAGTGGATGAACTTTCTATAAATTATAATTAGGCAAGTTCTATCCTTGCTTCAGTTTGCAAGTTAATAATCCGACAAGTTTTTGACACTACCCATTTGTGAGTATTTTATCCTTAATATATATATATATATAATTATAACATAATCAGTATTATATACATATATATATTTATTATATTAACTATGATATTTGAATAATTCTTTTTTAATGTTTAAATTTTACAAACGGATCAAAAGCCGGATGATCAATAAGTTCGCAGTTATAATTTCCGATGTCCAATCCTGGTACATCAATAGTTAAACCCGTACAATACAAACCAATAATTTTTTCAGAAATCACTGCATTAGCTCCGTATAAGCTGTCGTTCCACACCGGATGTCCAATATAGGACAATTGAGCCCGAATCTGGTGATAACGACCGGTGAGTAATTCTATTTCCAGCAGAGAATGGTCGTTCATTTGTTGAACTACCTTATAATGTAGTTGGCAATGTTTGTGTTGTTCTGATAGCTTTTCAGAGGATATTATGGCTTTGAAATTCTTGTGATCTTTCCACAGAAAGTGTGAAAGAGTTTGCTCATTAGATTCTAAGGTTCCTTGCACAACCGCGTAATAGAATTTTCTAATTTGAGATGTATTCCAGGCGTTTTGCCATTTTGCACAGAGTGATTTTTTTTTAGAGAGTACAATTAATCCACCGGTTGGTCTGTCGAGTCTATTAATCAGGTATAAAGACGATGAACTTTTTAATGAATAAAACTTGCTGCATTCATCCAAAAGATTTGGATGATTGTTCCGGTCAGGTTCTGTTTGTAAACCCGGAGGTTTATCGACGATCAATAAATTGTCATCCTCGAAAACAATCCGGATCATCACCTAATAAGCGTGAGATCACCTTGAAGAATTTCCGTTTCTCCATTATTCCATTCGATGATTACATGATAAACGTATACTCCTGGATTGAGTATTTCGTTTTTAAATTGTCCATTCCATCCTTCCGTCTCAATATTGGGTTGGAAGTTTTCTTTATGGAATACCCTCTCTCCCCAACGATCAAAAATTTGCATAAGTTTTATCTGCTTATAACTATCTGTCGCGGCAAAAGGGTAGAAGTAATCATTGATTTGATCTCCATTTGGACTAAATACATTTGGAATCCAGATGCCTCGTCTAATCACTCTGATTTTAATTGTTGCCGTAGCAACACATCCTGAATTGCTGATGATGGTAATAACAAATTCTGTATCTTCATTTAAATTCAAGACGGTCGGATTGTCACAATCAGAGCAAGAAAGTTTTTCCTTAGGCGACCACTCAATGGAGGCAATGGAATCCTTACTGATACTGGAAGTATAATTAAGCTGATAGGATGATCCCGCATCAATGGCTACATCTGGTGGAAAAGCAACACTTACCGGGGAGGCTGTTATTACATCAAAAGATTCAGAAAATTCACATCCATATCGATCTTTAACCTTTAGAGTGTGTTTGCCAGGATTTAAGTTTGATATTGGAAAACCTGGTATAGTAACTCCATCGAGTTCAAATGTCAATGGGCTTACACCTCCCAAGACACTAACAGAATGTAACAAGGCTACATCACCAGTACATTTTGGTTGATCAATTTGATAATTCAAATCAGTTGGTACATTAGTGATTTCAATTACTAAGATAGAATCAACAGCAATGCAACCATTTCTTCCAGTGGCTGTAGCATAATACCAGCCCGGACTAGACACCATTGGTGTTATTGTATTTGCACCGGATGTAATATTACCAGTGGATGTAGTCCACCTTATCTGGTCTTGAATATTTTGTAAGTTAGCGTTTAGTTGTAATGAGCGAATTTTACATGTTAATTCTAATGCAGGATTAATATTCAATACAGGGGAATTGAAATCTTCAAATACTTGAATGCTGGATGTAGTTCTGCATCCATTTTGATTATTTATTATAGTTAAAGTGTAGTTTCCTTTGGAATTGACATTGACATTTCGAGCATTCGGTACATCAATAGAATTTGGTGCAGAAGATGTCCAAAAATAACTCATTTGAGGTGTATTGCTGGAGCCACTTGAATTAATCAATACTGTTTTCGTTATACAATCCAATGTATCCGGAGGACTTATTATAATAAGAGGCTTGGTTGTATCTACAGAAATGCTGACATCATCAAAACTTACACAACCGTTCAATCTGTTGATTTTTGTTAATCGATAAGTACCAGCTTCTTGAACTTCTATAGTTTTTGGATCTGAAGTATTTATAATTTTTCCGTTATTGGTTGTCCATTGATAGATCATCTTTGGGTCATTATTAATGTCTCCATCTAGTGTAAGTTTGGTAACTGAGCAATTCAGAATTTGATCATTACCTGCATTGGTGATTGGGGTAAGTGTATCGATAACTACCACAATCTGAGAAGAACTGGTGCATCCATTGGATTGATCAGTTACGACTAAAGTATAAATACCCGGTTGCTGAACAGAAGGATTAGCAGTCTGGTTGTTCTGTATATTTTGATTTTGATCTCCTGTCCAATTATAGATTATAGTTCCACCTGTACTTGAATTTACACTTGGATTGAATGTTATCGAGTTTATTCTGCAGTTAATGGTATCGAATGGACTTAAGGAAACCGTGGGTTTGTTATTGTCGTTTAAAACATTAATAGTAGCCGTGTCCCTGCAAAAGTTGTTGTTGTTTAACAAGATTAATTGATATCTGCCAGCTTTGGTTACACTTATTTGATTAGTATTTTGTCCAGTTGATATTTGGCCATTGGTGGTGGACCATGAATAAGTTATTCTAGGATCATTGGTGGAGGCAGACCCATCGATAATAACAGCAGTATCTGAACATTTAAAAATTAAGTCGGCACCTAAAATAGCATCGGGAATAGATATGTCTTCTGATACATCAATGGAGTCTGAAATAGAGCATTTACTAGATGTATCGGTAATTGTAACATAATATCTTCCCTTGCGCGTTACCGTTGCTATTAGGTTTTGCATTCCACTACTGATATTACCATTTACTGTACTCCATAGAATAGAAGTATTCACTGAAGTTGACGATGCTTCTAAATTAATAGATCTGACAGCGCAATTAAGGGTATCAGGTTTTATTAAGGTTAGTGTTGGATATTTTCGATTGTCTAATACAAAAACCGAATCCAGATCTGAGCATCCATTTTTTTGGTTGATGGAAAGTAGGATGACATATCCACTAATGCCAATGGTCTTTGATGTCAAGGAATCTTCTGTTAAATTTTGACCTCCAGGTAAGTTCCAAAAATACTTTGTAGGATTATTTGAAACACCCAAAGGATTTATGGTTGCATTCGGTTGAGCACAGTCGATTATAAGATCTGCTCCTAAATTAATTTTAGGCGCAAGAGTATCTAGATTAATGATATGCAATGCAGAATCTAAGCACTTATTGTTTTTATTCTGAATTTTTAATTGATAGGTTCCGGATTGATTTGATGTGATGCTTGGATTCTGAAGAATTGAGTTCTTATCTGGAAGAACCCATTCAATCTTGTATAAATTGGTATCTGTTAAGCTAGAAAATAGTTTGGCTGATTTATTCTTGCAATCCAATAAGGTATCTCCGGTTAATTTGAAAACAGGTTTTAATGTATCGATGTTGATTTGTTTTTCAAGTCCAAGAATGCAACCTGTTGTCGCATCCGTTACAGTTACTGTATATTTTTGTGCTTTGTTGACACTGGCCATTTCAGTATTTTCTCCATTTAGTATATCTTTTAGTGGACCCCAACTATAGGTATAAATCCCACTACCCGTATTCATAATGACATTCATTATTACGGTATCTAAAGCACAATTGGCAACACCAGTAGCTTGAATCAATCCAGTTAATTCTTCCGGCGCATCATAATCAATACTTGCTTCTTTTTCACAATGGACATTCCCATTATCGTATTTAACTTTAATGGTGTAGGTTCCAGAACCTCGAGCTTTTGCCGTTAATCCATTTTGTGAAATAATAGTACCTCGGTCTGTTGTCCATTCGTAAGTAATATTGGGGCCACCACTTGAACCTGTTCCAAAAAGATCAAAAATCTCTGATGAACATTTAGGTTTAAGAGGAATAATGGCTACTGCTTTGAGGTCAACAATTTCAACTTCAACTTCGTCTTCGTCAATGCATTTTTCATATAAGGCAATATCGTCCAGTGCAAAATCATTTCCATAACCAACACCTGTAATTTCTGAAACACATATTGTTGCTGAACCTGTTGTTGCTTTAAAACAGGCCATCATTTGAGTCCAATCACATAATGCTCCAACCTGACCACCACCAATTGGATTGCCGTTAACCGTGATCTCAAGTATAGAAGGAGCCACAGGAAAAACCAACATGGAATAAAGTTCAAACTGATATGTATTTCCAGGGGTAACAGCGACCGTTTGACACCAAACCTTTTTACCAGCTTGTGTTGAGCCATCTACCAGCCACATGTTACCACTTCCACTGGTATGATCGCCACAGGTCTGAAATCCACCATTATAGGCCTGTGGATTTGTTGCAATGGCAACATTATCTGGTCCAAATCCTTGGCCTAAGGTTTTAAAAACATATTCGGTAGAAAAACCGGAATATCCTCCTTCGAAATTACCATTTACAATAAAATTGGTGGTTCCTACAACCTCAGCGGTTAATTTGTATTTATATTTTCCCGGTACTTTAATAGTGACCATTGGATCGAGTACCTTATCGCTGCTTAATCCTGTGGCAGGAGTCCATCCAAACGAATTTGGATTGCCATTAATCACTCCCTGCAGTTGAATCATTTGAGCAGGATCACAGGTAAATTGGTCAGGACCGGCATCTACAAGGCCAGGACAATTCTGAGACCATAATACGGATTGGCTTAATGTGTAAATTACACAAAATAAGTGTTTGATTTCAAATAGCCTCTTTATTCTGAATCCTGAAGATTGAACTAGTCTATACATAGATTTATCTATTACCTTAGCAAAAATAAAGGAAACTTGACAAACATTGGCTTAAATACTTCTATGAAAACACTCATCTTTGCCATAAATTGATTTTGTGTTGCGAACTTATCTATTAAGTATTCTTATTTTTTTATCAAGTTCATGTAGTGATTCACTTCCTTCAAATGTTCTTCCACCAGATAAACTATCTGATGTGATGGTAGAAGTTTATATTTTAAGGGCGAGTCTTGAATTGCTACCTCTTGATGTTCGCGATAGTATTATTCAGGATAATAAAATTGAATTACTCAAAAAGTTTGAAGTTTCGGATACACTGTTTAATCAGAGTCTTGAATATTATAATCAATCCCAAGATGCAATGAAAGTACTTGAAAAATTAATTGAACAAAAACTTGAAGCGAAAATTCCAAAGGATTCATTAAATTATCAATTGAATAAAGATAGTGTGTTCTAAAATAAATCTTATTAAATCTAAAGTATAATTAATTTTTAAGAGAGAGTAATGTGAATATATTAGTTTTGAAGTATCATAATTAAATTTTAAATTTTCCTTTCAATGATTTCAAACAAACCTAAAATTTTGCTGGTTGACGATGAAGTGGATACATTGGAATTTCTTTCATATCATTTGACAAAGAATGGTTTTGAGATTCAAACTGCAGGGAATGGAGAAATTGCACTTAATGTATTGAAAAAATTTAATCCAGACCTAATCTTACTGGATTATATGATGCCTGAATTGGATGGATTATCTTTTTTAAAAAAATTCAAAGAGTATTATCCTAAAAGTAATACATTGGTGGCCTTATTAACGGCAAAAAGTGAAGATGAGGCACAGATTCAAACTTTGAATTTGGGAGCGGATGATTTTATTACCAAGCCCATAAAACCAATGGTTCTTTTGAGCAGAATAAATGCGTTATTAAGAAGAAAGCAAACTACAGAATCATTAAAAGAGAATCAATCGATTAATATCGATGATTTGAAGATTATTCCGGAATCCTTTGCAGTATTCTTAGGGGATCAGGAATTGATCTTTCCAAGAAAGGAATTTCAATTATTGTACTTGTTAGCTAACAAACCTGGAAAGGTTTTTAAGAGGGACGAGATTCTGCAAAAAATATGGGGAGATGAAGTCATGGTTGGTGAGCGAACAGTAGATGTGCATATACGAAAAATACGAGAAAAATTAAATGAACGATTCATTAAGACTATTAAGGGCATAGGTTATAAATTTGAATTCTAAGAATTAAAACATGGCAAATTTAAATCGTCTATCTTTTTACTCTGCAATTGCCGTATCCATGTCGGTGGTTGGAATTTTATTCGCTTTGACCATTATTCGGATTTTGTCAATAAGTTATGTTCTAATTTTCATTATCTATCCTATATTATTTCTATCCACCTTTTTTATTGTTCGATACTATTCATTTGGATTTATTCAGGGAAGACTTAAAATAATTTATAAATTAATCAATAAGTCAAATCCTTCACAAATTAATTTCGGAGAGAGAAAAGATACCTTTGAAACAGCAGAACGGGATGTTGAGGAATGGATTAAGAAGAAAAATGAGGAACAATCTGACTTAATGTTGCTGGAGGAATATCGCAGAGAATACATAGGTAATGTAGCACATGAATTAAAAACTCCTATTTTTAACATCCAAGGATACTTGCAAACTCTTATTCATGGAGGAATCAATGACGATGAGGTTAATGTTAAATTCTTAAATAAAGCACTTTCCAATGCGGAGCGATTGCAAAACATTGTTGATGATCTAAGTGCGATATCTCGACTTGAATCTGGAGAATCGGATGTAGAAGTAATTGACTTTGATATAAAAATACTTTGTCAGGAGGTATTCGAAGAATTTCAACAAGCTGCATCTGAAAAAGCAATAAGACTAATTTATAAAAGTGAGCTGGAATATCCTTTATTCGTTCACGCTGATAAAGAACAAATTAGATTAGTCTTGACGAATTTGGTTCAGAATGCAATTCGTTATGGTATAAAAAACGGATTTGTAAAAATTAGAACTTACGATATTGATTCCAGGGTGTTAATAGAAGTCGCGGATAATGGTATCGGAATTCCAGCAGATTCTCTTCCAAAGGTATTTGATCGTTTTTACAGAGTCGATAAGGGAAGATCACGAGAAATGGGTGGTAGCGGTTTAGGACTTTCTATTGTCAAACATATTCTTGAGCGACATAAATCAAGCATTAATGTACGAAGTCAAGTTGGGGAAGGAACCGTATTCAGTTTTACTTTGGAATCTTCTAGAATGCCGTAGAAGGCTTAGAATTAATAAGCATTGCAGCCGCACCTTGCATTGCATCCAGTTGATGAAGCATATTGTCCCGATAGATTTTAAATGTACCCATCTGAGAGGAAGGCATTGGTTCGCCGGATGGAAACCGAAGTTTTCGATGGTCAACCTGAACACCGTTTTTCCAAAATCTAAAGCAAACATGAGGGCCAGTGGCTAAACCAGTCATCCCAACATAGCCAATAATTTGACCTTGTGATACAGGGGTTCCACGTTTAATCCCTTTAGCGAATCTTGACATATGAAGGTATTGAGTTTCATACATATCATTATGTCGGATTTTTACGAAATTACCATTACCACCGGTATATGATGCAGCAGTTACAACTCCATTACCAACAGCCATTATAGGCGTTCCAGTTGGCGCAGCGTAATCTGTTCCAAAATGAGGCCGAGAGTATTTTAGCACAGGATGAAATCTTCTACTGGCAAAACCCGAACTTATTCTAGAGAAACGAACGGGAGCCTGAAGAAAACTTCTCCTTAATGGCCTTCCATTCATATCATAATAATCGAATTTACCATTAATATCGAATCGAAAAGCGTGATACTCGTTGTTGCCGGTGTTAAAATAAGCTGTGTGTAATGTTCCTTCAGAACTTGGCTCACCGTCAATCCATACACGGTCGAAGATAAGTTTAAAGGTTGATCCTTCTTGTACATGCAAAAAGTCAACACTTGTTGCTAAGGCATCCTCCATCTGGTCGATTATATTAATCGATACCCCGGTCTCTTCAAGAGCTTGCCACAATGAACTTTTTATAGTTCCATAAGCAGATTCTCTTTTAATTTCCTTCTGTTTGTTAAATATCTGAGGGCAGCCAACGCCACTGAGATCACATATAATAATTTTAGAAGGATCAGCTTCATAAAGCAGGTAATCTGGAGGGGTACATTCATTGCTGCTTAATAGCTTATAGCTTGCTCCGCTTCTTATGCTTCGCATATTAATATAACCGTCAAGGTTTTTAAGAACATTATTGACCTTAGATTGATTAAGTCCAAGTTCCTGAAGTAACTCAGGAAATAATTGACCATTTTTAAACTTTTGTTCTTTAAGGTCAAAAAGATCAAGGTCAAAACCTAGATATTGATTAGTGGTAGTCGGACAATTTGAATTGTTTTTAGGGGAGAATCTCATGTTGTCAAAGCTCATGACATATTTTAATAAAAAGCCATTAACTATGAGCAGGGCGCTGAAGGCAATAAGATTTATAGACTTTTTAACAAAAGGCGAAATTTGCATCTACTACTGATTATTGACTACTGAAAAAGGAGGTATAAAGGTAAGCAGGTTAAAGTGAATAATCAAACATTCGCTTGATTTGCAGTAAGCTATAAAAAATTATTAACTTATTAAAAATATTTATAATTTATATATAACAGATAATCAAATACTTAAACATAATATTTTTCATAATTTAAAGAATATCTTAGAGCAATTAATTCAACAAACTCAGAATCTAATTCTCTATTAGACTATTTGACCCAATAATTATAATTTAAATCACCGTTCTATATCTTTATTCAACTATATGGCCACCAATGCTTCAATCCTTAAGCTATCTTTGCAGTGATTATTGAACTTCAAAGGTATTAATATAATTATTTGATTAACAATAGCTTATTTAACATTCATGGCAGATTGGTAAGGCTGTCCTATCCTGCTGTCATGGGAATAGTCAATCTTGATGCCAATTCCTTTTATAAGAAAAGCATTACTAGCCAGGAATTGCTTGAATCAAAAGTAATAGAACTAGTTGGTCAAGGTGCAGATATTATAGATCTTGGTGCAATGACTTCTAGACCTGGAAGTGTCATCCGTGATCAACAAGACGAATTAAAAATTTTGACTAACGCGCTGGAGGTTGTCCAATCAAATTTAGGAGGTGCTTTGCTATCAATTGATACAATTCACTCTGCCACTGCAGAGCGGATGATTGATTTAGGAGTACATTTCATAAATGATATTTCAGGCTCAGAATATGACCCCAGAATGAAGCAGGTAATTGCAGATCGAAACATACCTTATGTCGCTATGCATATGAGGGGGACTCCTGAAGTGATGCAGAGTGAAGAAAATACACAATACGAGGATGTAGTATTTGATGTTGTTAAATATTTTAGCCGTAAAAAAAGGGAATTGCTAGATGCCGGAATTCATCAACTAATTATTGATCCGGGATTTGGCTTCAGCAAAACAGTAGATCAGAATTATCAGCTTTTATGTCATTTAAATTTATTTGAAGTATTGGATTGTCCAATTTTAGTAGGTATCTCCAGAAAATCAATGATTTCAAAATTACTCAACACGAACTCAGATGGAGCCTTAGCAGGTACCTTGGCGGCTCAAACATTATCTTTGATAAAAGGTGCCAATATCTTAAGGGTGCATGACGTTAAGGAAGCCAAAGATATTGTTAAGATTTTTATGAAGTATAAACAGCAGGAAGCTAAAATTTAGTTATATTAACTAATGATAAAATCTATTCAAATATTAGTTTGTTTTCTTAACTTATAGTAGGAATCGCAACTACATGAATAAGGGCAAAAGAATTTTCTTTAAACTGTTAATCATTCTTAAGAGGATGTTTCAGTCGATTGCACTTATTTTGCTTTTGGTCTTAGTACTATTTCTGCTTTTAAATTCCACCCAATTTTTAAGTTGGTCAAAGTCAAGAATTATTGGATTGATCAAAGATCAAATTGAGAATAGAGTTGAGTATGAAACACTTGAATTCAATTTTTTTAGAGGTACCGAAATTTCAAAACTTGTCTTATATGATCATCATAACGATACCTTACTTTATGCTGAAAAGCTGAACATCGGATTAGGAAGAAGTTTGTTTAGTCTTTTGAAGAACAGATTAATATTTAACGATTTGGATATTCATCAAGCCGAGATTTTTTTGACCACTTATCAGGGTGAAGATGAAAACAGTGTAAACGTATTTTTACAGCAATTCAAGAAAAAATCCAATAATCAACCTTTAAAGTTTGATTTTAAGGTTAAAAATATAGAAGTTGAAGGTTTGCATTATATCAATGTAAATTATAACACCCATAATCGTGAAGAACTGAATCTTGAAAGTTTAATTATGGAGATTCGGGCGATGGACCTTAGATCAGGTTTTGTTCAAATCGAAGATGCAAAGTTAATTCGGCCTGAATATAGTATTCAAAAAGAAACAGTAGTCAAATCTGAAATAATAAAACCCATTGAATTTTGCAATGATTCATTATGTGTTGATCCATTAATTATTAATTGTAATCACCTCACCGTGGAGGATGGATTTCTGATGATGAATCAAAAAAATTCTTCAGGTACCTTCGATTCAATTTCTAACATAGCATTTAATCCAAAGCACTTTTATTTGAGCAATGCCAATATAGAACTCAATGAATTATTTATTGAGGGTAGACAATTTAATCTTGGCAACCTTCAGTCGTCAGCTAAGATAAATAATTTCTTGGATGTACATTCCATTCAGTCTAAAAGATTAAGTATAATTGATAATCGATTAATATTACCTCAATTCAAATTGTTAACTGAAACCTCAAGACTGGGTGATAGTCTTGTGCTGGATCTTGGTTCAGCATTTTACACAGAGAGTTCTAAGGAAAATATTTTTATTGATCTTTTTCTTCGAGATTCAAAGATTAGTTGTCGTGATCTGCTGTTTTTTATTCCCACTCTTACTAAAAATAATTTTTTAGTCAGTCATCCTGAACTTAATGCAGAGTTGGCCGGTCAGTTTGTTGGAAGATTGAATAGCTTAAAAGGCTTCGACGTGTTCATAGATATTGCCAATCGTTTAGAATTTCAGGGTAATATTTTTACAAGGAATATTACAAAAAGAGGAGAAGAACTTTTAAATATTAAGATTAAACATCTTTTAAGTAGTTCAACTTTTATTCAATCTCTGATACCAGGCTTGCAAAAAGTAAAATCTTTGGATAAAATTGGTCAGTTCAAATATTCTGGTCAATTTGATGGTTATTTCGAAGACTTTGTTTCTTATGGCGTATTTGTTTCAGATTTAGGAGTCGTAAAATCAGATCTAAGGTTGAACTTAAGGCCTGGCGTAGAAAGGGCATTATGGTCTGGAAATTTGGATTTCGAGCGGTTTGAAATTGGCCAGTTATTAAAATTGGATAAATTAGGGACCATAAGTCTTCATGCTGATATACGAGATGGACGGGGATTAAGTTTTGAAAATATGTATGCTGAGGTTAATGCTCGTGTTTCGGAGTTAATTTACAATTCTTACCCTTATCAAAATCTTATTTTAGATGCTAAGATCAATAAAGACCTTTTCGATGGCGAAGCTCATATTGCGGATAAGAATATAAATTTGAATTTCAAAGGAGTGCTTTCAGATTTAAGTTCGATCCCTAAGTTGAAGTTTGTTGCGGATATTTCTAAGTTAGATCTTAAATCAATAAAATTATCTGAACGTGCTTACATAGTGTCAGGATCTATTGAAACGGATATTCTTGATTTAAACCCGGATAAGTTAAATGGCCAGCTAATTCTACGCAATGGACTTATATATGATTATGAGAAAAATCACGTGTTGAATGTCGGTAATGTAGAAGTTAGTCAAATTGTTAAAGATAGTTACGCCAAGACAAAAATTCAATCTTCAATTATTGATCTTGACATAGATGGGCAATATAAATTTAAATCTTTATATCACCAGGCAATGACTTTTGTTCATAAGAATTATCCTGAAATATTTTCTGATTTAAATTTCAAATTTGTTGAGAACAATGAGCCATTAAATATACATTGTCAGTATAAAATTAATGGCATTAGCCGCGTGGCAAGTTTTTTTGATATTGGTTTAAGATCAGAAGAAGTCAGTGGAATCATTGATATGGATAGTGACGAACGAACCTTGCGTGCCAATGTAAAGAGTGACAATATAAAAGTGAATAAATTGAATTTATCTCAATTTAGTGGTGAATTAAAGGGAGTAGGATCGTTAATGAATGGTCAAATAAAAATATCATCCACGCAATTCAATGATCAAAAATTACTTGGCCAAGTGGTACTGGCACAAGATTATGCTAATGGTAAGATGAAGTTTAATTTATTGGCTAAAGATTCAATTGATACCAAAGATTTATATCGCCTTCAGATGGGATCTGTTAAGTCTAATCAGTTTAAAAAATTCTTTCTTGAGGGAGATGATATACTTATCAATGGAATGAAATGGAAATATTCTGAAGGGTCTTCATTTGAGATAGCAAGAAATTATCTCGCCATCAGTGATTTCGAGATTTTTGATTCGACGAGTGAGATCCGTTTATCGGATATTAATCAAAAAGGATTGCGGATTGAAATTAATTCCTTCGACCTGGCCATTATTAATCCAATTTTAAAAAGTAACTCATTGACCTTCACTGGATTGTATGATCTTGATTTGAATATTAAAAATATCTTTAGCAACGAAGGGATGTGGGGGAATTTGAGTTTGCTAAACATGCGGATTAATAAAATAGCATACGGCAGATTTGGCATTGGATTTAAAATGCTGGATCCACGTAAACCAATGGAATTAAATGTATCCAATAATTATAAAGAAACGAATATCAATCTAAGCGGTTGGATTAATATACCCTTAGTATCCGATTATGCTATGCCGAAATATGATTTTGATCTTAAAGGTTCTACTGCTGGATTTCCTTTATATTTTTTAGAGTCATTCATTTCCAGCATATCTCAAACCCAAGGGACTTTGAACGGACCAATTAGAATCTACAGGTCTAATAGAAAAGTTTATATCGACGGTGAAGTGGTAGCCCTAAATGCTTCTACCAAAGTGAACTATCTTAACACTAAGTATTTTTTTGATCAGCAAAAAATAATATTTGACGGCGATAGAATTAATTTTTACAGTAACATTATTTACGATGAATTGAAAAATCCAATAGTGGCTAATGGTCAAATTTTTCATAAAAATCTTACTTACTTTACGATTGGCATGGAATTGCAATCGCCGAAAGCTCTTGTTTTAAATACTACCAAAGAGCACAATATCTATTATTACGGTTACGGTATAATGAGTTTTAAATGTCGATTTGAAGGTCTTACCAGCAAATTAGAAATGGACTTTACCGGAAAATCTGAGAAAGGCACCAAATTTGTAATTCCCGTTCGTTATGATCAGGAGTCTAAGGATACGAAATTTGTTACTTTCAAATCCAAAGACACTACTACCGTGATCGTGCAATCTACTCCCATTCTCATTAAAGGAATGAATATCAGAATGGATGTCGAGGTTACTGAGGATTGCGAGATGTCTATAATATTTGATGAAAAAAACGGCGATATTCTGAGAGGTAATGGATCAGGAAATCTTCAAGTAGCATCATTGCGAGATGGTACCTTTACCATTAATGGCAATTACACCATAAATGATGGACAATATTTATTTACATTATTAAATTTTGTTAATAAACCATTTAAATTAAAAAAAGGTGGAACTATAATATGGACTGGGGATCCGTTAAATGCTAATATTAATATTGATGCAGCATTCGAAGACCTTTCTGTCAATCCATCCACTCTAATTGAAGAATATCTTTCCAGTAATCCAAACCTGGAGCAGTATAAACAAGAGGCTAAACTAAAGACGAAAGTTGATCTGGCAATGAACATGACAGGTTCTTTATTAAAGCCTGATATTAAGTTTAAAATTGGATTCCCTGAGCTTACCGGCACTCTAAAAAATCTTACCGATACTAAAGTTAGAACGCTTGAGCAGAACACCGAACAGATGAACCAACAAGTGGCATCCCTAATACTATTTAAGACTTTTATTACAACTAACTCAACACTAACGCCATTGAAAGGGGTACAAAGTACTGGATTGAATACTATCAGTGAATTTTTATCCAATCAACTTTCAATATTTGTAACAAATATTTTATCCGAGGCATATGGTAATTCTAACTTTGTTTCTGGTGTAGATTTTAATTTTAATTATGATGCCAATAAAACATTGTTAGGGCAGGATCAATCTAATGCCAGTGAATTTGTATTTAATGTGAAGCATAGAATCCTCAATGATGAATGGGCTATTAGCATTGGGGCCAATGTTGGAAATAATGCAGCTTTTGCTCAAACCAATTACTTTAATCCTGAAAGTGTTATTGAGTGGAATACTCCGGTGCCAGGATTAAAGATGCGAATTTATTATCGAGGAGTTACGGGTATTGATGGCACGCGCCATCGGGTTGGAACAGGTGTTAGCTATAGAAAAGAATTTAATTCTTTTAAAGATTTCAAAAAAGCCATTAAAGATCAGCGAAGTAACGATGGAACAAAATTTGGAAGCCAATAAAATAATAACATTACCTGGTTCTGCCCTAGCTGACCTGGATTTTAACGGAGTTTTAGAGCGAATTGCAGAGATGGCTATCTCTCAAGATGCCAAAATGGAGATAATAGCTTCACCGATTTGGACATCCATAGATAGAATTAATCAATCATTAGATCGGCTTCAGGAATTCTATTTATTGTCTCAACAGTCGGCCATAGAATTTTGCGAATACAACAATATTTCTATAATTCTTAGAAATTTACGCATTGAAGGATTTGTTCTAAGTATTGAAGATATCATTGCTCTTAAAGATGTATTGATTAATGTTGAGCAAGTGATTGTTCTCGTGCAATCTAAACCAGCCGAGATGACATCTCTGATTCGAAAAGATATCTCAGTGCTAGAGGACATTAGCATTATTTTGACGCGAATACGAAAAACTTTTGCAAAGGACAACACCATTGTTGATCATGCATCTGAAGCTTTAGAACAAATTCGAAAAAAAATCAGAAGCAAGCAAGCAGAAGTTTATAAGACTTTTAAAAGAATAGTTCAGCAATTAAAAAATAAAAATGTCCTTGCAGAAGGTGAAGAGAGTATTCGTAATGGAAGATTAGTATTAAGATTATTAGCCGAGCATCGACGCGCATTGGATGGCATTATTCACGATGAGTCAGATGGAGGCAGGACCGTTTTCTTAGAGCCCAGAGAAGTTGTTGAATTAAATAATGAGTTATTCGAACTAGAGAGTGAAGAACGTAAAGAAATACTTAGGATTCTTAAGGCGCTTTGTCAGTTTCTTAGACCTTTGGCAGACCAAGTTCAAACAGCTTTTAATTCACTCGTTCAATGGGATATTCTATTAGCTAAATCAAAATTTTCAGCACAATTGGAGGCCATTAAACCTCAACTTAATACGGAGGGCTTAACTAAGATTGATAAAGCTTCACATCCTATTTTATTAATCAAATCAAAAAAAAGTAAAAAAGAAGTAATACCCTGCTCGTTCTACCTTAATGAAAAGAATAGAATAATTATTATTTCCGGCCCTAACGCAGGTGGTAAATCCATTGTGCTTAAGACATTCGGTTTGTTGCAAATTATGGTGCAAGCAGGACTAATGGTGCCTGTAGGGAAAACCTCCTCTTTCAGAATATTTAATAAAATATTTGCTGAAATAGGAGATCATCAGTCCATGGATGATGAACTAAGTACCTATAGTGCCAAGCTATCCAATATGAGGGATTTTCTGGAGCAAGCAGATCAACATACTTTGATACTCATAGACGAATTTGGAAGTGGTACAGAACCAAAGATAGGTGGAGCTATTGCAGAATCCGTGCTTTATGCGCTGAATAAAAAGAAAGTTACCGGAATGATCAATACACATTATTCGAATATAAAAGTATTTGCTCATAAGACCGATGGATTGATCAATGCCTCTATGTTGTTTGACATACAATCTTTACGACCTACTTATCAGCTTAAGGTAGGTCAGCCAGGAAGCTCCTATGCCCTGGAAATTGCTGAGAAAATAAAGTTACCCTTAGAAATTATAAACCTGGCTAAAGAGAAAGCCGGTGATCAATCGGTAAGTTTCGAAAACCTATTGACAACTCTGGATAAGGAAATCAATAAATTAAAGTTTGAATCCAATGAAGTAAAACTAAAGCAAGTTGAGTTGGATAAATTAATTCGCAGCTATTCTCAGATGAATAAACAGTATGAGTATAAGAAACTTAAACTGAGAATGGAACAAAAACAAATGGAGGTTCAAACCAAATCGAATAAGCAGAAAGAAATCAATGCATATATCAAAGAATTAAGAAGTGAGAAAAATATAGAAAAACTTGTTCAAAAAGCAGAATCGGAAAAGCAAAAATTGGATCACGTCGCCGATGAATTTGTGCAAATGAATCACGAATTGCACGCTATGAGTTCGCCAGAGGCAAATCAGGAAATTCTCGAAGGAGATACCGTTAAGATGATTTTCAGCGGAATGTTTGGTAAAGTGATTAAAGTTGAAAAAGGGCGTTATCATGTAGCCACTAATCATATGACCTTTAATATGAAAGCCAATGAATTACTGCGAGTTAATCATGCAGTAGAAGTGAATACACAGCAATCCATCCAATCGAATGTAGAGCGACATGGTGCAGCAATCAATACGGTTTTAGATATAAGAGGTATGCGATTGCAGGAAGCTCAGGAAAAAATCGATCTATATATGGATCGGGCACTTCTCGCAAATGTTAATAGAGTCTATATTGTCCACGGCATTGGTAATGGAATATTAAAGAGAAATCTAGCCAAGACACTTCGTCAGTTAAGTTTTGTCAAGGACTTTCATCATCCGGATGAAGAAAATGGAGGGCAGGGTACTACAGTAATTGATTTCAGGTAGTTCCACCTAATATTTTCATATTAAAGAGGTTTGTTTAATACATCCTCCCACCATCAAACTGATCGTACACTTCATCTACAGGTTCCCAAAGTTCAATTTTGTTTCCTTCAGCATCAAGAATGTGAACAAACTTGCCATAATCATAGGATTCTATTTCATCCAGGATTGTTACATTTTCTTCACGTAATTTTATAATTAGTTCTTCCAGATTTTCTACCCTGAAGTTGATCATAAAGTCTTTTGTTGAAGGATTAAAGTAATCCGTATCCTTCTTAAAAGGACTCCATTGAGTGAAGCCTTTTTTGTTGGGATCAGAAGCCTGACGCCATTCAAAATTAGTTCCATACTGATCCGTGTGAAATCCAAGATGTTTACTGTACCATTCCTTAATTAATTCTGGATCCTGACATTTGAAAAAAATGCCACCTACTCCCGTTACTCGTTTCATATATCTTTATTTGACTCTAGACTCACGACACTTGACTGTCAACTATAGGAAACCTCGCCATAGCTTCAAAATTTTTTTCTGCAAAAATTCCTTTATGAAATTTAAAAGATCCGGCGTGAGCTATCATGGCTGCATTGTCTGTACAGTATTGCATTTGTGGAAAATAGACCGACAGATTTTTTTCTTGTGCTACAGTTTTTAAACGATTTCGCAGATGACTGTTTGCGGATACACCTCCGGCCACGCCCACCTGATTAATATTGTATTGATCGATAACCCTTATCAGTTGCCGAACTAACATTTCTGTAATGGTATGTTGAACTGAAGCGCATAGTGAATTCAAATTTTTACTTATAAAATCTTTATCCTGCGCCAACTGCTTTTCAAGAAAATACAAAACAGAAGTTTTAACTCCTGAAAAACTAAAATTATATCCAGTTAACTGAGTAATTGGAAACTGAAAATTAGGCTCTGCAAGCTTTGCTAACTTATCAATGTGAGGTCCAGCTGGAAAAGGCAATCCTAATAATTTACCAATTTTATCAAAAGCCTCTCCTGCAGCATCATCAATGGTTGAACCCAACAATTCCAATTGATCAATACTATGGACCAGCACTAACTGCGTATGTCCGCCTGAAACAGTAAGGCAAATAAAAGGCATTTTTGGTTTAGGCTCATCAATCAATACAGACATTACATGAGCTTCCAGGTGATTGACAGTAATGATTGGTTTGCCTGTTCCCGTTGAGAGTCCCTTGGCAAACCCAATCCCAACTAACAAGGATCCTATTAAGCCAGGGCCCTGGGTAACGGCTATAGCATCAATCTCTGTTAGTTGACAACTGGCTTGATCTAAGGTTTCCTTCATAAGGGGTATCATTGCCTCAAGATGTTTTCGAGATGCCCATTCTGGAAAAACACCCCCATATTTTTCGTGTATCTTCTGATTATACGTAACGTTAGATAGTATTTGACCATCACACCATACAGCCATTGAGCTGTCATCACATGAAGTTTCAATTCCAAGAATTTTGATGCTCACAATATTTATAAAATATGCTTAATTTGCGTAAAATTAATCAAAGCCCTCTAATGATTGGGATACTTACCAAAAATCAAGCTTTTATCGCTGAGACAACGTCGCCTATGGTGATGGAGTCAATATCTGATTATCAGCATGTTCCGGGATTAATTCCTTCGCATTACATATGTATTAGCCCAAAGTATGGGATGAACTTAGAGGAAAACACTCATCAGGGATTTTTTGCCACGTATCCCAATGATAATTACTATTCTAAACTAAATGAAAACGGAGATAAGATTGATTATTCGGTCAAGAAAAGTCTTGATTCAAGTTTTCAATCAGGTCGTCATATATTGCAACTATCTCATAGGATTCAAAGTATTTTCGAATCGGTAGAAAATGTAAATGTCTATTTGATTGCCCTGGCAGATCTTTCGATTGTTATTGTGAGAAAGAATCATATTGACCTTTTTACCAAGATTTTTGAGACTCTTAATGTAGAAGAAACATTGTATCATCTTAATAAAATATTTCAGGATCAATCCTTAGACTTTGAAGAGGTTAGGGTAATTCTTCTTGGGGAGATTAAAACTAAGAAAAATAACTACCAACTATTGCAGAATTTCTTTAGAAATATTTACGTTGATGATTTAAATCCTTTTACGGATTTTAATTAATTTGAAAGAATGAGAGTAAGTGGTGGTTTTTTGAAAGGCAGAACATTCTACCCGCCTGCAGATAATTGGCCTACAAGACCGACAACAGATTTTTCACGAACAGCTCTATATAATATACTCACTAATCTATTAGACTTCGAAGAAGTTAGAATGTTGGATTTGTTTGGAGGCACTGGCGCCCATTGTTATGAAATGATTTCCAGAGGATGTCAAGACACTACCTATGTGGATAAATTCAAACAAGCTGTACAATTTGTAAATAAGAAAGCAGAAGAGTGGAAGATTTTGGATAAAATTAGAATTGTTCATTCGGATTACTTAATGTATTTAAAAGCGTGTACAGAAACTTTTGATTATATTTTTGCCGGTCCACCCTATGAGTTGCCGGCATTGGCTGAAATACCAAATGAAATTTTTACTCATCATGTTTTAAACAAGGACGGGTTTTTAGTTTTAGAACATAATCCTGGATTTGAATTTTCCGGGCATCCACAGTTCTGGCAGGTCAGAACTTATGGACAAACAAATTTTAGTTTTTTTAAGAATTAAATAGAATAAATAAATGGATAAAAATTTTTTTCCTGAACCTACTGCTCTTAATCACGTGGCCGATTTTCATCGACTTTTTGAAATGCCAGTTATAGATGATCCACAAATTCCAGCTATGGAGCGATGTAAACTTCGTATTGCTTTGCTTCAGGAAGAACTTAACGAGTTAAAGGAAGCGATTGAAAATAATGATATTCGGGAAGCAGCTGATGCTTTTTGCGATTTGCAATATGTTCTTTCGGGTGCTATTTTAGAATTTGGATTAGCCAATCGATTTAAAGACCTCTTCGATGAAGTTCAGCGCTCAAATATGAGTAAAGCCTGTAGTTCTATGGAAGAAGCAATTGCTACTCAACAAAAGTATCTCGCTGAAAAAAATACTGAATCTGAAATTAAAATCCGAGGAGAGAAGTTCTTAGTATATCGCAAGGAAGATGGAAAAGTGCTTAAATCCGTATCATACAGTCCGGCTGAACTAAATTTGTGAGTAGAAGAAATTCCGAAATGAGTTTTTATAATGGAATTATTTTTTCCAGTATTGCGTTGTTATTCTTTCTACTAGTTCAGTGTAGCAAGAAAATGAGTCCAGCACTTTCTACAGAATCTGATATTAAGCTCCCACCCATTCCATTAACTACCATTAATCTTCCAATTTATGTTCCGGAAGCTGAAATTGACCGATTGGTTAATTCTTTGGTGCAATCAAGTCTGCAGGATGGTTTTACCGTAGAAGAGGATTATAAATTAATCGCTAAGATATCAGGAGATATATCTACCCGGGCATACAATCAAACATTGAATTTTGTTATTCCTATTGCATTGGAGATTTATCCTCGAGCTAATTGGTCCAATGTAAAGGCGACCGGTAAATTAGAATTGGATCTTGATCTTAATTTAGATATTTTTCAAAACAAGTTATTGGTTAAATCAGTGATTAAATCCAACAGATGGATGGAAAAACCTAAGCTTTCGGTATTGGGTATAAGGTTGCCGGTTGAAGGAATAGCTAATAGTTTTATTAATAAGTATAAGTCAGAATTAACTCAAACGCTTGATGAGTATTTTTCCACTGCTGCGGATTTAGACAAACTTAAGTTATTAATCCAAAAGAATTTTGAAGAACCATTTTATTCCACCGAAGATAGTATAATCAACGTGTATAGCAGTCCATCAGAGTTAGCTCTTGGACCCATGTATATGCAAGATATGAAAATTGTATTTCCAGTAAGTTTATTCTTAGAAAATGTAGTGTGTACAACCAAGCCTGCAGAAATATACAATGATTTGAGTTTTAGTATAAGGCCACAGATTGAACCAGAGACCAAGTTTGCTTTGCAAGCAAGAATACCATTAAATTATTTAGAGTTGAATGTTAAAGAATCAATGGAAAATCAAACCTTTGGTTCAGGAATTTCGAAAATTAACATTCAAAAAATTGGTTTGTCTGGAGTAGAAAAAGTTATAACAGTTCAAATTCAACTTACTGGTGCATATAAAGGACAAATTCAAGTTCAATTTGAACCTGTCTTCAATGATGAACTGAGCAAAATTCAACTAACGAATTTTAAGATGAAAGCGGTTGAAGGTAAGTCATTAGACAAAGTGCTTTTTGCATTGGTAAAAGGAATTGCTGAAAATAGGGTAAAAAAGGAAATTGAAGATGGATTGAATAATTTGCTTAATGAGTACCAACAAACTTTACTTCCTTATTTAGATTCGAAAGAAATTTATCCCGGAATAATTTTATCCGGGAGCTTACAAAAATGGAATATACAAAATATTCGATGCATAAATAGTGTCATGACCTTTAGTGTTCATACTCAATTAATGGCTGCCTTGAAAATCCTTTCCTTCGATCCAAAGCTTTTTGTAAAATAAATCTACATTGGAACCAAACTTGCAGCAATCTGGAATTTTTTTTGGCCAATGGAATTCTTTCCGGCAAAATATCCTGGATAGAAAATATAGTTCATATTATTTACTAACTGATCTCAAAGTAAAAAGCCTTTGGCTGGAAAAAGTATTGAAGGATCTTGATTTAAAGGACATTCATGTATATGTTATGCCTCCCGGAGAGATTAATAAGTCACTCGATCAAGCGCGTGAATTTTGGTCCTTTTGCATTGACCGCGGAATTGATAGAAATTCTCTATGTATTGGGCTTGGTGGTGGAGTGGTATGCGATTTATTAGGATTTTCCGCGTCAGTTCTCCTGAGAGGAATTGATGCTGCTTATATCCCGACTACACTAATGGCCATGGCTGATGCTTCGATTGGTGGCAAGACCGGAGTTAATTTTGAAAACTATAAGAACATGATTGGTGCATTTCAAAGCCCTAAATGCATTATGATCGATGTACTTTTACTAAAAACATTAGAAGAACGTCAACTGAGAAATGGATTTGTAGAAATTATAAAACACCACCTGATAAATCCAGCTGCTGATCTTCAAAAATTGCTTCAATTAGATTGGAATCAAATTAGTTTGAACTGGGAAGCATGGATTGGAGACTCTGTTCAATACAAATTAAGCGTGGTTCAACAGGATTATTTAGATGTTGGGGTTCGCAGAAATTTGAATTTTGGTCACACGCTAGGTCATGCGATAGAATCCTATTTCTTAGAACTCGGTGTAGATATTTTGCATGGTGAAGCGGTCTCTATGGGTATAGTCGGTGAGTTAATACTATCCTCCCGTAGATTTGAATGGGATGAAGGCCTTCTTTATAGAATTATTAACTTTATGAAACCATATTATTATGCCCGAAAGCTTGAGGAAAAGGATATTTTTGCAATTATAAATAAATTGAATGGAGACAAGAAAAGAAAGGCTGGTAACGTCGATTTTATCTTGCTCAAGTCACCTGGTCATTGTGTACCGGTAAATGATATAGATCAACCAGAAATGATTGAAGTATTAGAGTCAATAATCGTTTAAAACCATTGATTTCCAAATAAAAAATGCAGGAAAAATTAAATCAATTTTGGAAAGAATTTAGAAAGAAATTTTCTTTTACGGATATTTATTCAGGTTCGGCATCAACGGATAAAGCCTGGTTTTCTATAGTTATTGCTTGGATTTGGAAAGCTTTATTTGGAATAATTATTTTGTTTTATTTGACTTTGTTTCTTGTATCGTTTGATAATATTCCAACTTTTGAAGAATTAGAAAATCCAAATTATCACCATGCGAGTCTAATTCTGGATAATCATGGTAATGCCTTTGGAAAATTTTACAATGAGAATCGCGAGTTTATTCCGTATGATTCAATCAATCCTAAAATAATCACCGCATTATTGTCCACGGAAGATTTAAGATTCTACCAGCATTCGGGTATTGATTTTTGGGCATTGATTCGAGTAGGATTCAAAACTTTGTTGATGGGTGATGATGGATCAGGTGGTGGGTCTACGATTTCTCAACAGCTTGCAAAACTATTATTTGAACGACCTAATTTGAAAAACAAAGGAACCATAGAAAAGGCTCTTCTTATGGTACGGGTGAAACTCAAGGAATGGATCACGGCAGTCAAGTTGGAACGTGCATATACCAAGGAAGAGATAATTGCCATGTATCTGAATAAGTTTGATTTTATTTATGAGGCCCATGGAATACAAACCGCTTCCAAAACATACTTTGGAAAGGATCAAAAAGCTTTGCGACTGGATGAATGTGCAGTGTTGGTAGGAATGTTGAAAAACCCATCTCTGTATAATCCAAAAAGATCTAAGGAAAAAGCCTTGTGGAGACGAAACACAGTCTTGGATTTAGTTTATGAAAATGGCGAAATCGATGAAAAGCAATTATCCGCATTTAAAAAAGCGCCGTTGGATATCACTCAATTTAGACGTGAATCGCATATCGATGGTTTGGCACCACATTTTCGATCTGAGTTAGGTAAATGGCTGAAAGATTTGTTTCAGCAAGAGGATATGAAAAAACCAGACGGATCAATCTACAATCAGTATCAGGATGGATTGAAAATTTATACCACGATTGATCCCCTTTACCAGCAGTATGCCGAAGAAGCGGCAAAGGAACATATGATTAATATACAAAAAGCATTTTTTAATGTCTGGACCTCACAAGACCCTTGGAAATCTGGAGAAGATGCTTATCAAAATAAAATTAGAGCTGAATCTCTCAAACAACTTATTAGAGAAACAGATCGGTATGCTATGCTTTGGGAAAAGTACTATGGAAAAATTATTTCAAATCTTGAAGAAGAAATAGGTAAGGTAGATATCAATGACAGAACTCTTGCGAGATTAATGGAAGAAGTTAAGAGACCCGGATTTTTGAAAGAAGAATTTAGTAAAAAACAGATTAATAAAACTCAATTTGAGGTTAGTAATAAAATATTAAAAAGCACACATTGGTCGAAGATAAAGGAGTTATGGACCGGCTTTAGTAGTGAACTAGACAAACAAATGAATACACCAGTCGATATGGTTGTATACGATTTTGAAAAACAGTCCGATAAGACTGTTAAGATGTCTCCACTGGATTCTATTAAATATCACCGAAAAATATTACAAATTGGATCGGTAAGTGTTGATCCAAAAACGGGAGAAATAAAATCTTGGATTGGTGGTACAAATTTTAAATATTTCAAATACGATCATGTTAATTCAAGACGTCAGGTTGGGTCTACTTTTAAACCTTTTCTTTACGCTACAGCTATAGCTATACAGAATATTTCTCCATGTTACGAGTTTCAGGATATTCAGTATACCATTCCTGCCGAAGACAAAAATTTTGGTTTGCCTGAAACATGGTCACCATCGAATGCAGATAATGTTTTTACTGGAAGTAATTATAATCTTTATCAGGCCTTGGCTGCATCTAAAAATAGTATTTCTGTGAAGTTGGTTATGTTGCTTGGATCAGTGGAACCGATTAGAGGCTTGCTAACCCGTCTAGGAATTGACAGTACTGCAAGAAGAGCTGATGGTAGTCTGGTTATTCCTCGTTGGCCATCGATAGTCTTGGGGGCTGCTGAACTTTCAGTTATGGAAATGACTGGGGCCTATACTGCTTTTGGAAATAATGGTACTTACGTTAAGCCGTTTTTCGTTTATAAAATAGAAGACAAAAACGGCAGAATTATTTATAGAAATACAAAAATTCAAAATGATGCACTTTCGCCAAAAGCGAATTATGTAATGGTTGATTTGTTGAGGAGATCGGCAGCACTTTATTCTAAACATGTTGAAGTAGGTGGTAAGACCGGTACAACCAATAATTATGCGGATGGTTGGTTTATGGGCATAACCCCCGGCTTAGTAGTAGGAACCTGGGTTGGAGGAGAAGATCCATGGATCCATTTTTTAAGTTTGGCAACTGGTCAAGGTTCTGTAATGGCAAAACCCTTTTTTACCAAATTTTTAGACAAATTAGAAAGTGATTCGACTTTTAAGTTTACAGAAAACAATAAATTTTATAGACCACCTGGTGATCTTGGATATGAATTGGATTGCGCCAAATTTAAAGAGATGCTTAATTCTCAAAACATGGATAATTCAATCCTTCCTCAGAATAAGTCTGATTCAGAAGATGAGATATTCGAAGATGAAGCTCCTAAAAAGAAAGATGGTGGTCAATAATTAGACTTAATAAATTGTAATTATCTCCTGTTAAATAATAAAACGATGCAAAAGTTGCTAACTTATCAGATTAATATGTTCTTGGCTTTGACTTTGGTGTTTGTCGGATTATGGAGCTATGAAGCTTCAGGACGTGATTTACATACTTTGTCGGTTCCCGTTTTAGGTGTATTATTATCATTATTGCATAGTCCCTTAAAGACTCAACCACAGAAATATATTAAGTTCGCTTTAGCAGCATCTATGTTTGTCTTCGTACTGATGTTATTGCCATTGCGAAATAGTATTTTGGCAGGGCATAATATGGCAATATTGAGAGTTGGGTTAATCTTAGTTGTCAGTGGATGGGCCCTGTTTTCTTATTATTATAGAATCAAGAACAAATAATGTATACAACATTTTAATTAAGTAAAATTATTTTAATCATATTAGAGCATTTTTACATTAGGAAATATTTTATTTGTTCTTAATGTACTGAGTGATAATGGTAAATGTTGGCAGTAGAATTTAAAATAATATACTTTTTATCTTATGTTTTCCAATAAATATACAAACAGAATAATATGGTTTTTATTTATTCCTGTCTTGGTAATTTCCTTAAGCTGTAATAAGCAAAATGAAGATTCAATTGAATTTTCAAAATTAAATGGAAATACATATACCTTAAAAGTAAATCGGAAAGCTATTTTGCCTCAGGTTATTTTTCCAAACGATTCTCTTTTAGAAAGTCATTACATCCCAATTGTGGAGAGATTTGGATATGAAGTTACTTTTTCTCAGTCCGGTGAATTCATTACAATTATGCCAGGTAATGTGCGAGGTATTAGGATTTATATAGGTGAGAAATCAATTCGGTACGATTTAAATGAAGGACTTATTGCAGGTGGTCGTTTTATTACTTGGATTAGTAATAATGAATTCGAAGCTGAATACACTGTATACGGTTCTGGAATACCAATCATTACAAGTGAAAGAGGTGTTTTGTCCAAGTAATGTCTATAAAAATTAAATAAGGATTAAAAAATTGTTTAGAAATTGATTTAATGCAATGATTAATTTATTATTATAATTGGCCATTCATTGAAATCAAAGAGGTAATTATTTTATCTAACTAAAGTGACATCTCCGTGCAGCAAACGAGTTTCTCCATCAACAAATCTCACATGCGCGACATAAACGAATACCGCAGGATTCAATAATTGTCCTTTAAACGTGCCATCCCATCCGTAGTTGGAATTATGTGGTGGTAAATTATTTTCCTCGTAAATGAGTTCACCCCAACGATCAAAAATTTGCAGTTTATCGATACTAATTAATGTTGGTTTACCATAAATCGTGAAACGGTCATTAGTTTGATCCCCGTTAGGAGAGAAAACATTTGGAGCCCATACGTTTTTTATTATAGCTACTCGGATATTAAAATACACTTCTGAGGTACAACCATTTTCGTCCGTAACTAATAATCGAATTGTTTGATCAGTGGTAGGGGAGACAATAACTGAAGAGCAACTATCGCAAGATAATTCTGATGCAGGAGTCCATAAAAACTTTGGATTAAGTGCATTGGTCCAGGCTCTTAGTCTTACACTATTACCATATTCTAAGGTTGTATCCGTAAGATTGACTGAGATTAGTGGATCTGGTAATTGATCTACAAATGCTTCGCCATTGATTTTGCAACCATTAGAATCAGTAACTTCTACTAAATATTTTCCACTCTTCAAATTTGTAATCCGTTCAGTTTTTTCACCATTATTCCATAAGAAATTATATCCAGGTACTCCTCCTGAAATCGTTAAGTCAGCCCAACCTCTTGATTGATCATCACAACCTGAAGGATTAGAAGAGGTTTTTAACTTCAATGGAGGTGGCTCTGTTAATAAAACTGAATCCTCTGTTGGACAAAGATTCTTATCTAATACCTGAACCTTGATCCATCCAGCGGATAAACCTTTTATAGAATCCATACCATTGCCTTTAGACCAATTATAGGTATAAGAAGGAGTTCCACCTTGTACATTTACCGTTACCATTCCATCCTTTAAGCCATTACAACTTATGGAATAGCCATTGTAATTTGAAGAGATAGATAGCTTTGAATTCAATGGAGGTGGTTCTGAAATTAATACTGAATCGAACGCAGAACACCCAAAAGTATCGCTAACGATAACACGATAAATTCCAGGTCCTAAATTCTTAATGGTTGAACCTGTATCTGTTCTTCCAAACCATTTATAATTCCATATTTTATTTGTACCTATTCCTTTAGCTTGTATAGAGGCAGTTTGATCACCATTGCATAGAATACTATCGATTTGCAGAGCTTCAGCATCTAATCGGTAAATTTCAACAAATACTGTATCTTGATAATTGCATCCTTTTGATTTGGTGACATTGAGTAAGACGGTATCATTGATCTCTGTACCTGCTTGCAAGGTTAACGGATAGCGATAGATCGCTTCATGTCGATTAACTTCATCTAATCGATCGCTTTGAAGCCACTGATAGGAATAGCCAGAGATAGAATCAAATCCGATTTTTCTATTTTGATCATAGCAAATTCTGATTCTCTTGTTTTCGCCAATTATTTGTGGTGCATTTAATATTAAAGTGTCACTAGAACAGAGGCAAGGGTTATCTAATGGGCTGATTACAGCAATCATTCTGCAAGTATAATTTCCTGGTACATTATAACTCCAGTTATGCCAACTGCTTGAAAATCCTTCAATGCTTGAACCCCTGACTTGATCGGTTAAAACAAAAGTATCGCTTGAATCAAGAATACCATTTCCATTAACATCGTAATTAAAATTAATCTTATAATCTATTTTTCCGGTAAAAGGGGATTTATTTTCAATTAGGTATTTAACATCTAGTTTTTCCCAACCTCCTTGCAGAATGGAAGAGTTTAATTCTGAATCTTTAAAAATAATTCTTGGACTTAACTCAAGCTTATCAAATTTCCATTCCTGAATTTGAAGCAATTGATAACATTCTCCTCCGGTAGCACTGGAACAACGAATACTTTGCTCCGAGTTTAACTGAAATCTAAAATCCGTTGTCTTACAAAGTTCAATACAGGTTCGTTCGAGATTCAATTCGAATACGGCGCTATCACCTTTTTGAATTGGTCCAAGCAATGGAATTTCTACGGATTCAAATCCATCAAGATAATAGAAGCGAGCGGAGTTACTATCCACATGGTGAATGGCCCGAAAAGTACCTGGAACGAAGCTTAATTCCTTTGCATATTTAAAGTAAAGTTTTTGTCTAAGCTTGTTGGTGCTGTCATTTTTAGAATAAAGAACACCTCGGGCTTTGAATATTTCGCCGCATGCACTATCCGCAGAAAAACTTAGATGGATATCATATAAATCTTGCTGAGTTTGATTCGTAAGACTAAATTGAAACGGATCAGAATTGACGATTTGTGATCTTTGAATCTGATTGCAAACATTAGAAGAGATTATATAGAATGAGATGGATTGTCCATCTTCAAGATCGCAGTTTCCATCAAATGTAAAATGGATTTTAAAATAATTTTCATCGACTTTGTAAAAACCAGGTATGCCCGTAGTGAACAATATTGGACTTAATTCCCAGAAATAAGTTCCGGGTTGTACAGAAATATTAGGAACTGGTAATTGTTGGAAGTTTCCTTTTGGATATTCTAAGAATGCTGTTCTTAGAACCATACCATCAGGAGCAGTAAAGTAAAATTGATTGTTGAAACTATGTCCTAATCCAGAGTTGTAAACTTGTACTATATAATTAAAACTATCGCAAGGTTGACTCACACTATCTATGGGTTGGGCCAATAGATCAAGTTGAATCGAAGATTCTTCAGGTTCATAGATTAAGGTCTGTCGATTGACATAATCCCGACATTTACCAGTAAGCGCATTGAATTCAGATGGATAAGAGTCGCATGAATTACCAGACCATACTAATATAGAATCTACTTGGCAGGAATTGAAACGTGTAAATAACTCAAACCTTCTATCATCATATAAAGTATCCAGTTCATAAATGATTTTTCCAGTACCTATTGTTCGAGGCTGGTGGAATATTCTTGTTCCTGAATTTGAATATTCAATGAGACTATCTATCAGTATCTGTCCTGAAAGATTTTCAAACTGCATCCAAAGATTTTGATATGTGAAAAATCTCCGCGGGGTTGATTTATTATTTTTTGTACTAAGTTTAAAAGTCCAGCTAACTATAGTATCTTTTAGAATTTGTTTTTGTAATTGATCAAATCCTGCATCTACACCAGCAGTATTTATATACAGTTTCGAAATTGAATACAAATCCTTATGCAGATTAACATTTTCAAGATGACGTAAGTATTTAAATTTTTTAGTTATAATAATACTATCGTAATGAGAGACATAGCATTCTGGTTTCAAATCAAAAAAGAAGCTATGCTGAACCAAAGTGAAGTCTTCTGAACTATTAAAGTTGCTGAACTCAATTATGCTAAAGCCAAGGCTATCCCGAACAGATGGTTGAATAAATGAAGTGTCGAATTTTAGTTGTCCGGTTGTTCCCATTCTGGTAATCCTAACATAATTCGGATTATTGGCATTAAATTGAAAGAATGGAGGGACGACTATTTTTAAAGTATCAATTCTATAAGTATTGCGAAATTCATTTTTAAAAGGATCCGGATCTTCAGCATAGGCGCCGTAAGAATCTATGGAAGTTTCCAATCGAAAATTACCACAAACTGATAAATAGGGTGAGTTTTTATTAAGATCTGGGGCGCTTAGGTAATCCTGTCTTAAATAGGAATAACCAATGTTCGGTTTGCCAGTAAAGATATTGAGAATACCAGATTTTCCAACCTGCATGTTGCACCCATCCTGGTTGTAGCTAAGTTGAGCATTTAAGCTGGTCTTGGTCCACGGAGTATATTCAGAAGGAGGTATCACTGCTTTAATTACCAAAACCATTGAATCTCGTGTGCTTAGACTTCCGTTAAGACAATTACCAAATAAAGAACTGAGATTAATTTCCCGAACAAAGTATCGGTAGAATAGATTAGTATTTAAACTATAATATTCTGGTCCCAAAGAGCTACTACAAATTGACCATCGGTTGGTTTCACCATCGTAAAATTTTAAACTATCCGTAAGCCATTGAATGTCGCGGATGGTGTCTACCTGGTTATTTACATTATAATATAATCTTGGATAATATGCTAGTCGTAAGATAATATTAGAAAAAGACGCATTGCACAATACATCTATGGGAATATGTAATAAAAAGGTATCATAAGTAAAGAATGAATTGTGATTTATTGAATCCAGATCAGGATTTAATCTAACACTTTTTGTAGAATCTTGAAATCCTGTTGTCAGTCTTTTGAAATTCAAATCTTTAACTACTAATTTTCCCGGAGAATTTTGGCCTCCTCCATTGGCATTACAAACAGAAGCAAATTCTGGAGTATTGCCGCAAAAGAGTGGGATTCGGGTATAGCATTTATCTCCACAGTAATAATCCACTTCAATTCTTAGACTATATTTTGGCCCGCCACTTCCAAGGCAGAAAGTGCAATTTGTATTTACTCCTCCCGAGCCAGAGTTAGGATCACAGGTGAATCGCAAAGGAATAGAGACTGAGAGATTACTAGTGTCCGTTGAAAAATAAATAACATTGCCATTCCTTCGATAAACAACTGGATTACCATTGACAATAATTACAGCTCCAGGTAAGAGATCTGCTACAGGTGGCAGAATAATTCTAACAGCAGCACTATCTTTATCGCAATGAGTTAAAAAGTTTCGTTCATTTTTGTAGGTTTGAAATACAATGGTATCAATTTCACGATCAAGATAAATACTTTTGATACGACTTGTATAGACGGATGGTCTTGACCACTGATAGTAATGCGAATAGGAATATTGATCTACGGTGCCAACAATGTTGCAATAATTATTAAACGAGCCAGTGATTCTAAAAATGCGGTAATCAAATACAATTTGGTCACAACCAAGATTTAGACATTTTGGATCCAATTCATACTTAATGCTTAGGCTTATTGTATCAGTTGGACCAAGATCATCAAAATATCCATCTTTATCCAGATCATTGAGTCCTCCTGGTCCATCAGGATCTGAATTAATTCTTCTGAAATCTAAACCGTAACCGGTAAAACCATTGGTAGTGATATTTACAATTCTCCCGTTTATTCTCACTTCTTTGATTTGAAGACAATTATCTCTCAAGGGATCGGTTAGAGCATTATTGCGAATAGAAGACCAACCAAGATTGAGATTCAAGTTGTAAATACTATTGCCAAGATTGAAATTTCCATTATTTGAAGTGTTGAAAAGCCTCAAGTTAACTTCTCCATCCCGACAGGGAGTTGCTGTAGTTTGGGAATCCTGAAGTATGCCCATCTTTGGGGTTCCAACAATAGCCTGAAGTTTTACTTTATCATCTACTGTAAATTCACAAAGATTCTGACGACAGGGTACTCTAATTTTATGAGAAATTTGGAAATCGGTCTCGCAAGCATTTAGATCTACTACTTGTTCAATATCGATAATTTCTCCTCTTTCAAAAAATGAATTATGGTTGCCTATTAAGGTAAAGTCCTTTTCATTAAAAGTTAAAGTATCACCATTCGAACTCAAAATACCATAATTAGAATTAAGGATATTCATTCTATCATCGGCTGAAACAAAAAGTATAAAAGTATCCAGAGCCAGTTGGCCAATGTTGATAATGCTATATTTCTTTTTAAAGACTGATGCGGTCTCGTCGAAGTATAATCCAAGATTAATGATTGAAATTTTTGGACTGAAGATCTGAACAGATCGGATGCCTGAACTAATTTTTTGATTATTCCAATTTAATACTGCTTCAGTACTATCCATATGGCTTTGTGTGGCACATCCATGATCCATCCAAAAACTGAAAGAGAGAGATTCACAAATATCCAGAAAATCAATACTGAAGACCGGGCCTTTTGGGCCAGCGCCGTTTTGCAATTGTACCATTCTGCCAGAGAGGCTGCCCTGTCTAAAAAGAAGATCCTTTCCTTTTAAAAACTGAAGACTGGCCCCTTTTAAGGGTTTATTGCCTTCATTAATAATTCGGATTTCAACCGGGACGCCCAGGCAGGGATCAATCCCTTGAGGAATAGTTAATTCTACATAAACTTGTGCCTGAATCCAAGACATAAATACCAAGCACAACATTAAAAAGAATAATCTCTTGTTCATGGCCAGGTAAAGTTACGAATTAGATTAGGAAAGTAGGATTGCAGAGCTGCAAAAACATAATAATCCTATATTGATGTGGCGGTTAAGTTTAATTATAGGATTAAGGATTTTTAATATAAATCCAGCAAGGGGGTCATTTATTTCTTATTTTAACTATCAAAACCTTTAAATAAAAAGGTTTTATTGATAGATTATTATAGAATTAAATAATAATTGATCTTGTATTAAAGTTTGTCAATTCCAAGACGAGGTATATAGGCTAAATCATTAATTTAAGAAACTTAAGATTTTATGAAGCTATATTTTCTGAATACACAATTCAGATTTAGCTTGACAATAAAGTCTTGCATTAATATTTTAGAATAAATTAGAACGTGAGGCGAAGATTAGAGAGTATATACTAATGAGCAATTTTTTTAAAACTAAAATTTCTAATTAGCAGTATTGTTCTTCATTTGTAAACAATACACAGTGTTTTACTTTTACAAATAAAAAGTATAAAAAAAGGGAGGATATTATCCTCCCTTTGAATTTTTAGGATTCTGCTAATTTAACATTAACAGCATTTAAGCCTTTTTTGCCCTCTTCTACATCATAAGTTACTTTATCGTTTTCTTTGATATCGTTTTTAAGAGCGCTGATATGGACAAAAATATCCGCAGATCCATTATCTGGTGTGATAAATCCAAATCCTTTTGATTCATTGAAGAATTTTACTTTTCCTTCTTGCATTGTTGTTGAAATTTATTAAAAAAAAATTATTTTATTTTTCTGACATGAATGGCTGAAAAGCCTTTGGGAGTTCTTTCTTTTTCATAAGATACCCGGTCATTAACTTTTACATTTTCTATAAGATTATTGCCATGTACAAAGACATTTTCTCTTGTATTGTCTTCTGAAATAAATCCGTAAGCTTTTTCAGCAATAAACAAGGAAATAGTTCCAGTGAATACTTTATCTTCATGCAGCGCCGTAGCTCCTAATGGAATGTCTTCAGCTTTGATCGGTTTTCTTTTTTGTTTATCTAAAGGAACGTCTGTTATGTTGCCAAATTCATCCAGATAAACCAACATTTCTTCAAAACTCTTTCCTTTATTGTTGTTGGCTTTACGTTCTTCTTTACGTTCTGCTTTATCCTGTCTTTTTTTAGCTCTTTTTTGTTGTAACGCTTTTTTGTTAAAAGTATCTGCCATGTATTTTTACTAATTTTTAAACATTCATTAATTGTCTACTATGCCTTACTTCACTTTTTACCGGTATCTTAAATCCAATGAGTTTTTGAATATCATGGAGTTCAGATTTTTGTTCTGTATCGCAAAATGATATGGCCGTACCATCTTTTCCAGCTCTTCCCGTTCTTCCTATCCTATGCACGTATGTTTCCGGCACATGGGGTAATTCATAATTTACTACGTGAGGTAATTCATCAATATCAATTCCTCGGGCTGCTATATCGGTAGCAACTAATATTTTTATTTTATTTCGTTTAAAATCATCCAAAGCTCTTTGTCTAGCCATTTGTGACTTATTCCCATGAATCGCAGCCGCATAAATACCCGTTCTGCTCAATTGCTTTACCAATTTGTCGGCCCCGTGTTTTGTTCTAGTGAAAACGAGTGAACGAATGATTGACTTATCCTTAAGCAGCTGAACCAATAAATCCGTTTTAGCATTTTTTTCAACAAAATATACGGATTGCGATACTGTGCTTGCAGTAGAAGATACAGGGGTGACTGAGATTTCAACAGGATTATTCAGAATGGAATTGGCAAATTTTCTTATTTCTTTCGGCATGGTTGCAGAAAAGAATAAGGTCTGCCTTGGTGTGGGAACTTTTGATAATATCTTTTTGACATCGTTAATAAAACCCATGTCCAGCATATGGTCTGCTTCATCCAAGACCAAATATTCAACCTGTCCTAAATTAATAATACCCTGTTGCATTAAGTCTAGCAATCTTCCTGGAGTTGCTATGAGAACTTCAATACCTTTTTTGAGGGTAGTTACCTGATGGCCTTGTGGTACTCCGCCAAATATGGCAAAACATTTTGAGTTTAAAAATTTTCCGTAAGCACTAAAATTTGTTTCGATTTGTAAAGCCAGTTCTCGTGTGGGTGTTAGCACTAAGGCCTTTATTGCTGAAGTTCTTTTTTTGTTATGTAATTGTTGTAAAATTGGTATGGCATAAGCTGCTGTTTTGCCTGTGCCGGTTTGTGCGCAACCCATTATATCCTTTCCTTTAAGAATATGAGGAATCGCTTTGCTTTGTATCTCAGTAGGATTTAGGTATCCTTCATTAGATACAGCGCGAAGAATCGGTTCTATTAAACCTAATTGATTAAAATTCATATGTTTTTTGGTAGCCGGAATACCGGTATTTCTTTCTCAATCAGCAAACAAATTGCACTAGAAATATGTAGGTAATTGAAGTGGTAACTGAAAAAGCAAAGATGAGAGAGAATGTAATAGACTAAATCAAGAAAGCAAAGGCAGAAACCTGTTAATTAATAATTTTGCTGCAAAGGTAAGATATTCTTACGAATTTTAACAATATTTCTTTGGAATATTAACCGGTTAATGGTCATTAAATAGTCCAAATTGTTCTGAAATTGTGTAATGATAATTGATTGTCATTCAAGAATATGCCACTAATCAGCCTTTTTTTCGCTTTAAATTGGATGTTTTGAAACTTATTAAAGGACAGCTATTCAATATATATTTTCTTTTTATTAAGAATCTAATGTGAAAAAAATATTTTCAGTACGGAAAAAGAATAGATAATTAAAATGAAATCTTTTTACAATTTCTTTATTTATCAGCACATTTAAACTTGAACTAATATTGTCTTACTGTATAATTTAAAAATTTCTATTTAAAAAAGTAGAAATAATGATCTATAAATTCATCTAACAATAGATTTGTAAATTATATCAGGGATAATTCACATGTTTAATTTATATTAATTTATTTTGATAAGCTCGCAATACAATATTGTAGATGCTTAATATTAAAAGCTAAATTAATATGCTTTAAGATTAGTTTATCTGGCATGAAATCCTTAATTTTCTTCCGATACACCTATTTTCAACTATCATACAATTAATTTTTTATATTTGCAAAAAATAATCTATTTATGTCTTATTATTTTAGTGCTATAATATCTAATAAAAGCTTTGATGAAGCTGTTGCATTGGTTGCAGAAGAACTTAAAAAAGAAGGTTTCGGAATTTTAACTGAAATTGATGTGAAAGATACCTTAAAGAAGAAAATAGATGTTGAATTTAGACCTTATAGAATTTTAGGAGCCTGTAATCCTCATTTCGCGCATAGAGCTTTGGCTATTGATGGTAATATTGGTGTATTTCTTCCTTGTAGTGTTGTTGTAGAACAAGGAGAAATGGACAAGATTAATGTTTCTATTGTTGATCCAATCTCGGCCATGAGTTCTGTAGATAATAAAGAATTAGCTGGTTTGGCCATGGAAGTTCAGGAAAAACTTAGAAGGGTGGCTGCCAACTTAAAATAATAGGTATATTGAATAAATGTCAATTAAAAATTGCATTTATTTATCGTTAAATATCCCTTCTCAACTTCAGCTTTATTGTTCACAATAAATTCAAGGTAGGTATCCATCTTCAAAAGGAATAATTCAATTTACAAGTAGAGCATTGGATCAATACCAATTAAAAAATATAAATTAAAATGAAACAAGTCTTTATTAATTTAGCTGTTCAAGATGTTGATAAGTCTATGAATTTTTACAGGCAATTAGGCTTTGTCAATAATCCGCAATTTTCTGACGAACAATCCAAATGTATGGTATGGAGTGATGCCATTTATTTGATGATTATGAATGTTGAAAAATTTAAAGGATTTGCCCACAAGCCACTAGCCGATACCAAAAATAATCTGGCCGCTCTTTTTGCTTTATCAGTTGATAGCGTAGAGGCCGTTAATCATATGGTTGAAGAAGGTTTGAAGGCAGGTGGACTGGAACCTGTGCCAATGACTGATTATGGATTTATGCAAATGAGAAAAATTGAAGATTATGATGGGCATGTCTGGGAAATATTCTACATGGATATGAATAAATTTCCTTCTCAGTAATTATTAATTTATTATCTCAGAAAATTTTATTTATGGGAGAACAGGAAGGCATTATTCAATTGGGTGCATCGCCATTTAAACAAACTTACTTCCATGGAACTAAAGCTAACTTGAATATAGGAGATCTCGTTGAAGTAGGATTTTCCTCAAATTTTGGAGAAAGAAAAAATGCAAAGTTTGTTTTTTTAACCTCAACCCTTGACGCTGCGATATGGGGAGCTGAACTGGCTGACGGTGATGGAAGAGAAAGAATTTATCTTGTTGAACCATTAGGATTAATTGAAGATGATCCAGACTTGACGGATAAAAAATTTCCTGGTAATCCCACCATGTCTTACCGTTCACAATCTCCATTTAAGGTGGTTGGTGAAGTCACTATTTGGAAGTCTCATTCACAGGAACAGTTAATGTCTATGAAAAATCATTTGAATCTACTAAAGGAAAAGGGTATTCGTTCAATTAATGAATAAATATTAATAGTATAAATGGACCAAATGTCTTCACAAAAGGGTGGAATACTAATAACTGCAAAATCTATGAAAAATCTATAATTATGAATGGTAATCAGATTTTATTGCATAGAGTATTTAAAGTTAGTCCTGAAAATTTTTTCCGTGCTTTTTCTGATTCTGTAACTTATGCTAATTGGCTGCCCCCATACGGTTATTTATGTACTATTCAAGAAATGGACTTTAAAGTAGGCGGAAATTATAAGATGACTTTTATTAATTTCACCAGTGGTTTGAGCCACTACTTTGGAGGGCAGTTTCTGGAAATAATACCAAATGAGTTTATTCGGCATAGTGATCGATTTGATAATTCCGATTTGCAAGGTGAAATGCTTACCTCAATTTGGTTTAATAAAGTAATGTACGGAACCGAGATAAAAATTATCCAAGAGGGAATTCCGGTGGCCATACCAATCGAAATGTGTTATTTGGGGTGGCAGGATTCGCTAGATAAATTAATGAGATTGGTTGAGCCTGAAATTTCTGAAATATAATTTAAGATATTCTAATTAAAGGTATTTATGAAAGTATTGATTACTGGTGGTTCAGGCATGATAGGAAGTTTGGTTTTAGGTAAATGTCTCGAGTCACCCAATATAACTGAAGTTATCAGTTTTGTCCGAAAGAAATCCGAAATTAGTCACAGTAAGTTAGTTGAAATTGTTGTCACAGACTTCGAAGATTATTCCTTACAAGAAAAATATTTTAATAATGCAGGGCTTGCATTTTTCTGTTTGGGTGTATATACAGGGCAAGTTAGTGATGATTTACTTAAAAAGGTTACGATTGATTATTCAGTTGCTTTTGCAAAAATGTTATCTAAAATTAATCCAGGGTCTAGGATTTGCTTATTGAGTGGTGCTGGTGCGGATAGGTCTGAACAAAGTAGAACCTCATTTGCGCGATATAAAGGAATGGCTGAAAATCAAATTTCTAGATTGAATCTCAGTTTATTTAGTTTTAGACCTGCCTATATTTACCCAACAGAACCTAGGAATGAACCGAATATTTTATATAAATTAATGAGATTATTTTATCCAATTATTAAATGGCTAGGTAGAAATTATAGCATTAAATCAACTGAGTTGGCAGCTGCTATGTTTAATGTAGGTATGCATGGAGCAGAGCAATCAATAATAGAAAATCAAGATATACTAAAATATTCCTAGCATTTTTATATCTGATCTTCATGGGTCGAACACAATCAAACCAAAGGCTAAATAGAATTGTAAATGATTTTAATATTTGAAAGGGTGACCATCTGATTCAATTAAATTATTACGGAAGAAAAGTAATTCAAATTGCTGAATTGCACATAGTGACGAAATATGGCTTCATGAAAACTTAACAATCAGAGTTTCTAATTCCATACTAACTTATAGTTTTAAAAACCATGAAATGCTTAGCGTGCTGATTCATCAACAGATTCTATTAAGGGATTAATAGACTTTTTAGCGGTACCTCAGATTTAATCTTAATAATATATCTGAGAATAAAATAATTCACTTTATGGTAGCATAATGATTTGCTAATCAGTCCTTTCCGTTCAAATGTAATTCATGAAATATTTAATCATAAAGCTTTAGGCCCAGAGGGATATGGAACTTGCTTTCTTAAATAATTGTTATCAATTTTTACAGCGGTGTTCTCGGCTTATTCTACATTCTGAAACCGATTTCAAGTGCTAAGCTCGGTAATAATAGGATGGCATTTCTAGGTAAGTGCATCTAAGTTGGAAGGAGTAATGAGAATTTTGAGTTGTGTAAATAGACATACAGTTTTATCAAATACTGTAGTTTAAAATTTTTCCTTCCAAGGTGGCGTCAGAAAGAGCAAAATAATTGGTTGTTTGGTCCAAGACTGAAATGACTTAAAGGCTGTTTTTTTTTCTTTTTCACTAAAATCCCTCATATGAAAAGAATGGTTATTAAACCTATCTATCGGTTGATCTTGCTCCTTTTAGGGAGTGGATTCCTTGTTTCAAATATTGCAGGACAAGAGATAGTTGCGTCTCAAGGAGAAGAGGTAATTTTTGGAAAGGTTAACTATACCTTCACAGTAGGGGAATCTATAATTGGAACTCTTGCTAATGCTAATTTCTTTCTGTCGCAAGGATTTAATCAACCTCGAAAATTATTTATAAATTCAGTTGAAACCAATTCTTTTAACGAATTTCTGGTCTATCCGAATCCGACTTTGGAAGTTTTGACTCTTGAATGTTCAAATCCTGATTTTGATATTTATTTATATGACTGCACAGGCAAAATGATTCCTGTATTTCTGAGAAAAATTTCAGATCAAAAATTTATTTTATCTATTTCAGACCTTCCGTCGGGATTATACCTGCTCATGGCAATAACTTCGAATAAAGAACTTATTTCAAAAGTTCGAATTGTCAAACAATAGTTTCACCTTTTAAATTTTTTTGAATATGAAAAAATTATTCTTTATCGTTATTCTTTTTCTCCTAACTATTTCCCTTAATTCCCAAACTCCACAGAGAATTAATTACCAGGCAATTCCCAGAGACTTAACAGGTCAACCCATAGTGAATACTCAAATGACTCTCCAAATGACTATTCTTGACGGAGGTCCTAATGGTGTAATATTATTTGTTGAGCGTCACAATGTCAACACTGGATCTTTAGGTATCGTAAATCTTCAAATTGGTGGTGGACAGACTATGTCAGGATCTTTTAATGCAATTAATTGGGAGACGGGTAATAAATGGTTAAAGGTTGAAATGGATCCAGCTGGTGGAACAAATTTTCAATTATTAAGTTCTTTGTCATTTAATAGTGTGCCCTATGCACTTTTCTCTGCAAATTCAATTCATGCTATATCGGATTCATTAAACAACCTCCTCGATGTTAATACGCAAAATGTAAAAGTTGGTCAGACTTTAAAATGGGATGGAAATATGTGGGTGCCTCAGAATGATATTAGTGGAGGTGCAGGTGATAATTGGGGAAATCAATTTGTCCAAACTGATGGTAGTCTTTCCGGGAATGGCTTATTGAGCACACCTTTAAAATTATCACAGCAAGGAGCTAATTTGAATCAAGTATTAAAATGGTCTGGAAATAATTGGCAGCCCGCTGAAGATAATTGGGGTAGTCAGGCTGTTATAACAAATGCTACTCTATCTGGAAATGGTACATTGAGTAATTCATTAAAACTTGCACAGCAAGCGGCTACCCAAGGCCAGGTATTAAAGTGGAATGGTAGTACATGGCTACCTGCTTCTGATAATGGTCAAACTTATATCCCTGGTAAAGGAATAAGTTTGTCTAATGATACTTTAAATTCTTTGTGGACTGCACAGGGAAACTTTATTTATGCCAATAATACTTCAGATGCAATTGGCATTGGTACTGCGAATCTAAAAGAAGCAAAGCTTAATGTTGTTAATAATTACAACGTCAATAAAAAACAAAGGATTGGAATTCTCTCTGAATTTGTTGGTGATGATCCTGCTTGTAGGGAGGAATTTGTAGGTATTAAATCAACCATTAATACAAACTGCGGTAGTGCAGGAGTTTTCGAATCAGAAAATTATAATGGTCTAAAACCAAGTCTTGTCGTTTCATCCAATAGTTATACGGCGTTTAGGTCTACTTTAAAAGATACTAATAAGAATCATAATAACACAACAGCTATTTCAGGATATAATTACAATGAATCTCAAAATGCAATTGGTGTCTATGGTTATCAGGTAGAAAATGGTATTGGTGTTTATGGAAAGATTAATGGTACTTCCTTTACTAGTGTAGGAACCGCAGAAGTTGCAGGTGTTATTGGTGAAATTACTAATTTAAATCCAGGAAGTGGAAGTTGTGGTGTTAAGGGGCTAAATCGTGGAACTGGATTAAATGGAGTTGGTGTCCAAGGCGCACAATTTGGAAATGGATGGGGCGTGTGGGGTTATGTCTCTGGAACTAATGCTAGTGGTCGTGCAATCTATGGGCAATCTTCAAGTGAACTAGGTTATGGTGGTTATTTCAAAGGAAGAGTAAAAATAGAAAAGCATCCCGTAACCGTTTCTCCTTATCTTGAAATCCCAGGTTCTAATTGGGATTTACAAAACTCAGATGGAGATCTTAAAATCGGAGATGGAAGTTATTCATTGAAAATGGGGGTAGCTGTTGGTGGTGCTGGAGCAGGCGACTGTTATTTGCTGGCTAAGGGGGGTAAAAACAGACTAACAATCGGTCAAGGTAACAATACAAGAGTGATGACCATTAATAATGGTAATGTAATAATTGGTAATACAGAAGCGACTTATAATAATCTTCTTCAAGTCAATCACACTGGATATGGTTATGGATTAGGTATAATTAATGGTGCCCATGAATGGGATATCAATCTTGTAAGTGCTAGCGGATCACTTAAACATTATAAAGGTAGTTTCTATAAAGGAACTTTTGATGCCACCTCAGGGGACTATTCAAGTGTATCAGATTTTAGATTGAAAACAAACATACAGAGTTTAGGTCCTATTTTACCCATACTGTTAAAGCTTAAAGCCCAATCTTTTAATTGGAAAAATGACTCATCACATAGAAGGTCAATAGGTTTTATTGCACAGGATCTTCAAAAATTATTTCCGGAGATGGTTCATCAAAATGACGGTAAGGATGATTTATTGACCATAAACTATTCCGGACTTGGGGTTTTGGCCATTAAAGCGATACAGGAACTTAATTTGCAAATCGAAGAACAACAAGATAAAATTAATGCGTTAAACAATGAAAATTCAGAACTAAAGAAGCAATATACTAAAATGGTAGATCGAATAACTGCCTTGGAAGATTTGTTTAATAAATTGAATAATGAGATTCATGTCAATAATAATAAATAATGAATACATGAAAAACCTTGAATTTACCAAAATTAAATCCAAGAAAAAATAGACAATTATATTTTTAATCAAGGTTATCCAATCTCAGGTATAATTTAAATGTTGTTTTAATAGTCGAGGTAGGATAGTTTCAAAGATTCGCTTAGGATTCTTAGATTTGCTTGATGAATATATCCGAAAAATTTAGAAGTACATTTGAAACTGATTTGCTATCTGAAATTGAGAAAAAAGGAAAAATAGTAAGTCTAAAAGAGGGTGAAGTGATTCTGGATATTGGACAAACGGTTAGAGTGATACCCATTTTATTAAAAGGAATAATTAAGATTACTAGAGAAGACGAAAATGGTAAAGAATTATACCTATACAGTATACATGCCAATGAAAGTTGTGCCATGACATTCACCTGCTGTCTGCAGCAATTTCCGAGCGAGATAAAAGCCACGGCTGAATCTGATGTTGAATTTATTTCTATTCCAATCGCCTTAATGGATGAGTGGATGGTACGGTATCCTACATGGAAAAGTTTTGTCATGCGTACAATACGCAACCGCTTCAATGAGTTATTGCTAACCATAGACCAGTTAGCCTTTAAAAAATTAGATGAGCGTCTGGTGCATTATCTAAAAGAGAAGTCGAAGGCTACAGGTTCAACATTAATAAATCTTTCTCATGAAGAGATAGCAGTTGACCTGGCCTCCTCAAGAGAGGTCATCTCTCGATTGCTGAAGAAGTTAGAAAACGATAAAAAATTACTCTTGTATCGCAACCAAATCAAGCTGCTAAGAGAATTGTGACCAAAGTCACCGTATAGATTTTTATACCATTAGAACTTTGTGGTATAATAGTTCAATCATTAAATTTTTAGTATGAAAAAGAATATGGGTTCTATGGACCGATTAATAAGGATTTTAATAGCCTTTACAATAGGGTTTCTTTATTTTTCTAAGCTAATTACTGGAGTTACTGCTTTAGTACTTGGAATTTTTGCAATAATACTGGTAGCAACAAGCTTGCTAAGTTTTTGCCCTTTATATCTTCCTTTTGGTTTATCAACATCAAAAAATAATCAGCAATCATGAAACATGAAATCGAAGCCCAATGGATGGGCAAAATGCAATTCAATGCTTTAGTCAACGGCCATACCATAATTATGGATGCTCCTGAGCGAGTAGGTGGAGAAGATCAGGGCCCAATTCCCAAACCTTTTGTACTTACTGCGTTGAGTGGTTGTACCGGAATGGATGTTATTGCTTTATTGAGAAAAAAGAATAAGGTATTAAAGGACTTCAATCTTAAGGTTTCCGGTGAAATAAGTAAACATCCTCCTATAGTGTATGTATCTGCTCATATTGTCTATGAGATGACCGGCGATACAGAAGATATGGAAGCAGCTCTGGAGGCTGTAACAAAATCTCAGGATGAAATCTGTGGCGTGAGTCATATGCTCAAAAAGATTATGCCAGTGACCTGGCAAGTAATATACAATGGAGTAGAAGTTTTTAATAATAATCTACATCAACTAACTTTGCAGAATTAATGAATAAAATATTAGAATATAAATTTGTTGTATTGGGTATTGTCATTGGGGCTGCAGCAGGATATGCTTATTATCATTTTATAGGTTGTTCGTCCGGGACTTGCCCGATCACTTCAAATCCAATCATTAGCACGGTCTACGGAGCATTAATTGGAGCAATATTATTTAATAATAAAAAGGAAAAATGAAAATAACAGTTATTGACGTTCGAACACCCATGGAGTTTATGGGAGGTTCTGTTGCTGGAAGTATCAATATTCCACTTAATGAAATACCCGAACGGGTACAGGAATTCAAAGAAATGCCAGAACCAATTGTCTTATGTTGTGCTAGTGGCAGTAGGAGTGGTCAGGCTGTCGCATTTCTTAAAAGTAAAGGGATCAATTGTGAAAATGGGGGTAGTTGGCTTAATGTAAATGGTTATAATTAAATAAATAGTGATGTTTGAATTTTTAAAAAAGATTTTTAGTTCGGGTCCCCAAATTGATTTGAAGGATCTTATGGATAAAAGAGCGCAAATTATTGATGTTCGAACGAGTATGGAATTTAAAAGCGGTCATATAAAGGGCTCTGTTAACATTCCCCTTCATGATCTTCGTACCCAATTATCCAAAATTAAAAAAGATAGACCGATAATAACTTGCTGTGCCTCCGGTTCAAGAAGTGGTTCGGCGGTTTCAATTTTGAAAGCTAATGGATATCCTGAAGTGTTCAATGGGGGAGGTTGGTTAAGCTTAAAATCGCAACTTTCAGATGTGGAGTAGAGTAATTACAGGATGGACGTTTCGTCGAATTTTATATTTGACAATGGGCATATTAATTGTGATAATTGTGCTGTTTTCAATAAACCAATTGAAATAGAAAAAATCAATCTGGCAAAGAAATATATTCTCGATAACCTTTCTGATACATTAACGATACCATTGATTGCCGGTAATATTGGCACTAATCAGTGTTATCTGAAGAAGGGATTTAAGGAAGTCTATAATCAGACTATTTTTGAATTTATTCAAGAAAACAGAAGTATTAAAGCCCGCCATCTTTTGCAAAAACCTAATGCAAATATTACTGAAATAGCATACGACGTTGGTTATTCCTCTTTAAGTAGTTTTAGTCAGGCTTATAAAAATTACTTTGGTATTAACCCATCTGATCAGGTCAAACAGCTTGTCTCGAATAATTAACACTAACCTAAGAACATATTATCAAGATACCTTATTTAATATTACAACAATTTCAATGTGATCTTAAATTATAATATGAATAGTTTTATAATAATTTAATAAAACATTTTTAATTATTTATTCTAAGCATATCTTTAGCTTTGTTAAAGCACAAAACCCTTAAACTGTGTTTTCAATTTAAGGATAATGTGAGCTTTTATTTATTTTTTAATTAAAACCTTATTGCCATGAAAAGACTTAGAGTTTTCTTGTACTTAAGTGTACTGTCGTCACTACTTATTAACACTGAACTCCTAGCACAAATTGATTGCACCAATACTCAAGACGAAGGTTTTGAATATGGTGTACCTACTCCAGGGTTGGCTTTTCTTAGTTCACCGGCAGGTGGATGGTCCTCGCAATCTATAGGAGTAATTGAAGTTTGGGGATCCGGATTTAATGGAATAACTGCTTATGAAGGAGCGAATTTTATTGAAGTTAATTCACATGGGCCTGATGTAATTTATCAGGATATTACGACTGTCCCCGGTGTAATGTATAATTGGAGTATTGCTCATCGCGGACGCGGTGCTGTCAATACAGCCAATTTTGAAATCGGCGATTCCCCTGCAGGACCTTTTATGATCACTGTAATGACAACTGGCCCCGCAGCCTGGGTAGTTTATTCCGGTTCATTTCTCGCTACTTCATCTAGCACTAGAGTTCAAATCCGATCAATTACGGGTGGATCGGTAGCAAATTTTATTGATGGTTTTACTATTTCTTCTCTTGATACAGACGGAGATGGAACTAGCGACGTATGCGACAATTGTAAAACAAAAAACAATCCGGATCAGATGGATAGTGATGGAGATGGAATTGGTGATCAGTGTGATAATTGTCCAAATTCTGCCAATCCAAACCAAGAAGATTCGGATGGTGATGGTGTAGGTGATGTTTGTGACAATTGTCCAACAATTGCAAACGGATACAACCTTTTGACAAATGGAAATGGTCAATTTCCGGTTACCACTGGATGGAATGTTAATTATAATAGAGGAAACTATCCTGGTTTTGGTCAAATTCCAGGTGGATTTGCAGGAACTTATGAGAATTGTGAAGGATTAATCTATAATACGAAAAATCAGGAAGTTGACTTAATTGCTAAGGGATTTAGTGCTGCTTTTCTGGATGCTTCTCCTGACATACTAGTTGAAGAAACTTTTCAATTGGTATGGGATAATAATTACTTCTGCTTGGGGGGTGATGTCTATTATTTAAAAGTTGAATTAAGGGATGCTTCTCATTCGGTAATTGCTTCAATTAATTGGGGAAGTTCGGGAGCACCATTGTATGCTACTGCTTCTGGAATTACCCATTCCCATTTATTTTCAGGATATGCAACTGGAGTTAGATATATTTATTTTGAAGATGGAAGCCAGGATTTAGGATATTGGGATGGCTTTTATGGAACTTTTATGACACATGCTTTTGCTGGTATTATTGATGAAGGGCAATTTGATTCTGATGGCGACGGTGTTGGAGACGTTTGTGATAATTGCGTAAATACTCCGAATTCAGATCAAGCAGATACCGATGGCGATGGTGTTGGAAACGTTTGTGATAATTGTTTAAATACTTCTAATTCAG
>CAZHNF010000013.1:0-34473 GCA_964533625.1 uncultured Saprospiraceae bacterium | reverse complement strand
GATGGCGATGGTGTTGGAAACGTTTGTGATAATTGTTTAAATACTTCTAATTCAGATCAGGCAGATTCAGATTGTGACGGTAGGGGAGATATTTGTGATGTTTGCCCTGGTGGTGATGATAAAGTAGATAACAATAATGACGGACTTCCTGATTGTAAGTATCCACCTTCTACACAAAGTCAATGGAGCAATAGTTGGAAATGTGGAAATAATAATCAAAAAGTCTTAATTTGTCATAAAGGATCTACACTTTGTGTAGCCTATTCTGCAGTTGGTGGACATATGGGACATGGGGATTTTGTTGGTCCGTGTGTAAATTGTAACAATGGGGCTTTGAAAAAACAAAAATCCAATGATGCAACTGCACCTAATTATTTTAATAATAAATTAGATAATCAATCTGGCCAGCTAATTACCAATATTTACCCTAATCCTGCACAGGATGAGTTTACTATTGAAATTTCAAGTTCTAATAATTCAAATGCTGAAATTACTATTTCAAATTATCAAGGAAAAGTAATTTTTGTAAAAAATGAAAGATTGAACTCAATCATTAATTATTATAAAATTCCAACAATTGAATTTCCAAACGGGATTTATTTTGTAAGAGTAAGTCAAAATGGAAATGATCAAATTCAAAAAGTAAGTATATTAAGGTAAATTTAAATTGTAGGATCTCTAAAGCCTCGGTATTATCCGGGGCTTTTTTATTTTATTATTTTTGAATTAATTTTGTTTAGGCTGAATTCAAGAGATAAGTTAATTTTTGATTTTAGAGAGATTAATTGAATGCATTTCTATACAATGGGACACTGAATTTTATTATGATAAAAATTAATTTATCTTTGTAATTTGTTATTATTGCTTATTGACTTTTCTATTATGTAATAAGTCTAAATTAAGCAATGTCATTTACTAGAATATTTCCAAAAAATAATAAATGAATTCATTCTGGACAAGAATAATTACTCAGACGATTCTAAAAAACAAGAATCAGCAACCCTTTGTGAGCAGGATAAATTCAAGTTTTCAGCTTGCAAAGGCTTATAGAGAACTAATTATAACAATTAAAAGACAGTTTAAGGATTTCATTCTAATTACTCTTGGTATTTTTTCTGCTGCTTTTGGGTTTAAAGGATTTCTTTTAACGAATCATTTTATTGATGGGGGGCAACTGGAATCTCACTATTAATTGCGGCGATAACTCAATTTCCCCTTTATATCCTGATTATTTGTGTCAATATTCCATTCATTATTCTCGCCTATAATATTCTGGGAAGGCAATTTGCAATAAAGACAGCTATTGCTATTAGTGGTCTTTCTTTAGTTTTGGCTAAGGTATCCTTTCCAAATGTGACTGATGACAATTTACTCGTAGCGGTTTTTGGTGGTTTTTTTCTTGGTGCCGGAATAGGGTTTGCTGTCCGGGGAAGTGCGGTCATTGATGGAACGGAAGTACTTGCAATATACTTAAGCCGAAAGTTCGGAACTACTATAGGAGACATTATTATTGTTATCAATGTTATAATTTTTGGTGTTGCTGCGTACTATTTAGGAATTGAAATAGCATTATATTCTATGATTACTTATTTATCAGCTTCTAAAACACTGGACTTTATTGTTGAAGGTATTGAAGAATATATAGGAGTTACAATAATTAGTTTGCATAGTGACGAGATCCGGCAAATGATTATTGATAAAATGGGAAGAGGAGTGACCGTGTACAGCGGGAAAAAAGGCGTTGGTAAACGGGGAGAAACAAGGGAGACAGATATCATCTATACAGTTATAACTGGGCTTGAATTGAATAAATTAACAACTGAAATTGAAAAAATTGAACCCCATGCCTTCGTTGTAATGAATAGTGTTAAAGATACTAAAGGAGGTATGATTAAAAAAAGACCCTTAAAGCATTGAAACTCATAGAATAAAATTATTGACTATATTTTATGGTAATTGCTATCGTTTCTTTGCTCGCCTTTATCGTTGCCATTCTGACTTTCTTTTCAGGATTTGGATTAGGTACTATCCTAACACCTGTTTTATTAATATTTTTTCCTGTTGAACTTGCCATCGCATTAACGGGCGTTGTTCATTTGTTTAATAATCTCTTCAAACTATTCCTGGTCGGAAAAAATGCTGACAAGGAAGTTGTCTTTCGATTTGGTGTTCCTGCAGTCCTAGCCGCGATGGTGGGATCATTGATATTAGTAAATAGTAGAGGGATTCAACCATTATTTACCTATACAATATATGGAAGAGCATTTGAAGTATACTTAGTTAAATTTGTCATTTCCAATTTGCTGATCATTTTTGCACTTATTGAACTAATACCTTTTTTTAAGACGTTGGAATTCTCTAAAAATAAACTTCCAATTGGCGGATTACTTTGCGGATTCTTTGGTGGGCTTTCCGGAAATCAGGGCGCATTGAGAAGCGCTTTTTTGATTAAGTCAGGATTATCGAAGGAAAAATTTATAGCGATCACTGTTATCGTGTCAACTTTTGTGGACTTAACCCGATTAAGCGTTTACTCCACCAGATTCCTCCATTCTGGTTTGATGGATAATTTTAATTTATTATTTTTTACTATTTTAGGAGGAATTGCAGGCTCAATTATCGGAAATAAATTATTAAAGAAAGTTACTTTTAAATTATTACAAATCATAACGGCAATTCTATTAATCATTGTCTCTATTGCTTTAGGCGCAGGCCTTATTTAGTTCTAATGTAAGAGCTTCGGATTTTAAATATGATTGTAAGCTTACCATATTAAAGGAATAATTGCCCTTCGCTTTAAGGGGTATTCATGAAACCTTTCTTTATACCATTGATGATTTTTGTAAGCACGTGGAACCAGATTAGCACATGTCCATACAAGAAATGATAATGCCGCTGGACTCCAGCACATCAAGGCAAAGCCTAACCATTCCAATATTTCTCCAAAATAATTTGGACTGGATATATAATTAAAAAGACCATCGCTTGGAATTTGGTAATCATTATTATTGTTTTTTCTTAAGTTAATGAGCATATTATCGTGGTAGGCGTGAATACAAAAACCAAGTATAAATAAAATAATACCTACAATAAATCTAGGATCGGATAGCCATGAATCAGATACTGGCTCTGAGAGAGTTCCAATCCAATATCCGTTTGTTGAACCATTAATTAAATTAAACAGTATAGCCGATAATGCGATAACTAGAGGCATTTTTTTTGTGCCAGTTTTAATCCTTAAAGGGAAAACGATCGACCTATAAACGTAATGAAATATATAAAGAACACTAATTAATCCTAAGACATCAAGGTTTATTCCTCTACCCGCTAACACAAAAGCAGAAAATACGATAAGAGATGGCACCTCCATAATGAACCAACCCAATTTATTATTTATCATTGGTCCCCAATTATTTTTTGTGTGTCTTCCGTAAGGTGCTGTCGTTCTAAAAAGAATAATAAAAATGATAACAGCGATGGATATCCAAATCCAAAGAAGGCTGTTGAAGAAGGAAATACTCATGAATTTATATTTTATTATGTTGTTTAAACCACTTAAGACTGTCCATAATACTAATTTCTATCGGTCTTGGTTTAAAATTTAAGTCAATCATTGCTTTATGATTTGAAATTAATCTTGGTGAATCCCTAAGAATTTCAATCGACGCCTTGTTGTACAAAGATTTTTTACCAAATTTTTGGAGTATCCAATCTAACGCTGGTACCATCTGATGTGCAAGAAAGGGAGGGCATATTATTGGACTAGAATTTCTTCCAACAAATCGATTCGCTATAGTTGCAATTTCAGGTAGCGTTTTCCAATCTCCTGATAAGATATATCGAGAACCATGATTGGATAATTCAGCGGCTTGGATTGCGGCATTAACAATATCGCGAACATCAACCCAATTAAAACCGTACGGCAATGTCATAGGTAATTTTCCATTAGCCATTTTGATTAGCCCCTGACCGAATAATGATGGACCGAAGTCGAATGGACCAATTACAGCGCTTGGTATCAGGATAATACTCCGAATGTCAGAAGCTTCAAGAACTAATCTCTCCGATTCAAGTTTGGAACGTTCATAAGCCAGATTTGATCTTGTATTATATGGTCTGTCTTCATTCAGTATTTCATGGATAGGATGGGGATCTAATACATGAATGCTGCTGAAATGCACTAATGTGTTTACACCATTTCTAACACAGGCCTTAATCAGATTATCTGTTCCATTTAAATTCACTCGAAATACGTCCTGTTCGTCTCTTTTATGCAAGCTAATCTTTGCTACCAGATGAAATACGGTATCGACTCCATTTACCAGTTTATCTAAAGAATCAACCTCTTCCAAGCGACAAGAAATTTGAATGGCATCGGTATCCTTAAGGCTTTCTGAATGGCGATGAACCATGGCGCGGACAGAGATTCCTTTAGCAAGCAACTCCCGACACAGCACATTGCCAATGTGACCACTGGCACCGGTTATAGCAACCATTTTCATCAATGGCAAAGTTATTGAATGTTTTAACTGTTCAAGATTTACTTTGTGGTTTAAAATAATTATAGTAAAGAATATGAAATAGCCCTATAAACACTTGCTTATTTAATCATCGAATTGGAGTAATTCGTGTTTATTAAGTATTTTTGCTTAATAAATTATTGACTCAATCCTTAATCTTAATATGAAGTCACGAATACTCTTACTGATTTTTACCGGCTTAATAGTGGTTTATATGGTATCATCATGTAGTAAAGATGATGAGGCAACGGGCACCGATACTAACTTATTTGATTTAGCAAAAGAAACAAACGGATTTGTCTGGTATAAGAATTCAGATGTATTTCTTCCAAGAAGTTCTGGAAGCGGACATAATTATTCAAAATTGAGAACACGATTTAATTCGATAGCTGCTGGTCAACTCGACGCATCTGGGAAGGTCTTACCAAATGCAATTTTTCCGGAAGGCTCTGTTATTGTGAAGGAATTATCCAATGGTAATTCAGTGGAACGATATGCCGTTCTATATAAGAATTCGCAATTGGCAGATGCTGATTCCAAAGGTTGGGTTTGGGGATATATTAATGCCAGTGGCTCTGTGGCCATCTCCTCTTCAGAGAAAGGTAGTTCGTGCAGCGGATGTCATTCTCAAAATGGAAGTATTGATTATACCCTTATGAATAAGTTTTTTCCTTAAGGAAAAGGGGATTCAATAAGTAGAGGCAATTATTGTCTATTCAACTTTATCTTCTCCAGATGATCTTCCATTCATCAGAATAGAGATTCAAACATTTAGGAGGGCTACATTCTCCACAGAAGTAACAAACTTGATTACAATCTTTATCTATGATCTGTTCTGTTCCATCATAATGTGTGGCATCGGTATTGATCCAATAGTGGATAACTTTATCTAAGTTTTGAATACGAATTGTTTTTATAGTTACTAATGGATTAGGGTCATTGATCATATTTAGGATACATTCTGGTAAATGATCATTAGTGCAATCATTGGATTGGCAGACCGAAAATAAAAGTAGTAGAAGAAATAGATATTTGTTGAGCACAGCTTATTGTTTATTCGAATAACGAGTAAACCTTGAAATTGTTACTTCAGTTTGTAATAGAAATGAACAATGATAATCCCGGACGAGGATATTCGGAATTACATAAATTACAAATTCCCTCTAATCTCTTGTTCTCTTTCTATGGCTTCAAAGAGAGCCTTAAAGTTTCCTTTGCCAAATGATTTTGCGCCTTTGCGCTGGATAATCTCAAAAAATACCGTTGGACGGTCTTGTAAGGGTTTAGTAAAAATCTGTAACAGATATCCTTCTTCATCCCGATCTATAAGTACATTGAGTTTTTTCAATACCTCGAGATCTTCATCAATATGATGTACTCTGTCCATTACATCTTCATAATAGTTGTCCGGAACATATAGAAAATCAATGCCATTAGCCCGTAATTTCGAAACCGTTTCTATAATGTTATCCGTGGCGATGGCGATGTGTTGTACTCCAGCTCCATTGTAGAATTCGAGGTATTCATCAATTTGAGATTTTTTTAAACCGGTAGCTGGTTCGTTAATAGGAAATTTGATATATCCATTTCCATTGGAGACCACTTTACTCATCAAAGCAGTATATTTGGTAGATATGTCTTTGTCGTCAAAAGTTATTAACAACTTAAATCCTAAAACGTCCTGATAGAACTTCACCCATTTATTCATCTGACCAAGTTCAACATTGCCAACACAATGATCGACATATTTTAGTCCTATAAATTGTTTTGGTAAAACTGAAGTCTTGGCGATAAAACCCGGGAGGAAAGCACCATGGTAATTTTTTCTTTCAACCAAGGTATGTATTGTTTCGCCATACGTTTTAATTCCAGCCATAACAACCTCACCAAAATCGTCTTGGTAAGTAGTTGGTAACATGGCAGATTCGGCTCCTCGATCTATAGCCGCTGCATATGATTTATTTACATCATCTACCCATAAGGCCAAAACTTTAACACCATCTCCATGCTTATTGACATGTTGAGCTATAGGATGGTCAACCCGAAAAGCTGAGCTTATTACAAATCTAATTTTGTCTTGTTGAAGTACGTAGGAGCAATAATCTCTACATCCGGTTTCAGGTCCTTTATAAGCTATCAGCTCAAAGCCAAATGCTGTTTGATAGAAATGTGCTGATTGCTTCGCATTGCCGACATAAAATTCAACGTGATCTGTTCCTAGAATCGGAAACGTGTCGGTATTAGAAGTGCTCGTATTAGCTTGGGTAAAGACCTGCATGGGGATGGATTTTATAATGCAAAGGTAGGTGAAAAAGTTAAAGTGATAATACTATGTTATAAATAAGTCTAAGCACATAGTTTGTGTCCTTTTGGGTAGCCAGCTACTTAAAAGGTGAAATTTTAAATTGCCAGCAAAGGGTGTGAGATTTTGGGAATGTTAATATAGCCTCGGATAGATGTAAATAACATTCAGTATGGGCAAAAAAAAACTCCGGCGAAAAGCGACGGAGTTTTTTTCTTTTGAGTGGAAATCCTAAGATTCCATTGAAGGAGCCATAACTGCTGAATCCATTGCTGGGGCAGCAGGCTTCTTCCTGCCTGAACTTCTTTTCTTGGCAGGTTTTTTAGCAGTTGCTTTTTTAGCAGTTGCTTTCTTAGGAGCAGCTTTTTTCTTAGCAGTTGCCTTCTTAGCAGTTGCTTTCTTAGGAGCGGCTTTTTTCTTAGCAGTTGCTTTTTTAGCAGTTGCCTTCTTAGGAGCAGCTTTTTTCTTAGCAGTTGCTTTTTTTGCAGTTGCTTTTTTAGGAGCAGCTTTTTTCTTAGCAGTTGCTTTTTTAGCGGTTGCTCTTTTTGGAGCTGCTTTTTTCTTAGCAGTTGCTTTTTTAGTAGTTTTCTTAGCAGCAGTCTTTTTAGTTGCTGCTTTTTTTGCTCTTTTAGGAGCTGCTTTTTTTGCAGCAGTTTTTTTGGCTGCCGGCTTTTTAGCACTACGTGTTTTTGCCATTTTAAATTTGTTTAGTTAAAAAATAATGATAAAAATTTTCTAAATAAAAATTTGTTATCGTTATAACACATCAAAGGTATGACATTTTCGATATATGCAAATATTTTTTAATATTTTTTTTCAAAATGTGACCTTTTTTTGCTTTTTTTTTAATAAAAGCATACTGATTTTAATTTTATTCACTTTTTAATTTGCAATTTTTGATCATCAAACTGAATTTTGTCTAATTGAAAGTGTAGTGAATCTGCAATTTTATTTCTTTTTCATAATGCGATTTAATCTCTGAATCTTCCGATTGACGATAATGTAAAGCACCTCGCAACTCCATCATCCAATCGTGATGAATTCGATATCGGATATTACAATAACTTATAACTCCTTTTCCAAAATATGCTGGAATTCGAAATTGGTAGAGAAGATCATTTTCGAAAGTATATATTCTCGAATTGTACGATCCAGTGGCATGATATCCGAGTCGGAAGTTTCCGGAAATCCTGGATTCGACTCCCTTGTATATGAAATCTGAAAAGACTAAATATCCATTATCCTGCTCTTCTGCAAAGGAAAAATCATGTCTTTCAATTCGTCCTCTCCAAGTCCAGGATGGATTTAATTTTACTTCAGCATGAAATCTAAGGTTTGTGTTCAGTTCATGCTGAGTAATGGTTTCATGCAATTCAATCTGGCTTTTTTCTTTTAATCTCCTGGTAAATTGAAGATAAAAGGTCCATTTTCTTTTTTCTGAAAAAGAAATCCTGGATGAAAACTCTTGCGCTTCGGATGGTTGATCCACACCATACTTTAACCATGGATTTATCCAACTATTCCACTGTAAGTTGACCTTACACCTTTTGTTAATAGAAAAATTGAGACCTACTGTATTGCCTTTTTCATTTTGACTTTTGCCCGTTGAAGAAAATACCTGGCTGTACCTTGAATTGAATGATGGACTGAAGTTTCGATGTAGAATCATGAGCTCGGCATGTTTTCCCAATCCTTTCAATAATCCTTGTATCAACGCTAATTTTCCTTCCTGGTTAACCGCAATTTCTCCAAACAATAATGCTCCTTTAATCTGCATTTGATGAAAAAGTGAACCAAAGTATTGTGTATTTAGCCGATTTAAAAAGACCTGATCCGGTCTGACATCGGATCCTAGATTTTTATCCTGATTCGCAGTGATAAAACTCAAACCAGCGTACCAATTTCGTTTTTGAGTCTTAATATACCCACCTTTAATGCTTGTCGATAGTGCGTTGCGATCAAGAATCTCCGCCCGGGTTCGATGCAAACCTGAGTTGAGAATACTGCTAATTTGAATTTCCTGAAGATCACCATCTGATTCAATTACATTAGCATCAATCTTAGATTTTGAATAAAAAAGAATTGCATGGGTTGATTTGTTTAAAGTCAATTGACCCGCGACACCGCGCAACATATTGTTCTCCTGAAGTGACTGATAGGGTTTTAAAAAGCCAGAGGATTTTGCGAAATATCCAAGATCAAGTAAAGATTGACTGGTAAATGAATTATCCAAAACCAGTCCTTGTCCAACCCGAATTCTATAATCTCCTAAAATAACATTAGAAATTCTGGAACCCAATCGATCAATTTTGATAAATGCACTTAAATAATCTACTCCCGAAGAAGAGCTTTTCGTCCACCATTGTTCTCCGGCATCTTTCTCTGATATTAACCCAGCTGAAAACAAACCGGGTCTGTTAATGGAAAATCTTAAAAACATTTTGTCAGCTGATCCTAAAAATGATGAAGGAACACTATCGTTTAAATCGAAATTGGACTCTCTTGGAAATTCTCTGGCCCACCTTAAACTTAACCTTCCTTGCCATTCTTCAAAATTCAAAGCATTATGCAGATCTGAAGTCATTGTATTGCTTCCATTAACCTTGAAAATTGGAATTAATTTTCTAACCTTTTCCGGTTCTAAATCTTCGATCGATTGCAACTCGAGAACATGAATTATTGGTTTGTGTCGGATTATATAATTATAGATTAGTCGCCGGTCCTTATCATTTAGAAAATGGAATTGGTCAAGATCCGTTATTTTGACCTGATTAATATCCATCCTTAAGTTTTTCAAATCTTCCAGGTGATCTTCATGGTTTACTTCTTGGGATAAATTGGCATTACTAAGTTCGTCCATCACCTGCTGATCCAATTGAACTGGATCGGTTTCATTTTGACCATAAATGGTAACGATAGTGAAAAGGGAGATAATTAAGGTTCTGAAAATTAGCAGGGTGGGTTTCACTTTAGTTTAACGAATGAGTGTTATGTCTCCCTGATATTTTTTTTCTTGCCCTAAGGAATTTCTGAAGACAAGGTAATATACATACACTCCAGGGTTACACGCTTTGTTATTAAAATTTCCATCCCAGAATTTATTTCCTGTAAGAGTAGTGTTTTCTATCGAATAAACTTCTGCTCCCCATCGGTCATAGATTCTTAAGGATTTTAGGAGGAGATTTGAATTGCTAAATACTTCGAAAAAGTCATTGATCTGATCTCCGTTGGGAGAAAAAACATTAGGTATATATATATAGGTGTCTTTGGATACACTGACTCTAATTAGTAAACTGATCTGACAGCCGTTAGTATCTTCAAGAGTAACTGTATATTGGATATCTTCGTCTGGTTTGGCAATTGGATTCAAACAATCCGAACAACTTAAATAATTAGCAGGCGACCAGCTTATCTTTACTGGAGTAAATTCTGGTTTAAGGTCGAATTGTATTTGTTCACCGGCATTGATTTGATATTGAGTTGTAGCTGAAAGATTAAGTTCTGAAAAGGCAATGTCAATATCAATTATTGAATCGCAACCATTAACGGCCTGACCCGATAAGGTCTCACGGCCTTTTGGATTTGACATATTATATCTTATGCCATTAATAATCAATTCCTCATCGGGGCATAAGGTTTGGTTAAAGAACTGAATGGATGGGTTCAAAATAGTTGCCTGAATTCTTAGGATGGAATCACATCCTGATACACTTCCGCCAAAAATGGTATCAACTCCCGAGGTATTAAGTGCAGAATAATAACGACTTGCAATTTTTATACTATCCCCTAAACAAATAGTTGGAAATAAATTCGTCGTTACTGAATTCTTAAATTGCAAAGCAATATCAACCACAGAATCACAACCGTTAGTCGAGGCTTTTTTAAAGGTCTCAATTCCCGAAGGATTTAATTCATCGTATCTTTTGTTATTAATCGTTAAAAAATTGCCTTTGCATAATTCTTTTGTAAATTGGCTCCTCACCTCTGGTAAAAACAGAATATTTATATCTATGGCGCTGTCGCAACCATTAAAACTGGATCCCCGGAGTATGGTTTTTAATACAGGGTTGCTTTTATTAAAGATTATACTTCCTAGTTTAATGCTGTCTTCATTGCACAATGTAGCGGAATAATTGAAGCTGGCATCTTTATAAAAACTTAATTGAACATCGACCGTACTATCACATCCTTTTGAAGATTTTAAAATTTCCTGACCACTCGATTGGTTAAAATGATAAGATCTGCCATTAATAATGAGACTGTCATCCTTGCAAAGAGTACTCGTAAATAATGATTTTATTGGAGGATAAAAATTTAAACGGATTTGAACCAGACTATCACAAATTGGGGTAGTTAGCCTTTCTATACCTGAAGGATTGCTCTCATTGTAAGTATTGCCATTTACTATTATAGACTGCCCTGAGCAAAGGGTGCTATCCAAAACAGTTGCAGGTAATTTTATAATACTAAGTCGAACATTAATAATACTGTCGCATAACTTACTTGATGCATTCTTCAATATTTCCTGACCTGACATATTAGTTTGGTCATAGCGTGTCCCGTTTATGATAATAAAATTGCCCTCGCATATACTCGTATCCAGATTGTAAATCGTAGGTGGAAGAAATTGTAAACTCACCGTATATATGGTATCGCAATCTTTTGAGTTCGAGGCTGGGATTCGGGTTGATCCTGATGGATGGTTAATATCATAAAGATCGGAACCAACATTAAGTTTGAAATCCGGACAAAGGTCTGTTTTGGCGATATTTAAATTTGTTTGCTGACTAATATTAATGTTGAAACTGATTTCATTGGTGCAATAACTAAGATCTGTACCTATAACGAAAAGTTTAATGTTACTTTTGATAGTATCTCCGGCTGAATAGATAACACCTCTTCGATTGCTTAAAGAAAAATACGAAGACCGATTAAACGTATTGACACCGGTAATAGGTTGTAAAACATAGTAATTGCAGACATTGACATCTGGAATCGCATCGATGATAGTAGTTCTTTGAAATCGTATATTAAGATTTGAACTTTTGATAGGACAAAGTAGGCCATCTCCGACGGTATATTTAAAGGTATATAATCCAAATCCATAGTCAGTGCCTTTTAACCACTGACCAATTTTTTTTCCAGTTACATCTTCAAAAATACCTCCAGGATCTGCATTTCTTAGAAGTGTTGATAAATTAATAGAGTCGATACTACAAAGGTCTATGGTTGTATCTAGGCCAGGTGAAAGGCTTTTAGAAACTTGAACATTAAGTATGGATGTATCAGGTAAGCAAGGAGAAGCAGATGGTACTATATAATTAAATACGATTTTACTACCACTTAATCCTTTCGTGTCAAACTTACTTCCATTCAGTTTGCCACTTGGAATAACTTCACGAAAAGTTCCTCCGGGGTCAGCTTTTGATAAAATAGTATTAAGGTCTACCAGCGACCCTTCACATACGTTAATAATGGTGTCATAGCCTGCATTGGATCGATTTTTTATTTGTACCAAGAAACTATCCTGTGCTATACATCCATTGTTATTGTCAAAGCGGAAAATATATTGACTAGTCTTTATTTCATCTCCAGGCTTATATTTCTGTCCTTGTCCATCTCTCTGGCTGGTATATGAAGCATTGGAGCTAATAAATTTACCTTTGAGACTATCCAATATGAAGAGCGTACAAACAAGGGTGTCAGTTGCTTTATAAAAATTGGGCGTTGGCGTAATATTTAGTCTGACTATAGAAGCAGGAGATAGGCAATCCCCGAGAATACTTATAGCATATAGAGTATCGGAATTCGAATAGAACTTACCTTTTACCTTCTGTGTGAGATTTGGATCTTTAAAAAATTCAACTTCAACACCGGGATCAGGATTTACAAGAAGTTTAAGAGAATCCGTATCAAACTCATATTCATCCTCTGGTATTCCGCACCTTTCGATCATTAAAGAGTTAGCGACCGGTTGATCTACAAGACTTAGATCAATTCCAAAAACATTCGAACGGCAATTGGATTTTTGATAATAAGCGAATATTCTCGTCGATTGGTTGATGGTATAGGTGTTAAAAATAGCCATCGTTAAGCTGGAATCTTTAAAATATGAAACATTAATGGAAGTATCACCTCCCTGAATCTTTTTAATTAATTCATATAAATCAATGACGGCTTGTCCGTTTATATCCCTGCATTTTTGAATTAAGAGTTTTTCCGAGAAATTAAGTGCTCCGACTTTTAGATTAACCTTACTGAAATTGATACACTTACCATCCGATACTAAAGCAATTAATGTTGAACTATCGGTTCGAAATGGAGAAAAAATGGTATCCTTTAGGGTGCTATCCTTAAAGAAAGTAACTGTATTATTTTTTACAGAATCTTTGATGTAAATAGATAGATTATTTAAATCAAATGTCCCTTTACCATCTAATTCCGGGCATTCTATCTTGTTAATATTTTTCGCTATTGGTTGAGGATTAACGATCAATTTGATTGGAACAGGCAGTGATTCGCAATCACCCCGACATGTTGTAGCGTAAATTGTAATCGTTTGCGTGAAAAGAGGTGGAACAATTAAAGAGCTTTTGTTGATGTCTTCATAAAACTTCACCATTACGGTATTATTACCATTCTTAATAAAGTTTTCAAGATTGAGCAAAGGAAAAGTAGCATACCCATTAATATCACCACATTTTTCATCCATCGTTCCTCTCGCTGATGTGAATGGAGTTACTTTTAGTTCTACTGGTACCAATGGTGAAAGACAATTTCCTTCTTTGATTCTCGCATAAACGGTAGTAGTCACAGTAGTATAAGGAGAAGTAATTGCAATCGTTCCTCCAGCATCTCTGAACCATTCAACAGTTCCTCCGCTTGATCCTAAAATTGTTGATTCAGCATCTTCAAGAATAAACTTTCCCTTGCCGGTACCATCATCACAAACTTCTAAAGTAGCCTTATTAGCTACTGGACATTTTACTGTGATCGAAAATCGCTCCGTAAATATTTCTTTGCAGCACATTGGATCCGGTTTCGGATTCACGATTCCAACTATTTCATATGTCTTGTTACACCAGGTATTTGGAATGGTATAGGTAAAAGGCGTGATAGTACTTTTAGCAGGAATATAAGTTCCAGCTCCAGTAATGCTGGCTGCACATCCACCGTTTGTTATTCCTCCTGCCCAGGCATCACCATTTCCCATTAAGTCAGGATCCATACAATCGTAGGTAACACTTGTTCCACAAGCACATCCATTAATTGAAAATCCCTGTGTTCTTGTACCGGAGGCGCCAACATTGGAGAATGCTCCGATGGTTCGTGCACAAGTTGATTTACTTACAAATACTTTTAAGCCGAGCCCACATACCGATGAAAAATCATAAGATGTTGAAGCGTTGCTACTGCAAAAAATTACCCAAATAGCATTAGCTGGAAGATCATAACCAGCTCCGACCTGTGTAGCACTGCATCCACCAATAGATGCAGCTCCACCTGCTTGAATACCACAACCACCACCTATATCTGCATTGGGTCCACCACCTGTATTATTTTGAGTAGCATAATCAAATACAAAATTACTGGTGTTGAATCCGCTTCCCGTCCACATAACAATAAATTCATTATCCTGCTCTGTTCCACAGGCATCGATAAGAAATCCAATAAGTTCGGGACATATCCGACAATTACCACCTGGTGTTGTAATGTTGGAGGTGCCTAACAAAGTTCCTTGTCCCTGATACGGATTATAATTTGGAGTGGAGTTAAAATAATATTCTATTTTACCACCATTGGGAAGATCGTTTCCTGTAAGCTTAATCGTAAATTGATCACCTGAACATAACTCACAATCCGGAATACAATTAGGAGTAACAGAAGTTGATTCGATTTCAGGGCATTGGGCTTGAAGAAAGCTATTGCCAATGTAAATGAGAAGAATTACAATAGAGCTGAGTTTCACTCAGGTTTGGAATTTGTCTCAAAGATATAATTATTAATTCTAAATTAAAAAAACCAATTGAGCATAAAAGTCAGGCTCAATTAAAGCCTATTAATTAATCATTCTTAAAATCAAATAATAAGGCTGAATGAATAGGAATGTTATGCTTTTTTGACCTAATATTTATTTATTTTCAACCAGATTCTCCACACGTCCTATCATACAACTCACATAAGACTTGGCCTTTTGGATTATATTATTAGGATCGTCTACCTTTGGGTAGCCTAATTTGCTCAATGTTGCTTCAACCTTCAAAACTAAGTCTTCATTTTCGGTTTCAAATTGCACGGTATCCGTATCATTGTCGACCGTTACATTAGAAACTCCTTCAATCGAAGAAATGGAATTGGTAATCTTGGCCTCACAACCACCGCATTTCAAATTTTGTATGGGAATATTATAGATCATGTTTTTATTTTAACAACACAGAATCAGATTCTTTTGTTCCGGCATTAATTCGAAGGGATCATTAAATCGATTTCGGTCATTTAGAGGATTAAAGTCAGATGTTTAGGATAAATTAAAATCCTATTTTGAGCTCATAAAAATTCGATATTAGTCAAGTGGCATAAAGTTCAGTAAAAGTCAATATTTTAAATAATAATTTTTAATAAATTCTAAATACAAGTCTTTTTTCGTTAGCTAATTTAAACTATGACATAATTTATTAATAGGATTTGAGAGCCGAATTTCAAACAATTGGTTAATTAAAAACCAACTTAATAGTAATATTGAATTAAATAATAATTAGCGTAACATTCGTGCGATATTACTTATAAAAATTTATTTTTTATTTTAATCTTAAATTACTGTTAAACTCAATTAAAGGTTTAATCTGATGTTATGTGGATATATATCTTTGTAAGATAATAAGTGATGCAATACCTATTCAAAAGTATAATCCTAAAGTTGAAGCGCTGTAACTTAACCCTAGCTTCTGTTCTATTACTATTAGGATTATTCTTTTATGTTGGTACTTGTCAAGGGACAATTTATACTTACAGCCTTAAAAATATAGAAATTGAGTCTGCTCAAAATTTAAGGGTTCACTATCAGACTCCACTTTCAAATTATGAGTTTTTGGAATTTATTTCTGATGTTGAGCTAGTTGAAATATCAGATATTGATCAGGAACTTTTTAGTGGATTCAGTTTAAGTAATTTTTGCGGGAATATTCAAGAAGATATTATATCTAAAAGTATCAGGAATATCATTCAAGATTCTAACTTTTCCTTTCTAAGTAGAGCTGAAGTTCCATTATTTATACTACAGCATTCCTGGAAATATTCTATAGCTTAGAATATTTTTTTCAAATTATTTTATTGTAAATTTTAGCATCCTTGGTTTAGGTAGCTAATAATTCTTTACCGGTTCCAATCATTAATTTTTAATTTTAAAATGAAATACAGTACTTTATTTCTCGCAGCTTTATTTCTTGCAAGTTGCACCAATCATGATCATAAGGCCGAAGACCCGACCTACAAGGTTACTAATCCAATTGTTGTAGATACCACTGTCTATAATGAATATGTATGTCAGATTCAATCTATACAACATATAGAATTAAGGGCTTTAGAAAAAGGGTATCTTCAAAAAATTCTATGCGATGAAGGACAATTTGTTAAAAAAGGGCAATTGCTTTTTCAAATTCAACCTATTATCTATCAAACTGAGGTTCAGAAAGCTGAATCAGAATTATCTTATGTCGAGATAGAATATCAAAACACCAAACTTCTTTCAGATTCCAATGTCGTTTCTAAAAATGAATTGGCTCTTGCCAAAGCTAAATTAAATAAAGCAAAAGCGGAGTTAGCCATGGCGAAAGCGCATTTAGAATTCACAGCGGTCAAAGCTCCTTTTGATGGTATCATTGGAAGATTTAATGAAGTAAGATTAGGAAGTTTATTAGATGAAGGTGAATTATTAACGACTTTATCTGATAATAGTAAAATGTGGATTTACTTCAATATACCCGAAGAGCAGTATTTGAATTTTGCAACTAAATCAAAGATTGGAGGTAATCAAATGGTAAAGCTAAAGATGGCTAATAATGAACTATTTTCCAGTCCGGGAATAATAGAAACTATTGAAGCAGATTTTAATAATGAAACAGGTAATATCGCCGTTCGCGCAACATTTCCAAATCCAGATAAATTGCTTCGAAATGGTCAAACCGGAAATGTGTTAATGCCCAAAAAACTAAATAACATATTAGTCATACCGCAAGAAGCGAGTTTCGATATATTGGATAAAAAATATGTTTTTGTCGTGAACAAGGAAGGATTAGTTTCTTCCAGAGAAATAAAAATAGGGATAGAATTACCCCATTTATACGAAGTTAAGGAAGGTCTAAGTAAAGATGACCAGATATTAGTCGATGGATTGTCAAAAGTGAAAAATGGAGATGTGATAAAATCAGAGCATGTTTCATTCGATGAAATTATGGATGATTTGATTCATTTACATGCGGAATAAAATTAAAAATTAAATTCATTGAATTATGTTTAGTAAGTTTATTCAAAGGCCTGTTTTAGCTATTTCATTATCACTAGCGATAATTTTTCTTGGAATTCTATCTATTTTAACAAGACCGGTTTCTCAATTTCCTGAGTTAGCACCACCACGTGTAAGTATATTTATCGAATTTCCGGGATCCAATGCTGATGTATTAGTAAAATCAACCCTCACTATTCTGGAAAGAGCTATTAATGGCGTACAAGGTATGTTGTATATAATGTCGGATGCCACATCCGCCAGTGAAGCAACCATAGAAATAGTATTTGAGCAAGGTACAGATCCGACTATAGCAGCCACAAGGGTCAAAGCCAGAGTGGATCAAGTGTGGGCAAATCTTCCTTTGCTTGTTCAGCGGGAAGGAGTTGTGATAACGCCTATTCAGCCCAGTATGCTCATGTATGTTAATTTATACAGTACAGATAAGAAAAATACTGATCAGAAATTTTTATTTAATTATGCCAACACTTATCTCGTTCCTGAATTACAGCGGATAAAGGGAATGGCGAGCTCGGACTTAATAGGAAGCAGAGCATTTGCCATTCGGGTTTGGTTAAAACCTGACCGATTGAGTGCCTATAAAATTTCTGCAGAAGAAGTTCTTAAATCAATTGACGAACAAAGTATCATTGCACGACCTGGACGTGTTGGTCTGAGTTCGGGTAAGGTGGCACAATCTCAAGAATATACTTTTACTTATAAAGGTTGGTATAATCAACCAGAAGAGTATAAGGAAATTATTATACGCTCGAAGCCTAACGGTGAAATATTAAAGTTGAAAGATGTTGCGGATGTTGATGTTGGTAGTGAGTTTGTAGATATTTATACCAATAAGGATGGGAATCCCACTGCTTCAATGGTGCTAAAGCAAAATCCTGGGAGTAATGCCAATGATGTCATAGCTGCAGTGAAAGCAAAGTTGAAGGAGATGGAAAAAGATTTTCCTCCGGGTGTTGGTTATGAAATCAATTATGATGTCTCGACTTTCGTAAATGCTTCCATTGAAAAGGTCATGCATACATTGTTAGAAGCATTCTTATTAGTAGCCTTGGTGGTATTTTTATTCTTGGGAGATTTTCGGTCAACATTAATTCCAGTTATTGCTGTTCCCGTATCATTAGTTGGGGCATTTGTGTTTATGCAATGGTTTGGAATAAGTATTAATCTGGTAACCTTATTTGCACTTGTATTGGCGATTGGAATTGTTGTTGATAATGCTATTGTAGTGGTTGAAGCGGTGCATGCAAAAATGGAGGAAGAACATTTATCACCTTATAAAGCTACTTATAAAGTTTTGGGTGAAATCAGTGGGGCTATTATTGCTATTACGCTTGTGATGACTGCTGTATTTGTTCCGGTTACCTTCATGACAGGGCCAGTTGGTGTTCTGTATAGGAACTTCTCCATAACAATGGCTTGCTCTATTATTCTTTCGGGAGTTGTAGCTCTTACGCTTACACCTGTATTGTGTGCCATGTTATTGAAGAACACTTATGGGCAAGCTAAAAAAGCTACACCAATAAGTTTATTTCTGGATTGGTTTAATCGAAAATTTGAAAAACTAACCGAAAGATATACTAGTATCTTAAGCAAAATTGTTAATCGCAGGGTAATTACTTATGGTACTTTGATCTTGTTTGGTTTTGGTATTGTAGGTTTTAATAAAATTCTACCAGCAGGGTTTATTCCTGGTGAAGATCAGGGACAGATCTATGCGATTATTCAGACTCCTCCCGGTACAACCTTAGAGAGAACGAATGAAGTATCAGAGCAACTTCAAAAAATAGCCAAGGAAATAGAAGGTGTAAAATCCGTAACTGCTATTGCCGGTTATGAAATTTTAACAGAAGGTCGTGGTTCCAATGCTGGAACCTGTTTGATTAATCTCAAAGACTGGTCGGACAGAAAACAATCCGTAAAGGAAATCATGGAAGAGCTTGAAGAAAAAACCAAAGATATTGGAGCTATAGTAGAATTTTTTGAACCGCCTGCCGTTCCGGGATATGGTGCTTCTTCAGGATTTGCCTTAAGATTATTAGACAAGCACAGTGATGTGGATTACAAAGAGTTTGATAAAGTTACCAGCGACTTTGTTGAAGAATTGAAAAAACGAAAAGAACTTCAGGGAATATTTTCTTTTTATTCAGCCAAGTATCCCCAATATGAGATTATTGTAGATAATAAATTGGCTATGCTTAAAGGCGTATCCATTGGAAAGGCTTTAGAAAATCTGAATATCCTAATTGGAAGTACTTATGAACAAGGTTTTATCCGATTTAATAATTACTATAAAGTATATACACAGGCTGATCCAGAATATCGAAAACTTCCTACTGATATACTTAAACTATACGTGAAAAATGATCATGATGAAATGGTTCCATACTCTGCTTTTATGTCGATCAGAAAAACAGAAGGCCCAAATGAAATAGCGCGATATAATCTATATACCTCTGCATTAATTAATGGAATTCCTTCTCCAGGATTTACATCCAGCGACGCCATTCAAGTTATCAAAGAAGTTGCCAAAGAAAAATTGCCTAAAGGATATGATATTGCCTGGGAAGGTCTCTCCTATGATGAAGCGAATAGAGGTAATGAGGCTTTGTATATATTTCTGGTTGTCTTAGCATTTGTTTATTTGGTATTGGCTGCGCAATACGAAAGTTTTCTATTGCCGTTATCGGTAATCCTTTCATTACCACCCGGTGTATTCGGTTCATTTTTATTGCTCAAAGGAATGGGCCTAGCAAATGATGTTTATGCGCAGATTGGTTTGATAATGTTGGCAGGATTATTAGGAAAGAATGCTGTACTTATTGTTGAGTTTGCAGTCCAAAAACATAATCAAGGTATGTCGGTCATGGATGCTGCAATCGAAGGAGCCAAAGTTCGATTCCGTCCAATTCTGATGACTTCATTTGCATTTATTGCGGGTCTTATACCATTGGTTGTTGCTTCTGGTCCAGGAGCAGTTGGAAATCATACTATTGGCGCATCCTCATTGGGAGGAATGATGTTGGGTACCGTATTCGGAGTATTACTAGTGCCAGGATTATATTACATTTTTGGAACCTTAGAAGAAGGTAAAAATCTAATCCGAGATGAAGACCATAATCCATTGAGTGAACAATTTGTAGAAGATCAATCCAGCTCAAAATTGAATAAGATGGTGAAGAAAATTTTGGTTAAACTAACAAAAAGTAAAAATGAAGATCTTTAAAATAATAATAAAGATAAGTTTCTGTGCAGCTTTATTGACATCCTCGTCCTGCAATATTCCTAAAATGAGTATTGTGGATGAACATCCCAATATCCCAATGTCATATAAAAATGAGAAGGATACGAATAATATCGCCATTGTAAATTGGAGAAATTATTTTACAGATACTAATCTGATTGCATTAATCGATACAGCTATTAAGAATAATCAGGAGCTTAAAATCATTTTAAAAGAATTAGAAGTTTCCAACAATGAAATTAGTGCACGAAGAGGAGAATATCTACCCTTTGTAAATCTGAATTTTGGTTCAGGTCCTGATCGTTCCGGAAAGTATACCTGGAATGGTCAATCCGAGGAAGATTGGAAAAATAATAATCAAAAACCAAAGTACCTGGGGGATTATCTTATAAGTGCAAATGCTACCTGGGAAATTGATGTTTGGAAGAAATTACGGAATGCCAAGAAGTCTGCCGTGATGAGATTTTTAGCAGATTTGGAAGGTAAAAATTTTATGATTACCAACCTGATTGCAGAAATAGCCGATTCTTATTATGAATTATTGACCTTGGATAATCTGTTGAATTTGATAGAAACAAATATTGCGATTCAAGACAATGCTTTGAAGGCAGCTCAAATCCAAAAAGATGCTGCTAAGGTTACTCAACTAGCTGTGAATAGATTTGAGGCACAATTGTTTAATACGAAGAATTTAAAGTATGAAGTATTGCAAAGAATTACTGAAACAGAAAATCGAATTAATTTTCTAACCGGAAGATATCCAAAACATATAAATCGGCAGTCCGATAATTTTATGTCAATGGATGTAAGCATTACCCAATCGGGAATTCCAGCCCAATTGTTAAACAACAGACCGGACATTAAAAGAAGTGAATACTTATTGAAGGCTTCGAAATTGGATGTCAGCTCAGCAAGAGCTAGTTTTTTTCCTAACATAGCATTAAGAGCAGGATTGGGATTTCAGTCTTTTAATCCTGTTTATCTAATTAATCCACAGTCCATCATTTATAATTTAGCTGGAGACCTGGTAGCGCCACTCGTAAACCGTTATGCTATTCGCGCGAATTTTAATAGTGCCAGTGCTAAACAGCTTCAAGCTTTGTATAATTATGATCAAACCATACTAAATGCTTACATAGAGGTGATCAATCAACTATCAAAGAACGAAAACTTTACGCAAAGTTTTAAAATGAAAAGTCAGGAAGTGGAAACACTGGTGGAATCGGTTTCTATCGCTAATAATTTATTCAATTCAGCTCGTGCGGATTATGCTGAGGTTCTTTTAACCCAAAGAGATGCCTTGGAATCAAAAATGCAACTTATTGAGATTAAACAAAAATTACTAGAATCGAAAGTAAATCTATACAGAGCTTTAGGAGGCGGTTGGAATTAATTTCAAAGCTTGGTATTTTGCAATTCAGTTTGAATTATATGTAGTATCATTTAATCACTTTTTGCAAAAATTAAATGATTAATAAAGTAAGTAATTTACTTTTAATTATGGCTTAATTATGTAGCTAAATTAATTTCTTGTTGAAGCATTTATTAATCAAATTTTTGCTTCTTGCGATTGCAAATTAATTCATCATATTCTCGATAATCAGTGAGGTCGAACCACCACCTCCGTTGCAAATGGTTGCAAGTCCATACTTGGCTTTGTTTTGTTCAAGTATCTGTGTTAAGCTAACCAGAATTCTGGCACCTGAAGTTCCAATCGGATGTCCCAAAGAGACTGCTCCACCGTTGACATTGATTTTTTCCAGATCTATGTTAAGAATATTTGAGTACGCTAATGGTACCACCGAAAAGGCTTCATTGACTTCGAAAAAAGAAATATCATTTAATCCAAGTCCACCGCGCTTTAATGCAATTGGTGTTGAAATCGTTGGCGCCGTAGTGAACATCTTTGGTTCATGTTCTCCATCGGCATAAGACACGATACGAGCTATTGGAGTAAGCTTATGTTGTTTTAAAAAATCTTCACTGACCAGTATTAAGGCAGCAGCTCCATCGTTAAGTGTTGAAGCATTAGCGGCAGTAACTGTTCCATTCGCCGAAAAAGCCGGTCTCAATCCTGAAATTTTATTGAAGTCTACTTTTTTATATTCTTCATCTTCAGAAATTATTACCGGATCACCCTTTTTTTGAGGAATGCTTACGGGAGTGATTTCATTTTTGAATTTTCCAGTTTGAGTAGATTCTGCCGATTTTTTATAAGATCTGATGGCATAATCATCCTGAGTTTCCCTTGAAATATTCATTTTAGTAGCTGTTTCATCTCCACAAAGACCCATGGCAGAATGATCATAGGCATCTGTTAGTCCATCTCGTTGTAATCCATCGACAATTTCTGCTCCACCAAACTTTGTTCCCCATCGCATAGAAGGAATATAATGTGGGATGTTGGACATGCTTTCCATTCCACCGGCTAATACAACATCCGAATGACCAAGTTGAATGGATTGTGCTGCTAAGGCTGCAGCTTTAAGTCCGGAAGCACAAACTTTATTGACCAATGTGCAATTTGTATTCATAGATAAACCGGCGCCTACAGCAGCCTGCTTGGCTGGAGCTTGTCCCAAATTAGCAGACACAACATTTCCCAAGTAGACATCGGTTATAAGGTTAGGATCGATGGATGATCTTTCGATAGCAGATTTAATGGCTGCTGAACCTAATTGAACTGCGGATAAGCCTGCAAATACACCCCCGAATGAACCTATAGGTGTTCTGGCTATGGATACGATATATGCTTGTTTCATGATTTATTTTTAGAGATATTGTTAAATATATAAGTACAAATTATTTATTCAAAAAAATTCGAATGATTGTTTATTCGAAAATAGTTGATGTGATAACTTATTTTTTGAATAATAATCAAATTAGTTAAACTCTAATTTTAGCTCTTGGTTCAAGTTTATTGAATTAAAATTTCCATTTTGATCAGGAACTGGTATAGCATACATTCCAAATTGAACGGAATTACCACTTTTTCTATGTTTGGCCAGAGTAGCTAATGGTTCTTTGTTGAATTGATCTGATCCGGGAAATAGGGTTGTGATTATACACCTTTCACAAGGTTTTATGATTTCAAATTTCTGAGAACCAATATAAAAACTTTTTAATCGATCTTCTGCAAATGGTTCTAATTCAGAAATCAAAACGCTTGGCCTGAACTGAATGGTATTTAATTCTAGCTTACACCATTCCGATAATGTTTCAACAGACATTCTGTTAATTAATAAGATTGGATAACCATCCGAAAAGTTCAATGAAAAATCATTTGGCCAATGAGGTGATGTCTTCACTCTTCGACCTTTAATCATATGAACCAAAATTACCCGCTGTTCGAGATATTCAGAAAGCCATCGGGAAGCATAGGGTTCCCAGATTTCCGCTTTGAATTCCGATGAAAAAATATTTACATCAAATTCAACAGGATTTAACGAATGAATAGATTTCGGAACTAGCGTAAAATTATTTTCTTCATCCAAAATTACAAAATCGTTATCCGTTTCCTTGCAGCGAAGAAAACTCATTCTTGGTTGTTCACGTTGAGTTATAAAGGTTCCGGTTTCATCAACCAGCATCCATTCACGATCCCATTGGAATCCTTCTGGAATAACTTCTGTTGATTTTACATTAATTCCACCAATGGATTTAATCGGGTAAATCAACAATTGTTCTAATTTGGCCATCCAACGGCAAAAATATCTCCGTTATCCTTATTATTTATTCGAAAGGCAATTATATAATATTATATGTAGGCAATAAAGCTTCATTTATCGGATTTTTTCTGAAATTTGACCCCATTATTACTTCTAAATGCCTAAAAATCAATTAAATATACAAACTGAGGTTCTGATTAAAGCCTATTCATTGATCTGTACAGCCAAGTCAATGACCGATCTTTATGAGGAGAATTTCAAATTTGTATCCAAATATGTTCATGCTACATCCAGAGGACATGAGGCTATTCAGATTGCGATTGGATTACAACTTCGTGCAAAAGACTACTTATCGGCATACTATAGAGACGATTGCACCTTGCTTTCCATAGGAATGCAGCCTTATGAATTGATGCTACAATTAATGGCTAAAAGAGAAGATCCTTTTTCAGGAGGAAGATCTTATTATTCACATCCAAGTTTAAGACGGGAAGGAATGCCCAAGATACCGCACCAATCTTCGGCCACGGGAATGCAAGCTATTCCAACAACCGGTATAGCTATGGGAATTCAATATAAGGAAAATACAAAGTTTATTTCTGAAGAAGAAAAAGAAGCAATTGTAGTATGCTCATTAGGAGATGCTTCCATCACGGAAGGAGAAGTAGCAGAAGCATTTCACATGGCAGGACTTAAGCAACTTCCCATTTTATATCTCGTTCAAGATAACGATTGGGATATTTCTGCCCATAGCAGTGAAATAAGAAGAGGCAATGCGATGGATTTTGTCAAAGGATTTCCTGGAATAGAAAGTATCTCCATTGATGGAACAGATTTTCAAATGTGTTATCAAACTGTTGAAAAAATTTTTGAAACCATAAGAAAAGAAAGAAGGCCATTTTTACTTCACGCAAAAGTTCCTTTGCTGAATCATCATACTTCAGGAGTTCGTAAAGAATGGTACAGGGATGATCTTCCGGAGGATCAAAAGGAAGATCCATATCCAAAATTAAGAAAGTTATGTTTGAAATCAGGGATCAGTGAATCAGAATTAATTCAGATTGAAAAACAAACTTATGAAATGGTTCTTGAAGATTTTATAAAAGCAAAATCTTCAGAAGATCCTAGACCTGAAGATTTGTATTTACACGATTATGCTCCAACAGAAATTCTTGAAGAAAAAGGAGAAAGATCGCCAGCTAACGGCGAAGAAAAAGTTATGGTAGATTGTGCGTTGTTTGCAGTAGAAGAATTATTGCGCGCGCATCCAGAATGTCTATTGTATGGACAAGATGTCGGAAAGAGATTGGGTGGAGTATTTCGCGAAGCGGCCACTCTGGCGCAAAAGTTTGGAGACGATCGCGTTTTTAATACACCGATTCAAGAAGCTTTTATTGTTGGTTCAACCGTGGGAATGTCAGCGGTTGGATTGAAGCCGATTGTTGAAGTTCAATTTGCTGACTATATATGGCCGGGATTAAATCAATTATTTACTGAAGTAGCGAGATCTTGTTACCTTACCAATGGAAAGTATCCTGTAAGCATGATCCTGCGTGTACCAATTGGTGCTTATGGAAGTGGAGGGCCATATCATTCTTCCAGTGTTGAAACAGTGGTATGCAATATTAAAGGAGTAAAGGTGGTATATCCTTCCAATGGAGCGGATCTTAAAGGATTAATGAAAGCAGCCTATTACGACCCTAATCCAGTAGTAATTTTTGAACATAAAGGTTTGTATTGGTCAAAAGTTCCGGGAACAGACGCTGCAAAATGTGTATTGCCCGATGAAGATTATATCATACCTTTTGGTAAAGCTAACTTGGTTTTATCTGCTGATAACAAAGAGATAGAAAAAGGTAACGCCCTTTGTATTATTACCTATGGAATGGGTGTTCATTGGTCTTTGAATGCCGCAAAAAAATTCGAAGGAAGAATTAGTATTCTGGATCTAAGAACGCTGGTGCCATTGGATACAGAAGCCATCTACAATTTGGTTCGATCTCATGGAAGATGTCTCGTCGTTACAGAAGAAACGATTGAAAATAGTTTTGCACAAACATTGGCTGGAAGAATCTCTCAACATTGTTTTGAATACCTCGATGCACCAGTTGTTAGTATTGGTGCGAAAAATCTTCCGGCTATTCCGCTCAATAGTACTTTGGAACAGGAGATGGTTTTAAGTTCTGATAAGGTTGCCTATGAGATAAAGATATTGTTAGATTATTAGGATGATTGAAATTTTTACTAGAATTTCCTATTAAATCATTGCCTAATCTTGACGGATAAATAGATTATCACAACCATCAACTATACTGTTATTGAATAATAGCTCATTATTGCAAAGAAGAATTCTTCCATAGAGGTACGTACTTGATTGATCGATATCAAGGCCTAATATTTCTCCATTTACAATTCTAAGTTTCCAAGCACCCTTCGTAACTACTTTTAAATTTTCTAAAACTGAAAAAGTTCCATTAGCATCGAAATTAACTTTAACCGATTTATCAGCGCCAACCGTTTTGCCATTCCAGGCACAGGATTGAGCGCTCCACTTCCAAATGCCAATTAATTGAGAACTTAAAGTTGTGGAATCGAAATGTTGAGATTCATAGCAATCATATAGTTTCTGATGGTCAATCGTTATTTCTGGATTACTATCTTTATTACAAGAAAGATTAAGGAATAGAAATATACAGAAGTGTAATAAAGCAGTTATATTTTTCATTTTCTATTATTTAATGTTATTTTAGAGTGATTAATTTAGTTTTAACGTATAAATAGTAAGAATGTTGATTTGAAGGCGTATGCAACCAGTATAAATAGGATATAATAATTCCACACGATTTTCAATTTTTAATTCAGAAATCGATAAATTTACAGCATAATACGTTTTATGAAATATTTTAACCTTTTACTTATTCTACTGGGAAGCCTTGTGGTTTCCTTTGCTCAATCCAACTTCAGCTTTTCTAATCCTGATTTCGAGCGATTACTAAAAGGAGATTTTAATGTAACAGATTTTGAAAAAAGATTGATTACATCAAACATGGATCTTACAGTTTATTTGCAAAAATCAATAAACAAAGATTCTCTTTCAGATTATTTACGCCATATTGTTTCTTTCAAAAACAGAAATACGGTTAGCGATGATTCTCTCCAATCGGATAAGGGTATACGGGGAGCTAGAAATTATATTCAAACCAGATTGAATTATTGGAACTCATTGCCTAATACCGTTCTTATAAGTTCTGAGTTTAGTTTTGATTTTACCATGTGCAGTCGTACCAGACATACACAGCTGATGTCATTCATACCTGGAAATGGCAATCAAAAAAATGAAGTCGTTATTGTAGAAGCTCATTTGGACAGCCGATGTGAAGACCGTTGCAATATAGAATGCTTAGCCGAGGGTGCAGAAGATAATGGAAGTGGATCTGCGTTGATCATGGAGCTCGCAAGAGTACTATCTAAAGTCGAACTGAATCGATCAGTATTAATTATTTGGATAACCGGGGAAGAGCAGGGACTTGGAGGTTCTACCTCTTTTGCAACGTATTGTAAAACGAATGGTATAAAAATAAAGGCTGTATTCAACAATGATATTGTTGGTGGAATTGAATGCGGCAAAACATCTTCACCGCCATCATGTCCCGGGCCTATGCAATACGATAGCACTCATCTACGCATTTTTTCATCGGGCACAACGAATAGCATGCCTAAGAGTCTCGCGAGACTTACTAAATTAATCTACGATAGTGATCCAAATATTCGTAAGACATCGGTGATTGATATAATGTTTTCAGAAGATCGAACAGGGCGGGGAAGTGATCATATTCCATTCCGTGAAAACGGTTATGCATCGATTCGATTCACATCTTCTTATGAGCATGGAGATGGCAATCCGGATCAGCCCGGATATGAAGACCGACAACATAGTTCAAGGGATGTATTGGGTAAGGATATAAATGGAGATGGAATGTTGGATAGCTTTTATGTGGACTTTCAATACCTCGTTAATAATACTTTTGTCAATTCATTTGCGATTGTTAATGCAGCCAGTAATACCATTCCTATTCCACAAATTAAGGCTGGATTTTCTGGAAATAAGTTGAACATTGAAGTGCTTAATACATCCAATGAGACTATTGGATATTATTTTGGATTAAGGAAGATAACTTCTGCCTATTATGATTCTATAGTTTATTCACCAAACTCATCGATTGAGATATTGAATCTAGAACCATCAAATTATTATGTTAGTGTTGCTGCCGTTGATTCTAATCGATGGATGAGTATGATCAGTAATGAAGTTTTGGTGCGAGTTTCTACCGGAGTTTTGGATTTGAATAAGGACATCCCGGCTATAGAGTTATTTCAAAATCAACCCAATCCATTTGATGACTTTACTTTAATACCAATACAAGTGAATAACTTATCTTTCATTAAGAATTCGGAATTATATATATCTAATTTTTCTGGACAGCTTATTCAAATAATTCCTTTGCAACTGAAGGAAGGAATCAATGAAATTATATGTTCACTACCCAATAAGATTTCAGGCGAAGATTTTTATTATACTCTTCGAGTCAATGGTAATATCATTCAATCTCGTAAAATGAAATTTATAAATTTTTAAAAATCATTTAAGTGATTTTATTAATAAATTAATATGAAAAAAACAATACTATCGATTTTAATTATCCTTTCAGCAAAGCTTTTTGGGCAAGAAACGGTTGAAGTTGATTTTAAACAACGATTTCAGGTCATTGATGGTTTTGGTGCTTTTCAGGGAGGCACTATGACAACACAATCCTGGTGGCAGAATCTGTATATTGATGATTTGGAATGTTCAATTTACAGAGTGGACTTAACACCCCGATTGCGTTCTCCATATTCGGATCTTAGTTACTATTCACCTTGGTTTATGGGATCTCAGACCAAAAGTGTTTTTAATTTAGAAGATCCGGCTAACCCCAATGGTCCAGAGGGAAATCGCGTAAGGACATACACGGGTCCAACCGATTATTCGAGAAGTTTTGGAAACCGAAACGCGCCCATTGCCGTAATGGGTCCAAATATTGAAAGCAATTTAGCCTATTTTGTATATCCCGTGGATAGCGCTATCAATAAACTGATGCAGAAAAAAAACACACTCGGAGATGTCAAGATAATAGGATCAATTTGGTCACCCGTACCCTGGGTGAAAGTTTCGTCTAACAATACGTATAATCAAAATTGGTGGCCGGGTCCCGTTGCAGGTTCTAAATGGCCTTTTGTCTGGGGTGGAAATTTTGCTGGAGGAAGATTGGATGTAAGTGGTACAAAGTACAGTCAATTTAATGATCAAGCACAGGGAGGTACTGGTAATACCGATGCCATAACTCAATTTGCGCGAAGTTCTGCCGCATATATTTTAGGGTATCAACGGTATTTTAATTTTCGCTTTTATGCCATTAGCATTCAGAACGAACTCAATTTCGAAGAATATTACAATAGTATGACTTATCCATTGTCTTCGCAATATATCGCAGCCTTGAAAGCGATTCGTGCAGAATTTGATAAGCACAATGAATTAAAAGATATAAAAATTATGGGGCCGGAAGATTTACTCGGTGGTGATTCTTATGGAATGTGGGAATACGGCGGACCGATACATAAAAATCTTCAATACCTTTCGAATATTGCAAAAGATCCAGCAGCTCTAGCAGCGTTGGATTTTTTCTGTATACATGGATATGATGCCAGTGGTGCAGCATCCGCAGGAGCGAATAGCAATCTATGGAATTGGTGGGTAAATGGTTGGAATACAAGTCCGGCTCCTGGAATTCCGGCTAATGTCAAGGGATTTTCTTCACTCAATAAAAAGTCCTGGATGACAGAAACTTCCGGAGAAGTGAATGATTGGTTGTATCCTAAAAATGCATATCCTTCGAATGGAGCGTGGAGTATGGCGTTAAAAATTCATCAAGCATTAACAACCGGAATGGAAAGTGCATGGTTGCATTGGACTTTTGTAGACAGTAACAACGATGGTACAGTAAGCAACTATGGACTAACCAATCAAACCGCAGGATCCCAATCGCCAAAGTATGTCGCTGTAAAACACTTTTATAAATTTATCCGCCCGGGATCACGTCGCATTAATACCATCTCGAATAGCAACAGTTCTATTTTATCTTCAGCTTATTACAATGATCAATCGAAAAATCTAACAGTAGTGTTGGTGAACAATAGTTCGACGAGTAAAAACACAAAGCTCAAAATCCCAAACAATGAAGCCATGTTAACTCTGCAGATGTACAGCTCATCTGAAGGTAAATTATTTCAAAATTCAAATTTATTAGTTGCGAATTCAGAGGCTAATTTGAGTTTGCCAGGATATAGTGTGGTGACCATAAATGGAAAGGTCAATGATGTTGCTACCAGTACATCGGAGATTCATTCTATTGAAAAAGTATTTTATAATTTTTCCGAAAAGGAATTAGTTATTCAATCAGGTGTCCAACAGACTTTAACTTGTAAGATATTAGATTTAAATGGCAAGATTATGGTCAATTATTCCAATGCTATTCCGGATTGTCAACATATTGTAAAGTTAAATCTGTTGTCAGGAATTTATATTGCCTGCATTAATACTAAACGAGGAGTATTGACGAGAAAGTTTTTTATGGATTAGTAAGGTATTAGTTTTTTTTCGAGATTCATTCTCTATACTAATACTTTATTTTTAGGTTAGATTTGTGGTATAAGATTAATCTTTATGATTATTAATTAAGCTATTATGAAAAACAGTCTTCTTTTTTTAATCACAATGACTTTATCAAGTACTTATGCTCAAACGGTTGATTCAATTGTAATTTGGCAGGTTGATAGCTTACTTAATCTTTCACGAGAATTCATTGGTAAAAATGAATTCGATAATGCTCTTGAAGTCATTACTACGGTGGAGAAAATTACCCTTGAAAAAATAGGTCGAATATCAAGAGAATATGGTTCATGCCGCCATATTCGAGGCGTAATTAATTACAAAAAAAATAATTTAAATGAAGCTGAAAAGTGCTACATTGATGCTATTGCCATTCGAGAAAAAATAATAGGTAATAAACATATAGATTACGCAATGAGCCTTAATAATTTGGGTATTCTATACATGGATATTGGTAAATATGAAAAATCACAGAAATTGCTACTTGAAGCAAAGACTATAAGGGAATTAAACTTCGGTAAGGAAAATTTAGTTTACGCTTCAAGTTTGCTTATTCTAGGGAATTTGTATTTTGAGATGAAGCAGTATGAAAAAGCAGAGTCTTTATATGTTGAGGTTAAATACATAATAATGAAATTATTAGGAAAGGAAAATTCTAGTTATGCAATGATCCTAAATAATCTCGCTAACCTTTATTCTGTAATTCATCAATTCGAGAAGGCAGAACAGTTGCAAATTGAAGCAATATCAATTCGCGAGAAAGTTTTAGGATTAGAGCATCCTGAATATATTTTAAGTCTAGAAAACTTGGGCACTTTATATTATGACAAAGGAGATTATGAAAAAGCAGAGTCTATATATGTTGAAGTTAAATCCAAAAGAATGAAATTAATAGGAAAAGAGCATCCTGATTATGCTAGGATCCTAAATAAGCTTGCTAATCTTTATACAAAAAAGGGTCAATTCGAGATGGCAGAACAGTTGCAAATTGAAGCAGTATCAATTCGCGAGAAAGTTTTAGGATTAGAGCATCCTGTGTATATTGCAAATCTACTCGATCTAGGTACTTTATATCATGATATGGGATATTATGATAAAGCTGAGTTACTTTATTTAAAAATTGATTCTTTAAGAGATAAAACATTTGCTAATAATAGTGTGGCATATTTTTGGAGTCTGAACAACCTAGGAAATCTATATTCAATGATGGGTCAATTTGAAAAAGGAATAAAGTTTCATTTAAAAGCAAAATCTTATTGTGAAAATATTTTTGGGCATGAACAACTTTATTGCGCATCTTCCCTGCATGGATTAGCAACTACTTTCCATGATCTTGGACAATTAGATAAAGCAGAAATATTATATCTTGAAGAGAAATCCATAAGGGAAAAAGTCACTGGCATTGAGCATCCAGATTTTGCTTGGTGTCTGCATAATCTAGCTAATCTTTATTTTGATTTGGGTCAATTTGATAAATCAGAGCGATACCATCTTGAGGCAAAATCTATCCGTGAAAAAATACTTGGTAAATTTCATCCTGATTATGCACGTAGCTTAAATGGTCTAGCAGTATTATACTTAAATTGTAATCAATATGATAATGCTGAAAGGTTAATTCTTGAAGCATTAATTATTAGTGAACAAGCTTTGGGAATAAATCATCCTAATAATTTAGCTTTTTTAAAAAATATTTCAGAATTATATATAAAAATGAGGTTGTATTCAAAAGCCGAACCATTTATTGAAAAATGGTCAAATTTATCCACACAACTTCTTACTAATGCCACTCATCATTTGTCTGAAAGAGAATTGAATCAATATTTACAATTATTTAAAGAATCTCAAAACGAAATACTTAATTATACTCAAAACTGTAATAGTAATAAGCTTATTGAATTGTGTTATAATAATACTCTATTTTATAAAGGATTCTTATTAACTTCATCCAATGCAATAAAACGCCTCGCTAGTTCAGATTCGTCTGCAAATAGAAAATACAATATTCTTAAATCATTCAAGAAACGTATAATAGATGAATATAGCAAGCCAGTGTCTAAAAGAGATACTACAAGAATAAGAGAAATGGAATATAATGCTAATTCATTAGAAAAGGACTTGGTTATATCACTTTCAGGATATAATGATGCTACAAGACTTGTAAAATGGGAAGAGATTCAATCCAAGTTGAAGTTAGGCGAAGCAGCATTAGAGTTTGTTTCTTTTAAAGTTAAGTTTCAAACAAAAGGAGATAGTGTAATGTATGCAGCGATTCTTTTAAAACCAGAAATAAAACAACCTATTTTTATTCCACTTTTTGATGAAATGTTACTTGATTCATTTTTATTATTCAGAAAAGACACCAAAGAAAACAATTTAAATACTATATACACCATGGCTACCCGTGGTGCAGTACCTGTTAGAGCTTCAAAAAAATCAATATTCATAAATTTATATGAATTGATCTGGAAGCCAATTGAAAAGGAGTTATTCGGAATCAAGACTATTTATTATTCGCCAAGTGGACTATTGCATAGAATAAATTTGGATGCTATTCCCATTTCAGAAGCTGAAACATTAGCGGATCGATACAAACTAATTGAATTAAATAGTACTCGACAATTAGTTACACTAACACAGATAAAAAACATAAACAACGAGGCTGTTTTATATGGAGGTATTAATTTTGAACAAGATAGTACATTTAAGATTAATGAACCTTTGTTAGCTTCTCGAACAAGAGGTGAATTATCTATTAGCTATGTTGATTCAACCTTACGGGGGGGCACATGGAACTACTTAGCTGGAACTGAAAAAGAAGTGCGCGCCATTGAAAAAATAATGCAGATTTCAGGCGTACAAACCAAACTAAAAAAAGGATATGATGCCACCGAAGAATCCTTTAAGAATATAGGAGTAAATAATTCACCCTCCCCAAGAATATTGCATATTGCTACCCATGGATTTTTTTTTCCAGATCCAAGGATCAAAAATGAAACATTTTCGAATTCAGAACCTGTTTACAAAATTTCTGAAAATCCAATGCTACGTTCAGGATTAATTATGGCGGGAGGTAACGCTGCCTGGAAAGGAGCACCAATATTAGAAGGAAGAGAAGATGGAATATTGACTGCATACGAAATTTCGCAAATGAATTTATCCAACACAGAATTAGTTGTGTTATCTGCTTGCGAAACAGGATTAGGTGACATTCAAGGCAGCGAAGGTGTTTACGGATTACAGCGAGCATTTAAAATTGCAGGTGCGAAGTATCTTATCATGTCCCTTTGGCAGGTCCCGGATAAACAAACATCTTTGCTGATGACAACATTCTATAAAAAATGGTTAGAAGAAAAAATGACTATTCCGGATGCATTTCATGCGGCACAAAAGCAGTTACGCGATAATGGATTGGATCCTTACAATTGGGCAGGATTTGTGTTGGTGCAATGATATATTCAGAAATGCAAAGCATTTCTAAAAGAGCGATAAGCTATAAACTATGAGCGATAAGCTT
>CAZHNF010000012.1:0-88480 GCA_964533625.1 uncultured Saprospiraceae bacterium | reverse complement strand
AGTTAAAATTAACAATATTCCAAAAGTTAATAATTTCTTCAATCCAAAATTTTGATTCAATATATTAAGCATTGCATGATGTTATAACATGTCTAGTACGGATGATAGATTAATTAAGATGGCAACCGGTCAACCATTACTACACTATATTGGTTTCAATTATATCTCCAATTACAATGTCTATCCACTAACTCTACTCCCGTTTTAGACAAAGTTTACTTTTAATTATGCCAACTCCTTTTTCAATATTTCACCAGCAAAATCAATTTCGGTTTCGGTATTGAAAAGATGAACTGAAAACCGTATTCCGTTAAACCCAAATTCTTTATGAGTAGCCCGTATGCTTAATTTATATTTATCTAAGAGCATTTTTACAAATGAGGTTCTCTCAAAAGTATCCTTTAGCTGCAGTGTTAGTAATGGTGAAGAAAGTGTTTCATCTGAAGGACTGACAATCATTGCATTACTTAAACTTTTTAAATTTCCAAATAATTGATTTCTAAGTCTTAAATTATGCTCTTCGATTTTATGGATACCCACAGATTCAATGTATTCGATGGCTTTTCCTAATCCAAGAATACTGGCTAAGTTCACTACACCATTGGAGTCGTTATAGGTATTATAGGATTCCTCAAATTGAATTGGTCGAATGAGATCATGAGCATCTTGGGCCAGATAAAGAATTCCGGTCCCCTTAGGTCCCATTAACCATTTATGTCCGCTTGTTGCGTAAGCATGACAAGCCAATTCTTTCACATTAACTTTTATTGCTCCCGCTGCTTGCGCACCATCAACTATACACAATGTTCCATTTGCCCTTGCTAATGCAGAAATTTCTGCAATGGGCATTCGAAGACCTGTTGATGAGAGAACATGACTAACACTAATCAGTTTTGTTTTATTTTTCAACTTGTCTTTTATTTTTTGCAAAATGAATTCTGAATTATTTTCATCTTTTGGAATACTTATTTTATCTACTATTACACCATAATACTTAGCAAAGTAATTCCAGCAAAGCAAACCACCGCCATGCTCCTGGTCAGTAGTAAGAATTCTATCCCCTGCTTTTAATCGTAATCCCTGAGCAATCGAATTCATTCCGTTGGTAGTACTATTGGTAATAAGTGTTTCGCTGATATCACAACCAAGAAATTTAGAGGCGATACCCCGAGTCTTTTCAGCTAATTCTTCAGCACCAAATTTTCCATAAAATTTCATCGGTAATTTTTCCAGGTCCTGCCACATCGCTAAAACGGCCTCTACCGTTTCTCGTCGGCATGGTCCAAGAGTTCCTGTATTCAAATAGGTAAGTCCTTCAGAAAAATAGTAATCGCTTTCTAAATTGTTCAATAAGGATCGGTTGATCAGTGCACTGGCCGAGGAAAAGGGAAGCATTGAATTTAAAAATAGACCTCCAGAAGTGGCAGCCCCTATTGTAGCTAAAAACCTTTTTCTACTGTATTTGTCTGATTTCATAACTGCAAATTAGTAATTAATATTCATCGAGGAAGTAAATAAAGAATTAAAAGTTAGAGCCATTACTATTCTTTTATCTACCCGTTCATTAGAAACTCAACATTTTTTAATCATCAAAATCTTTCTTATTATTTCTATTGTTTTTTTAATGTTGTCGGATGAACTAATCACCTTAAGAAATCATTTCCACAAAATACATATCAATCTCCCCCTTATTCTTTGCCTGAATTTTTCCCCGATGAACAAAATTGAATTTATCTTGCACCAATTCAAAGGTACTTCCACTAATGTTTACTTTTCCTACCTCTCCACTTGATTCCATACGTGCAGCGATATTCACCGTGTCGCCCCAAATGTCGTAAGCGAATTTTTTTACACCTACAATTCCAGCCACTACAGGACCGGTGTGAATACCTATTCTTATTTCAAAAATTTCCTTGCCTTCATTTTTTCTTTGCTGCAAATGTTCAAGCATAAACATCTGAATTTCGAGTGCTGCTCTAACCACATCGTCAGCGTGCGTTTTATTGGATACCGGCAAACCACCTGCACACATGTAAGCATCGCCGATGGTTTTTATCTTTTCGATGTTGTGTTTGCTAATGATATGGTCAAAGGCTTTAAAGCAGGTATCAATCTCAGCCACTAATTCTGCCGGTGAAAGCTTTTCTGAAATCTGAGTAAAACCTTTGAAGTCGGTAAACATTACGGTTACTTCATCAAACTGTTTTGCATCGGCACTTCCTTTAGTTTTTAACTCCTGAGCAACTTCTGCAGGCAGAATATTGAGCAACAATTCATCACTCTGTTTTTTTCCGGCTTTTATCTTATTGCGCTGACTAAAGAATACTCCTGCAAATAATAACACGACAGCAAATCCTCCCATAAATCCATTCCGCATCAACTTTTGCTTTTGTATCTCCTTTTCAGATACTGCCTTCGTTACTGCTTCCTTTTTCTCATACTCATATTGCACACCCTGCTCTATAATCTTTTTTTCATTTTCAGATGAAAAAATTGAATCCCGAATTGTCTGATATTTAATATGGCATTCCAATGCCTTTTTATAATTCCCCTGGAGCTGATAGGCTGACAACAAATTCAAATAACAGGTGCTCATATTTTCAAGGTCATTGATTTCTTTGCATAGAGTCAATGCCCGCAGTGTATAATCAATAGCTGATGATATTAACGCTGTTTTCCCTTTCGGGATTGACAACGATGAATTAGATCTGTAATCTTTGTGTATTGCTTCATCCTTTGATAATGTGTCATTGACAATATCCAGATAGGTTGTTCCAATACCGCATAAGTTAATTAGCATTCCGTATTTATCCCCTAACTCAGTGGCCAGGTTTAATGCTTTTTGTTTATACTCAAGAGCCATTATATATTTTCGCTGCTCACTATAGATAGCTCCAATATTGCCGGTTGCCATAGCCATTAAAGTTTTATTCTGCAACTCTTCATATAACTTTAAACCTATCATATAATTCTCCAAAGCCTTTGTTGGTTCTCCTTTAATTTTATGGATGTAGCCCAGGTTGAGAAGAATGTTCCCCTCGAATTCCTTATGTCCAATCTCTTCAGCCATTTTTAATGCTTTAGAAAAATATTCCAATGCTTTAGTATAATCTGCCATCATAGAATATACCCTTCCAATATTGCAGTTGGCGGCGACAATAAATTTTTTATCTCCTAACTCTTCATATATTTTCAAGGATTTAAAATTATTATCATTTGCTTTAGGGTAATCGGTTTTGCTATGGTAGTTAAGCCCAAGCTGGCTATAAGCCATAGCTATGCCTTTTTTCCAATTCAGTTTTGTAGCTAACTCTAATCCCTGCTGTCCGTATTTAATTCCTTCATCAGGAGTGATTGTCGCATTATATCCTGATAGTTTCATGAATAACATTACCTTATTGGTATCTTCCTTTTGATTAGGCAATTGGATGAGCAGGCTGTCAATGAATGCTTGCCCTTCCACTTGAGCGTAAAGTTGGAGGCAAGTCAGAGTGGTCAACAGAATGCAAATTGGTTTTATTAGATTCATATTAATATTATTAAGAAACAAAATACATATCGATCTCCCCCTTATTCTTTGCCTGAACTTTTCCCCGATGAACACAATTGAATTTATCCTTCACCAATTCAAAGGTACTTCCACTAATGTTTACTTTCCCAACCTCACCACTTGACTCCATTCGTGAAGCAATGTTCACCGTGTCGCCCCAGATGTCGTAAGCGAATTTTTTTACACCTACAATGCCAGCAACCACGGGACCAGTGTGAATTCCTATTCGTATTTCAAAAATTTCCTTGCCTTGATTTTTTCTTTGCCGCAAATGTTCGAGCATAAACTTTTGAATTTCGAGTGCTGCATTAACCACATCGACAGCGTGCGTCTTATTGGATACCGGCAAACCACCGGCACACATGTAAGCATCCCCAATGGTCTTTATTTTTTCGATGTTGTGTCTGCTGATGATATGGTCAAAGGTTTTAAAGCAGGTATCAATCTCAGCCACTAATTCTGCTGGTGAAAGTTTTTCTGAAATCTGAGTAAAACCTTTGAAGTCGGTGAACATTACGGTTACTTCATCAAACTGTTTTGCATCGGCACTTCCTTTAGTTTTTAATTCCTGAGCAACTTCTGCAGGCAATATGTTTAGCAGTAAAGTTTCACTGCGCTTTTTTTCTTTGGATGTTCTTCTTAATCCAATAAAAATTGAACTGGCTAGAAGTAACATTAAAATCGTTCCCCCGATAAATAAATTTCTTTGGGCATTTTTAGTTTCTATTTCCTTTTGCTGTGTAACCAACTGAGCTTTTTGCAATTCTTTCTCCTGACCTAAGACGGTTAATTGTGTGGATTGTAATTGTTTTTCTTTTTCTGAAAGGGTTAGCTGTTTTTCCTTCTCTTGCTTTTCTGCTTTCTCTTTTAGATAAGCCAGATGTTGCAGATCCTTTTCTTTGTTACTAAGGGCTAGATCTTTTTGTTTCAGGTTGAGTTCTTGCTGAGTTCTCAAAAACTTTTCTTCGCTCAATTCCTTTTCATATTTCAATGCCGTCTCTCTTTTATCGAATTCATATTGCATGGTCTTGCGTTCGATCTTATTTTTGATTTCACCGCTTTCTATGCTATCTCTAATTACAATGTAGGCTTTATAGGCGTCGTAGGCTTTGGCATAATCTCCCTGCTTCTCATAAATATAGCTTAAGTTCAGCCAGGCATATTTCTGACGAAATCCATCACCAATTTCCCGCGCTATTTGAAGGCCTTTGTTTTGATACTCCAGTACTTTTTCAATACGTTGTGCAGGAGAAATTCCAAATTTCAATAAAACAGAGTCCGGGACATCGTGATATATCATTCCAATATTGCAAAGTCCTTCTGCAATTAAGCTTTTGTCATCAATCTGTTCATTGATCGCCAAGGCCTTTTGATAATATTCCAGTGCTTTGGGGTAGTTGAATAAGTTTATATAAATTTTGCCGATGTTACTTAAATTAACAGCCATACCGCTTTTATCCCCAATTTGTTCATTGATCGCCAAGGCCTTCTCTAAATTTTCCAAGGCTTTCGGGTAATCGTTTAAACCTGCATAAGCCCCACCGATATTGGAAAGATTGCTTGCCATGCCGCTTTTATCACCAATTTGCGCATTGATCTCGTATGCCTTTTGTAAATATTCCAGTGCCTGGTTAAACTTGGATAAAGAAGCATATATATTACCGATATTTCCTAGAAAATGAACTGAGCCTCTTTTATTTCCAATTTGTTCTTGAAGCGTTAATGCCTTTTGAAAATATTCAAGTGCTGTAGGATAATCCGATTGGATGTAATATACTGTACCTTTTTTTCCAAGACATATAGCCATGCTGTTTTTGTCGCCTAGTTGCTCACTGATATCAAAGGCTTTCTGACTATATTCCAGGACATTGGGATAGTCATAAAGATTTAAAAAGACACTCGCTAAAGCTCGATAAGATTTTGCAATACCGGCCTTGTCGGGAACGCTTTCAAAAAGTTTTAAAGAGTGCTCGAAATATTCTTTTGCTTTCTTGCTGTCACCTTCGTTGATGATTATGTTTCCTATATTAAAGTTATTATGGGCTATGCCAAAGTTGTTTTTCAGTGTTTGGTTAATAGCCAGAGCTTTTTCAAATAGCTCCATAGCCGTCGGGTTGTCCCCAATGACAAGATGGTTCAAGCCTTTGTTATTATAAGCTTCGGCCAGCAACAGTTGGTTATTGAGTATTTGTGCCAGAGCAATGGCTTGTTCGCCGGATTCAATTCCTTTAGTGGGGTCTGCATTCTGATAATTTAAAGTAAGGACATTGAGCAGTTTTAGTTTTCCAATATCTTGTTTCAGGTAATTCTCGTTTACCTTAATCAGACTGTCATAATTGTAAATGTATGTTAGGTTAAGCGGTGTTTGTGTGTGCCCACTGGTATGAAATACAATTTGAAATATCAATAGAATGATGGCAGTTGGAAAAGAAGCTTTCATATGTTTGCTTAGCTGGCCTGAAGGCTAAATTTTTTGATTATCCATTTTATAATATTTATTTCGATGCTTTTGGCTGCGAATGTACTGTATAAACTCTACTGTATTCGGATTTTGCTTTTGGGTGCAAGATTAGCATGGTATTGGATTCGAAGAACTGAACTCAAATATAGGTAAAAAGCATTAGACCAAGCAGGTCTCCTCACTTTACATACAACATTTGAAATTGCCTGGTATATTTTAATTATTGGACGATAGTAAACTAAATTATTTAATGGAATTTTTCAGCTCTCGCTAACTTTTCAATAATTTCTTTCATCCGTTTTTCTCTAGTCTCTTGCTTTTTTGCAGTCTGAAGTCGGAATCCAATAGCGAAAAGATTCGTTTTATTGAGGCCTTTAAAAAACTCTTCAGCCTTTTTGTTTTTAGTAAGTTCGTTTAGAAAGTCTTCAGGTATAGTCATGTTGCTTGGGGAGTCGTAGGCCTTTTCCCATCTACCATCTGCTTTAGCTTTTTCAACTTCCATTAATCCTGCCGCTTTCATTCTTCCTGAGTTGATTAACCTTTCAACATGTCCAATATTTATTTTAGACCAAATACTTTTTTCTCTTCGGGGGCAAAACTTTTGCAAATAAGCCAACTCGTCATAGGCGTTTTTTTGACCATCAATCCATCCGTAGCAAAGCGCTACATCTAAGGCTTCCGCGTAGCTAATACTTTTTATACCGGAATCTTTCTTGAATATTTTCATCCAAATTCCACTTGAATTCGCGTGATGCTTTTCAAGCCAGGTTTCAAATGATTTAGCAGTCTTGTATTCCAGGATTGGTAATGTATTTAATTTGGCCATCTTAGTGTTTCAATTTATATTCTTCTGCTTGTTGCACAAAACTTGTTATGCTTCGTACTTTTTCTTTCTTTCATTTAGTTGTTGATAAATTTCAAGGTTTCATTCCTCCAAAAATCATCAAAGTCTTTTTTCTCAACATCAAATAGTAAACTTAAGTTTTCTATTAATTTTTCACTGTCATTTGGTATTTTTAAAAGTTCATTCACCATGTTAATTCCTCCTTTTTTATAGGCTGAATTACATAGTATGGCACCCGTAGTGTAAAACGCTGCATATTGCCAGCCCCAGTTTTTATTCAATACATTCAAAAAACTGACCGTGTCATTTTTAGATAGTTCAGTGGCAAATAGCACAGCACTTTCTTCAAAGCTTTTGCTGGCTTGTCCACCTTTCCATGTTGCAAATCCTTCTTCGATTAGTCCATGTCTTTCAAACTTTGGAACAATCAAATGAATAAACTCGTGTGGGTAATATTCAGAACCAAAGCCACTTAAAAGAATTCGCTGTTCGTTTAAGCCAATTCCGGTAGTATATCCTGATGCAAAGAAATCAAAGTTTAATAACCGACCTAATTCATCCCCACTCTGAGTTATATAATAATCGAATGGTTCCCAATCCGGAAACTTAAATTCATCTGTAACTTGCTTACAAAATTCGTTAGCCTTACGCGCTAAGTTTTCATTGAGTTTATGATTAGGCGAATATATAAACGTAATTTTACCAATGGTCGTTCTAGACCAATGGTCAGTGATGATGGGCAATGAATTTTTTAATCGCCACTGATTATTTTCTCTGACCGCATAAATCTTTTGAATAGCCCAGGGGTTAGATTTACGATATTCACCTTCCAGTCCATCCGCTGAATATATTGTTCTAATGCCATAATAGTTGCCTTCTTTTTCAATGGAAAGTATTTTGGGTTTAAAGTTTCTCAACAGCTGATGGGAAGGAAATTGGTAAAGCGACCTGCGGGAGAAATCAAAGTCATTATACTTTAACTTTTCTTCTTCATTCCAATATGGATTGTCAGAAATCTTATCGGGCTCTGAGTTTAGATAGCTGGTCCAAAGCCTTACAATTTCTTTGATTTCATTATTAGTAGTGTCCACCCTCGAATGTATCTCAACCTGTATTTTCGGATTTTCAATTAAAGTAGAGATCGGCTCTATCTCTTGTCTCTTGCTTTTTTTATTAGTCGTGCTTTGACAGTTCGTAAGTCCAATTAATAAAAGTAGTGTTAAAACATCAATTTTCATCCATGTCGGTATTTTGCAAATGAATTAGAACGATTTATAGCTAAAAGAAGTTGGTTATTAGGCACTGAAATTGCTATGAAATAATAATCACCCATTAACTCCTAAACCGCTAATTTCTTATAGATGTTGTCATTGTCTGTCATATTCATTTACTAATAACGAGCTTTAAATTATTTTATTGAAACTTGCTTAATTCAATGCAATGCCCACAATAAATCCTGCCCAAGGTTTATTGTTGTATATCCATATCTTCCGGTCAGAATTCAAAAGATAATCGCATCCTATAGTTAATCCAAAACTAGCTACGTTTGATTCAATAAAACCAGCCACACCTGTTTGTATTATCATTCCACTGTATTCATCGGTCCTCTTGTTCTGGGTGGTAAAAGGATTGATTATGGTAGTGCCCGGACCTGCAAAAATTCCGAAGTCAAATCCTCGGTTATTAATTTTATGGTAACTTCTGCCCAATGGATCCTTTTTGCGCATGATAGGATAGAAGTCATATCTCCAGCCAACATATAAGGCAATGTTCAAGTCTGCCGTAAACTGTGCAGGTAAACCGTAAACCGATGGGCGGTATTTAAAAAATATTGAAGTGATGTCAATATCAAGACTTTGCTTCTTAAAAAGCAATTTATTAAATGTTAGACTGTCTGTAGTTGTATTTAATGGAATGGTCAAAAATTGTTTTTTATCCGCTTGTCCTTTTATGTCCTTATAAGCATCTATTTTTTCATCTGTTACATCTAAATAAACATTCTGGACATTGGTATTATCAGATTTCAATTTGTAATATCCACTTTTTAAACCGTGAAGAGATGCTTTCTCTAAGGTATTGCAAGAAGTGAGAACTCCAAAAGACCACATGGCAAAAACAATGTATGTATAATTTATCCGAAGAAATAAACCTAATAAGTTAGAGTGTATCACTTTTTTCAAATTCTTCATTAATAATTAATTTATTTAAAATATAAAGTTGGAATTTTATATTTGCTATTACGTTTTCAGGCTTGGTGTACGTAGCTATTTTAACCATATAATATTATACGAAGCCCCAAACTTCAAATTTATAAAAAAAATTAAAAACGAAGCATGGCTATCCATTACTTCAAATCGCTGTTAGGGTAAGTTATTTTGTTGCGCAATAAGGCAACAAGTCCCAGTATTGGTCCGATGGCCAGTATCATATATAAATATTGTCCGCTTATTTTGTCAGAAGCCCAATTTATAAATTGAATACTTATAATGGTTATGGAAAATCCAATACAGTTTACAATAGTAAGTGAAGTCCCTCTGGAATCTTCAGCTGCAGTTTGTGCCACTAAAGTTGAAAATAAAGGAGAGTCGGCAATAACTGAAATTCCCCAGATGAATAGAAAAGTAAGAAATAAAAGAGATGAATTAGAATATAGAAAAATTGGTGAAAGGATACAACATGAACAGGATATGAACAAGGATATAGTCGCTAATTTTTTTGCTCCTAAGTATTGAGATAGCCAACCGCTCAATACGCAAGCCAGTCCACCTGATGCAATAACAAAAAAAGATAACAAGGAAACATTCAGCGCTGCTTCATCAGAACGTATGTTATATACAGAAAGCATTAAAGGCACAAAGGCCCAAAAGGTATATAATTCCCACATGTGTCCGAAATATCCAAAGGCATAAGAACGGAAGTCGCGATTTTTGTACCCGGATATAAAGGCTGTAAGTTTTATTTTTTGACCAGCTTTGCGATAAGGTCCGTTTGGTACCAATAAAAAAACAGAAAGCCCACCTACATAAGAAAGAAATGTAGTGGAATACAAAAGATATCTCCAGGGTAGTTCGGTAATAAAATTTTTTAATAGATGAGGGAAAGCTGTGCCGACAACCAAGGCGCCGACTAAAAATCCTAAAGACTTTCCTAGTCCGGTTTGATAATAGTCTGATGCTATTTTCATTCCAACAGGATAAATTCCTGCCAGAAAAAAGCCGGTTAAAAATCTGAATAAAAGTATTTGAATAGAGTCCATGTTATTCAGGCATATTCCAAGATTGAAAAGTCCTGCCAATATCGAACTAAAGAAAAAAACTTTGGATGGTGAAAAACGATCGGATATGGTGAATAGAGCAAAGACTAAGGTCCCTATGATAAATCCAAATTGTATTGCACTGGTAATATGGGCTAAGAAACCATTGTCGAGATTCAGGTCTTTTACCATGTCAGATATTATGGAGTTTCCTGCAAACCAAAGTGATGTGCAAAAAAACTGAGAAACTACAATGATTGGCAAGATTAATCTCATGTAATAAGAGTTTATTTAAAAATTGCCACTAACAGATTGCAATATTAGAAGGCCGAGCTTTCGAAGCTCCAACCTGTCAAACCGTTACAATTTTGAGTAAATGTGCAAAAGTTAAAATTACTCACATTCCCCTGCTTAAGTATATTGTTTGTTACCCAATGTGAATTTTTATCTACTTAATCACTAAAATGTTGCATCAATAATTTTGTCAACTATAGATAATGCTTCATCTGCCTGAATTTGATAATCACCTTGAGTATTCGGAATACTTGTCATTACCACCACCAAGTGTTTAGAAGGAACAATAAAAGCAAATTGGCCGCCATGTCCCCACATAAAATGGATGCCCCTTTCAGTATCTAACCACCAGTAGTATCCAAAGGATAAACCTAGTTCATCCACTTGAACTTGCGATGATGTCATTTCTTTTATCCATGCCTTGTTTATTACTTGTTGACCTTTCCATCTGCCACTATCTGCTACGCATAATGCAATTTTAGCCATTTCCCTTGGTGTGGTTTCAATTCCATATCCGCCTAATGTTACTCCATCCTTATATCTAACCCAATTGTAGCTTTTCATTTCAATTTTTGAAAATAGTACTTCATCAGCCCATTTATCAGCTGGTTGTCCAGCCACTTTTTGAATTAGCGCAGACATTAAATGTGGGTTTCCATCGTTATAATGAAATTTAGTTCCCTGTTCTGCATTAATAGGTCGGTTTAATATAAATTCCACACTATTATCAGGAATCTGTCGTAGCATTTTATCCGTTTCACCACCAACACCATCATTGTTATAATCAATTCCCGAACGCATGGTTATCATATTTCTTATTGTTATCGAACTTTTATCTTGATGATTATTCAACTCAGTATCAAAATAGTCTGCAATAGGGTCTTCAATATCATCAATAAGTCCTTTTTCTATAGCAATCCCTGTTAATAAACCTACAACCTGTTTTGTACATGACCATATTAAATGTTTTGTTGTGATGTCACTTTCAGACTTTAAATACGCTTCAGAGACAAGTTTTCCATTCCTGAAAACGAGAAGGCTTCTCAATGACCAAAGATTATCATCTATGTAAACGTCTTTATAGATATCATCTAAGGCAATTGTATCCATTTGTTCATCGGCAGGATTGGACAGCACTAATCCATCACCAATATCTTTTGGTTTAGATGAAACAAAGGGCATATTTAAGTCATCAACTTTTAAACAACTACTGATAGGAGATATTAAAATAACTAAATAGAAGCTCTTGTATATATTTTTTAAAATCATAATTTTCCAACTTTCCATTTAAAATTTAAAGAATGAATAAGATAGTTAAGTTTTGATTCCTTATAGCGACCAAAATATTCAAATTCATAAGCTAATGAAAGCCTCTTTTTTGTTTTGTTTAGTAATACAATTTCTAAATTTGCATGATTGAAAAGGTTATAAGAACCCATTTTAAGGTTACGGTGAGCATTGGTTACAAATTCGGAAAATGTTAGCGAATAAAAATAGGATTCAGTTGCTGGTATTGGTCGGGAAGTGAAGCCAATTAAAGAATTAGAAAGAGAAATTTTTATTTCTCGGTGTTTTATTGGTAATGAAAATATAGCTTGAGGGCCAATTTCAATCGAGGTAAACCAAAACATTTGACCACTTTGAAGTTCAGGATATAATTGCCAATTATAATTGGTTAAAAAATACCCCCCGAATATAAATGGCTTAGATTTGCTTCCATTAATATTACTTCCAATAAAAAAGTCAATAGGGATAAAACCCCAGGCCAAGCCAACACCTTTATTGAAATTTGCACCAAAACTGAATTCCGGATTATAGATGATGGTAGTTTTTTCTGTTGTCTTTTCAAACGAATATCGCCCAACAAAATTTAGCCCATTAAAAATCAAACCATAATTGAACACATCTTTAATTTGAAAGAATTGAGTTTTTAATGATGCTGAATGAATTGTCTGCTTTATTGAGTCTTGAGCAATTGAATTTAATGACAGCATGAGTATCGCAATCAAAACCATCAAACTAATCTTATATTTTTCAAAGTTAAGCTTCATTCGTTTCCTGTTTTTCATGTTGGCTAATGGTCAAGTATAAGCAAAGTATGCGATTGAGGTCTTCAAACTTTTCAATTCGTTACGATTTTAAAGCAGGATACAATCCTTGAATTTACTAATGTTCCGCCTATTTTGTATATACATTGCTATAGCTATTTTTTTAGTTAATCCAAAATCCAAAACTGAACTTTGGCCCCCAGTGTGTAACCCATTTATTAGGTTCAGTATCATATGAGAAGTATGAACCTCCTAATTGCAATCCCATAGAAATTGTAAAGCGGTTTTTAGTCTTAAACATATATCCTGATTCTACCGCAACTGTCATTGTATAATGACTATTAATTAAATTCCTTCCAAATCCTACAACAGGCCCTAAGTAGAATCCGAAAGGTCTGTCAGATCTTTTTTCTTTAGCCTTTAAAAATATAGGCAGAGCACTAAAAACTGCAACGTCAGATATTCCATTGTTTGGTCCTCCAAAATGATAGTTTACTATTGGTGTAATTTTAATATTTGTCCTTAAACCAACCGATGCTTCAAAGACTAACGGAGTTATGTCTAAGTCAAATTCACCTTCGTCATAGAAAGGTTCAACTGTAACGTTTGGTTGAATTCCAATAAAAATTGGTGTGTTAGATTGACAAATGCTTTGTCCACAAGAAATCAAAGTTAAAATAGCTATATAAAATAATTTCTTCATTTTTAATATTTACCTTTTGCAATATGTTTCTCCAAATTGGCTACAACTTGCTTATCAACCGTAAATCTTTTCGTTCATCCCCCAGAATAAGGCAGATAAACGAATAAGATCTCGATTTATGGACAAAAATATAGAAATTCCTTTAGTTATACTCGGCGATTAATTTTTTCATGAGCTCCTTTCGTAAACTAATATTTAGGACGCTAAACGAATTTCAAACTTTAAAATTCATTAAATATAAACCAAGAGTAATAGTTAATAAAAGTAAATAACATACAAAAGGCTCAGTAGAATTTCATCTACTGAGCCTTTTTATAAAATTATGTATTTCTCTTAAATCAATTAATCAACTTGTAGTCTCCTGCTTTCTTAACTTTAAAAATATAAGATCGCGTGCAGGTCTCATGTACAAATACATCATATCCTTCTACGACTCCGGTTACCTTGAGGGTTTTGAATCCTCCGTCTTTCGTACCTGAAAAAACTTCTTCCGGTATGGTCTCTTCAAATTCAATTTTTACCGTATAATCGTAATTATCCGGATCGCGGACAAATATCGTACGGCCACCCTGCAATACATTATTTCCAGTGAGTCCAACTTCTAAGGTATATACCTTTCCCTCACAAGACATTTTTTTACCGCAAGGTCCCTGACAATCTGCTCTTCTCGCCAGATTATCTATTCCCTTGATGGCATTGCTTTGTACATTACAAGCCCACACCATTAGTAGTATATGGATTACCAGAATACTTTTTATTGTTGTTTTCATTATTGTTGAATTTTTTCCATGGTTAGTTCACCGTATAATCGATCTGCTTTATAGACATATTTTAAAGCCGCAACAATTCCTCCGGCATGAACAGCCACCGAGCGGTTTGATGTTTCATCATAAATAAAATTACCCGGTAAGGATTCAATATTTCCATCAAAAATCAAGCCCACGGCTTCTTTGTTTTGATTGACAATAGGACTTCCGGAGTTGCCACCGATAATATCATTGGTCGCAACAAAATTAAGTGGTGATTTGAGTAATTCACTGCTTGGATTTTCCCATCGCTCTGGCAAGGCAAACGGATATTTCTTATTGAACGAATTAAATCGATCGTAAAGACCGTAGTAACTGGTTTTGTAAGGTGCAATAGTTCCATTGTAATTATAACCCTTCACCACTCCATCCGAAATTCTCAAGGTAAAAGTTGCATCCGGAGGTAAATTCGTTCCTTTTACCGCAAACACTGAATTCGCAATTCTTGCTTCTAATGCCTTTCGTCTGGGTGCAGTAGATTGATATGCATTCATCGCTTCATTGTATTTGGGTACAACGATTCTCATAACTTCCAACAATGGATCATCGGCCTTCATAAATTTTTTATAATCCATGGCCAATAACTTATCGACTTTCTCCGATTCTGTAAAATCGGTCTTCTTCATAATTTTTTCTGCTCGGGCTTCTGGTGTCTTACCATCTAAGATCTTGTCGATAAAGTTGTATTCCGGATGTCTAAACTTTTTTAGTTCATTCAGGTAAAGAGTAAAATATTCTTTCTCTCTTTCTGAATTTATTTCTGTTGAATAATTTTTGATATCGGCTCTTAATTTATCTAGAATTCTATTGTTTTGTGGATTTTCCAAAGCCTTTTCATATTGACCTAAGGTGAATATTAAATTTACGACATCACCTTTGAGTCCGCTAGGACCAGCCAAGGTAACCGTGCCAATGTATTTTTTTAATCCTTCAATGATCGTTTCCAACTCAGACCAGTAATCTTCCTTTTTTAATTTGGTGTTTTTTCTGATTTCATCTTCCGTAGCTTTCTTGCGGGCGATAAGTTTTGGGTTCTCCAATCCACCAAGAATTCCTGCAAACGCTTTTTGACTGTTCGCCAATCCGAAGATATCATTCTGTAGATCGATATTTGGATTTGCAGCATACTCTTTCTCCATCAACTTAATGCGGTTGTTTAAGATTTCAAGCTGCATTGGGAAGCGGTAATCACGGTCAAATTCCAATTGTTTTACGGTGCGATATCTTTCCGTATTTCCTGGATTACCAATTACGAATACCGGTTCACCTTCTTTAACCCCATCGGTATTGAATTTGAAATAATTGTTTCTGGTGTCTAATGGTTTTCCATTCTCATCATAAGCTCTCCAGAAAGTACAATCCAAAGTGTATCTAGGAAAAGTAAAATTATCCGGATCACCACCAAAGAATCCAAGATCAGTTTCAGGTATAAATACTAAACGGATATCAGAAAATCTTTTATAACCGTACAAACTGAATTTTCCACCACTGTAATAAGTGACTGGTTGAATTCTCAATTTATTCCAACCCTCTTTAGCCTTATACTCATTGACCATTAAGGTCAAAGCACTGTCCTGAAATTGCTTACGCTGATTATCGTCTTTGGCCTTATCCATGATTTTCAACATGCGCGCCGTTATATCTTCCACCATGATCAATTGCTCTACAAAGAGATCTTTGTGTCTGCGCTCTTCTTCTAATGTCTTTGCGTAAAATCCATTCTTATCAAAGTTTTCACCTTCTTTTTGAAGAACGGTTACCGCATCTCTTGAGCAATGGTGATTGGTCATGATTAAGCCATTGGGCGAAACGAAAGAAGCCGAACACCAGGAAGCGAAGCGAAGAGAAGATTTACGAACATCCTCAAACCATTTATCGTCAGCCGTGAAATTATAAGCCTCCTTAAACCACTCTTTAGGTGGAAATTCAAATGTCCACATCTTCCCGTAGTCAAATCGCTTAGGAACGGACATATCTTGTTGTGCCTGAATCGTATATACGAATAACAGGGCTATAATTGCATTAAGAATTCTATACATATTAAAATTTTTTATAATATTAATTAAAAAATGATCCGCAAATATACACAAACGAAGGTTTTCGTACTATATTTTCATTTCCAGGGCTTCTTCAATGGATTTTCTGGTGATGGGATGGTAACTGCTTTTGGCTTTTTCGTAAATTTCATTGGCTTCCTTTCGCATATCGTGCTTGATCATATTTTCATAAATGGGAAGGACAAATTTTCTACGACCCACCGATAATAAGAAATGTTCGATTTCTTCTATATGAATTCCACCTACCCGACAATCGATCAGGTAGTTAATCCAGCAAAATGCAATTTCAGAATTACCAGTAGTAGATAAATGATACTTCTTGTCCAGAATAGTTCTGAATTGACCAAGACTATCAATCGGAAGTTTACGCATAAAGTGAATCCATTCATGCGTTGACCATGCTTTGGTATCCATCTCATATTTTGATGGATCGTTGCAAAACTTTTGAACTTCGAGTTCAATATGGCTGAATCGGCTATTATCATAATTCGGTTGAAACTGAATTAATCCGGGTTGATACAACCAGGTTTCGACTGTGTCGCGGATTTCTTTCTTTAAGGTAGGATATTCCTGATCTAAGAATTTCGCAAATCCTTCAGTAGTGTTGGATTTAAATTTAAAGTTCTCGAAATACTTACGCAAAAACTTATCCCATTCTTCCCGACCCAATCTTTCTTCGAGATATCGCAAGAGTAATTTTCCTTTCTCATAAGCAATATCGGATAAGGCATCTTCAGGATTTTTGTCTTTAAGATTTAATTTTAATTTCGTCAATTCACTAGTGTCTCCCATTTCCTTGATGGTTTTGCGAAGATCCTGCAGACCTAACAGGCTTAACATATCCGCATAGGTTTTGCCATAAAGCTTTTCCATAATGCGATTTTCAAAGTAGGTGGTAAATCCTTCATTAAGCCAAAAATCTTCCCAGGTCGCATTCGTTACCAGATTGCCGGACCAGGAATGGGCCAGTTCGTGCGCCAGCAATGCCGTCAGCGAACGATCTCCTGCGATTACGGTTGGAGTTAGAAAAGTAACCCTTGGATTTTCCATACCACCGAAAGGGAATCCGGTAGGAAGCACAATGACATCGTATCTACCCCACTGATACGGTCCGTATAATTCTTCTGCGGCGACAACCATTTTTTCCAAGTCTGCAAATTCCCAGGCTGCTTTTTCTAATTGTGTTGAATCCGCATAAACTCCTGTTCGAGATCCGATCGGAGCAAAATAAAAATCACCAACGGCCAGCGCTAATAAATATGCCGGAATTGGAATCTCCATATTGAATTCGTAAATTCCAGAAGGAGATTTTTCTTTTGAATTATTCGCGCTCATCACCGCCATCATACCTTCAGGTACCTTAAGTTTTGCGTGATAACTAAATCTTATTCCCGGTCCGTCCTGGCATGGAACCCATGAACGCGCCGTAGTAGATTGCGATTGAGTCAACAGGTAGGGATATTTTTTGGAAATGGTTTGCTCTTTATTTAACCATTGTAAGGCTAATGCTTCGGGAGAGGTTTCATAGTTTATTTTTATTTGTCTGGTATCGGAGGCAATGGGAATGTGCAAAGCTTGTCCGAGGAATTCATTCTTATCACCTATAGTAAATTTAACCGGTTCCTCTTTATTATCTTTTGATATCCTTGATACTTCCAGAATATTCAGATCCATGATATCCAGAATGATTTCTGTTCCCTGTTCATGTTGGATATCGTAGTGGGCAACTCCTTTAATGATTTTTTTCTCGAAGTCACATTCGATATTAAGATCGAGATGCGTGGTTACTGCTACCTGTGGCATTGAAAAACTGTGAGGATCAGGTCTTGCAGAAGCAACTGCAGGCTTTTTAATTTCTGGTTTGCAAGAAGAAACAAGAATAATGAGAAGAGCAAAGAAGCTTAGACGATTCATAAATTAAATTGAAAAAAACTGAACTTATTGTTGATGCAGGAAATGTTCGGACTCTGGACCAAGATTAAATAACAAATCGAGTCCGCTAAGGTTTGCCTGAAATCCTGTTCTCTCCAAAAAAACCTGCCGGTATGGTCGACTTTCAAATTCAGCATAGTTAGCTGGTAAGAATTGATTCCTAAAATCTATTTCCGGTGCTTGCAAAGGTGTCACATATTTGCTTGATTGATCTAATTCGGTTTGAATATTCATTTGATCAAGCATCCATTGCAAGAGCTTCCAGTTTAATTCAAATAATTTGGGCGTTCTCGATTGAAGAATTTCTTCCAATTCATCTTTATAATATAGGTAAAAGGCCGATTTTCCATAGGCTGCCTGAATAGTTCTCAGGTGAACCTCCGGCCAGTTGACATCGTAGGCTATTTCAACCTCTGTAATTCTCATTCCATTATTTTTTCCTTTTTTCAATGGAATGGATAGTGCAAGAGGTCCTTTTTCCGTGGCGATGATATACTTGTTTCTAAAAGATCTTTTTTGATAATGTTCATGTGCTTCTATTCTGAGCTTATATTTTGAAGCCAATTTCAAAATATGATGAGATGGAAAAGTTTGCGTTTCCATCAGTATAGCTTTGAAATCATCAGTCATTGTTCGCAAAAATAACTTACCCGGGAGTTTTTCGAAAATAAAGTAAAAAACACTCCAATCTATTCAAGAATGAATAAGTTTGCAAAAGCAGGAATATGTCCAACAAGAACATTCTAAAAAAGTATTTACAAAATCGATCTGCGGAGGAAATTTTTCTTCACGGTGATTCCTCATTTAATGCAGACATCATAGTCGTGATTCCGTCCTATTGGGAACCCAAACTCTTTCAAACGCTAGAATCGCTAAAGCAATGTGCTTCACCCAAATCCAAAGTGGCCGTTATGGTCATCCTCAATTATTCAAAGGATTCAGAAGAAATAATAAACTTTCATAACAATCAGTACAAACAATTAATGGACTGGCAAAGTGATTCTTCCAATCCTTCACTTCAATTTATATTCAGTCAACCTATCTATCTCCAATCCAAACAGGCCGGCGTTGGGCTTGCGCGTAAGATTGGAATGGACATGGCAGTGCGATTATTTTCTTACCATACCAAATCTTCTGGCATCATTCTATGTTTAGATGCCGATTGCCTTTGTCATGAGAATTATCTAGTTGAAGTCGAAAGATATTTTTCTAATCCAAATTCAAAACCCTGCGTAACTCTTGGATTCGAACATCGATTCGATGAAAATGAAACCGCGATCATAGAATATGAATTACATTTAAGATATTACATCGAAGCTCAAAAATCTATTGGCTATCCCTTTGCCTTTCATACGTTGGGTTCTTGTATGGCGGTTCGGGCTGAAGCTTATTGCCTGCAAGGTGGAATGAATAAAAGACAAGCTGGTGAGGATTTTTATTTTCTACACAAATTTTCGGTAATTGATTGGTTGGGTGAAATTAAGCAGACCCTGGTCTATCCTTCTGCACGAATTTCAACGAGAGTCCCTTTTGGAACAGGAAAAGCAGTTGGCGATTATCTTCAAAATAAAATTCAGTTGACCTATTCAATTGACGCCATTAGAATATTTGGATTACTAGTGAATATGATCGATGATTGGTATTTCAAAACCAACGATGATATTAGGGATGTCATTAAGAACTTAAATGCTGATGTATTTCTCTTTTGCGAACAACAAGAACTCTGGAAGCAAATTCTAGTTTGCAAGGAAAATTGTGCCACCCTTGAATCCTTTCACAAACGCATGATGCGATGGTTTGATCCATTTTTACTAATGAAGTTTCTGCATTATCTAAGAGATTTTGGATATCCGGATACAGATGTAAGTTCCGCTTGTAGATCTTTTTTGAAAATAAAACCTGAATCAGCTATATGTTCAAAGGAGTTACTAATGTTGTTTCGCAATCTGCAAAATGAAACTTAAAAGCAAATGGTACTTTAGATTAGTAGCTTAAAATATAAATAGGAAATTACAAGTTAATGCAGTTTAAGACTTTGCCGATAAGTGCTATCCTCAACATTATGCTTAGTCCAATAATCCGTCATCATCGAATTCAATAATCTGGCCTCAGTCATTAATATTTCCTTACCATCCTGATAAGATTCTTTCCAGCCATGAATTTTGTAAGGGTAATTTTTCTCAAACTTAATTATTAGATCCCGATTCAATTCTGGATAATGAATTTTGTATTCCTGTGTTGAATCTGAGTTCTGAAGAAGTGTAGCTTCTGCATTATAATATTGGAATGATTGATGTTTGAGTCTGGAATAAAACAATCCACAGAGCAATGAAATATTTCCTACGGGAAGTTTGTCCGGATTGATTCTAATTTGATTCCAAATTTCATCTTCCGTCCAATGACATTTTAATTGATAAGTTGAATCTCCGGCTGATTCGAAATAAGAAAAGCTTTGCACCCAGTAAGAATTATTCTTGTAATTAGTCTGTGCGAAAACCTGCCCACACCAATCTTGTACTGAACAGCTCAACTTAATTGGATGAGGAATTACGCGTTGCCCAACTGGACTAAATACACTAAGCATAAGATTATAGGTGTAGATTCCAGTATTGAATCGCTTTAACATGTTAAGTTTAAAAACCGGTTGACGAAGATTTCCAGCAGAAACCGGATCATCCGATTTAACCTGTTTAGCAGAATTAAAATCTTCAGTAACAAAAATAAGGACCGCATCCCCTTTATGCAGTTGGCCATATCTCGCTTGAGTTAACTCAAATGCATTTACTTCTGCCAAACCCTTATACCAATAATCTCCCTGAAGACTATTATCAATATATTGGATTGAATCTTTATTCGTTGGAGTTGGAGATGATGTATTGGTGATTGGACGACAGCGAATAAATATTAGTTCAAAAAGACAAATTAAAATATTCGCAGATCTCATCATCGGAGAATTATAATATTATATTAAGAACAGGATTGTATCATACGACTCAATGTGCTCCAATCATTAACTTTCATCTTTGAGAAGATCAGGTCTCCTTTCTTTCGTACGTTGGAAAGATTGTTCTTGTCTCCATTCTTCAATGTTGGCTTCGTGTCCACTCATCAATACATCAGGCACTTTATGTCCCCGAAAATTTTCTGGTCTGGTATAAACGGGTGGTGCTAAGAGATCATCCTGAAACGAATCACTTAAAGCTGATGCCGAATCATTAAGTACGCCAGGAATTAATCTTCCAATAGAATCCACTAAAACTGCAGCGGCTAATTCTCCTCCACTGAGTACATAATCACCAATGCTGATCTCCATGGTACACCAATGATCGCGCACTCTTTGATCAATTCCTTTGTAGTGACCACAGATCAGCAATAAATTATTTGAAAGACTTAACTTGTTGGCTAATCTTTGATTTAGGGTTTTACCATCCGGGCTTAGATAAATAATTTCGTCGTATGGATACTTTTTCTGTAGATCCTCGATACAATTAACTAAAGGTTCAGCCATCATAACCATTCCCGCTCCACCTCCAAAAGCATAATCATCCACCTGCTTATTTTTTCCTAAGCCATAATCCCGCAGATCAATAATATTAATCTTCAATAATCCTTTGTCTTTTGCTCTTTGAAGTATAGAATGATCTAATGGACCCGACAGCAATTCCGGAAGTACGGTAATGATGTCGATAATCATAAAAAGAATAAATAAAAAATATTAAAGTATAAATTACAATATAAGCTGAATTGGATATTGCAATTTAATACCAGACAGATCAATTATTCAATGCCCAATAATTCCACTTCAAATATCAAGGCCGTAAAAGGTTTGATATCTGCACCGGCACCACGTTCTCCATAGGCCAGATTGTAAGGAATAAAAAATCTAAACTTAGATCCTACCGGCATTAACTGTAATCCTTCTGTCCATCCTGCAATTACACCATTCAGTGGAAATGAAATAGGTTCACCTCTTTCAACGGAACTATCAAAAACTTTACCATCGATTAATGTTCCATGATAATGTGTTTTTACTTTATCGGTTGGCTTAGGTTTTGGTCCGGTACCCATTTTCATGACTTCATATTGTAGTCCGGAAGAAGTTGTCATTACTCCAGCTTTCTTTTTATTTTCTTCCAGAAACTTCTCTCCTTCTTCTTTCAATGCAGCATATTTTTTTGTCGATGCCTGTTGAATTCCTGAACTGTAAAATGTGCTGGCCTGCTCTAAGGTTATCGATGTCTGACCCTTAAAAAAATCATTAAGGCCTTTTACAAGATCTTCCGCCACAACGGATTCTACCCCTTGATCCTTAAGACTTTTTCCAAATAATATTCCCAAACTGTAACTAAAATTATCCATTTCTTTTTTTTCTGTTTTTTCTGTTTTTTCTGTTTTGTCAGATTTATCTGACTTCATTGATTTGTCAGATTTTTCAGACTTAGGTGATTGAGCGTTAAGATTAATAAATAGTGATGTTGCTATAGTAATTAATAGAATTTTTTTCATTGTTGAGATTTTAATCATTTTTAAAGTAAAGTGAAATTTATAAGGAATGATGATGTACGGATTAAGCCATCATGCTGGCATAATTTCTGTAGAAAAGAGGAATCGTTTCAATTCCTTTTTGAAAATTGTAAAGACCGTAATGTTCATTTGGTGAATGAATATTATCAGAGTCCAGACCAAATCCCATCAGTACAGTTTTTAATCCTAAAACGCTTTCAAAAAGTGCAACGATTGGAATACTTCCCCCGCCTCGTGTTGGAATTGGTTTTTTATTAAAGGCTTGTTCTATAGCCATCGCTGCAGCTTTATAAGCAACCCCTTCTGTAGGTGTTACAACAGGTTCTCCACCGTGCAATTCTGTAACTTTCACTTTGACATAGGAAGGTGCTATAGACTGAAAATGTTTGGTAAATAATTCAGCGATCTTATGTGAATTTTGATTCGGCACTAACCTCATTGAAATTTTTGCAGATGCTTTGGATGGAAGAACAGTTTTTGCACCTTCACCGGTATAGCCACCCCATATTCCATTAAGTTCTAAAGTTGGTCTTATTCCAGTTCTTTCCAAAGTAGTATAACCTTTTTCACCCCAAACTTCGTTGATCTGTAGATCGCTCTTGTATTGATTAAGGTCAAAAGGAGCTTTATTAAGTTCAATTCTTTCTGCTTCACTCATCGTCATGACATCATCATAAAAACCTGGAATGGTAATGTGATTATTTTCATCGTGAAGAGAAGCAATCATCTGAGCCAGGATCGTAATTGGATTAGCTACTGCTCCACCATATACGCCAGAATGCAAATCTCTATTTGGACCAGTAAGCTCCACTTCCATATAAGCTAATCCTCTCAGACCAGTTTCAATAGAAGGGTTCTCCATACTAATCATCGAGGTATCGCTAACTAAAACGATATCTGCCTTAAGTTTTTCTTTATTGGCTTCTAAAAATGCACCCAGATTGGATGATCCTACTTCTTCTTCGCCTTCGATCATGAATTTTACATTACATGCGAGGCTATTCGTAGCAATCATGGTTTCCAGTGCTTTTACATGCATAAACACCTGACCTTTATCATCACAGGCACCCCGAGCATATATTTTGTTATCCTTTATGACAGGATCAAAAGGACCACTAGTCCACAAATCAAGAGGATCTGGTGGTTGAACATCATAATGACCATAGGTTAAAATGGTAGGTAACGACGGGTCAATGATTTTTTCTGCATAGACGATGGGATGTCCATTGGTTGGACAGATCTCAGCTTTAGTACAACCTGCTTTCAACAAGGCATCTTTAACTGCCTCAGCACAGCGAGTTGTATCCGCGTTATGTCTTGAATCAGCACTTACTGATGGGATTCTTAGAAGATCAATCAGTTCGTTAGTAAACCGCTGAAAATTTTCCTGGATGTATGTATTGATAGCACTCATTTCAATTAAGCTTAATGATTTAATTTTTAAGAGCCACAAAGGTACTATGAAAGCCTTTATGAGAGGTTACAGAATACCATGGTCTATCCGAATAAATAGCTAGAAAAATTAAATGGCGCAGCCATTCCCTAAACTTAGGGCTCAGAAAAAGATCAACAAAAATGGATAATTCTAGACTAGAATCTTCTATTTCTATTATTTCCACCCTTATTGAAAGGGCGGCCTCCTCCGCCACCGGAGCGAGGGTTGCTTTCTCTTGGTTCAGCTTTCTTGACGATTATGGTTCTACCGTCTAATTCTGATTCATTGAGTCCGTTGATTGCACTCATAGCTTCATCATCATTTGGCATTTCCACAAATCCAAATCCTTTAGATCGTCCAGACATTTTGTCCGTAATGATTTTTACTGAAGATACTTCTCCATACTTTTCAAAGGCGGACTGAAGCTCAGATTCCTTTGTCTGAAAGTCTAATTTTGTTACAAAAATGTTCATAAATAAAAAAATAATACCTGCCTTTAATAGCAACAGGAAACCCAAATGTACGGCGATTTGCAAGATTTAATCACTTTTTATGTACAAATAATAAAAATTCCGAAGAATTCAATGGAAATCCACTCATTTCCGACTTAAAATGTAAGTATTTAACATAATATTCAAATTTCTAAAGACAGGTCTATAGACTGCTTTCTCCGTTTAAAACGTAATTTAAATCCGAGCAAAAGTTCTTGTTGAATCATGTCAATTGCTGCGCTCTTCTTTCCACTTAAATATTAATTTAGCTTAATAACCATAATTTTATACTTTAATTATTAATGTAATGTGTCAAATGCCATAATGTTTTTATTGTGTAATTTTGTCTGGCTAATTATGCATCCAAAAAGAATTAAAACTAGAACAGCTGGTGTTTTATCCGTGAAGTTGGGTAAAGGACTTCTTCTATTCTTACCCCTTGCCATCATTAGCCTTCTCGACCTCTCTATCTTGCAAGCTGCTCGTATTTTTTCAGTTAAAAATAAGATTCCGTCAGACCCAACATTACTTCTAGAGGAAAAAATCAAACAGCAACGAAAATTAGTACAGGCCTGGGATGGGCAAATTAATTTTCTTCAGGATCACTTTAAATCATCTCAGGATGCTCAAATTAAAAAGTCGATCTTAAAACAAATTGATCTCAATAAATCAAAAAGAGCCGAGGATAATGATAAACTTCAAAGCTATCTTTTATTGTTGACCAAAGCGCATCAGGTTCCCTTTTTATCAAATCTTCGAAGAGCCGATGAGATTAAAGATCTTTTGAAATTTCAAAAGATGATCGAAGACTCTAATATAACATTTTCCAGTCTTCAAAAAAAATATAGTAAGGACGATTTATTATTTAGCACCAAACACTATCTGCCACCACTAGATTGTTCTATAGAAAGATCTAAAGACGGGCAAATTCACGCCAATGCTTTTAGCGCTTTATTTTCTTTTACTCCTGATGACTTAAAGAAATATTATCCTGAAAGTGATTTTTTAAATACTTATGTTCGTTTTCTTCATTCAGGAAAAAAATATTACCTGGAATTTAAATTTGAATTTCAATCTGTAAAAGCTTCTCAATACTTTGGAATTATCGAAGAGACCAGTCCAATTAAAATTCAGTTTTTAGATGATGATTATGTCATACTCCAAAATTCCATTACTGCTAAACCAGACGTCCTTAAAAATTCAGGAAAAACAATCTACAAAATGCAATGCAGTGTGGGTAAAAGTGAATTAGCAAAACTAAAAAAGAAAGATCTTAATAAATTGGTGATTGTTTGGCCTAACGGTGCTGAAACATATGAATTATTTAATCTTCATGTCTTTCAAAATCTAATCGAATGTCTTCAAGTAAAGAGTTAACTAAGCTGGGACTTCAATTACCCACCGATCCCCGATGGGTGAATATTGCATCCATGGATCTTGAAGAAATTCTTACCGATCACGCCTATTGTGAACAGAAAGCGGCCAGTGCCTGTATTAGTTTAATTCAACAATTTCCGGATAAAACAAAGTTGATTGAAGAAGTGGCACCAGTTGTTACAGAAGAATGGGGTCACTTCCGATTAGTCATTCAGGAACTTAACAAAAGAAAGTTAAACTTAGGATTTCAACGCAAGGATGAATACGTCAATGAGTTATTAAAATTCTCTAAAAAAGGTGGAAGCCGAGAAGATCGCTTGTTAGAACAATTACTTACCTGTGCGCTTATTGAAGCAAGAAGTTGCGAACGCTTCAGATTGCTTTCACTTTATCTCGAGGAAGATAGTCTGAAAGAATTTTACCGTCATTTTATGATTTCAGAAGCTGGTCATTACAGAATGTTTATTGATCTTGCGGAACATTACTTTGATCCAAAGAAAGTAAGATTGCGCTGGAAAGAATATCTAGACTTTGAGGCCGATCTAATGATGAAGCTTACACCAAGAGGTGATCGGATGCATTAATTGTCTATAGTAGAACTTCGGGAGTCAATGAAGCTTGAAATTTATTTTTTGAATAGTAGATTAATTCTTGTATCTAAAATATCGTACAAATAATTATTCTCTCTATAGCCGGCGTAAGAAGAGAATTCCATAGCAACGGGTATTTGCTTAGATAGATCTAATGCGTCCTGATCAATACAAAAAAACATTTTCTTTCGGTGCAATTCTCTTCCTAAATACTCTTGTTCAGGCTGACCCGGAGTCGGAATCAATAGTGCCTTTTTTTGAATAACACTTAGATCTAATAAGGTTGAATATCCTGATCTACATATAATAAGATCTGAAGAACACATGATTGAATTAATTTGCTCGGAAGTAGCAAGATCAATGACATCAACATTTGCTGGAACTGAGATTGAATGAGCTTTCGTAGTCCCCCGGATCAAGACCACTTTTTGAAATTCGATACTCTGTAACTGTGAAACAATTCTGTCTTCTAATCTGGTGCGTTGAGGCTCCGGACCTGAAAGCATAAAGCAATAATTATACCTGGTATCCAAATCTAACTTTTTAAATCTACTCAAGGCGCCTATATAATAATGCTTTTTCGATTTAAACTGATGTGCCAACAAACCGCTGAGATTTGGTTCATCCTGAAAATCCGGAATCCAAATTTCATCAAACTGCAAATAAAAAAATCTCATCCAGGTATCTGCACACCACTCAAAAAATTTAAATGGCAATGGAAAATGAAGATGATGAGTTATAATCACACTTTTTACTCTTGATTGAGCAGCACCCAAACGAGCATCGGAAACCAATAAATTTATTTTGTATTCTTTACATAATTTTCGAATAACTCGATTTTCCTTCCAAATAGCGCTATGCATTTTATAGAGCTGAATAGCCATATTCCAATACATATTTTTACTTGGGTAATTAATTTTATAATCCGGTAATTCAAAAACCGGTAAGGATGGAAATTCTCTTCTTAATAAATCTGATCCGGCATCCGATGATGCAAGATAAACTTCCCAACCACGATCGATAAAATATCGAATAACAGGAATTGTTCTGGTGACATGGCCAAGCCCCCAATGTTGAGGAGCCAATAATACCTTTCGAGATGTTTGCATCAATTAAATTATCCGTGCAAATCTCGTAAAAAGTTGTCAGTCGTGAATTATTTCTTTATAGGAGCTCTATTAGCATCAAGCCCATTCCAATATCTTATTTTCCAACTTTATAATACCCGGAAACAAAATATTATTCTCCAAATGAACATGTTGATGTATATCAGCTTGTAATTCTTTTAAATTATTGTACAACAATCGATAATAAGCACATGCATCTTCAGGAATATTATAATGGTTCGATAGATCTTCTATTTGCTGCAATATATGACCAACTGTTTCATGTTCCGATTCCATGATATGTATAGGATTTGAAGCATTGTTTAAACCCGAAACAGGAAATCTATCTCCTGTTCGATCAGAATTAATTAATATTAGCGCATAAGGAAACAGAACTCGTTCCTCCTTATTCATATGACTGCTTAATTCCTCTAATAAGCTCAACACCAGTTCGCGAATCTTTATTAATTCAGGATGTAAAGATCCATGAGCTTGCGATACTTTAAGACACAATGAAATCAACAATTCGCTAGCCTGTACAATGTAACTATGATGAGTATCCACAATATAATTGATCAACTGATCGAGTTTCCAAGATGCAAAATCCAGTGAATCATCTAATGGACTATATTGTACAGATTCCAACTCCTGACTTAAAGTAAAAAGATCTATATTATTGGATCGGCATAGTTCTATTAATTTGACATTACCACCACAACAATAATCGATCCCGTACTTAGAAAATACTTCAGCAGTTCTTATATCCTTCGATACAATTTCTGAAATCGTTAAAAAAGAATAGTCGATCTTCATTTATATTTGAATTAATTTTTAATTTGATAAATTTTCCCAAGTCGCATAATTAGATCTTGTTTCAAATAGAACCAGTCGAGTCATACGTACCCTTTCAGGTAGATCACGATGTATTTTTTCTTTAATTTCCAAAAGTATAAACTCTACCGTGGGTTCATTTTCCATCCACAATACTCTGGAATCTGTAGCATTGGCCCATGCATTACAAGAAGCATGCCGGTTAAGCAACAAACAATGATCAAAATGATTAATAACACTTTCTTGAACGATCTTTTTCAATTCATCAAAGTCCATGATCATATTCATTTCATTTAAATTATTGGCGCTAACAGAAACATGAAGTTCATAATTATGACCATGAACATTTTTACATTTACCAGTATGATTGGTAATGGCGTGAGCTGCTTCAAAATAAAAAACTTTAGTAATACTCAATCTTTCCATGACAATTTAAAAATAATCATAACTGCTACCCATTAAGGATAATGAATTAAGATGTAATTAAATCAATGTTCAATTCGATTTCGGCGGTAACACTATTACTAATCAAACAAACTTGTTCTGATTTTTTTAAAATCCGAAGCGCCTTATCAGAATCCTTTTCATCCAATATTCCTAGTCTTACATTCAAGGTCACTTTGGTCATTCTATATTTTCCTTCCGGCCTTTCTAATATACCCTCGGCATTGCATTCAAAACTTGTAAAGTTGAAATTTGAATTTTTAGCAATTGCGATAAACGTCGTCATTAGACAACTAGCTATAGATCCAGCGTATAAATGTTCAGGAGAAAAAATATTGCTCACTCCTCCATCAAAAGGTTCTGGGGTAGCAATTTTAACTTTTTCATTAATGCCTGGTGCAGAAAGAATACCACAGCGATCCTCTAACCATTTAATATTTACCTGATATACATGCTTATCCATACTTTAAGTTGTAATTATTTCTTCAAACCTGGCCGTAAAATGTCTTAAAAAAGGAGGTTCATAAATCATTTTAAAACCGGATTTTCTATTTTTAATTTGAAGGATATAGTCAAAAGTTTCAAGAACATAATCCATGTGACTTTGTGTATATACTCTGCGCGGTATAGCTAATCGAACCAGCTCCTGCGCAGCGGGAATAAAGTCTCCGTTCTCGTTGGTTTTTCCAAACATTACACTACCAACTTCTACACATCGAATTCCTCCGTATAAATACAAATAGCAAACCAGAGCCAATCCTGGAAATTCATGAACCGGAATATGACTAAACAATTTTTTTGCATCAATATATACGGCATGACCTCCTATGGGCCATAATACAGGAACACCTTTATTTCTAAGTTTCTCTCCAACATAGGCAGTACTTCTTATTCTGTAATGCAGGTAATCTGCATCAAAAACTTCCTGCATTCCAATAGCCATGGCTTCCATATCGCGTCCTGACAAACCGCCATAAGTTGTAAACCCTTCTGAAATAATCAAGGCATTCATGCACTTTCTACTTAGCGATTCATCCTTTAGACATAACAGTCCTCCCATGTTGACCATTCCATCTTTCTTTGCACTCATTATAAAAGCATCACCTAGAGCTAACATTTCTTGAGCGATACTATAATAGCTTCGATCTTGAAAACCCTCTTCACGATGCTTAATAAAATAAGCGTTTTCAGCGATTCGACAACCATCAATTATCATTGGAATATTAAATTGGCTACAAATCTTGCGAACTGCTTGAGCATTGGCCATACTTACTGGTTGTCCTCCTGAAGAATTATTTGTGACAGTTAAAATTACACCAGCAATATTTGCTGCTCCTGAATTTACAATTTGTTGCTCGAGTTTTTTAATATCTAAATTCCCTTTAAAAGGCAGATAAACTTCAGTATCCAAAGCCTCATCGGGCATTAAGTCAATTGCTGTAGCCCCAGTATATTCGATATTAGCGCGCGTGGTATCAAAGTGCGTGTTACTAAAGAAAAATTTATTCTTACCTCCCAAGATACTGTACAAAATCCTTTCTGCTGCACGACCTTGATGAGTAGGTAAGATAAATGGCATGGAGCATAATTCTTTAACTACCTGCTCTAACTTAAGCCAACTTCGAGCGCCAGCATAGCTTTCATCTCCTATCATCATACCTGCCCATTGAGACTGACTCATCGCTCCGGTTCCGGAATCCGTCAAAAGATCAATATAGACATCATCCGAAGTAAGCAAAAATGGATTGAATCCCGCTTTAATAAGTGCTTCCTTTCTATATTCTTGTGTTGTAGAGCGGATCGGTTCTACCATTTTGATACGAAATGGTTCCGCCAGGGTTTTCATATGAATATCCAGTAACTCCATTTTTTGTTTAGACTTGATTAAGTAAAAAATTTGCCTTTTTAAAATGCAAACAAAAAAACGATCTGCATCAAACTATGTGATACAGATCGCTTTTTTGAAATAAAATGAAATCGACTAGTAAATTAAACTTCTAATTAACGTGATCTAACTCCAATTCTGTCTGAGGTACTTCGAGACTAGAATCCTCTGTATCCATTTCTTCAATAAATCTGGCTTTGGATTTTAAATTAAAAATACCCCTTACAATAAACCAGGTTAATGGTATTACACCTGCAAAAACAAAAACTGTTGCACCTATACCTCTTAACCAGGTCAGTGAATGAAAAATTCCATTATCAATAAATTGTCCTGAGCGTCCATACCAAAGACCTTTCTCTACAACAGCTTTGAACTGTATTGAGCCGGCAGGGAATAAATCCAACGCAACCATCAACATAAGACCAATATTGATTCCCCAGAAAGAAAATCTAACTATGCTCGGATTCCAATATTTAGGATCAATGGTTAAGCGGGATGCAAAAAGTAATGCGGCTAATGAAATATTACCATAGACTCCCATTAAGGCAGCATGAGCATGATTAACGGTTAAATAAGTACCATGTTCGAAATAATTCATGATCGGAAGATTGATGATAATTCCCATAACACCTGCTCCAAAGAAATTCCAGAAGTTGACTGCTATAAGGAAATAAAATACTTCATTAAATCCAAAATGTCTGCCTAATGATTTATGCTCTACGTCTCCAACAGCCATTACCGGCATATTCTTGAACCTCCAAGCTTCGACAGTCAATAAGATTAATGGTACAAATTGTAAAGTTGAAAATACACTACCTAATGCCATTGTGGCTACTGGTTTGGCATTCCAATAAAAATTATGTGAGATTCCTAATAATCCTGTACCGAGAAATAAGATTGTTGCGAAATACACCACTCGGATAGCAGCTTGTCGACTAACCAAGCCCATGAGAACCATTAAGTAGGAAACAATTACCGTAATAAACACTTCGAAAAATGCTTCAACCCACATATGTATAACCATCCATCTCCAAAAATCAGCAATCACAAAATTGGTTTCTGGTTTTGCCACAAATCCGGAGAGAAATAATAATGGTATTCCAATTACTGAATACATAATCCATTTTGGCAGACTCCAAGTATCCCCTTTTACAAATGCAGGTTTTAATCCACGATAAACAACTACAATCCATAAGGCAAAAATTCCCATCAGCAACACCTGATATATTTTACCAAAATCAACGAATTCCCATCCTTGATGACCAAACCAATACCAGGATTCTCCAAGCAAACCTAATGGACCTAATACTATGCCGGTTAATGAACCACCGACAAGAATAAATAACAACCAGAATAATGTGTTTACAAATCGAAGTTGCCCATGAACTTCTTTTTTAGAAAGGATTGGCAAAATAAAAATAGAGGAGGCTATCCAACAAGTAGAAATCCAATAAAGCGATAGCATAAGATGCCAGCTTCTTGAGATGGTAACCGGTAGATTTGTTATGTGTATTCCCACATAACCTAACCAATTAAGAAAATCATTAATGGTCACCAAACCACTGACTACCTGAATAAAAAATAAAAGAATAGCTACAAAGAAAAACTTGTAGGTTGCCTTTTGAGTTGGTGTAGGTTTGAAATTTTTAACCCGATCAATAGTGAAAAGATCTCTTGTTGGAGGTTTGAAAAATTTATTCGGAAGCTGATTGTATTGTCCGATGTAAAACAAGACTATTCCGCACATCAGAACAAAAGCCAATAGTCCTAAGACGCTCCACAATATAACCGGTGAAGTAGGTGTATTTCCAGCTACCGGATCATAAGGCCAATTGTGTGTATAACTATAAGTAGAACCAGGCCTTTCGGTGACACAAACCCAAGCACCCCAAAAAAAGAAAGCGGATAAATCCTGAACTTGTTGACGATCTTTTATATAATCTTTTGGCGGAAACCCCACTCCATCATTTTGATCAATGAACAAGTCACTGTAGTATTTCTTTAAATTTTCAAAGGCAAACACTTGTGCGTAATTCAATGTGACAATATTTCGCTCTTTGCTATAAAGATTAGTTTTTAGTTCTGATTTTACCTGTTCAGTAATCTGGTTTTTTTCAGCGGGAGTAACTTCTCTGTTTTCCTTTTTGCGAATATCATCCAGATAATACTGGTTCATGGCTAAGGTCACCTGATGAATAGCTTCCGCTGTAAAATCGGGTCCACGTTGTGCACCGTCTCCGAAATAACTTCCGTATTCCATCAAAGCATACTTATGGAATACTTCTTGCCCTCGCTCCAGTGTTTTCTGATCCATGATAATTTTCCCATTCGCGTCAGAAAATCCTGTCATGGGTGGTGCATCAATGTAAGTTTGAAAGCCAATCATACCAACACCCAACAAACTAATGATTAATATAAAGGTTAATGGACCCCACCAGTTTTTAGTGTTCATAAAATAGTCAATCTTTTTTGGTATGGATTTACCATTACCGTTTAAGTTTTCATGATCCATATGGAAAATAATTTTGTTTAAAAAAAAATTACCGCGGTGCTGCTCCATTATGTTGAAATTATAAGATTAGTACTTTTGTAAATTAATGTATTAACGCTGCTGTGTAATAGTAGTAATCTAAAAAAAAGCAGGACGCCTACAATTGATAATTTATTCAAGCGACTTTTATTGACGCCCTGCCTGGCTATGGCTAATAGCCGACCTTTTTGCCAATAAATATTATTACAATCATTATTTATATTCAACCAGTGATTATTCATATTGCATTAATTCAATTTTACTTTTACCAGTATCTTTGTAAAAGAAAAAGTTGATTCAAATCAATCATTAACTTTTTCCTCTCTGAATGGAATGCATTAAGTCAAAATTTTCTTATTCAAAAAGTCAATATTTTTTTGCTTTGAAAATAATTAAAGACAAAATTATCCTTAATGTATTTACCTTATGAAACGAAGATCACAAAAAAACACATTTATATTATAATAATACATAATGTTCTCAAAATCTACTGAATATGCTCTTAGAGCCGTTTTATTTATTGGAAAATTCAGCTCTTCTGAAAAGAAATTGAGCATAACCGAAATTGCACATGCAATCAAATCACCTAAATCTTTTACCGCAAAAATTCTGCAAAAACTTACTAAGAAAAATACCTTGATTACTTCAGTTTCAGGGCCCAATGGAGGGCTTTATATTTCTGAACAAGCCAAGAAGACTTCCATGATGAAAGTATTATTTTTATTGGAAGAGGATCATGTAATTAATAAATGTGTCCTTGGGCTTCACGAATGTTCTGAAGTTCATCCATGCCCTATGCATCATCGCTATAAATTAATTAAACCCTTACTCCTGGATATGTTTGAAAATAAAACAATTCAGGATATTCTTGTTGAAATGAGTAATAAACCTGATCAGTTTAAAGCAGTAAAAGAAATTTGGAGGAATAAGTAACTATTCCTCATCGCATTTACTGAAATCATAGGAATAAATTACGCAAATTTGGAAGTCGATATCAATCTTTAATATATAATTATAACTAACTGAATTCTTCTATCGTTAAAATAGCTTATACCAAACATGATTCGTTATTGCAAAATCTTTCAGGTTCAACATCTTCTCCTGTATTCATCCATTGAATTGGAACCAAACTCTGCATCATGTTGTCATATTGTACTTTAGATATTGATTCATATGGCATCTGAGCATACGCCATTTTATCCAGTTTGGGCAAGAAACTAATAGACTTTAAGTCGTAACGGTAATAATCCAGAACGGCTTTGATTTCTTTGGCTTCATGTGGTTTAAATGTAACTGTCGAGGACACTTGATTATCTGACCAATACTTTTGAAGAAAAGCGGCCAATGCAACTTGTTCCCATATGCTTACTTCACTTAAATTTTTACTGGTGTTATGAATTGGAAAAGAAACTACACAAGATGATGGATCAACGATATCTTGCTCTATATGCAAACCTGCATCCCTTAAGACCCAAATTAATGGTGAATCATTGGACAATCGAATACGACGGACATAATATTCAAATTCTGGAAAATGGCAGCCAGGATTTACGCCGGCTAATAAACTTACCGTACCGCTTGGCTTAACACTAGTTGTTTTAATACTTTTTGGAACGCACAACCAAGATGAATAGATAGAATCCCATTTTTGAATTTCGTGATATCCTTTATCCAACCAATTCTTAAGTGTATCCAAACTATGATTTTCGAGAAAGTTTGTTATTCCTGAAACAGAAGTACCAATCCGTCGATTTCTTTTTTGGACACGATTTGTTTCCGACCAGGTGGTATTCACCAGAGTTGCTGTTTTACCCAATAAATAAGCGAATTTCAACGTACGAATATAATCTTCAAAGGAATCCGCTTTCGATGGAAAGGTTTCCACTAGACAACACAATTCATAACTTTCCAAGGTTTGTTCACCACAAGGATTTGTACCGGAAGCTCTTGCATCTTTATGATCTGGCGCATCACACATTCTTGAATAAGCTCTGATGTTATCCATAAAAATATAGCCCGGCTCACCATTCCGAATGGTATGAATAATTGAATCAGAAAGATCCGAATCCATCGTCGCAACAATACTATTATTGGAGGTCCAACCATAAGAGGCCCGATGTGCCATGTCACCTTCATAATCTTGCTTATCAGAGTTCCATTGATAATTTTTAAGATTAGAATATTCCCGATTGGATACTGGTCCCAAGGCTATTTGAGCAGTACGTCTAACATTACCCGCCACGACGCATTGTCCAATGACATTCATGATGTCTACGATCGCAGTAATTGATATCGGATGACCGTGTAATGATTCCAAAAAACGAGAAATCTGATGATGCATAAAACGTAAAGGTTCTGGTCCAGAGGCTACCCCGCCAAATCCTTTTATTGGCAATCCTGCACGACGTATTTTGGAATAATCAAATACTAATTTTTGTGGAATGCTTTCAGTAAAATGAAATGTAAAATATGACTTTAGTAATAAGCGTAGGCTTTCTACCCACCCCTCACGAGTGTCCGGGATTTCAAATTTCTTGATCGAACTTTCATCGGGTCGGTGAATCACTAATTTTTCAGAACCTTTAACATCAAAACCAACACCAACCCCCATCATACTCATATCCATCATAAAACAAAATGGCTTAACGGCTTCCAGAATCGATTGACCAATATAATCTGTGGATACAAATGCACAATTAAATAAGGCCTGACCTATTTTTTTCTCATGTACAACTTCAGTGCCTAAAGCCCAAAGCATTCTTCCAGGAGGTAAGAATTTCATTTCAAAAATTCTTTGATACATCTCTTGCGCTGAGCGTTGGCCTTTTTGTTCGTTCCATCCTAATTCATTGTGCTCAATATGTTCTTTTTGAATGCTGTATGCACCTTCAACAACTCTGCGAACCGTCTCATACCATGATTCATTTGTTCCATCCGGCTTTAATCGTGAGTAGGTTCGATAATAAGTAATCATTCCAAGGCCGTTGAATCCGAAGTTGGGTTGAATGTTTTTATATTTTTCAATAAAGTTTTCGTCAAGTTTAAATTTTAGCATTTCCAATGATTTATAAAAGGTTCTTATTTATATCAAGGATGTTTTTATCCTTAAAGAGGCAAAACTAATGTCCTTTTCATATAACACAATTGACTAATATGTTAAAACTAAATCTTTTTGATGTCAAGTTTGATCTTGATCATTTTTCAAAAATAATTTTAAGAAATAATTGACATTTTAATAAACAACCGATGAATTAGCTACTGATTAGTAATTTGTATCTTTAGTTTTTAGTTCGACGCAATCCCCTTATTCGGTTTTATAAATCATTGATTAACAATTATCTAAATTCAAACAAAAAATACTTAAATTTTATGAATAAACTTTTAAAATCAATTCTTGTCCTACTGGCTTTCATCTTATTAAATAACTCCTTATACTCTAAAGAACTTGAATATTGGAAGAAGAAGCCTGATACTTCAAAAATTGTGGCCAAGGACAGCACCAAAAAAGATACTGCTAAGAAAGAAACCTTTGCCGATAAAATTAAATCCTGCAGAATTAAAGATGGATTATTCAAATTATATCAGGATACTGCAACCGGAGCCTTAATGATTTATGTACAAAAAAAACAATTGGGTAATGAGTATCTATATCAAAGCTTCTCAATGGGTGGACCCACCGCTTTATTTCTGAATCAAAACATGCTAAGAGAAACCTGGTTATTCAAGATTCGAAAAAATTTTGATAAAATATACTGGAGCCGGTCTAATACGAATTTTTATTATAATCCAAATCACCCAATATCTAAAGCCGCGAATGTTGATGTTGCTGAAACTGTATTTTATGTTGAAAAAATAATTAGTGAAGATTCTCTTGGATATTTAATTAACGGGGATAATTTGTTTTTAAGTGAAAAACTTGATCCCGTTAAACCTTTCGTTCCTCCAACTATTCCGGCCAATCTTTATTTGAGCTTAGGATCTTTGGTAAAAGAAAAATCAGAATATTCTAAAATAAGATCCTTTCCGCTGAATACCGATGTTGTTGTAAATCTTTCTTATGAAAATCCAAATCCGCAAAATTTCGGAGGAAACGATATTACCGACGCCCGTTACATTAATATTAAAATGCAACATTCGTTTATTGCACTTCCCGAAAATGATTTTACACCAAGAAAAGATCATCCACACGTAGGATATTTTACCGTGCAATCCGATGATATGACTTCAACGGATTTAATTAACTATAGAGATTTTATAACTCGTTGGCATTTGAAGAAAAAAAATCCAGACCAAGCTATCAGTGAACCGGTCGAACCGATTGTATGGTGGGTAGAAAATACGACGCCTATTGAATTAAGACCAATCATTGTTGAAGCTGGTTTGAGATGGAATGCTGCTTTCGAAAAAGCCGGATTTAAAAATGCAATCGTTATGAAGATTATGCCAGATAATGCTGAATGGGATCCTGCCGATATACGATACAATGTCATTCGTTGGGTTTCTTCTAATATGGGTTATGCCATCGGTCCTTCATTTGTAAATCCGAGAACAGGCCAAATTCTTGGTGCTGATATTACAGTGGATTTTGACTTTTTAACCCATATGGATATTGAAGGAGAACTCTATGCTGATTATAATAAACAGATTTTTCAAACCTCACCGTCACCTATGCAATGTCAGATGGGATTAGGATTGAAAATGCAGCAACAATTTGCCAATTCTTATCTAGATCTAATCGATGCCGGTGAATCGGAAAAGAAGGAACTGTTAAGACAATTTATAATAGAGCTTGTCATGCACGAAATGGGTCATACCCTTGGATTAATGCACAATATGAAAGCGTCTTACATGCTTAATTCAAAGGAACTTAAAGACAAAAACCTAACTCAAAAAACGGGTGTCACTGCTTCGGTAATGGATTATACTTGTGTAAATGTTGCATTAGACCCCACTCAACAAGCCAATTATTATACAGAAGTAGCAGGACCATACGATCATTGGGCCATAGAATATGGATATACCCCTTTTGCAAAAGATAAAGAACAGGAGGGTCTTAACAAAATTGTCAAAAGAAGTAATGACCCAAAATTACTCTTCGCCAATGACGCTGATATATGTTTTCCAGGCAATGGAATTGATCCACGGGTGATGGTTTGGGATCTGAGCAACGAACCCGTTAAATATGCTGAAGAGCGATACCAGATTATTGACAAAAACATGTCCAAACTAAAATCGAAATATATTAAACCCGGTGAATCTTACGCTAAGCTCCGAAATTTATTCTTTATTAATTTTGGTCAACGCGGAGGAATGACCTTTTCGCTTGCTAGTTATGTAGGAGGTATATATGTCGATAGAAGTTATCCGGATCAATCACCAAATAGTAAACCTTACACCCCAGTACCAGAAGAACAACAAAGACAGGCTGTTCAATTGATATCCAAATACATTTTTGCACCCAATGCATTTAAGGCAGAGGAAGGACTATATCAATATGTGCAGGCGCAACGTCGAGGATTTGGATTTTTTGGAAATTCAGAAGATCCTAAAATCGATGCTATGGTCGGCAATATTCAAAACACAGCTTTAATGATGATGCTGTTTCCGTCCAACCTCAGAAGATTGAGCAATACGCAACTATACGGCAATACATACAACATAAATGACTTATTAACTGACTTATATGATGGTGTGTTTGCTGCAGATCTATCGGGTTCCGTAAATAATTTTAGACAATCGTTACAACGCAATTATGTTGCTCAGCTCATCAATTTGTATAAAGGTCAGACTGGCGCATCGGGAATCGAAACACGCCCAGCTGTTTACTCGGAGTTAAAGAAAATAAATAAAAAATTAAAAAAATCAAAGGGCTCCGATCCATCTACAAAAGCTCATCGAAAATATTTAAGACATATGATCAATGAAGCCTTAGAAATTGATCGCTAAGATTATTAATACCTCAATACCATTCGAATATCGTCAATGTTATTCGAATGGTATTTTTAATGATAAAATATAATCATTTACAAGCGTGTTAATTTTTGGACGTTGGCAATATCTGAATTGTCAATAATCTTTACAAGATAAACAACTTTCTTCATTTCCGCCGGAAGTTTAATCAACATTTTTTGATTATTCCAGTAGATAATTTTTCATTATTAATTCTACCGTCAAGATCAGTAATGGAAATTCTGTAATCTGCTTTTATTATAGTTACCTCCTCTGATGCCTAATCGGTTGATAAATGATTGAGGGATATATTAAAGTACATTTTTAAGTACCGCTACTAATTCTTTACTTATCTACGTACCTGCACAATACTACAAGATTTAGACTTTTTTAGCATGAATTCTGTTAAATAGTAAACTTATTCAACAAGCTCATTTATAATTACAGGAATATTATACCAAACAATATTTTCTTTAATTAGTCATTATTTACAGTTAGTAATCAGACTAATAGCTTTAAAAAAATGAACAGCTATAGAATAATAAAATTAGGATTTCGAATACAAAGAAACCATCTGGTCATTGATATGATTTAATATTTTAGTGTAATTAAAACTTCAATGTTTGTCCTAAGCCTGCATAGTGATAATTACTTCCATATTTGTCCTTCAAAATTTTAAATGCTAAATGTCCGGTACAATGGGCTGGAGCAACCTGAGATACTTTTAATTCATTTTTTATTTTGTCGACCAAAGATGTTGTTTGTTCTCTATTGAATGGCAGCATATGAAATCCACCGTACACCATTTCAATATTTCGCTGAGTCTGTTTCTTTGTTTCTAGAATTATATTTTCTACACCGGTATGTGAACATCCAACAATTAAAATCTCACCTTTGTCTGTTGAAAGACTTAAGGATAACTCAGGAAGTCCATTTTGCTTGCAATCGTCTTTATGTTCATTAAACTGCCCTTCTACAAAACTTTTATTTGGATAACATGAAAAGTATCCCATATAAGATGATTGTGTTGTAATAAGTTTCCCCCCTGGAAAAATGTCTTTAGTCTCTTTAATGAATTCAATGTTAGCCTTCCAAAATCTACCACTTTGACGAATAACAAATTTTGTCGCATCACCATTGAAATATTGTTCTGATCTATCGAGTGAATCTTTAACCAGTGGCTCCTGTCCAGTCGCATCAAAAGGAACTGGTGCGCCCCAGAATATATCGTATGGAAAATAAATTTTTACTTTTGGATTTACTTTAAGTAGATAGTCAATTCCATTGAGATGATCAAAATGACCGTGTGATACAATAACCATATCTACTTTCTTCAGATCTATCCCTAGTTTAAGTATGTTGCTTTTAAAAATTTCGGCGTTGCTTCCCGCATCAAAAAGAATTGTTTTTCCATTGAATTTTATAATGCATGAAAACCCAAAGTCCTTAGTTAGGTTCGAATCTTTACTAAAAGCGTCGTAAAGATTAGTAATGGTTTGTTCAGCAAGCCTTTTCTGGTTCATTTTCTGACCAATAATATTGGAAAGACTATAACCTGTAAAAAATAAAATATAAGCCGCTACTTTAAATTGATTCATAAGCAATAATATTAAATGAATATTGAATGTAAATTAAAGATATGGTTTTGTATCTATAACTCCTAAATATCAAAAATAATAAATCTATAGAAAGTCAGGACTTAATTTTCCTTACTCCGACATTCTGATTTCTTCGTTACCATCGAAGAACTTATAGTTGATCAATCCGATATCCTGATTTTCTCGAAGATGAATGCGTTTGTGAAATCGGAAATACCATTTCCAGGTATAGTTAAAAAATCCCTTGCGCAGATAACTGATCACAAACGGATGCGCTTCAAGCGTAATACTGCCAATTGGTTTTGTTTTTAGAATAAACTCTAATTGATTCTCTATCGTATCAATTAATAGTATCGATGGATTTATCTTTCCGGTACCTTTGCAGGATGGACAAGTTTCGGATGAATCAATAGTCATTTCTTGTCTTGCTCGCTGACGCGTAATCTGCATTAATCCAAATTTCGAAAGCGGGAGAATGGTATGTTGAGAACGATCTCCGGCCATAAACTCCTTCATGCTTTGATAAAGCATTAGTTTATTGTCTGTATTTTTTAAATCAATAAAATCAATGACAATCAAACCGCCAATATCTCTTAGCCTTATCTGCCTGGCAATTTCTTCCGCTGCTTCCAGATTGACTTGCAAGGATGCATTTTCCTGATCCATTTTTTGAACCTTTGGACCTGAATTGACATCGATGACGTGCATAGCTTCTGTTCGTTCAATCACGATATAAGCTCCACTGGTCAATGTTGAAGTGTGTCCAAAAGATGACTTAATCTGTCTTTTCACCCCTAACAAATCAAAGACATGTCTGTTGCCTTGATGAAGCTGGATTATTCCTGCTTTTTCAGGTAAGTTAGCTGCCAGATAATCTTTTATATTGTGATATAATTCTTTGGTGTCTACGTGAATGGCATTAAAGCTTGTATTTAAAATGTCTCTTATGAGACTCGAAGCTTTATCCAGTTCGCTTAAAAGTTTAATTGGTGGCCTTGCTTTATTTAATTGTGCATGCAATCCTCTCCATCGCTCCATGAGAAGATTCATTTCTTCGTGAAGTTCCTGTACCTTCTTTTTTTCTGCAGCCGTTCGAACCACCACACCAAAATTTTTAGGACGGATGGATTCGATTAGTTTGAAGAGTCTTTCACGTTCTTCGGCGGAATTAATTTTTTTGGAGATGGCTATAGTATTATTAAAAGGAGTCAGAACAATATATCTACCTGGTACTGTAATTTCACAAGACAGTCGATGACCTTTTGTAGAAATTGGTTCCTTGACGATCTGAACCAGAAGTAGATTCTTTTTTTCCAGAACCTGACTTACTTTGCCATTTTTATTTATTTCTTCCTGAATCTCGAATTGATCCAGAAAAGGGTTAGTTTGAATTCCTAATACGGATTCCCTTGTAAATTTTTTGTTAGAATTGAGCAATGGTCCCATATCGGTATAGTGCAGGAATGCCTCCTTGGTATGACCGATATCAACGAATGCCGCATTCAATCCGGGCATCAGTTTCTTAACCTGTCCGAGAAAGATATCTCCGACATTATAAACGGATTCAGATTTTTGCTTATGAAGCTCTACGAGCTTCTTGTTTTCTAACAAAGCGATCTCCACATTCCCATCTTGGGAGGAGATGACCAATTCTTTGTCCATACACCTATATTTAGATGCAGTATCAAGATAACAATACTCTAAAATTGTACTAGCAAATGATCGAACAACAGAATCCTGAAGGACTTGTGAAAAAATGGGAAATTTAAGTATTAGGTTTTTGGTGTAGGCAATCTCCCAACACGGTCAAGGAATGAACATATAATTTGTCGGATTCAGGCCTTTTCTTTTAATAAAATTTAAAGGCTTGCTAGCAATCTGAGTAGTACCTCAAAAACTGCAGAGAAACAATCTATCTGTTCTTCTTCTTGTGCCTGTTTTTTCTCAATCGCTTCTTTCTTTTGTGAGTAGCGATTTTATGTCTTTTTCTTTTTTTACCGCAAGGCATAAATTATTTTTTTAAAATATTTTTTATAGTTTACAGTATTGTTCAAATACTGAAGTTGATTCATTTCTTTGGCTCTGTCGAATGAGTTCAACCATAAGACAGTTTAAATCTTTATTCTTCGGTTCAAGGATTAATGCGTTCTTAATACGCTTATATGCTTTATCCCACTGTCCGGTTTTCATGGCTAATTGAGTCAGCAAAATTTGAACCGGAATATAATTTGGAAATTTCTTGTCCAGGTCCAGCAGCATCAAAATCCCTTCCATGGGATTATCTCCGGGAAGTTTAACCAAGCATAAAGCTTTGTTCATTTGATGTTGAGGATTGGAAGGATCCAATTCAATTGCTTTATCAAAGGCCGACATTGCTTTTTGCTTTAGTTGTAATTGAAGATTCTGATTAGCGGTATCTTCAATTCCTGACAAAAAAGTCGTTCCGGCAATTCCCCAGGATTCTGCTGAAGGATTCATTTCTGCTATTTGAGTAGCCATTTCACCAGCCTGATAATAAAAACCATTATTATACCAAAATCCGGAAATTTTTTTCAAAACCTCCACTTTAGCATCCTTGGTCGTTGCCTCTTCTAATAATTTTTTATAAGTGCCTAATTCAGCTTTCTGATCAGGATTAAGAACAGCTTCTATATTACTGACTTCAACTTTATTTTCAGATTTTGCTTTATTGGGTTTTTCAATTTGCTTTGGTTTGAGGTCAAATCCAAAATAAAGAATTACTCCAATTACAATAAAACCCAAGGCTAATCGGCCTGGATGACTAAGCATTATCTTATTCTTCTATTTCGTCGTCTTCGTAATCACCTTCCGGTTCTTTACCCAACTTGACATGATCAACAAAAATCTTAGCCGGTTTAAAAGATGGAATAAAGTGCTCAGGAATCTCAATCGCAAGATTCTTTTTTATATGTCTACCAATTTTTTTGGCTCTTTTTTTAACAACAAAGGAACCAAATCCTCGGATGAAGACATTCTCACCACGAGCAAGGGATGACTTAACTTCCTTAAAGAACATTTCCAGAGAAACCAGAACATCCACTTTGGGGACACCTGATTTGTCTGCAATTAGAGCAACTAAATCCGCTTTTCTCATTTACTTGATTTTTAGTCAGTTATGAATAATTTTTGGCTTAAGGCCTGCAAATTTCGCAATATTTAACTGTTTACAAAACTTTTCGACGCTTTTTTTCAAAAAAACATTAATATATGTCTTTCAAAATCAAGAAGATACGAGGGTAATTTACGAAAAATATGGATTAAAAGCCTATAATATAATAATATGTCCAGGAAAAATCTTGCCTTTACCAATAGTTTAAAAATGGGCTTACTAGAGATTAGTACTGCAAATTAAACATATGACCTTACACTTTATTTCTTGCTACCTTAGCCCAAAATTATCTTAATGGTATATTCCATGACAGGGTACGGTCAAGTTACCAGTCAGTTTGAAGACAAAGAAATAACCGTAGAAATCAGATGCCTCAATTCAAAGGTTAATGACTTTCGACTAAAGATTCCAGTTTCTTATCGCCAGAAAGAATTGGAAATTAGAAGAATTCTCAACGACACGATTGTCCGGGGCAAATTAGACATATCGATTGATATAAAATCTCCAACATCTGTTGATGAATTAAGTCTTAACACCGAAAAATTTCAGTCCTTCTACAAGCAGATAAAAAATCTTCAGATAGACCTTAGTCATTCCGATATTTTAAATGCCATTCTTAAATTTCCTAATATTTTCGAACTTAATGAATCTGAAATTTCAGATGAAGAGTTTGAATTTACAACTCAATTGCTGGAAGAAGCTATTGAGAAATTAAATGATTTCAGAAGTCTGGAAGGTGCCGTTATTCAGGCCGATATGCATTTAAGAATTAGCAACATTCTGAAATTTCTAAAGGAAATTGAAAAATTCGAAAAGGATCGAATTGTTCAATTAAAAGAAAGAATCAATAAATCACTGGACTCCAATATTAATGTTGAGAATCTCGATAAGAACAGATTTGAACAGGAATTAATATACTACCTGGAGAGGTTAGATATTACGGAAGAAAAAGTCAGATTGTATCAACATTGTCAATATTTCACTGACGAACTTAATGCCAAAGTTCAGACTAAATCTAAAAAGCTAGGATTTATCACTCAAGAAATCGGAAGAGAAATCAATACTTTAGGTTCAAAGTCACAGCATCATCAAATGCAAAAACTGGTGGTAGAGATGAAAGACGAATTGGAAAAAATTAAAGAACAACTTTCGAATATACTTTGATGAAACACCATGGTAAAATAATTATTTTTACTGCTCCTTCAGGAAGCGGTAAAACTACCCTAGCCAAATTTGCATTAACCCAGTTTCCACAGTTATCTTTTTCAATTTCAGCCACAACCCGCAAACCAAGGCCAGAGGAGAAGGACGGAGTAGATTATTATTTTGTCAGCCATGAACAATTTCACTCATTGATCAATGATAAAAAGTTATTTGAATACCAAGAAGTATATACCAATCAATATTATGGAACACTGCATTCCGAATTAGAAAGAATCTGGTCTTCGGGTAAAGTAGCTTTATTTGATATTGATGTGAAAGGCGCTTATAACATTGAGCAACAAAAGCAAAAAAACGTATTGAGTATTTACATTAAGACTTCGTCCATTGATGTCCTTAGTTCGAGGCTTAAAAACCGAGCCTCTGAAACTGAAGAATCCATTGAACAAAGACTTAAGAGAGCCACCACCGAACTCGAATATGCCAAATATTTTGATTATGTAATAACCAACGATCGATTGGATCTGGCTAAAAAAATGGTTGAAATACTTATAAAGGATTTTTTAGAACACGATTGATATTTCAATTCCTACAAGACTTTTACATCTTCCGCTTTAAATTAATTTTAATATTTTTACATGGTATATTATTTATAATATTATAAAATTAAATTCGATCAGATAATTCCTTTTAAATCGTTATACCAATATTTATAATTGCATTGCAAATCCTATGATTAAATAGAATTATTTGCATTTAACAAAAGAATAAATCGTTAAGTCTTCATGAGTAAAGTCAATAAAAACTTTTTATACTTTTTGGGTTCTTGTATATGTATCACTTGCTTTTTAAGCTGTCAAGCAGACATCACCAAAAGGAAGCAATCGGTTGATTTAATTCGAAAAAGGGTAGCTCTAATTCAAAAAACTTTGAATGAAGAAAGACCCGTCATAAGACTTTACGCTAATCCTGAAACGCCTGAATATAAAGCACAAGAATTGGCCATCACCAATCCGGAAATTGGAATTTTATTTCGAGATCCGATTAATCAACAACCAATGCTCAATGAAGTCTTTTCCGTATCTAATTCCAGGCCATCCGATTTTCCGCTTAACCAAGCGATTTGTCATTCTAAATCATGCTATAGAGTTGAAATCTACAATTATGCTAGAAATGGATTGATCATTGCATTAGTGGATATTCAATCATCTAAAATAATCTCTTACGAATTTTATGAATCCATGCAAGGAGATATTCCACCCCATCTTGCTGAACTTGCCTTAGCAATTGTATATAACGATTCATCTGTTACCCGAGCCTATGATGGTCAGATTGACGTGAATAAAAGCAGAATGCAATCGACTAAGACGGCATTAAATAGATCAAAATGTCAGAGATCACAGCATCTATGTGTCGCTCCTACTTTTGTAAAAAATGACAAAGCGCTGTGGACAATTGTGGATCTAACAGACTTAAAAGTAGTTGGAACCAAATGGACTGAAGTAGGAAGGACTGGGATGCCCCTAACAGAAAGAATTTATCAGAATGAAACGATCATGAAATGTTATTGTGAAGTTGAAAATAAAGTTGAGAAGGAAGGCTGGTCCTTTAGTTATTCTTTGACTCGATCCGATGGCTTAAGAATCAGTGATGTTTCATTTCATGGCATACCCTTGTTTAGTAGTGTTAAGTTAATGGATTGGCATGTTTCATATTCTAAGACAGAAGGATTTGGATATAGTGATGCTGTTGGATGTCCTGAATATAGTAATGCTGCTGTAGTTGCTATAATATCTCCAGAAATCAAAGCAATAATTAAAAATTCAGACACTCTTGGATTTGAGCTCATTCAACAATACTTCAGTGAAGGTTGGCCTACACCCTGCAGTTATAATTATGCACAACATTACGAATTCTATAAAGACGGATCCTTCCGACCCATTGTAGCTTCTCTCGGCCGGGGATGTGGAATAGATGGCACCTATCGGCCAGTCACCCGAATTGCATTAGCAGGAATGAATCACATCGTCGAACATTTTGAAAAAAATAATTGGAAACTTTGGAATTCAGAAGCCTGGATATTACAAAGTGAATCTGATCAATATCAGGATGGAAAGTATATTTTCAAAATAAAGAATAATCTGGGCAATGAACTTTTGATAGAGGCTAATAAAGGTCAATTTGGTGATGGTGGCAGAGGAGATAATGCTTATTACTACATTACTAAAAAACAAAGACTAAAGGATGAAGGTGATGCAGATCTGCCAACCCTTGGTCCATGCTGTAACATTGATTACAAACAAGGTCCGGAAAAATTTATAGAACCTGAATCTATTCAAAATTCAGGAATAGTTCTTTGGTATGTGCCACAAATTCGAAATGACAATAGGCCGGGAAATGAATATTGTTGGGCAGAATCTGTCTTAGAAAATGGAGTTTATGTACCTAAAGTCTGGCCATGTCCTAGTGGTCCAAAATTTTCACTGATGAACCATTCCAATTCTGGAAAATGAATCCTTATTACTACATAAAATTATTGTTCATAGTAATAATATTGAATCAATTCAATGCAATTCTTTGTGCCCAAGTATGTAAAGGAATACCTCAGTTTATGCAAAAACTAGGATTTGATCCTGTTCGATCCGCGATGAGTTCGCAAGAAAACAGGCAACGCGGAATTTTACTCATTGAATTGCAAGATCCTAAAAATACTTCAGGGAAAAGATTAAAACAATATCAGGACCCGAGCTGGTTAATCCCGGGTTATGTTGGCTCCATAACAACCGGACGAAGCGGCGATATATATGTATTGCCAAAAGCAAATGTCAATACATTATACAATTCACCCAAAAACCAAAACACTATATATAGAATTGAAAGCTCATCGGGAATTTTGTCTGCATGGATAAACTTACCAATGAAACGATTACCCGATCAGCAAAATGCTACTGGATTAACAAGTGCTTATTACGATTGCGAATCAGATGCATTAATAGTCAGCAGCATTGCTGGATCCACTCAACTTGAAGAAATTGGAAAAGTTTACACTGTTCAGGTAAAAGATAAATCCAATAAGCCGATTCTGGAAAATATAGACGTATTAGGAGTATTAACCGCAAGATTAAATAATGAAAAAAGATTATTTTATGGCTTAACCAGACGATCAGAAGTTTGGTCTATTGCATTAGATAATAGTAATAACCCAATTGGAAATTCGAGAAAAGAAATTAGTGTTGAGGGATTAGGGCCACGAGGAGATGATAAAATTAGAAAGTTACGGATGGACACACAAGGTACTTTAATTATGTATGGAACTCCACATTACTATAACTTAACAGCACCTGTTATTCGTCAGGAAACCATTTATACATTTCAATATGATATTAATAAAAACACGTGGAAACTTACTGGGATGCAATAATATAAATTAATATTAAGTATTAAGAAATAAAACCTATGATTTCCTATAAATGAGTATAACTTCAGTGGCAAGTACATCCACAAACCAATTATCGGAAGGAATCGAAAATACTTTTTGGAAAAATGGAAATTTACATAAATAGATTAATCGCTTAAACTCATTCAAGTCTTCGGCAAGCTCTTGAATGGTATTATTTTGAAGAAAAATATTTTTACCATTTGAAATACTTAAAATGAAACCCTGAGAACAACTCTTCATACCCCAACGTATAATTTCCTGAGATTTATTCAAATCAAGGTGATCAATAAGTCCTATTGCAAAAATATAATCAAATGACTTCTGGGAATGTTTAATAAATTCTATTACATCAGATAGTATAAAGTCTTCAGATCGCATAAAGCTGATATTATCTACACCAAGATAATCGGTGACCGTGGCTGGATTTAGGTAATTTTTTAGTATCATTTCTCCGCAACCCAAATCCAAAACTGAACCTTTAATAGATTCCAGGTTCCTAAGTATCAGAGAAATTCTATTCTGATAATAAAGCTTATTCTTCCTGATTAGATTTTCTTTCAAAACTTTTTATTGAATTTCACTATTAATTACTTCTGAATATCGCTTACAAATGACTTCTTGTGAATAATTTTCAATAACTGCTCTTCGCGCTTGTTCAGTAATGCTATCTATTTGCGCTGAATTCAATTGAAATACTTTTTCTAAAATGGAAATTATACTATGAGTATTACGCGCCTCACAGAGATAACCGTTTACCTCATTTTTTATTGCATCCCTGCATCCAGACACATTAGAAACTATAATCACTCTTGACATAGCCATGGCTTCTAACATTGCTTTGGATAAACCTTCCCTATAGGAAGGTAAAATAAAACAATCCGTTTCTTCATAATATTTCTTCACTTCATTTGTAAAAGAAAAAATACTACAATTATCTGTTTTTTGAAATCGAAGAAGTTCAAGATCTACCTCAGGAGATTCCACTTCATTGTTATCACCAACTATTATCCAATTCACATCTGGGTATAACATTGCAAGATGAATAGCAGCCTGTACAAATTCAATCACACCTTTTTCTTTTATAAGTCTACCTGAGAAAAGAACCTTTCTAACCTTTGTTACCTTCCGATAGGAATTGAAATAATTGGTATCTATTCCGGATCCATTAATAACTAAAGAATTATTTGCAGATACAATATTCAGTTTATTAAAATAATTTCGATCATCATCGTTGTGAAAAATAACGGCCTTAGAATTTCGTAGTCCTAATTTATACAAGATTCTAATGTATAAGGGCAACTTACCTTTATCAGTAAACGCAGATCCTAAGCCAGTAATATTATTAATGACAGGAATACCTAAAATTAAAGCAATCAGACCTGTATAGATGTTAATTTTTGGTGTAAAACACAAGATTAAATCTGGTTTTATTTCTTTAATTCTTGCTTGTAATTCACATATTAATCTTAATTCTGTAAAAATATTTTTACCTCTTGGTTCAATATTTTTTAGATCCACAGATTGTATTCCCCATTTCTCTAATTTAATATGCTTAACCCTATGTTCCTTAGACAAACAAGTTACATCGTGATTATGTTGTTTTAAAAACTTTATTAACGGTGCCCTAAAATTGTATAAATTCCAACTAGAATTACTTATAAAAAGTATCTTCATTATTATAGACAAGATTTTATTGAATTAGCCATAGCATCAGCAATAGCCTTTCTTTGATACTTTTCTACAAAATCAGGTCTTTCTTCCAATTTATATCTACTGTTTAATAAATAATTGTGCAATCTTCCAGGATCACAGGGCTCAAAAACAAATACATTGTTCTTTACTTCTTCCTTAATAAACCGGGCCGGATAACCAGATACTCCTGCAAGAATTGGTATATTGAGAGCTGCGTACTCAAATATTTTCGATGGTATAACTTTCTCAAATGATTTAAAAGTATTTAGATGTAGAAAAAGATAGTGCGAATTACGATAATATTCTAGTAAAGTCTTTCTCTCGACTGGTGGAATTATTCTTACATTTAATAATTGTAAATCGGTTATTTCTTTTTTCAGTTTTAACACTGAATTTCCATCTCCGATCAATTGAATTTTATAGTCCGCACCAAGACGAAGGGCTAATGAAGGAATTATTTTTTCCAATCCCTGACCATCTCCTATATTTCCTGCATAAGTTATAACTTTTGGATTTAATGGCAAATCCTTATTTTGGGTTTGATGAATGAAAAAATCATCAATACCATTCGGGAAAAAACTGATTCGGTTACTTTTGCGATAATTAAAATCATTCAAAAAGCCTCCTGAATTTACATTTAGATGATAAGCATATTCTAGGCAGGGCTTCTCAAACCATCGCTTAATAATATAAGAAAGTAATTTTCCTATTCCAAGGGTTGGAAATAATTCTTTTAAGTTCTCTGCAAAAAGGTCCCGAAGATCGATGTACAATCTGGTTTGATTTATATTGGCAATCTTGTAAGCCAAATAGGCTGTAAATAATTTTGAGCTGGATGCAAATACTAAATCGTACTTTCTTTCCCTGGTATACTGAATAACCTGTTTTCGATATTGAAGAAAAGATTTGATTTGCGATAAAAAACTATTAGATTGCTTCGAAACCTTAAATCTGTGGATACTTAAATTTTCATAAGATTCGTAATCTTTAGCTGCTATTTTCATAGCCGTGTATCGATTTGGCATCGTACACAGTACTTCTATTTTATCCTCCGTTGAAATTACTTCCGAAAGTCTTTTTACCAGTGCAGCATTGCGAAACGAACCTGCTCCCAGATCTGGTTCAAAATAATAAGTAAGATAAAGAATACGCTTAGACATACAATCTGGTGATTAACTTATTTCTAAAACGCGTTTCCAATTTATTAGAATTTTCCATTTTGTTAAATTCTAAAGATTGAAGATACGGAAGAATTTCAAATTTTAAATAATTTTCAAACTTTAGATTATGTTCATTGACCTTAATTATATCCTTATTGTATTGCAATTGAATATTATAATTAAAATGCAAATTCATAATACATTCTATAGCATCCGGTGCCTCCACAATATCTTCAATCAATAATTCTTGATCGTTGAATTCAATTATTCGTTTATGCGACCATGAAGAATGTCCCGCATAATTGGTTACTATTGCTTCAATTTTATTTAGAGCATCTGCTAATATTTTAATTCTTGACCTACTACCCATCCGGAAACCTCCCCAGATATCCGATTGGTTTTTTCCATTTATTTCAACGGTATTATGCATGAAGGTGCTTCGTTCTAAGATCCGCCGATCATTCTTTTCATACGTTGATATTCCTGGGTGCACAATGATTGGTTGATTATTTATATAAAGCACAAAACTTAACATGTCGGCGTGTGTATGCCCTGGTTGAAATTTTGGGCTTACATTTCCAACATTCATAACTAAAAAAATATTTTTCGTTTTAATAATTCTGTATCCCGATTCCTTTAATGGAATAATTTCATTTTGTAAAGCCCATCGAATACTTTGCCTTTGAATATAGTTCCTTTCTGAATCCATCTTTCCTGTTGAGTCTTGTAAAAACGGATATACTTTTTGTTCATTGGTAATGGTATTATAAAAGCTAAACATTCTATGAATACATTCTAGAATTTTATCCTTAAGTCTGGAGTTCTGATTTAATAGGTCATATAATATCATTAACCTCATTAATAATATAGTATGATACATCAACGAGCGTTCATAGTGTGCACCATCCTTTAATATTTGTTCACCCAAACACTCAATTAGTAATTTATCAGCATTCTTTTTAATTCCTGAATGATCTAAAAATTCAGCTGCCATCCTTAACGCTATTGCATTTTCGAAAAGGTGATTTCCATCAATATGATATTCCCGATTATTCAACAAATAATGAACCTGGATTTTAATAGCTTGTTGGATATGAAGTTCGTTAATTTTGTATTTTGAAACAAACGAAATACTATTCATCAGACGCAATGAGGTCGGATAAGGTTCAAGCAATAATTCATTCTGAATTATGCATTTTGAGATATCATTTAACACCTGTACCCTTTCTTCGACACTCAGACTATTCTGATGCAAGAAATCTAAATACTGTAAGTGATAGTTCCACAATTTTCCATTGGACATATCATTCCACTGGATGAAATTCCCAAACTCTTTTTTTAAGTTAAGTAAGTTAAATGTGTTTTCAAATTCGACCTTTGATTGTGCCGCTTCAGGATACAAGGATGTTTCAAGGAAATGAGTTGAACAATTTAAAAATTTTTGATATCCATTATTTTTTATTGGAAAATATCTTTTGAACCGATAATATAACTGATATAATATCTGTCTTGTTTTAAGATATCGAACTGTATTCCAAAATCTTATCAATCGCTTCATGCTCAATCCAAGGCCTGTACAAGAATATCGCGGATACGTTTAGCGGCGTTCCCATCCCATAGAGGAGGTATAGTGGAAGGTTTTCGAATTCCATTTAAAATTTGCCTTACTTCTTTAATGGTATTTTCAACATTCAAATCATTCATTAAGATATTTGTGCCCATGCTTATAGTCACTGGCCTTTCGGTGGATTTTCTGAAGGTAATGCATGGAATTCCAAGATAAGTAGTTTCTTCCTGTACTCCTCCCGAATCTGTAAGAAGAGCCATACTATATCTCATTAAAGTAATAAACTCAAGATATGGTAGTGGTTCAGTACAAATTAAGCCGTCGATGGAATTCAATTTTTCCATTAGTTTAAGGTCTTGAAGTCTGTTTACGGTTCTTGGATGAACTGGAAACAACACCTTTGTAGTATTACAAACAGATTGTAGAATACTTATTATTTTTATTAACCCTTCCTCCGTGTCGACATTAGAAGGTCGATGCATGGTCATCAAAATATAATCTTTGGGTTGAAGGCCATAGGAAGTAAGTTTTGATTGATCAATCGTTTTGTCATGATAATAAACTAATGAATCTATCATGCAATTCCCAACCCAGTGAATTTTATTTATTTCAATATTTTCCTTAATCAAATTATGAATACCTGATTCTTCAGTTACAAATAAATAATCTGAAATTTGATCAGTTAATTTACGATTTATTTCTTCCGGCATAGAAGCATCAAAAGATCGAAGTCCTGCTTCAACATGTGCTATTGGTATATTAAGACGTTGAGATACCAAAGCAGATGCCAAGGTAGAGGTTACATCTCCAACCACAATAAGTACATCCGGTTTTTCTTTAAATAGAATAGGTTCAAGTTCCAACATGATTCGTGCAGTCATTTCGCTGTGCGTACCCTGACCTACTCCAAGATAATATTCGGGAACTGGAAGTTCTAACTCCTCAAAAAATACATGGCTCATTCTGGCGTCAAAATGCTGGCCAGTATGTATGATTTTAGATTCAATAGGATGATGAGATTCAAGGAATGCCCGGTGTAACGGTGCTACTTTAATAAAGTTTGGGCGTGCGCCTACAATGCTGATGAATTTTAGTTTACCCAAGACAAATTATACTTCAAACGGATGTATAGATTGAGGCTTGACGGCGAAAGGATGATAATCGCCCACTAATCCCACAGGTTTAGCATTTCGAATTTGATGTACAATTTCAATGGATTGGTGCACATCATCTAGCCCAAAGCCGTTGCCTTCTAATATTTTTTTGTAAGATTCAGTATGTAGCTCACCAAATCCATCACTGAATTCAAATTCCTTTCCATCAAAAGTCAAAGATCGATATGTTCTTTTTCCTTGACTTAAAAAATTGTCTGGCAAGGTACTCTCATTAATACTTAAAAAATATCTTATTCTGGCATTTTCCAATTCCAAAAATCCAGCCACCCGATCATGTGATTGAATATGAACGATATTTTTCAAAACTTTACCAAAAAGAAATCCAAGCAAATCGTAAAAATGCACTCCTATATTAGTAGCAATTCCGCCGGATTTTTGTACATCGCCTTTCCACGATGTGAAATACCATTTACCTCTTGAAGTAATGTATACCAAATCGACTTCTGTTTTCTTGTTGCTGGATGCTTCCATGAGTTGCTTTTTCAATTCTATAACTTTTGGGTGCAATCGAAGTTGAAGAATTGAATTCACTTTACGTCCGGTCTCTGACTCAATTTCTCGAAGCCCTTCAATATTCCATGGATTTAACACCAATGGTTTTTCGCATATTACATCAGCTCCATATCGAAGTCCATATCGAATATGTGAATCATGTAAATAATTAGGTGAACATATACTTAGAAATTCTATGGGTGTAGATCGGCGTTTTATTTTTTCTAAATGTCGATCGAATCTTTCAAATTCAGTAAAAAAATCTGCATCCGGAAAATATGAATCTATAATTCCAACAGAATCATTTTTGTCATAAGCCGATAAAAGATTATTTCCAGTATCTTTGATGGCTTTCATATGTCTTGGTGCAATATATCCAGCGGCACCTACTAATGCAAAATTCTTTTTCATTCTATTCGAATTACCTTTCCATTGGTTAATTGATATTTCTGATTGGATTCAATACAATAAGCAATACCATCTGAATTGAAGTTTAATCGATGACCAACTTCACTCATCCAGCCGGTTTGTCTTCCAGGGTTACCTACTATTAATGCGTAAGGTAAAACCTCCTTCGTAACAACCGCTCCGGCACCTATAAAAGCAAACTCTCCTATATTATTACCACAAACAATCGTTGCATTAGCTCCAATGCTCGCCCCTCTCTTAACTATGGTCTGAGCGTATTCATTTTTCCGATTAACAGCAGAACGGGGATTAATTACATTGGTAAAAACCATAGAAGGACCTAAAAAAACATCATCTTCACAGATAACTCCTGTATATATAGATACATTGTTTTGCACTTTTACATTTTTTCCAAGAACTACACCAGGAGAAACTACTACGTTTTGTCCAAAATTACAATGCTCACCTATCTTACATCCGGACATTATATGTGTAAAATGCCAGATTTTTGTTCCTTCGCCAATTTCACAAGATTCGTCAATGATGGCCGTTGGATGTGCAAAATACTTCTTATCGGTTTGCATTATTTAAAAAAACTTAAAACCTTTTCGATAATAATGTCCTGACTTTCATGAGTTAGTTCTGTATGCATGGGAAGTGAGATTACTTCTTTGCATAATTGATCCGTTACCGGAAGATAATTCACCTCATTGCAGAATGGTGCAAAAGCTTTTTGTTTGTATAAAGGTAATGGATAATAGATAGCACAAGGGATATGATTTAAAGATAAATACTCCTTTAAGGCATCGCGTTGTCCATTCGTAACTTTTAAAGTGTATTGATGAAATACATGGGAGCTGTGTGTATTTCTATATGGAATTATTAAGTGGTCATGCGAACTAAAGGCCTGATCATAATAATTAGCTGCACGAACTCTAGCTGCGGCGTATTCATCCAAATGCTTTAACTTAATATCGAGGACTGCTGCTTGAATCGCGTCAAGGCGAGAATTCACGCCTACAACATCGTGATAATATTGCATGGATTGTCCGTGATTAGCAACCATAGTAATTTGTTTACTTAGTTCATCACTGGCTGTAAAAATTGCACCACCATCTCCATAACAACCAAGATTCTTAGATGGAAAAAATGAGGTACATCCGATGTGACCTATGGTTCCGGCCTTCATGTTCATTCCATTTGAATTAAAGTAGTCTGAACCTATGGCTTGAGCGGTATCTTCAACCACATATAAATTATGCTTTTGCGAAATATCCATGATGGGTTCCATATTGGCACATTGTCCAAAAAGATGCACAGGTACAATTGCTTTTGTCTTTGGCCCAATGGCTTCCTGAATTTCTTGAATATTTATATTAAAATCATCAGGATTTACGTCTACCAAGACAGGCTTTAAATGCAGTAATGCAATGACTTCAGCCGTTGCAACATAAGTAAATGCAGGAACAATAACTTCATCTCCAGGTTGTAGACCTAAGGCCATAAATGCAATTTGCAGCGCATCTGTGCCATTAGCGCAAGGTATAACATGTCGAATATTTAGATAATGTTCCAGGTCTGTCTTAAATTTTTTAACATGTTCACCTCCAATGAAACTCGCTTTGGATAATACATCCATAATCGCTTCATCAATCTCTGGTTTAATTTTTTGATATTGACTTACCAAATCAACCATTTGTAATTTTGTACTCATCATTTATATCCTTTTAGAGAATTTTATTCTTGCTTTATTTTCTTCCAATACTATAATATTCGAATCCGCTTTCACGTACCCTTTTAGGATCAAATACATTCCTTCCATCAAAGATCACCGGAGATTTCATTCTTTTTTTCATCTCGTCAAAATCCGGTGATCGAAAAACCGTCCACTCCGTTATGATTGCCATAGCATCAGCATTATCTAAAGCATTATACATGTTTTCAGAAAATTCAACCAAATCTCCCAACAGTGCTCTTACATGTTTCATAGCTTCCGGATCGTATACAGAAATATGAGCTCCTTCATGAAGTAATAATTGAATAATATCTAAAGCAGGAGCTTCGCGAATATCATCGGTGTTAGGCTTGAAGGCTAACCCCCATATGGCAATTTTCTTTCCTTTAAGATTGGAGGTAAAATGATCTTTGATTTTTTCAGCCAATATTTTCTTTTGGATGCTGTTGACCATCATAACCGATTGAAGAATTTTAAAATCATAATTATGACCGATTGCAATATTATTTAGAGCCTGAACATCTTTAGGAAAACAAGAACCACCATATCCAACTCCTGGAAATAAAAACCTCTTGCCTATTCTTGAGTCTGATCCTATTCCAATTCTCACCATATCCACATTGGCTCCACTGGCTTCGCAAAGATTTGCAATTTCATTCATGAAGCTTATTCTCATGGCGAGGTATGCGTTAGCTGCATATTTGGTTAACTCTGCGCTTCTAAGGTCCATTTCATAAATGGGATTACCTTGTCGAACAAATGGTTCATATAAATCCTTCATCCTTTTCATGGCTTTTGAAGAATCTGTTCCTATTACAACCCGATCAGGTCTTAAGAAATCATCAACCGCTACACCTTCCCGTAAAAATTCAGGATTAGAAACAACATCAAATAAATCCGCTGAAAGTTTGCCCAATAATTTATTTCGCACGAGTTCACCAGTTCCAACAGGCACGGTGCTTTTATTAACGATTACGGTGTACTTAGTAATCATATTGGATAATTCCTCAGCTACATTCAAGACATAGCTTAAATCTGCGGATCCATCCTCTGCAGGAGGAGTTGGCAAAGCCAAAAAAATTATATCTGCAAAATTCACTGCTGATGCTAAATCATGGGTGAATTCAAGTCTGTGTTCTTTAATATTTCGTTCTAATAACAAGTCAAGTCCTGGTTCAAAAATTGGGGACTTACCATTTTTTAATTGTTGAATTTTAGCAAGATTATTATCCACACAGATAACATGATGCCCTGTCTCAGCAAAACAGGTTCCAGTGACTAATCCGACATATCCTGTACCAATTACAACAATATTCATTACATTAATTAACTACAAACACCAATAATTTATTTTTAAATCTTTAGGATCAAATATTCCTTTAATATCGATCAGAATAGGATCTCTGTTCATTATTTTTTCAAAATCCTGATTGGTCATATTTTTATAACGCTCGTGCGCGACTGCAACGACTACCGCATCATAGTTATAATTTACATCATCTACAAGTTGTATTCCATATTCTTCATGCACTTCGTCGGCATCTGCAAGATAATCAGAAACATGAACTTGCATTGAATACGATCTCAACTCTTCATATAATTCAGCGACTTTTGAATTGCGGATGTCTGAAACATTTTCCTTAAATGTCATACCCAATATAAGTATTCGGCAAGCCCCTGGATTTTTATCTTTAGTTATAAGTAGCTGAACTAATTTTTTTGCAACAAATTCAGGCATCTGATCATTCACCCTTCTACCACTTAAGATGACTTGAGGATCATATCCTAATTCATGAGATTTATGCAGCAAATAATAAGGATCGACACCAATACAATGACCTCCAACCAAACCCGGAGAATATTTTAAAAAATTCCATTTTGTTCCGGCTGCATCCAAAACATCACGGGTACGTATTCCCATACGGTCAAATATGATTGACAATTCGTTCATAAATGAAATATTAAGATCACGCTGCGTGTTCTCAATTACTTTAGCGGCCTCAGCCACTTTTATGGAACTGGCTTTAAAAATTCCTTTTTCAATAACAGAGCCATAAACTTTTGAAATCTCTTCCAAAGCTTCAGCATCACTACCTGAAACAATTTTTAAAATTTTTTCAATAGTGTTCGTCCGATCCCCTGGATTTATTCTTTCCGGAGAATATCCAAGTTTAAAATCTACACCTAGTTTTAATCCTGAGACCGATTCTAAAATCGGAAGACAATCTTCTTCACTGCAACCTGGATACACCGTTGATTCAAAGATTACAAAATCCCCTTTCTTAAGTACCTGACCAATAGTTTTGCTGGCAGAAAGAATGGGTTTCAAGTCCGGAACCTTATGTTCATCAACAGGCGTTGGTACCGCTACAATATAAAAATGTGCTGTCCGCAATACTTCTAGATCACTGGTAAATTCTATATCTGCTTTTTCAAATTCAAGCGGGGACATTTCACGAGAAGGGTCAATTCCATTTCTCAACATTTCGATACGCTTTTCATTGATGTCAAAACCAATTACTTTATACTTTCTGGCAAACAATAAGGCTAATGGTAATCCAACATAGCCCAGGCCAATGACTGCGATTTTCTTTTCTTTCTTTACAATTTCCTGAAACATCATCCTCTAATTATTCCAATTCTTTATTATTGTTGTGGTTGCTGTTATGGTAGTGATTTATAATCCTAATCTATTTAATGTTGTGTCTTGGAAATATTAGGAACAATTCGAAATGCTTGCCCTATCCATACAGTGATTTTCATGTTCTAATCTCGTACAAATGTACAACGGCTGAATGAACTGTCCAAAGGATAACAAAACATATTAAACAATTATCATATACGTTAATTAATTAATATATATAATTCTGTTTTTTAATTTTTTTTATATTATAAATTAATTTAATTTAATAAAAGAACTCGTATAACTGTGTAGTTGAAGTCACCGCCGAACTTTTCTAAAGATTCTCATATTACAAAATGATCATGAAATGATGCTGCCAGTCATCTTGAGCATATAAATTTTCCTTTCTCCATATTCTTCAATCTTCTTAATTTTCTTCCTTACTGGGTAAGATTATTCAATATTTCGTTAAGTGATCCATTCAGAGATGTCTATTTTTATACTTTGCTAATTCTGATCTATGAATGTTTTAATTTATGGAATTCATTCAGCGTAGAAATTACATTTAACTATTCCAATTCTTACTTAAGGTATAAAGCCTAAATTAAATTTAAAACGAATCTTAAATCATTTCTATCTTAGCCAGAAAGTTATAAAACTCGTATACCTTGAAGACTAGATGTATTACTTTGTTAATTTTCTTTTTATTGCTGGAAACTTCTGGTTATGGTATTAATATTGATTCCCTTAGAAATGAATCTAAGACCAATAGCAATGACACTTTACGCTGTCGTGCATTGATTAAAATAGCCAGTTATTATATCGAAAGTAATTTTGATTCAGCCATAGTATACTCTGAACAATTATTGACTGTTTCGAGTCAGACCGGGATCCATAAATACATCATTTCAAGCCACAATTTTCTGGGCTATATCTATCGGGAACAAGGAAAATATAAAGAAGCCATGACCCAATTTCTGGAAGCTCTTGAACTTGGCAAAAAATGGCAACTTAGAGATCGTGAAATGTTTACTCGTTTAGATCTGGGAAACCTATATACCAAACAGGGCTTGATTACTAAATCCATGGAGTGCCTGCGTGAAGGATGGCGTATTGCAGAAGAACTTAAGGATACCATCGAAATGGTTAATTTCTACAACAACATGTCGATAAATTTTAAAGATTCATCGGTAGTAGATTCAGCCTATTTCTTTCAAAATTTGGCATTGAATTTAATGCGAGGGAATTCTAAATACTCTCAAGATCAAAACTACTTTGACCTTCTTAGTAATATGGCCTGGAGTTGCTCAATAATGAAAAAGAATCAGGAAGGTCTTGATTACTCCCTCCAGGTTTATCAATTTGGTAATCAGAACAAATTACCAACTTATATTTATTATGGTGCCATCAACGCCGCTAATTTTTATTACAATCTTAAAAATATTGAGCTTTGTACATTTTATCTTTCTGAGGCAGAAAAATATGTATATCAACTCAATGATATTCATCAAAGAGCTATTGTTCTTGGCAGAAAAATTGATTTAGCCTTAGATCAAGGAAAAGTTGAACAAGCCAAGTGGCTGATTGCAAATTATATAAATTTAAAAGATTCCATTTCAAAAAATAAATATCTGACGGATATTGCAGATATGGAAACCAAATATTTTACCAAAGAAAAAGAAGCTAGAATAATCGAACAAAATAATGTACTGTTTAAACAAAAGGCTTATATCTATGGAATCCTTTTGGCTTTTGGTATTATTAGTTTGGTTTCAGTTCTTTATTATGTCCGATATAAAGCAAAACAAAAATCAATACTGGATCAAGCAATCATTAAAGAACAACAATTAGGAATACGAGCTGTCATTGAAGCTCAGGAAAAAGAGCGCCAAAGGATCGCACGGGAACTTCATGATGGCGTTGCGCAAGAACTAGTAGCAATTAAACTTGGATTTGAGTCTATACAAAAAGAATTGATAAGTCAATCACCTCAGCATCATAATCTATTTGAAAATTTAAATCAACAATTACATTCCACATCCACGGAAGTTCGCAATATATCTCATGACATGTTGCCACCTGCATTAGAAAATAACAAATTGGCAGATGCCCTGCAACAGCTGTTAAGAAATAGTCTAGAGAATAAAAAAATAGCGACAGAATTTAGCTGTCAAAATCTTCCTTCGAATTTAGATAAAGATAAAGCCATGGGGATCTATAGAATCATTCAGGAATTAATCAACAATATCATTAAACACTCCAAAGCCACAAAGGTCGAACTTCAGGCCTACCAAATCAACAATCAATTAATTTTACAATTAGAAGATAACGGTATTGGTTTTGACTTTCAGGAATCTCTATCCAAAGGTAGTCTTGGTTTACTTAACATTTTGTCCCGCGTCAAAAATCTCAATGCCCAGTTTCATTCTGAATTGGGATTAAATCATGGTGTAGTTTCAACTCTTCGAGTACCTTTATAAGTTAAGAAATGAATGTTAAAATAAAAATTTGGTTGGCCGATGATCACCAATTAGTCCGACAGGGATTCAAAGTGTTACTGGAACAAATGGATCAGGTCGAAATAGTGGGAGAATCTAATTCTGGAAAGGAATTGATTCATTTTCTAAGAGAAGGCAGCCGTGTAAACATTGCTTTATTGGATGTTGAAATGCCTATCATGGGTGGAATTGAAACACTCAGCATCATTAAAAAAGAATTCTTTGGAACTAAGGTAATTTTACTTACCATGCTTAACGATAAGGAGTTAATCCAAAAAGCACATGAACTTGGAGCGGAAGGATTTTTATTTAAGAACACTAATGCTAAAGAGTTAGCGGATGCCATAATGAGAGTATCTTCTGGTGAAAAATATTTTGCACCCGATGTATCATTAGCATTGTTGAATCAATCCAAAAAAATAGAATTAAAAGAAGGAGTAGTATTATCTGAACGGGAAGTTGAAATCCTTAAATTAATCACAGAAGGATTGAGCAGCACAGAAATCGGTCAAAAATTATTTATTAGTCCCAGAACAGTAGATACTCATAGAAATAATATGATTCAAAAACTCGAAGTCAATGGTGTAATTGGCTTAGTTAAGTATGCCCTTCAGAACAAGTTGGTGTAAGGTTAAAAGTAGATAACAGAACTTTTTATTTCATATTCAGTCTTAAGTAATTAAAAACTTAAGCCGATAAACTCTGACGGATAAACCTTTACAGCTTCAATAATTTTGTCAAAATTGAAAGCAGAATTATAAGTTTATTAGATACAAAACTACTACAGGATAAAAAATTACGCAGATCTACGTATAAAAATTAGGTAGATCTGCTCTGTGTACAATTGCATAAATCATCAGACTTTTGCAGTGTATTCATTTATTAGTAAATCTAATCCATATGAAAACTTTTCAAAAGGTCCTTAAATGGTTTTTTATAATAGCTGTCCTGTTAGCAGCCTTATTAATAACTTTTGTTCTAATACGGAGCACTAAAAAATTTGAAGCTCCACTTCCAACTATAATTTCTACATCCGACTCTACGGTCATTGCAAAAGGAAAATACTTAGCTTACGGTCCTGCCCACTGTGCAACCTGCCATGTACCAATGAATAAAATTATGGATGTTGAAAATGGCGAACAAATCCCTTTAAGTGGAGGTGGCGAAATTGAAGTCCAACCTTTTGGAACATTTAGAGCACCTAACCTTACGCCTGATGTTGAAACCGGAATAGGAGCCTATTCGGATGGACAGCTGGCTAGAGCCTTACGATATGGCGTAGCTCATGATCAAAGTATTCTCTTTCCGTTTATGCCATTTCAGGAAATGAGTGACGAAGATTTAACAGCTGTTATCTCATTTATTCGTTCACAACCACCGGTTAAAAACAAAATCGAAAAATCAAGCTATAGATTTTTAGGAAAAGCTTTAATTGCTTTTGGATTTTTACTTCCTGAAGGTTTTAAAAAAACACCAGAAGTTAGCGTCCGTAGAGATACGATTAAGGAATATGGAGATTACCTCACTCATCATATTGCTAATTGTGTTCGATGCCACACGGCATTCGACGAGAATACTGGAAAATTCACAGGAGAGCCATTCTCCGGTGGAGCAACTTTCGCACCTGATGTATTTAGTAATGGTAGGTCTTTTGTGTCTCCCAATCTAACTCCTGATCCGGAGACGGGAATAATTAGCAGCTGGGATGAAGAAGCTTTTGTCAGAAGATTTAGAAGTGGAAGAGTACATGAAGGATCTCCTATGCCCTGGGGAGCATTTTCAAGAATGGATGAATTAGATCTCCGATCGATCTATCGATATTTGAAATCACTCGATCCGGTCAAGAAGAAAATTCCGAAAGTGGTATATGAAGCCGGTGAATCCATCCCAAAGAATAATTGACAATTTATAATTCAATACCTTAACCCTTTTGCATTATTTCTAAATAAATTAAATTATATTTTTTAAACAATTAAAACAAAAATTATGAAAACAAAATTCTTTTTTGCGCTATTCAGCTTGATGGTTATTGGAATTCAAGCACAGAATAAATCGAACGCTCTTGATAAGACCTTTGAGAAACTAATGAAAGAATGGTACGATAATGTAGATGTAGCTAATGCCGACTGGACCAAGTATTATACTAATGATGCCTGTGAGCTTGGACCAGATGGAAGATTAACTTGTGGCTTAAAGAATATCATTGATGGTTTTAATGAAATGCTTAAGATGGCAGATGCGCCACCAAAGTTTACATACAAGTATCTAAGCCATCGATTAATCAATCCGGATCTTGCCATGATGTATTTCGAAACTACCGCAGACATAAAAATAAAAGGACAACAATTTGGATCTCCTACCATGGGTGCAGCATTAGTACATAAGATTAATGGCCGATGGTTGATCGAATTCGATTGTATTACTCCCATTATGACAATGCCAGAAATGAAGTAAAATATTAATTTCAATCAATGTTAAAACCAGCTCCAAAGGCTGGTTTTTTAATTATTGACAAAAACTAATATTTATAAAATTCGATTTATACTAATTTCTTAATGAATTTTCCCAGACAAATCATTTAAGCTCCGACAAAACGATTATCCGCTTCATTTTTTACTTTAAATTAGTTTGTTGATTTTATAATCATTATGTTTATTTACCTTTCTTTTAAATGTATATTTGCTCAATTATAAAGTGCAGTTTATTTTATTTAAAAATAGGCATTACATGAAAAGTAATTCTCACAAAACGAACGACGATGAGTATAATTAAAACACCAGACCAGCGAGTAAGAATTTTTATAAGTTCAACCATTAATGAATTAGCAGAAGAAAGAAAAGCTGCTCGAGAAGCCATATCAAATCTACGGCTCATTCCAGTTTTTTTTGAGGCCGGCGCAAGACCTCATCCCCCTAGAGACCTTTATTCAGCCTACCTTGATCAAAGCCATATTTTTCTAGGTATTTATTGGAATAGTTATGGTTGGATTGCTCCTGGATCGGATATTTCCGGCTTAGAAGATGAATATCGTTTATGTGCCAATAAAAAACCTAAACTCATCTATGTGAAGGTTTCTGAAAATAGAGACCCAAGGCTTATTGATTTGTTGAAAATAATCGAAAACAGTGACACCGCTTGTTATCAAAAGTTTAACGATTCAATTGAATTAAAAACACTTATTGAAAATGATTTATCGATCTTAATGAGTGAATCCTTTGAAAGTTTCTTGAATAATAGTGACCATTCTTCAGAAAAGAGTTTAAAGGATAATCTTAAAACGTTATCAGCTAAAAAAAATTTTTTACCTATATTAAGATCAGAACTAATTGGTAGACGGTTGGATTTCGAGGAGCTTCGAAAAATGATTACCAACCCTGAGATATCATTAGTGAACATCTTAGGAGCCGGGGGCACAGGAAAAACATCCCTGGCAATTTATATAGCCCATCAATTGAAAGATCAATTTAAAGATGGTGTGTTGTTTATTCCATTCGCTCCGATTACAGATTCCGAATTAGTACCGTCCGTTTTTGCGAAGGCATTAGATATACAGGATAATGGAAAACAATCTTTGGCGCAGACAGTAATAGATTATCTAATAGACAAGAACCTTTTAATAATATTGGATAATTTTGAACAACTGGTAGAAGCTTCAATATTTATAGGAAATATAAATAACAAATGCCCTTTTATAAAAATAATTGTTACGAGCAGAGCTCCATTAAAAATAAGAGGTGAGTATATTTATAATCTATCTCCATTGCCAATTCCTAAAGATGACAGTAGTCAAAGTGAAGAGAGTTTTTTGAATAATCCCTCAGTAAAATTATTCTTGAAAAGAGCTGAAGAAGTAAATAGCAATATTGAATTAAATCTTGAAGATAAAAAAGCGATCATAAGCATTTGCCAAAAATTGGATGGCCTTCCGTTAGCCATAGAGCTAGTTGCTTCCCGAACCAGACTATTCAAGCCATCCATACTATTGTCGAGAATGAGTAGTTTGTTGGATATGGCTTCAAAAGGAAACAGAGATCTGCCTGCCAGGCAACAAACATTGAGAAATACCATCGAGTGGAGTTTTAATTTATTGCCAGAACCTAATAAAAAAGTATTTAAAATTCTTAGCGTATTCAAAAGAAGCTGGACTTTGGAGTCGATGGATTTTTTAGTCAATAGTGATGAAGATTTATTCACTGATGTTGAAGATAGTATTGAAAAATTGATGGATTTAAGTCTTATTAATCCCGATCCGGTAATCGGAAATTCAGAACTGCGCTTTAATATGCTTCAAACCGTTCATGAATATGCATTTGAAAAGCTAAAAGAATCTCGTGAATATATAATTACGCGAAAAAAATTTGCAAATTATTTTTATGACCTTCTCAGTGCTTCTGAGGACCAGCTTTGGTATAGCAATGCTGATATCTGGCTAGATAAGATAGAAATTGAAATGGAAAATATACGAGCAGCATTTTACATTTTCATTGAACATCTTGATTTTAACAAGGCCTGGAAAATGATTTATCTTATAATTCCATACTGGCATATCCGTGGTGGTAATAGCGAAGGAATTATATGGATCAAAGAAGCAAAAGTAATTGAAACTATGAATGGAGATTTAAATCCATCAGGATTAGAAGATAAAATTAAAGCATTAACTTATTTATGGGCCACTCATTTTTATTTCTATTTATTAAAAATTGATCTTGGATATAAATTTGTCCATGCCAGTGAAGAGCTTGCTAGAAAAATAGAAGACAATACTATACTCTGTGCTGCACTTGCTATGGATGGAGGATATGGTTTTTATATGGGATTTGAAGACGCAGAAATAAAAATATTAGAGGCGGAATCCTTAGCAGAAAAATCCTTTAATCCTTTTACGGATTATATTTTGAGTGTTTGGCCATGGATGTTCTATAAATCTAAACATGGTAATGAATTCGCAGAGAAAAAATTGGAATATGCAAAAAAAATTTGCATTCAATATGAAATGCGCTCATTATTACCTTATTTGACCATACTAAAGGGTAGTGAATTGATGATGGAAAAAAAATATGAAACCGCTGCAGATCTATATCTCGATACAATAAACATTATGCCGGAAAATGGACTTAAAGGATTGAGAGGTGGATTTTTATTGGCGTACGTGCATTGCAGACGAAAACTTGGAAACGTTGAAAATGAAGATCAGTTAATTAATACGGCTCTTGAAAACGTTAGAGAAAGTGGTGATCAGGAGGCTTTATTTCACAGCATGATGGGAATAACGGATTATCTACTTTCAAAAGGTCACCTTGAAAAAGCACATAAAGCATATGGTTCCGCTCAAGCATTTATTGAAATGACCAATTACCCACTCCTGGGACCAAGCTTGAATGAATATAATGAAATGATCAATTTGTTTCCTGGAATGAATGCAAATCCTGAACATTTGAAATGGTTCGAAGAAGGAAAAAAAATGAGACTTGAAGAAGCTATTGTTTTTATTATGAATTAATGTTTCGAATTCTTCCAATTCAATTCTGATTCTTGCAAATAATAAATTTTAATTTTTGAAATCTGTGTGAGATTTAATTCGATTGTATTACTCCCATTATGACAATGCCAGAAATGAAGTAAAATATAAATTTCAATCAATGTTAAAACCAGCTCCAAAGGCTGGTTTTCTTTTTTATGAATTCTTGAAAGTACATATCAATAAATAAAAAGTCCGAAAATCAAAATTGATTAATTTTAAAAGGAGATGATATTTTCTAATAATTAAAGAACTTGTAATAAAAATATCATGTTAATTATTTGTTAATACAAGATTTCTTAAATTGAAACAGCATTTTTAAATATATTTGTTTAACTGTTTCTTCATTATGGAAGGCCTTCATTAAAATGAAATAGTGGGTGAACACCTTAAACTGCTTTATACACCCTGATCAATTGTAAAGTAGGAATAACTTTAAATTATTACATTATGAAATACACCTTATTTCTAGGCCTCTGTATTGAATTTATTTTAAGTAACCTCTGTGCTCAGTGCAGCCAATCCTTGCCGGCAAAACCTAATAACTTTCTAGAGAAACTATCTTATAATGAACAAATTAATGAAACGAATTCTGTTCTTTCTGATGGAAAACGTCCCGAATCCATTATGGATAAAGGAGCTCTCATGGACAAGTCACAAAAAAGTAACGTTGAATGCTATTTATCCTTTGATGGCAAGTCCATGATGTATCAACATTACTTAGAGAATAGTGAGTGGAAATCATACTTTCAAAAAATAGTCTCAACTTATAGCGACGACATCAAAATTTGCCATTACGATGCTTCTGGAAGATTGATCAGCAGTCTGATTAAAAATCAGACCAATCAAGAAGAAAATAAGACAGAAAGTTTACTTTCATCTCCTTTAGAGATCAATCCTGAATTTATTAATCTGATCCATTCGGAAGGTGGATTAATAAAAGAATTAAGTTCTGGAGTATGGCAGATTAAAATTGATAAGTTTAGCACTATTTATAATTTAAAAGATCAGTACATACTCCATGCTGTAAAAGAAAATGAAGAAATCCAAAATTTGGAAAAAGAGCAACTCTACAATGTATATGGCATTGAAGCCTATCCGAATGTTATACTCCATTGCACTACCCATACCTTGCAGACTGGAAAAAAATTCAATCGATGTTTAGAGACCACCAGAAGTGAATTTGAATTTATAAGAAATTCAGGACAAGAAAAAAAATTGGATCAACGATCACAATCTGAAGCGAAGAATTTTCTTACTCTCTCGCCCAATCCTGCATATTCAGAGTTATGGATTAAAACGAATATTTCAGTTGAAAAATTAAACATATATAACCTCAACATGAATTTGGTAAAAAGTATAACATCAGTAAATACACCAGCAGTAAATGTTGCTTCCTTAGCAAAGGGAATTTATTTTCTCGAAGTCACTGGTAAACAAGGGACGAAAATTTCAAAATTTATTAAAAACTAACCCTATGAAATATTATTTTAGCTTTATTATTATGAATTTCTTATTCTGGAATTCATCAACCCTAACTTCTCAACCGACATCCGGTTCGAATCAAACTTCTATATCCTTGAGCAATCCAAGTGGCTCACCACAACCCTGTCCACCAACTTCAGAAAGGCGAATATTTTGGGTTCATGGCTTAGGAGGTAATCATTTAACAACCTGGCAAACTGCAGGATCTGATATTCAAAACAGATATTGCGTTCGAAATACTTTTCCACATTACACTGAAACACATCTTAATAGTGCAGGCCAGAATTTACTTAATCTAATTAAAGATGCACCTCCCACTGGATCAGAAAAAGAGCCATTTATAATCGCTCATAGTCAGGGAGGAATAGTATCCAGAAGTGCGCTCTATCAATCCGAAGTGATTAATAAACAAACTGCTCCATTTAATGGTATTGTCACCTTTGGGACACCGCATCTAGGTGCAGAGATAATAGATAATACAGACGATATTATACAAATGATTGATGAGGGATGTAATGAATTAGCAGCTGGACCGTTAACCCAATTGGTAGAATCTAATTTCTGGCTGGACCTAATATTGAATGCACGTGGGCTAATAGGTGTATTGCCACAGACCTGCGATGCAATATCAGGTATTGCCAAATCCTCTTTTTCAGATTTTCAAGCTAACATAGGAAAGGACTATAGAAAATACAATCCTTCGGAATATTACTCAGAAATGCATAAACACAAATCGAAAATTAAAAAAGTTGCATTTTACGGAATTGAAGAAGACCCCGTATTCTTTAGATTATTAGATTGGTTAAAAAAATCTTGTGAAGATGCTCCCTTATATTCTGCAGATTACGATGAAGAAACAAAAAAAGAAATAGAACAACTTATCAACAAATACTATAGCGAATATTTATCTGCAAAAAGCGATTATGAAAAATACGACTCAAGAATAAGAAAAATTCCCTTAGTCAATTACTTACTATATCAAAATCTTAGGTATGAAGCAAACCTAAGAAAAGTAAATTGGTCTCGTGGCTGGAACTGGCTTGTCAATTTAAATGAAAAATGGGAAGTTATTATCGGAGCTAAATCATATGAACTTACATCCATTGAAGATTGTAATTGGTGTGTTTGTTCCAAATACGATGATGAAGGAGAGCTCATAGATATAGTTAAGTCCAAATCCGGATCACAGGTACAGTGCCAGGAAAAAGAAAGTCAAATGCCAGGGTATAAATGCGTGTGCAGAGGCAGCAGCCAGTTTCAACTCGTCCGGAATGATGTTTCTGATGGTGTAGTGGTTTCGAGAAGTGCGAAAGGATTCCCTGATGCGATCATCGACCTGATGCCTAAAAGCAATCATCAACAAATGAGAAATGATAAGAATACTAAGGAAAAATTAGATGGATTAATGGCTTATGGACTCTATAACTCGTTCTTTTTAACGAATACCAAATAAAAGCCATGAATAGGATATTTTTTTCATTCTTGACAAATTTATTTTTAATTTTTTTTTCCTGTTGCGAAAAGGAACTTGATCCAATAGTTAAACCACCCGTTAATTCTAACAAGAAAGAGTTGGATACGATTTGGACTAAGATAATCCCAGCTGACAACAGTAAGATTATTTCTAGAATAAGTATGATTCCATTGTTAGCGAATGATAAGATTATAGTATCGGCTTATGATTTATTTAGCAGTGAGTTGGAAGTGATATCATGTTTTGACAAGAAGAATGGAAATATAAGTTGGACTTGGAAGAACTATCAAAATTCAGAAAATGGCGAAAGAGGATTTGGTAGTACATTTTTTGAATACAATGTATACAATAATATTCTAAATTACCCATCTAACTTTGGAAATTATTTTATAGACATTCAAACTGGAATGACTAATAATGTATTTGAATTTAGAACTGAAAGAGATTTAATTGGTGATCACTCAGGGGGATTTGCTTTTTACAATGAATTGGTTTTTAGAGCATTTCAAAAAAACTTTAACAAACCGGATTGTAAATCCACCATTTATATGTGTTCTTCAAAAAATCCTGAACTGTTACCAATCTTTTCATATGCGATTGAGAACGGTTTTAGCCCATACATAAATAAACCTTCCATTTTTCTAAATCAAATTAATGATACTTTATTACTATTTCAGATCGGATCCATAAATGGTACTATTAATCGAACGGATGTTATTTGTTATAACATGAGCAAAAAGAAAGTGGAATGGCTTCACAAGGACGTAGCTAGTAATTTGCCTACGAATATTTACAATACCATTGAAAACGATAGATTTTATTTTATTACGCAATATTTCGTTCATTGTTACAATATTTTAACCGGAGAAAAAATTTGGAGATACGCTATTTCTGACTTTGACGGAGTGTATTCCCCTTTTGTAGTAGAGAATGGCAAGATGTATTTTGGTACAGGTTCTGGTATTATTTATTGTTTGGATTCAAGAACCGGTAAGTTGATTTGGAAATTCGATTCTATTGGAAGTGAAAATCCCCTGGCATCTCCAAAGCAAATTAAAATATTTGAAGACAAATTGTATTATTGTGATGGCAGGCTTGCTATCCTCGATGCTAAAAAAGGTGAAATGTTGCACTTCTATAAGTCTCCTTATTATTACGACAAGCGATATCCGGATGCTTTTTTTGACGGAATAAATATTGATCCGGTAAGCAGATTAATGTACCTGACCGACGGACATTTCTTGATTTGTGCTAGAATACCGAAGTAGTAAATTGTTACATTGAAATTATAATTTATAATGTGCTTAAATATTTTTTAGACTATTAATATAAATCAAATTATCCGGTAACCAAAAAAATAATAATTTATGCTTACCGGATAATTTATTTAAGTTAAAAAATTAATTTACACATTTTTAGTTAGCGAGCAACATATTATTTGTTTTATTAGTCATAACCTTACAGTTACAAAGACTATTGCATAATGGTGAAAATTTATTTTTCAAAAATTCTTGCCATTTCAACGTATATTTATTTTATAAAAGCTTATGATTAAATCATTATTACTCATATTCTTCTGTTTACAAATTCAAATTTGCACCGGGCAGTCTGGTCAATGGCAACTTTGGGCCAGTGGATTACCACAGGGAGCATATCCACGAATGGTTGTTGCCCCAAATCACGATATATTCTTTGCTTTGCTTGGAACTCCATTTAAATTAGGAACAATTTTTAAAGCTAATACTTTGAATCAACAAGCAGGATTTGTTGAACTTCCTCCTGTTCCAAGGCCTTTGACTGTTCAGAATAATATAGTAGCTTTAGGATATAACGCACAAAGTGAACCATTAGCTGGTATTTACCGGACAGATATTAATGAACCTTGGCTTTTTCACTTCAATTCAGCTACCCAAAAATGGGATACTTCTCGTTCTGATTTACAACCAACATTAGGAGCTCAAAGTATAGCTACGGATAGCAAAGGAAATATTTACGTCGGTACTCGTTGGGCTTATATTTATAAATCCACTGATCATGGCAAAACATTTAAAGCAATAGATGAGGCTAAAATTTTAGCTGAAAAATATCCATGTTATTATCCTACGTTTATAAATAATTCAAGCAATAATGGATCCCTCTTTAGTATTAATATCGATCGAAGAGACAGAATTTATGCAGGAACCGAAACGGCTGGAGTAATATTCTCAGATGACCAAGGAGAAAGTTGGCATCCTGCTGATTTGTTTGCATGCCTAACCAATAAAAATATTCTGGACACCAATAGTCGAATGCTTCCACTTACAAGAAGTGGTAACGTCGCTGCCGTAGGATTTACTAAAGACCATAATGTAGTTTGGTCCGGAAACGATATGTGGTATTTTAATTGGAGAAATGAAATTGGTTTTGCCAATATGCAGGACAGCACAACAACAGAAATAAAAGGGCTTCCGGATTATCTTGTTCAAAGAGGTCAACAGGTATCCAAAATTGTAACCACTCAGAATGGTACTATGTTTTTTCATTCGGGTTCTTCCAACGGTGCAACGCAAATAGGAATTTACAAATCCAATGATGGAATTCATTGGCAATATTTTAATGATGGCATTTCAGGTCAGAATGATGGCTTGTCTCAGGGATCTCTAGCCGTTGATGGAGATAAGGTATTTATGGCGACTCACGACGGTAATGTTTGGATGTATGATGCATCATTGACTTCAGCAAAAGATATTAAAAATGAACTTTACGATATTGAAATATACCCAAATCCATTTAGGGAAGAAATCCAAATTCAAAATATAACAAATCCTCTTGCTGGTAAACTGTACAACTTATTTGGAGAATTGATGATGAACTTTTCGGTATACCCTGGTCAATCGATCAAAACCATTGATATTCCTGAGGGATTTTATTATCTGAAGTTAATAAATGAACATGGTCAGTGCATTAATAAGAAACTGTATAGAAATTAAATACATATTTCTAACCCAGTCACGGAAAATTTATTTTGAAAAAATCCTTAATGATTATTACATCATTAAACCACCCTTTCTGCCACTCTTTTCACCACCACGCTATCGCTCATGGTATAATAATGAATACAAGGAACTCCTGCTTTCTTTAACTCTTGTGACTGATACACACACCATTCTATACCAGCATCGATAACCTGCTGTTCAGTCTTTGCTTTCTGAATAGATTTGACCAGATCATCCGGAAGATCAACAAAGAAATTTCTTGGGATAGAATTAAGCTGATATTTTTTAGTAATGGGTTTAATACCTGGAACAATCGGCACATTAATACCTTCCTTTCGGCATAAATCCTGATATTGAAAGAATTTTTTATTATCAAAAAACATTTGCGTAACAATGTAATCGCCTCCAGCCTCAATTTTTTTTCGGGTATGTTTTAAATCTGACTTCAAACTGGCTGATTCAAAATGTTTCTCCGGATAACCGGCTACTCCAATACAAAAATCCATTGGCATTCCTGTTTCAATATCAGCATCCAGATAGATACCTTTATTCATTGAAGCGATTTGCTTTACCAAATCGACTGCATATTCGTGTCCATCTTTTTCCGGAATAAATTTTTCGTCAAATCTACGCGCGTCACCTCTTAAAGCCAATACATTAGAAATCTGCAAAAAATGTAAATCAATTAATGCATTCTCTGTCTCTTCTTTACTAAATCCACCACAAATTAAATGTGGAACAGCTTCCACTTTATACCGATTCATCAAGGCTGCACAAATACCAACGGTGCCCGGTCGCTTTCTAATGGCTACTTTTTCAAAATAACCACTGTCTTTCTGCTTATAAATAAATTCTTCTCGATGATAGGTCACATCAATAAAGGGCGGCTTGAATTCCATTAGTGGATCCAACTGATCAAAAAGAGAATCAATACTTCCACCTTTTAATGGGGGAAGTACTTCAAAAGAAATAGAAGTCTTACCTTCAGATTGCTTAAAATATTCTGTTACTTTCAAAACTAAGAATTATTTTGTTTTTCTATTTATTAGATTGTTTAGGTGATTTTTTTTCTCCAAAAATATATTGTTCCCGTAATTCCAATCATTATTAAGATTAGAGCAATGAATTGTGATAAAGATGGATGAAAACCCAAAAAATCATACTTTGGATTAACCCGAATCATTTCAATAAAAAATCTTTCTACTCCATTAAGAAAACAATATATAAAAAATAAAACACCTGCAAAATGTATTCTTGTCCTTAACATCCATAGTATGCCAAAGATTACAAAGGCTAAAATAAATTCATAAAATGGTGTTGGGTACACCGGTGGAATTAATTGATGGCAATAATTCCAGGTACAGCCTTCTATAGCTACGCCTTCACCGGCTACATTATTAGGATAATTAAATGCCCACATCCAATCCGGAAGAAAAAACCAAGACGGCTTAACATGGGCATTGACAATTCCCCAATCTCCATCTCCAGAAAGATGACAACCCAATCTGCCGATCCCATATCCTACCATTAAGGTTGGGGCAATTGCGTCAATGGTATGCAATAAATGCATACCCTTGCTAACAATATACCTTGATACCATAATAAAAGCCAATATTAATCCACCATATATGGTCAAACCTGACCCGGAAAAAAATGAGCCAATTGGATCTCTAAGAAAGTCATTGAAGTTTTCAAAAACAGAAAAAAGTTTTGAACCTAATATTCCATACAAACCGGATAAGATCGCAAGCTGAGCAACCCGATCAACTGGCCGAACTAAAATATCAGCCCTTTGTATTTCTGTATTTTGCTGCTTCTTCATTTTATAGATCCAAAAAGCTGCTGTAATTGCCGCCATCATTAATCCCACAACCCAATTTCCTTGCTTAGAAAAAATGGCCTCAGCCGGATCTCTTTGAAAATCTTTATATCGAAAAAGCAATAATCCAAGCTTAAAACCAAATAGAAAATTAATTAAGGTCTGTAACAATACTTCCTTCCAGTCAATCGGTCTATAGGTAATGACATTCTCGATTCTTCCTTTTATTTGCCCGAGAGATTCTTTTCTAATCAACTCAAAGGATAGAACCCATCCGCTGGCTAAAATGGCCAAAACAAGCAGAAGCCCGAAGGTTTTTACCAATGAAAAGGCGTTGTCTGGTGCTGAGCCAAAGATAGAATTAAGTATATATGATAAATCCGGATACATATCGTATTAAAATACAAAGGCGAAGGTAAATTATTTAACATTAATGGACATGGCTAACACTTAAATAAAGACCTATTTGATGCCACATTTAAAATTTTTCATCAATTTTGTGGTATGAAATTTATTCCTATTCTGATTTTTCTATGCTTACATTCATTAACAGGACAAGGAAACTGGAATTTAACCGGTTCGTTTGGTTTAGTTGAATTGAGAACAGAATATCCCGAGCTGATTAAAAATGGGAATCTTATTAATGGCTGGAAAGTTGCCTTCGCCGGACGTTATTATTTTAATAAGTTTTACGCAGGGGCTGGAATTGAAGGTAGGTGTATTGATATTTTCGGAGATCATGAATTAGAACTTTTTAATGTTGAACCTATGCATTACTCTATTCATGTGCCTTTATTGGCAGGATTTGACTTGTTCCACAATGATCATTTCAAATGGAGAATTTTTGCCGGAGTAACACCTTATTACATTTTCAAAGTAGATAAAAATCAACCCAAGATCACTGAAGATAACTTTAGTACATTCAACGCTGCCTATACTATAGGTTCAGGATTTGACTTTTATCCAATATTCTTCGATTTTAATTATGATATGGGATTTAGTAATTATTATAAAAATCCTGATTTTTCATCTCACTTTTATGGTTTTACCTTAGGAATGTTTTTTAAATAAATTTTCAAATGTTCATTTCAATTTGAAATTTATTGATTTCAACCTGAAGGCCTAAGATAAAAAATTTTAATTTCAGGTACAAATCTAATGACAACTAATATTTCTTTGTCTTAGAAAATTTCATGGTGCTATTCAACAGGTAAATTTTTAATTTTTATAGTAATTCATTAAAAGTATTAAATCCGGAAACGAACCTACAAATTGAATTAAATCTTTTTGATCCAGGTACTCACCATTATAAAAAGCATGAATGGTGGCAGCTTCTTCCAAGTTATTCTTCTGAATAAAATTTTCCGTACTTTTGAAATCTTTAAAAATACCCTGATAGTAATAATATTTGCCATTTCTCAAAACAACAAATCTTGTTTGCTCATCCGAGACTAACTCTTTATTAAGTAATTGAGTTGATTCCCCGTATAGAATCGAATACCTTATGCCTTCTGTTATTTGCTCAAAATGTCCTACAGAAAATAATTTTATTTCATTATTGATTTTAGGTATCTGGAATTCAATTTTAAAATTTTTATTTTTTGCAGGAACAAATTTAAATTCAATTCGATTATTTATTAACTTGGCATAGGATGAATTAACTTGTGCTGCTTCCGATTTGCATAAAGGAAAGCCAGATCCGCAACCCATAGCGGTTAATCTAAGCTTATCAATACCATTGGCCAATAAATAATTCATAACTTGCTCGGATTTCTTTACTGAATAAAATAAATTAATATTCTCATTTGAAGATTGATTAAGATGACCGATCAAAATAAGTTTGATGTCAGAATATTTTTTTAACAACTTTAAGACTTCTAAAAGGCGAATTTCATTTTGCTGGTTAGCAAGAAAATTATCCTCCTCAGCATTCAGAATATCAATAGAGTATGTTGGTATAACCTGAATAGAATCTGCCTTAACGAATTTTACTTCGGTATCATTTAATTTACTTTCAGTCAATAATAGAGGCAATAATGTACCCGCTTCCTCATACACTTGTTCAATCACTTCATCTTTAAAATAGGCAATGTAAATATCCTTGCCACCTTTATTCTGATTCCATCGATCTGAACTAAATACTGCTGAAGTTCCTTGACGATTTAATCTAAATTCGGAATCATTACCTGCTGAATTTATGGGAATACCTATATTCTCTTTATTACTCCAAGAATTTGATTCAGGACGATAACGAATTTTGAAAATATCATAGCCACCAATACTTTGAAGATTATCGCTCGAAAAATAAATAGTCAGTCCATCTTTTGCTATAAATGGGCTAATTTCATTGAATGGCGTATTGATCTCTTTGCCCAGATTCATTGGCTCAGACCAAAGTCCATTGCGGTTTACACTTAGATAAAGGTCGTATCCCCCATAGCCGCCAAGTCTTTTGCTTGAAAATATAATAATACTATCCTGAAATACACTCAAATCCTGATCTCCAAATTCAAGATCCAATGGTAACTTATTCCAAATGTCAGCGTTCTCATTTATTCCAGAAGAGAAGTGCACCACTAATTCCCCAGAACCTCCGTCAATCCATCGCAATCCAAGAATTCCATTACCATTCTGAATTATATCCAGAATTTTTTCGTTTTTAGGACTCACAAAATTTGGCCCAAGATTTTGCGTAGACGTCCATATTCCATTTTCGTCAGATATGCTGTATAGAAATGCTTTCTTCTTATCTTTTGAATTAGAGAATGGGGAATCTAAATTTCGATAGGAAGAAAAATAATATTTATTCGAAAAATTTACACTGGGTATTGGTGCAAATTCGTCCTCCTCTGTATTAATGGTACTTCCTAATGGTTCAACAATGGAAGTTGATGCAAGCTTTTTTAAATCTTCCCCAGCAAGACAGCGAAGAACTTCCTGCTCCATAAATATTCGTATTTCATCTGACTTTTTGATGTTCGATAAATAATTCTTATACCATCGGGCAGCTTCATAGAAGTTATTCATCTGATGATGGAATTGAGCCACCATCAGGATTTGTTCTTTATTTAAGCGACCATTATTCTTTACTCTGTCTAATGCTTCAAAAACCAGCTCCGATTTATTTTCTTTCAAAAAACATTGTGCTGCTTCGATGAGCTGCGCATTGCCAAGACCTTTGCTCTCCCAAATTTGTTCGTATAATTTAGAAGCCTCTGTGAATTGCTTTTCTTTAAAAAATTGGTGCGCTTTTCTTTCCTGCTCCTTTTTGGATTGAGACCATAGGAACAATGGGTTAATAAAAAGAATTGAAAATACAATAACAAAAATCCTCAAAAAAGTATACAACTTAGATAGATTGCTGGATATCAAACTGCTCCAAATAATCAGCTACTTTTCTAATGAACCTTCCACCTAATGATCCATCAACAACCCTATGATCATAAGACATCGAAAGAAACATCATCTGTCTAATTCCAATAAGATCTCCACTTGGTGTTTCTATTACTGCTGGCTTCTTTTTTATTACCCCTGTTGCAAGTATAGCAACTTGCGGTTGATTGATAATCGGAGTTCCCATAACATTACCAAAACTTCCAACGTTGGTTAATGTAAAAGTTCCATCCTGAATCTCGTCGGGCTTGAGTTTATTATCTCTTGCTCTGTTGGCAAGATCATTAACCGCATACGTTAATCCTGCAAGATTAAGTCTATCGGCTCCTTTGATTACCGGAACAATCAGATTACCGGATGGTAAAGCGGTTGCCATCCCAATATTAATATCTAGTTTTCTGATGATTTGTGTGCCATTGACGGAAACGTTAATCATTGGAAAGTCTCGAATAGCTTTACAAATAGCTTCAATAAAAATAGGTGTAAAAGTTATTTTTTGACCATATTTTTTCTGAAAATCATCTTTTACTTTATCTCGCCACAAGGACGCATTGGTCATATCAACTTCGACAAAAGAAGTAACATGCGGTGATGTCGCTTTACTCATTACCATGTGATCCGCAATCATCTTCCTCATACGATCCATCTCAATAATTTCAACATTCCCTGAAACTGAAACTGCCGGAGGAATAATTTTTGTAGCGGCATTCGTCACAGGAGCTGAAACTGCTGGACTTGATTTAGACTGCTCAATAAAGGCCATGATGTCGCGCTTCGTAACCCGGCCTTGCATTCCACTGCCTTGAATCTGTTCAAGCTGCGAATGCTGAATATTTTCTTGCTTCGCAATGTTTCTCACCAATGGTGAATAAAACTTATTACCAGAAGTTTTTAAAGGTCCGTTATCGCTAACAGACTTAACTTCAGCAGTTGGTGTTTCGACATTTTTTGTAGTTACGACTGTTTCATTTTTTACTTCCTGAACTGCCGGTGAAGGTTTTGCCGTTGCAGAAGAAGTTTCTATATATGCTATGACCTTTCCTACAGGGACAACATCATTTTCTTTGAAAAGAATAGTACCCATAAATCCTTTAACTGGAGAGGGAATTTCAGAATCCACCTTATCTGTAGCAATTTCCAATATCGTTTCATCCAATTCGACCGGGTCGCCTTCTTTTTTCAACCATTTGAGTATGGTTGCCTCCATAATACTTTCGCCCATTTTGGGCATAATTAACTCTATCTGTGCCATTTATAATTTGCTAAGATCCAACACTATAAAGCTCAAAGTTAGGAAAGATTTACTTAAGTAGAGGGGATTGTTTTAGAGACTTAAGGTCCTTCATATACCACTATATCTGGCCACTTTATGTTCAATAACATTACCAATTTACTGTCTTGAAGTTAAGTATTAAAACTAAAATTTGGTATTCAAGATTTCTCTGGCAAAGTTTAAGGCCAATACTGATGTTGCTTCAATATTTCTATCTCTGTTTTTACCAAATCTAAGTTTTTTCGAAAATTGCATTTCTGCATTTCCGCAAGCTATGAAAATTGTTCCAACTGGTATCTCATCAGTTCCACCACTCGGTCCCGCAATGCCTGTTGTCGCAATTACAAAATCAACATTCATCTTGTACGTTCCAGTACGAACCATTTCTTTTACAACTTCTTCGCTGACCACATTATATTGATCAATTATTTCTTTACTTATTCCTAGAATTTTTTCTTTCGACTCAGTGGCGTAAGTAACCAATCCTGATTTGAAATAGTCAGAGCTTCCAGGATTAGAAGTAAATTTTGATGCCAGAGAACCCCCTGTACAACTTTCAACGGTTCCTATTTTCAAATTTTTGGAAATCAACAGCTTTCCTAATTCTAATGCAAGATTTGTAATACCTTCTCCAAAAATTATATCTGGTATCGTATTCTTTATTATCGTTGAATAATAATCGAGCTCATGCTCCAACTGCTTGGGATCTGATAAACTTCCTGATAATCTAAGCTTTACCTGTGCAATGGAAGGAAGATAAGCCAGCCGAATATGCTCCGGTAAAATTCCCAACGCTGGTTCTATTCTATTGGCGATATCTGTCTCTCCTACACCAGCCGTATTAAATGTTATGTGTCGCGTGCTTAGACCTCTTCGTCTTTCACGCAGACGTGGAATTACTTCTTCGGACATTATATAATTTAATTCGTCCGGGACCCCAGGTAACATAATAATTGTTTTGTCATTAACATCAACCCAAATCCCCATAGCTGTTCCAACTTTGTTGGGCAATAATTTGGCTGACTTTGGAACCAGACATTGCTGCTTATGCGAATCAGTAATAATAATGTTTCTATGGGCAAACATTTTCTGAAGGTGCTCATAATTTTCTTCACTAAAAACTAATTCGTCACCCAGAAAATCGGCTAATGCTTTTTTACTTATATCGTCTTTGGTGGGTCCCAATCCACCAGAAGTAATTATAATATCTAGGTCTTCCGATGCTTGTTGTAAAGCGTATTGAATTTCTGTATAAGAATCCCCAACGGTCCATTTTCTTCGCACCAATAAGGATTGATCTCCCAATAATAATCCTATCCTTGAAGAATTAGTGTCAATCACTTGACCGATTAGTAATTCATCACCTATCGCAATTATTCCAATGTTCATTTTGTAAAAGTAAACCGAATATGGATAATTTCTCTATTTCAAATTAAGATTACAACTCATGGATTGGCAAGATTGTGATCGGTCACAGTGAATGCACATAACCAAAAGATTTCGGGCAAATCGATCACTTATACTTAAGGTTTTTCCATTTACTTCAATTTCTATGCTGTCGTCAAAATTATTCTTAGCTACAACCGTAATGGTATTTTTAATTCCAAGACCAAGCTTATTCATATATTGTAAAAATGACGCCGTATTATCTTTGACGGCAACCATAATACATTGCTGACCTTCATTTACTTCGTTCAGCGTTTTGCGTTGAATTTGTTTGTATTCACCTAATTTGTTCGGAATAACTTCTCCATGTGGATCAAATTCCGGAAATCCCAGGATTTCATCAATCTTATCCATTAGTTTATTGGAATTAATATGTTCGAGTTGCTCTGCAACTTCATGAACCTCATCCCAGGTAAATTCTAATTTTTCATATAAAAAGGTTTCCCAAAGTCTATGTTTACGGAGAATATATACAGCCTTATGTGTTCCTTCCGGTGTTAAAAATGATTTTCCGTATTTTTCATAGTGGACCAGGTTCTTTTCATGCAATTTCTTAAGCATGTCATTTACCGTTGCTGGTTTGAGATGGAGTAAACTAGCAATTTCATTAGTACCAACTCCATCCTCCGATGACTTTGAGTATTGAATTTGAAGTATAGCCTTGAGGTAATTTTCTTCAGCAATGGTATTCATGTCACAAAATTAGTAAGATTTATCAAATAATAATTGTTAGGTAGTTCTAACTTTTTTAGTTTTGCGGTTTAATGAAGATTTTGAAAAGGCTACATTTCTTGATTATACTAATTTCAACCCTTAGCATTAAGGTTGGCATTTCTCAATCTGATAGCTTGTTAATCAGCAAATTACGTAAATTTTCACTGTCCGGGTTTGGCGCCATGAATTACTACCATTTCAACTGGCAGACAGATTCAATTAAAAGGGACGCCATTGATAATGAGCGTTTTGTTCTCGAATTAGGTTACCGATGGACCGACCGAATAAAACTCAATACTGAAATAGAATTCGAACATGGAGGGACTGGAGTCGATTTGGAATTCGATCGTTTTGAAGAGTTTGGTGAATTTGAATTTGATGTTACCAAGGGAGGTGAAGTTCTGATCGAGCAGATGAATATGGAATTCCTGGTATTCCGAAAAAATACTTTGAAAGTGGGAAGAGTACGAGTGCCCTTTGGACTTTCATTTGAGAATGATGAGCCAACCGATTATCTAACCGCTATTAACTCAGAGTTAGAATCACAGATTCTTCCTGAAAATTGGACTGAAAACGGATTTCTTTGGAAAGGTAGTTTTTCGAAAAAATCAAATTGGACTTATCATCTGGCTATGGTCAATGGATTAGATGGCAGCGCCTTCAACTCTTCCAACTGGATCAAAAGAGGAAATCAAAGAAGATTTGAAATGGTGAATGCTGAAAATTTTGCTTTTGTACTAAGGATAGACTATCAAAATAAGTTAAATTCTTTGGGTTTGTCACTCTATGGATCTAACACTACCGATAACAGACCAAAACCAGATCTCCGAGTATCAACTCCGCTTGGAATTGGTGAATGTCATTTTCAGACAGGTTTAAAATTTTGGAAGATAAACGGAATGATTTTATACGGTTATCTTTCGAATTCTGAAGCCTTGTCCCATCAAAACAGAAATCTATCGAACAATCTTAATGTTAAGAGAACTCCAGTTGGTCAATCTACGCTCGGTTACTTTGTGCAGACCTCTTTTAAATTGTTTGGAAATGAAAGTATTTTTTCCAAGTGGATTAATAATGAATTTCTGGTCTACGGAAGATATGACTATTACGACACCCAACATTCTACAGAGGGATTAATCTTTAACAATCCGAGATGGGAAAGGACTTCCTGGTCTTTTGGAGGAGTATTTAAGTTAATCGACGAAGTTCAATTTAAAGCTCAATACAATATTCGAAAAGTAGGAGCTCCTGCACCAACAAGTGTCGGAGGCGGGCGATTAGAAAAAACATTTATAACTGGATTTGCTTTTGAATTTTAATCAATAAAAAATATGTCTAAAAAAATTCTATATCTATTCTTCTTTCCATTGATATTTTTTGGTTCCTGTAATGACGAAAATAATAATTCAACTAAAGATTATAAAGTAATCCTGGAAAATCTTAGCAATAATGTAATTCTGGCTACTTACAAGGATTTACATCAAAGTACGGTGATATTAGTTCAGACTTGTGAGTACCTCAAAAATAATAAAACGGAATCCTCATTGGATTCTATTCGTTCATCCTGGAGAATAGCCCGTGTACCCTGGGAACAATCTGAAGGTTTTTTATTTGGGCCGGTAGATCAACAAGGTATTGATCCCAGCATTGATAGTTGGCCGGTGAATAAACCAGACCTAGAAGCAGTACTATCGAGTAAAAATATTCTCACTAAAGAGTATATCGATGGATTGGATGGGACTCTTAAAGGATTTCATACTATCGAATATTTAATTTTTGGAGAAGGCAGTATAAAAAAGGTTCAGGAATTTACAGATCGGGAATTTGAATACTTAATTTCCTGTGCCCAAAGTCTTGAAGGCGCTACTCAACAATTGCTAAATGCCTGGGCGCCTGAAAAACAAAATTTCATAAAGAATATTGTTAATGCTGGAGAACCCGGAAATTCATTCTACCCTTCTCAAAAAGCAGCGCTACAAGAGATCGTCAATGGAATGATTGTAATAGCTGACGAGGTCGCTAATGGAAAAATTAATGACCCCTTAAGTCAACAAAATACTAATCTTGAAGAAAGCCGATTCAGCGCTAATTCCAAAAGAGACTTTTCAGACAATATTCGAAGTATTCAACATTTGTATGATGGCGTGTATAAACAAAACGGTGCTCAGGGAATAAATATCATCGTGTTAGAAAATAATCCAGGCTTACATTCTAAAATAACTACGCAGATTGCCGAGGCCATACATGCGATTGAAAATATTCCGGGAACATTTACTCAAGCCATAATTCAGAATCCAAATGAAGTAATCAATGCACAGAACAAAGTACGATTGCTTCAATTAACTTTGGAAAGCGAATTACTCCCAATCATATTAAATTTATGAAAAATTGCATTTACAAATTATTTTTTCTGCTAAGTCTTGTAATTATTTCGTCTTGTCAAGATGAAAATGATAGTTTTAATGATGAAGATATAAAGCTTGGTGGTGAGACCAGTATTGAAGGTTTTTTTGTAAAAATATTTGAACAACCAGCTTCCAATTTAAATCCATCTCAACTTAGTTTTCATCGAGTAGCAGACAAAGCCTTTGGTGATGTATTTGTAACAGCGCCGGGAAAAATAAATATTGGGCTGGGACCTGTCTTTAATAAAAATTCTTGTGAGCGATGTCATGTTTCAAATGGTAGAAGTCCTTTTCCGGAAAAATCTGAAGAACTGAATGGTCTTCTCTTTAGAATAAGTATTCCGGGCGAGGGAACTTTTGGAGAACCATTAGGTATTCCATTTTTTGGAGGTCAGCTTCAAACTCTTGCCATTTTTAATCAAAAGCCAGAAGGTGAAATTCAATGGCAATTTGAAAATAAATCAATCCAGTTACCGGATGGAGAATTCATAGCCTTGAGAAAACCCATTTTTCAAATCGTAAATCCTTATATTCCATTACCTTCTAATTTCTTAATGTCTCCAAGAATAGCACCGCCGGTTATTGGCTTAGGGTTGATTGAAGCTATAGCAAACTCAGATCTTTTGTCTTTAGAAGATCCCGAGGATAAAGACAAAAATGGAATTTCTGGAAAAGCGAATCGAGTTTGGAATTTCAGAACACAACAAATTGAAATCGGAAAATTCGGATGGAAAGCAGGCCAACCTAATCTCACTCAACAGACCGCTGGGGCCTATAATCAGGATATGGGAATTACGAATGTTATTTTTAATGTCGAAAATTGCAAAGGTCAACTGCAAGATGATAAGGCTGGAGATGATCCTGAGATTAATGATTCAACACTAGTGGCTGCTACATTCTATACGCAATCCTTGGCGGTTCCACAAAGAAGAAACGTTGATCATGCGGATGTCATCAACGGTAAGCGATTATTTTTTAAAATTGGATGCGACGGATGTCACCGTCAGAAATACATTACGGGCCAACATGAACAATGGAATTTTTTAAGTCAACAAACTATTTTTCCTTATTCAGATTTTTTGTTGCACGATATGGGTGAAGATTTAGCGGATAATCGTTCAGAATTCGAAGCTGATGGAAAAGAATGGAGGACTTCTCCATTATGGGGTGTAGGACTTACGAAAGTAGTTGGTGGACCAAATGCATTCTTCTTGCACGATGGACGTGCGAGAACACTTGAAGAGGCCATATTGTGGCATGGCGGTGAAGCAGAGAAAAGTAAGACTGAATTCACCAAGCTGAGCTTAAAGAATCGACTGGAGTTAATCGCTTTTCTGGAAAGTTTGTAAGTATTATTTCTGTTGTATTCATACAGTAATGGCCCTTCTAAGGGTATAAAAAATACTGGTATTAGTGTATTCCATTTTGTACCTTTACCAACTATTGATATAACTCCTTTGACTTATGAAAAATTTAATTGTACTTTTCACCATATTAAGTTTTCAACTTCAAGCACAATCCAGTATACAATGGACACAAAACTTGAATATTGCAAATAATTCCTTCGGCAACAATCACCCACGAATTACACTTAATCGTTCCAATCAACCGGTTGTAATCTGGGGAAAATCTTCAGAATCCGCAGTATATTGTTCCTATTGGAATGGCTCCGTCTTTAGCAATCCGGTCAAATTAAATGGAACCATGAGTATTGCGACTGCTTCCTGGATGGGCCCACATATTGCTTCATCCGGGGATACAATGTATGTCGTCATGAAACAAATTCCGGAGGATCAAAGTACAAGTCATATATACATCGTAAAATCGTTCGATGGTGGAAAGAATTTTTCATCCCCGATTCGGGTTGAAAATATTGGCACTAATCTTTCTCGATTTCCAACTATATCCGTCGATAAGAATGGGAACCCAATTGTTGGATTTATGAAATTCAATGAACAATTTAGAGAATCAAGATGGGTAAGCACAAGGTCTAATGATTTTGGAGAAACTTTTGAAACGGACATTTTAGCCAGTGGATGGGGAGGATCTAGTGATGTGTGCGATTGTTGTCCTGGTGCATTAATGAATTCAAATGACTATTGCTCTATGTTGTATCGAGACAACAATAATAATATACGCAATATTTGGATGGGTATTTCTACCGACAATGCCAATTCATTTACCAATGGATGTAAAGTTGAAAATAATAAATGGGCATTAACAACTTGTCCAGCATCAGGACCAGATGGAATTATCATTGGAGATACCGTATATGGTGTATACATGAACGGCTCTACAGGTCGTTCCATAAACTACCTTTCCATTAGTTCATTGTCCAAGGCCTCACATCTATCTACTATAGATCTTTCAAAACTTGTTAATGGTAGTCTTATTGCTCAGAATTTTCCAAGAATTACGAACTATGGAAATGCTGTAGCCTTGGCATGGATTCAAAATGTCAATAATAAAGTCATGATTCCACTTTTATTAAGTTCCAATGTATCCAATGGTTTTCCAACAAAATTTGATACTGTTGATATAGATAACAACACCAATGTTGATATTGCCATGAATGACAAGGAAGTGTTTGTAGTATGGCAGGATGATAATAGTCGAACTATAAAATTCAGAAGTGGCATCTACTCCATCATCAGCGGTACTAATAAGCCAAGCGTTACAAATAAAAAGGAAATTGATGTATTTCCAAATCCATTTAATTCTCATTTAACGATTAACACGGACATTCCTTGTACTATAACGATCACGAACAGCAGTGGTAATATCATCGACCACAGAAAAATAAAAGGTGCAGAACAAATTTCAACTGACCAATGGGCTTCAGGAGTGTATTTTATCAAACTGGAATCCTCCGGTAAAGTCGTTATTGAAAAAATAATAAAATACTGATTTTATTCATGAGAAAAATTGATGTTTTATTTAACACTTATGCCGAGAGCCATCAAAACCCAACGAATAAATTCATACACTGGATCTGTATTCCTCTAATCATGTTTAGCGCGATTGGATTTTTGTCACTGATTCCGGAGCTTAGCGATATCAACTGGGCCGTAATTGTACTAGCTTATTTGGTCATTCACGTCATGAGTATGTCCTTTCCGCTAGGCATTGGATTTGGGCTAATAGGATTTTTGATGATATATCTTTCTATGCACTTTCAAGATTATTGTGTCATGTATTCTATTGAACCCTGGAAAGCTATTTTATTTATTTTTATTGCAGCCTGGATTGGACAATTCATTGGGCATAAGATTGAAGGAAAAAAACCATCCTTTTTTCAGGACTTACACTTTTTATTAATCGGTCCGTTGTGGTTGCTGCATTTTATCTATAGGAAGATAGGAATTAAGTACTGATAAATAAGTTTACTGGTATAATAATTCAATTTTATAAATTTTAAAGTTTCCTTAGATCAACTTTTTATAGTACTTGTTGACTTTTTTTAAACTAATTTTGGATATTGATTGAACTTCTAAGTGATTATTAATTGGAATGTCACCATTATTAATAACAATTTTTATTCTATTTACCATTCAGATTTTGAAAATAAATATAGTAGAAATGTTATTAGTAGCTAAAAAATAAATTTATTCCCGAATTATTTTGTTGAAAGAAAAATAGGAACCCACAATCAATATGGATTCCTACATATAAAAACTATTCGCTATTCTATAACAATCATTTTTAATGTCCTTGTGTTCTTCTCAAAATCAATTTGATAATAATATACACCAGCACCTTGAAGTTCTGAGCGATTAATCTTCCAACCATTGTAACCTTTTTCCATAATTCTGGACACTTTATAAAATACTCTTCCAGTCATATCGTATACGGTTAAGACTACTTCTCCTTTATAGGGAAGAACAACACCAATCTCAGTAGAATTTTTCCAAGGATTCGGTTCGTTTTGCAATACGATAAAATCATTACCCAATCCATTGTAGGTCCTCAGTTGTATCTTTTCTTCTTCTCCATTACGGCTGATACTTAATGCCTGAGTCAACGATGAGGTGAATTGTACAATATCTCCTATCCTTCCATCTACTTTCGATCGTATGCGTAGGCTCATTAAATTCTCCTCCGCTTTCGAATTCTCATTGTTCCAGCTGATGGATACTTTGCCGTTGTGGATTTCATTCGTATTGATATTATCTTCTCCCAATCGCTGTTCC
>CAZHNF010000011.1:69708-99965 GCA_964533625.1 uncultured Saprospiraceae bacterium | reverse complement strand
TTGCGGCAATATTAATAAACCTGGTGTTTACGAAATTGAATTGGGAATACCAGTAGAAGAATTTATTTATAGCGAGGAATATTGTGGTGGAATCCCTAATGGTAAGAAATTAAAAGCTGTAGTTGCAGGAGGATCTTCTGTACCGATTCTCCCGGCAGACTTAATACTCAAAACTGCAAACGGCGAACCAAGATTGATGACTTACGAATCTTTGAGTGATGGTGGTTTTGTAAGTGGGACCATGCTAGGTTCCGGAGGATTCATTGTGTATGATGAGGATCAGTGTATTGTTCGAAATTTGTGGAATTTTACTAGGTTCTATCATCACGAATCTTGTGGTCAATGCAGTCCTTGTCGAGAAGGTACAGGGTGGATGGAGAAAGTATTGCATCGCATCGAGTACGGACATGGTAAAATGTCGGATGTAGATTTACTCGTTGATATTGCCAAAAAAATTGAAGGTAAAACCATTTGCCCTTTGGGCGAAGCAGCAGCATGGCCTGTTGCAAGTGCTATTCGACATTTCAGAAGTGAATTTGAAGAGCATGTTAAAAACCCTGACTCTTGTTGCAAAAAACATTTGCATAGAGAGTTGGCGACTAGTGATCATTATCATATTTAAAAATAAAAAAATTGAAAATTTTATACTCAACGAAAAGCGGTATAGAATTTTCAATTGAAAAATTAGTATGAAGTCTAAGTTCTAATAACTTATGGAAAATTTTAAAGTGACTATAGATGGTCGAAGTATAGAAGTGCCCCCGGGCACCACTATTCTTCAAGCTGCAAGGATGATTGGGACCAATTATCCACCGGCGATGTGTTATTATACTCCATTAAAAGAGACAGGAGGTAAATGTAGAGTTTGCCTTGTTAAAGTTACACAGGGAAGCGAAGCAAATCCAAGGCCCATGCCGAAGCTAGTAGCGAGTTGCCTTACGAGAGTGGAACATGGCATGGTTGTAGAAAATGAAACTTCAGAAGAAGTTCTAGAAGCTAGAAAAGGTGTTGTGGAATTTCTACTCATCAATCATCCCTTGGATTGTCCTATTTGTGATCAGGCTGGTGAATGCGATTTACAAAATCTTTCATACGAGCACGGTACGGAAACAACCCGTTATGAAGAAGGTAGAAGAGAATTTGAAAAGATTGATATAGGGGAAAATATTCAGCTACATATGACCCGATGTATCCTATGTTATCGCTGTGTATATACTGCTGATCAATTAACCAATCAGCGGGTGCATGGTGTTCTTAATCGCGGAGATGTATCTGAAATCAGCACATATATTCAGAATTCAATAACGAATGATTTTTCAGGAAACATTATTGATGTTTGTCCGGTTGGTGCACTTACTGATAAAAAATACCGATTCAAACAAAGAGTATGGTTTTCCAAACCTTTCAACGCTCATCGAAATTGTCCAACCTGTTGTGGAGAAGTAATCCTTTGGATAAAAAATAACGATGTTATTCGGGTAACTGCAAGAAAAAATAAGTTTGGAGAAGTAGAAAAATTTATTTGTAACGATTGCCGATTTGAACATAAAAATTTAAATGACTGGATTGTCGGCGAACCAAGAGAGATGGATAAAGATTCAGTAATTACGGCTAATAAATATAAGGTCAATACACATTCCCCAGCCGTTAATGTTGATGCTAAATTTGTATCCGAATGAGTTTAGTATTAATCAAATTAATTTTTATTTCCGTTGTATTCGGAATCTCACTATTTATTGCAATGTATTCGACTTATGCAGAACGTAAAATAGCTGCTTTTTTGCAAGATCGATTAGGACCTAACCGTGCCGGACCATTCGGAATATTACAACCATTAGCAGATGGTGTAAAATTATTTTTTAAGGAAGAATTTATACCTCAAAAAGCAGATCGTTGGTTGTTCTTAATGGGGCCAGGATTTTTTATGATTACCGCTTTAATGACAAGTGCTGTAATTCCATTCGGTCCTGATGTACTATGGGATGGAAAAGTCGTATCGCTTCAGGCTACCGATATTAACGTTGGCCTTCTATATATTTTCGGAGTTGTATCATTAGGTGTTTATGGTATATTAATCGGAGGTTGGGCATCCAATAACAAGTTTTCTTTGCTTGGTGCAATTCGAGCCGCATCGCAAAATATCAGTTATGAACTCGCCATGGGCTTATCGATTGTAGCCCTTGTTATGATGACATCTTCATTATCGTTAAAAGATATTGTGGATCAACAGGCCGGATGGCATTGGAATGTATTCTATCAACCATTAGGTTTTCTGATTTTTATCATTTGTGCATTTGCAGAGACTAACCGAGCTCCTTTCGATCTTCCGGAATGTGAAACAGAACTCGTCGGAGGTTATCACACTGAATTTTCTTCCATGAAATTGGGATTTTACTTATTTGCTGAATACATTAATATGTTTATCAGCAGTGCAATTCTCACGACTTTATTTTTTGGAGGCTATCATTTTCCAGGTGTTTCTTCAATGGATCCAGGATTAATGAAAACATTGTTATCTATAGCCGTAATGTTTGGAAAAATTTTCTTTTTTATATTCTTATTTATGTGGATTCGTTGGACCCTTCCAAGATTTCGTTATGATCAATTAATGAATCTTGGATGGAGAACATTAATTCCATTAGCCGTGATCAATATTTTAATTACCGGTATAGTTATCCTATACAGAATGATGTAAATAATATGAGTGTAGTCAAACTAACCAACAGGATTAAAGTAATGGAGCGTAAGCCCATGAATTTTTGGGAGCGCATATACTTGCCCGCCATTCTTAAAGGGATGAGTATTACAATTAGTCACTTATTCAAAAAGAAAGCTACAATCTCTTATCCTGAACAAAAAAGACCTATGAGTGAAGTATTTCGTGGTCTGCATGTTTTAAAAAGAGATGAGAAAGGTGCTGAACGATGTACGGCTTGTGGTTTGTGTGCACTTGCCTGCCCGGCAGAAGCCATTTCCATGACGGCGGCTGAACGAAAAAAAGGCGAAGAGTTATTATATCGGGAAGAAAAATATGCTTCAGTATATGAAATCAATATGCTAAGATGTATATTCTGTGGTCTTTGTGAAGAAGCATGCCCGAAAGCAGCTATCTTTTTACAAAATGACAAGATGGCTCCTGCCAGTTATGAAAGAGAATATTTTATTTATGGAAAGGATAGATTAGTTGAACCATTTCTTCAATCCAAATAATGATCGATAAAGTATTTTACATTTTGTCTGCAGCTACTATCATCTGCGCAAGCATGGTGGTAATCAGTAAACATCCAATTAGAAGCGTTTTATTTCTCGTGCTGACTTTCTTTTTAATTTCAGCTCATTACGTATTAATGAATGCTCAGTTCCTCGCATTAGTAAATATTGTTGTTTATGCAGGAGCTATCATGGTTTTATTCCTTTTTGTTATTATGTTTTTAAACTTAAACAAAGAGATTGAACAAAATAAAAGTTTTGTTCCTTGGCTTACGGCCATTATTTCGGGAGGCTGTTTTTTATTGATAACGATGGCTGCATTGAGTAAGTCTGATTTACCAATTCCCGGTAATGGTAATTATACTATTGGACTCGTAGAAAATTTAGGATCTGTTCTTTATAAGGAATACCTCCTCCCTATGGAAATTAGTTCTGTCTTATTTCTGATTGCCATGATTGGTATTGTACTTTTATCACGTAAAGAGAAAATAATTATTAACGAATGAACTCTTCAACTCCAGAAATATTCAACCTGATTCCTCTTACTCATTATATTCTGTTAAGCTCAGTTTTATTTGTTGTAGGGTTAATCGGAGTTATGGTTCGTAAAAATATTATCATTGTATTTATGTGCATTGAGATTATGCTTAATGCGGCCAATCTGATGCTAACGGCAACTTCTGCGTATAATTCAAATCCTGCGGGACAGATCATGGTATTTTTTACTATGGCTGTAGCCGCGGCTGAAGTATCCGTAGGTTTGGCCATTATTGTAATGGTCTATAAAAATGTAAAATCGATTAACATCGATATATTCAATAAACTCAAAGGTTAATTAAGAAGCAATAATATGAATTCGGATCTTCTGATACATTTAATCATTTGGCCAACTTTAATTGGCTTCTTAATAAACGGAATTTTTGGCACTAAAATGCCCAAGAGTATTGTAGGATGGATTGCTTGTATTGGACCATTATTAGGTTTGGCCGCTACAACATATTTGTATTTCACTGATCCTCTCTTGGAAGCAAAGGTTCTTAATTATTACAATTGGTTTAGTATCGGTTTAGGAAATCAAGTTGGATTTAGCATATACATTGATCGATTAACCATATTAATGCTTTTTATCATAACTGGAGTTGGTAGTTTAATCCATGTCTATTCTATAGGATATATGCACGACGATCCTGGATTTAGTCGATTCTTTGCCTATTTGAATTTATTTTTATTTTCCATGATTCTTTTAGTTACAGGATCTAATCTTGTATTACTATTTGCAGGTTGGGAAGGAGTCGGACTTTGTTCATTCCTTTTAATTGGATTTTGGTATAAAAATGTCGATTACAATAAGGCAGCTCGTAAAGCTTTTGTTATGAATCGCATTGGTGACCTTGGATTCATACTTGGAATTTTTTTATTAGCCAATCAATTTAATACGGTTGATTTATTAAAAATTCAGGAGAGTTTTGGCACTTTTAGTAAGAATGATCCAAGCTTAATACTCATTACTATATTACTGTTCATTGGAGTAACCGGTAAATCAGCACAAATTCCTTTGTTTACCTGGCTTCCGGATGCCATGGCCGGCCCAACACCGGTATCCGCCCTAATACATGCTGCAACAATGGTTACTGCAGGTATTTATTTAGTAGCCAGAATGAATATTTTATTTAGCCTTACACCTTTCACTTTAGATATTATATTGATAACAGGAGTTGCAACAGCAATTATTGCTGCGACAATTGCCTTAAAACAAAATGATATTAAAAAGGTATTAGCCTATTCAACAGTAAGTCAGCTTGGCTATATGGCTTCTGCGCTTGGAGTAGCAGCTTATAGCACGGCTATTTTTCATGTAATGACCCATGCTTTTTTTAAAGCCTTACTTTTCTTGGGGGCAGGTAGTGTTATACATGGTTTGCATGGAGAACAAGATATCCGCAAAATGGGTGGGTTGAAGAAAAAAATGTTCTGGACAAATCTCGTATTTCTTATTGGGACTTTAGCGATTGTTGGTTGTCCACCTTTTGCAGGATTCTTTTCTAAGGACGAAGTATTAGCTTCAGTTTATTCATGGAGTTTCTGGGGATTTGTTGGATTGGCTATTGCCAGTGTTTGCACCGCGTGGTATATGTTTAGGTTATATTTCAGTACTTTCTATGGAACATATCGTGGAGATGAAAATACCTGGAATAAAGTTCATGAATCCTCATGGATTATTTTATTTCCCTTAATCGTGTTAGCCTTTCTTTCTTTGATTGGTGGATTTGCAGGGATGCCTGAACTACTTTCTCATCACCATTTGATTCATGATTTTGTCAAAATTAATATTATTGATCATACTCATAATGTAAGTCATTTATTTGAGTATAGCTTATGGGGAGTTACTGTACTGGCTTTAATTTTGATAACTTGGTTAACCTATAATAGATATGCCTTAAATAATAAATTAAACTTGCAGCTAGAAGAAACCGGTATTGCTAAAATCCTTGCTAACAAATATTATTTAGATGAATTTTATTTGGCCATTTTTGGTAAGCCGCTAAAAAATCTTGGGTCCTGGTTCAAAAAGGTTTTTGATAAAAAAATTCTTGATCCAATAGTACTTCTTCCGGGAGATCTAACCCAAAAACTTAGTATTGGTATCCGACCTCTGCAAAGCGGAAATATCAGTTGGTATATCATAAGCATAATGTTTGGGTTTATTTTATTTGCCATTTTGTTTTTATTCAAATTTTAATCAGCATGAATTCGATTTTAAGTTTAATTCTGATTCCGGTTGTATTCGCTTTGCTGATCCAATTATTGGATAAGAAATGGTCATCTATGATCGCCATTCTTGGCTCCGCTAGTACATTATTGTTTTTTCTGTACTTAATGTCAGGATTCAAAGCAAGCCTGAAAGTTGAGAATGTATTCTTAATGAATTGGATTCCTGGAATAAATACTGAGATGCATTTTGGATTGGATTGCCTGGGACTTTTTATGATTTTATTAAGTGTTTTGATTGTTCCTATTGGTATTCTGGCGTCACAAAAATATTCCGAACATCGAAGCAAAAGTTATTACATTTTAATGATGTTAGGTTTGAGTGCTTTAATTGGTTTTTTCAGCGCACAAAACGACATTACATTTTATGTATTTTTTGAATTAGCCTTAATCCCATTCTATTTTATTGTGTTGATGTATGGAGGTGCCGATCGTAAAAGAGCTGTATTTAAGTTTTTCCTTTACACGGTATTTGGAAGCTTTCTCATGTTGGCAGCGATTATTTATTTTCATTCACTAACCGGTATTAATAAAACAACAGATTGGGCACTTATCTACGATATTGAGATTCCTATTCAAGCACAAAATTGGATACTAGGAGCACTTTTTATTGCCTTTGCCATTAAGTCCCCCTTATTTCCTTTTCATACATGGCAATCTGATTTATATACGGAAGGAGACCGTCCAACTATAATCATCATTGCAGGAGTGCTTTCGAAAATGGGTGTCTTTGGGTTTTTAAGATTTTATAATGTTGTTAATGATTCTATTGTTGCTTATCAAACTCCCTTAATTATAATCTGTGTAGTTGGTGTAATCTATGGTGCCTTAATCGCCTGGAGGCAGTCGGAAATGACCAGAGTTCTTGCCTATTCTTCGCTCTCTCATATGGGAATGATAGCAGCAGGTCTCTTTACAGCCACTTTATCCGGATTACAAGGAAGTGTTTTTCAAATGCTATCGCATGGAATTGTTGCTGCAGGTCTATTTTTTGTTGTTGATACAATCATGTTTCGGACACAGAATAATAGTATTTATGGTTCGAGTGGAATTGCCTTGACACAACCAAGGTTAGCAACTTATTTTTTCATTCTCAGTCTGGCCTCTGTTGGCCTTCCACTTACGAGTGGATTTATTGGAGAATTTGAAATATTACTTGGGCTCTCTCAATTTAATAAATGGTTAGCTGGTTTTGCAGGGATCAGTATTATCCTCGGTGCCATCTATACTTTTCGGTTTTACCAGAAATCAATGTTTGGAGAATCTAATCCAGATAACAGTAACTGGAAATCATTGAGTCTGAATGAGGATTATATACTAATTGTGCTTGCCATTTTGATTTTTACGTTAGGCTTTTTCCCATCTACCTGGTTGGATCTAGCAGATCAAGCAACTTCCAGTTTTGTTCATTTTAAATCTAAGAGTTAGAATATGTTGTCAATTGTAATCTTAACAGTATTTGCAACTATTACACTCTACCTAGGGTTCATGAAAAATAGGAATATCATTATTCCTTTTGGCATTTTGGGTACAGCGTTAGCGATTTATTGTATTGCTTCGAATCAGTCCCTTTGGAATAACTGGTTTATGAACATGATGGAAATTCAAGGTCCTTCAAAAATTCTAGTTCTTCTCATCTTGTCCTGTCTTCTGATACTTTTGCCGTTCATTAATTTATTTCGTATACGTGGAAGTGAAGAGATAGCAGATTTTACCGGTATACTTTTATTTTCAGTGATTGGTGGAATGATGATGGTTAGTTACTCGGATTTGATGGTATTATTTTTGGGAATTGAAATTCTATCAATCGGAATGTACATTCTCGCTGGTGCTAATCGAAAAAAGTCAGCCTCCAATGAAGCGAGCATAAAATATTTTCTATTGGGTGCCTTTGCCAGTGCAATATTATTGTTTGGAATTGCATGCTACTATGCTTCCTGTGGTTCCTTCAGACTAGAGGCCTCACAGAACAGTATCTCAATGTTGCAACAATTTAGTTACTTAATTATCTTTTCAGGTCTTGCATTTAAAATCGCCTTAGTACCATTTCACTTTTGGGCACCGGATGTCTATGAAGGTACACCAACAATTTTTACTGCAACCATGGCTACTTTAGTAAAGGTGTCTGCTTTCGGTGCATTATATCTTTTTATTTTAAATAGTGGGATTCAAAAAAGTGACTGGTTATTTTGGTTAATTTCAATCATTGCATTGAGTTCAATGCTGATTGGCAACGTGATGGCTGCTTCACAGAACAGCATAAAAAGATTATTAGCTTATTCAGGAATTGTACAAGCGGGTTTTATTCTAATCGGTTTGTTACAATTAAAGGTTGAAGACAGTTGGATTATATTTTATTATTTAATCGCATATTGTTTGTCTTCTTTAGTAACATTTCTAGTTACATATTTTGTTGAATCACATAGTGGCACAGATGATCTGCAGGCATTTAAAGGTCTTTATTATAATAACCCCGCTTTATCTATCGTTATGACGATTGCTTTATTATCTTTAGGTGGAGGTCCATTAACTGCTGGGTTTATATCAAAATTATTTGTTTTGTATCATTCAGCAATTGTTGGAAACATTGCATTAACTGTTTTTGCCCTAATACTGGCTGTCATTTCACTTTATTATTATTTTCGTGTCATTAATTTGATGTTTTCCCGAACGAATGAGGAAAAATCTTGGAAAGTAGATTGGACTTATCAGGGAATACTCACTTTATTGTCGATTATAACAGTTATTGCTGGTACAGTACCGTATTTTGTTGTACAGTTAATTCAGTAATTCATATATTTAATTTATGCTCTTTTGAAGCATAAATTTTCCTACTAATAGTTTATTCATCCTTGTTATGAAACAATTGGTTACAATCAGTTTACTAATACTCTCTAATATTTTTATGACCTTAGCCTGGTATGGACATCTGAAATTTTCTGAATGGAAGTGGTTTAGTAAGTTAAGTTTGATTAGTGTAATTTTTATTAGTTGGGGAATTGCTTTATTGGAGTATTGTTTTCAAGTACCTGCTAATAAAATTGGATTTGCCAATAATGGTGGTCCATTTTCCTTGGTTGAATTAAAAGTTCTTCAGGAGATAATAACGCTCAGTGTATTTACGATATTTAGCTTATTCTTATTTAAGAATGAAGTTTTCAGGATGAATCATGTGGTTGGTTTTATCTTTTTAGTATTGGCTGTTTTTTTCATTTTTAAAAAATAATTTTAACTTTACTCCTTGCCGAGTTTCCATTTTAGAGGACTATGTTATTTGCAGACGAAGAAATTAAAGTAGCGGAAAAGATTTATCCCAAAGAATTGTGGAAGGATAAACTGATTGGTCAATCAGAGGCGTTGCAGCAGGTAGATAGATCGCTTCAGCATAAACGCTTTCCACATTTTTCAATTCTTTCTGGAAGTCCTGGATCTGGTCAATTATTATTAGGACTCCACATAGCACAATCCTTATTGTGTTCTTCGAACCAGTCCCCGTGTGGAATCTGTTCCAATTGTTATAAGGTGAATCATTTGATTCATCCTGATTTAAATTATACTTTTCCTTTGATTGGGTCGGGAGAAGTTTGTGTAGATTATTATAATGAATTCAGATCAGCGATTAAAGAAAATGCCTTTTTAAGTGTTCAGAATTGGATTAAACATTTTGATGCTGAAAACAAACAGATTAATATTAATGTAGCCGAAACGAGAAGTATTATAGATAAGTTGTCTTTTACTCCTTATGAATCTTCCTGCAATGTATTATTAATCTGGCTTCCGGAATATCTCGGAAAAGAATCAAATATTCTTTTAAAATTACTGGAAGAGCCCCCAGCTCAATCCTATATAATCATGGTTACCGAAGATTATAATAGTCTCTTGTCCACTGTTCGATCCCGGTCTCAGATGTTTCGATTAAAACCTATCCCGATTGAACACATTGCGGATTATTTGTGCGGCTTAACTAAAATTTCAAAATCCAACGCTTTAGAATTAGCCATTGCTTCAGAATCTAATATATCTCTATGCCTTGATTGGATCAATTCTGAAACTATTCATTCTATGGAACTTGTTAAGATGATGTTTCAATCGGCATATTCTGGAAGTCCATTAGCATATCTGGAATGGATCGAACAATTTGCTTCGTTGAGTAGAGACCAGCAGAAACAATACTTTAGTTTCTTATTAAGCATGATCAGTCTTTGTATTCGCATAAAAAATCAAAGCTTAACCGTTAAGGAAGGAGGCGTCGCAATAATTGACTACGCTAGAAAAATATCAACCAGTTTAAACACACAAGACATTGATAATCTTATCATTATGCTTGATGAATGCATTTTTGGACTTCAACGAAATGCAAATATTCGTATCTTGCTGCTGGATTTTATGATAAAATTATCGAGGCTTATTCGTAAAGCCTGATTTAAAAATATTATTTATGGGATGTAAAGGATGCCAGACTGGATCTAATGGAGCTCCAGCGGGATGTGGTGATAAAGGGCATTGTGCAAGCGGAGGTTGTAATAAATTAAATACATACGATTGGCTAACGGTGTTGGATATTGATGATCCATTAGCCTACCAATTTGCAGAAGTCAGTTTTAAGAATGGCGCTAGGAAGACATTTTATAAAATGTCTGAACATCACCATTATACAACCGGCGATCTGGTTGTTGTCGATTGTGGCAATGGAACCTGGGATGTTGGAAGAGTTTCGCTTATGGGGGATTTGGTTCGTCTTCAAATGAAGAAAAAGAACTTTAGTGAAAGTAGAATTACTTACGAAATTATTCGAAGGGCTAATCCCCGTGATGTAGAGCGAATGACTGAAGCCAGGAAACTGGAACAAGCATCAATGGTTAAGGCACGTGTCATTGCTCGAAATCTCGGGCTCGACATGAAAATTGGAGATGTGGAATATGAAGCGGATCAGAAAAAGGCGACTTTTTACTATACTGCTGATGGATGGGTAGATTTTAGAGAGCTTGTCAAACAATACGCCAAAGAGTTTAAAGTAAAAATTGAAATGCGTCAAATCGGTTCTCGTCAAGAATCGGCAAGAATCGGAGGCATAGGCTCTTGTGGTAGAGAATTGTGTTGTTCAACGTGGCTGACTGATTTCAAAACGGTAAGTACTACAGCTGCTCGTTATCAAAATATTGCAATTAATCAATCAAAGTTATCAGGTCAATGCGGACGTTTAAAATGTTGCCTTAATTACGAACTTGATCTTTACATCGAAGAACTAGAAAAATACCCTAATGATGTTGATGTATTGCGTGCAAAGAATGGTAAGGCAAGTCTGGTAAAAGTAGATATTTTTAAAGGCGTATTATATTATCTCTATGAACCTGTACGGGGACGTAGTATGGTAATGCCTCTCTTTCCGGATGAAGTTAGAAGAATAAAAGCCATGAATGACGCTGGCAATATGCCAGACGATATTGTAGCTAGTGAAGAACCAGGAGCTGAATTAAAGAAAGAGGATGTATTTGTTGATGTAACAGGAGCCATAGAATTACCCGCGGACAAAAAGAAAAAGAAAAAGAAAAAGAAAAAACGCTCCGGCGATGATTCTTCTGTTGCACCTCAGTCTAACTCAGAATCCAAACCTAACCAGCCCACTAACAAACCACCTGTAGTTGAGTCTAACAAAAGTAATCCAACTACGCCTCAACAACCAAACCAGGCATCTGGCAATAAAAATAAAAAGAAACGCTGGTTCAATAAGAAGAATAACAATCAAGGTTAATCTGATCTTATCCTCTTTGTAAAATTCATCTAATTAGGGATTATTATATAGTTCTGTAATTGTAAAGCGATGCGTATGAAATGTTATATTATTCATGTCAGCAATGCGATCGACCGTTATAAGCATATGGAGCTCCAGCTTTCCAATAAAGAACTCGTTTACGAATACATTTGGGAAGGAGATAAGAAAGATATCACTCAAGAAATTCTCGATGAGCTCTTTACAGGAGAATTAATTCCATTATCAGCTGGTACATCCTGCGTTTATAAACATATTCTGGCTTATCGAAAATTAGTAGAATCGAACGATACGATGGCATTGATTTTTGAAGATGATGTTTATCTGAAAAAGTCCTTTTCTGAAAACTTAAACAAAATTGAACAAGAGATTAAAAGCAGAGCGTTAAAAAATTTCGTCATTAGTCTCGAAGATTCTAACCTTAAATATGTTGCTGGCAGTGAAAAAATACCTAATATATTATTGTATAAAAAGTTACATGGTCGTATGGCAGGAGCTTATCTCATTGATCGCCAGGCAGCCAACAATATTCTTCAAAGTATAAAAAACAATAAGTGTTCTGTTCCCATTGACTGGTTCCATAATTTTGCTTCCGAATCCAATCTGATTCAAATTTATTGGAGCTCCGTTATTCTGGCTACACAAGGAAGCCTCGATGGATCTATCCCTCCAACCCTGGATAACAAATCAACTGGAATTTTTAGAATATTGTCTTTCCGAATTCAGAGACTATACAAAAAGTTATTATATCGATTGATATAAAATGTAAATTACGATTTTCCACTTACATTTTCAACAATAACTTTTTTCGATTTGGATTTAGAAATTTCTGCTTCTCTTGAAGTAACGGAATTTGACCGTATTCCTTTAATGACTTTTCTGCATTCCGGACTATTGCAATTACACTTAAAGCTCTCAGCTGTTTCATCTAAAAAACTGGCATAATCAAGGGTGAGCTCTTCTCCATTTCGAATCGCTCTGCTCGCAACGACATTAAGTCCATCGTAATGTGTATTCGGGCTGCAACAATGATTTTGAGGTGCCCATTCGGTAGGATTTTCATCCCATAGACAATATACCTGTTCACTAATTGGATAAGCATATTGTGCGAAGTAACGCTTTTCTTCAGGAGTCCAGTGTTTCTTAACATGTTTTCTCGTTACAAATCGCTGTGATCTTTCTTCGCCTTTAAATATTATTTGACCTTTCTTAATATCTTTATTGGCATAAATTCCAAATCCACTAATGGAATTGCCTTTCATTTCATACACCTTTTTTCGATTGGCGTGTCGTGCTATACCTTCAGCAATGATGTGTCGTAGAAATCCCTCCTGTCCTATACCATCGAATGCCAATATATAATCAGCAGACCCTTCCATTCCCTTGCTGTAAAATACTGAACAGGTGAAATTAATTTCCAAAAAGTATATTTCTCTATTATTATTAACCCTGAAATCGAGTCGAGCATAACCCACACCATTGAAGGCTTTAAATATTCTCTCTGCTGCATCCCGAAGTCCAAGTTCAAGTTCCAGGTCATCACAGGGTTTGTTTGACTCTGGATGCAATTCAGATGTCTTAAGTGAATAGGTTTTAAATGTATAACCTTCCGGAAAAATATATTCTACCGGAGTAAAGCTAATGCAATTATTTTCCTTACTCTGATCTGCGGCAACCAATACTGTAAATTCACGGCCATCAATACATTCTTCAATGAGGATTTCATCATACTCCTTAAAGATAGAATTCAATTTTTGATTAAGCTGATCTTCATTGCAACATTTTGATTCACTATCTATACCAAGGCTGTCACCTGCTTTAAGTGGCTTTACAAATAATGGAAATTTCAAAGTAGTGTGAGCTTTCAGAGCTTGTTCTACATTACTCGCTTTTATATAGTTAGGTGTTTTTATTCCACAACAATACGATACATACTTCATGAGATCCTTGGGAGGATCGTACAATTTGCTTGTTGGACCAGTAAAAGGAAGATCCAACAATTCCAATGTATGAATGACATCAATAGATGGAACTTCCCATTCCAAATAACCTTCACAAAGATTGACGTAGATATCAAAATTTTGCTTGGACAGATCTTTAATTTGCTTGTAAGTTGTTAATTTATTCAACTGTACATGTTGAAATTCAGCTTCTGGAATTAAACCACTAAGATCTCTGGTAGGATCATAGTATTGATAATCTACGGAAGATGGACTGTAATCAGGTTGTAGAACACATATTTTCATGAGACTCGTCTCTTTATAGCATCGTTTAGAATCTCAGCAATGAGATCTGTAAAACTTTTATTATTTACTCTTAAAATAGCTCCAATAGAGGTATAATTTTCATCTTCGCTTAAGCCACATTGTGCGTTAGCTTCTAAAACATAACATTGACCGGACCGTTCATCCATACGAATATCTATTCGGGTATAGCCTGTACCCTTCAAGGCTGTATAGGCTTGAAGACTTAAGGTTTTCAAAGTTTCATTTAAAGTACTTTCCGGAGAATAATAATTAAACAAAAATTGATCTTCTCCTAAAGAATCTTCCTCATCATAAGTTTCCCAAAGTCGATCGAATGATAAGATTTGTTCTTTGGCTGGAAGGTTTTTATTAAAGACTCTTTCGACTGGTTGATAATAAATTATTTCATCTGGACGATTATAAGATCCTACCAGCAGGGTTGTAAATTCTCGACCTTCTATAAACTCTTCGGCAAAAACACCATCAACGGTAAGGTTCCACCCACGATAACCATCTTGTATCTTATCCAGGATTTTGTGGCACTCCATTTCATTTTCAACCACGTTAGCTACTCCTAATCCCATACTTCCACCGGATACTGCTGGCTTTACAATAATAGGTGTGGAAATTCTATGAAAGATGTCTTTTACATTACTTCTATCTTGCGCAATAACTTCCCAACGGGGAGTATTGACCCGATGATAATCGAATTCTCTTTTCATTGGTATTTTGGAAGTAGTAACGGCGTAAAAAAATTCTTTGGATCCGGTATAACTTAGATTTTGATTTTCCAATTCCCGGATAATACTAATACCAGGGGCTTGATTTACTTCATCACCGTCGCAAAGGTTCATTACTAAAACCTTATTTTGATTGGTAGAAGATGCGATGTTGCGAATAATGTCTTTAAAATTATCTAAACGAATAGGTTGCCAGGTCCAGGGCAGATTGAGTTCTTCAAATACCTTAGTATATTCATTAATGCTTTGGGTGAAATCGTAGTAGTAATTGATGTTTGGGTCATCGCTTTGAATACTTGGTGCTAGAACCCATATATGATAACCTTCAAATAGCCTGTCGGGTCTCACTGAGTTTTCTTTTGATATAATTGCTTAATCTATATTGTTGTATTACTTCTGGTTTGAAAGAATGAGCACCACCAATATAGCTATGACAATTAGCAGCTCCACAATTGCATATAAAGGGTTGTTCCATTTCCCATTCAGTAGAAGGATAGAAGAAACTCAATTCATCCCCTTTCTTAATGGGTTTAAGGGCAATTAATTTTAATTGCTGAGTATCCATGAATATATTTGGATCACAGCTATGATTCATATATTGAAGAAAATCTGGATCCAGGCTAAAATGAACGCAATCGTCCAATTGAACCGTTAGATAGGTTGGTTTTGTAACTATGTTCTTTGTTCTAAAATTAAAGACTATCTCATTTTCCTTAAAACTCATGTTCGCAAATAATCCATGTGCGTTGATCTCCAGTGCTTTTTTTAACTGAAACTTCTTCTCATAGATTTCAATTTGTTGCCAATGCAAGTCTTTCGCTAAAATGAGTTGGTCCATGCTTTTTTTAATTTCATGTAAAGATCATATTATTCATTAATTAATAAAATAATATATGAAAAAAAAATGAATTATTTTTAACTATGTTTCATTGAATAAGTTCCTGTTACAATTGATTCAATAAACGATAAAATATTAAATGATTGTAAATTAATCATTTACGAATGAATGGTCGAAGTTGTAATATTCTATTTCAATTTATGATTTGATAAATTGATTTAACCAATAGGTTATGTCGGGTCAGTCTTTAAGCAAAACAGAAAGGCCCTGATTAAATATCGAGGCCTTTTAAAAAGTAAAAATATGTATTTAAAGTATTACTTAAGTCCAAGTAAAAATCCTATGGTGAAGTTGGCATCCCAATCGAATACATAGGTTCTACAACCTGTTTCATCGTATATGGCTTTATAAATATTAAGTCCGGCTCTTTGTTTATCTCCATTAGCCGTGTATTCATTAGGTGACTTAAGAACGGTGTAGCGCTCTTTTCCATCGCGGATTTGTTTGGCCAGTTCGAATGGAATACCCCCTATGATAAAGCAATTCTTACGGTTGGCATTCGGAATTTTACTTACTGCAGCTCTAACATCATTGTATACCTGATCATCCGATAAGCCTTTTTGAAAGTATTTAGATCCGTGAGATTCATAAGCTAAGACTTTACCGGAATTGCTACAGGAGATCTTGGTGTTGCCTGATCCAATATCTATCATAAAAGATTCAGCTTCCAATACTTTAGGCATAACGCATCGAAGACCAAAGGTTCCTTCTTGTTCTGGGGTAACCTCATTGACAAAATAACCGAGGTCTTTAAGGTTCTTACTTATTTTAACAACAGAGGGTTCGTTCTTTGCACCAGAGCTCACCACAAAGTGAATGTTCTTGCCCTGAACCCCAAAATCCAACATCTTCGCAATATAATTCTTCAATCCACTTCTAATATCCAGATCGGTAGCCATATTTTCATGAACGAGACTTGATCCGAATTCAGATTTTTCGAGTTTCCATCTACCTTGATCGTCGTAATTAATAATAAACGAGTTGAATCCTGCCGCTCCTAATTCAACAACACCTCGAAGTTTACCATTTACAGGCTCTGGGGCAGTATATGAAAATATTGGTCTGTTATCCGGTACTTTTGATTCTGTATTAGTATTACCGGTAGGCTCATTCCCTGGTGCGGTGTTAGTTGGCATAGTGGTTTCGGTTTTGTTGGCCACCTTATCCAACAATTCAGGTTGAAACTTTCTAACAAGATAGAATATTACTCCTAATATGAGTGCTACTATCAGTATCCTTGAAAACGCAGTTAATCTCATTGCTTAATAATCAATTTAGTTAATAATCCAATCAAACAGGCATCAAAACTACAAAGTTCCCAATAGATACCATAATTATTAAGATGATGTGTATTCCTTAGATAAGAGCATATTATAGGGAAATTGAATGAGCAGTATAAATTTTGTAAAATTTGGCTTTACTATTGAATCAAAATAAAGCCAGCCCAATTGGAAACATCCTTATATTTAATTTTCATCGTCTTTTGAGCTTTCTGAAAAGCGCTTTGAATATCATTGCCATTTTTGATCAACTCTGTATAAAAATATACCATTAGATTCTTTGTAGGCTCATCTGGAACTTTATAAAGACTCACAATGATGTTGCTTACACCCGCCATTTTCAACCCACGTTGAAGGCCATATATTCCTTCTGAATCACTGGTTAAAACTCCTGTTCCCGATTCACAGGCGGATAATACCACTAAATTACAACCCGAAAGATTAAAGTTAGAAACTTCCTGCGCGTCTAAATGATTATCTTCTGTATTTATTTTTTCATCTTTTGTATTATTTGCATCGGAAAGTACAAGATAATTAAGCTCCATGTAGCTATTCCTATTTTTTAGATTAGGCTCTTTATCCGAATTAAATACTCCATGGGTTGCTAAATGAATAATATTAGGAGTTGGGTGTTTCGTTAACTGATATCTTACTTCTGATTCTATTGCCTGATGCATTTTTAGAAGTGTTACATTGGAATTTGATGAGCTAAATATTTGCTCTATTTCTTGTACTTCTTCTAAACTTCCTTTTAAGTATTCCCAATAATTATTTTCATTACTTGGCTGACCGTAGTCAAGACCTCCAATTAATAAAATTGATTTGGTATTATTAAATATGTAAGGCTGTACCTTTCTAATATCCGCCGTTGAATGCAATTGAACCATTTGATACTGATCAATCATAAAAGTGCTGTGCTTCACTCGTATGGCTGAAAGGTTATATTTATTTAATATACCTGCCGGAGAAAAATAAATTTTTTGAGTGACTGAATCCTTATGGAGTATTGCCTTCCAGGTCAAGTCAAACATTTTGCTATTTGCGCGAATTATCGTTTTTATTCCGAGGCCCCGAGTCTCTTCACTTAAAGAAATAGTATTTATACCTGAACCTGTATTTCCCAATTCTCGTCGAAAATCTTCCTGACTAAATAAACTGATATATTCTGGAGCAACTGTATTCGGTCTTGATATCAACGCACCGTAATACACGTCTTCCTTAGACTTAGAAGGTATATAATAAGAAATAAATTCAACGGCCAATTCGCCCTTTATTAACTTAGTGTTGAACTCCTCATACGAGACTCTGCGGTTAGTATTTAATCTTTGATATTTTTCATTTCTCAACACCTTCTTTTCAATTTCGGATATCTTATATTGAAAAATATTATCCTTATCCGCTGAAAGTAATTCTTCACTCCTTAAGTATTCATTGTACTTAAGTTGTAAATTCAGAGATAAACTATCCTTCTGTCCAAATAAGAAATCTTTGATGGATGTCTTGGTCCGCAATTGCAACTTTTTGGAAAGCAAGGTCAACTCCCAAATCCCTTTCCGTACTTGCTCATTAATCCGTTTCTCGTCTATTAAGAAAAAAATATGATTAAGCCTGCTCGTACCTTCACCAGCAATAAATTTTTCTAATTCCAGCGTGGACATAAAATTCAAAGCCGTATACATTTCGCTAAATAAATTTGAAATACATTCTGAAAGGAGGTTATTGTAATCGTTTGAACCCGAAACCTTGCTATAAAATACTTTTACAAAATAAGAATTGAAGTGATCTACAGATAAAACCTGATCCTTATTAGATTCTAAAGAATCAGCAATGCTCTTGTAATAAGTAGCTTTTGATAAATCATTTTTCAATAAAGACTGGTAAATAATATAGTTCGTAATAGATAATATTTTATCAATTACGGTTGCATTATAGTTAGACTTATCTAATTTTAAAAATAATCGAAATGAACTATCTAGTAATGGACCTGCCAGGTCATCTTGATTTCTTTTTCGAAAAAGGTATTCAGCATAATCCGCCAGCATGTAAGCAAAACTATAGTGGTTTACTCCGTTATATTTGAGGATTGTATTCAAAGCTTCCGAATAAGCCTTTTCTGCAATTTCATAATCAGACACATTTGAATAAAGATTAACGCTTTGCACAGTTTGATAAACTTCAAAAACTTTATTCTTTAATAATCTGGCTTGTTCTAAAGCCAATTGGTAATAATGAATAGCCTTATAGTTAAGCTTTAAATTTGAATAGAACATTTTGGCATTATCATAGAGTATATATTTTGAAAGAGAGGATATTGTTGAATCTATTACCGCTTCAGATTCCAATAATATATTTTCAGCTTCAACTTCTCTGCCCAGAAGCTGTAGAATCTGTATATAATTTGCCTTTGCCTTAACCAATAAATCCTTGTTCGTGGAATTCAAAATTCCGATGGCTTCCTCTAATTGCTTTTTTGACAGATCGATTTTTTTTAAGTAAAAATTTGTCTTGGCCAATGGAATCAACATTTTGGCATAATAAGAACTTTCTGCGCCATACCTGACTTTCATTCGCTGTCGGGCTTTTTCAAAAGCTGAATTAGATGCCGTTATATTATTCTGATCCATAAGTAAAAGACCTTTTAATTCATAACAACAGGCTATAAAAGAATCACAATTAATCTTTTCTTCTGTTAGAATAAGCAGTGAATCCACTTGCATTAAGGCCTCCAAGGTTTTCAGATGCGCTCGAAGTTGAGCTGCGTTGCTTAGTTGTGGCAATAAATGATCAGCATCATTATTGCGAATTTCCTGAGCCCGTAATTTGAATAACGTAGCAATTAAAAGTATTAAAAACAAATACTTCATGTTGTAAATTAATATAAATATACGAATAATTGATTTCTCTCCATAATTCTTTGTAATCAACAAAACGAATGGTGATCTTTATCATTACTTAAATTGTCCAATAAATCCAATTTCTAATTCTGATCTAATCACTTGTATCATGAATTTATTGCAAGTTGATCTAATTAGATCCTAATTTTCTGGGGTTTATAATATATGGTACTTAAACTAATAATAAAAATACTTACACTTCTCCCACTTTTTAATGTTATATTTGTAATGATATATCTTAGTTCATTATTAAAAACTATATTATGTATAAAATTAACTTCATTACAGGTTCTACAATAATAGCCCTCATGACACTAAGCTTTTTCTTAGGTTTTAATTTCAATAACAAGAAATTAGATGCACAGGTTAAAGATATTTCTTATAAATCCTCTATGCAGGATGAATCTAAGTGTACCGATAAAAACATTGTATGTATTAGAACAAATTATGGCAGCGATACTGTACAGACTAGTGTGGTACCAATAAATCCAATGGGAATAATAAAATATATTACCAAGGGAGATTTAACTTTTAAAGTTACGGTCAATATATCTAAAGATCACATCAAGGATGTTGTAGTAACAGATATCAAAAGAAATATTAAGGGAGTAAAAAAATAAATTTTTTGTTTTAAAAATATTTCTTAATCTACTCTGATTAAGAAATTATTTTTCAATCCTGGTCATCCTACACCTCAAGTAATAAAATACTAGCAGGAATTAATCGGATAGAAATAATTTTATTTTCTCTATTTCAATATTTTATAGCTATTAATTACTAAATGGTTAATAAGTCATGAACCCTGTTATATAAACAGTTAAAATAAAAATGCCGGAACATATGTCCGGCATCCTGATTAATTATTAAAAATAAGTAGTAGTAATTTACTTTATCCTCGTGGTGATAATTACCGCGGATATTAATTATTAATGATTACTTTGGCTTTGGTTACTTTGTCGCCCTGCGTCACTTTGATTACTGCTGTTCCACTGGTTTTGTTCAGAATTACTTCTTTAGTATACTGACCTGAGTTATCGGTAACCTTGTCCTTGAATAATTCTCTTCCATCCAGATCAACAACCTCAATGGTAAAAGGCTTCTTATCGCCCTGAAAGCTTATGGTCATTTGTCCCTGATTAGGATTGGGTTGTCCGGCAAGGTAATTCACACTAAGATTAGCATTGCCGTCAACGATGGCAATCACCGATTCATCATCATCCGTTACGGAACTTTGGTCGCTCTTAATTTTTTTCTTCATCACTTTCATTTCCTTTTTCATCTCTTTCATCATTTTTTCGCAATGCTCATTGGGCACACATTTATATCTCTTAATGATTTCCCTATTTACATTTTTATTAGATGGTTTGGAAAGCTCAATGGATTTACTTTCTATTTCACCTTCGTGTAAGTATTTGACTTTAACCTTATCGCCCGGTGAATAGGAAGAAAGTTTTTCAATCAAAGCGTCTCTTCCGTTAACTTTTTTGTCACCAATACTTAATATTATATCTCCTTCTTTTAATCCTGCTTTTTCTGCTCCCGTACCTTCAATGATGTTTGTAATGGAAGCACCATTCATGCCCGGTGCATCATCCACAAATACTCCTAAGATCGCTTTGTTAGAAGGCTTGGACTCCATTTCCAGTTCACGATTAAAATGTGGAAAGTCATGGACATCATTTTCTATGTTCATCTCCACCTCTTTCATTTGATCTATATCCATAATTATTGTATCCTGATCATCAGAGTCCTTAATGATAATCACCTTCTTTTTAACCTCTTTTGGATTATCTTCCTTTTTGGTATTATTCTCCTGTGCATAGCTTAATCCAGCGGTAAGCATAAGGAATAGAAAAAATAAAATGTTTTTCATAAGCAATTTTTTTAATTTATGTTAGAATTCAAATTATACAAATTGGTACTGTTGGAATAACTCATAATGGTTTTTATCCCGTCCTTAATAAGGATGTATTGTATGGTTCCAGGTTTAGAATGATCATATAAGCCGAATTCTTTTAAATCAATTAATTCAGCATCATTCAATATTCGTTTGGTAAATGCTGAACCAGTGCTAATTGCTTTCAGAGTTGGCTTAACGACAATAATCACTTTAGGGCTATCAATGACATCAGAATTCTGAAGTAATCTTTTTAATTCATATTCAGGAAAATATTGGTGCAAGAATGAATTATTAAATCCATTGAATTCACCTGTTTCAATGTTATCTATATTTGAATTTTCAAGTTCGGCTAAATCTTCATGAATCTCTTGTCCACCCTCAATAATATTCGACTGGATTATTCTTGTAATTTTTGGTTTAGGCTTAATAACAGAATTTTTTGCGATTGTCCTTTTTGAATCTAATGGAAATGAAAGGCATTCATCTTCCCAACAAATGTTGCTCACTAATTCATTATGTTGAACGCATTGATTCTGCAGCATAAAACTGGCTGCAATCGTTAAAACTGAAGCTAAAAATGTTTTTACACTCCATGGCTTATTATAAGAAACGCTAAGAATTTCTTTTACTCGAATAGATAACTGATTCTTTACTGATCCAAATGCAATGGATTGATTAAGCTGAGGATTTTCTCCAATTTTGACCAATAAAGAAGCGTATTCAATTGGATTTTTAACATATTGAATTACCTTTCGATCGGTACTTATTTCCCTTTGAAGTTTTATCCTTCCGGTAATGAAATGTACCGCAGGATTATAGAAAAACAAAACTTCTGCAATAGAACATATCGAATGTATAAAATGGTCTTTAGATTTGATATGAGATAATTCATGAAGTAAAATATATTCCGCCTCCTGTAAGCTTAGTCCATTAATCCAACAGGTTGGAAAAAGAATAATCGGTTTGAATAAACCTGTAACGCAAGCGGATTGAATATGGGAAGAGTGCAAGAAATTTATCTTCTGAGTTATTCCCATTTTTTGCTTCGATGATTGAATAAGATTCCACCAATGACTTGGCCATTGATTTTTACTTTTATGTATAATGTAAAACAAGGCAGAATGCATAAATAATAAGCGTAGGCTTAATATCACTACCCCTATAATCCAGAAGTTGGATAATAGATCAAACCATGTTGAATTTCCTAAAAAGGTATAGAAATCATTTGTCCATACACTTCCCAATTCTTGTACAATTTGATTAGCTCCAAGGCAGGTACTAAGAATCAATACTAAGAAAATTCTATAGATCGAATCGTTTATTTTGAAACGAGTCTTAGATACCCAAAACTCATAGATTAATACCGCTAACACTAAAACTGCTCCCTGCCACAAACTATGAAGCATATTCATTACTGCATATTCTCTAACTTCGTTCCAATTTATATTTTGAAGCAAGGTCTTCATATACATCTGATTTAATAATTATGAATTTGATTTTTCAAATTGGGAAAGCAACTCCTTCAATTCTTTAATCTCATCGTGTGTTGGCTTATAATTTCCTAGAGTTTGAAGTACCAACTCCATGGCTGCACCTTCGAAGACCTGCTCAACCATATTATTTACCGCCGATTTCTTAACCTGAGTTTCATCATAATTAGCGGCATAAATATGTAGTTTACCCTCTGATTCCCGACTAACCATTCCTTTGTCGGCCATAATTTGCATAATTTTTAAAGTGGTGGTATATCCTTTAGGCTTTTTTTCACTTAAAATTTCATTGACCTGTTTAACGGAAGAAGGACCATTTTTCCACAATATTTGTAGGATTTCCATCTCAGATGGGGTTGGTTTATAGCTCGTATTCATATCTGCTAATTTTTGGATTTCAGTCAACAAATCTAAGCCAGTTCTTCTAATTACGAACTCTTTCGTAATATTTTTTTTGATTTTAATAAAATTTTAACCTAGTTAGCTCCCTGTTTCTTACATTTGTAAGGGATTCAGTTAGGATGGTTCCTTTGTTTGACCTTTAATAGTCAGACCTTTCGCTTCGTTTTTTCATACTTGTATCTTTTAATATTTAAATTAATAGTAATGAAAAAACTACTCTCCCTCAAGCTCCAAAAGTCATTATTACTGGTTTGTTACATGCTTACTGTACTTTTTTCAACAGAAGCACAAAAGAATAAACCCCTAAAAAAGCCGCTAAAGCCACAGGCTTGTCAGAATGATCCATTCATTAATTGCCCAAAGAATTTCTATGCCTGTCCCAAGGCCTCCTTGGATCCTTCCAATACAGGAGTAGCGATTGGTCTTCCAGGTGGCCCCAATTGCTCTCCTCCAATAATTACTTATTACGATGATACTATTCATCTCGGTAATTGTTCAGGTACCATCGAACTTGTCAGGAACTGGAAGGCAACAGATCCACAGAATTCTAATTTGTTTTCAACTTGTCAACAAAGCATTATACTTTCGGACAATGATGCCCCGGTTATTTCTAATTGTCCTTCTAATATTGTTGCCACTGCCGGACAAAACTGCAAAGCCAATGTAAGTTGGTTAGCTCCATCTGTAACGGATAATTGTGGGAAACTTTTTCTTACTGTAAATCACATCAGTGGAGATGCATTTCCCATCGGAGTCACTACGGTTACCTACACGGCGGAAGATTTATGTGGAAATATTACTAACTGCAACTTTACCATAACCGTTAACGGATCTTGTTGTAAAGTAAAACCAAATATAACTTGTCCAAAAAATTATGTTGGATGTCCTGGCGATAGTCTAGCACCAGAATATACCGGTAATGCAATCGTGACCCCAGGCGATAAAAATTGTTCAAATCCATCGATCAGTTACAAGGATTCTATAACGCATAATGGTATTTGTCCCGGAAGCATAAAATTAATTAGAACCTGGAAGGCAGAAGATCCTTATGATAATTCGCTATTTTCCATCTGTGTTCAGAATATTGAATTAATTGATGATCAGTCAGAACCAGTAATTCTTCAGATCCCGGCAGACATTACCGTAAGTCCTGGTTCTGATTGTAAAGCCACCGTACAATGGTCGCAGCCTAAAGCAGAAGATAATTGTGGCATTGCATCTTTTCAATCCAATTATCCTTCCGGCACCTCCTTTTCAGAAGGAACCACTACCATATTATATATAGCTATTGACAAATGTGGAAACAAGACGACAAAATCATTTACCATTACGGTTACACCATGTTGCAATCAGAATCCGATCATTCAGTGTCCTTTAAATTATACCGCCTGTCCTGGGACCAGTACGGATCCAAATACTACAGGATTTGCTACTGCTACAAAAGCCTTACCTGGTTGTGGAAATCCAATCGTAAGTTATGTGGATAGCATTGTAAATTATTCATGTCCCGATGCAAAAATGATTTATAGAAAATGGAAAGCTGCAGATCCAAATAATTCAAATCTTTTTTCAAGCTGTACACAATTCATAGAACTTAAAGATGTAGCACCACCTAGCTTAACATCGTGTCCAACGAATATCATTGTTCCCTCCAATACGACTGATTGCAAAGCTATAGTAAGTTGGAATCCTCCGACGGCCACCGATAATTGTACTGGAGCAATTACTTATAAATCTAATTTCAAACCAGGCGATGCATTTCCAATCGGAATAACAACAATAATCTATACCATTACGGATGGATGTGGAAATGCCATACAGCATCAATTTACTATTACGGTGCTAGATAACTGTTGCCATTCAAAGCCAAAGATTAATTGCCCTCCTGATTACAAAGGTTGTCCAGTTGAGCATTGCGGAACCAACATATCCGGAACAGCAACTACAGAACCATCTTCACCAGGCTGTCCTATACCGATACTTTCTTTCAAAGATTCTTTGTTGAATATTTATTCCAATTGTCCGAATGCGAAAAGATTAATAAGAATATGGCGCGCAACGGATCCAAACGATTCTAAGAATTTTGTTGAATGCAATCAACTGATTGAACTCATTGACAAATTACCTCCTGTATGGAATTATTGCCCACCAGATATCACTGTTGATGCGAATGGATCTTGTGAAAAAGCTGTATATTGGAATCCTCCAACCGCTACAGATAATTGCACTGCAAATCTCAAGATCACTAGCAATTATTACCCTGGACAAAAATTTCCTGCTGGAACAACCGAAGTTGTTTATACCGCTGAAGATGATTGTGGTAATGTGATAAAACATAGATTTAAAATCACCGTACTTGGAGTAGGCTTGAATATTGAATGCCCATTGGATATTGTTGTAGATCGAACCGATCCAAATCTTCCGGGAGCTTATGTAAGTTGGTATCCGCCGAAAGTCACGTCGTGCGGATCCTGTTCAGATACTTTACCTGGATTTATTTATATGGGTACGTATAATGGCAGCCGTTATTTCTGTTCAAGAATCACAGAGACCTGGCAAAAGGCAAAAGCAATATGTGAATCGTTGGGCGGACATCTTATGGTCATTAATGATCAGGCTGAAAATAATTACATAACCGGTAAATTGATGGGCACGACAGCGTTTATCGGATTACATGATTCCAACGTTGAAGGATACTTTGAATGGGTTGATCAATCACCGGTCAATTATACAAACTGGTATCCGGGACAACCTAACAATGCTAATGGAGATCAGGATTATGTTGAAATTCTTCCGGATGGAACATGGAATGATCAATACGCCAGTAGTGTTCGCGAATTTATTTGTGAAATTCCTTGCTATACGGTAAAGCAAATTACAGGATCACCGAGTGGTTCATTATTCAAATGCGGTACACATACTATTACCTATGTAGTTACTCAAGGTGGAGTAAATGATACCTGTCAATTTAGTGTTACCGTTAATTGTAAAGGATCAAAATATTGTGAATCCAAAGCACAATATTGCGGTAATCTCTGGATTAAGAATGTAAGTCTTTCGAACATCAATAACACAACGGGTAATAGCAATGGATATGAATACTATCCCAATCCTTGCGGAGAATTGCAATGGGGGAAGTCCTATACTTTATGTTTAACTCCTGGATTTGCCAACAACATTTATACTGCATATTGGAAAGTGTGGATCGATTATAACGGGGATGGAGATTTTTATGATCAGGATGAATTTGTAGCTTATGGGGCAAGTAACTCCACCTTATGCGGTACCATCACTTTGCCCTGGGGATGCTGTTCAGTAAATAGTACACGAATGAGGGTCTCCATGTCTTATGGATCTTATCCTGGAAATCCATGTTGCAGTATCGCATATGGAGAAGTGGAAGATTACTGTATCAACATTAAGAAGAATACCTTACTGGATGATGACCCTGATTTAAAACTTAGAGCTACTGATCCACGACAATTGTTTTCTGCAATAGAAGATATGAATTCCATTTCTGATGAAACATTGCCACAGAAATTAGATATTAATATTGTCCCGAATCCAGTATCGCAGCATCTTAGTATTAATTGCACATCGAATCAAGTTGTAACTGTATCGATCATTAATTCTAAAGGTAAATTATGCTGGCATGAAATTATCGATAAATTGTCCTTACAAGTAAATGTTTCAGCATGGCCGGAAGGAATTTATTTCGCGAAAGCATACACTCAAGATGGTCAAGCAATAATAAGGAAATTCATGGTATTGCATTAATTCCTGATGAAACTTAGAAAACTAAAAAACCGGGAGACAATTTTCCCGGTTTTTGTTTTATAATTCATAAGATTTAAGAATCGTTCTATGCTTTTTTTGTTTTATGATATCTATGGTTGGTGATCTAAATTTTATTATTAGTTTTTTTGTATTTGCTTTAGCATTAAAAATAGAAAATCCCCAATTATCAAATAAGCATGCGTCGATTTTAAGCTCTTAGTATTTTATTCATAGCTCTACCCTTAGCCAATTCATCGACTAACTTATCCATGTAACGTATTTTCTGAATGAGCTTGTCTTCAATATCTTCCACTCGAATTCCACAAATAACTCCGGTAATTTTTGAAACGTTTGGATTCAATGCCGGAGCCTGTTTAAAAAATGTTTTTAAATCATGCTTTTGATCAATCTGGACTTGCAGAGAATTTTTATCATAACCGGTCAACCAGAAGAGAATCTGATCCAATTCTTCTTTAGTACGACCTTTTCGTTCAACTTTTTTGATATAAAGAGGGTATATGCTTGAGAATAGCAATTTGTATATTCTTAAATTATCCATTATACTATGATCTTAACAATAACGAGTGATGAAGATAATGGATTTTAAGAATTACAATTTTTCATCAATCTTTAATTTTTTGAGATAATGATATTTCAACAAATAATTAAAGAGTTGTAAATCAAAATCTTATATGATAATAATTTTCAGCAACTAAAAAAATGTTGCGGTGAGTGTCGTTTTATGTAATTTTATACCACAATCAATTATTTATTATGAAGTTTAGTATTTTATTAGCTATTGGACTGTGTCTTAGCACTGTCTATGCTCAAAAAATTACTCCTTCCGTCATTGCTAATGCCGGGGCAGTAATGAAAACAAATTCTGTATCACTCGAATGGACCTTGGGTGAAGTGGCAACTGAAACGAAGACTGGTGGTAATCTTATCGTAACACAGGGATTTCATCAAGCCAATCTCGGAATTACATCTAACCAGGATTATTCTATTGATGGATTGAATGTATATCCTAATCCGGTTATTAATTCACTTAACATTATTAATCAGAATTCATTACCATTGGAAATTATTTTACATCAGATCGATGGAAAAGAAATTCAATCGATTAAATCGAGAGATGCCAATATTGAATTCAATATGCAATCTTTACCTATGGGAACTTATCTTCTATTGGTTCGGAATAAAAATCAACAACAACATTTTACTATTGAAAAAATTAATTAATACAAAAAATCTAAAACAATGAATAAACTTTTATCTGTTCTCTTTCTAATTCTGTGTTTAAGCTTTGCAGCACAGGCACAGAGTTTTAAATATCAGGGTGTTGCCCGAAACAACGCCAATGCTCCCCTGGTCAATCAAAATATTGCTTTAAGACTTTCGATACTCAACGCTTCCAATACTCCGGTATATGTAGAGACGCATGCTACTCGTACTTCTGATTTAGGTATTTTTAGTGTTAATGTGTGTCAAGGTGCAAATCCTACCGGAAGTTGTAATACCATTGATTGGTCTGTTGCAGGTTACCAACTTAAAGTTGAATTAGATCCTGCTGGTGGAACTACTTTTACCAATTTAGGTAATTCACCAATTCTATCTGTTCCAATTGCCAATTTTGCTACTAAAGCAGGTTCTGTTGCAGGAGATAATGATGGCAACCCTACCAATGAAATACAAACTCTAACCTTTAATAACAATACCAACGTGCTTAGCATTACTCAGGGAAATACAGTAGATCTAACACCTTTGAGGAATGATGCTGACGCCGATCCAGTGAATGAGATTCAGACAATAAGTCTTGATACCACCAATAATGAAATTTCATTAAGCAAGAATGGAGGTAAATTTTTGCTTCCTGCCAGTGGTGCAAGTTTATGGCAGAAGAAAGGCGACACGCTTATTTATAAATCTACTAATAACATTGGAGTCTGGTTCCGAAACACGAGATTTAACATTGACTTTGGTCCAACTGTAAAAAGATACTTCAGTTCAACGACCAATCGTTGGGTAGATGAATACTCTAATAATTCTCCTAATCTTTTGAAAGAAATTGCTTTTGGTAGTACCTTATTTGATCCGGGAGGTAACGTGCCCGTTGATCACCATATTATGACTTATCATAGAATAAGCACAGATACCATGTTCAGGGTAAGATCAATAATTTTTACAAGCCCAGGTCTTTCTTCTGATTTGAGCTTATGGACAAACATAACTCAAAACAATCAAACCTTTCATCTTCCTGGAGTCGTATTAACTGCCCAAGGTGGTTTTGGTGAAATATCTCAATGGTTTGGTGGAGCTCGCGCTGGATCCATGACCGCAGCTAATGTCAGTGGATCAACGGTGCCTTATATGGGATTTTTCAGTGCAACCCAAGGTAATACCTTAATTGGTGGTATGTACCGAAATGCTAATAATCAAGTGGTCGTTACCGCAGCCATGAAGAATTTTGTAATGGATCATCCGGCTGATCCAAGAAAAGAAATTTGGTATGCCTGTATTGAAGGTCCCGAGGCAGCAGCTTATAATCGGGGAACTGCAACATTGGTAAATGGAGAAGCTTATATTCCATTTAATGAGGAATTCAGTCTAATATTAAATCCATCAACAATGACTTTAAATCTAACACCACTTTCTGAAGATTCGGAAGGCCTAGCGGTTGTATCGAAAGATGCAAAAGGATTCAGGGTTAAAGAATTAAGAAAAGGAAAGGGTAATTACCAGTTTGATTGGGAAGTTAAAGCAGTTAGAAAAGGATTTGAGGACTTTAAATCGGTAAGAATTAAAGGAGTTGAAACCCCAATGCCTGTTCCGGCAGAAACCTCTATCGGACCTGATACGATAAAAGTTAGTAAATAGAATT
>CAZHNF010000011.1:0-69608 GCA_964533625.1 uncultured Saprospiraceae bacterium | reverse complement strand
GTTCCGGCAGAAACCTCTATCGGACCTGATACGATAAAAGTTAGTAAATAGAATTTATTTAAATATTGATAAGAAGCCTCTGCTATTGCAGGGGCTTTTTTTTATCAGATCAAATTTTAATTTCTTTGTATTAAACTAAATTTCTTCTTTCCCTTCCAAAGACAGTTGCAATCTTTTTAAATATTTCAATCGGATAAAATAGTTGACCAAAGAATGAATTATAGTGGGTGTTCGATCACCTGAATCATAATCTTCAATTGATTTTTCATAAGTTTTGAATAGATTGTTTTCGTATTCCAAAAGATCACTTATTAATTTAGTTTTTTCAACATCATCATTAAGCTTCTTGACCTGGTCTATTCTTTCATTCCATTCCATCATATTGAATAAGAATTCTGAATCCAAAGGCTGATCAATAAGTTTAATCGCATCTTCGAGTTCTAGGATGTGCTTTAATCTTAGCAGTGGGTCTTTTAATGAATTATATGCCTGATTAATTTCAATGATCAGGTGATCTTCAACCTCTTGTTGATCTGGATGAACTTTACGGCTTTCGGAATAATATGATTTTCTTAGTTGAGAAAGGTCAAGATTAAATTTTCGTGGAACACCTAATAAAGCAAAAAAATCAATCATGACTTATTAAGATACCGAATAAGATCTAAACCATTTGCGTATAACAGAAGCCCTAACAATAAAATAAATCCAATCATGGTAGCCTTTTCCATAAACTTATCACTAACTTTTCTTCCGGATACCACTTCATACAACAAAAACATAATATATCCTCCATCTAAAGCAGGAATAGGAAGTATGTTCATAAAAGCAAGAATGATAGATATAATTGCTGTCGTTGCCCAAAATACATCCCAGTCCCAGGTGGGGTGAAATAAACCAGCAATGGCTGCAAATCCACCTAATGATTCCTTGGCTTTAATCCTTCCGGTAAACATATGACCAAATGCTTTGACTTGATCCGTCACCAATTCAATACCTCTCGAGACACCAGCCGGTATGGCTTCTATGAAAGAATATTCTCGTGTTTGGAAGTGCAATAGATCATTTGGTAATTTATGTTTGATTCCTATTATTGCACTATCGTCAGTATGTAAATTAATGGAAACAGTATCCTGACCTCTTAAAATTTGAAAAGCAAAATCCTGATTAGGTTTTCTAAAGATCGTTGGAATTACTTCATGAAAATAAGTTTTTGGTTCGCCATTGATACTTATAATTCTATCTCCGGATTGAATTCCGGCCGAACTGGCAATCGAATTTTCAACTACTGAATCAACAATAAATGGAAATCTTGGGGTCCAGGGTTTTGCTTTCTTATTCTCGTTCTTGGTCAGAAGACTTATTTTATCTTCTGGAATAATCAGATCCATCGGGGCACCATTTCGAATTAGATTGATGGTATTCTTATCGTTGAGTGCAAGATCTTTAAGAATTTTACCGGGATCGAATTTCTCTAATTTTTCACCTTGAATGCCTACGATTAAGTCACCATCTTGAAACCCTAATAATCTTGATAGACTGTCTGTAGCGATACCATATTTCAAATCAGCCGTATTAATATATTCTTGTCCATTCTTCCAGAGCAATCCTGAAAATATGGCAAATCCTACAAGAAAATTGACCGTGACACCACCAACCATAATAATTAATCTTTGCCAGGCTGGTTTGGATCGAAATTCCCAGGGTTGGGGTTCATTTTGAAGTTGTTTGGTGTCAAAACTTTCATCGACCATTCCGGCGATTTTTACATAACCACCAAGTGGTAACCAACCAACTCCATATTCTGTATCTCCGATTTTCTTTTTGAATAAAGAAAAGTAAGGGTCAAAAAACAAGTAGAATTTTTCTACTCTGGTCTTAAACCATTTGGCTGGAAAAAAATGCCCGCATTCATGTAGAATAACTAGAATGCTGAGACTCAAAAACAACTGTCCTATTGTAACCCACATACTTATTGGTAATTTCTGAGGCTTAAACGAAATAAGTATACATTTAGTTCTTGGCATCTTGCAGATCATTAGAATTAATCTATGACAAACATGAAAACTAAATACGAAGTCATTCGTATATTTGTGTTAATTATTCCTATGCGAAGATTAATTTACACTACAATTCTCTGTTTTTTAACCGTTTGTGTTAAATCTCAATCAATTGTTCCGCATCTTGTCATTCGAAAAACCGCAGGTCCTATTCTATTGGATGGGTTAATCAATGAGTCTTCCTGGTCGAAAGCAGATTTTGCCTCAGATTTTAGAATGTGTTATCCTAATGATACAGCTTGTTCTGTTTGGCCCACCGAGGTTCGGGTATTATTTGATGATCAAAACATTTATTTTGCGTTTCGTTGTTTTCAAAAAAAATCTGATTATATCATTCAAAGTTTGAAACGCGACTTTGAATCAGGATCAACCGATGTTTTTAATATTGTTCTTGATCCTTTCAAAGATGGATTAAACGGTTTTGTATTTTCTGTAAATCCTTATAATGTCCAACGGGAAGGGACCATTTTTGAAGGAACTAATTTCAGTTTAATCTGGGATAATAAATGGCGATCCGAAGTGAAAAATTACGATGATTACTGGGAGGCAGAAGTATCGATACCGTTTAAATCATTAAGGTATAAGAATACCAATAAAATTGAATCCAATGTGTGGGGAATTAACTTTGTAAGAACAAAAGTTAAAGATTTTGAAGTTAACGCCTGGTCCCCTGTTCCATCTATATTTTTTCCATTGAATTTAGCTTTTGTGGGCCAATTAATTTGGGAAGATCCTCCTCCGGGATCTAGTAAAAACATTTCTTTAATACCATATGTCAATGTAGGCTTTAATAAAGACTACAAACGCGACAATGATTTAAATCCAATCGGAACACAGCAAAAATATCCAGCTAATGTTGGTGCTGATGCAAAAATTGCCATTACACCAGGTCTTAATTTGGACCTCACTGTTAATCCTGATTTTTCTCAGGTTGAGGTTGATGCTCAGATTGCTAACGTCAGTCGATTCGAACTTTTTTATCCAGAAACAAGACAATTTTTTATCGAAAACCAGGATCTGTTTGGAAGATTTGGTTTCCCTTCGACAAGACCATTTTTTAGTCGACGTCTTGGAATTAGTGTCAATCCAAACACAGGAATTAATGAGCGCACAACAATATTGGGTGGTGCCCGATTAAATGGAAAAATCAATAACCATCTTAGATTAGGATTATTGAACATGGCGATCAAAGAAAAAAAATGGGACAGCCTTCATGTGGTACCGGGTAATAACGTTAGTGTATTAGCCTTACAACATAAATTATTTAGCCGATCAACTCTAGCGGGAATTTTTATAAACAAGCAAAACTATATCAGCAAGGAGAATAAGGAATTGGCCGGTGATTTTCTATCATATAATCGCATTGCAGGTCTGGAATTCAATTTATTTTCTAAGGATAGCAAATGGGTTGGCGAGTCTTATTATCATTTATCTTTTAGTCCGGTCAAAAATGGAACCGGATCAAGTTATGCCGTTTACATTTCGAGAATGGAAAGATTATTTGAAATTCGTCTTGGACACAATGTGGTTGATTCATTTTATAAAGCTGAAGCAGGTTTTGTTCCACGAACTGGTGTAAGACAATTTAGTTCTGGGTTAAGCCTTTTTAATTGGCCGAAAAATTCTAAAAAAATCAGAAAATATAACTTAACCATTGACCATCAACATACAACAGGTTGGAAATGGAACAATCTGGATTATAGTATTACTCCATACCTTGGTGTTGAGTTTAATGAACAGAGTTATATTAGTCTCGGGTTAATTTATGAATACATTTACTTATATAATAAATTTGATCCAACGGGTGGTCTAATTAAGCCCAATGAATTACAGCTTCCAACCGGGGAATACGTCAATCGCAAATTCTGGTTGCAAGCCAATACTGGCACCTCCACTTCATTACAAGGTTCGATTAATATAAAAACAGGCAAACATTTTAAAGGAGACCAAACGAATATTTCGGGGTCCTTGCTGTATCGAATTCAACCGATTGGCTCTTTGTCCGTAAGAGCAGATTATTATCATATTTCTCAAAGTAATCCATATCCTTCCGCAGATTTTATTTTATTGGGTCCCAGAGCGGATATTTCTTTTCGGAGAGATTTATTTTTTTCAACCTTCTTTCAATACAATACTCAGATTAATAACTTCAATATAAATGCTCGCGTACAATGGAGATTTGCACCGGTAAGCGATGTATATCTGGTTTATACCGACAACTCATTTGCAGAAGAAACCAATAATAAGGTGGGATTTTTTACACCGAAGAACAGGGCTATAGTTTTAAAAGCGGTGTATTGGTTGAATTTATAAATTTTCACGTGTTAATATTTTTCAATAGAATTATACAGATAAAAAAAATCTCCGGCCTTTGCCGGAGATTTAGAATTCTTTTTTGAATTCAAGGATAAACCACATAATTCAAACAAAAAACTTAAAACGGATTTCAATTAGGATGGTACGTTTCGTTTTTTGCTATACCGTCATTCAACTTCAAACTTCGAAATCAGTTTTTCGTTGCTTTGGTATAATTTTCAGTTCTTTCAAGATTGCTGAACTTACTAAAGTCAAAAGCTTCAGCATATTGAAAAGAAATCTTTAATCGGTATTAGCGATTAACGAAGAATATCGATTTCCTGAACAATCATTGTAAGTTGTGATTTTTGTCTAAATATTAAGGGAGTAGTTTTTAACATATCTTATTAAGCTTATTCTAAAAAACCGGTTACTTACTACTGTGCGCTAGTTTGGATATTGAACATGAATAAACTATTTCACAACGTGAATACGCTAGTAGGATGAATAGCTGTGACGCACTGTTGCTTTCACCGGTTGAGGAGCTTGTTCCATCTGTTAAAGGGTTTAAAGTGTTGGAAAGACAACTGAAACCTTTCATGTTATCCTTACTCCACGTACCTTTAAACTGTTGTACTATGGTCAGACTCATTATAATCCTGTTTTAGTGATTTTACCAGAGGACATAAACTGATGATTTCGAAAAACTTTATAAAAATATATTCCGTTCTTCTGATCTTTCAGTCCGTCGGTTATCCAAAGTTGCTGCTTAACGATCTCTTTCAGTATATTTTTTCCTTCCACATTATAATACTCTATGATATAGTCACCCGGTTCTTTTAAATCAAAAACCAGGGATGTTAAGGTTGGATTTGGATATACATTAATATTGACCTTGTCAGATGTCTTATCTTCGGTTAGGGTAAAAATAAAATTTCCAATGGTGTGCCTAACTACACTTGATTTAAATTCCTGGCGAGAGTCAAAACGAACATAGGCCTGATTGTTAATAATAGAATTAAATGTAATCTCTGGCATTGGCTTTATACTAAATGCAAAATTCAATTGTGAGCGCTTCGGATCTTCTCCTCTGGAAAGTAATTGTACATTATCAAATATGACCTCCAACGTTCTGTTATCAATAATGCTCCATTCAAATTGTACATCTGTTCTCGCTAATTGAAGAGATTCCAGATTCAATGAAGTTGGAATTGTATTGCGAAGCACGACACGGTGAACGGTCTCTGTGCCCAAATTCTGTATGACAAAACTGTAGGTAATTCGATCCTCTTTACTGATATAATGCAGATTACCTGCACCTTCTGGTAAGGCCATTAATTCTAAAGGATTGTTAGACTTATCCTTAATCTCCGTTGAAAATCTCGAATATTGCGGGGCTTCATCACCTTGTGAGAAATTGTTAAGAATACCCTTGGTGATTGTTCCGTTAGCTGCTGTACCACATCCTTCTAATCCTGCGCTGGCGCGAACTTTATAAGGATGATTAGCAATGGTATCCACTAAAATAATTCTTGATTTTCCATCTTTTGGGAATCGGATAAATTCAGATCCGTCTTTATCGAGTTTAATTTTTCCTCCAAACTTAGGCATTATATCATCTTCTACGGTGTTGAAGACAATTTCTGATTTCATGTTACCAGAGCCAGTATTTTTTATTTCAAATACAGATTCTGTACCGGTGCAATTCGCAATTACTTCAAGATTGGCTCCGGAATAATTTGTTGGAATTTGACAAAATTCGTTAGGAAAGATTTTTACTGTATTTTGAACAGTGCGATTGGAAAAACTTGCATCGCAGAGACTATTTAATAATAAATCAATCTGACCCGATTCTTGAATCCCCAGGTTACCTAAATCAAATCGGTATAAATGATCAGCAACAACGGTATAATTATGACTGGATTGTTGAAGTGTCAGATTTGGATCCAATGCAAATTCGATGTAAACATCAGATGCTGCTATCGTTCCGGAGTTTTTAAATCTAATGGCGGCTTTGTTGGTACTACACAGATTAATCACGGGAATATTACATTCCACTTGCAATTGTGCACAATTCACTTTTGGAGAAATAGAAGGAGAGTAGTCAAAGTTAAGGTTTTGTGCGTTCAGCGTAACCGATGTTGCACCAACACAAGCCTGCGTTATATCTGTTCCTAAGGAAGTAATGACATAATTATCGTCGGGTAAAAAACGATTATACGAACCATCTTTTTCTGTTACAGCATAGAATTCATTGGCCAATCCTTTAAATCGAATGATCGCTTCACCCATTGGCGGCTCAGAATTTTCAGGGATGCAATTTCCATTGGAATCCAATCTTAATATTCCTGAAACGACCGAACCAAATAAATTCCTGCAAATGTCTTGAGTCGATACCGGTAAGGAGACCATTAAAGTGGTAAAAAAAGCAGTGGGTCTTGGACTAACATTAAAGTCAAAACAGGTTTGTACTTTTTTTCGAATCACCATAAAGCGGAACTCAATAAGTACCGATTGATCTGGCAAAGTCAGTGGAAAGGCGTTTGGATTGGTCCAAGAAAAAGTCATATAAACTGAATCCCGGACCTGGCTCTGAACCGATAAATTGGGGTGTGTTGTTGAATTTAGAAATTGCAGATCCTGTGCTGAATAATTAAAATTGATTTCAAATACTTCAACACTTTTAAATTGATTTGCCAGAATCTTTAAACTCAAGGTGTCACCACGAACACTAGGGTCAAATGATAATTGGACTGTATCTTGAGCGAAAAGGCCAGAACTTGCTATCGTAAGAAAGCTCAGAACTAGGACTTTAATGCTTTTGATCATTTTTGAATTAAACACTCTTTTCACCCTACAAAAATTCAACAAGAGTTCCGGTTGACCAAGTACAATTTTTTATATTTGTACAAAATAATTTCTTTAATTTTAGTTTAAATTGTTGATAATCAATAATAAAATTAATAATTTGTACACTTAATTAATATTATTTTCTATATGAAAATACGCTCCGCCCTTGATGTTTTAGATAAAAAAGGTCTAGTTAGGCTTAGAAAGTACTTACAATCCGAATATTTCTGTACCGACTCCAATCTTTCAAAACTACTCGAATGGCTTATCGATAATCCCCGTGAAGATAATGAATTGGCCAAGGCCAAGCTTTGGAAAGCTATTTTTGGAAATATACCCTATGAAGATGTGAAGCTAAGATTGCTTTTCAGTAGGTTGCTGAATCACATTGAGAATTTTATAAAAATTGAATCGGCAGAAAAAGAAGAGACTAATCTTAGTACGGTAAGAATATATCGTCGATTTAAGGAAGACAAACTTTTTTTACAAGCTTTAGAAGAACAAAAAAATCGATTAGATAAATCACCACTTCGAAATGAACACTATTACGATCGCATGTATGATCTAAGTCTTGAAGAATACGATTACCTGGTCACTAAAAAGCGTCAGGGCGAATTTAATCTCAAGCACATCTTCGATTCGATCGAAATTGCTTATTCGATTAAAAAGTTACGCCATTGTTGCAGAGTTCTTCAGATTCAATCGCTATACAAATTGGAATTTCCATTTCCTTCCATTGAAAATGTTTTGACTCAAATTGAGCAAAACCAATGGAACGAACTTCCCGTATTAGGATTCTATTATTACAATTACCAATCTATTCTTAATCCGCAGAATTCGGATTTCTTCGATCGATGCGTGGAGCATTATAACCGCTATGAAGATCACTTTGAAGAAGAAGAAAGGCGTTATGCATTTATCGATATTCTAAATTACTGTATTCGAAAACTGAATGAAGGATCTGATTCTTATTACAAAATAATTTTTGACTTGTACGATCGGGGACTGACTCAGGGATTCCTTTTAGATCAGGGAAAATTATCTCGATTCACCTATCGCAATATCGCTGAAATTGGCATATTGATGAAAGAGTATTCCTGGGTTTTGCAATTTCTTGAAGAATATAAAAATAAGTTGGACCAACCTTACCGGCAATCCTTTTATTTATTAGAAAAAGCACGAGTGCTGAGCGATCAAAGAAATTATACCCAGGCGATTGAATTGTTGGCTAATCTAAACTTCAGCGATCCACTTATTGAGCTGAGCACTCGCCTTGAACGCATAAAAATATTCTACGAATTGGATGAGATGGAAGTGTGTCAATATCATGTAGAATCCATGGACCTTTTCTTAAGACGAAAAAAGAATGTAGGATATCATTCACCCTATTATAAAAATTTTCTCACGTATACCAGAAAATTGCTTAAACCTGAAAAAACAGATCATAAATTTTGGAAAACAAACCGAGCTCAGCTTGAAAATGAAGAAAAAATTACAGGCCGGATTTGGTTAGCTGAAAAATATGATGAACGTGTTCATCATTTACCTTCAAACCATTAATCTTGCGACTAAAAAATTATTTGTTCGTTTTAAAATAATTAGTTTTGTCCGGTATCTAGAGATCCAGAAAATGCCTTTATATTTTATTATTACTTTTTTAGTGTTTTGCTTGGCTTGTACAAAGCCCAAAGAAGAATCCAAAATACCTTCACAAGCTCCGAGACCTACTGGTGTAGAAGCCACTATAGTTCAGGCACAAGACCTTCAAGAATCAATTCAGCTACCAGGAACCTTGTACGCTTCAGAACAAGTCATTCTTAGACCTGAAGTGAGTGGTGTTATACGGTCCATACATTTTAAAGATGGCCAAAAAATTGAAAAAGGAAATACCCTCATTCAGATTAATGATGAAGAACTTCAGGCAAGATTACAAAAACTGAATATTCAAAAGGATGTTTTATCCCAACAAGAACAAAGACAAGCTCAATTATTGAAATCCAAAGCTATTGGACAATCGGAATACGACAATACTAATCTTCAATATAGAAATTGTCTTGCGGATATTCAAATCCTTCAGGCTGAAATCAAGAAATACAATCTTCGAGCACCTTTCTCGGGAACTTTAGAATTCAGAAGGGTAAGCCCGGGTGATTATGTAAGCTCATCTTCTATCATCACCACTTTGACACAAACTTATCCATTAAAACTTAGGTTTTCACTTTCAGAACAATATGTGAATCGAATTTCGATGAATCAAAAAATTTATTTCAACTGTGACAATCAGAGTAAAATATATTCAGCCATAGTAAATTCTGTATCACCATTTCTCAACCCTGAGTCTAAGAGTATGGAAATCCTTGCATTGGTAGAAAATAATCCGGAAGAATTAAAACCAGGATTATTCGCCAACATACAGTTTGACTTAAAAAGTAAACCAAATTCCATTCTGATACCGAGTCAATGCATTATTCCAAGAATCAAAGACAAACAAGTTGCTTTATATAAATCTGGAAAAGTTCAACTTACAACCGTTACTGTTGGGTATAGAGATTCTTCCCGAGTAGAAATTATTAGCGGAATAAATATTGGTGATACCGTACTTACTACAGGCCTCATGAAACTTAAACCCGGAGCATCCATTTCAATTAATAAGTTGAACAACCAATAATGAATTTATCCCAACTTAGTATTCGAAGACCTGTTCTTGCATTGGTTCTGAACCTAGTATTAATATTATTCGGATATATTGGGTATCAATATCTTGGCGTTCGCGATTTTCCGGCTATTGATCCACCAAATGTAACGGTAAGAACATCATATCCTGGCGCAAGCGCAGAAATTGTTGAATCACAGATCACCGAACCATTAGAAAAATCAATTAATGGAATTGCAGGAATAAAGAATATTAGTTCGCTAAGTAGTCAGGGAAACAGTTCAATTACTGTTGAGTTTGATCTGTCTTCAAATCTTGAAGAAGCTACCAATGATGTTCGGGATAAAGTTTCTCAGGCCGTTCGCAATCTTCCCAATGATCTTGATGCTCCCCCGGTTGTAAATAAAGCGGATGCCAGTGGCGAACCCATCCTGAGCATGACGGTTAAGAGCGATAGTAAGAATAATCTTGAATTAACTGAATTCGCCAATAATAATCTGATCGAAAGACTACAGACCATACCCGGTGTAAGTAGTGTTATGATCTGGGGTGAAAAAAAATACGCCATGCGTATTTGGCTGGATCCTATTAAACTCAATGCTGTTGGACTTTGTCCTGTCGATGTTCTTTCGGCCATGGAAAGAGAAAATGTTGAACTGCCCTCCGGAAAATTATCCGGTGATGCTACTGAATTGACGATTCGCTCTATGGGCAGATTAAGCACTGAAGAAGAATTTAACAATCTGATTATTGCGAAAAAAGAAAATGTTGAGATTAAACTAAAAGATGTAGGATATGCTGTCCTTGGACCCGAATACGAAGAAACCGTTCTAAAAGAAAGTGGAGTGCCCATGATTGCTTTGGCCGTTATTCCACAACCCGGAACTTCTTATGTATCCATTGCTAAAGAATTTTATAAAAGGTTTGATGAAATCAAATCAAATCTTCCTCCGGAATTTGAACTTAATATGGGTCTCGATGCGGCACGTTATATCAACAAATCCATCCGGGAAGTAAAGGAAACACTTATGTTTTCTCTGTTACTCGTCATTCTCATCGTATATCTATTTTTTAGAAATTGGATCATTGCCATAAGACCATTAGTAGATATTCCGGTATCCTTAATTGCTGCATTTTTTATTATGTATTTATCGGGATTCACTATAAATATTTTGACGCTGTTGGCGATTGTATTATCAACCGGATTAGTGGTTGACGATGGCATAGTAGTTACTGAAAATATTTTCCGCAAAATGGAAAAAGGCATGTCAAAAGTTCAGGCAGCCAAAGAAGGAACTTCAGAGATTTACTTTGCCGTAATTGCGACTTCATTAACCTTAGCGGTTGTATTTATTCCAGTAGTTTTTCTTGGTGGATTTGTCGGACGACTGTTCAGAGAATTTGGGGTAGTGGTTGCCGGTGCCGTCATGATTTCGGCTTTTGTAAGTTTAACCTTGACGCCCATACTCAATATATATTTTTCCACTAATAATCAGCATTCGGGCTGGTTTTATCGCATCACTGAACCCTTTTATCAATCCCTGGAATCCACTTATGAAAAATTGTTACGATCCTTTTTAAAAATAAAATGGATTGCCTGGTTAATGATCTGTATTTGCGGTATTTCGATTTATTATCTTTTTCAGAAAATTCCATCTGAGCTCGCTCCAATGGAAGATCGATCACAATTCAGGTTATCGGTAACAGCACCGGAAGGAAGCTCATTTGCCTATATGGATAATTATCTGGAGAAACTTACCAATCTTATAATGGACTCCGTTCCGGAAAAAGAGATCGTACTCTCCGTCACCGCACCAACATTTTTTGGTTCCGGTGCAGCCAATACAGGATTTGTCCGGGTATTATTGAAAGATCCATCTGAAAGAATTGCAACGCAATCGGAAATTGTGCAAAGAATTTCAAAATCACTTCCTAAAATAACCGATGGAAGAGCTTTCCCCATTCAGGAACAAACCATTTCAATTAATAGAAGAGGTGGTCTTCCTGTTCAGTTTGTTATTCAAAATAACGATCTTGAAAAAATAAAACGCGATCTTGCAAGAATTCTCGATTCAGTGGGTAAAAGTAAAATCCTCAACAATGTTGATGTTGATCTCAAATTCAACAAACCAGAATTGCAGATTACCATTAACCGATCTAAAGCAGCAGCATTGGGCATTAGTGTTCAGGATATAGCTAGTACTTTACAATTGGCTATGAGCAATCGAAGATTTGGATATTTTACCTTGAATGGAAAACAATACCAGGTCATAGGTCAAGTCGATAAAAACTTTAGAGACTCCCCCAATGATCTCAAACTACTCAGTGTTAAAAATAATACTGGTCAATTGGTATCCATTGATAATGTCATAAGTATTGAAGAGACTGTCACTACACCAACATTATATCACTTCAATCGCTACAAATCTGCAACGATCAGCGCAGGACTTAATGAAGGATTTACTTTAGGTGACGGAATAAAGGAAATGCAACGCATTACTTCTTCTTTACTCGATCCAAGTTATTCCACCGCCTTAGCGGGAACTTCAAGAGACTTTGCGGAAAGTTCAGGAGGTATTGGATTTGCTTTCGTGATCGCTTTAATATTAATCTTTTTAGTATTAGCGGCGCAATTTGAAAGTTTTGTAGATCCGTTGATTATTATGGCTACAGTGCCCCTTGCAATTTTTGGCGCATTGCTTACACTATGGTTGTTTGGTCAGACCATCAATATATTTTCTCAAATTGGAATGATTATGTTGATTGGTTTAGTGACCAAGAATGGGATTCTCATTGTTGATTTTGCCAATCAAAAAAGAAGAAACGGAGAAGATAAATTATCCGCATTAGTGGACGCATCAAAACAAAGATTGCGTCCGATCTTAATGACCAGTCTTGCTATGGCCTTAGGCGCATTACCACTGGCCCTTTCCTTTGGTTCAGCTTCCAGCAGCAGAATTCCTTTAGGACTTGTAATAATTGGTGGTGTAATGTTTTCTTTATTGCTCACACTTCTGATTGTTCCGGGAATTTATAGCTATCTATCCAGATCAAAAATGAAACCTTATGAGGATTAGCTTTCTGCTTCTTGCTTTATTCAATACATATCTTAATGCTCAATCAGCGCTAAGTTTGAAGGAGGCTATTCAAATGGCACTTCAAAATAACTACGGAATTCAAATCGCCAAGAAGGAGCAAGAGATTGCTGCCATCCAAAATAATTGGACGGCCGCGGGTGCTTTTCCCAAGATTGAATTAAATGTAACTCCTGGAATTACTACGAATTCGGTCAATCAGAAATTTATTAATAACACGGAGATCAACAGAAACAATGCCGTTCAAAAAAGTATCAATGCTAATATTTTACTCAATTACAATGTATTGAATGGGTTCAAAGTTTTTGTTACCAAGGATAAATTAGAAACTCTTGAGAAGCTTAGCCAATCCGAATTGGAACTTAAAATTCTGGATACCTATTTTGAAGTGGCTACCAGTTACTATGAAATATTGAATGCAAATAATAATCTAAGCTCCTTACATGCTCAGGAATCGAATGCGCGAGTGAGAATGGAATTAGAGCAAAAGCGCTATGAACTTGGTCAACAAGGCAAAAACGCTTATCTTCTTTCAGCCATTGAACTTCAGAATATTCAAATTCTAATTGCTTCACAAGAACAGGCATTAAAAGAAAGTTATATCGCCTTAAACACGCTTTTACTAAAACCCTATGACAATACTTATCTCCTTACGGATAGCTTGAATTACGAAAAGATTAAATCATTCAAACCCGTTCGATGTTCTTTAGATGAAAGTGTACAAAACAGACAATTTGAATATCAACATAAGCTCAATGCCCTGACTAAAAAAGAAGTGCGCACTCAGCGTTATCCTTCGATTAATCTCTCCGGAGATTATCATTATAATAGATTGGACAATCAGGCAGGATTTAATTTTTTCAATCAATCCTATGGAAGCAGTTTTGGATTGCAACTTAATCTTCCCTTGTACGATGGCAATGCTGTTGGACATCAATTGAAGGCCTTGGACCTTGAATCCGAAAAGTCAAAACTAGAACAAAGCGATTGGAAAACTACTACTGAATATCAATACAATTTGTATCAATCAAAGATGCAACATGCCTTAGCGCTTTATCAACTTCAATTAAATAAAGAATCTCTTGCACAAGAGAATCTAAAGATAATTATGGAAAAGTTTAATCTGGGTGAGTCTAATAGTTTGGAATACAGTCAGGCCTTATACAATGTAATATCCGTTGACTTAGAAAAAAATAATTCTCTTAATAATTACATCAATGCTTTTATCAATGCTCACTATCTGTGTTCAAGTTTAGATGAAATTCTACAATCGAACTAATTGGTTTGACCAGTTAGAGCCTTATACCTTTTTATTCTTATAGAACGCACTTAATTGCGTCGTAATTCCAATCTGATTCGTTCCACCAGAGAGATGATAATTAGCATGAGTGAAATCAAAATCTACAACTTTAATTACTTTAACCATTGATGGTAGAACTCTTGTTCTAATGGAATATTTCCAAAACATGCTGCTCTAAGTCTATCTGCTTGAAATCCAGCATGATGAACTTGTTTTCCATAATAATTCTGTATGATTTCTATTGCCGGAATGAATTCATCTTCATCCGATAACAATATACAAGAATCAAATTCATTGCGAAATGCTCCTAACAACATTTGACATACCAAATGGATATCGACTCCTTTTTCGATCATCGTTCCTTCAGATTTATACTTTATACCATATTTAATGATAAATCCAAATAAGCTATCGATTTTTTTCATATGTTCCAAAAAAATCTTCTCTTGTGTAATTTCTTCTTGTGCAGTTTCTTGATGGTGCAAATCTACTCTCTGACTTACAAAAAGCCAACTTCCAATATGATCAGTATAACTATGTTTCTTATAATCATCAACTTCTGAAATAAAACCACAACGATACTCAAAGAAAGACATCAAAATGTTGTTAAACTGCTTCCATTTATCAATGGGTAGAAAATCCTTGTTCAAAAGTTTTTTATTCTTTAATTGTTGAATAAAATTACCTCTATCAATAAATATAGCTACTTTTTCCATCTCGGGTCATTTTTAAGTTTCTTCAAATCAATACTAAAGTAAGATTTCAATGCCAACTCTCTATTATAGCCAGCATGAACTACTTTTTTTCCAAAAAAATCTTGCAACATTGTAACAACAGGTGAAAAGTCAGCATCATCTGATACAATAATGCAATCGTCATAATGATTTTCAAATGCTCCTAACAACATGTGTGATGCAATGTATGCATCTACCCCTTTATCAACCCACTTACCATTTTCTCTCTTTCTTAGCGTAAAATGTACATTAAGTCCAAATACTTTAGAAATATTTTGTAAAGCTTCCTTTGTATCATAATCCCCAGCAGATTGCTCTCCAATAGGGCTTTCCGCCAATACGATCATTGTTCCTACAACCTTAGCAGGAGAATAATAATGTCTATACTCATTTAAAATGTATTGAATATATTCTTCCCAATTCAAAATGTCCCACCCATATTTATTTCGAGGCTTTGTTCTAATATATTTTGAATAATTGCTTATTGTATTTCTGCAATCGATAAATATTTTTAGTCGAATCAATTTAATAGTTTTAGAAGTAAAGTAGTTTATTTGTAAGGTAGTTCTGGGTATGGAATCAAACTATCCAATGCCAACACAAAGCTCTCTTTGGTAATTAAAACAGTTACAATTATAATGGTAGATACAATGACTGCGATTGGGATATTGTTTTTAACAATTTCTTCTGCTTCATTAACATTAGTAAGTAAATCAAATGTTTTAAAACTCAAAAAGTTGATTATAAATGCAAGACACACAGCACTAAATAAAAACAACAACACAAAGCTAATGATGGTCACAATATGATAGTTTTGACTAGAAGATACCACAGCATACATATTGCGTATAGGTACCATTGCAAAACTAATATAAAGCCCGATGGAGAACAATAACGAGCTCAGTAAGATCGCGGATGCCAAATTTAAATTTTCTCCAATTCCTAAAATATTTAAGTAAATGCGTTTAAATACTTTAAAACACAAAAACATAAAACTCACACCAAGTATTACAGAAAGAAAAAGGAATAAAAAGATTTCAAATTTCATACTAATTATTTTTAACGTATATCAATAGTCCATCTACTTGGCACCCAATCAAAATATATACCTGGTCCAACTTCTGTAGTGGTCTCCCAAACTACATATTTTTTGTTCGTTACCCGATCCTGAAATGTAGAGGCTCCATTAAGCACTTCCATTCCTGCCAAATTAATTCCTAGAATAGAATGACCCTCAATATCACTGCCTAGGATTACTACATCAAATCCAATCTTCTTCATTAATTTGAACAAGAATAAAGTCCTACTGTCACAATCGGCCATATGATGATAGGCTACTTCAATTGGTGAAAACACACCAAGTGGTTCAACCTTTTCAGCACACCCTCCTACAAAATCCCACTTACTGAACCTATGGGATTTACGAAGTTTTTCATGTGTTATTTTGCAAAGCTCTAGATTACAATTGTTGTGACTTTCTGAATGCACAAGGGTATAAGGTATTTGTTGAATCGAAGCTACGACTAATTGCGCAAATTGAAAATCTTTTATTGACCTGGTCTTCCTATGTTCATTAAAGGCAGCTGAAATTTGGGTAACAAGTTCATCACCATTTTTTAACAAAGCTCTATGAACTTCTGTTATCGATTGTGCATTGTGTAGGTTACTTCTATAACTCAACTCTGATTGATACAAAGAGTCGCAAATGGAATATTCCGTTTTAAAAACTCTTTGACCTTCTTCATATAAAAATGCTTGTGACTTGAATAAACACTGTGATTGAGAAATTTTGTATTTGCTTGAATATATGGTGTCTTTTATCTGCACTAAATGCAGTTGGTCTGGCATTATTGAAGATACATTTTCTTTAACAAATGCATACAAGAGGTATAAGAATACTATGGCAAGACAATAAGAAATAATATATATCCACAATCGAAGCATGAATTTATTTATATCTTATCTTTAGATCATAAGGTTGATACGTATCAATTTTTTCACAAGATCTAAAAATTACTTTACTTTTATCAACTTTGGACACAATAAGAATTCCTACAGTGCATGGGGTTTCTTCACCTTTACTTCCTACTTCAATAAGTAATTCATTAATTCCTTTATGCATACTTAGCAAATAAGGTGAACTGTGATCTCCTTTCAGTTCGAGGCTATCGCATATTTGATTATCATTAAAAGATACACTAATAATATCATGATCAATCACAGCACAATCAAACAACATCAATAGCGCTTCATCCTCTTTAATTCTAATTAGATCAGGTATAGTGTCGTCTAATAGTTCTTCTGATTCAATAAAAATAGTGTCGTGAACATAGATTGTATCGCATGGAGGGATAAGGGGTAATTTGTATTTTCTTTCTATTATAGAGCATCCTTTATCTACAAAAAAGATAAGCAATAACAAAAGCAATAAGGCTATTACTAATTCCCAAAATATTCGAACACAACCTGAACCCAGTAAACCCCGCATATCACCTTTAACACCTTGATTGCTGCTAGTTTGAGATGATTTTTGCTTAGATTTATAATATTCTTCTGCTTGATTATTTTCTTTATAACCTAGTGACTTAAGTTGATCTGCAGATAAAAATCTTGAAATGTCCTCAGTGATATGCTTCTTTTCAAATTTCTCTAAACTGCCGTGTATCGTTCCATAAAAAATTCCTTGAAATGTTCCTTCGCTTCCTTCTGGTAATTTATTTCTAACCATTAACTCAGCTGGTGCAACAATGGTATTGGTAAAATCAGCTAAATATAAAACTCTATTCTTTACTACAATTACTTTATTAATAAATGAAGGATTAATGTTTTGTGGAAACTGCTTTTCAAGTTCTACTTTGTTATAGTAATCTATTTGTTTTGGTTCAGTAAGTATGATCGTTCTTATCTTTGGTTGAAACCGTTCTATATTTAAATTGCCACTATAATTAGAAGGCTCGTATGAACCATGACATTGCCCTGTAAAAAAGACGTTTTGAAACATTCTATGCTTGTCGATCAGTATTTGGATAAAGTTTATCTAGTGGTGGTTTTCTCTCTAAGGTATTAAATGGAGGGTCCCAGTAATTTTCATATCTGTAGCTTGGTAATCCATATTTAGAATTTCTAATGCTATTGACTACGTCCCAGGTATATTCATATTCCGAAAGAACCAACTTTGTCTCCAGTTCTGTTTCAAGTAATTCATATTTTCCATTTGAAATTTCAGGCAGATATAACTTTAGGACGAAGGGTAATAGCAATATGAAGCTAACCAAAATATATGGAATGGCAATAAGATAACGCCATGGTCCTAAGACTACACGCAACAACATTAATCTATCACTAATATTATTGAGCTGATCATAATTATCTCCTTGAATTAAGAAATACTTTTGCATGGCAAATTGATAATCATGATTTCCAGTGTGCAATAAATCTATTACATCCAGTACCAAAGGTTCTGTAATCCATAATAGATATCCAGTACTTGCTAATAACGAAAAAATGAGAACAACGAATAATCTTAGATGAACGGATATGTTAGATTGAAATAATTCCAGCGAACGATTATAAGCATAGTATGATAATGAGTGATCGTGCGTTGCAATTATCATTCGTGTAAAACAGAAAAAAACAAGGCTAAGTAAAATCGCAATAAAATATAACAAATTTTTATCCGTAACTGAAACGGAAAAAAAGTATAGGACACCACCAAAGAAGATTAGAATATTAATGGCAAACATCCATGAAATAGCCTTGTGAGCAAATTTGTCAAATGCTCCGCTTTTGCGAAGAATAAGATCGTCAAAACCAATCAAGGAAGTAATGCTCACGATTTCTTAATATACTCTTCTGGTTTATTTTTGATATTAGTCTGTTCTGACTCTGTATATGCCTTTGTAATATCTTTATAAATGGCGGTATCTGCTTCTAATTTACTTCGGGTCTGCGAAAAGAGTTGATCTGCTTCGTGATATACAATCTGATCGTGGATTTCACCAGTTTCCAATTTACTATATCCTTCTTTTGCCTGAATCCCATTTGCAGCCATAATACATGCCTTAAGATTCTCCTGTAAAAAATCGTAAGGACTAAAGGCTATCATGAGTTTGAAGAATACAGGGGCTACTTCAATGAAAATGAACAATAATCGAATAAGTAATGTAGGATATTTAGATTCAGGGTATTTGTGTAAAGTTGTTATACTATCTAAAATGCCTAATTTATTATTTACTGCATTTTTATCTAACTTTCCTGCCATGACGTCTTGAATTTCATCATATGTCCAACCACGCTGAATATATTCCCATTCTTGAATCTCTAAATTTACAGCTTTAACCATATTTTCTAACTTCAATTCCAGATTCTTTTTTTCTTCAATAAATCCAAACAAGATTTTTTCTTCATCTATCCTTTTTTGTTCCCATGCTTTTGTAGCATTGCCCCTTCCAGGATTTTTTTTATTATTTTGTTCTTTAAATTCTAATTCCTTCAAATTATTTACTACACTCTGTGAGTTACTTATCCATTGTTCATGCTCTTGAATCGATTTAGCAATTAGAATACTATCATCCTTAAAAAATAAAAGCTTTTCGTCTTTAACTTTATTTCTCCCAACCCTAATTTCTTCTTCCCACTGTTTGTTTATTTCTTTCTGAAATATATATACTTCGAGAGGTGCAGAAATTGTAATTCCGATTAGAGCTGCCATACAAATACGTGGTAAGGCGTGTAAGAATTCGCCAAAACTAATATCATGCTTGCCATCCCCCTTTCCTGTACTGGAAACTATAAATCGGTCTAAGTTAAAAATAATTGCTCCCCACATAAGTCCAATTGGAATTGCTGTATAAATATTAAACAACCTCGTAATTGCAAATCCCATTGAAATGGCCGCTAAGATTCCTGTAGCTAATACAATACCCCCAAGACCCGAATACTTAGCATAATCTGCATAAGTAGACTTTTTCATAATTTGCTCATCTGCGCCGCAACACCGCCATAAGAATTTTTCAATTCGTGAAGGATTAGGAGCTTTGTAATTGTGGATTGTAGACATGGAATTAGGATTATTAAGGTATAATAGAAAAAATTAAATTATGCTATGGTCTTTAAGTGTCAAATTAATTGGTTTAGTTTCAATATTATGTGATACACTTAATATTACTGGAGAAAATTTCAGGGGACTGTTAGGGGTGTTAATTGTTGAATGCTGCATCCTTAATGCATTTTCGTATGTTATTATAGTGTTGCCTGTATGACCTAGTTGTATTTGGCTTAAGGGTTGGTCCTTAATTTTGGATGGAATAATGACCTTAGAATTCTTAGGCCATACCAAATTTAAAACTTGTAGTATTAAAGAGTGATATTTAGAGTACCTGATGGTCAAATAGCGGTCTATTTGCTCTCCATTGCGAATTGCTTTTAAGTGAAAGTGCTGTGTATTCTTTTCGGGCCAGATGCAATGGCCTATTGCTGGACATGGTAGATCATTAATACTTACTTTACTTCCGCCATTGACTCGCCACATGATAATTACCTCTGAATCAGGATGATAGAATAATTTATTGGAGACCAGATACACTGGTTTGAGTTTTAAGAAAAGTGTCCAGACTTTATGAAATATCATATAGTTTGTCGATGTTAAAGCAATATTTCTTTGTTTAGGTTAAAATTGAGCTTCTGCAACAAAAATAAACATGTTTAGCTCTTTACAAAAACTATATTTAGTAAGTCATGAACCTTTCAAATGCGCTATCTTTATTCCCTTATAAGAGGAATAGAAACCTTGTTGGAATTTGGTGCAAAGGTTAACGTATTCAGATAGACTGAATCAATCTTATTGATCTCTTTGACTAAATTGCTTTTAATAAATCATCAATTATTAATCATTGCGCTTCCAAATAACTGCAGTAAGAACTTGTAATTATTAAATTACTCTCAACCGAAATGGAATACTGTTGCTTTCCACCTTAATATGGTTCAGTAATAGTTTCTTTGTATAAAAATGTTTGGCCTATTATAGCGACACCTATTGCAATAAATAGTTGAATTACAAACATTCTATAGAATATTTTAAAACTGGAATTATTAAAACTGATTAAATAGGTTGAATGCTTGTTCAAAAACAGTATCTCCCTCAGATCTCCTATTTTTGTTGTATCAGGCCTAATAGGTCTCAAAAAACAATTTTTAAATTTATCCTGATCAGTGGGTTGAACAATAGAATTGAAATCCTTAAATTCTAATATAGAGGCTGGCTCTTTATCCTCAATAATTCTTACAAATTTATTTATATAATAGTTATACTTATCAACCTCATCCTTTATATGAAATTCATTATTAAGTATAACTTTTGGAAATATATTTGACTTGTCTATATTATCCCCTGATATGGATACATGCAATAAAACTGTTAATAAGAAAGACAAGTTAAAAGTGTAAATAAAAATTACCAAACCTTTAGTAATTGAACTTAAACTGACAATTTTATAATATCTTGAATGCGTCTTAATTTCCATTAATATTGCTATTGCCACTAAAAATGTAATTATAGTACAAATAATAAATATAATAAAATTAGAAGCCATCATCATTGAAGAAATGAAGTCGAAGAGGCTAATAGAGATTAGGGAACCCGTAATTATGGATATTATTAACCTCGGAAATAAAAACTTTAGTTTCTTTTTATAAATAAAAGAAACTAATAAGCTCCCTCCCATCATCCCACCAAAGAAAACTAAATAAATAAACTTAGATTCAGTATCGTAATTTCTGGACCAGATTGATAGTAGCCATCCAATTGATAAAAAAAGAGCTATTAATTGAAAGATATAAAATAGAGAAAACCATTTATGCTTTTTAAAATTTATGGCATTAAAAATATTGTGTTTTTTAAGTAAAAAATTCTCAATTTGTTCAGTATTAAGTTGCTCCTGGGCAAGCAATTCTCCAAACATATTTCTCACATGTATCAATTCAATTTCCGGATTTCCAAGTATCCAATTATTTGCTTCTAACTTTTCAGCAGGGATATGGTGGAGCATCTCATCTTTTAACAATAATTCTGAGTACTCCAAATATGCTTTCTTTAGCTCAAAATGAAAATAATTATCCACACCCGGTGGCTCTCCAGCTTCGATATACTCATAGACCGCTTTACAAAACAATCTCTTCTTATTCAGGTATTCAAAAACCTTGCTACCTGATAATACTTCTCTATAATGACTACAATATTCTGGGTTGTGCTGACAAATATCGCTCCTCGAATTAAATAAGTCCTCCAAAAAACAAAAAAAAATTTCTATAAACTTAACTTTAAGTTTTTTTGTTCCACTCTCAACTTCTGCTATAAACACACCTTTATTTTGAAAATATTCGGTATAAGGTATCCATGGAACTAGTTCTTGAAATTGCCCTATTTTACCTCTAAAAAAATTATATTGTGTAAAGTATTCTAAAATATTGAGAAGTAAATGATCAATTTCATCTGCATGCGCAAATTCAAGTGAAATTTGTATTCTTCTATTTCTAAATACTGGTTCTTGTATAGATTCGTAATTAGAAAAAAACTCTAGTCTATCAGGAAATAAAGTTAAGGTTAGATCTAAATATCCCTCCGGTTCCTTTAAAGAAGAAGAACTCTGATAATCAGTCTTGTATATATTCTCTAATCCATATTTTTTTATAAAATACATGCGAATTACTCTAAGCTATTTACCAACTTACTTAGATTTTTTAAATTATTAATAATTTGATCAACATTAGACGAACAATCATTAAGGATATAAATACAATTATGTATTGATTTCTTATGTTCTGATATATTTATAAGATTTTTGAAAGCTGCCAGATATAAAAACTCTTGAAAGGCCTCTGTAAAAGAAAAAAGAGATTCATTTTCTTGTTTTTTCATGAAATTATCCCAAACATACATGGAAAAAAGTGATTTCTCCTTGTCTCTATAAATTACAGGTCTTTTAAAATATAAACTTACGAATACGCTGTACTCAGCACCCATATATGCTTGAAATTTTGAAGTGTCAATCTTTCCATCTTCATTTAGTTTTTTTAATCCTTCCAAATTTCGACTTACAAATTTAGAAATACTATCAAAATTGAATATTGCGTACTCTAACTGCAAATGAAGAAATAAATTAAAATTCTTAATAAACCGAATGGGTGTAGTTATTGGATCGGCCCCTCTGCTTATATGCCAATAATAATCAATTAATCTAATTCCATTTGAAATTAAGTCCTCAATCATAGTTTGATTGAAAGCTGTAATTGGAAAGATCCATAACTTATTTAAGGGTCCTCTGTTCTGCTTAGGGCCTATTATGTGCCGTTTAATTATATCGTGACAATATTTACAATCATTCTTATATTCATTAATGTTCTCCCCCTTCACCAAATTGTTATATAAATACAATAATTTATTATCCGGAAAAAAACCAACAGTGCCTATCTTTGAGATATCTTGTTTTAGCCAAAGAAATAAATTTGTTGCTAATTCTCTTTTTGATGTATTGTCTTCCGGATCAATTCGATCTAATAAATAATCTAATAATATAACATCAAATTTGATTTCGTCACTTGCTAACAACTTCAACGCATCAGTTATATTATCAACTTGCACGATTTGAGTTATATGGTTTTCCCCGATTTTTATGTTACTAGCTTCTTGACACCATTTAACTGTACCGCTAATATTTTCTGAGATTTTTTCTTTAACATGACCTATGTTCCAAACCAGATTTTCATTCTTTAGACCAAAAGTATCAATATTACAAGATATTAATTTTTTTAAAGCCTCTGCCTTAGAAATAGCTCCACAATCCTTATATATTTTGTCATCTATCAACAATATTCGGAATCCAACATTCGAAAACAATTTATTATCTGAGTAATTTTTACTCTGGATATCATTCCTACATTTTTCTTCGCTAATATACATTTTAGGTATAATCTCAACGTGTCCGTTTCCAAACCTATTTAAATGATTTTCCTTTTGCAGTCTTAATTGATAATCGAGAATTTCCTGAGCATTGACATTATTATAAGGATGGACAGCAATTTCTTTCTTAATTCTACCAATCTCTAACATTATTGAACTTTCAATACTATTGCTATATTGCTTGCTTTTCAAACTAGTAATTGAAATTGCTTTAAACCATATAGATGAATTGTTTAAAATATGAGAACCTTCAATTTTATTACAGATTACTAATATGGGTTTGTGTATTGACGAATATTTTCCATCATTAAATTGAATTTCAAATAAATTTTTTTCGACAATCTCAGATATTAATGATTTAGCAGCTACAGTTCCTTCACTTAGATCCTCAGGAGTAAATATGACTATTGCATCAATTCTATCTTTTAAATTGTTACAATTTGAAAAATTAAATTCAGTTAATTTTCTTATAAAAGGCTGATCTTTATCTGCATTTAGCAATTTAAAATTTAAATTAATTCCCTTATCAAAAAACCATGTACTGTTCAAATTAATATTTGATAAAATATCAAAAATAGATTTAATAAAGTTTTTCCAATTTGAATGCTTTTCAGATTCAATTTGTATGTCAATATTTTTTACGTTTGGTCTACTAAAATCCATTCCTCATAATAATATTAATTAATTAGTTGGTTTTTTTATTTCTTGAATTAATGCATTTAATCGACGATATGTGTCACTTCTGGTCTCGTCACTATTGCTAAAAAATTCAATATATATTCTATTTTCCCTAGCCCAATTAATTGCACAATTCTTTTTTGTAGCCTCATGCACTACACATTTCGTTATTTTTTCTTTTAAAAAATCCTTTAAATTATTATCTTTTAATAATACTTCAAGAACGCTATTCGCATCATCAAAAAGAATATCGTGCTCTGTATTCTCTAGATTAACATTATGAAAATAACCATTCACCAATCCAATACTTCTTTTACTTGCTAAAGGATAAAACCATAAATAGACTCTTACCATATCAATAATTTTAGGATCCAAAAAGCACCTTACATAAATTGTACTTTATATCAAAATCATCTTTGAACAATACTCCTTGTTGGATTGCAGTTTGAAGTGATTCTATTGGTATATGAATACAGTTTTTTCTGAATCGACCAGCTTTATACAACCATTCATCTCTTCCTCTTCCTGTGGTCATGCAAACTATAAAGTTATCAGGAGCATCACTCTCTTCTTTAATTCCAAAGACCTCTTGAATGAACATCTCAACTTCCTTCTCTTTATCTTTAAAAATACTAGAGTTGCTTTTGATAATAGACTCGACATATGACAAATGGAAGATATAAAAATGTCTTTTCGATTTAATGTAATTATTATTTTTTAAATCTACTAAATCCAACTCTTCGCTATGTATAATTAAATTTAGCTTATCCTTTAAAATTCCTACATGCTTTTTTATTTCTTGTCCCTCAAATTTATAATTGTCAATTAATTTAAAAAGTCTATTTTCAAAGATAGTAATTTGGGTGAAAATTGATTCAAATAATTCTTGCTTTAAAGCTTTATCCTGATTGTTTACTGTTCCCTTAAAAAGTTCAGTTAGATTTCTTCCAATAAAATGATTTAGGAAATATCCATGAGTTCGAAGCTTACAAACATAACCTTTTAATGCACCTTCGTCATGGTCAATAGGAATAGCTTGACCTTTTTGAGAAACATTGGGGCTATCTATCTCACTAAGTTTTATTTCATTTTCATCAAAATCAATTTTCCGATAATTTAAATTTTTTTCAAATAGAATTTCATTAACATTTTCTCCAAGCCATTTCTTATTCCATTTATAATATTCCTTAACAAATTGATCTTTTCTTTTAAGTGGATCTGTTTCTAATTTGAACTCATTTTCATCAACAATTCTCAAAATAGCTTTTTTTCTCAAAGGTTCAAATGATTTATTACAAGATACAATCGCAATTTTAAACCTTGGTATTGAGTAAATAAAAGATTTATTATCATCCGTAACTTCATTATCAAAGAACATAATATCTTGTCCTTTCCAGATGTGAAAAAACTTTACATACAAATCTTTTTCAAACGTGGCAGCTTCTAAATTCTTATCTTTTTCTTTATAATACTCGCTATCACTTTTACTAAATTCATCCCTAATATCTTCTTTTTTCATTTTTCTGAATTTTCCATAAACACTATGTTTATGCAATTCATCAGGAACAGAATCTGGTAATATATTATAGGCTATCCAGGGATAATGGTTTTTGACTTCATCCATTGGATACTCCACTGACGAAAAGAACCCATTAAACAATGCAGCAGCGCAAATCTTATCCTGACTACTACCACCCATATTCGGTTTACCATCATAACTAAGTATCGGACGATACGAACTTTTAACAACTGACTGAACTAGATTTTCTTCGTGCTTTCCACCTCCATTAGTTTTAATTTCTGATGTATTAATATCCACTGAACTTTCTTTTTTTACATAGTCCAAATGAATTCCAACTCTAAATAATTCCTTATCAAATAATTGCTCAGTCAAATTATCGATTTGTTCATTGCATATTTCCAAGCTGCTTTCTTCTAAACTAGTTTTAATTATCGATTTAACGCACTCCTTCTTTCCCTCATTAATTATCTTTCTAATATTCTTGTCCGCTAGATTAATTTCTAATTTTCTTTCACATTCTCTTTTTTTATGAGACATAACAAAATCTATAATCGTTTTCTCGATAGCATATTTTTCATCTCTAATATATAAGTGTAATTCAAGACCATTTTGTTGAATTAATGGACGATGATCTAACTTAAGGTGCTTAGCATTGCGAAGTGTGTTTTCTATTATTGTAAACAAAGCATGCTTTCCAACTAATCCACCTGGAAGTAAGATCGATTGATTTTGCAAAATTTCTCTAAGCAAATGATGTTTTTTTGTAAGTCGAATAAAACTCATGGAACTATGCCTTATATCTAATAATTCATTAGCATACTTTTCATTTAACTTGCTTTCTTCATCACGAAGATTCATTTCTGTTTCTACAAATTCCTTGATATTTATTGTCAAAAAATGAGTAGGTTTTCCATTAATTTCATTATATTTTTCATTTTCTACAGGATTCTTTGTATTTATGAAAAAATGAATAATAAATATATTTTCCGCGGCCATAATGCTGCCTATGAATAATGGATTACTACACATTTCCATTAGGACATCGTACAGAGAAACTATTTGTGAAGGTGTAGCTTTATTATCACGAATTATACCACTCCAGAAGGCTCCTTTATCTCGCAAATAAGTAATCAAAGGAGCAACGGCATAATCTATTGGCATAGGAAGCTTAGCCTTATTATGAGTTCCATTGCCTTTATATTTCAAAAGATTAACGGAGTCAATTCCATTAAACTGATCAGTGCCATATAGAATATAATCCAGAAGATTAGCATTAAAAAGTGTATTCGTACTGTCGCTTTGTCCTATGGCTTCATAGTAAGATAAATTGTATTGTTGGTCCTTAAAAAGCTTTTGTTCTTCCGGATCCTTAATACTATTCCATTGATTCTTGACACAATTCAAATTGTTTGCTCGAAAGAAATCAGTATACGTTATTTTATTTAGTGGTAAATTCTCAAGACGAGAAAAGGATTGAAGTGGGAAGAATTGCTTTAAGTAGTGCTCAGTTCTGTAACTAAATAAATGCTGCAAGAAGTTTAAGCTATGAGCAGATACATTATGTGCATAAGAATCAATTAAGATTGATTGGATGGCAGACTTAATGTGTGCTTCATCAAATTCTACAGTTAACTGATTCAGATAATACCTTTCACATATTGAAAATACACGATTACTATATAATAAAATTCTCCTCAACAAGTTCAACTTTTCCTCATCATTGATCTTGTTATATTCATTCTCATTAAATGAAAATTGAACAATTAATCCCAATGGCTTTATTTGTTCAAAAAATTTGATACTCGTTGATTTAAATATTATAATTTTATTCTTCTCAATCAACAACTTTTGTAAAAATATTTTTGTAAAATTTTCTACTGCGTTTTCGTCAACACTTTTTCCGATGAGATCATCAATTGATTCGCTAAATTTGTTTTTCAATTTTTCAATTTTCCAATTTATATTAAAATCATTATTGTTAGGATATTTTTTATAAGCTTTCTGTACTTTGCTACTATTTTTAATAAATAAGTAATTAAGATTTTTTATTTTTTCTTCATCAGGAAAATTTTTTAGTGACAATGAAAAAAAACTATTATTAATCCCCTCAGCATTTTCTGAAAATATTAGTTTCGATACGTTAATGTCTTTTTCATAATTTTCTCGAAAGTCAACTGATTTCTTTATTGTAACATTCGAAGGATAAATAATAGGAGCTAAATCATTTGTTTTCGAGTTTATAAATTTTAATGCTACAAAATCAGTTTTCAGAATACTTTTATTTCCATTATTACTTGTAGCATTTTCAAAATATTCTTTCAGTATTGTATTAAATATTTGCTTAACAAATTCTTCATTTGTTAAGCCTCTTAATTTAGTAGGACTACTGAACCGTATATCAATATTCTTTTCAAATTCCAACGGATTTTCACTTTTTAAAAATTCCATTTTACAATTTTCTTGAAATTATTTCGAATGATGTCGCCATTCTAGTGTATTGACTTGTTCTTCTACTGAATTCCCCAATAAAAGGTGAATTATTAGTCATTTCAATTTTGAATCCAGATTTTTCAAACCGTTCCACTACTTCACCTAACGTATAGTTGTACAATCTATTTAAATTAAAATAGATTCCAGATGAATCCTTCAGAATTATGCCTGATTCGAAGCAAATATAAACATAAGCATCTTTCTTAGCAAGAACTTTTAATCTATCGAAAAATAATGAGAGCTCACTTTCATCCAGATCGTGAATAAGGTTAGCACATACTATAACATCATAACCAGATTCATTTAATTTAAATAAATTTTTTTTCAATACTCGCAGGTTGTCAACTTTCATAGCATGTTGCCGTTCTATTAATCTATTAATAGCAAATTTACATTTGTCGACAACTGTTAATTCATTCACTCTTTTAGCTAATTGAAAGGAATACTTCCCATCGCCACATGCTAATTCAATTGCTTTCTCTACCGTTGGCAAGGAGTTAATAAACTTTACATAAAAATCTGATGGAATACCATATACAGATAATTCTAAATCCAGATCCTTTACACTATATCTGTTCTTGTACCAATCTTGTTCCTCAGTACTACTAACATACTTTATTCCCGATGAATCAGAATTTTCGGATACTACTCCGGCATTATAAATAATATTTTTTGCCTTTTCTAAATCTGTTACTTTTCTTTGAGTTGTATAAATCTGAAAATTATTAACTTCATTTATTGGTGTAAAATTTATTGTAATTTCATTAGCACCAAATTCTAATCCCCTAATCTGACCCTTCGTGTCTAATAAATTTAGCGCACTAACAGATGGAATTATTGAAGTTGGATTTAACAATCTTAAAATAGAAATAATTTTTAGTGTTTCCAATAATTTTGCATTAGGATGATTACTGAATTCAGTGCTTTCTGCAGCAATAAATGGAGAAACACTGTTCATAGGAAATCTCTGCTGTTGGATATAAGTTAAAGAATTAACAACGTCTCTTTCTGATTGACCAGGAAGTCCACAAATTAATCCGCTGCCAACATTTGCTCTATACTTTTTAAGCAAATCTATGGAAGCAATTCTATTTTCAAGGTTAGCTTGCTTAAGAAACTGATACTTATCAGAGTTAAAAGTTTCAAATTTTAAAATATAATTTTTATAGCCATTCTTAATAAGCTTCTTAATTTGCATCAAATTAAGATCTCCAATACATAAAATAAAATTGTTATAACTAAATTCTCTATAGTTATTAAGATTTAAATCGGCTAAATAATTAAAAGAAGAAGTCGCCTCACCAGATTGAAGCATAATGGTCTGAATACCAGAGTCATTGCACAATTTAATAGAGTTAATAAATTCGTCCTTATCTAATAAATATCTTTGCAATGATTTATTATGAACATTCATTGGGCAAAACTTGCACTTCACTTTACAAATATTTGAAAACTCAATAACTCCTCTAATAAAGCATTTATTTCCAAAAAAATAATTTGTAATTTCTCTTGCTTTTATTGCAAGTTCATTGGTTCCCTGTTCATTCAAATTTAATAGAAAGTGAATATCATCTTTTTCAAGTGAACCAAGTAATATCTCTTTTCCAGCAACATTAATTTTATTGTCTAAGAAACTCTTCTCTACCATTGATATAAGTATAAAGGGATAAAGGCAAATCTGCTTCCCCGTTCTCGTCAATATTTATTTTGCCCATTATGCTTTCATTTGAAGAATTATTAATCCTATTAATTACACATTTTGTGCTTTCAGTGTGGCAATTATTTATAGCATCCAAAAATATCTTCATTGAATAATAGCTAAATACATTAATCGAAGTTACTTCTTTGTTGAATTTGGCCTTAAATTTTTTTATAAAATTTACGACCAGAGTATCCGAAGAGTTCGAATCAAAACTAGATCCAGTATAAATTACACCCTCTGCAGCATTTCCTGCTTTTGCTCGCCAAGGTGGAATTGACATCCCAAAGGTGGTTAGTATTTTATTCTTAAATCCAGCTTCTCGCAATTGTTTTATTATTAGGCCCAATGCATTATCATACCCAATGATGTAAACTGCTTCAGCTTTTCTTGGAATTTTATTCACTATATTCTTGAAATCAATAGAATTTTTATCGAAAGACTCTCTATATAAAATATCAATTGAATTGTACTTTTCAAAATTTTCTAATCCTGATTTGCCAAATTCGTCATTAATATATAAAACAGCTATGCTTTTTAGTTCAAGATTATCTTTAATATAATTAGCCATAGTTTTTGTCTCATTTTGGATAGATACAAATATTCTAAAAATATTCTCACCAGACTCAGGAACTCCAGCAGCAGAATTAACAGTTGTCATTAATAGATTGCCAGTATCTCTCTTAAATTCGTTAGTTAAAGGCATGACAACTCCACTGTTTGAAGCAATAAAATATTTAACTCCATTCGCTTTAATTTGTCTATAAGCAGATATACCATCACTTGCTGAATTTTTACTGTCACCATAGATTATTTCTACTTTTTTAACATTTAATAGGTTATACTCTTCTTTATATAGTTCTAAAGCGTCTTTTATTTGATTACCGGCATCAGAAGAACTTCCACCACTCAAAGGCAGAATCGCACCAATTTTTATCAAATCATCTTCTTGTCCCTTTTTCTTTGAGTTATAATAATATAACCCTGCAAGAAGAAGAGTAAAAATCAGAATTATCCAAATAAAATTTCTTTTCATATTTATACTTTTATTTTTATTATTCTTTCAGTCAATTCATTTAAAAAATTATGATTATGTTCGATCAGTATCAGGCTAACATCTTGATTGACAATTGTGCTTTTAATCATTTCTTTTAATTCTTTTTGCATACCGCTTGCAATTCCCGCACTGGGTTCATCAGCTATCAATAATTTCATATTAGGATTGGCTATAATTACCATAAGGAATGCCAAAATGTGCTTCTCCCCACCACTCAGAAAGGAAGCTTTCATTTTTAACCTCGACTTATGCTGAAGCATCGTTATATCGTTATGTCTAAGTGCAGCAAAGCTATTTTCAAAGGTATTTTTTTTTTTATTAAGTAGTGCAAATTTTAGGTTTTCTTCAACTGTTAAATTTTCAAAAACCACTCCTCCTTGCATTAAGTATCCAATGTCCAGGCTTTCTCTTTCTTCTGTTCTTAGATTACTTAATTCCTGTCCTTTCCACAATATTTTTCCAGAAGTATAAGCGGTTAAGCCCATAAGAGCTTTAGCTAAAGTACTTTTACCACATCCGTTTTGACCGATGATACCCACTCTTTCTCCCGGTTTAAGACATAGACTAAAGTTAATCAATATGGGTTTATCCTTTTCATATCCCGCAGAAAGATTTTGTATTTCAAGTATGTTCTCCATTGATCTACATGTCTTCCAGGCTCCAGGCATAGTAATTTATTGTATACCCTTTGTACTCAGGGTAAAGCAAAAGTACTTGAAAGAATTTTTCTTTCAGCTTTTCAATACTGATTTTTTCTTTGTTTCTTTTAATTTCTGCTACGTCAATGCTTTTATCTAATTCATTTAAACCAATAAAATCTATTTCTATCTTACCTTTTCTATCCCAAAAGCTTCCTAATTGAGTATATCGCTGACTTTCTATAGCTTTGGTTCTATAGTATTTCTCCAACATTACACCACTGAATGTATTATAATCTCTTAAAGTAATATTACGCAATTGAGTAAAAGCAGCAATTTGAACCATAGAATGGTTTTTAAAAATAAATCGAAACCAAAAAATCAAAAAGTTATCTTCCAATACATACCTCAGTAATTTAGTTGAACTTCTGCTAAATATTGGTTTTGCCTTACGTATCAATTGATAATCCCTTTCCATTCTGGTTAGATATCCACCGATTTCTTTTTTTAATAAATCTTCGATCTCGCTTCTATAATAATGTCCACTGGCTATGGCAGATAGTATGCTGAAATATATTGAATAATCTCTTCCAAATTCTTCTATAAGTGCGTTTTTACCTTCATTAATAAATATAGAATCTGCATTGATCATATAATCAATCATATCTTCTTTTGTATAAGCTTCATTTTCTATCAACAACTGAACATATTTTGCTACTCCTCCTGTAAGACTGTAAAAGGCTAATAAGTCTTCCGGTTGGTAGGTTGCCTTGTAGTCTCTTAATATTTCTTTCTGTGTAGCTATACTGAAAGGTTTCAGCTTTATAATATGCTGCGCTCTGCCGAATAATGGTTCTTTTGTATTTTCAAAAATTCGGTGCATTAATGAAGCCACTGATCCGGAAGTGATTAGATGAATCTTACTTTGACCCTTATTCAAATCCCAGATTTTCTGCATATCGCTATACACTGCTGGATTTATTGAAAAAAATTCCTGAAACTCATCAATAATTATTGTAATCTTTTGATTGTAAGCTAATTGCATTATGTATTCAAACAACCTAGAGAAGGAATGTATCTCTCCTAATACTGGTATTTTCAATTTATTTTGTAACTCTTCCTGATAATCTGCGCAAAGCAGGGATTCTGATTTTTTAGCTACAAAAAAGTATAGGAAATTCTGGTTTTCAAATGCTTTTAGCATTAACTGGGTCTTACCTATCCGCCTTCTACCAGAAAGCACAGTAAACTGGGCAACATCGGAAGCCATTCGATTAATCTTAACTAATCGTCCAATTTCATATTGTCTATTGTAAAATTTCACTGCTTTAATATAATAGAACTGCTGGTTTCGGAACTCATCATTTCGGAACTCAAAAATAATATAATGTTTGATTTCTAAAACATTAATTATACTTCTCTTAAACCAAGATAGTTAATTTTCACTGAGTTGTAAGCCATAACTTCTTCAAAATGACCTGTTTTTACCACTTTTCCATCTTCAAGATACATGAGCTTTTTAGCGACTTTCTCTACAAAATCAAGATTGTGTTCGATGAGTATTACTGTTTTTGTATGTTTTTGAAGCGTACTAATTAAATTCACCATGATCTCGCGTATTTCTGGATTTACACCTGCACAGGGCTCATCTAATAAGAACAAATCTGCCTTTTCATTCATAAACAAACGAGCAAATGCCAATAATCTTTGCTGGCCGATTGAAAGATTACCTGCATATTCATGACGTTTAATCCAAAGTGGGTTAGGACTACCTAATAAATTTTGTAGAATATGTTCGGCTTCCTCGATACGATAATTTTCACTTGGCTTTAAATTATTAAAGATCTGCCAAGCATGTTCGCCATAGCGGTTATTGTCTGCCACATACATGTTTTCAAGTACAGTAAGGTTGGGAAAAATATTGCTGCCTTGGAACAGCCTTGAAATACCGATTCTGGCATGTAGGTACTCTGGGATTTTAGTTAAGTCATACTCTTGATCGACATAATAATATATAATTTTCCCTTTATTAGGTTTTAAGAGGCCGGATATTATGTTGAATAGAGTGCTCTTTCCACTACCATTAGTTCCTATAAGACCGATAACATCTCCCTTTTCAACATCAAAAGAAATTCCTGTCAACACTTCAGAGCTTTCAATTTGAGATTTACCAGTTAGGGTCTTGAAACTTGATGCAAATGTTTTGTGTATATGCTGTATAGATAAAACGGTACTCATTACTTTTTAAAACGCTCTAATCCTGCAATTCCTTGCGGCTTGTTAAAAATTACCCAGATTAAAATAAGCCCATAAATAATTTGGCGCAAAGGAGCTGCCATATTATCTGGCAAACCAACAAATCGCAAGATTTCAGGTACTAAAACCACAAAGACCGCGCCAGCGATAGGACCTTGAAGGTTGCCAGTGCCACCAATAATTAATGCGCATATAATAAAAATACTTTCATCCAATGTGAATGAAGTCGGATCAATATAGCTTATGTATGTGGCATATAGATATCCTGCAATGCCGGCAAAAGATGAACCAGTTACAAAAGCTGAAATCTTATAGTAGTTGATGTTTCTACCGAGGGAGAGTAATGCAAGTTCATCATCACTTAATGCACGCAATAACCTCCCATAAGGCGAACGAATGAGTTTATAAAAGAAAATGCCTATTAAAAATGAAATTAATACAGAAAATAAAAAATATTGAAAAACTCCATCCAGCTTCCAGTTATCAAAGATTATAGGATCGCTTATCCCTGAAATACCAAATGGACCCTTGGTTACTGAAGTCCAATTATATAAAACAGAATAGATGATCATTTGAAATCCTAACGTTGCAAGAATAAAATAATCCCCTTTAAGCTTCAAAGATGGCAATGAAATAAGTAATGATAGCAAAGCATTCACCAGCAATATTATAAATAGTGATGGTAAAAAACTAATCTTTAAGTACAAAACACATAAAGCCGTTAGATAAGCACCAATACCATAAAAAGCAGCAAATCCTAAAGACATTTTTTGTGTAAGTCCTATGAGAATATTCGAAGACATACAAAGAATGCTATAGATTGATATCATAATCATAATATGTAAGATATAATCCATGCTAGATCATCCTTTGTTTTTCACCAAACAATCCTTGTGGCATAAAAATTAACATCATGATCAAAATAATGAAGCTAATTGCGTTCTCCCATCTACTTTCGAAAAAATAAATGGACAAACTCTGAATAATACCCAACAACATGCCGCCTACCACACTTCCTTTAAAGCTCCCAAACCCTCCTATTATCATGGCAACCATGGCATTAAGAAGTAGATGCATTCCAAAATAAGGATCAAATCCAATGTCATAGCTGATCAAAAAGGACACTATAGCAGCAAGCACTCCAGAAATAAAAAACAACTTAGCTCTTAAAGACGAAACAGAATGACCTAAGACTTTATATAATGTGCTGTTATTACTTAACGCCTTTATTCTTATCCCAAGATCAGTTTTGTTGACTATTATCAAAACCACAATTAGTATCAAAGCTCCACAGCAACATTGAATCAACTGCATCTGTGTAATGATTAAGTTACCAATAGTGTGTGAATTGCTAATAGAGTTACTGAATGATTTATTTTCATTTCCATATAACATGGCCACTAAATTTATCAGAATAATAAAAACTCCGATAGATGCAACTAAAATACTATTGTGATTTAATTTTTTATGTTCTAACTTTTGATAAATAAATTTATCTATCAATGTATTTAACACGCCTGTGATCAATAATGCCAAGATCAATGAAATTACAAACGGAAAATGTAGTAAAACTAAAAAAGTATAAAAAATATAAGATGAAACGACCAGGACACCGGCGTAAGCAATATGAAAAATTCGCGTGGTACTATACATAAGGCTAAAAGAAAGGGCTAAAAGAGCATAAAGCAATCCGGTAATAAGGCCATTTGTAGTGAATTGGGTAATCATCCGAAAGTCTTATATTATATTAAGTGTGTTAATTGAAGTTTACGCCTTCTTTCTTAATTCAAAGATAATGACAAATTAATGCAAAATGATACCCCATTTTTATATAGGTTATTTCAAAGTTTAAAATTGAAGTTAGTTTACGTTTATATTACACGGAAGCTCCTTTCATTAATGGATTATTTTGTAATAATTTCAAATTTTTTTATTACATTTGCTGAACTAATTTCTATTAATAACAGTTATTATTTTTGATTTTATAAAGCCGCCCAACTTCAAACCAAATCAAGCTTTATGAAGTCATACTTTTCTAATGTTATTTTATTTTTACAACTGATTGTTATTCAGTTGCTTATAAGCTGTAAAGCAGATCCTGTTGTTACAGAAAAGCCTCAATTTAGATCTGACGAAATCAGAGACACAACAGTAGTCTATGCTGAAGCTTATTTCACTAATCCGGCACGGATCTGGCAGAGCGAACTTGACTTACCTTCTGTGTCTATAATTATTCCCGAGTATATATTTGACAAGTTCAATAATATTAGGAATGATAAAAAAAAGCTTAAAGCAGACATCTACTTCCCTCCTGGTTTAGACCTTCGTCCTCTCATTATTTTTATTCATGGTGGAGCTTTTGTGGAAGGCGAGCGTACAGATCCGGCTATTGTATTGTTGTGTAAAGAGATGGCTCAACGTGGGTTTGTGACCGCAAGCATTGATTATCGACTTATGAATGCTCTTACCCCATCTTTTATTAAGGCAGGATATTGCGCCATACAGGATGCCCGTGAAGCTGTAAGGTATTTTGTTGATCATGCTGAAGAATTTAATATTGACACAAGCATCATCTATCTTGGGGGTATAAGTGCTGGTGCATGTACAGCAATACACGCAGCCTTTCTTACTGATGATGAGCATATTTTGGGTCGTGAGTACAAGTTAGATGAGATGTATGGTTGTCTTGATTGTGTGGATGGTGCAGATGAAATGGTTCCTGTAAAGGGAGTAATCAACATTGCAGGAGCGGCATATTCTCTGGACCTGTTAAAAGGCAATGACAATACTAGAATATGGAGCTTTCATGGTGATAAGGACGATGTATTGGTCCCTAATGTTGGTTTACCATTTCCGAAATATACTACTCAATATAATTCTTGTTTGGATTCAGTAGTTGGGATGCTCAGTAAGTTTTGTAACACTGACAAACTTAAAGAAGCAGCCTTTTTTAATGTCTATGGTTCTCAGGCAATGCATAAGTATATGCAAAAGCACAACATTCCTTCTACCTTGTACATGCAAAAAGGAAAAAAACATAACTTGATACTTGGTAAATCAAAAACACCTACAGATAATGGAAGAAACATTATTCGCACCATTGCAAGAGAGTTGCAGAAAGATGTGAATAGTGTTGTCAAGCCTAACAACGTCTTTAAGAACATAAAACACTTTTTCCAAAAGTACATTAACTAATTTTATTGTATATGATGCAAGCATCCATTTACTTAAAAACAGAAAATCTGTTTTTGGGGATAGATACAAGTCTCTATCCGCAACAGAAAGAGTTTAAGGTTTTATTAGAGAAACTTCTACTCAACCCTTACATGCATACGAGTGCGGTACACCGCATTCTTGCACTGTATCCGAATTCGGATACCATTCAGTTACATAATAAACTGGATAAAGAAATCCATAAAGCCCAACATGAGCTTGAAAGAAGTTTTGTGGGTGATCGATTGATTCGCAAGTTCTCAGCGTGGACAAAAAAGTTTGGAGATCCTGGCCATTATGCCATTGACTTAATTGCCAAAACCTATCCAGGTATAGAACCAGTCTTTGCACCAATCCTGTATAATACTCCTTACTCAATTGCAACTTACTTGAAACAATTTGTGAAGGGTCAAGATCAAGCTGTCGACCAGCTCAGTTTAGTTTTTTATATGCACTTACTGCGTTGTGGTATAATCAGAAAATCAACAAGTCAAGCCATTCAACAGATGATGCCAAAGTATAACTGTATGTTAGTCGGTGGAACTGGAACAGGAAAGACATATATGTTACAGAAACTTTCTGGCTTGTTTGATCTTCCTTTCATCGTAATCAATTGTGCAAGTCTTGTAGCGGAAGGTTATGTAGGACCTCAGTTATCTGATAGCTTTACTCAACTTAACATTGATTGTCATAGAAATCAGAAATATGCTGTAATTGTATTGGACGAGTTCGACAAGATTTCGTCCAGATATTCAGGACAAGACATAAAAGGTCCTGCAATTCAGCGTGAGTTACTAACATTGCTACAGTCGAATGCATCCTTGCAAATTAAGAAATCATTTGCAAAATATGCTGAAAAGGTGAACTTAGATGTTTCGAACATGTGTTTCTTTTTTGCAGGTGCATATCAGGGGTTAGATAAATTAGTTGATCATACCCCAATGGGGTATCAGACGAATCCAAATAAGCAAACTAGTAATAGCATTCAACGTACACATAATGCACTTGTGCAGTATGGTTTATCAGAGGAATTAGTTGGAAGAATTCAAAACACCATTTTCTTAAACTCTCTTACAAAGCAAAATTTAAAAGAGATTTTATTTGAATCCGGAGATTCTCCGATTAAGTCACTACAAGCTTACTGGACCATGCATGGTCAGGAATTTGATCTAACCGATTCCAAATTGGAAGAAGTGATAGATCAATGTGCCGTAATGAATAGTGGTGCACGAGGATTGACCTTTTTACTTTTGGAAACTTATAAATCCAAGATGTATACCCTGGCAAACAAATCATCAATTTATGCATAATTCTTGCTATTTTAATCCACAGGAATACTTCTGCTCTTTACTTGGTAATGAGCAGAAGAAAGTTCCGTTTAAAACTTATAACAATTACTTTGGTGATTTTAATATTTTCGAAGAGAGCTTTGTATATGAGGAATTCTTGTCAGAAATCTATGTGCCTCAATTTTCCTTCACATTAAACCCTGATTGTTATATAAACACGGATATGTTTATTCGCTTAGCTGTTGCAAGCTTGGCTTCTGATCTACATATTAAGCGGTTCAATAGATCTTATGGCATAAAAATAACTGTAAACCATAAACAAGAAGTTGTAACACGTTTTTTGCATACATTAACGGTAGATCAAGTATGCAGTTTACAAGGTATCTGGCTCGCTGAACTCATAACCTATTGCGTATTTTTTGTAGATACTCCGAGAGAATATTACTTAGTGTTTAACAATATTAAGAAAAAAGTTGATTTGTGGAATGCAAAAGTTAGTACAATGTGAATTTCTTTTCAATATTATCTAGAGTAGTACAAACGATTTATATCCATATCTAGGTTTTAATCTATTATGAAAACTAAATTTATACACTTACAATGCATACATTACTTTAAGAAAAATTTTAGTAAAAATAAATCATGATAAAAATTAGTGAAATTGACCACATTAAAATTGAAGTAAAGGATGTCAAGGCTACCTATGCTTTTTATAAAACCTTTTTTGGATTTATAGTGTTGGTAGGTACTGAAGAATTATCCACAATTATTGGAAACGATCAAGTGAAGTTGTGAATTCATCAAGGATGATCCAATCTTTGGCACTTTGGGTTTAAGGTTCAAGATTATTCTGAAATAGACTAGATATATACTCTTAATGGAATTAAGTCAAACTATAATGTTGACTGGACAAAATCATCTTCAACATATCTTCTCAATCCTGATGGAAGAGAATTATTGCTTTCGAAAGTCTGGAGATCTGATTTGTAAAGATTTATAAAACTATTTATTTCTGTAATGCTTTGTAACAATTAACAATTGTTAAATTAATTTATGAAGAAGAAAAAAATAATTATTGGAGCAAATCGCTCCAAAGCTAAACTGCTTCAATTGAATAAGCTGCAGCAACTAATTAATTAGCAAGCTAAAAATGCTCAGAAGGAGAAGAAAATTCCATTACATAATGACAAGAAATCAGGGGAAGAATAGAAGGTTGCTCTGATTGAAGGGCAATCACTTAAGTCCAAAATATTAGAAGCGATAATAGAAATGCCGTAAATGATATTTTATACTTTTTTATTCTTATAGAACGCATTTAATTGCGTCGTAATTCCAATCTGATTCGTTCCACCAGAGAGATGATAATTAGCATGGGTGAAATCAAATTTGAACATGTATATCTTCAAGCCGAATCCAAACGAAAATCCACCGAACAAGGAATAATCGTTAATGTTAACTTCCATTCTTCGCAGGTGATTATAGCCTAATCGAAGCGCCAGAACTTCAGACTTACCAATTAGCATTTCACCGCCAAAAGCCAGATGCCTGAATAGATTTCCGGTAAATTTTGAAAACGGACTTTTTTCTTTAACATTTCCAAACAGATCTGCTTCAGCATTAATGTCAGGATCATCGTAGCGTACATTCCAGGATTCGAGATGATGCGCGGTAATATGCATTACAAACGGAAGATGACTTAAGCGTTTGGAGAATCCCAATTCGGCGGTAACCGGAAGTCTTTCTTTAATTCTTTCATACGCATTGAAAGCAAATCCTGCGTTACGAATTACAAATGCCAATTCTGTTTTTTTACTTGGAATAGAATACACTATTCCCGCATTAAATCCCAGTCCTGAACTCGTAAATTCTCCAAGTTTGCTAAACAATAAATGCGTTGAAACTCCAACTCGAATTCTTTCATTTAATACCCGAGATGCGGCTAAATAAAAATCTGATTCGTTGACCTTAGTTGAGCCATTCACATTTCCAAATTCATCCGCGATCGGTATTTCGTCAGTATTCAAATATTGAACACCGGCCTGAACTTGTATTCCAAACTTGATTGGTTTGTGCGTATAACTAAAATTTCCCATATTAATTCCTGCATGATAATACAACTGATTAAAACTAATGTGACCATCCAGACGATCATTGATTAATGCGGGATTATAAATACAGGAAGAAGGATCCATGGTCGAATTGGCAATAGCATAGGAACCCAATGCGGTATTACGCGGGGATACGGAAAGATTTAAAAATTGAAACGAACTTCGACCACCGGTTTGGGATTGAGCTTGCATTTCTACATCTGATAAAATCAGATTAACTCCAAAAAAGAAATGTAACAGATATCTCATTATTGAATTTTCGTGTTAGTTGAATCTATCTTCCAGATGGTGTGACAAATACCCTCCAAACAATTCATCTTTCGAATTAATGTTCCTAAAGAATCGTAAAGCATTAGTTCACCGTCTTCATTAGGACCATTCTTGTATTGGCCTTCTGCTTTCTTTGAACCGTTCTCATAGAACTCTTTAAATGGGCCGTTCTCCTGATTCGATTTCATCTCAACGATTTCCTTTATAGCTCCTGAAGGATAATATGATTTGAGTGTTCCAGTCATTTCGTTATTCGAATAGAATGCTTCTAATTGAATTTGCCCATTGGGATAGTATACTTTATAAGGTCCTTCATAAAGATCGTTTTTATGATATTCAATACTATATAATACACCATCCTGAAATATTTTTTTTTCACCTTCCAGTTTGCCCTTAATGTAAATCGATGAGTCGAGTTTTTTGCCCATGTCATCAAACCGCTCATAGATTCCGTTTTTTCCCTCGGTGGTATCTCCAAATAGTTTTATGCGCTGGACGATCTGTCCTTCGTTATTCTTAATCTCCATGGAGCCAGAATGTCTACAGGCCAACAGACTAAGGCCTATTAAGATGCACAAAGTTGGTTTCATGAATTTAATGAACGAAATATCTGGCGTAAAAGTATACGATTTATCGATCACTTGACTGCCTTTATAAGTCTAATATTCAAGCTAAATACAATTAATGTCAAGCAATATCTTAATAAACAAACAATATTTGTTTGGAAAATTAGCTTAGACAATTTTTTGACCTTCTACTTTTTCAGTAGATCTCTAATTTCAGTTAATAGTTCTTCTTGTGTCGGGCCAGATGCTGGTGCAGGTGCCTTTAATTTGTTGAATGCTTTAACAATTAGAAACATTACAAAAGCAATAATCAGGAAATTTATAAATACAGAAATAAATTTTCCATATTGAATAATGTTGGCGGCAATCTCTTTACCATCTGCACCCATCGTTGCAGGTTTAAGTACAAATCCCCATTTGGAGAGGTCTCCAATTTGGAATATCTCTCCAACTATCGGCATTAATATTCCATCCACAAATGCACCTGTAACTCCTGCGAATGCAGCGCCAAGTACCAAACCCACACCAATATCGATTAAATTACCCTGTATGGCAAATTCTTTGAATTCACGAAACATACTCATTTGTATTTATAAAGTTGAATAATAATCACAACGATTACAAAATTAATAGTAAACAAGCAACTATTAATTTATCAGCTTAATTCTTTTCTAATTTTGTTCAATGCTGATCCTTCTTTGAGCCATTCAATCTGTTGCTCATTATAGGTATGATTCAATTGGATCGTGTCCGAGGTTCCATCTTCATGCTTTATCAGCAAGCTAAGAGTTTTTCCAGGGGCCATTTCTTCAAAGTCAATAAGATTCAAGTAATCATCTTGCCGGATCAAATCATAATCCGATGGATTTGCAAAAGTTAAGGCCAGCATTCCTTGTTTTTTAAGATTCGTTTCATGAATTCTGGCAAAAGATTTTACAATTACTGCTTTAACTCCAAGATATCGCGGTTCCATCGCTGCATGTTCCCTGGATGAACCCTCTCCATAGTTCTCTTCACCAATTACCATAGTTCCAACACCGGCATTTCGATATTCTAAAGCAGAATCCGGTACACCCATATATTCTCCTTTTATATAATTCAGAACTTTATTGGTTTCACCATTATAATAATTGGTTGCTCCAATTAAACAGTTTCTTGAAATATTTTGAAGATGTCCGCGAAATTCCAACCAAGGCCCTGCCATAGAAATGTGATCGGTAGTGCATTTGCCTTTGGCCTTTATTAATACTCTATTATTTAAGACCTGATCTTTCGTAATTTTTTCGAAAGGAGAAAGTAACTGCAACCTCTTACTGTCCGGGGATATCAATACTTGTACCTGACTTCCATCGGCAATAGGTGCTTCATATCCGGCATCCTTAACATCAAAACCACGTGGTGGTAACTCGTATCCGGTAGGTGGATCTAACATTACCTTTTCACCTTTTTCATTTATAAGTGAATCCGTTAATGGATTAAAAGTCATTTTTCCGGCTATAGCCATTGCGGTAACAATTTCAGGAGAAGCAACGAAGGCGTGTGTATTGCTATTTCCATCATTGCGTTTGGAAAAATTTCTATTAAATGATGTGATTATTGAATTCTTTTTATTCGGATCATTCATATGACGCTTCCATTGTCCGATGCATGGACCACAGGCATTAGCCAAAACAACTCCTCCCATAGCTTCAAAATCCTGAATTAATCCATCTCTCTCTATGGTATATCGGATTTGTTCTGATCCAGGTGTTACGGTGAATTCAGACTTTACTTTTAAGTTTTTAGTCACTGCCTGTCTGGCTAAAGAAGCTGCTCTGGTGAGATCTTCATAAGATGAATTGGTACAAGAACCAATTAACCCAACTTCTAAATCTTCCGGATAATGGTTATTTTTAACCGCTTGAGCCAACTGACTAATTGGCCAGGCCAAGTCTGGGGTATAAGGACCATTTACATAAGGCTCTAATTCAGCTAAGTCAATATGGATTACCTGATCGAAATATTTTTCCGGTTCAGCATAACATTCAGAGTCACCAGTAAGATGTTCGTATAATAGATCACAGGAATCTGCTATGGCACTTCTTCCAGTAGCATTTAGGTATCGACTCATCGCAGCATCATAACCAAAAACAGATGTAGTTGCTCCAATTTCAGCTCCCATGTTGCAAATAGTGCCTTTGCCAGTACAGGATAATGAACGAGCGCCATCTCCAAAATACTCGACAATTGCACCTGTTCCGCCTTTTACAGTAAGTATTCCTGCTACCTTAAGTATAATATCCTTTGGAGATGCCCATCCTTTGAGCTGATTGGTGAGTTTTACACCAATGATCTTTGGCATTTTAAGTTCCCACGGCATGCCGACCATTACATCTACGGCATCCGCTCCACCAACTCCAATGGCTATCATACCTAATCCCCCAGCGTTGGGGGTATGTGAGTCGGTTCCAATCATCATTCCTCCCGGAAATGCGTAATTCTCTAGGACTATTTGATGGATTATCCCTGCACCGGGTTTCCAGAATCCTATTCCATATTTATTGGAAATTGCTTTGAGAAACTCGAAAACTTCTTCGTTTTCCTTTTTAGAATTATTAAGGTCTTCTCGTGCTCCATTTTCAGCTAAAATTAGATGATCACAGTGGACTGTAGATGGTACAGCAGTCTTGCTTTTACCACAAGTCATAAATTGAAGCAATGCCATTTGAGCGGTTGCATCTTGCATGGCTACCCGATCCGGTGAAAAAAACACGTAGTCCTTACCCCTTTGATATTCCTTCAGCTCAGAATCCGGATGCAAGTGAGTATATAAGATTTTTTCAGTAAGCGTAAGAGGTCTTTTAAGTACTGATTTGACTTTGGTGATTCTATCGACGAGCTGTTGATGAAGCCCTTGAATCATGGACCAATCGAAGGGTTGATGCATTTTAGATAATTTTTGAAAAATAAGTGGGCAAAAATAAGTCTCCTGCAATAAAGATTTACATTTGAATCTTAATTAAATACTATTGTTTGCTCATTGGCTAAAACAGAATTATTGGAAATTCGTTTGATAGATATGCCTAAATTTTTTATTGCAGTTCTATTTCTGGTGACTGTTTTTTCTTGCCGAAAGGTAGAAGAGGGTGATTATCAGATGACTTATGACAAATCATTTCAAATTCGCGCTGAATGGGGTACTATTTTTACACATGTTGCAGAAATTACCTATTGGACGGATTGGAAAACTTTTCTTGCCAATAATCAATTAACAGAAAATGAAGTCGATCGCATTACTATAAGGGATGTCATAATTAGTCCCTTATTAGCCGATCCAATTAGTTATAGGTTTATAGAAGAGATCAAAGTATTCATTTTCGACCCCTACAAACCGAATTACCGAATACAGATTGCATCTGAATATCCAGAACCCAATGCTAACGCAGGTCCTTTATATCTAATTCCTGGTCTTGCTGAAATTAAGGAGTTTATGTCGAAAGAAAGAGTTGGTATCAGTATTGAAATGAAATTTCGTCAATTCGTAGGAAGCAATCTGGATCAAAACATCCATCTTGTATTTGATGTGTATAAAAAGTAAAATCGTCTATTCCAACTAAACTAAAGATTCAAACTTTTTTGGATTAGATTTTTCTCTAATTGATAGGTAATCCAAAGCATTATCCCAACCAGCATTACCGAAAATAAAATCGAGTAGGTATAATTTAATAATAAACTTCCAATAAAATGTTGCAATAACCAAACCGTTGCAACGGTTAATGTCAAATATGTTATTGTTTTGACTATGGTATATGGAATATAATAGTTTCTTTGCCCTTGTACATAGGACATGATGGTCATTGAAAAATAAACCATTAGACTAATCCAAGCGGTTGAATTTTTTCCAAACCAGGGAACAAGAATGATGAATAAGACTACATTCAATAATAATCCAATTAAACTAATGAAAGCTGCTTGTTTGGTTTTATCACTGAGTTTATACCAGGAAGACATATTGGTAAAAATGCCGGAAAAAATATTGGCTAATAAAAATATAGGTAATAAGTCAAGAGACTCACGATAGGCAGATCCTATAAGCAAGGAAGCTAAAGGAGCATTAACACAAATTAAAATATAGATCGCACAACAGGCTACCACAAAGAAATGATTGAGTCTTGCGTAGACGGTAGGAGCATCATGATCTCCTGAATGTCGAAAGAAAAAAGGTTCTGCAGCATAGTTAAACGCTGTAATAAAAATATTCATTACAACGGCCAACCGAACCACAGCAACAAGATCATCCGATGCTGAAAAATTTTCCAAATGGCTTCCTGGCAGTAAATATTTTAAAAAGCTGGTATATCCATTTTGAATTATGGTGTATATCAGAGTCACGAGAATCAATGGCCATGAATAATTAATTATATCTTTTACACGATTCCATTGTACCGCTCCAAAACTCAGTCTAAATTCCTTTTGTAACATAATTAAGGTCCAGGCGCTGGAGGCCACATTCGCCAACAACACATAATGCATTTTATCCGCACTTGACATTAATAATAACTCTTGTTGAGAAATTTGAAATTCAAAGAAAAACAGAACTAATGCGATATTAATTAATATTCCGCTTAATTTTATCCAGGCATATCGAATGGGACGCTTGTCATAGCGAATTTTTGCAAATGGAAGTGAAGACAATACATCCAGAATGAGTATTAAGCAAGCCAGATTTATGGACGAGTTAAATTCTTTTGGATACTTTAGAAACTGAAAGATTGTTGGCTGAAAAATATAATACAATAAAAGAAATATAATACAAGCTCCAAAAACCAATTGTGATAAGGTCGAATATAAATCGTAGGTGTTCTTTTCTTTTGATACAAATCGAAAAAGAGTAGTTTCCATTCTTAAAGTCAGAAAACCTAAAAATAAAGCTATATAAAAGTAAAGATCCTGATACATTGCTACAGACCCATCTTTGGTAACAAAGACTTTATACGTTAGATATACCGTTACCAGCAGATAATTAATAATTCTTCCCAGGGAATAACTAAGCCCGTAAACAATGGTTTCTTTGGCTAATGATTGGAGTCGGGACATGCTGCTATTGAACTGTAAATATGATTAAAAAAATGTAAATGCCGATAGTCTTATGGAGCTAACGGGAAAAAATTAAATTTGCACTTAGAAGTACAATATGGATATTAAAATCTTGCGTGAATTATGCCGAATCCCTGGTGCTCCAGGCTTTGAGACACCCATCAGGAATTATATCATCGGTTTAATAAAGCCTTATGTTGATCAATTGAAAATAGACTCTATGGGCAATATTATTGCCAGTAAGGCTGGTAGTACATCGTCTAACTTGTTGTTTACGGCACATATGGATGAGATAGGATTTATTGTGCAGCATATCGATGAGGAAGGTTTTATACGATTTCTTCCACTCGGCGGATTTGATCCAAAGACTCTTAGCTCACAGCGCGTTATCATACATGGAAGAAAAGATGTAATTGGTGTAATGGGAACAAAACCACTTCACCTAATGACTGCAGATGAAAGAACAAAAGCTGCTCAATTAAAAGACTATTTTATTGATACTGGTCTGGAACGATCGGCTGTGATTAAATTAATTCAAATTGGAGATTCAATTACACGTGAACGGGATTTAATTCAATTAGGTAAATGCATTAATGCCAAATCATTGGATAATCGAATCTCTGTATACACTTTAATTCAGACCATAAAAAGTCTGCATAAAAAGAAAACGGTTTCCAACATTCATTTCGCCTTTACGGTTCAGGAAGAACTAGGCCTTAGAGGCGCGAAAACGATTAGCCAACAAGTAAAACCAAATTATTCTATCAATATCGATACCACCATAGCCTATGATGTTCCGGGTGCACAACCCCATGAAATGATTACTAAATTAGGTTCAGGCGTTGGAATTAAAATCATGGATAGTTCGGTTGTTTCTGATTATAGAATGACTTCATTTCTTAAAAAAACTGCTGATAAAAATAAAATTAAATGGCAAGCTGAATTACTTCCCGGGGGTGGAACCGATACGGCTGCTATACAAACAGGTTATGAAGGCTGTATTTCAGGAGCCATTTCTATTCCTACGCGTCACATTCATCAAGTCATTGAAATGGTGCATTCCGATGATGTTGAAGAAGCCATTCAATTATCAGTAGCTGCCTCTATGAGTCTACATCAAGAAGATTGGAATCACTAAATTATGTGGATTGAAAAAAATAATAAATTATGCCTAGACTTAAAGTTTAAAGACTTTAAGGAGGCGATGGTCTTTATCAATAAAATGGCCGAAGCTGCTGAGCAGATGGATCATCATCCTGAATTTACTTCTGTATATAATAAAGTTTCAATAAGCTTATGTACTCATTCAGCTGGGAATGTAGTTACTGAATTGGATTATAGATTGGCTCGTAAGATCGATGAGATTTTATCTGGCGAGTAATATCAATGGTATACTAATTAATAGTTCGTTACTTTATTCGAAGGATGGATGTCCGATCTTATTGTCCTAGGCTGGTAATTCTGGTTATATAGAATAGCGATTTTTATTGCAATACAAAACTTGTCCTGCAAAAAAGGAAAAGAAAGAATTTTGCTACTTGATTAGTAATTGTGAAATTGTAAAATACTGATGATGTCGAATTTGACATTGAATGTCCGATGCTACCACAAAAATCCTGCATCAAAACGATTGAAGCAGTACAAAAAATTAGATTAATTAGTTTTCAATACTTGCTCTGTTGTCTTGCCGAATCTTCGCTCTCGAGATTGATAATCAATAATAGCCCGATAGAGATCATTTTCTCTGAATTCAGGCCAAAGTACATCCGTGAAGTAAAATTCTGTATACGCCGTTTGCCAAAGTAAAAAATTGGAAATTCTATATTCACCACTTGTGCGGATAAGTAGTTCAGGGTCCGGAATATCTTTAGTAAATAAATAATTTTCAAAATGCTCTTCCGAAATATTTGTGCCTAACTTTCCTTGCTTAATATCTTCGGCCATATGATTAACGGCCTGAAGGATTTCACTTCGGCCACTATAATTTAAAGCCAGAATCAAGGTCATTCTATCGTTGTTTCTTGTTTCCTCAATGGCCTTTTCCAGTGCTTTGCGAGTCGATTCCGGTATTGGATCTAAGTTACCGATGGTTATTAATCGAATATTGTTTTTAGTGAGGGTGTTTAATTCAGAATGAACCGTTTGAATTAATAGTGACATTAATCCGGAAACCTCGTCTTGAGGTCTGTTCCAATTTTCAGTTGAAAATGTATATAAGGTCAGAAATTTAACACCAAGCTTCGCGCAAGATTCCGTCACTTCTCTTACAGACCGCACACCATTGCGATGTCCGAAGAGTCTTGCCATACTTCTTTCCTTTGCCCACCGACCATTGCCATCCATTATGACTGCAATATGCTTTGGCAGCTTATCTAAATTGATTTGAGATATCAGATCAGGCATTGTGCAAAAGTAATTCTAATTTACATCCTATTATTGCAAGTTTTCAACTTGAGCACCTATAGGGATTTAATTACTTCTACTTGGTATAGTTATTTTTAAAGAATTCCTGATATTCTTTAATAGATCTCAGATTGAGTACTTCTCTGTAATTGTTTTGTGATATGGGATATATATCGTATTCCTGAAAACCGGGAATATATTCTGCTCTGTTTTCCTGCGCTGCTTTGAAATATTTCATCGCGGCATTTTTATCGTCGAATTTACGAATTAGAATGGCCGAGATTCCTTGTTCAATGTTAATCTCGACACTAACCATTTTTAAAGATTCTAATCGGTGATATTTCTGATGATAATCCGAAATGGCAATCTTTGATTTATCTAATTGCTTGGCCGGCGGATTAAAAAATACAATCATCATATAATGTACTTTATCGTTCTCTGATTTAAAATTAGCCGCTTGCATTTCTGAAACCGTGACCACTTCAAAAGCTTCTTTATCACCTCTTAAAAACCTGAGCATCTCTTTAGCTTTGGATTCCAGGGGTGTTCCGGGATAATTGGCAATGATATCTTTGAGTGCAGCCATATACGAATCCTTTCCATCCAACTTACCGGTACAAAATGCCGAAAGCATTGCGATCTTACCATGTAAAGGATTTTCAGCTCTGACTTTTGTTTTTAATGCCTGTAATATTTTCTGTGATTCTTCGAATTGCTGATTTTCAAATAAAGTATAGGCTTTTTCATAGGCCTGTTCCAATTCATCTTTTTTCTTCACCAGACTTTTCGCGTAATCCGGATCGGATATGAGTTTGGCATAATAGGTATCCGGAAATCGGTCTACTAATTGTTTACTATAATTATCCGCACAACTTTTGTTATTCAGATCCAGGCAATTGAGATATAAATAATATAATGCATCAGCCTGTCTTAAGGTCTGTGGATACTTAGTAAGAAGATTTTCTAATGTCTCTTTCGATCGATCATAAGCTTCAATCTTATCGCGATAGGCCACCCCTAAAAGAAACATTGCTTCTTGTATTTTTTTATGGGCTTCGTTAATCTCTTCTTCAGAAGTTGGAATTCCTGCTAATATTTCTTTAAGATCTTCCTCTATTTTTTCATCCACCAGCTCAGGTGCATTTTCATTTTGTGATTCCTGAGCATTAAGCAGGCTATTTTTATTCTTTCTTCTCCAATTATCTTCCAATGGACGCTCTCCCCAATATTGTTCGAATGTCGATCGACCCCTATTGGCTTCTTTGATATCGTAGGCAAAAAAAGTGCTGTTATTTCCTGTCCCTGCTGTTAACTTCGATCGATCAGGCCGAGCCTCATCTTGTGACTGATTTCTAAATCCATCAATAGAGGTCAAAATCCTGTCATTAGCCATATCCGGATTAGCGTTGGTAATGGATGTTGGATTAAATTTATTTCTGTTTTTAATTTCAAGCGCCAGTGCTCTTTTTTCCTTCGTGGATAACTTTGAAATTCGAATGAGACTATCCTGCAGATTTATAACTTCTAATTGTTGTGCAATGTCTTTAAGATTGTCAATCATCTTACCAACCATAGCCCTCCGTTTATCCGATTTTGTCAGTGAAGTCAACGTGCTGTCAAAATAATATTTTGATTGTTGAAATTTGGTCTGATCAAAGTGAATATTTGCCAACATGTAATAAGCATCCGCTTTAATGTTGTTTTTAATTTCCGGTGAGCGAAGTGCTTTATTGAGATAATCAACCGCTTCGGCAACTTTCTTATTATTATACATGGACTTTCCAATCGAATAATAAATCTCCGCTTCATATTCTTTATTCTTTGGATCCTTGGCAAGTTTCAACAAAGTGGCCATAACTTGATCATCACTTTCGCCTCGAGCAGAACTATTAATGGCAAGATTCATCTTGGCATGAAAACTCATGTCGTAGGAAGGATGATATTTCAATACACTTTCGAAATATTCATCAGAACTTACCGGCCTGTTGTTCATCTGATAGAGTTGTCCAAGTATGTAAGCATATCTTGCTTTTGAATTTTTCTTTTTGGAAAACTGAAAGGCAGACTTTAAGGCCGCAATAGCCTGATCATACTGTTCATTCTGTAAGTAAAGATTAGCCTTGGTTGCATATAGATCTGCTTTCATTCGATCTGTTAGTCCCGGGTCCTTTTCTAATTCCTGTAGTTTATATTCAGCTTCATAATATTTTCCTCTGCGAATCATGTTTTTTGCAGACCAGATGGAAGCTTCCCAGAAAATCGGACGATGAGGCACTAACCATGTACCAACGTTCATAAGCGGTTTGTCTTCAGCAGCTACTGCCGGTTTATATTTTTTATTGGAAGAACTGGTTGAATTGTAATTATCTGAAACCGATGGCGGCGCAGTAGTATTCCCTTTTTTTACCGGTGATTTTTTATTCTTTTTTGCATTTTTCTTTGCCTTTTCTCTGGCCTTTTGTTTTTCCTTTGCTTTCTTTTTAGCTTCTTTTTTGGCGTCCTGTTTAGTTTCTTCTTTTTCTTTTTTTATTTTTTTTACGGATTTCTGTTTGAGTGCTTTACTCCTTTCGAGTAATTTTTTAGGATGATACTCATCCACTAAATATTCAAAAGAACCTTCAGCCGTCTCGTAATCTTTCTTTAGGTATTGGGCTTTAGCGAGCAAATAATAACAATCATCAACCCATCGGGAATAACGATGAAGATTAATATCGGTAGCAAGCTTTTCTATCGCTTTGTCAAGACTTGGTTTTTCACTATTAACATCTTCAATAGCTTCATAAGGAAACACCGCTAATATCTTACTGTAATCGTCTTTATAATTGGATTCCAGCTTATCTAAGGTCAGGTTAAGGATTTCTCTTGCATTAAAATATGCATTATATTTGGCTGTGGTATTGTGATAAAATTTTGCAAGGCCTTTATATTCCCCTTTTTTCTTCTGGCTAACGCAAGACAGGATTATTAATGTTGCCAATAAATATTTAAAAAAACTTAATGTATTTCTCTTCATGAATCGATTCCTCCTTTCAGAACTATTAATAACCTTGATTTAGGTAAATTTATTTTAATATTGCCCAGCAAAAATATGCCGATCGACTTTAAAAAAATAAGAAAACAGATCAGAACCCATCTGGAGAAGAGTTTTCTCTTTGTCATAAGGGATGAAGATACTTTTGAAGAGATCGGTTCCTATAAATTAAGCCTTTTGAATGTGTACATCTTATTGAGCACCATTCTTTGTATTTCCGGGCTGCTCATGTTGCTTTTGATCATATTTACCCCAATAAAAAACATTATTCCGGGTTATGGTGATATAAGCTATAGTTCTGATTATAAAAACCTGATAAAAAAAGTACAGAACATTGAAAATGAGCTTATTGCAAGGGAAAATTACATTAATGGATTAAGGCGGATGCTCTCCGGACAGCCAGAGGGAATAAAAGACGTAACGAAGGATGTTCATTTCAAGATTGAAACTCCTGAGCCTGTTAAAAAAATATCCGAAGACTCAATGCTGCGGACTGCTTTTGAGTCAAAGGTGGATGCCAATCGACAGGAATCAAGAAACAAAAGCAGAAAATCGGAGAATATCAATCCACTGAATTCAAAAAAATCACTGGACGAAATCAATTTTATTTGTCCCCTTAGAGGGCCAATTGGAGCAGCCTTTAAGCCGGAAAAGGACCATTACGGTGTCGATATCATAGGCCCTGAAAACAGCCCGATTAAAGCCGTCCTTGCCGGGAGTGTAATTCAATCCGACTGGTCTATGGAAAACGGTCACACCATCGCCATTCAGCATAGTGACAACCTGGTCTCTGTGTACAAACATAACTCGACCCTCTTCAAAAAGCTTGGCACTCAAATAAAAGCCGGTGAAGTGATTGCTATTATTGGCAATACCGGCACACTTACTCAGGGCCCACATCTTCACTTTGAGCTATGGCATCAGGGGCGATGCATTAATCCTACGGATTATATACGTTTTAATTAAAGAGTCATTTGTTGCTAACTATTGCTTGAGTTGATTGGATAAATTTGTAACAGTCTTCAAAGGATAATATTATTAGAATTCTCCTTTATTGATCATGTCTTCAATTATTACTCAGTTTGTATTTGAGTAAATCACCTTTAGATTTTAAATACGAATTTCTATTGCCATTTATTGGAATTTTTATCTTAGAAGAGCCAACAATAGCTCCAATACCAAGTCCAATTAATCCAGCACGAACCCCAAATACTAGAGCAAGATCTGATTGTGAAAAAAAACCATTCTTTTCATTTGAATCAGAATCATTAATAATGAGCCCAAATATTCCACCAATACCAAAACCCAATAATCCTCCGAACAAAATGCTTCTAGGCAATCTACTTTCTTTCCTGAATTTTATGGATTCAATATTTCGAATAGCAACTTCATTTGCCTTAATATTTTGTTTACTTTTATTTGAGTATTTTGATAATTGTATTGTAGTATCTGAAACTGAAGTTAGATAGCCTCTGTATATATTACTATTATCTAATAATGTAATCCACGATTTATATATTCCAATTTTATTCTTTCTTTTTATTCTTTCACCTCTTGTACTAATATTTATAAGTTCACTAGAACTATCCATAGAAGGATTATCATTTACATCCATAAACCCTCCTATTGATCCTAAATTAGCTAATCCATTTAAGTTATTAAGTGAAGCGTTTTTTTGAATTTTTAGATATCCTCCTATTGAATCAAGATTTCTAAGAGCAAATACGTTTTCTAAGGAAGCATTATTATAAATCTCCAACGAGCCTTTTATCCACTTCAAATTATTCAATCCATTTAAATTGGATAGGTAATCATTTTCTTTAATTAATAAATTGCCTTGAATAAAGAGCAGATTCTCTAAACCATTTAAACTTGTTAAAGAATTATTAGCAATTACAAGGTCACTACTTAATGATTTCAGCTTACTTAAACTATTTAAATTAGAGAGGGATAAATTATTTGTTACTTTTATAAATCCACCAACAGAAGATAGATTACCTAATCCTTCTAAACTTAAAAGTGAAGCATTTTTATAAATAGTAAGGTTTCCTCCAATTGAGTCTAACTTTTGAATACCTGCTAAGGTTTTTAAAGAGTCATTATTCCATATAATAAGGCCTCCTTTTATGTATTTGACTTGGGATAATCCGTCTAAACTATATATTTTTTCATTGACATCCTCACTAATTTTTACAGTTCCGTTAATTTGTATACATCCTGGATAATTTATACTAAAACTATCAATTTGCTTTTGTCTTTTTATTATAATTCCATTAGTTAGACAACCTTGTGAATAAGCCATGTCTATAGAAGCCAATAGGATTAGAACGAGTCGATAAAGATTCTTTTTCATAGGCTAAGTTTTCATTAAAATACGAGATAAAAAGAGATCACTTGAATTAATAAATAAAAAAATATAATATTTATATTTTGTTATCTCATTTTTGCATTGTAACTTTATTAATCTATAATTTATTATTTATGAAACCCATTTGAAAGCAAGGTTTAATAAGAATCCTTTTGTATTCTTAAATAATCACTGCATAATGAATATTTTTTCTATCCTTTTTGAACGATCACTAAACAATATTTCCAAGAAATAGTGTCCAGGTAAAATGTCGTTAATTGGAATGCTTATGTTTTTCGCGTTGATGTTTTTATTAACCTGTAAAATTCTTCCCTGGATATTTAATATTCTAAGTTCTTTAATCTCTTCAGTTTGATTTTGCACATTAACATTCAATTGATCAAGAGCCGGATTGGGATAAACATTTACATTAGTTAATTTATCTTTCAGATCCTTGGATTCCGAAATAATACACTGCCCAAATAAATTCTTATCTATCCAATTCAATCTATTAAATAACCATGTCTTTAATTCTGTAACTTCTGCATCAAAAGTAGAAGGTAAGGGTCCGGGATTCGGCCAGATGTATACTCCCAGAATAGCCCATAAACTAAAGTTCTGCAAAGCCGAGGGTCGGATTTGTTGAATGTAATTTTGAATTCTTACATTTAATGAATCATTGCTCCAGATTCCGTTTCGAAGTTTTGTGTACTGACATTGAAGCGCATTGATAAATAAGGTATCCTGAAGCATTTTTTCCCACCAGAATGGAATCTGCCAGTTATCGCCCGGACATACATTACCGAAGTCAACTGCCCAGCCGTCGGTACGCTCGCCATAACAATAGTTGATATTACCAAAGGCTATGTCGTAATCCCAGGGTGGCCCAATGACTATTTTTCCACCTTTACTCGTCTTGTCTTTATATAGAAAAGTACTTAACCTATATCCATCGGTATTGCGGCTAATCTCATTAAGCAGAAAATAGTTAATGAATGAGGCTTCATCGGCATATTGCCTCCAACCTTTATTCCTCTGATTAAGGGATTCGTTCATTAAAGATATTTCAAAGCTATCCATATATTGTTGGATATACTTTTTCTGAACAGGCAATAATTCAATTCCCTTTGGATCGTGATATTGAAAATAAATAATTTGGTTGTTGGGATTTATCGTTGGAGAAAAATTCGAAGCCCATCCGTCACCATCCCCAGCGGTGGATTTGTCTATCTTGAATATATATCCACCGGTTAGATCTGAATTAGAAGTATCCAAAGGAGTTAATTTAGAAATATTCACTCGTTGTTTGTCTTGTTTGATTTTTTCCATGAGGACATATAATCCCTGTGGTTCTCCATCGATAACTAAATCAACAAATCTTGTACGTGAAGCATATAATTCAGTGGTTCGAAAAAGATCATAAGCCAGCACATTATTAAGAAAACTCTTATCCGTAAAATTTGCGGACAATATCCAATCGCTTTGAGCTGGCATATCCAACAAGGATACTTTTTTATCCATTCCTGCAGAGTCAACAAATTCAAAAGCATAAGATTTTTTCGGAAACCACTGGCTGCTGGAACCACGGATTTCAATTGCAATTTTTTCTTTGAACGTAGCTGAATCGTCAAACTTATTCAACTTTCCAGGCTTATTATCGATCAGTTCAAACTCAACTATTCTCTTTGGATCATCGACGATAACATTCCTCCTGGTATTGATTCGAATAACCGGTAATTTTGATTCATACACAAGAGGTAAAACCTGTGGTGCAGTCTGAGCAAAAGTTATTGACCAAGATTTTAGAGTGCCAAAAGCTCCGGGAAATTTATCCCTTATTCTTAACTTCCATGTTCCTGCTACTTTTCCACCGTTGTTGAGTATTCCAAAATTGGCAACTGGTCTTAAAGTTCCTGAAAACGGACCCCAATTGTTAGTCACATAATTCGTAGAGCTCATTTCGAAACAGGCATTTATATCTCCGCCAAACAAGCCGGTCATAAGTTTGGTGACAACATTATCCGGAGAAACCAACCAAACATCGACTTGATATAGATCCGGATGGGTAAGGTTAATACAAATGCGTTTCAAACCGAAACTGGCTGATAGAGTATCTTTCATTGGATTCTTAACCTGAATTGAGAATTCAGAAATCGTATCTGAACGATCCAATACCATACCTCCGGTTGATGATATAAACGTTTGTTCGAAGCTTTCCTTTGAAATCAGAAGAAATAATAGAAGGACAAAGAAATTTTTAAACACCAGTCATGATTTGAAGGTAAAAATAAATAATGATTGCATATCATGTATCATATCTAGATATTGAGGTTGTATTATCTATTGGCTAAACAATTAAAAAATTAAATTGTACATCTTTTTTTGAATGGCGTTGCTTTATAATTTAATTAAAAATCCAACCAAATTAATCTGCCTTTAGTAATATTACATTAATTTTGATTAAGGTAAATAATATTATGAATTTAATTACCCTAATTTTATTATGTTTTTCAATTCAAATTATAACTGCACAAGTTGATAGTAATATAATTAAATTGAAAAATCCTTCTTTTGAAGATACTCCCGGTTGTTGTAAATCACCTAAAGAATGGATGGATTGTGGTTTGAGAGATCAAACTCCTCCAGATATTCAACCTATGCCACCTGGCCATGAACTTCTTTTTAATGTTAATCAACGTCCTTATGATGGTTCAACTTACATTGACATGGTTGTAAGATCGAATAATACTTTCGAAAGTATTGGACAAAAATTAAGCTCCCCACTTTTGGCTAATCAATGTTATAAACTGAAAATTTATCTATGTATGTCTTTTGAATTACAAAGTGGCATCAACTATGATACTTACAACAAAAAATATAACTTTAACTCTCCGGCTATCTTAAGAATATTTGGAGGAAATGAAAAATGTGAAAGAGAATCTTTGTTGACGCAATCTTCGATGATTGACCATATAGACTGGAAAGAATATTCTTTTATTTTAAAACCTGAGACCAATTATAAATATTTAATCTTGGAGGCATTTTATTCCAATTCTGAAACAAAACCATATAACGGAAACATTTTACTCGATAATGCTTCGGACCTTATGCAAATCCCTTGTAACAATTAATAACTGCTGGCCAATAAGATTACCTGAAGATTAACAATTAAACATTTATTAACCAACAAAGAGCTTAATTTTGCGTTTTCCTGACTAACTATGTCCAGGCTAAAGGTCGCTTTATTCTTATTCATTGGCAATCTACTATCGGCCCAGGTCGATACGAACACTATTGTATTGATTAATCCTTCTTTTGAAGGTACTCCAAGCTGTTGTATTACTCCGACGGGTTGGATAGACTGTGGTTGGCGCAATGAATCACCTCCTGATATTCAGCCGGCCCCTCCCAATACAGAACCTCTCTTTGGGGTTACTAAAAAGGCCTTTGATGGTAGTACTTATCTGGGAATGGTGACCCGTGATAATGACTCTTATGAAAGAGTATCGCAGCATCTTTCGGCTCCTCTTCGCAAAGGTCGTTGCTATTCCTTCTCCATATATTTATGTCGATCACTTCAATATCTGAGTGCCTCTAATAAGGATACCTCTAAAATTTTAAAGCCATTTGTTACTCCGGTAGTTCTAAGGATTTACTCTGGTGATGCCTATTGCCACCAAAAAGAATTGTTGGCTGAATCTGTTCCAGTAAGCAATACGGAGTGGCAGCAATATAATTTCACCTTTACTCCTAATTACGATGCAGGCTATTTGGAGTTGGAAGCCTTTTACAAGACACCGGTATTGTTCCCATATAACGGTAATATTCTACTTGATCGGGCTTCAGAGATTAAGCGCATCGCCTGTCCAAATGAGAAGATTATAACGGCAGCTGAGAAACCGGTTAAAAAAATAATCACCTATGACACCATCAGAAAAAGTAATACTACCAAATCAACTGAAACAAAAATTCTTAAAGCCCTGGATAAGGATAAAATAAAAGTTGGGCAAATTATTAAAATTGAAAAATTATACTTTCAATCCGATAGTTCCAATATTGATTCAAGTTCTTATTCTGTATTGCAGGAAGTATTTGATTTTCTAAAAAATAATCCAAAAATAAAAATTGAAATAGGAGGTCATACCAATGGAATACCTTCACACGATTATTGTGACAAGTTATCTAGCATAAGGGCCCGATCGGTCAGAGATTTTCTACTCGATAAAGGAATAGCGAATGATCGTATCATTGCCCGAGGCTATGGAAAAAGGGTGCCAATTGCTCCTAACGATACCAAAGCTGGCCGTGCCCTAAATCAAAGAGTAGAAATAAAAATTATCAGTATAGGGTAGTACTTTCTTTGTTTTCAGGACTTTTTATAGTATTCGGCTGAGCTATAATTTTTTGAGTTAAGAAATATGAGAATTGGATTTGGATTAATGCTATTATTATGTTGGAGCACCATCTATGCCCAATCCAATGAAGGTAAAGACTTTTGGTTTGTTTATTTGCAGCATTTTGAGAGTATTAATAATCGCAAATGCATGATAACATCCAAATATAACGCCAGTGGCTACATAGAAATAGCTAACATAGGATGGAGACAAAATTTTTCTGTCCAGGCTAATCAGGTTTATATTGCTGACATTCCAAGCGAGGCAGAAATGTCAACTTCAGAATCCATTAGCCCTAACTCTGTTCATGTTGTAACTGATGTACCAAGTTCGGTTTATATACATCATTTCATAACTTTCAGAGCGGATGCATCCTTAGTCTTGCCGGTAGAATCTTTAGGTACCGAGTATTATGCGATGACTTATCAGGGATATGAAAATGAGTTAGGTCATTTTCCATCCGAATTTGCAATAATAGCTACAGAAGATAACACAAGAATTCAAATAACTTATTCCGCTTCAACTCAAGCTGGAAGGGTTAAAGGTGAAGTTCAAAATATAAATTTACAGAGGGGTGAAGCTTATCAGGTTCAGGCCGCTACTATTCGAGATGACCTTAGTGGTACTCATATTCAATCCAATAAAAATATTGCTGTATTCAGCGGTAATCGCTGGACTCAAATTCCAAATGGATATGGCAATCGAGACAATCTTCTGGAACAAATGTATCCGGTTGAAGTATGGGGCAAACAATTTGTTGCTGTTCCTTCTAAAACAACTAAAGTAGATCGATATAGAATCCTTGCCTCATCGGATAATACGGTCATAACACTTAGTGGAAAAGTAAATTTACCTGGACCCTTTACACTTTCAAAAGGTCAATGGCGGGAATTTGAATTAAAAGCGCAACCAGCATTTATTCAATCCAGCAATCCTATTATGGTTGCTATGTTTTTGGTAGGAGGAGAATACAATGGAAGAGGAGATGAATACGGTGATCCATCGATGGTATTACTCAACAGCATTGATCAATACAGAGACACCGTAACGTTATATAATTCACCATTTCAGAATATTCGGGAAAATTATATTAATATCATCACTACCATTAAGGATACTTCTACTTTGCGAATTGATGGACGAACCATATATGATCTTTATGAAAAATTTCAATTCATAGGACCAAACAATCAGTATGCCTTTGTGCAGTTATCTGTAGCCAATGGCCCTCACATACTTTCAACCGGAGTTTGTGGTTTAATTGCAATAGCTTATGGTTATGGTTCAAGAGAATCATATGCTTATGGTGGAGGAGCGAATTTTACAAAGTTTAACCAATTACCTATTCCGGACGGTTCTTGTCTTAATGATTCTATTTTGTTTAAGACAGGATTACCAGAAAAACGATTTGATGTTATTTGGGACTTAGGGGATGGCACAAGAATTAATCAACATCAATTTAATTATACTTATAAATCAATTGGCGATTATACAGTAAAATTAATCTACCACGATCTATGCAGAGATCAATACGATTCAATTCAGAAAGATTTAAAAATCACCCTTCGTAAAAATTTAACCGCTTATCCCGATACCATTCTTTGTGAAGGATCAAATGTTGTACTTTTTGCAGAGGACCGACCAGAATCGAATTATGAATGGACGGGGCCTAATAACTTTTCTTCTAAAGCTCAAAATATACAAATTCAAAAAATTCAAAAGAAACAAGCTGGGAAATATACCGTTACGGGTTATTATTTTGGTTGTCCCACTTATCCAATTGAACTTAATATTGATGTTGTTGAGAATCCTGTTCCGGATCTTGGTATAGATACTTTTTTCTGCCCGGATCATGGTACGATTGATTTAAAAATTGATCCTTATAAAATAATACTCTGGGATAATCTATCGTCAGGCTTAACCAGAACCATTAACAAAGGGGGTGTTTATAATATTCGCGTAGAGGATAATTTTGGCTGCATTGGTTTCGATTCAATAATTATAAAAGAAAAATGCCCTTTAAGTATTTATGTTCCAAATGTGTTCTCTCCTAATGGTGATCAAATCAATGATGAATTTGAGATTAAAACTTCATATCTAGAATCCTTTCATTTGAAAATTTTTTCAAGATGGGGTGAATTAGTCTTTGAATCATTTAATCCAGAAGACCGCTGGTCCGGAAGACTGCCAAATGGTGAATTTTTAATTCCAGGTGTTTACGTTTACCTCATCCATGCCGAAGGATATAATTCCAAAGGAGAATTCTTAACTGAGATTCTGAAAGGTGATATTAACCTTATTCGATAAATGTCAAGTCAAAACTTGATTTTTACTATTTTTGCCAAAGTTTAAAGTATATATGAAATATAAAGTTTTAATTCTATTTTGCTTAGTTTACAACTTGACGTTTGCTCAGCAAGTTTCTCCATCTGTTACAAAATACCTAGAAAATCATTCAAGAGTTAATGTTCTCTTAGAACTCAAATCAAAAGCTGATTTGTCTCAAATAAATGAATCATTAACGAAGAAGCAAAAAACCAAATTGGTTTTCGAATCACTACAGAACACGGCGAAGAATTCTCAATCGAAAATTATTTCATTGCTTCGCTCCATGAATATTTCGTTTCGATCTTATTATATAACCAACATAATAACATGTTCTCTGAGCAATGATGAGATAAAGATTTTATCCCGCGAACCAGAGATTAAATCATTCTTATTGGATGAATCTATAAGTTTAGATAGATCCATAGATCTTTCAGCTTCGACATTAAACCAAAGAGGACCAATGATAACCTGGGGTTTAGAAAGAATTGAAGTTGAAAAAGTTTGGCAATCTAATATCAAAGGTCAAGGAGTTACTGTAGCCGGTGAAGACACAGGATACAAATGGGATGTTACAGGTATTAAGGAAAAATATCGTGGGTACTCTACTACTAAAATTGATCATAATTATAACTGGCATGATGCCATTCATCAACAAAGTCCTTTAAGTGCAGATAGCCTTAATCCTTGTGGGTATAATCTAATTGAACCTTGTGATGATCATGATCATGGAACTCATACGGTAGGTACTATGGTTGGTAGTACAAACACTGAAGCGTATGGTGTTGCCCCTGAGGCCAAATGGATTGGTTGTAGAAATATGGAACGTGGCAATGGTGCTTTATCTACATATATAGAATGCTTTGAATTTTTTCTAGCTCCAACGGATTTAGATAATAAAAATCCCAACCCAGATCTATCACCATCGGTTATTAATAATAGTTGGTATTGTAGTCGAGAAGAAGGTTGTGACACTTCCAATTTTGCCATTATGGAAGAAGTTGTAGATCATCTTACAAAGGCTGGTATTGTGGTAGTCGTTTCTGCCGGAAATTCAGGTCAATTTTGTGGAAGCATAAATGCTCCACCTGCCATTTTTAATTCCAGTTTTGCGGTTGGTGCGTTTGCTCTAAACGATACGATTAGTTACTTCAGTAGTAGCGGACCGGTTTTAAATTACAAAGAAGTTCGGATCAAACCAGATGTTGTTGCTCCAGGATCTGATGTACTTTCCCGTGTTCGTTCAGGTGATTTGGTTGCCTGGAATGGAACCAGTATGGCTGGTCCGCATGTCGCTGGTCTTGTAGCATTAATCATCTCTGCTTATCCGGCATTGGATGGTCAAGTGGATAAGATCAAACAAATTATACGTGAATCTGCAAGAAGTGCGGAGGCCAATATTAATTGTCTTATGATTAATCCCAAGGAAATACCAAATCATGTTTATGGATATGGAAAAATAATGGCTTCGGAATCTGTGCGTCGTGCCATACTTTTAAAAAATACTGATCTAAACAAGATCTCTAATTCATTTAATGTATTTCCGAATCCAACGAATGAATGGCTGAATATTGAACGCAACAGTAATTCAAAAGAATTAATATTAATACAAAACACACTCGGAGTTACTTTAAGAGTAATCCAGGCTGATGAATCAACAATCTCGCTAAGCGAGATACCGTCCGGCGTATATTATCTTGTTGGACTTAACTCTAATCAGACTGCTAAAATTTTTAAACTTTAGTATTGTATGAATAAGAAACTCTACAATATTTACAATAAAGAACAACTCATTTCAAAACTTAATAGTAAAAGGGAGAATTATACAACTATTTCATTTTATAAATATCAAAAAATTCTTAACCCACCCTGGTTTAGAGATTTTTTATACTATCATTTGGATAGTTTGGATGTGCTTGGTAGAGTATATCTTGCTTCTGAAGGAATTAATGCTCAGATTGCCATTCCGGATTTAAAGCTTAATGAGTTAAGAGAATATCTCAATACCATTGAATTTCTAAAAGATATTCGATTAAATATAGCGGTTGAAGAAAGCCGATACAGTTTTTACAAATTAAAGGTTAAACTTAGAAATAAAATAGTCGCAGATGGGATTGATGATCCTACCTTCAACCCATCTAATTCCGGTATTCACCTTAATGCGGCTGAATTCAATGCTATAACCGATAACCCTGAGACCATTATTGTCGATATGCGCAATCATTATGAAAGCGAAGTCGGTCATTTTGTAAATGCCATACTTCCGGATGTTGTTACATTTCGTGAAAGTCTTCCATTGATTGCTAAACAAATTAATGATTCAAAGGACAAGCCACTGGTCATGTATTGCACCGGAGGAATCCGATGCGAAAAAGCTTCCGCATATTTCAAACACCTTGGTTTTAAAGATGTATATCAACTAAATGGAGGAATTATTAATTATGCTAAGGAGATTCGCGAACAAGGATTAACCAGTAAATTTATTGGTAAAAACTTTGTGTTTGACGAAAGACTGGGTGAACGCATTTCTGATGATATCATTTCATCATGCCATCAATGTGGAAAACCCTGCGATAACCATGTTAATTGTGCCAACGATCATTGCCATATATTATTTATCCAATGTGATGAATGTTCCGCAAAGTACAATCATTGCTGTTCTTTAAAATGTAAAGAATACATTACTTTATCGGACGAACAAAAACATCAACTTCAAGGAAAATTAGAATTTAACGGAAGTAAATTTTCTAAAGGAAGATATAAAGCACAAAACAAAGATGAACCACTCGACCTAAGTTGATTTCTTGCCTTTGTTGAATTCCCTATAAACTTTCCACCGATTTTTTGATAAATTGAGATAGATTTTCTCCTTTAAGCATATTTTGGTTTAACATGGCTAATTGAATTAGTCTTGTAGCCAATTCTTGCTTGGATGTTTCATCTTTCAATTCTAAAATTTTCGTTGCAATTACTGGATGGTTGGAATTGATGATAATCGTATAGGAATCTTTAAACAAGTCAGTATGATCTCCTTTCATAGCGGTCATCATATGCTGCATTTCGCTCATTCTGCGCATAAACTCCGGCCTTACAATTTGTACTGGATCATCTCCCGGATTCATTGCTTTGATTTGTGTATCTACAGCTTTGTTTAGAGTGACACCCTTAAATAATTCTTTAACCTTATTTTGATCGGATTCTGAAAGAACCGATTCACTTTGTAGATCCTTCTCAATCAGAAGATCTATAGAGTCCGAATCAATTCTTTTAAACTGAACTTCAGCTTTATACTCCAGATGCTGAATAAAATGATTGTCTATAATATTATCCATCACTAACACTTCATAAGCCCGGGATTGACATTGTTCAATCAATCCAAATTGTTGCTGAACATCATTGGTGTAAAGGGCAATGATTTTATTATTCTTATCTTTTTGATTTTCTTTAACCCTTTCTTTATATTCTTCAATAGTACTATATTTCTTGTCTGTATTTTTTAAAAGCGCGAAGGAAATAGCTTTTTCTTCAAACTTTTCATCTGAGATAATTCCGTATTTAATAAAGGTGCCAATATCATCCCATTTTTTTTCAAATTCCTCTCTATTTTTTTTGAATAAATCTCCAAGTTTTTCAGAAACCTTCTTTGTGATATAACTCGTGATCTTTCTTACATTGGCATCGGATTGCAGATAGGATCGCGATACATTCAAAGGTATATCAGGCGAATCTATTACACCATGAAGCAACATTAAGAACTCAGGAACAATTTCTTTAACATCATCCGTTACAAATACCTGATTGCTGTATAAGTGTATTTTGTTCTTCTGTATTTCGAACTGATTTTTAATTTTTGGAAAATATAAAATTCCAGTTAGATTAAAGGGATAGTCAATATTGAGATGAATCCAAAACAAAGGTTCTGAGGAAACTGGATATAGCTCTTGATAGAACTCTTTATATTCTTCATCCGATATATCGTTTGGTGTTTTTTTCCAAAGTGGGTGCGTGTTGTTAATAATATTCGGAACTTCAATCTCCTCTTCTTTTTCCTCTGTCTTGAGTTTTTCAGTCTTAGTTCCTAGTTGTATAGGGATTGGTAAGAATCGGCAATATTTCTCAAGTAAGTTCTCCAATTCATACTGCTCAGAAAATTTTAATGCATCATCACTAAGATATAATATGATATCTGTTCCGCGTTGATCTTTCTCACATTCTTCAAGGGTATAATCAATATCTCCATGGCAAGTCCATTTGACCGCCTTTGAGTTTTCTTTATAAGACTTCGTTATTACTTCTACCTTATCCGATACCATAAAGGCAGAATAAAATCCTAAACCAAAATGTCCAATTATATTAAGTTCATTTTTAAATTTATCAAGAAACTCTTGTGCCGACGAAAAAGCCACTTGATTCAGATATCGATCGACCTCTTCCGCATCCATTCCTAGTCCCTTATCTCTTATGGTTAAAGTTTTATTCTCTTTATTAGGAATAATTTCGATTGTAAGATCACCTAACTCACCTTTAACTTCTCCTCGATTTGCTAATGCTTGGACTTTACTGGTTGCATCAATAGCGTTAGAAATCAACTCCCTCAAAAAGATTTCCTGTTCAGAATAAAGAAACTTTTTTATGATTGGAAAAATATTCTCTGACTGAACTGAAATTTTGCCTGATTTCATAATAAATTTGATTTAATCAAAGCCCTGTCAAAGCATATGCCAATTGATGTATTACTGACAAATTGACAATTACCTTATCTTTTTGAAAATACTAAGTTGTCGATGTAGAGGGGACTGTCCGTTGGGTTCCAGAGATAGATTTTAATATAGTCACTTCTATACTTATTATGATCTATTGGGATGTCAAAAAGATAATTTTGCCATGTATTGATTTTCGAATCCTGGCTTTCTATCCCAGTGGATTTCCACTCCATTATTTTACCATGATTATCTTCGTAAGACCAAACCAATTGTGGTTTGTTACTTAAAGCGTTAATGAATTGAAAATCCATTTGAACTCTTATGTATTGATAATCCTTAAACGAAATTACCTTATCTTTTATCCCTGGTGAGAATTCTATTTTTTTATCAAGTTTAAATGATCTCTTGCCGGATTTAGATATTGTTGTATCTATACCGATTAGTTCACTTTCTTCGAAATCATATTTTGAAATAGAACTTTGATAAACAGAGAGAGTATCGTTCTCAAACAAATAAATAGCTGGACGTCCATTAATAGTGAATTGATCCACTTCATGAAGACGCTTATCATTTCTTAACTTTTCAAGATCCAAATGTCCTTCTACTACAGAAAATCGATAATCCCAAATTACTGCAGTATGAGTTGGCAAGTTGTCTTGAGTAATTAGATCTTTTGTTCTTCTTGAATATTGTGGATCGAAGTAATCGATTCCCAATTCAAAATATGGATAGACCGCATCCGCATAAATAGTATATGCAGAAAGCTTTTTACCATATTTCTGTGCCAAACTTCTATAAGCCGTCTGATCTTCATTTAAACCAAGTCTTTCCTTCCAATTTTGTTTGTAATATAAATTAAAGCCTGTACACAAGAGCATTGTTCCCCAGAAAACATTGGCATTTCCAATTTTAATGGCTTGTTCATACCAAGGATTAAATACAAAGGCTCCAATCAAGGCAAATAAGGGAATAATCGCTAGAAACACTCTTATTAATCCAAATGAATTAAACCAACCATTTGCCCAAAATAATGAATGTGCAACAGTAAAAGAAATAAACATTCCATAGATTAACCACAATTCATTTTTTGGAAAATTTAGTTTCCCTATTAAAAAAGAAATTAATCGATAGAATGAATATATCACTCCAATAATGACACCTAGCGTTATCAGATAACCGAAAGAAGTTGGAAATTCCAGAAGGTAATGGTCCAAAGGTCCATGTCCATAACTTTCATTTCTTGCAGCTGCATAAGGTATCTTGGTGATTACCCACCAGGGATTCTTATAGATCAACGAACCAACTAATCCAAAAAATACGTGTCCCGAAAAAAGATAAGGAAGGTATTTCCAGTTTTTAGAATTTACTAAGTATATAATAAATACAGGCATAAGAATTAGTCCTTCGGAGCGCACAAAAGGTAGAAAGGAAAATATTATACTTGCCCACAAGACTCTTTCAGAAAATGCAAAAAATATACATAGACTGAGAAGGCATGCAAACAATGGCTCAGTGAGTCCTGATAAAGAAAATGAATAAAGTATAGGAGAACCAATAAAAATCAGGGCAACCAAATAAATGGCTTTAATCTCAATGAGTTTTGCAATTCGAAGTGAGTAATAAAGGGAAATACTTATAAAAAGTGCATTTACTATTTTGACTATTTTAAACCCGATCAGGGCAAAAGGCGACATAATCATTACGTAAAGTGGCTTTGCCCAATGATTGAAGAAATTTTCCGGATGATTAAAAGCATATTTAGCATATAAATAGTGTAAAATGCTATCACCATCGTCACCGGTGCCAGTTGAAATCAATCCTATAATGGATAGAAGTAAGAAAAATGTAATTGAAACGAATTGTTCCTGGTTAATCTTTTTGATCAATTAATAATTATTTAATTGTCAAAAATAGAATAATATCAATTAAAATTTATCAATATCAATACTTATTTGATAAACAATTGAGATGTATGATTTTTTTAATGACTTTAAACATGCTCTTGAAAATGAGCTATTTGAAATTTATTCCATTAATTATAAGATTTATAATTGTTATTCATCCAATAAGTATTATTTAAATAGTAATACGAATCCTCATTTCTACTATTTATCATAATTTAAATATTGTCTCTGAGATTCTTTCATGAAAAAATTACCTTGAATCCTTACTTTCCAAACAAGTTACATTTTTTAAAATCACTATGGATTCCATTGGCACATACTTTTATTTATTCAAAGCATCCTTGTAGTCAAAAAGTATTATACATTTTTTCATTCATTCAATACAAGAATTAATAACTGGAATTAATATGATTCCTCTGATTTAAAATTATTGGTAAAACATTTCCTTTATCAAAAAATATTAAGAAGGCATGATCTGGGATTTCCACAAATAGAAAAAGTTTCATTAATTTCTTCATGAAAATTTATTGAGGTGGAGAACCCCGATGAAGCTACGCTATCGGGACAAGTTATCGGATTAAAACCGATGACCCTGACGCCTTTGGCGCCTTGCTCTAGTCTGCTTATTTCATTATTTGATTCCTAGATCTTGTAAGTATCGGGAAATTCCTCGTTTCTTAATTTTACTTTCTTCAATTATAGCCTCACTTCTTGTGGTGAATTTTAATTGGTGTACTAACGCCCATGGAATGCCTTTTCTTGTATATAAAGACTTACCTCGGTTATGTTCTTGTATTCGTCTCTCCAAATCTTGTGTAGAGCCTACATAATATTTACTTAATGTATCGCTAAAAAGTATGTATACTAAATACATAGGTGTTATTACTTAGTGTTAAAAAAAAAAGTTCCTGTCATTGACAGGAACTTTTCGTGGAGGATCCCGAGGAAGCTACGCTATCGGGACAAGTTATCGGATTCGAACCGATGACCCTGGCGCCTCTGGCGCCATGCTCTAGTCTGCTTATTTCATTATTTGATTCCTAGATCTTTAAAGTATCTGGAAATTCCTCGTTTCTTAATTTTAATTTCTTCATTTATAGCCTCACTTCTTGTGATGAATTTTAATTGGTATACTAACGCCCATGGAATTCCTTTTCTTGTATATAAAGACTTACCTCGGTTATGTTCTTGTATTCGTCTCTCCAAATCTTGTGTAGAGCCTACATAATATTTACTTAATGTATCGCTAAAAAGTATGTATACTAAATACATAGGTGTTATTACTTAGTGTTAAAAAAAAAAGTTCCTGTCAATGACAGGAACTTTTTGTGGAGGATATCGGATTCGAACCGATGACCCCCTGCGTGCAAGGCAGGTGCTCTAGCCAGCTGAGCTAATCCCCCTTTTTAATATTAAAGAATAAATAATAAAGGATTTCTTATCCTTTCTTACATATTGATGATTCATTTATATCATTCTATAAAAATTAATCTTTATTAATTTTTTTTTCGAACCGATGACCCTCCCGACTAGGTCGGGATGCTCTAGCCATCCGCCCATTCTGGGCGGATAATTCCCCTATTCAAGAGTCAAAAATCAAATGTCAAGAGTCAATTTACTCTTTACTTTACTTTTACAGAATATTTTTGAAAATTAATCTATATTAATTTCAAAATGGAGCGTAAAAGTAGAATGAAAT
>CAZHNF010000010.1:0-111967 GCA_964533625.1 uncultured Saprospiraceae bacterium | reverse complement strand
CTAGTAAGTCATTCTGCATCTAACATGCCATACACTCTACACCGCCAAGCATCTTTAAGTCTTTCACTTTTAATTTTATCTGCAATGAAATATTTATTACATACTTTTGGCTACTAATGGATTTGCGGTGCAGCGTCTATGCCAAAACCGTTCTTGCCAACTAAAAAAACAAAAATTAAATAAATAAAATTAATTTAACATGAAGAAAAATCTCTTTTCCTTATTTTTAGCAACCGTTTTGTTAATCTTAATCCCGAACTTAACAGGTGCAGTGTCAATCCAATCAAAATTTGAAAGTTCAAAATTTATATCCCAGCTAAATGGGTATTTATATAGTGAATCGTTTGATAAGCTCTACGCTGATAGCTCTGAGTATGCCACTATATACTTTTATCGTCCGGCGAAGGTGGCAGGCAAATTGACATCATTTGACGTACATTTAGATGGAGGATTTGTTGCTAAAATGAAAAATAATTCAAAATTCGAAGTAAAGGTTTTTAAAGAAGGACCTGTGGCAGTTTGGGTTGGAACTGAATATTGGGGCTGCTATTTCTGCAATGCATTCAATAACAATTTATTAAAAACAATAGATGTAAAGTTTGGTAAATCCTACTATCTTGAATTTTCGTATAAAATTAAAGGTATAGCTGGGGTAGTTACACCCGTAGCAGATTGGGTGACAAATGAAATTGGCTCAAAAAGCTATTACAAGATTTCTCGAACAGATTCAATTAAATACTTTCCTCAACTTGAAAGTGTTTGTCATAAAATAAATGAGATGCAGTTAAGCGGAAAAGCGATTCCGGCATATGAACAAGTTCCCAATTTTTTTTTATTGTTGGATAATAGTACGCTAACATTACCCTTACCTTCCAAATTTTTAAAAACTAAAAATGGTTTTCTCTTCGAAGATCCTTTAGTGTTGAAAGATGATTTCTCTAGCTATACTTTGAGTAAAAATTCTTCAGACGCGACTTGGTTCTTAATTAAATATTCGAGCTCTATGTGCTACAAATAGCCTTTTGTCTGCTCAATAAACCTTAATAAATTTGGAGTACAAAAGCCTCGTAATATCAGGCCCAATTTTGAAGGATTAGTCAACTGGAAACAATAAGCCTGAAAATGGATAGGCAAGTACAAAACACTCAACGACTATGCCACCCAAGCCCAACCCACAAGCCAACGCAGGGCGGCACGGCGTGAGTGCAATCGTTAACGGTAATGTTCTGACGACAGTGCTAACTTGAAAACTGGCTGCATAAAACGAACTCTGACATATAATCAAATCAAGACTTGAGAAAATTAAAACTTCAGATAAATATGACCATTGACGGTTTTGTCGGTGGTGTAAATGGTGAGCAGGACTGGCTTGAACGAAATCAGGACAGTGAGTTTATAAAGTTGTATCAGAAAGACATTGTTGACTCAGTAAACACACTTCTATTGGGCAGAAAAATGACAGACGTATTTATCAGACATTGGGAAAGTCAATATGATAAACCTAATGCGGTGTTTGCTCGCAAACTGGTTGACATCTCTAAAATTGTTTTTAGCAAAACCATTACAACCATAGCAGGGAAAAACGTAAGAGTTGAAAATGGCGACCTGGTTACTATTGTAAACCAACTGAAAAGAGAAAAAGGCAAAGACATTCTTGTATATGGTGGAGCAAGTTTTGTTTCATCACTTGTCAAACACAATTTAATTGACGAGTACAATTTTTTCATTCACCGGACAGCAATTGGAAATGGACTAAAAATTTTTACGGATACAACAAAACTAAAACTCATAAGCAGCAAGTCGTTTGAATGTGGTGTAGTTGCCAATCAATATAAACCTGAACTATGACTAAGGACTCGTTAAGCTTTTAGCTTACGAACTTCGAAAGAAGAATAGGACACGACGCTGACAAGGGTTTTGCGTTAGATGGGGAGCTGTGGTTCGCAATAATGTTTAGTGCTAAAACATCCCGCCATCGCATACCCCCGGAACGTTATCAGCAACTTAATTAGAAAATAACTTTATTCATTTATCCGTTCGGAAAAAAACATATATAATGAAAAAACGAATTTTCTATCTGACATTTATAATATTCATTATATTCAATAGTTGCGGCAAAGATAAATTCAATACCAATAGTATTATTGGCAAATGGACTTGGATTAAAACATATTATGGGCTTACAAATTATACAGAGACCTTCAAAGATCGAGGATATAAGATCGAAATACTCTTTGATGATTATTACTATTATGAATATATAAATAATAATTTAAGTAAAAAAATGCAATATGATTTAATTGTGAAGCCTGATAGCAACATGTATGTTAAATATGAAAACGGGTCAGAGGAAATAATATCCTATAAGAAGGATACCTTGTTACTTTATTATTATTTTGGAGAAGGATCATTAGCATATTACATTAGAAAATAATCTGCCGATAACATGGCATAGACTCTACACTGCCAGGCATCTTAAATCATTCTCTTATATTTTTTCATGGAAATGACAAATTATTTTTTTAATTTTGGCTGATAGTGCTTGGTGGCGCAAAATCAATACCAAGAAATTTATGCGTCATGTATGGCTGCATTGATAAATCGAGTTATAGCTACAATTAACTATGACAAACAAATAAATAAGCTGAGAAGCTGAAAGACTGATTAATTAAAAAATTATATAAAAAATTATTTTCAATGTCAACTCCTTCCGATAATCCTTTAATGCAGGTAAATCTAAGTGAATGGTCAGCGATAGAGATCCAAAAAGCTTTCCATGAAAAACCTCTGCTGCTTCAGGTTAAACGAGTTGTAAATGACAAGACAAAGCGACCAAGACGGGTAATTGTCTTTGTACATGGTTTAAATAGTGACGCAATGACATGGATGACTTTCTTGAATCAAGCGTTTCAGGCACCCGAACTTCAATCGTGCGACTTTGCGCTATTCAATTTTCAAACATCTCTTTTCAGTAGACTCATACCATTTCAGCGATTACCAAGGGTTGAGGATTGGGCAAGGGTACTTAGCAATGTAATTCAGAATACTTTAATCAAGCATGAAAAATATGATTCATTTGTATTAGTTGGTCACAGTATGGGTGGAATTGTTTCCAAGCTTGCTATACGATATTTATGGGAGACTGATAAAGCTGATGCAAAACGCATCCATAGTCTATTCACTTATGGAACTCCAAGTTATGGATCTGACCGTATCAATTTTATTGGTTCATTTTTTTCGCCGGACCTTGCATTGTTAAAAGCTTTTAATGGTCAATTGCTAGATCTACAAACTTTTTGGAATTCCAGTATTACCTCAAATTATGTAATTGAAGATAAATTAACCGTATTTGAGCGCGCGGCTATTAGTGTTAAGGACTATTGGGTACCACCACTTAGCGCAAGTGGAGCTCTCAATTCGAAATTTATTTTGAAACTTGCTTCAAGCCACTCGGAACTTATCAAACCTCTTAATGCAAACGATCCACGTATTCGCTGGTTCATAATGGGGTTGAAGGAAATCCAAAAAGAATCTGAATGTACTTTGATTGAAATTAAAAATGGAGCAACTACTGATATATTCTATGGTGACGATAGTGCTGATAAATTAATTAATGCATTCTTTAATGCATTATATGTTCTAGATTCTGGTACCGCTAATGGTATCTTAGTTGATGATTTGTTCGCACTTTATTATGAATCAGATGAAGTTCTCGATAAAGAAGGAAATGTACTTGATAGAATTCCCGGCCCCATGAATCTAATGAAAGCAATTGAGGTAAAGGAAAATGTTACATATTGCAAATTGAAAAGTCTTTCATACGAACGCGCACTTGAAGATTTACATAAAGCAATAGATGAATTAGGACAGGTGGAATATGTTGAACAGGAACAAATAAATAAGATATTTGGCTCGATTTTCGGAATTAGAGCAACTAAAGTTCCAAGGTTAGAGTCGATAACTGCAAATGCCATGGAAGATATTTATGCTAAATATGTAGATCAAACAAAGAATTCTCCTTTAGCTAATACACTTCTATCTGATCTACTGTTAGCTGGTCGTAAATTCCAAAACTTATATCCGACATCTCTATTAGCAGATAGAGCTTTGTGGCATGAAGCTTGGGCATCTCAAAAGCTAGGACGATATGAAGAAGCAATCAATTTGTATGAAAACTTTTGTGACAAGTATCCTTTTTCTATAAGTGTCAAGGGTGCGCGGAATCATATCAAAGAAATACAATATCGTATAAGATTACGTGATTCTAATAACTCTCCTGAAGTACAATTAGAATTTGCAGAATACCTACTCCAAAGTGAAAATGATGACAAGATTGAAGAAGCATCTACATTGGCTTTTGAAGCTTACAAACAAATGCCAAACCTCATTAAAAAAATGAAATTCTCAAGTAGGTTTTTTTTATGTGCTAAATATGTTTGTTTCCGTTTGATAAATATGAATCTAGAAGATCCGCAAAAGATTCAAGACTTTTTAACGCAGTATAATTCCGATTTTTTATTTCGTGATCAGACGTCTAAAAGTATTAAAGAAAAGACATCAGAATCTGAAGCAAACTTATTATTAACATTGTTAGACTCGACACATGACAATTGGAATAAATAAATACCACCTGAGGGCTTTAATGTAAGTTGCTTCAAGAATAATTGCACCAACGCATACCATAAAGATTAGTTGAAATAATTTTTTTGAAGAGTTTATTCGGTTGGCGGTGTGTGTGCGAGTAATAAATATTCTGCAAGTGCAAAAAATGCGAACTACTTTGCGGTGTAAACTTTCTTTCTGATTGTTCGCATTTTTTGCCGAGACAGTATCGCTTTTAATCTCTCAAAAAAATTACTTCGTTAATTCTTTCTTCGTTAGATAGCAAAGATAGAATCTCACCTTGTTCAAATTAAATTTATTTAAAATGATGAAAACAAATTTGTTTTTTACTTTTTGCATCGTGATTAAAACATTTTCACTTGCACAAATACCTCCAATTGCATTTAATTACAGTTCAGTGGCATATACAGCGTCAGGTCAACCTATTGCAAATGCTCCAGTAGGAGTAAATTTTGTAATTCTGAAAGGATCGACTACAGGTTCCGTTCAATATTCGGAAAATCATTTTGTCAACACTAATTCTTATGGCTTATTTAATTTGATTATTGGTTCAGGTGCAGTTAATAATGGCTCATTGTCAACTATTGATTGGGGCATAGACAACTATTATTTGAAAGTAGGACTTGATGTCAATGGGGGAACCAACTTTATTTTAAATGGTATTTTCCAATTTTTAAGTGTACCTTATTCTTTGCACGCAAAATTTGCTGAAAGGTTAGTAGAAAGAGGTGAAGGGGGTGGAATATTTAACCATTTCATTGGAGAGGCTTTTGGAGGAGGAATTATTTTCCATCTATGGAAAGACAACATAGGAGGTGAGCACGGATTAATTGTAGACATTGCAGAGTTAGGTGGCAGTCAAGCTTGGAGTAATATAATTCAACCTATTGGAAAGTCGGCACAAAGTCCTTGGGATGGAAAAAACAACACTAATGCTATAATTGGGCAATCGGGACATACAAGTAGTGCAGCTAGCCTTTGTGCTAATTCCACAAATAATGGCCAAAATGACTGGTACTTACCTTCGATAGATGAATGGATTTTATTAGGTAAAAACCGCTTTAGCGTGAATAAAGCTTTGTCAAGTATTGGTGGAGGAGAACTTTTAAAATATTCTCAAGTATATTGGAGCAGTACTGAGGACATAAGCTCAGGAGGTGCACTGTACTTCGCCCACATAAACGGGACAGGCTCTACACATCTTAAGAGTAATAAATATTGGGTACGAGCTATTCGAGCTTTTTAGTATTTCTTTATTTAGTATAGCAATCCTAGCTTTTTAAAATTTTTAAAATATTTTGTTGAAAAGAATAGTGAGGGATGCCTCGATTTTATACTAATAGCATTTTAAACAATTAATTCTGTCAATATGAAAAGCTTATTCAAATTTTTAACCATTTATTCAAATTCTAAATTTAAATTCATTTATTTCGTACTATTCTTATTTTTCTTTTTATTTAGTTGTGCTAAAAATCAACCTACTCAAAAATGCTTAAGATGTAAAATGCAATAATGGCGCAGGTAATTTTGTGAAAGCAATATGTGATTTTTCTGATCCTGTGTCAATTGAGTTGACAATGTTAAATCCCCTAAAAATAAGTTTTACATCAAATTCCTAAGACTATGCTATTCAAACAAATTTAGCACGTAACATTTATATAAATTTTATTGTAGATGGCGTGGATCCTGAGGGCATAAAGGAAATTGCATTAATTGTGGAATATTTAACTGTGTATTGTTCAACGGCTAAAAATACTGTAGGTATTGCAATAATTATTGATCCAGGAATTGTTCGAGTTGCAAGTGATTTGGATAATTCATCTATAGGTGATTTAGTATTTACCTCAAAATCGTTGGTTTATTCATTTACAGTTCCCTCATATGTATAGGGATGTAAAGCTCCAATAAAATTTCACGCAGAAATTGAAAATTTTGGAGGCAGAAAGTTATCATCCAAATCAATAATAATAACAAATATTTATTAGTATTAATTCTAATCCAATGAAGTTATATTTGTATAAATCAATTTGTATAAGTTGTAATCTGATAGCAATTAAGAAAATCAACGCCATCCATTAACATAGTACTTTAGATCATGCCGCCACCAATCTGTAATTTTCACTATTGGCTTTTAATGAAAAGGCTATTTCTTACTTTTGGCTTCAGGACAAGTGGCGGCACATCGCAAGTAGTTTACCGTTACCACCCATCTACCTTAAGAATTAAATTACCTAATCTAAGATTCGATTTCTACTTAAAAGTCATAAGTTGGATTGGTGCTTAGTTCTAAGATGAATAGTGCGAATAAATCGAATAAAACATACAGTATCTCATTTCTTTTTCACAACAACTCAACTAGCTTTTAAATATATAAAATAATGAAAGCCGCTAACATGGTATACACACAATCGCGCTTTCTAAGATTTATTCATTCCTCTTTTAATTTATTTCGATAAATGAAATTAAGTTCTTACTTTTAGTTAACTGATAAGGTGTGACTGCGTGTTTGCCAAAACGATAATGGTAAGCGTAAGAATATACTGAATACGATAAACGCAAGAAACAATATGAAAATTGCTACTTTTCTATCTTTGCTAATTGTGACTTTCCTAAGTGGTTTTGGTCTAAGATCTTTAATTAAAAATCAATATAATGAAACTATGACTAATACGGAAAAGGCTAATAGAATGCTTAGTGAAGAAATGATTCGCAAAACTGAAGCAACATACGACCAAGCCTGGAAGCATGGAGATATTGAAGGTATAATGTCTTGCTTTTCACATGATGCAATTCTTATCAGCCCTCGTGGCGACGTGGCAATCGGTACAGAACAGATTCGCAGTTTATTAAGTAATTTTTTAGAGCGTGAAGCCCAAAGCACAACACACACCAGCCAAATTAACCGAATAAGTTTCGTGACCGATGAAGTGGCTGTGGTAGATGGCGATGCATACATACAAGGTACAGAAAAATTGTCTCATTCGGATAAACATCACAGCTTTACCGATATTCTTGTTCGCAGCGGGGAAACTTGGCTTATTACCCATATTCGTGCCTATGCAGTTAATAAGTGACATTAAGAATTTATTTATTTCTCAATGATAAATAGCACAATTAATATGCTATACCGCAAATCCCACAAACCGCAAGCAACAAGTTTAATGCACAGTTGGTATTTCTATTTATAAATCGAAGCGATATGAATATAATTATTTTCGGAGCCTCGGGAAAAACTGGACAAGAATTGGTGAAGCAAGCCTTAGCAAAAGGACACCATGTATGTGCTTTTGTCCGTAACCCTTCAAAATTAACTTTCGCACATGATAATCTGAAAATTTTTCAGGGTGATGCTATTAATTACCAACTCGTTGAAGAAGCAGTGCAAGGGCAATATGCAGTATTTTCAACATTGGGCGCTGCAAGTCCGTTTAATTATGACCAATCGGTTGATGAAGGGATAAGTAATATCGTGAAAGCGATGGAGAAAAATGGTGTCAGACGGCTTATTTATATGTCAGCTATTAATGTGAAAGATAGTCGTAAGAATGCCGGGCTTTTAATTAGAGTAATGGGAACTACGCTTTTACGTACTGAAACTGCTGGACATGAAGCGAGAGAAAAAATAATAAAACAAAGCGGATTAGATTGGACCTTAGTTCGCTCAGGCGCATTAAACAATGGAAAACATACCACTAACTACCGTCATGGTGAAGAAATAAGAGCAAAAGGAATCGCAGCTGGCATTTCGCGTGCAGATGTTGCTGACTTTTTGCTTCAGCAATTAACTGACCTTAGTTATTTAAGAAAAACACCTATTGTGATGTATTAGAGAAACTATATCACGAACCGATAACATGGGGTTTTCGATAGTGGGGTTCTCTCTTAATAAGTGCGGGACAGGCTGTGCGTTGCAGATACATTTCTGCAAGATGGAAGTTCAGTTCTCTTAATAAAGTTTAATGCTATAACACCACGGCATCGCAACCCCACCCAAACCGTTAGCACCAATTCTAAAATATAATTAAAATGAAATATATTAGTAACATTTTTATTTCTATCGATCAATTTGGCAATGTTTTAGCTGGAGGAAATCCAGATAATACAATATCTTCTCGTGTTGGTTATTATACTGAAAAATATTATGACAAAGAAGATGTGCCACTAAAATGGAAAATATTTAAAAGCATCATTAATTTTACCTTTTTTCCTATCGATGGACGAAATCATTGTAAAGAAGCATATTATAATGATGCAGGAGAAGAGTTCGATGAAGGAACTAGCGATATTGCAATCGCAGTATTAGCTCTAATTATAATTTTGAGTTGCGTTGTTATTTCAATGGTACTTTATTCATTATATTCGTTAGGCATTGTAAATCCTAAAAATATAAATAGAAGTGAAAATATAAAGTTTAAATTAAAAACTTCTGAGGCTAAATTAAAGGGGATACTTACAGAACTAAATCAATATAAGGTAATAGTAGATAATGAATTAGATGATATTATTGAAAGCACCAAGACTACAATTGAAGAGATAGTTGAAAAAATAGAAGGCATGCTAAATCTTAAAAGCCGGTTAATTGAATATAAAAACAGAAAATTATAAACTAGAGATTGATATTTGTAATACGAGACTTATTCCGACAACAGAAAACATTTACCAATGTACTTTTAAAGTAACCAACAGTATTACACATACTTAAGATAAACCTTTGGATATAAAATAATTTGGATTAAATAATTTTCAATTAAATATATAAAATATACACTATAGCCTAATTAAAACTGACTCTTACATTTTCGGCTCAACTCAATTCTGAAATTATTTACTGAAAAATAATTAATACCCATAAGATATGTTATTCCGGTTATTAACCAATGTTCAACAGGTTTAAACTTATGCCAATAACATGTATGTTCGTTCAAGTAACTTAATCACTATGGTTAGGTTAATTTAATAAGCCCTACTTTTGAGATAGCCCGGGCATTCCTTTTTCATTGAACAGTTCTTGTTCACAGCTTAAGATGATGATCTTCAATAGCCCAAGCATCATCATTAGGTAAACACTTACCATTCCATTATTCATATTATTTTTATTTAAATAAAGAATTAGACCAAGTCTATATTTCTTTAGGTTATCTTATTGTCATTTTCTTTAGAGTGGAGAATTTATATACAATGGAATGACTAAAAGCTTAGTCTGTAATTACTTAAGTTAAACTTGAACTAGATCATAGGAGGAACAGACGGCAGATTTTGGCATTTTTACGTTTCCTTTTTTTACCTTTGGCCATATTTAAAGACTATTTCTATTTTCAAGATAGATTCCTAGTTTTAATAAAATTGAACAAGAATAAATCACCAGAAGAAATTTATATTGGTACGGTTTCAAAACTGATCCATACCATTGTATTTCTTCTTATAGTAATAATGGTATTAACCATAATTCTAATTTTCAATAATGATATTGAAAAGTACATGGCCGATGCCCCAAAAAGAAAAGCCGCTAAAATAGCCTTGCAATTAACATTGGATTCATTAAAGCGGGTTTATGCCATAGAGGATGCCCTGGAAAATGAATACAATACTTTTTGGAAAGCTAAAAGTATTGAATCGGTATCGGATAATACACTTAAAACTCAATTAAGATATGGTCAAGACTTAATAGCCCATACGGCTAAATATTTTGGCCCTAAAGGAAGCATTCAAAAAATAAGCAATGGAATGAACTGCCAGAATTGTCATCTGCAAGCAGGTACTTTGCCCTGGGGAAATAATTACGGTTCAGTTTTTTCTACCTATCCTAAGTATCGTGCAAGAAGTGGAACGATTGAAAATATTTACAAACGCATAAACGATTGTTTTGAAAGAAGCTTAAATGGGATGGCTATAGATACTTCAAGTAAAGAAATGCAGGCAATGAAATCCTATATAGAATTTATTGGGAGCGATGTAAAAAAAGGAGAAAAAGCAAAGGGCAGTGGAATATACGAATTGACTTATCTGAACAGAGCCTGTAATCCTGATATTGGAAAAACACTTTACGATAAAAAATGTGCAAGTTGTCACCAGCCAGACGGTCAGGGACAGTTAGCACTTGATGGCATCGAGTATTCTTATCCACCTTTGTGGGGAAAGCATTCTTACAATTCGGGGGCAGGCTTATTTCGCCTGAGTCGATTAGCCGGTTATATTCTTTGCAATATGCCACAAGGGGCTACGTTTAAGAATCCTCAGTTAACCGAAGAGGAAGCCTGGGATTTAGCAGCCTTTATTAATTCTCAACCAAGACCGGAAAAAGATCTAAGTAAGGATTGGCCTAAAATAAATGAGAAGCCTGCTGACCATCCGTTTGGCCCTTATGCTGATTCATTTACGGAAGAGCAACACAAATATGGTCCTTACCAGGCCATTGTAGCTGAACAAAAAAAACAAATGAAATTAAAATAATAATCAATATCATGTCTTCAAAATTTCTGATTCTAAGCATTCTATTAATCTCTGCGTCTTCTTTATTCGCACAAAAAAAAGCAAAGCACAATCTAGTATTTCAATTTACATCGGGTAATGATACCTTACAACAAAAAGTGTTTGTAAAGCAATTAGAAAACATTACGGAGTACTGGCCAAAGGCAAATTATGAAGTAGTTGTCTATAGCGAAGGCGTTGCCTTGCTATTAAATTCAAATGGCACATACCACGATAGACTTTTGGCTTTGAAACAAAAAGGAGTTCAGTTTGTCGTTTGTGAAAACACCTTAAAAAATAAAAAAATTCCTAAAGAAAAATTGCATCTGGACATAACCGGATTTGTAGAGGCCGGTATTGCCGAAGTGGTTATGAAACAAGAAAAAGGCTGGAGTTACATAAAAGGCGGTTTTTAGACGAAAATTATTATTTATAAAAATGGATAATAACAAAAATAACAGGAGAGAATTTCTAAAAACTATCGGAGTATTGGGTTTAGCTACAGCTACACCTCCATTAAGTATCGAATCTGAAAACGAGAATTCATCGGAGGAAATTGGATTAGAAAAATCTGAATCGCCTGCTAAGGCTAAAACTATTGTTACCATTTTGCAGACTACGGATGTGCATTGCCAAATTCATCCCCACGATGAATTATTCTGGGAGAATGAAAAAGCAATATTTCGAAAGACCGGTGGCTACGCTCATATGGCAACCATGATCAACGAGTTAAAGAAAAAAAATGCCAACACCTTTGTCATTGATACCGGTGACATGTTTCAGGGAAGTGAGCTAAGTGTAAAAACAAGTGGCAAGGCATTCATACCAATACTCAACGCCATAAATTACAATTTGTATTTACCCGGCAATTGGGAAGTAATTTATGGTAAAAGAATTATGCAAAACTTGTTGGGATCATTAAAGGCACCTAAGGTTTGTGCTAATATGTATCACGATTTAGGAGATGGCAAAAAGGGTGAATTGATTTTTCAAGCTTATCATATTTGGAATGTAGCCGGAGCAAAAATTGGATTTCTAGGTTATACAGACCCATATGTTCCCTTGCGTCAAAGTCCAAGTTATAGCAAGGGAATCCTTTATACCAAGCCAGAAGAAAATTTAGCCTATTACATCGATGTTCTGAGAAATCAAGAACAGTGCAGCTTTATTATTTTACTATCTCATTTAGGATTATCGCAGCAGATAGCTTTAGCCGAGATGCCTGAAGCTGAAGGTTTGGATTATATATTAGGCGGTGATACGCATGAAAGGGTGCGAAAACCAATTCAATGTAAGTATGCCAAAGTAGTAGAACCCGGAGCATTCGGTAGCTTTATCGGAAAATTAGATTTAACCATACAGGATGGTAAAGTAATTTCAGATCACTACAATTTATTGGAAGTAAATAGTAATAAAATAAAACCCAATGTACAGATTCAGAAATTATTGGAGGACAATGAAGGACAGTTTAAAGAAGACATCAATAAAGTGATTGGATATAGCACCATACCATTATACAGATATTTTGTAGTGGAAAATCCCATGGATACTTTTATAGTCAATGCTTTACATTGGAAATTTCCGGAAATAGATATTGTCTTGAGCAATGGATTTCGTTTTTGTCCGCCGCGAACTACGCCGGACCATACAGGTCATATACCCATTACGAATGGTTATATATTTGATATGGTACCCGTTGATAGTGTGGTAAGAATTGCAAAAACGACTGGCAATAAACTGAGAGAATGGTTGGAAAATGAATTAAACAATGTATTTGCAAAAAATGCATCCTCGCGAATGGGAGGATGGGTGGTTAAATTCAAAGGAATGGAAGTGAGCTTTTATGCTTATAAAGAAATGGGTAATCGCATTCAAAGTATTACCGTCAAAGGACAAGCGATAGAGTTGGATAAGCAATATTCTATACTGGCTTGTGAACGAGATGGCGACCCGGAAGACATGCTTTGTAGATTAAAAGGTGTCATAGAAGCAAAAAATACAAAAGCTACTTTTCATAAAATTTTAATTGATTATTTAAAAGCTAATTCGCCGATTACCCCAATTCCACAAAACAACGCGAAAATTTTAGATGCACCCAGCACCTTATTAACTCAGGTATCGGGAGTGGATTATAAATTTTATTAATTCTTACTGAACTTTCGAGTTGTATAAATGAAAACATTTGTTGAGACCGATAGATTGATCTTAAGGGAATTACGGGTATCGGACATAGAAGGAATGTTTGAGCTGGACGCTGATCCCGAGGTGCATAGATATTTAGGCAATCAACCCTTGACGAATAGGGAACAAGTGTTGAAGGTGATTTATAACATCAGGCAACAGTACATCGATCATGGAATTGGGCGTTGGGCTGTCATGGATAAAAAGACCAATGAATTTATGGGTTGGGCAGGACTTAAGTTTGTCACAGACCTGACTAATAATCACATAAATTATTACGATCTTGGGTATCGCCTGATAAAAAAATATTGGGGGCAGGGTGTTGCCACGGAATCTGCAGGAGCCTCTTTAAAATATGCCTTTGAGCAACTCCACGCCAAAGAAGTATATGCGATGACTGACTGCTTTAATGAGCCCTCAAATAAAGTCTTGCAAAAACTTGGACTAAAATTTATTGAAAAATTTAATTTGGATGGAATGGATCACAACTGGTATAAGATAAATATAAAAGAATACAATTTCTTTAATAATTTAGATCATTAATAAGTTTAAATCCTTGCAAGAAACTAACTTTAAGTAAATATAAAATATGAAAATCTATAATCGAAAATTTCAAACTGAACCCAATAAGAAATTACGGTCTGGTTTCTTTCAAATATTTCTGATCTCATTATGGATTAGCAACTCTTGTTTTTCACAGGACAACTATATTTCAGAGAAGAAATCCATTCAAAATATCATAGATAGTTTTTTTGAAGCCCTGGAAAAACAAGATACGGTATTATTTAAGAACATTGTCTTTACCAATGGGCAGATCTGGGTCGTGAGACATAGGAATGATTCTATTATTCAATCTGTGCGTACCTTTAGTGACGACATTAAAAGATTCAACCCTCAGACGGTTATTCACGAGAAGCCATTAGCTTATGATATTAAGGTGCATAATGAAATCGCTATGGCCTGGGTACCTTATACCTTAGACATCAATGATACATTTTCACACTGTGGCATCGATATTTTCAATTTGCTCAAAATTAACGGTAATTGGAAAATAGTAAACGCCACTTACTCTGTAGAGCCAAAGGGCTGTGAAGCCATCAAAAAGGAGTATAATCTGAAATAGGGTAATCGTTTAAATCCTTGAAGCATTCTACAATTTTTTGCGTAGCCTTATTTAATAAAGAGGTCGATCTGAATTTTTAGAATAATTCAAAATAATCTTCTACGATGTAACGGAATAGAATTTTTATATTGCATGATATTAATGTCAGGTTAAAATAAAAATTATAATAATAGTAAAATGAATACACAAATTGCATTAATCCATAGAATTTTGAAGTTGAGCATTTTGGCCATTATCATTATAGTCGTATATGGTTGTTCGCCAACTCTACTATTCACCTCAGAACAATTTCCAGGAATTAAATCAAATTCGGAAATTCCAGAAAGATGGCGAGGAAAATGGAATACTCAAGACAAAAACCAAACCTTCTATATTGGCAAGGATAGTTTTTCAATTGACGGATTAGATTATAAAATTGTATCTTCAAAATTAAACCTTGGTTTAGATTCCGCCAATGGCCGGGATAAATTAATCTTTCAAGAAAATTGGTGCTATCTAGCCTTATACAGAGATTATGATTCGCTTCCTGAAATGGAAGGGTATCAGGTATTAGTTGGCCAAATTGATCAGGAAGAGAGCATAAATTGTTGGGAAATGACTTATGATTATTTTTTAAAAAATCAACTGGTTAATCAAGTTCCGCTTAATAGGTTTGATCATATCCACATGACCGGGGATGGTCATATTCAAAATTTAGAAACAAATATTCTTTATGTTCGAATCCCGGAAAACATGACAAAAAAATCATACCATAAACTAATTAAGAAATTAGCCATAAATACAGACGATTATCCGTATTACTGTAAAGAAGTTTTTGACTTTGAGTTTTATAAGAAAGTCGCACTATCCAGGACACCAGATTTGATTTTAACCAAAAACGGTTTGATTATCAAACGAGGTAAAAATAAGACTGAAATAGATTTTGAAAATATATCCAAAAAAAATAAAGAAAAACTATATCGCAAAACCGTTTTATCTAAATGATTTAAAATACAAACTTTAGATTCGTACAAGTTTTTACAATAAGCTCTAATAATGGAAACTCAGAATGGATTAAACCTGATGGCATACGTACTGAAAAATTAGAATGGTAATCTAAAAAGGTTTAACTTTAAGTTTAATTTAAATCTATAAGTGTTATGAACTTCGGAAGCTTTGTTATTGGTTTATTGCTAGGTTCTGCCTGTATGTATTGGTATATTAATAAATCTTCAGCCAATGCTCATGCCACTACCATTGCAAGTAGTAAATCAACATGGTCCTGGCCGGATTCTTTAGATGCCTTAATTGCTGCACCGGATAATCACAAATTAGTTTATGAAGATTCTGCCTTGCGAATACTAAGTGTTACAGTAATTCCAGGTATATTAGACCCCATTCATACCCATAAGGGTAAAAGTATTGTTTGGGTTACAAGAACTTCCCCAATCATATATAATACATATGATTTTGATGATCAAAGAAATTTTAAAATAGTTAAAACGGATACAATAGTTATAAAACAAGAAGAATTGAATAAGGCCACTTGGGAAAAACCTGAACCTCCGCATTCAGTTGAAAATATTGGCAAGGATACTTTTCATCTCTATAGAATTGAATATAAAAATTGAAATATAAAAACTCTACATTGATAAAATGAAACTACTAATTTCTTTTCTAATCATTTTAATAACAAGAAATCTTGGAGCCCAGACCCCTGAAATTACTTCCTGGAAAATTAATACAACCAATAAAACGGGTTATGCTGGAATATTGACCAATGTGCAACAGGTTCAATATTCTGCCAACAATGTGTATGTAAGCGCAAGCTGTATTCCGGATTACACCATTGGTCCCTGGGCAAACAATCCAAATATACCGGTCAATAAAAATTTTGTATTTAAAATTACCCGAAAGCCTGCTCCCAATACCGGTACAAAAGTTCAAACACCACTGGGACATATTGGCGTATGGAGTAATGGAGTAAGTATTTTTAATGCCAAAGACGGAATGAGTTATAACAATGCAGGTATATGGAATAGAGATGCGTTGTTTTTTGAAGGAATAAGTTTTGATAATTGTTTGGGGCATCCCGCACCAGGTGGAGAATACCATCATCATGTGAATCCAACTTGCTTGTACGATGATAAAGATAGCACACACCATTCTCCGATTATCGGATACGCCTTTGATGGATACCCGATCTATGGGGCTTATGCTTATACGAATACCGATGGCACGGGAGCCATCAAAAGAATGAAAAGTAGTTACGCATTAAACTCAGGAACTACAAGAACCAATGGACCGGCTGTCAATGCTACATATCCACTGGGCGCTTTTATAGAAGATCGCAGCTTTGTCAATGGGGCAGGAGATTTAGATATTCACAATGGAAGATTTTGCGTAACGCCCGATTATCCGAATGGAATTTATGCGTATTTTATAACGATTGATGCTAATTTAAAACCAGTCTATCCTTATGTCCTTGGACCAACGTACTATGGGATTGTTCAAGCCGGCAATACAGGACCCAACAGCGGACATAACACGATTACAGAAACCGTTACCACGTACACACCCGGTGCATCAGGAATCTCAAAGCTTAATCAGGAAATAGAGTTTGAATGTTTTCCAAATCCAACTACAAATTTTCTGGCTGTTTACATTACACCAGGAGAAAACAATAATCTGGTGGCTTCACTGATCAATGAAGTTGGGCAAATTGTATTTGAACAAACAAACATTCAACCGGCTGTTCCATATCTATTTAATTTGGAAAATCTTTCCGGTGGAGTTTATTATTTGAAATTGCAAGGAAGCACAAAGAGTAGCGCTAGAAAAATCATACTAAGTAAGTAGTAAAACAATTACCAAGGTATTGGCTAAAGTCGGAATAATGTAGTATATTTAAACATTGGAATTCTTCCATGGGGTACTATTCAGATAAATATTTACCTTTTGAATTCCAGAGTATTGCAAAGTCAAAAAATTTATTTTGCGGTGATGCTATTTAGCAATCATATTCATCGATTGATTAAAATTGAAGAATATTATGAAAGTCTTTATCGCCCGATATCCCGTTTGGTTTTATTATGTGATGGTATTCACCATTTCCTGGGGAGGAATACTTATACTTATTGGAGGATTCAACAATATACCAGGTACAAAAGAACAAGCTGAAAAATTATTTATCCCTGCGCTCCTCATTATGTTCGCCGGACCTTTTATTTCTGGTTTCCTAATGAATTATTTTATCGAAGGCAAGGAAGGCCTTCGAAACTTGTTATTGCGATATTTGAGTTGGAAGACAAATTGGTCGTGGTATGTACTTGCTATTTTTACAGGACCCATACTAGTTGCTGCAATACTCTTTGGGCTTTCAATATTTAATCAAGAATTTCTGCCGGGAATTGTCACAACGAAAGACAAAATGGGATCCGTGATCTTTGGTGTGGCCTGGGGTCTGGTGGGTGGAGGATTATTAGAAGAAACCGGTTGGACGGGTTTTGCAGTACCACAATTGCGAAAGCATTATAGCATTTTAACGACAGGACTTATTGTTGGAATCCTTTGGGGTATATGGCATTTTATGATTGCTTTTTGGGCGAGTGATTATCTTGCCGGTTCGGATTCTTGGTTAATGTTTGTATTAGGATTCATATCTTTTTATCTGATAGCACTTCCGGCTTACCGAGTACTACTTGTTTTGGTTTATGATCGAACGGGCAGTCTTCCGGTCATAATGCTTATGCACGCTTTTCTTTCTGCCAGCACTTTAATATTCCAACCAACAGCAACGGGAAAAATTAGCCTTATCTGGAATTTAGTGCTGGGTATAATACTCTGGATCATCGTAGTTTTGGTCTGTGCGATGAAAAGCTCTCATATCTTGCAAAAAAAAATAAAAACGCTGCGTAGCTAAACATAATTATATTAATAATTATTAGTTCCGAAACTAAAAAACGATGAAGAACTTGATTTATTCCAAGTGCATTTTATTAATGACCTTATTTTTCAGTAATTCAGTGAATGCACAAGCCATTCTTGATTTAGAAACAGGTGCTGTAATTACGGGTTATAATGATGTTCGAATACCCGGTGATTCAGGCACATTTATTTCTCTCAAAGATGATCTAAATCCTGACACAAAATTATTTTATCGACTTAGGGCGAGTTATAGAATCAAATCGCGTCATACGCTTTCCCTTTTGTATGCTCCTCTTGAAGTTAAATCAAGTGGAACTGTCGCTAAGGATATTTTTTTTGAAGGAGTAGTATTTCCTGCCAAAACTGAACTTGACGGCACATATAAATTCAATTCTTACCGATTGACCTATCGATACGATATTGTAAAAAAACCAAAACTTGAATTTGGCTTAGGATTTACCGCAAAAATCCGGGATGCAAAAATCAGTCTTTCATCAGCTGATGCTTATTCGGAAAAAACCAATGTAGGGTTTGTACCCATTATTAATTTCAGGCTTTGGTGGAAGGTAAATGAAAAATTTGGACTTCTTCTGGATGGTGATGCACTGGCGGCACCACAGGGAAGAGCTGAAGACATTCTGTTGGCTGCAACTTATAAACTCTCAGACCATTTTGGTATTCGTGCCGGATACCGCATTTTGGAAGGAGGTGCAGATAATGACGAGGTTTATAATTTTGCTTTGTTTCATTACGCATCAGTTGGTATATCGTATACGTTTTAGAATAAATCAGCCACCAATTAATTTATAAACAATTTTTATGAGCACGACTCATATCTTCAAACTATCAATATCACTATTATTGCCATTAAGCATTGGTTTTATATCAGGTTTATTTACGGCAGAAGCCATTCCCGGATGGTATGAAACCCTAAATCGTCCATCTTTTAATCCACCGAATTGGATATTTGGACCAGTGTGGACAAGTCTGTATATACTTATGGGTATTTCTTTATTTCTAATTTGGAAACAAAACCCAAGCAAACAGCGCAACTTAGCCCTAACTGTCTTTCTGATTCAGATGATCCTTAACTTTTGTTGGAGTTTTATTTTTTTCTATTATCATTCCATTGGCTTTGCCTTGATTGAAATAATAATATTATGGATAAGTATTGCAGTCATGCTTGTTCTATTCTACAAAATCAAACCCTTAGCCGCGTATCTGAATATACCCTATATACTATGGGTGACTTTTGCTACTATACTAAATGCTAATTATTTTTTACTCAACAGAATTTGATAAATAAGGGAAATAGGGATTGCTTACCAATACGAAGATTGTAATTTGATAGAACTAGGCTTCAATAAAAATTTGTAGATTGCATCCAATATGGAGTTGGTGTAAATGTTTTAGCGCTGAAATTTGCTACGACAATAAGTCTCCAAGTTAATTGACGATATGTTACCCGAACATAGAAAAAGTACATTATTGAAATGAAAAGGATTTTATTATTATGGACAATAGCTATGACATTCTACTCGTGTGACAAGCGAGTATCCATTGATCAGAAAACTAATTTTACAAAAGTATTTATCAAGGACTTGGACACAAGTTCGACACCTGGGATATTAATACCAGGACTGACTTTGGTAACAAAAAATTATCTGCAGGAAGAGAAAGATGCCCATGACATCTTAGCTCTTAAGCATAAATGGCCTCTTGCTATGAAAACCAAGAGCAGAGAACTTTTTGAAGACATTTTAGCAAAAGATTTTTCTTTCATTGGCGAAGATGAGTTTTTTAATAGAACAGAATATATAGAGGATAGGGTACATGGTACCTGGGAAATTGATACTGTAAAATATGAAAACCTGGTGCTGCAATTCTTTGGGCAGTTAGCTCTATTGACTTATCGAAATGCTCTTGATGGAAAAGATGATGATGGCAGACCAGATATGGAATACTATAGTTGGGCAGACATCTATATAAAAGAAGAGGGAAAATGGAAGATATTAGCTAGCCATAATATCGAGGGACGAATAGAATATAGAATGAATTGAATAGAAGACAGCGTTTATACTCAACAGAAAGTTTCTGCAATGCACCACTAACTTAACTTATTATATCTCTTGGCTATGTGTCAAAAGACTCAAATTAATAAATGAACCAGAACATACGTCTAGTATAAAGTTATAAATTAAATTAGAGCAAATTAGTTAAGGTCTTATAATTTCTTTAGCAGAATATAGTATTGTATCGAATGTATTCATCACCTTTGTGAAAAATTAACTAATGCTGACGGATATCATTCCAAAACTACCTATGCGGGACAAGGCAACAACGCGCCATTATTATGTAAACACCTTAGGCTTCAAATACATTGGAAGTGACGAATTTGATCATTATTTAATCGTTGAAAGGGATAATTTGCAAATTCATTTTTTTGAGTTTAAAAATCTTGAACCAAAAGAAAATTACGGACAGATTTATATCCGAACAAACAATATAGATGAATTGTATCAAAGTCTGCTAAATAATAAAGTTGACATTAACCCAAACGGACATTTAGAAAACAAGCCCTGGCAGCAAAGAGAATTTTCTTTACTGGATCCAGACAACAACTTACTAACTTTTGGACAGAGTAAGGTCATGTGAAATAAATCAGCTGCAATTAATGAGCATTATTCAAAAGTAGAAGTTCACTAAGCCAACTAAACTTCCTATTCCTAAATCCTTAAAGAATTTGTTAGTTGGGTATTCAAGTAAAACCTACCTTTATAGTAACTATATCAGATCGATGAGATCATAGTATTAAGCCTTGGAGGATTTAAATAAAATATGATATGCTTAAAATTGCTTCAATATCTTCATGGTTTCTAGGACTTGGTTTTGGACTTCCCTGTCTTTATGGAATTTGGTACTTTTTGAAGACCCGTACTATAGCTACTTTCCTTGGATTTCCAACTTACGGCAATGGACCTTTTGAAAAAATTGGGATTCAAACTACTGTTCCACTCCTAACAGGGTTCTTACTGGTAAGCATTCTTGAATGTATTTGTGGCTGGGGTTTATGGCAAGGTGAAAAGGGAACTGCTTTTCTTTCCTTGGCTATAATTCCAGTAGAATTGTTTTTCTTTATTGGGTTTGCATTACCCTTTGGCCCACCGTTTATACTTATTAGGACAATTCTCTTGTTGCTTGCCTGGTCTTCGCTTAAGTAACAGTTAAATTATATGCTTCACAATATGCCATATTAAAATAAAAAAACGTTATTGGATCATAGTAGTCAAGCTACAATTCGAAATTTAAATTAAAACAGAAATTAATAATATGCAAAAGTTACAATTTAAAGTAAACATTAATGCACCAGTGAACAGAACTTACGATGTTATGTTAGGTCTGAGCCATAAATCAAGCTATGAACAATGGACGGCATTGTTTAACCCAACATCGAGTTATGAGGGAAACTGGGAGAAAGGAAGTAAAATGCTCTTTATTGGAGTGGATGAAAAAGGTGAAAAGGGTGGTATGGTCTCCCGAATAGTAGAGAATGTTCCCAACCAATTTGTTTCTATACAACATTATGGCCTGTATAAAGCTGATCAGGAAATTACAAAAGGGCCAGAAGTTGAAAAATGGGCGAATGGCTACGAAAATTACACCTTTGAAGAAAATAATGGAACCACAAGCGTAACAGTAGATCTGGACATTATTGAAGAATTTTTGGATTATATGAATGAGTCCTATCCAAAAGCACTTGAAAAGTTGAAAGAAATTTGTGAAGAATAAAAAACTTCAATTAACCAATTGTATTTCTTGTATGAAGTCCTAATAAACAACGAAAAGATGTCCACCGATGATTTAAAAAGGAAAGATCTAAAATGGCCAGTTTCAAAATCTAGATTTGAACTTGATTTTGGAGATGGATCACCAGTAATAGCATTCCAGGAAGTTTCTGGCCTAGACACAGATAGTCCAGTGATTGAATATCGAAAGAGTGATAGCGCTCATTTTTCAGTTCAAAAGATGACTGGAATGTCAAAGAACCGCAGTATTGTTTTGAAAAAAGGCATTATTAAGCTTGACCACACAATTTGGAATTGGATTGAACAACATAATGCAAATAGAATAGATAAGAGATCGATAACCATTAAATTGTTGAATGAAGAAGGGAAAGTATTAATCACCTGGCGACTTGATAACGCCTTTCCAATAAAAGTCATCAGTGCCGATTTAAAATCAGACGGAAATGAAGTAGCCATCGAAACCATTGAATTATCGCACGATGGAATTTTAGTATTAAAATCATAGTTTAATCAAAAATAATAAAGTAAGGCCGCACTATTTCAATGATATTTATTGAAATCTCACATTTTGGAATAATATAACGCCTCAAATCTTGTTATCGTTTTATATTTACTTTTGACGGATTAAGATAACGGTCATGGTTAAATCTTGCATGGTTATTGATAGCTAAAAAATTTAAAATGATCAACAAATCATTTCTAGGTATTTTCTTAGGAATATTGACATTTGAGTCTTTTTCGCAGAGTAAAAATGAATTAAAACCAGCCCATTATTTTGCCTTTCAAACAGGATTAAACATTGATAACTTTTCAGGCCCAGAAAGAAACAGCAGAGGTATACCGCAAACTGGTTTAATGTTGTCGATTCGAACATTTATTGAATATCAGAAAGACATTAAAGGAAATTGGCAATATGGTATTTCTTTCGAACACACCTTTCCTTTTACAGAAAGAAATAATTTGGGTGAATTATCTGCTAAATTGAATTTATTGAGTGGCAATTTTAATTACAAAATAAATTTAATTAAGGACGCCTTATTTTGGACAAGCGGAGTTGGAATCGGTATTGTACATGCCAACTACAATGGTGCCAATCAATTCGGTGGCCTTATTAATTTTAGTATGACCTTGAATTTAAAACTGTCTAAACAAATATATATAGAAACCTCTCCGTTATTGATTTTATTTCCCTTTAATAGATTTTATCTTTCAAGCATGAATGCGGCAACTAATCATCAATTTTTTGCTTATAATATTTTACCATTTGGATTAAAGATAAAGCTTTGAAGACAAATTAAAATTTTATATCAAAACTGATTGCAATTCCTTATATTTATATTTTGCAACAATTACAATTATGAAATCTTCTCAGTTTGTGCTTATTATTTTTTTAATTGCACTGAGTTATTGCAAGGGTCAGGACAAACGAAACTCAGCTAAAAACTCCTCCATAGTTCTTCCTCTTCCTGCAGTTATCAAGAATTTTAAAACCGTGGCTGTTCCTCCTGATTATGACACCAGCTTAGTCAGTCAATATATAAGAAGTATTTTTCAGGATTCGAATGGCAATCTTTGGTTTGGAACATTAGGAGAAGGGGCAGTGAGGTATGATGTGAAGACACTGAGATACTTTTCTAATACAGATGGTCTAATAAGTAAATCCATCCATGCAATTAACGAAGATAAAGCTGGCCATCTATGGTTTGGAACGGATCAGGGGGTTTATAAATTTGATGGAAAAAAATTTAGAAACTATAAGGAAAGAGACGGATTGGCTAATATTGACATAAGCCGACAAGGAATTCTGGTTGACAAAACTGGCAAGGTTTGGGTGGGGACACATGAAGGCGTTTATATTTATGATCCATCCGCAGATCGAATTGGTGCACCAAGTTTCTTTTTATTTCAAAAGTTAGATCGTATCCTTGTTAGTGGTATTATGGAAGATCAAAGCGGAAATATTTGGTTTGCTACTCCACATAATGGTGTTTTTCGCTATGGTGGAGATACCATAGTTCATATTTCCGAAAAAGATGGTTTGGGGAATAACTATGCAGGAGGTATTGCACAAGACAAAGAAGGAAATATCTGGTTTACCATGAAAGATGGAATATGCAAATACGATGGTAAAAATTTAAAAGAATACACCCAGAAAGATGGATTAGGGGGAACGGAAATTTGGGGTATCTATATTGAGCAATCTGGAATTATTTGGATTACAGCTCGTGGGAGCACAACCCGATTTGACCCTTCCATTCCTTTACCGAATTCAAAGGCATTTACCGTATATACCACAGAGCATGGAATTAATTGTTGTGTGCAGAGCATGTATCAGGATAGGACTGGGAACATGTGGTGGGGTGCAGGATCCGGTCTTTATAGGTTTAACGGAAAAAAATTTTATAAAGTGAAGCGACATGGTCCCTGGAAGTAAAAACCCAAAACCATGGAAAATTTGAAAAAGAATATGAATAACAAATCAAACGATGCAATTAAATTTGTTTTTCACTCATTGGTTTGATAATTGACAAAATAATACTATCTCAACCTTTTCTAATAAAAGAAATCAGCAACTATTGTATGTTTATGAAATATTTACATAGGATATTTTCATTCATGCAATTAATAAAAAAAATGCACCAGAAAAATGATTTCTAAAATAAAACCTGTTTATTTCCTGATTCTGGGAATAGTTACCATTACAGCCGCACACATGACGGTTAGTATTGATTTGGCTGGATGGATAACTTGTGTGCCATTCTTAATTTATTTAAGGCAAACGAATGGAATTAAATCCAAATTGATTTTATTGCTTGGGCTCATTCTTGCCTGGTCGTTCTGCATCGCCAAGATCGTTTCACCACCGATGCCATTTGCCATGATATTTCTATTTTCGGTTCCGATAAGTTTGTTTCACTTGCCCGGTTATTGGCTTTGGGACAGATACAAAGACCGACCATGGGCTATATTAATTTTTCCATCCGTAATGATGGTGATGGAATGGATTCAATACACTTTCACACCTTTTGCAAGTTGGGGCGTTGCCGCATATACGCAATCGCACAGTATAGCCATTATGCAAATGGTTTCAGTATTGGGAATGCCTGGATTAAGTTTTCTTATTTATTGGGTAAACATTTCTATAGCCGAAATTGCAGTATCAAGAAAATCTACTTTTCTTACACTACAACTTCCACTTACCATCACCATATTGTTTGTAGTTTTTGGTGCCTTGAGATATGATTTAAGTAAGGCCACAGGTCAGGAAATGATAAGCGCTGCTGCGGTTGGAAGTGATTCAGACCTTACTGGATATCCATTACCTTCCAAAGAAAGTAATGACAGCGTTAAACAAAATCTATTCAGCCGAACAACATTGGCTGCTAATGGTGGAGCCAAATTGGTAGTTTGGAATGAAGGTTCGACATTCATTATGCCTGAAGAAGAAAACTCCTGGAGAGATTCTCTGTCTGCTTTGTCGGCCAGATTAAAAATTTCTTTGGTTGCCGCTTTTATTGTTCCACTTTCAGAATCTCCGATGCTATACAAAAACAATTATCTGTTTTTTGATTCTACCGGAACTTTAAAATTCACGTATAATAAACATCAGCCGGTGCCGGGCGAACCAGCTATTAAAGGAACAGAACCGTTACAAGTTTTTGACGTGGCCGGAACAAAGACCGGAGCGGTCATTTGTTATGATTACGATTTTCCATATCTCGCAAAAACTTATGGTCTGTTGAAAGCCGATATAGTGGCTGATCCATCTTCAGACTGGAGAGGAATCGATCCTGTTCATACAAGAATGGCAGCATATCGTGCGGTGGAGCAAGGGCATTCTATTCTGCGTTCAACGAGATTTGGTCTGTCTGCTGCGATTACACCGTATGGTGAATTTAGCACACAAATGAGTAGCTATGATGACAATAATAAAATTATGATGGCTCATTTGCCCGTTAAGAGGATTACTACTCTATATTCAATAATTGGTGATATATTTGTATATCTATTTATAATATTTATTATTTCATTTCTGTTTATTCATTTTCGATCTAACAGCAATCTTAACACAAATTAGAAATACTAATAATTGAAAGAGAATTGAGCCCAAGTATAAAATGAAAAAAAAAGTCATCATTATTGGTGGAGGGTTTGCAGGCATAGAAGTTACTAAAAAATTAAATAAAAAACTTTTTGAAATTACTTTAATTGATAAACTAAACCATCATCAGTTTCAACCTTTATTCTATCAGGTAGCTACTTCCCAAATAGAACCTTCAAGTATCTCTTTTCCCTTTAGATATATTTTCAAGGCGAATAAAGACATCCAAATAAGACTTGCTGAAGTATTAGAAATCAGGCCACCGGAAAAAGAAATATCAACATCCATTGGTGTATTTAATTATGACATTTTGATTTTAGCAATGGGTTGCAAAACCAATTTTTTCAATAATCAATCTATAGAAAAAAATTCATTCACTTTAAAATCAACCTACGATGCCATTTCCATACGAAACCAAATTCTATCGGTATTTGAAAAAGTACTTAGTGCCAAGGAAGAGGAGCTGACGAAATTATTCAACGTTGTAATTGCGGGGGCGGGACCTACTGGCGTTGAACTAGCAGGAGCTTTTGCTGAGATCAAAAGATATGTTTTGCCAAAAGATTATCCTGGAATTGACTTTGCCAAATTTACTATTTACTTGATTGAAGGCAGCAAAAAGCCTTTAAATTCAATGAGTGAGGAATCCAGCAAAGCATCTATTTCTTACTTAACAAATATGGGCGTAACCATCCTGACTGAAACGTATGTGAAGGAGTATGATGGAAATGTTGTTATACTTACGAATGGAATTTCAATACCAACTACTACTTTAATATGGACAGCTGGTGTTAAAGGAAACAAAATAAAGGGTTTGCCCGAAGATTGTTGGATCGCAAACGATAGAATTATAGTCGATAGATTCAATCAGGTAAAAGACCTTGATTCAATTTTTGCTATAGGCGACATTGCGTATATGACTACAAATAAATATCCTAAAGCACACCCACAAGTAGCCAACGTGGCCATAAATCAAGCAAAGTTATTGAGTAACAATTTAAGCAATATTCTAATGAACAAAACCTGTACTCCCTATGAATATAAAGATCTTGGCTCAATGGCTACTATAGGTAGAAACAAGGCAGTTGTTGACTTGCCATTTGCAAAATTTAAAGGATATTTTGCTTGGTTAATATGGATGTTTCTCCATTTAATGCTTATATTAACCGTCAGAAACAAACTCATTATTTTTATTAATTGGGCTTGGGTGTATATAACAAAAAACAGTTCATTACGACTGATTTTAAAAACAGATAAAGATGAAATTATAATTCATTAATTGATTTCGTTTAGTTTATAAATAAATAAGTATTATTATAGTTTTTAGTAACCGGAATAATGTATGATTAATTTGTTTTAGATATGTTTAAAAGCCTACCCAGTGATATAAAGAAGATTAAACTCGATACCGGACTTTATAAACTTCATAAGGACGGCACTGGGAAAAGTAATTTCGGAATGGATAACACCTCCAGTCTGTTGGATAATGGTTTTGGGCTATACTCAACATCCGATTTAAAAAAGAATATCAAGCACATTAAGACAGAGTATTTTAGAATCTCTTTGACACGAAAGGGTTCAGCCTCATTTGATATCGGTCTTGAAAAATACCGACCTTATCGCAATTGCATTCTGTTTGGTATACCCGGACAAATTTTTTCCTTACACGAAGTAAGTGAGGACTTTCTGGCCTATTACATGCTTTTTACTGAAAAATTTATTTCTGATACTTCATTATTTGTCAATAAAACCTGGCAACTTCCATTTCTTAGTTATTCCGGTGTACAGTGTTTTGAGCTATCGGATGAGACAGCATCTGAAATTGAGAGTATTATTTTCAAAATGAATGAAGAGATCAAAGCTGGCAAAACTCAATGCAGTGAAGTCATTAAATTATATATCCAACTTATACTTATCCAAGCAAGCCGAAGCTATGATTCCAATCAACTTCAACAACAAGGAACAATTAATTCGGCTCAACATATTTTTTCAAACTATTTGAAATTGGTGAGTCAACATTTTCTTACCGTCCGCAAAGTAGCTGATTATGCGGCTTTACTTCATATTTCTCCGGACCATCTAACCAGAGCAATTAAAGCTTGCTCTGATAAAACAGCCAGAGACCTCATCGATGAAATGTTACTTATGGAATCCAAGGTTTATCTATTGCATACGCCAATGAGTATTGCCGAAATTTCTTATAAACTTGAATTTGCCGACCCGTCGCACTTTAATAAGTTCTTCAAAAAATTAAGTGGAAAAACTCCTTTAGAATTTCGAAGCCAATCGGAATAGTACTATACAAAAGCGTTTTCGCACCATAGCAAGCCCTGGATGTTCCGGATTTTTGTTCTGTCAAACTATTTATTCAACTAAAAAAAAATCAACATGACAACTGAACAAAACAAAGCCATTGTGAGCAGAGTAAACAAAGAATTTATTGAGGGAGGAAACGTAAACACCGTTTATGAAATATTCGCCCCTGAATTTATCAACCACACTGCGCCACCGGGTTCTCCACAAGGCCCCGAAGCCGTGATATATTTTTTCAATCAACTTCTCAAGCCTGCCTTTCCGGATTTAAAGGTTGAGATTCATGACATGGTGGCTGAAGGAGATAAAGTGACTACCAGAAAATCTTTATATGCTACTCATAAAGGCGAATTTTTTGGAATTAAGCCAACTCTTAAAAGCGTAGTTATGGAAGTAATCGATATCATTGAACTTCGGGATGGAAAATACATGGCACACTGGGGCATATTGGACATGCATGGTTTGATGACGCAAATTACCAGCTAGCAGTTTGCCCTAGTTCTACCATCGGCTTGCCTTTTAAGGGTATAGTAAATGGAAATCAAATTGTTTTCATTTCAATTTACATTTGCACAGAGCAAATTTCTTAATCTCTACTTAAACGGCAAGCCAAACTTCACGAAGCATATGGATATTTAAATGAAATGGACAACCCTACAATTTATAATAATCTCAGGTATACTGATAGCTTGTAATGGTCAACCGAAAAAACAAACTGATCAAAACATTACTCTGAATAAGGCCATATCTTTTGGAGATACGGTAAAGGAAACTGGCCATAATATCATGGTAGTCTATCAAGATAAAAGAAATATTTATTGGTTTGGCAGCTGGGAAACAGGACTCTACCGATACGATGGTAAAACGATCATTAACTATTCGACCAAACACGGACTTCCCCATAACAGAGTTGATGAAATCAAAGAAGACCAATTAGGTAACATTTACATTACAACTTGTTATCCGTCTTCAGCTATAACAAAATTTGATGGACAAACATTTACAGTTTTAAAAGCAATTCCTACAAATGATTGGAAACTGCAAAGCAATGATCTGTGGTTTAAACATTCCTTTCAGAATGAAAAAGTCTATCGATACGATGGTAAAATATTACATGAGTTGCAACTCCCTAAACCCCCTAAGCTTTCTAATTCTTTTGAAATCTATAGCATCTATCAGGATATAAAAGGAAACATTTGGTTTGGAACCAATCCCGATGGCGTTTGTCGCTATAATGGTAATTCATTTGATTGGATTACAGAAGATGATGTTACGGAATTTGGAAAGGGTGGCGCTAATGGAGTTCGCTCCATAGTTGAAGACAGACAGGGAGATTTTTGGTTTAATACGGAATATAAGTATAGCGTTTATTCCAAAGTAACATTAGATGTTTCTAAGTTTTACACCAGACAGCCAAGCATAGGCAGTCTAGATGGAAAAATAAACGGAAGTATAAATGAATATCTGTCTGTTGTTAAGGATAAAAATAATGATTTATGGATGGCAACATATCGGGATGGAGTCTGGAAATATGACGGATCTAAAATTACCCATTACCCGGTACAAAAAGATTCACAGGATATTTCAGTTTTTAGCATTTACAAAGACCTGATGGGAGATCTGTGGCTTGGCACACACGAAAATGGAGCTTTTAAATTTGATGGGAAGTCATTTATACAAGTTAGATAGTAAGCACATAATCATTCAAATTTTATCTAGTATTATGACCGCTTAATAGCCTTCAAGTATGGCACAACTTAGTGCCTTTTTCTTTGTTATCCACTATCAAACCCTTAAGCTAGTTTAAAGCTTCAATAAATTAAATTATGAAAGCTGCAGTTTATACCAAATATGGACCGCCTGAAGTGGTTAGAGTATTAGAAGTGCCTAAACCAACCTTAAAAGAAATAGAAGTATTAGTTAAGGTTTATTCATCCACGGTCAACCGAACTGATTCTGGATTCCGAAGCGCCGAATATTTTATTTCAAGGTTTTGGTCCGGACTATTTAAGCCGAAATATCAAATATTAGGTTGTGAATTTGCCGGTGTAATTGAAGCAATAGGTACTCAAGTAACCAAGTTTAGAACAGGAGATAAGGTTTTTGGGTTTAACGACAAGAGCTTTGGTGGGCATGGAGAATATTTGGCTATTGATGAATCAGATGCCATTTGTCAAATGCCTGATAAATTAAGTTTTGATGAAGCTGCTGCCATAACAGAAGGTGCTCATTACGCATTGGTCAATATAAGAGCGGCAAACGTAAAGAGGGGACAAAATGTCTTAGTTTATGGTGCTACCGGTGCTATTGGTTCTGCTGCCGTACAGTTATTAAAGCATTTTGGTGCGAATATTACAGCGGTGTGTAATACAAAAAATGTTGATCTGGTAAAATCACTAGGCGCGGATACCGTAGTAGATTATCAGACACAGGATTTCACCAAGACGGATATTAAGTATGAATTCATTTTTGATGCCGTAGGTAAAAGTTCATTTCATCAATGTAAACCATTACTTACCGAAAAAGGTATTTATATATCCACTGAATTAGGTAAAAACGGAGTAAATATCTTACTGGCATTGACCACACCATTATGGGGAGGTAAAAAGCTATTGTTTCCACTTCCAACTATAACTAAGCAAGATGTAATATTTTTGAAAGAACTTGTTGACAAAGGAGAATACAAATCGGTTATTGACAGGCAGTATAATTTAGAACAAATTGTAGAAGCTTATCAGTATGTTGAAACAGGACAAAAAACCGGCAATGTTATTATCAAAATTGCAACATAAAATCTATCCATCATTACGTGTATTAGAAATTAATTTATTGCTTCGCAAAATATTTTAAATTGTATCAAAATAAATTAAAACAAATATAAAATGAAAAAAATTGGAATTATCGGCTCGGGCGTTGTTGCTCAAACATTAGGGACTGGATTTTTAAAACATGGTTATCAGGTAATGCTTGGTACACGAGATAATTCAAAACTTGCAGAATGGCAAAAAAATACTGGTGCTAATGCACTTATAGGTTCATTTACAGAAGCAGCAAAGTTTGGAGATATTATTGTACTCGCAGTAAAGGGTAATGTGGCCAAAGAAGCACTGGATTTAATAGGGCAGGAGAGTCTTAACCATAAAACAATAATCGATGCTACAAACCCAATTGCCGATGCAGCCCCTGTACATGGAGTTTTAAAATTTTTCACCAGTCTTGATAAATCTTTAATGGAAATACTTCAGGAAGCTGTTCCAGATGCAAATTTTGTTAAAGCCTTTAACAGCGTAGGCAGTGCTTCCATGGTTAATCCTAATTATGAAATCAGACCAACCATGTTTATATGTGGAAATAATGAAAGTGCAAAAAACGAAGTTTCCGCTATCCTGGATACCTTTGGTTGGGAAGGATTAGATTTTGGCAAGGTAGAATCTGCAAGAGCTATAGAGCCTTTATGTATGCTTTGGTGTATAAGGGGATTTAACAATAACCAATGGACACATGCATTTAAATTATTAAACCGTTAGTCTTATTATTTCAAGAGATTAATTCCTTTCTTTTCAGACCTACCAAACGTTTGTGTACTTTAGTGCCATAATCGGGGTATGAAAAGTGCAGAAACATCGCCTCCTGCTTTCCAATGGGAAGAATGGTATAAAGCCATTGGTGGTCGGCGTATAAAAATTTCTGAGGTTGAAGAGATTCTTACCCAAATCAGAGAGCTTCAGTATCCTAGATTCAAGGGAGAAGTAAGTTCAAAGCGCACTGAATTTGCAAATGAAACATTAGCTTCTGAAGTAATAAAAAAGAAAGCCTTTGAATTGGGAGCAGATGAAGTAGGAATTGCAGAAATAGAACCCAGCGATATTTACCAAGGAAGAGAGGTCAAAGAGAAATATGCCATTGTAGTTGCTCAAAGAATGTTATGGCGCAACTTTCAGGAAGTGCCATCTCACGACTCGGCGATAGAATGTTTGCGGGTTTATTTTACATTAGGTGAAGTTGTCATTCAGCTGGCCGATTATATTCGCAGCCTTGGTTATGATTGTATTGTAGAGCATCCAATAGGCGATAGCGATGTTTTACATGTGCCACTCGCTTTAAAAGCCGGGTTTGGAGAATTAGGAAGGCATGGTTCGATTATACATCCCAGAATGGGCCCGCTTTTTCGACTTGGGAGTGTAATAACCGATATGCCACTTTGTATAGACAGTCCAATAGATGCAGGCATAGCGGCTTTTTGTGATAATTGTCGGGCTTGCCGAATTTATTGTCCCGCAAAAGCAATACCCGATCACCGATCACCTGAAGCAGGAAAGGATCATTTAGGGAATGATCGCTACATGGTAGATACGGGTAAATGTTTTCCCTATTTTGCCACTCACCATTATTGTTCAGCTTGCCTTCCAGTTTGTGTGTATCATCACAAGGAGTGGGCTAGAGACTTTGATGGATTTACTACAAAGTTGTTTCCTGATGTCGAATTAAAAGATCCGCCACCTCCGGTAGATCCTGATGTTCCTAAGCACTGGTATCCGTATATTCATCGCTAGATCACAATAAATCCTCTGAACAACTTATCGTTATTGCTAATAAGGAATTTTATATACTATATTAGAAATCAACTCGGGATATTGCTATAATTTAAATAAAATAGATTGTTATCTTTGGCAACAATTATCCTATATTGGCTTGCTATTAATTTTTAAAGTTTAAATTTTTATGGGAAGAAGAACTAATCCATTATTATCTTTTTCAAGATTGGAAATTTTTATGGATGGAGTCTTTGCCATTGCCATTACTTTGCTCGTTATTGAAATTAAGGTTCCAGGGCATAAGGAAATAGATGAATTAGGTGGATTAAGAAACTATTTGATTAGTATTTGGCCACATTACATTTCCTATATGGTGAGTTTTTTTATCCTGGGTGTTTGGTGGAGCAGTATGAATCACTTTCATTTAATGGTAAAAAAAACTAACCACACTTTTAATATTATCAATGTATTTTTTTTGATGACGATTGCATTTATTCCATTTACAACAGCGGTAATGGGTGAATACACTTCGTACACCGAATATCGCAATGTGGCAGTTACAACTTACTGCATTGGATATTATTTACCTTCATTATCAGCAGTCATTATGGTTTTATATGCCTTTCACCGTCATCGTCTAGTTGATCCATTATTATCCCAGAAATTTATGGATCGCTTTAGAAATAAAATTATTGCAGGGAACGCAATGGTTTTGCTAGCCCTAATTTCATCTTTCTTTTACCCAATTGTGGCTTTAATTATTACAGGAATTACTTTCATTTTGTTTTTTATACCTCCTGAAGAACCGGAATACGAAGATCAAAACCAAATTACGGAAATAAATAATTAACTAGACGAACTTGAGAACGAAAAATATGCCTAATTTGATTGATAAAAGTTCAGCTTTATTCCGGGTTAATACCAACACGTATTTTACCAAATTCAATTAAACAAACTTTTCATTTAACTAATTAAATTGGATATGAAAAATTTTACACCAACACCTAAAGAACATGTTTTTTTTAGTTCCATGGCGGTGATTATTGTTGCTTTGATACTTCTTGGTTTTTCGAATACCTATCTTCCTAAAATTATCCATTCAGATCATACGGTGCCTAAGATCATTCATTACCACGCACTTGTTTTTGTTTTATGGATTGGCTTTTTTTTATTTCAGGTAAGTCTTATCCTGCGAAATAAGGTATCCCTACACAAAAAACTCGGCCCTTATGGTGTCGTGTTTTCTTTTATAATGCTATTGGCAGGTTGTGCGGCGTCAATCGAAGTAGCCAAGCTTGGTCATAAAGGTATTCCCGGCGTAGAGTTTCAGGAAGCAGCAGGCTTTTTGCTTCTTAACTTTCTTTCACTCTTTGCTTTTGTTTCCCTGACTATACTGGGTTGGTATAATCGCAACAACTCACCAGCCCATAAACGTTTTATGTTAATGGCTAACGCCGGAGGACTTGCTCCGCCTGGCATTGCCCGCCTTCCTTTCCTTGCAGGATCTACGCCCGGAATTGCTATCGTGGTTTTACTTTTAATTTTATCTGGTCCCGTTTATGACTTAATCAGGTATAGAAAAATTCATTGGGCGTATTTAGTTGGAATATTATTTATTGTATTAACCTTACCGCCAATTGTAATTCCTCTTTCCAGTACAGGACTTTGGAAAGACATTGCAAGTTTTCTTACCCAGTTTTAATAGTTCAATGGAAAAATATACTTACTTAATTCATAATTAAAATAAATTAATTCAAATGTCTTCAATAAATACAGAAAAAAAAATAACTTATTTTGTTGCTTTTACTTTTATAATTCAACCTATTTTAAGCATCTTAACGATTATAATTTTTCCACCAGATTTTTCTAAAGAATATCCACTTTATAATCCTGATAGTTTAATGTTAGCGGGGCTTGGAAATTCATTAGCCATTGGAGGCTTAACAGTTTTAGGTATTAAACTTGCGGATGAAAAGAAAGTTTTACCTTCTGCCGGATTCACTATGCTCGGAATTTCTATGGGATTAATGTTAGTCTCCTTATTTGAAATTACCCAAGTGGTGTCTCATGAAGCCTATGAAAAATTTTATCGAATCCAGGCCAGTGGAAATTTTCTGTTTTTGCCCTCCATGTATCTTATTTCATTCTATGAAGACTTTAAAAAATGGATTCGATATATCGGCTTAGTCAGCTCTTTAATACTTCTTGTTTCCAGCCTTATATTTTTATTTGGCAACAGAGATTTTAAAATGCTCGAAATAATATCAAATACTGGGTTCTCATTTCTTTTTATCACCTATTTTGCCTGGGCATACAATATTTATTATAATTATAAAAAGAATTTAATCAATAATCCTTGAGTTTAAAATTATTTAAAAGTATAATAAAAGCTTAACGGGAATAAAAAAATTCGAAAGTATTTATTAACCTAATAATTAATACACAATGAATAATTCTTCAAAAAGCGTACTTGTATTTGGAGTTTATCTCTTTATAGTTGGGCTTACATTATTACTTATCCCTAATATATTCTTAAGCATCATTGGAGTGGCCAATACCAATGAGGTTTGGATACGATTATCTGGAATCTTGCTATCGGCCTTATCAATTTATTATATTGTCGCAGCCAGACACAATCTTTACATCATTCTCAAAACAACAGCCTATATTCGATGTACTATTATTATTTTCTTTTCAGTATTTGTTTATCTCCAAATGATGGAACCGGTTATGCTCATTTTTGCAGCTATAGATTTTATCGCAGGAGCTTGGACTTACTTTGAAATGAAAAAGGAAGGAAGCTGGTAAAGCATGGCTATAACTGTATCCAAAGATTATTTTAATATGAAGAAACTTGTATTCCTAATTTTATCTTGTATGTTTTATTCAAGTAATATTACGCAAACACAAATTTTAGTGCAAAATAGTTTCTTGCAAGAAAATGGTTTGAATTCTGAAGTATTTATTGTGGTGCTTGGAACTATTCAGGATGCGGGATCACCTCAAATAAACTGTAAAAAGGAATGCTGTAAGGACTTATTTATCCACCCGGATGAAAGCAGGAAAGTAACTTCATTAGGCTTAATCGATAATCAAAATACTAAAAAGTTTTTGTTTGAGGCAAGTCCGGACATAGCTACGCAAATGAAATCCTTGGTAAGTGAAGATATCAGGAATAAAAATGAAATGGTGGATGGAATATTCGTGTCACATGCGCACATAGGGCATTATACGGGCCTGATGTATCTGGGAAAGGAAGCTTGTGATGCCAATAGAATAAGTGTTTATACTATGCCTAGAATGACCAAATACCTTAAGTCCAATGGTCCCTGGAGTCAACTCATCAAGCGCAATAATATTACTTTAACACCCATTAGAAATGAACAGGTAATTGAGCTAAGTTCAAATTTACGGATTACGCCATTTTTAGTTCCGCATCGAGATGAATATTCTGAAACCGTTGGATATAAAATTAAAGGTCCAAACAAAACAGCTCTGTTTATTCCGGACATTGATAAATGGCATAAATGGAATAAAAACATTGTAGAAGAAATTAAAAATGTCGATTACGCCTTTCTGGATGGTACTTTTTACGATGCACAGGAGATCAATTATCGCGATATTTCAGAAATCCCTCATCCCTTCATAGTTGAAAGTTTAGAACTTTTTAAAAATCTTAGCACTTCAGATAAAAACAAAATAATTTTTATTCATTTCAATCATACCAATCCCGTACTTAATTTGAACAGTCCAGAGTCCAAATTTATTTTAGATCATGGATTCAAAATAGCACGATTAAATGAGAAGTTTTTGTTGTAATAAAATAAGTTTTGCATAAATTGCTGTACAAAAATATATTTTAAACGTTACCTTAATTATCGTTGAACCATCGAAATTCTGCAGTTGAATTAAAAGGTTTTACTTAATCAAGAATCAATATTTTAAATTTAAATTAGTTGTACAAAAAAATTATATTTTGATATTAATGAAAAACTTTTTTACCTTGCCTTGCTTCTTATTAATAAATACAATTTCTGCTCAAATTGATTTTGATAAAACATTAAGTTCTGATCCTTTATTTATTAAAGCCTTAAAGGCAGACAGCGCTATTAAGTCAGGTGAATTTGGCGAAGTGCATAGCTTGATTATAATTAAAGATGGTAAAGTTGTATTTGAAAATTACTATAATGGTTGGAAAAGAGATTCAATACATCAATTACAATCGGCCACAAAAAGTGTCATTTCAACATTATTAGGATGCGCCATTCAGCAGAAATTTATAGAAAACACTTCAGTTCCAATTTCGACTTATTTTAGCTCCATCGTTGAAATGGATGTAATGAAAAGTCAAATTAGAATTGCTGATTTATTATCGCAACGGCATGGGCTACATTGGAATGAAGGAGCCTGGACGGATCCAAATAATTCGTGGCGTAAAGTAATCAACGAAGAAGGAAACTGGTATAACAAAATTCTTGAAACTCCAATGGATACCATTCAAGGTACTAAGTTTATATACAGCAATGCAGCCCCTACACTAATTGCTGGCATTATTCAAATATCTTCTGGTATTCCTATTGATTCGTTTGCCATTAAATACCTTTTTAAACCTTTAGAGATTGATCAGTATTGGTTTTGGCAGGGCAATAATGGTCCACGGAATAATGGTATGGCTTTGATTTCACTTTCTCCCAGAGACATGGCAAAGCTCGGCCAGTTATATCTTCAAAAAGGCAGATGGAAAAATCAACAGATATTACCCGAAGATTATGTTATAGAAGCGACTTCGGCTAAGGTTAGAGATGTTGGTTTGAATGGTGCATATAAAAAATACGATTACGGCTATTTCTGGTGGTCCAATCCAGTAACACAAAACGGTAAAAGTTCAGATATTTTCTTAGCACGTGGTGCCGGAGGTCAGAATATCATAGTGAATCAGAAAGATAATATAGTTGTAGTAACAACTGCCTGGAATTTACAACAACCCAATAAGGTACAGTTAATCTATGATTGGTATTTAGATTAAGCCTGATTTTTATCATTTCTCCTAGTTTAAGGTAATCGTTTTGTACTTGTGTTGATCAATATTTGGATGCTAATCCAATCTTCTTCACCAATAATAATTGTTCTATAATATCAAAACTACCTTAGACAATTAGCTTATATTTGAGTCCGGAATAAGATTATTAAATAATCCAGGAAGTAATTATGTATTGGTATCAAGTATTCAAAAAATGAACGATTTAATAAGATCGAGAATAGAATCCATTGATGTACTTCGCGGAATAGCTATGGTTATAATGGCCTTAGACCATGTAAGAGATTATTTCCATATCGAGGCATTTACGGATGATCCATTGAATTTGGCCACCACCACACCACAATTGTATTTTACTCGCTGGATAACTCATATATGCGCTCCGATATTTGTATTCTTATCTGGTACTTCAATTTATTTGCAGAGTTTACGCAAGACGAAAAAAGACTTAAGTAGATTTTTAATCACGAGAGGCTTGTGGTTAATATTTGCAGAATTTGCAATCATTGCTTTTTTCTGGACTTTTAATCCGTTTTATAATTTTATACCGATGCAGGTTATTTGGACAATCGGTATTTGTATGTTTTTGTTAGGTCTGGCCATATACTTACCATATCAGCTCATACTTATACTTGGAGCATTGATCGTTTTCTGTCACAACATACTCGATATACCAGAATCTGCTCAAGGATTCAAAGCTGGTTTTTTATGGGATCTTCTACACCATGGCAACTGGGCCTCATACGAATTATTTAAAAATCATTTCGTCGTAATTATTTATCCATTTTTACCCTGGCTTGGCTTAATGATGTTAGGGTATTGCTGCGGAGTTTTATTCACCGATCAGTATACATCTAATTACAGAAAAAGAATCTTTACTATATCAGGTCTATCCCTAATAGTATTTTTTATCGCATTAAGAATTCTAAATGTTTACGGCGATCCTGTGGATTGGTCATATCAATCCAGTAATTTGTATACGGTATTATCTTTTCTTAAAGTAAATAAATATCCTCCTTCCTTGTTGTACCTGTGCATTACTATTGGTCCTTCTTTACTTGCTTTGGCTTATTTCGAAAGCAAAAGTAATCTCGTGACCAAAATCATGAAAGTATACGGTAGAACTGCATTTTTTTATTATATGGCTCACATTTTACTTATCCATTTACTTCTTGCTATAGTGTTTTACTGGAATGGAAATACAACTCAAGATGCTGTTGATGCCATGAAGCAAGTGCCATTCTTATTCCTTATACCAGGCAAGGGATTTGGTTTAGTTATAGTTTATTCGATCTGGTTAGGGGTAATCTTAATTCTTTATCCAATTTGCAAAAGGTATGATCAGTATAAAACAAACCACAAAGAAAAATGGTGGTTAAGCTATCTTTAAACTAACATTTTTAAAAATCCCTCCGGAGTTCAAAAACAAATTTACCTAAATAAAAAAGACCGCATTTTTGGGAATGCAGTCTTTAACGGTACTCAAGGATACCCTATTTCAAATAAAATATTAGATCAACCAATTAGTCTTAACAGACCGAATATCATAAAATCAAAGAAGGGGTTATCTGTTGCTGAGCGAAGCATTGATCTCATGACGATTAAGGATAACAAAATTTCGATATTAGAAGTATAATCCCTTTAATAATAAACCAAACCATTTAAAATTTTGTACACGCGATAACCCCTTTCTTTGGATCCCATTTCAATATTCAAATCAAGCAACGACTTATTAACTTTTTAACAGTATCGTTGATACAAAGGTCGCATCCCCAAATGGGTAACAACTCATAGAAAATACCTATTCTTGAAAAATCAGGGTTTTCCCTTAGATTTTAGGCCGGTAATCCCGACCTTATTAACGGTAAAACAATATAGGTTGATGTTCCCTGGTTAATTTCTGATCGCACTGAAATTTCTCCCTTAAGATAACTAACCCTTGAATTAATATTATCCAGTCCCATTCCTTTACTAATTTTAGACTCATCATAGCCTTTTCCGTCATCCTCCACCGTGATTTCAATTTGATTTTCCTGACGGCTTAACTGAACCAAAATTTCATTTCCATGAGAATGCTTATAGGAGTTATTAACCAATTCCTGAATGATGCGGTAGACATATAGGGAAGTTTCTTCATCGAGGTCATCTTTATCCTCCGCAAAACCATAATGTTGAAAGATTATTGAAGTCTTATAATCATCGTATCGATTCAACATATCTTGGATGGCATCAATCAATCCAAGTTCCTGTAGCGCTCCCGGTGTTAAGTCGTGAGATATATTTCTTATTTCACGGCAAGCTACATCAATAAGATCGTGCACCTTCTGATGTTCTGAAGATCTCAATCCCTCATTATCTTCATAAATAAGCTTGTCGTATCTCAATTTTATAGTTGACAAAAGTCCTCCAAGACTATCGTGTAGGTCTTTAGCAATTCGCTCTCGTTCCTCTTCCTGACCTTTCAACATAGATTCAAGGTTCTGCAAGATAATAGTCTGTTCTAACTCTTTGATTTTCTGCTGATTAATCTGCTCATTTTGCTTTAGAATAATATCGCTGGCACTGAGTTTTTGCTGATAGAATAGAATTATCAGAAAAACCATAAAGAGTATACCCCCAACGCTAATCAACAAACCAATAAGTGTAAAATTGGAACGTCTGGATTTTAATTCAAAAATTCTTTTATCCTGTGCTAAATCAATTCTTTCTTCACGCAAAGTTTTGTTTTCATACTTCTTTACGCTTTTTTGCAAGCCTTCATTTTTTTGAATATTGCTCAATTTCTCATTGATATTAATGTAGTTGAGAAGGGCAGAATTGGCTTCCTTGAAAAGATTTTGCTGGGTTAAGCAATGGTGAATTTTAAGATTTAAAAACTGCATTTCAGCCAGATAAGACGCTTCGGTGCTTAATGCTAAACTTTTCTGATAGGCGATACAAGCTTCTTCGGTTTTTTGTTGACTGGAATATAAGTCCCCAAGTATCAGGTATGCCTGATAGTGCAAATCCAGGATTGAATTTTCCTTTGAAAACTTAATAACTTGAAGAAGATTCTGAACTCTTATACTATCTGACAATTCTGGCTTTAGTAGCGCACTTAACATTAAATGCTCATATCTGCAAAAGGGATTATTCGTTATGGGTTTTTCAAGTTCTGTCTGACCAAAAAAGTAATTAGCCATTTCTTGATTATTCAATCTCTGATTAATTAAGGACAATAAGTGACAAACTCTTACGTATTCTATGTTATTCTGATTCTGACGATAATAAACCTGGCAATACTCTAAAATCTCTAAGGCTTCATTTAGCCAACCGAGGTAGAAGTATAATTTCGCCAATTGAAATCTATATCGATGGGCGCTATAGCCATCTTCTTGTTCCAAACTATGATTGATTAATTGAATAGTAGGTAGTATGGCTTGATCGTATAGATGTTGTGATATGAGTTTGTCCTGTTGAATTGAAAGACTGTCTGAAGATAAATTGCCTTCTAAATCCACACTCACTGAATCCACGGGAATAGAATCCTGAGACCAGGACCATATGCTGCAAGACAGCAATAAATACCCAAGTAGAACAATCCTGTTCATGATGATTAAAAAGCAAAGTTAATGAGCTCAAAAGCATCAAAACATCAGGGTATTCCATGATTTTTGAATAAAAAACCCTATAAAAGGGTTCTCAATCTAAAAGATGGTTCTCTAGTGAGGCTCTTACCAAGCCTGCAGTATTTCTTACATTAAGCTTTGAGATAAGGTTGCTACGATGGGATTCTACTGTTTTTTGACTAATAAAAAGAGCATCAGCAATCTCCTGAGTTGTATGCTCTTTGACAATTAAAGCCAGAATTTCTTTTTCCCTTCTCGACAATTTGGGTAGAATAAAACTATTAAATTTAGTTCTGTTGGTTAGGTTAGTATTCTTTTTCTTTAGTGCTTTATTCATCAGAATTTCTGTAATCTCTTTACTGTAGTAATTTTCACCACTGGCAATTGTCTCTATAGCCTTAACCAATTCACTTCTTCCGGTATTTTTCAAAATATAGCCTAAAGCTCCGTTCTTAAGTATTTCTGTTACAAAACTCTCTTCGCTGTACATCGATAGAACTAAAACTTTAACACTTGGAAATTCATCTGAAATTTTCTTACTCAACTCGAGTCCTGTGATATCTGGCAGGTTAATATCCAAAAGTAGGACATCGGTCTCATTTGTGCGCAGCATATCTAAAACCGCTGAACCTTCGAAACATCTATTAACAACCTTAATATTTTTTGCCGTTTTGAGAAGAGATTCTATCCCGTCAACAAACATAGCATGATCATCTGCAATGCAAACTTTTATCATTTATTTGTATAAGTTTAAAAATAAGGGAAGAAATTCAGAACCAACTAATGTGTGTCGGTAACCAATAGTACAAATATACGGATATTCTATGATTAATGTCGTGAAACTGATTAAAAAATATTAATATTTCATAATCTCATCAGATTCTTTGCCACTTGCCCAATTGGTTTACAACCGCTCTCATATCCTTGGGAAGTTCCGCATTAAAGATATAGGATTGATTGTAAAGCTTAAACCTTAATTCACTAGCATGTAGTGCTGTCCTTTCTATGAGCGGTTTAAAACCTTCATCATTTTTACTTAACTTAGTATTTCGCTTAATGTCCGCAATACTTAAACTTGAGTTAGTGCCATAAAAGGGGTCGCATATTATTGGACAACCGATATGGGCCAAATGAACTCTAATCTGATGTGTTCTGCCGGTCTCAGGTTTAAGCTCAAGAACGGAATAATTTCTGTAAATTTCTTTAATTCTAAACTTTGTAATGGCTGATTTACCTTTTCCATGTACAATCATTTGTCCACTGTGATGAGGAGAATGGGCGATCGGTACATCAATGATACCACTTTCTTCAGGCGGATGCCCCTGACAAATTGCTATATATAATTTATCTACCTCGCGATGCTCAAATTCAGCATTCAAAATGGCGTGAGTCTTTTGATTTTTTGCAAAACAGATAACTCCACTGGTATCTTTGTCTAATCGATGGACAATAAATACATTTCCTATTTTTTGCTCCAATTCGTGATACAAATTCTCTTTATCAGGATTATAACGATCCGGAATACTCAGAATACCAGCAGATTTTGAAACAATAATAAAATCGTCATTTTCAAATAGAACAGAAATGGAATTCTTCACTTATTGGAGGGTTAGTCTTATTAATCCAGATAATGCTGGGGAATCTTACTAACTTTATTATTTTCAAAAAGATAGTAATGAATAAACAAGGATCCTTTGAGTAATCCTTTTAAGGATGTATTGCCGATTGAAATGCGTTCAATTTTTGTGTTATAATAATCTTTTTTATACATCAGATAAAAAGTAGAGAGAATACTTGTTATGTAAGCTTCTATAACCTTTAAAAAATGTGAACTTTTACCACTTAGCAAATACTTAAGACTAATTAAAAAATCAATTATAAATCTAAGCGGCAATAATAATACCAAATAGTAGTAGGGTACATTTTTAAATATCGTTGATAGATTGTTTTTAAAATTTAAAAATACTTTTCTCGGTTGATCATATTCTAAAGTACCGCCTCCTACATGGTAAACCTGGGCTTTTGGTTCATACCATATCTTACCGCCAGCTCTCTGTATTCTCCAGCATAAGTCAACTTCCTCCTGATGGGCGAAGTAATCTTCATCGAATCCACCAATAGCCAGAAACATTTTTGAATTAACCAACATAGCGGCACCGCTGGACCAAAATATTTCTTTAGCTTCTTCGTATTGACGTTGATCCTTTTCAACATCGTTCAGCATTCTTCCGACAGCAAAGGTGTATCCCAATATATCCATTAGTCCCCCAGCTGCACCAGCATATTCGAATTTATCGGGTTCTTTATATGAGAGTATTTTAGGTTGAACTGCCATATTATTTGGATTAGCCTGAATTCTTTTAAGCAGGGGAGTAATGAAGTCATTTTTAACTTCCACATCCGAATTCAGCAACAAGAAATAGTCCGCTTCGATTTGACGCAATCCTCTGTTATAACCTTCTGCGAAGCCATAGTTTTTGTGCAGGGCAATTCTTTTGATTTCCGGGTAATTATACTCTAAATAACTTAAACTATCATCCGTAGACGCATTATCTACTACATACAGAGAAGCATTATGCGGTAGATTTGAAAAAACAGAAGGAATAAACTTTTTCAATAGTTCTTCACCATTGTAGTTTAAAACTACTACCGCTACTGTAGCATTACTTTTATGCGACGCATTAACTAAATGAAATTTTTGAAGGACCTGTTTAATTTGCTGATGATCTGTTTTAATTTGATCAAGCAGGCTGTTCATATTTGAGAATCTTTCATCCTCACGAATGAAAGATATTATTTTAACCTCGATGCTTTCACCATAGATGTAAGTTTCGAAATCCATGATATGGATTTCTATAGTTTGTTGAAGGTTGTCACCTAAAGTTGGGCGATGGCCAATATATAACATCGCATCATACTCTTTATTGCTATAGTTAACGATGGCGGCATAAATTCCTACCGGAGGTAGAAGTTTAGAATCTTGACCAACTTCAAGATTGGCCGTAGGATAGCCAATTTGAGATCCTACCTGTCTTCCTCGGACAACAGTTCCAACAATACTATAAGGTTTTCCAAGTTGTTGAGTGACCAATTCGAAATCTCGTTCTATAATACCTTGACGAATGATACTTGAAGCAACTTTTATTCCATTTTCTTCTTTTTTAGCCACTTCGATAACTTTGAACTTTTGTTGTTCTTCATATTGTTTGAGAAGATGAATGTTACCGGCACTATTTAATCCAAAACGATGATCGAATCCAATCACGATCGTATGAGGCTTAAAGTTTTTTATCAGAAAATTTTCTACATAATCTTCAGGAAGTAATTGTGCAAATTCGAGATTAAAAGGCACTATGATTAAATAATCCAAATCTGTCTGAGATAGATTCTGTATTCGTTCTTCCGGAGTGCTTAATAATTTTATTTTCCTTTTAGTTTGATCTAAGATCAATTTTGGGTGAGGATCGAAAGTTATAACGATTGATTCCCCGTTATTTTTTTTAGCTAAGGTGCAGACCTGATGAATAATTTCCTGATGTGCCTTATGAAAACCATCGAATGATCCAATAGTGATTATTGCATTTCGAAATTCCGGTAAGGTATCTTTTCCAAATCGAAGTACTCTCATTTCAAAAGCAAAAGTAACAATTTTTACCCTTTCTCTGTTCAAATAGAGTTATAGCTTTACTTTTGCATATTAATTTCACAGATGTCAATTAACATAGAACAAATCATTGAGTCTTTAGATCAAGTGTTAGAACCCTCTACCGGTCAGAGTATTACTCTTTTAAAGATGGTTCGCGATCTTAGACTTGAAGGTGAGAACATTTATTTTAATATTCATATACCATCCCAGCAATATGCGCATAAATCAGATTTGTATGAGGCTATAAATTTAAATTTAAAAAAACAATTTCCTGAATTTCAAGCCCACGTGCATTTTATTAATAAAGCTCCGATGGCTGAAGCCCCTAATATTTTACTTCCTCAAATCAAAAATTTTGTTGCAATTGGCTCGGGAAAAGGCGGTGTAGGCAAATCTACGGTAACGGTTAATCTTGCACTAGCTCTATCGCGATTAGGTTATAAGACCGGAATACTGGATGCCGATTTATATGGTCCTTCCATTCCCACTATGCTTGGGATTAAATCTATAAGACCAAAAGTCGATACTCAGAATGGACAAAACAAACTAATCCCGATTACGACCAACGGCATATCCACAATCTCTTTAGGTAATATTATAGAGCCTGAGCAAGCCGTAGTTTTAAGAGGGCCTAGATTAGCGGCAATAATTAAGCAATTTTTTAACGATACTCTTTGGCCGGAATTGGATTACCTATTGATTGATTTGCCTCCGGGGACAGGCGATGTTCAACTTACCTTAGTACAGACGATACCTTTGACAGGAGCAATAATAGTTACTACTCCACAGGAAGTTGCCTTGATAGATGCTATTAAAGCTGCAAATATGTTTATAATGGAGCAAATAGCGGTCCCAATATTAGGTATTATAGAAAATATGTCCTGGTTTCAGCCTTCTGATTCATCAGAAAAGAAATATTATATTTTTGGCAAAGGAGGAGGAGAACGATTATCGAATAGTATTAAAACGAGTTTTCTTGGTCAGATTCCAATCTTCGAAAAGCTAAGAGAACGCTCTGATCTAGGTTTGGTATTTGAATGCAACAGTGAAGAAGATTATGCTCAGATTTATAAATCAATCGCCGAAAAAATTCATCAGAAAGTAGCTTTGAGAAATATAGTTATGGCTCCAACAAAAAAGGTCGAACAAGTTTAAACCATAATATAAAAGCGTGCACAAAAATCGACAGTACCTAATTCAAAGAATAAGAGAAAAGAAGAATTTCCTTTGTGTTGGTTTAGATCCTGACATTGATAAAATCCCAGAATCTTATCGCTCAAATAATGAACCATTGTTCTCATACTGCAAAACGATAATTGAAGAGAGCCAGGATTTTGCAATAGCTTATAAAATAAATGTTGCATTCTTTGAACGACAAGGTTCAGAAGGGTGGAGACAATTAGAAAAATTGGTTCGTTGCATTCCTTCGGAGTGTTTGATTATTGCGGATGCTAAAAGAGCAGATATTGGCAATACCTCATCCCAATACGCACAGTATTATTTTGATGTATTAGGAGTTGATGCGGTCACACTGCATCCTTATATGGGAATTGATTCGCTGGAACCATTCTTAAGATACAAAAATAAATGGTCTATTATTCTGGCACTAACCAGCAATCCTGGAAGTGATGATTTTGAAAAATTAAAAACAGAATCCGGCCAGTATTTATTTGAAAAGGTTATTTCAAGCTTTAATCAAACGGAATTCCAGGATAATATCATGTATGTCGTTGGAGCAACCCAGCCAAAATGGATGAGTAAAATTAGAAGCATCGCTAAAAATAGTTTTCTATTAATTCCTGGGGTCGGGGAACAAGGGGGTGACCTTGAATCTACTATTCATCGTTTGAGAATTCAGGACGAAGGCATACTTATTAATGTGTCAAGAAAAATAATGTATCCAAATGGCAATCAAACAACCCGGGAGGATATTCGAAAGGCAGTATTAGAATACCACCAAATAATGAATCAATATTTTTGATATCATTAAAACTTTTAATACGAAAAATCGTTTATTTCGAATGAACCGGATTTTTCTCAACTCCTCTTTCTTTTTGATTATTGCCGGAGCCTGCTCATTTCTTAATGCTCAAAATAATCCTGAAGATTATCAAACTCAATTGTATCAGCTTGTAAATCAACAGAGATCGACCGGCTGCATATGTGGTAAAATCAAATATCCTCCGGTTAAGCCACTTCAGCGAAATGAAAAACTCGAATCAGCAGCTTCAAATCAGGCCATTACCTTGGCTAAAACTGATATTTTAAGTCATCAGGGAGATGATGGTTCAAATGTTCGCTCACGCTTAGATATGGCTCATTATGAATGGAAAGCTTATTCTGAAAATATAGCGCAGGGATATGAATACCCGGAAGATGTATTTTCGGCCTGGATTCAAAGCCCAGGACATTGTAAAAATATCATGGGAAATTATTCAGATTTTGGCGTAGCAAAAGAAGGTCAGTACTGGGTTATGGATTTTGCAACTCCTAAAATGCAAGTCACTTCCTCTGAGGTGAAATAAATTAATAACTGCCCCAATATCGTCTTAAAAACCATTCTGCCGAAAGAAGTAATAAGACTAAGAACATCAACAGTCGATAGTCGATAAATGGTTTAATATCCAGAGATTGAAATAAGATAGGTTTATGTTGCTCCTGAGAAAGTAATTGCTCTTGTAATTCTTTAAGTTGCGATTCATAAAAAAATCTGCCGTTGGATTTCTCCGATAATCCTCTTAACAAATCAGGTCTAGCAACAAGGTTGTTTAACTCAACATCTTCTTCAACCACTACGAACCTTCCATCTGCTTTTTGTTCCCGATCCATCCAATTTGTTTTAGATGCATATCGATAATCTCCTGGAGGTAATGTCCCCACATTTAATTCGTAATAATTCTCTTTTTTACCTAAGGTAAAGTCATACTTTTTATTGTCTTCTGAAATAATCTGAAGACTTACATCTGGTATGTTGATGCGCTCATAGGAATCGTTATACAATTCTGCATTGAAAATTAGATCCTCTGATTCTCCAAGAACTTTTTTATTAGTGATGACCCTGAATTTCCGTCTATCTTCTTTCACTGAAGTGTACTGTACGATTTTAGAAATTAGTTCATTAAACGAATTCGAAGAATTAGTTTGTACAAATTCGTTAAACTTCCATTTCCATATTCCTTCACCGCATAACACTCCGGTCTTTATCCCGGACTTATCAGAAAACAATAATAGAGGATATTTGGTGTCCACCTTACCGATCCTTTGATATAATAAAATATTCGCTATTGGATCAGATTCGTAATTTCCGAATGGGGCATTAATCGGTGGAAATGATAGGATAATTTTTTGTAAACCATCACTTAAAGTAAAATTATTGAAACTCTGATTCGGTATAGCTTGAGATTCATTAGGCTTTGCTCCGGATCCAGCTATGCGAATAAGGTCCTGAACATTATTCAAGTCATTTAGATTGGTAGCCTGACCGACAATGAAAAACCGGGAAATCTTTTGAGTATTGAGCACATTAAGAATCGATCGAATATTATTAGAGACCGATGGTAATTGATGAAATATAACCAAATTATAGGTTTCCAACTTTTCCGGATTCTGATGGGTAAATTGAATATCGACCTGATAATTTTTATTGGATTCTAAGGCTGATTTTATAGCGGATAAATCGGGATGAGGACCCAATGCATAGATTAATACTTTTTTCCTGGCATCAAGAACTTCAAGAATAAATTGTTGAGAATTGTTTTTGATGTTTCTTTCGCCCTTGACGGAACTACAACTAACTCTGAACTTATAAATACCGGGCTGAAGTGGTTCATGAATAATCTCTTTGTTTAGAAAAAATGAATTCGAGTTAATGTTGTCTTTGGACTCATAGATGGTTTTCCACAAATTATTTTCGTTGCCTTCTAATTTGAACTGTATTACATCATCCTTGGCATGCCAGGCTTGAAGGTCAACTAATATCGAAAATTTGTCTCCTGAGTATATAATTTCATTGTGATAAACCCTCTGAACAACAAGATCTTTCTCTTGAACACTATCCCCGTGAAAAACTGAAAAGATCGGTACAGTTTGAACCAGATTATGGTAATAAGGATTCCTTCCGGAATTGTAAATCCCATCTGAAATAAGAATTACTCCCTTTAACAATTGTGGATTGGATTGATCATTTATGATTGTAAAAGCATCTTCGATACTGGTTCTTTTAGTATAACTTTTACTTATTTCTGATTTATCCGTCTTAGACGCGAAATAATATTGATCAATTTGATATTTATCGGAAAGATTATTTTTAAAGGATTTGAAATCTTCATTGAATTTCACCTTCCAGCTTGAATCTTTAAAATTCATAGATTCACTTTGATCCAAAGCAATAGACAATTGCGGTTTTTTCAATTCCGACTGAAAGCTTTTAAGCAGCGGATTCATGAGCAATAATCCAAGAAATAAAATGCTTAATCCTCGGAGAATAGCCAGAAATAATTTTTGGGTAACAGATTTATCGGATAAAGATTTGCTCTTGTAATACAACAATACACTTCCAGCTATGGCCACCAATAAGCAAAGCCACAGATAATATACAGGATATTGAAAACTAAGCTGACCCATTCTGCGTTAAAGAGCTGCAAATATCTAAAAAAGGAGAATTCTTATAAAACTAAATTTTTAAGAGTAACTTTTTGATATTCAGTTATTTATTTTAATATTAGACAAATCTTCGATCTATTCATGGCTAGGACTTTTTCTTTGATACGTTCATCATCTTTACGATTCTTAGCGCTAATCTTTTGTTTTCTTTTGGGACAAAGTCTAACGCTTTATGCTAGTTATTTGTTGTTGCCTATGGACTTAAAGCAAACAAATCATCTAAAGGCATATGGAATAACGTATTGGGTCATTTCACAGAATGTAGATGCTTTTTGGCTGCTGAATTACAAGGGTGGTAGCTTTGCACTTCCTTATGTAAAACTTATTGAAAAGGAATGCCTGACCAGAGGTGTTACTTTTGAAATAATAACAGATGCCGAGTTTGAAAGAATAAAAGCAGACATTGCAAATCCCGAAATCAATCAGGATGTAATTAAATTAGAAAAGGCACCCAAGATTGCGGTTTACACCCCTGAGCTAAATGAAAAAGGAGAAAGGATTCAACCCTGGGACGATGCGGTAACCCTTGCTTTGACCTACGCGGAAATTCCTTTTGACAAAATTTATGATAAAGAAATTGTTGGTGGAATGCTGGCTAAATACGATTGGTTGCATCTTCATCACGAAGACTTCACAGGTCAATATGGAAAATTCTATCGCCAGTACAGCGGTTTCGAATGGTATCGTGAGAATCAAACAAGACAGGAAAGACTAGCTCACGAGTTAGGATTTAACAAAGTCTCACAATTGAAACTATCGGTAGCCAAGAAGATTAAAGATTATGTAGCTGGAGGTGGATTTTTATTTACCATGTGTTCTGCCACCGATTCTTATGATATTGCTCTGGCAGCAGAAGGGGTAGACATTTGTGAAAGTATGTTTGACGGGGATGGAATGGATGCCAATATGGATAGCAAACTCGATTTCACCAAAACCATAGCCTTTAGAAACTTTACCTTAATTAAAGATCCTTATACCTATGAATTTTCATCCATAGACAACACCATAGGTAGGACTGTAACACCTGAACAGGATTACTTTAGTTTATTTGATTTCTCAGCCAAATGGGATCCCGTTCCTACTATGCTTACTCAGAATCACACCAGAACAGTAAAAGGCTTTATGGGCCAAACAACAGCTTTCAAACGAGAATATATTAAACCTGATGTATTGGTGCTCGGAGATAATAAGTCTGCTGATGAAGCCAGATACATACATGGAACCTTTGGGTATGGAACCTGGACTTTTTATTCAGGACATGATCCTGAAGATTATCAACATCAGGTTGGCGATCCACCCACAGATCTCAGTTTACATCCTAACTCACCGGGATATAGATTAATCCTCAATAACATACTATTTCCAGCTGCTCGAAAAAAGGAGAGAAGAACCTGATAAATACTTGAATTAAAATTGAATCTTATGAATCCGTAGATTGAAAAATAACTAACGATTATTTGATCTGTTGAAATCCTTGTCGTTCATGAGTTTAAATAACACAAAAAAAATCCCAGATAAATCCGGGACTCTATTCGGTTTGGTTTTAACAGTAATAGCGAATATTACTTCTGAAAAAACTTCAAATTTTATGCCAATAAAGTAAAAAGAGATTAAACTGGTGCGTTTGCTTTCGCTAATGCGATCTTAATATTAAGCCATTTAGAGCCGAGCATCTGATTCATTCCTCTATCGATCAAAAAAGTTCTAGCAATGTTATAGGCCCCTTTGGCTCTCAATGCCATAGAATCATTAGCTCTTAAAGCTAGAGAAAATCCGGCATCTGTATATTCAATATGATGCCACCATTGACTTGGTATAAATACCGTCTCTCCATGATTTAAGATTACCTCATAACCTTCAAGATACTTGAGGGATGGATATTTCTCCTCGTCAGGCTTGATTAGATCAATCTCGCAGGTAACCGTAAAGGGTAAATGATGTAAATACTTCCCTTGACTGGGATGAAATAACAATACTCTTTTCCTCGATTGAAACTGAGTTAAAAAAACGTTGGAGCAATCAATATCATAATGTATTCTGGTATAAGACCCCTGTCCACCAAAGAACATAAATGGATACTCATCGAGGAATCCATTCATAATCGTAAAGGGTCTAATGTCATTCGTTAATTCCGGAATGTTTTTCAATATATTGTATAAGAAAATTCTCAAATCAACAGGTTGTGACCTTATTAAATTGAGATAATCTCCGAACTTCATTTTCATAGAAGTCGTAAGATAATTTTTTCCTGGAGCTGAGAAACTAGGGTCAGCGACCGGTACTTCAATATGTCCAAACCGATTAATAAAATAGTCCCAGTTCCACTTTTCTTTAGCAGGCCAAGAATCTATCAAATCAGTAAAAACAACAGGCTTTTTAGGCTTCAAGTACTCCTCCCTAAACCTTTCTTTGGTAAGTCCCGATACGCGTTCTAACGGTAGAAGTTTCATCTACAATTTGAATTCCGGTCTAAAATTAATAATTGTTTTGTTTTGCAATATTAACATATACCTGAAAAATATAAATTCTTTAATATATTAATAATTTTATTAAATTATATTATTTTCAATATTAAATGATTAATTAGCAATTACGAAGATAATGACAATAGTGTTAACTTTGTTAAATATTTGTATTTAAATGTCTAAAAGATACGACGCATTAGGGGTCTCGGCTTCCAAAGAAGAAATTCATGAAGCTATAAAAAATCACGACAAGGGAATCTATCCTGATGCATTCTGCAAAATTTTACCGGATTTGGTTGCTAACAATTCAGACTACTGCAATCTGATTCACGCTGATACAGCCGGCACAAAAACATCTTTAGCTTATTTGTACTGGAAAGAGACAGGAGACATCAGTATATGGGATGGAGTAGCCCAGGATGCTTTGGTTATGAATATCGATGACTTGGCTTGCGTTGGATTAATAGATGGCATTGTTATTTCTTCAACTATTGGTCGCAATAAACACCTCATACCAGGTATAGTTATTGATCGAATAATAAGTGCCACTGAGAATATTTTAAAAGATTTGAGAAACCTTGGAATCGGAATTCATTCGGGAGGAGGTGAGACTGCAGATGTCGGTGATATTGTTCGCACGATTGATGTTGGGATTACTGCTTTCGGAAGAATGAAACGAAGTGATGTCATTCGAATAAACATTCAAAGCGGTGCGGTAATCGTTGGCTTATCTTCATCCGGACAAGCAAGTTATGAGCATAAGTATAATAGCGGCATTGGTTCCAATGGATTAACAGCCGCCCGCCATGACGTGTTATCCAAGTATTATTTACAGAAATATCCTGAATCGGTCTCTATGGAAACGAATCATGAAGTTCAATATACAGGGCCGCATAGATTAACTGATTTATATTCTTATCAGCATCAGCAGTACGAAATTGGTCAATTATTACTCAGTCCTACCAGAACTTATCTGCCTGTTATATCTCAAATTATTGCAAATCATCGCAACAATATTCAAGGTATTATCCACTGCACAGGAGGAGCTCAAACCAAAGTCAAAAAGTTTATACATAGAAGAAGAATTATCAAAGACAATCTTTTTGAATTACCTCCGGTGTTTGATTTGATTAAAGAAGTAACGTTATGCACTCCCGATGAAATGTATGAAGTTTACAATATGGGTCATCGCTTAGAGATATACACGGACCCCGATTTTGCTGATCATATCATTTCTATTTCTAAGGAATTCGGAATCGATGCGAAAGTTATAGGAAGGGTAGAAGAAAGCGATAAAGCTGAAGTTATTGTTGTGAACGAGCATTCAAGGTTTACTTATTCCTGATGAACATACCCCATCCAGAATCTTTATTACGAAAATATGCATTAGGTTTATGTAATCAGGAAGAAAAACTTTTGGTTGATAGTTATTTGGAATACAACAATTCGGCTCGTCAAAAATTACTCTTATTTCAACAAATTTATGGGCCAGTCACTAAAGTAAACACTGATCAGCATACCTTAGAAATTACAAGCAAGGAGTTTGAATTAAAAGCTATTGAAATCTTTAAAATTCAAGCCCGACAAAATCAAGTTTTTAGTAAGTATTTGTCGGCCATTCATTACGACATAGAACAAGCAAAAACCCTGTCAGAGCTTCGATTTTTACCGATAGAATTATTTAAATCGCATGAAATCAAAACTGGTTCTTGGTTAGAAGAAACAATTTTTGAATCATCGGGAACAAGTCATTCGATTCGATCCAAACATTACATTCGAGCATTAAAGGATTATCAGAATAGTTCTTGGCTTAACTTTAATGAATTAGTCCTCAATAAATTAAAACTAAATTCTTCTAAATTAAAAATTCTTGCGCTGCTTCCCGGCTATTACAATAATCCAAATTCGTCACTGATTCACATGATTAATAATTTTGGAAAAAAAATAAACGGAACAACAGATAAGCTTTATTATACTGATTTCGAAGCTCTGGATAACAATCTACATAAACTTATAGATGAAGACCATACCGTTATTTTATTTGGTGTAAGTTTTGCTTTAATTGACTTTGCAACTCAATTTCCCATTCACTCTTCGAATTTAATCATTATTGAAACAGGCGGAATGAAGACGGATAATAGAGATTATACCAAATCGGAAATCCTTGATCATATTCAATCTGGATTTCCGAATTCCATAATAATTTCTGAATACGGAATGACTGAAATGCTATCTCAAGCTTATGCTTTAGATGGAATGAGCTACAAACCATCAGTTCATCTAAAAATACTAATTACTAATATTGATGATCCTTTTGAATTCATTCCTAATGGCAAACGTGGTAGAATAAATGTTATCGACCTGGCTAACCTTCACAGTTGCTGTTTTATTCAAACAGATGATTTTGGCATCCTATATGAAAATGGTAACTTTGAGGTTATTGGTAGAATAAGAGATTCGGAGATAAGGGGTTGCAATCTTATGTATGATTATCAAAATTGAATAACTGTCATAAACAAGATTAAAACAATTTTATTTTAGATTATTCTATGATTGAGGAAATCAATGTTTTTGTATAATTAGATTTTGGTTGATTTATTATTTCATATGGTTTTCCTTCTTCTACAATTTCTCCTTTTTGCATTACAACAACTCTGTCAGAGATAAAATTTACCACTGAAACATCATGGGTAATAAACAATAGGCTTAAATGAAAATTATCCTTTAATTCCATTAACAAGTTCAGAACCTGCGCTTGAATAGAAACATCCAGAGCAGAAACCGACTCATCACAAACAATAAACTTTGCATTAAGTCCTAAAGCTCTTGCAATGCAAATTCTTTGTCTTTGTCCCCCAGAAAACTGGTGAGGATATCTTTGAAAATGATCAGCCTCTAATCCTACGCATTCTAGTAAATAAATAGCCCGTTCCTTTCTTTGCTTATTATTATCGTATAATCGATGAACCTCCATAGGTTCTACAATACTTGATCCAATTGTTTTTCTAGGATTAAGTGAAGAGTAAGGATCCTGAAAAATGATCTGTAGGTCTTTACGTAAGGGCCTCCATTCTTGTGAATTTAAAGAAGTTAGAACAATATCATTGTACTTAACGGTACCGGATTGAACCTCAACTAAATTAAGGATGCCCTTCCCAAGACTTGATTTTCCCGAACCTGATTCACCCACAATGCCAACCGTTTCGCCTCGATGAATATTTAGATTAAAATTTTTAACGGCATCAAAATATTCCGTGGTTTTTCCAAACCAGTTTCGTTTTAATGGATAACGGATTGTCAAGCCTTCTATGGAGATCAATGGCTTGGTGCTATGAAGTTGAATTAGCTTCCGATCTTGTTCTGTTGAATGTATAATATTCTCATCCAAATACCAATTATAAGCCGTATTTCCACTCGTAAAATCAAGAACAGTAGGTAATCGTTTTAACTTTTTCCTTAGCGGAGGACGAGAGTTTATTAATCCTTTAGTATAACTTGAATTCGGGTTTGTGAATAATTCTTCAACTGTGTTTTCTTCAACTTTAATTCCCCCATTCATAACCATAACCCGATCGCAGAGATACCGGATCACACCAAGGTCATGTGATATAAAAATTATAGTTAGTCCTAATTCAGCTTTAAGCGTATTAAGCAATTCAAGAATTCTTTTTTGAATATTGACATCTAACGCGGTGGTTGGTTCATCGGCAATAACGATTTTAGGTTCACAGCAAAGGGCCAGAGCAATAAGCACTCTTTGCAATTGACCACCAGAAAGTTGATGAGGGTAAGAATCAAATGTTCTATCTGGTTCATCCAGGCCTACTTTTTCAAACCAATAAATTACTTTTGAGCGGACATCTTTTTTAGTTGCCTTTTGATGTGCTAATAATGCTTCAGATACCTGATATCCGCAAGTTAAAACAGGATTTAATGAAGACAAAGGTTCTTGAAATATAATAGAAATTTTATTTCCCCTGTACGGTCGAAGTTCTGATTCACTTAGGTTAAAGAGATTAACAGGTTCAGAATTATTTTCAGTATACCATATTTCACCATCGGAATACTCTGCATTACTTGCCAGAAGCTTTGTAATACTCATTGCCGTTACACTCTTGCCCGAACCTGATTCACCAACGATTCCCAACGTTTCTCCCTGATTAAGAGTTAAATGCAGATTATGGACAGCTTCCACCATGGATTCCTTCTGCCTAAACTTTATCGTAAGGTTTTTAACTTCCAATAATTTCATCGCCACAAATAACGATAAATTAACCCAATTTCAATCAATTCTCAATAAATTTACCCCTGTACCGTTAATATCTCAAATTCTTCCGTACTATGCCATTATTACTAAAAAGGATATTAAAAATTACTCTAGTTTTAATTTCTTTATTAATTATAGCTTCAATTCTATTGCCCATATTGTACAAAAAGCAAATTCTTGAATTGGTAAAATCAAAAACGAATGAAAACATCAATGGAAAATTCGATTTTAAGGATTTGAATCTATCCCTGTTCAAGCATTTTCCAAAACTTAGTGTTGAATTAGAAAATACAGAACTCATATCGTATGCAGGTGGAGATACAACTTTAATATTAAGTTCACAATTAATCGCTATTGATCTTGATCTATGGAATATCCTTTCCAAAAAAGAAAAAATAGATGTTAAAGGACTTTATCTCAACAACGCTCGAATCAATCTAATCAATAATGGCGCTTATTCGAATTACGAAATTGCAAAATCACAAGACAGCACTACAACTACGTCAACTAGTTTAGCATTTAAACTATCCCATTATGAATTCAACCATGTAGATATAAATATTCAGGACACCTCTTCAATTTTAACAATTTCAGATCTCAACCATCAAGGATCAGTTTATATTAATGATAATCTAATGGATGCATTCACGACCACAAAGATTGAATCACTGAGTCTGAGTTCAGCAGGTGTAAAATATCTTAATGAAGCCAGACTGGAGTCAATGCTTGATATACACATTGACCAATCAACGCAAAAGTATTCTATAAAGAAGAATGAAATTACCCTTAATGATTTAAAGCTTATTTTAAATGGTGAAATACAAATGCCTGAAGACAAACTCATCTTGGATCTGCAATTAAAAGCACCTAATAATGAATTCAAAAACTTATTTTCACTTATACCGTCAGCATTTACAAAGGATTATAAAAATGTGAAATCTGAAGGAACCTTCAACATTGATGGTTGGATCAAAGGAGACTTGAATTCTGAGAAGAATCTTTATCCAAATTGGGAATTCAATTGCAGCGTTGCAAATGGTGGAATTCAGTATCAGGGAATGCCTGTAAAGCTAAATCAGGTAAATCTAAAGGCACATACCAAAAACGTTAATCCTGATTTATCGGGCATGGAAATTCAAGTTGAGCCGTTTAGTTTCAATTTAAACAAAAATGGTTTGAATGGATATCTTAAGGCTAAAGACGCTAGTAAAAATGCCGTCGTTGATGCCAAATTAAAGGGAGTCATTGATTTGGATGATTTTAAAAATTTTATTCCACTTTCTAAAGACGAAATGCTCGGTGGAAAAATAGAGATTGATGTACAAACCAATTTTCTTCAATCCGATGTACAGGATGAGAAGTTCGAAAGAGTTAACCTGGCCGGATTTATTGGTTTCAATAATCTGATTTATAAAAGTAAAGACCAACCCACCATTGGAGTTACACAAGGTAAATGCGATTTTAGTCCTAAAGAAATCAAATTAGATAATATCAAGTTAACGTTAGGCAAAAGCGACATGCTCGTGCATGGCAATTTTATTAATCCATTGGCTATTGTCAATGATAAAGCCACCATAAAAGGCTCCTTAAATATCAGTGGTAATCTTCTTGACGCTAACGAATGGATGGATACTTCAAAGGTAGGAGTACAAACTTCTGAACCAAGCAGCATACCCGGTTTATCTGAGAGATCTATTTTAAATGTGGCTTTTCAATACAATGCAATACAGTATGAGGATTACGACATCAAAAATATTAAAGCCAATGCTATTCTGGAAAAAGATAAACTTAGCATCATTTCCGGTAGTGCGCTGGTAAATAAAAATAATTTTGGAATAGTTGGAGAATTACACCCAATAACGCAATATGTATTTAATAATAAAACCCTTCAAGGAAATCTTAACATTAAAACAGACAAGTTCGATTCAAATACTTTTCTGGCCAGTGATCCTACGAAACCAGCATCGAATCAAACTTCTGAACCATTTATTGTCCCGGAAGGTATGAACCTTGATGTCGTTTTTACCAGTAATGAGTTTTTATACGATAAAATTAATCTTAAAGATCTTAATACTCGATTAAGCATTGTGCAGAACGAGTTACAGATTAAAGAACTAAGTACTAATTCAATGGGAGGTAAAATGGTATTGAGCGGTGTCTACAACAGCTCTAATCCTGAAAAGCCCACCTTTGATATGAAATATGAAATGCAAAAGATGCAATTTGGACAAATGTTTGAAAGCATAAAAACATTTAAACTTATTGCCCCTATTGCTAAATTCATTGAAGGTAAGTTAAATTCATCCTTCATTTTCTCGGGTAGTCTTTTAAAAGATATGAGCCCTGATCTATCAAGCATTAATATAGGAGGATTAATCGAAACCATTGACGCTGCAATCAAAGGATACAAACCCCTTGATGCTATTTCTGATAAATTAAGCATTAAGGAATTAAAAAATTTAAGTTTAAAAAATACCAAAAATTGGTTTACGGTTGAAAATGGACAGGTTACATTAAAAGAACTTAAATATCAATGGAGTGATATTGATGTTGATATCGCCGGAAACAGCAAACTTCAAGGTCCTATGGATTTCAATTTTAAGTTTAGAATCCCAAGAAATAAACTTAATCAAAACGCCATTGGTCAAACAGCAGAAAAAGGACTTAATTTTTTAAAAGGACTTGGATCTAAAGCGGGTGTTAATATTGAATTAGGCTCTCATGTAAATGTTTTAGTCAATCTGAAAGGAAACTTACTTAGCCCTGATATTAGTTATAAATTATTAGGCACGGATGGCAAAGAAGTTTCATCGGAAGCAAGTAATATAGTAGACACAGCGAAAGATTCATTAAAAAAGAAAGGAGAGGAAGAAATCAATAAGGCAAAAGAAAAGGCCATTAAAGAAGCAGAAAGGGTAGAGGATAGCCTTAAAAAAGCAGCTGCTAAAAAAATCGAAGAGGAAAAAAATAAAGTATTGGATAAAGCTTCTGAAGAACTAAAGAAAAAAGTGGATTCAAACTTAGTTAATCAGGGCAAAGATATATTAAAAGATAAAATGGGTAAAGGTGCCGGAGAAATACTTAAAGATTCCAGTGTGGACAAATTAAAAGACAAGTTGAAGGATTGGGATCCTTTTAAGAAAAAGAAAAAATAATTCTTTATTAAAATGAAGTCAAAGAATAGTGAATAAAATTAATGCAAAGCCGCTCGAATAGGAAGGTTTTGAATTACTTCGGCTTCGCGATCCAGCCACCAATCCATTCGCTTATAAACCACATCTTCTGCAAAATAATGCAATGCCATGTTGATATATATATGTCCATGCTTGGCTTCTGAAGTCCATAACATTTTGTAAAATCTTTTATACTCTGGGTCTGATAAATTTTCTTCAATCAACCTAAATCTTTCTGCTCCGCGAATTTCAAATAATGACCCAATCAGTAAATAATCCATAAATCTCTTGTCCCCACCAGAATACATTTGTCTATTTAAACCTTTAATATATGGGTCTTCTGTGATGGTGGGCGAAAATGAAACTCCTCTAGACTGCATCAATTGATACACTAATTTGAAATGCTCTAGTTCTTCAATTGCTGTCTCAATTAATTCATTATGGATAAAATTACGGTCAGGATATTTAGCAACCAGGCTCATAGCCATCGCAGATGCCTTACGTTCACAATCTGCATGATCTTGAAGAAAGGTATTGAAATCATAAAGAACTGCATTAAGCCATTCTTTCGAAGAACTTTGTTTTAATTCTGGAGTTCTTTTCAAAACAATATTAGGAATTACAGCTATAGTAACCAAGAATCATGATTAGAATAGTCACGACTATCATAATCAATAGCATTCTCTGACCTTCTGACTTCTCTTTTTTAAGATCTGGTTTGCTCATTGCATGAAGTTTATAATTTGTACCAAAATTAAAAACAAATCAATACCTCATGAATATTTTTGCAAAAATTCTGATACTCTTTCATCCGTGCGAATATCCCTCCAACTTAACTTTTGCTTGAGGTATATCCCTTCTAAGGATCGGCAACGACTTAATGCAACATAGGTTTGGCCGGATTCAAATGCTCCACGCCCAAGGTCTAATATAATTCGATCAAAGGTTTTTCCTTGACTCTTATGAATAGTAATCGCCCAGGCAAGTCTCAAGGGTATCTGTTTAAAACTGCCAATAACTTCTTTAATAAGTTCTCCTTTTTCAGCTTTATAACGAATTATTTCCCATTCCACCTTACGTAGACTGGTTATTCTGGTTGAATTTTCAAAACGCACCTTAACCTCATCTTCAAGAAGTTCTTCTATAATTCCCAGACTGCCATTGACAAATTCTTTGTCCGGACTATTGCGAATGGCCATAACCTGTGCCCCTTCTTTGAATTGCAGCATTTGATCCACCGGAAAATGGCTTGCATTAATCTGCCCGTTGATTTCAGCTTTGTAATTATATACGGGCTTATTAATTTTACTTAGTTCAGTTTGGTTAATTTGATTAACAACATAATTGGTTGAACATAACTGGATAATGGGTTCAAGGTTGTTATTCGGAATTTCAATATTTCTCTGATTAACATACTCCAGATCCTCTTCATCGATTTGGTTAACTCTAATTCTATTTAGTAATTTTATAAATTGAGGATCGCTTTGACGAAAAACCTGACTTAATTCGATAAGCTCAAAATCACTAATTTTATTCATCACTTTTGCAGAAAAAAAATAAGGAGATTCGTAATGCTTTAAAAAATGTTCATTTTCTTGATTATTACTAAGAATGGGTGGTAACTGGTATAAGTCACCAATCCAAATCATTGGAATGCCTCCAAATGGAATATCTGAATGGGTTGACAACCTAAGAATTTGATCAATATGATCTAACATATCCGCTCTTACCATACTGATTTCGTCAATGACGATTAATTCAATTTTCTTGACCAGCGATTTTGAAAGCGGGTGATAATCCTTTGAAGTAATAAAGCTTGGAGGCAATCTAAAAAAAGAATGTATCGTTTGCCCACCAATGTTTATGGCAGCGATACCTGTAGGAGCTAATACGATTGTTTTTTTATTAGTAATCCTATTAAATAAATTAAATAGAGTAGACTTGCCGGTTCCGGCTTTTCCGGTAATTAAAACAACACCTTTGCAATCTGAAATTCGATCAAGAGCATAGTGCTGTTCATCATGTAATACTTGAATCGTTTCGTCACTAATTGAATTCAAGTCAGTTTTCAATTATTTCTTTTCAAGTAAAGAATCGCTGGTAAGTGATCACTATATCCATTATTCCAATCATCTCCAGTGAATGAACGCTTTGGATGATTTTTGTAATGACCTTCCGTCTCCAAGAGATAATCCCGGTTAAAAATCTCATGATGATCGTACTCAAGTCCATTATGATCTGGATGCAAAAACCGATAAGAGAGTATAATTTGATCGAACAATGACCATGCATCATTATAGGCAAGACTACCTTTTCCATCTTTAAAGGATTTGAAAAAAGGATTATAAAAGCTACCTTCAACAACATACTCTTTGTCCTGATGCGCTTTCAAATCGTGTTTGATAGAATGATTATTGGGATTATCGTTGAGGTCGCCCATCACTATAAAAGCCGGATTTGCTTCGATTCTGCTTATGGAATCAAATAAATGATAATTTAAGCGGGCCACTTGCCTGCGATAGGGTTCACTGGCTGCAGTTCCTCCCCGTCTGGAAGGCCAGTGATTAACGGTTACATAAATGGTCTGATTTAATAATTCACCTTTAACCAGTAAAACATCTCTTGTGTATTTTGAACCGTTTATTGAATCTTGTAAATACACTGGAAAATGATCAGAACTTATAACTTTAAAGTACTTTGGTTTATAAAACAGAGCCACATCCACGCCACGACCATCTTTAGAATCATAATGAATGATTTGAAAACCTTCGCGAGCCAGTTTATCTTCTTCCAATAACTCCCTTAACACTGTTCTATTTTCGATTTCAGATAATCCCAATAAAATCGGACCTTCTTTGCACTGAGGCTTACCTAATTCACTAATGACTTTAGCCAAATTCTGCAATTTTTGATGATACTTCTCCAACGTCCAGTGTTTTGCGCCATTAGGTGTAAACTCCTCATCGTTAATAGTTGTATCTAATTGAGTATCAAATAGGTTCTCTAAATTATAAAAGGCTACGCAAACTATTTTAGAAGGATTGGTTTGGCTAAATCCATCTTTAAAAGGTAAACAGCTTAATGAAAGATAGTATAGTAAAAAAACAATTTTAGTTTTCAATGTCTTAAATTCACCCGATAGATAATACAAAAACCTTAGCTTTGTTCAAGTTTATAGAAAGATGAGGCAAAATATTACATTTCTCTCACTTATTTTTTTAGTTATACAAAGTTATTCAAACTTATCGGCTCAGTCTGCTAAGATACTTATTGTAGATGAAGATTCAAAACAAGCTATAAGTGATGTTAAAATATTAGATGTCAATTCTGGTCAAATGTATTACAGTGATCAGAAAGGGTATTTGGAATTCAATATTTCTCAAGAACCAGTTGAGCTTAATCTGAAATTGACACATCCTTTATATTCTTCAAAAGAAATAAAAATTCGTACAACAGATTGCATTGAAGCAGAATGCTTATTTTCTCTTAAAGAAATTGAAAAAAATATTGACTTATCCACCATTCAAATAGAAGGATCCGAAGATCAAAATCAAACCAGTTCAGAAGTATATAGTCTTCTCAATAGCTCTGATGACCCCTTATTAGAAGCATCTGCTTATGAATGGAGTACGTTAAGATTTCGCCCAAGAGGTATTTCTACTCGATATGACCAACTGGGTTTCAATGGTTTTATATTAAATGATTTATCAACTGATCTGGTTCCATATTATTTATTATCCGGACAAAATAATTTATCGAGGTATGCTGACAATCGATTAAGTTATGATGAACAGGAATTTGATTTTGGAAGCGTCGGAATAAATCAATGGATAAGGTGCAACCCTTCAAGTTACAGAAAAGGTTTATCGGCATTTTATTCTTTAAGTAATCGCAGCTATTTCCATAGACTTGGAGTTAATTATTCAGGAAGAATTAAATTTATCAACAGCAATATTTTAATTGGCGCTAATAGAAGATGGGCTCAGGAAGGAGCATTTCCGGGAACATTTTACGATGCTTATGGTGCATATTTAGGCATTAATCATAAGTTTAAATCTAATGCTTCTCTAAATTTTACATTTTTCTTTGCACCAGTTGCTCGTGGCAAATCCTCACCGGTTGTAGATGAAGTAGTTGAGTTAACCGGAGATCCTCTCTACAATTCGTATTGGGGTTATCAGGAGGGTGAAAAAAGAAATTCACGCGTGGCAAGCTCTTCGTCCCCGGTTTTTATGCTAAATTATGACTGGAATGAATCCATTAACACTCATTGGTACACTGGGATTATGTACTTGTCAGGATCAAATTATGAAACGAATATAGATTGGTACAATATTCGTGATCCAAGACCAGATTATTACAGATATCTACCATCGTTTTACGAAGATTCTTTGTCTAAACAAATTGCAACTTATAATTGGCAAACGAATTCGAATATTTCTCAAATGGATTGGAATAATTTTTACCAAACTAATTATTACAACTACGATACTGTTATCAGTGGTCCAGGTTTGGGAAGTAAAGTTTACGGAAGAAGATCCCTTTACATTTTGGCAGAAAACCATAATGACCCCAAAGATTTCGAAGTCTATGCTCGTCGATTAACCAAATTACGAAATAACAGTCAACTTCTAATTACAGGGCGCTTCGAAAATTCCACTAATCATTCGTATAGTGTCGTTTCAGATTTATTAGGCGGTGACTTTTATGTTGATCTTGAAAGTTTTGTAGAAGGAAATCAGAATCCCGATTCTTCCAATCCTAACCGGATTGTACATGTCGGAGATAAATATGGATATGATTATACGATTCATAATTCCAAAATCTCCTCCACACAACAATTATCTGTAATTCACCGTAGAATTGATTTTAATTTGGCATTCATGGAAGCTTATCAATGGATGTCGCTAAACAGAAAGTTTTCGAATGCACTATTTGATAATTCCAAAGAACTCAACAACCCGCTCACCAAGTTTAACCTGGGATCAAAGTTTTCAATAACTTACAAAATTAATGGAAGAAACTATATTAACTCATTACTTAGTTACCAATGGTTGAATCCTAACAGTGACCAGATTCTAATTAATCCAGCCTGGAGAAATGATGTTTTACCTTATACGAATCAAACTAAAATTGGAACTTTACAATTTTCGTATAATTACCGCTCCCCAGAAATTAAATTTTACTTGAGAGCATATTATTTAAGATTCGACAATCAAATTCAAAGCCGTAATTTTTATCTGGATGCAGATGCATCCAGTGATCCGACATCTAATTTATTTTATGGTGGTTTTGTAAATGGGTTCTACACTGACTTGGACGAAGTTCATAAAGGTATTGAACTCAGCATTTCATATTCTATTCACCCTTCAATAGACCTAATTTTTACCGGTAGTAAAGGTGAATACTATTATAATAATCGACCGACTTATTATTTCTATGACCAATTCAGTAACTCTGCTGGGTCTAGTATAATTTATTTAAAGAATTTTAATGTCCCGGGAACGCCACAAACAGCTTTAACAGCAGGAATCAAATTGAATTTAATTAAAAATGGATTCGCAACTATTAACTTTAATTATTTAGATGACGCTTTTGTAGAAATAAATCCGCTAAGAAGAACACCTGAAGCAGTAGAAGATATAGATAGAAAATCTGAATTATTCAAGAAAATAATAGAACAGGAAAAACTTCCAAAGGCTCTTTTATTAAATGCATCGATTTTTAAAAGTTGGACTTATAAGAAAAAATATTTATCCGCAAGTATAAATGTCAACAACATACTTAATAATAAAGATTTACTAAGCGGTGGCTTTGAACAGAGCCGATATGATTTCACCAATAAAAACGTGAATAAATTTCCTAATAAATATTTTCATTTACAAGGAATTAATTACTTTATAAATTTTAATATTTCTTTAAACTAAAAATAAATGAAATTGCGTCTTTTATTATTTGGCTTTATAGTTTTTTTAGGTTCTTGTGTAGATCGGGAATTTGATCAACCACCGGTAAAAGAAATAGAAATTCCCTTTAAGGCCAATGCTACGATAGCAGACTTAAAACAACTTTATATCGCAGGTAAATATGTAAACATTACCAGCGATATCAATATTATAGGTGTTGTAATTGCTGATGACGAGTCTGGTAATTTTTACAAAACGCTGGTATTACAGGACTCTACTGGGGGAATTGTAATAAAAATTAATGACCAAGGTTTATATTCTAAATTTCCTCAAAATTCAAAAATAGGAATCATTTGTAAAGGTCTTACCATTGGAGATTATGGTGGATTAATACAGCTTGGCAAGGGAACTGAAACGGTTAATGGCAGAGAACAATTAAAATTCATCGAAGCTACCGATGTGCCGAATTACCTATTTCCAGGACCAAGAAATCAAACCGTTATTCCGAAGAAAGTTCAGATTAATTTATTGAAATCTGAACATTTAAGCACTTTAATTGAATTAGAGAATGTGGAGTTTAAACGCTCAGATGTCTCAAAAACGATTGCAAATCCAGGAGGTGGTAGTTTTGTCGATCTAACTCTAACAGATTGCAGCAACAATACTATTCTTTTACATACCAGTGACTTTTCTTCTTTCGTGAATTATATTACTCCATCCTCCAACGGGAGTATAGTCGCTGTGCTCGGAAAATTCAACTCGAATATTCAACTGTATCTACGAGATACCAATGAGATAAAATTTATTAATACACCTTGTAATGGCAATACAGGATCAGAAGAACTTGTTGATATAAAGCAAATCAGAAATTTGTATACAGGTTCGAGTACTACGGTAGCTAAAAATTATAAGATTCGCGGAAAAATCATCTCAGATAAAGATGCAAAGAATATCAATAGTCAAAATCTATTTATACAAGATCTTTCTGGGGGAATAAACTTGCGTTTTTCAGCTGCCCACAATTTCAATTTGAATCAAGAAGTAGAGGTTATTGTTAATGGAATAGAGCTCAATGAATTCCGCGGCCTTTTGCAACTCAATAACGTTCCACTTAGTAATGCTACCATAGTTTCTAATACCATAACAGTAAATCCTAAGGAAATTACTATACCTAGTTTAAATTCAAATTTTGAATCTTTCGAAGGAAGCTTAATTGTTTTAAAAGGTGTTTCATTGAGCAAAGGTTCTGGCACAACCTATGAATTCAATGTTAAGGTTAATCAAGGTGCAGACTCCATTTATTTATTTACCAGTTCTTCAGCAGTATTCGCGAAAAGCGATTTCCCCACTGGCCTTGTCGATTTAACCGTTATCGTTAGTGAATTCGATAACAAACAGGTATTACTTAGAAATCTTAATGATATCACTTTAGTACAATCCAATGCTCAATTAAAAACAATTCGAGATATTAGAAATTTATTTACAGGAACAGCGACCAACATTCTAGATGATTACTTAATTAAAGGAATAGTCACTTCTGAACGTACTGCTCTGAATATAGTAACTCAGAATATTTATTTACAGGATTCAACGGCCGGAATTACGGTTCGATTCACCTCCAACCATAATTTTAATTTAGGCGATTTAGTGGAGATACGAATTAAAGGCATCGAATTATCAGAATTTAATGGACTATTACAATTAAATAACATTCCAGGTTCCTTAGCAAGCTTTATTAGTTCAGGCAATAACATTATTCCAAAAAATATTTCCATTTCGGACATCTTATCGATGCAAGATAACCTTGAAAGCCAACTGGTAAAAATAAATGATGTAACCATCAGTAAATCCTCTGGAGGTACATTTTCAGGCTCATGCGTTCTTACGGACGCCACAGGAATGATTGAACTTTTTACAAGAAGTCAATCTAATTTTGCCGCTACTCCTTTTCCAACCAATAAGGTTAGCGTCATTGGTGTGGTAAGTTATTTTAACAAGCCTCAGATTGTCATTCGCACGATTGACGATATAAAATAATCCCCTACATTGAGTGGAGATTTAAGTTTATTTCAAGTTGGAGGATTAAAAATCATTCAATCTGAGAATTGGATGAAAGTATCCACCGATTCTCGAATTGTAGCATCATTAGCCGCTCAAATACCTTATACCAAAGTTCTGGACATTGGTTGTGGCATAGGTATTATTTCATTATTACTTGCCAATCACAACACAAAGGCAGATATTATAGGTATTGATTATTCCTCCGAAGCTATACAATTAGCCAGCCAATCACTTCAAAAGAATCCAAAATTAGTTAATTTAAAATTTCTATTAAATTCAATCGAGAACTACAACACTGATGAATCTTTTGATTTAATAGTCAGCAACCCCCCTTATTTTATTAATCAATTAAAATCAATATCCGATGATAGAAATAACTTTAGACATACAGCCGATGGATTTCTTTATAGTTTTTGTCAGGCATGCTTACATTACTTAACGCCAAACGGAAGGGTAATTATTTCAACATCTTTAGACAATGAGTGGAGATGGAGCTATTATATGGGAATGAATGGATTGAGTATGAGCCAATTGATTTATGTAAAAAATAAAACTGATTCCAAGCCTTCAATAGTTATTCTTGAATATCGAAAAAAATATTTTTCCTTAAACATAAATGAGTTTATTATCAGAAATCAATCAGATGAATATAGCGAGGAGTATCTAGCACGAATGAAGGGGTTCTAATTCGATTCTAATAAAATATCCCTAAAATTGATTATAGCAAATAAATCTTTTAAACTATTTAAATTGATAAATTCGCTGAATATACTTACCAAACACATCAAATTCAACATTGACCCTGTCTCCGGATTTCAGATATTGCAAATTAGTATGTTTTAGTGTAAAAGGAATTAAGCAAACTTTTATTGCGGTAGGTCTAATATCAGCAATAGTTAAACTCACTCCATTTATGCAAATAGACCCTTGAGGAATAACCAATAATTTATATTTCTTTTTGATTTTAATCCACCATTCATCACTGCCTTTCTGTTGCTTAATCTCCTGAATCTCCAATACTGTATCGACATGTCCTTGAACAATGTGACCGCCTAATAATTCATTAGCCTTAATAGAACGCTCAAGATTAATTGGATCATTGAGTTTGATTTCTGACAGAGTAGTTTTATCTAAAGTTTCTTTAATAACCTGAACCCAGTGTGATTTTTTATTACTTTTTATTATGGTAAGACATACACCATTGTGACTGACACTTTCGTCAACTTTTAAATCTTTGCTTATGGAAGAAGATATCTCCAATTTTAAATTGGACCCTTCTTTAATCATAGTTTTGACTACTCCAATTGATTTTATAATTCCGGTAAACATAATTTTATTAATCTCCACTAAATACTTCTATAAATCCATTGAGCATAACTGGTTTTCTCTGATCAAAGTAGTTGACTAGACACGAATAATAATATGTTCCATCACTTACTTTTATTCCTTGCTGATTTGTTCCGTCCCAATTTAACTCCGGATCACTTGTTTTAAAAACTGTGTTTCCCCACCGATTAATCACCTTAAAATCGACATTTGAGATCTGTCTTTTAGTAATTGGTTTAAACACATCATTATACTGGTCCCCATTTGGAGTAAAGGTATTTGGTAGAACATATTCAGGACATAACACACTCACCGCAGTTGGTGTTCTGCAGGAATTCCCTCGAAGATTTATGGCCTCTATTAAGTATGCTGAATGAGAAGCCGAATTGTATGGAACTTTAATTTCTTGGCTATTCTTATCTATCTTTTCCACAATTAATTCTACAAGATCCCCCTGAATTCGGTACAAGTTAAAATAAGCTAAATCCCTTGATTGACAACTGTCCTCTTTATATTTTAAATGTATGATTAAAAATTCCGTGGAATCTCCAAGTTCACAAGGACCATCAATGCTTAAAATAGGACAACAGGGTGGAGTAGAATCCAAAGCTTTAATACATCTTTGATTAGACCTGTTAATCAATGGAAATTCAATGTCATTGTTGTAATACTGTCCCAATCCTTTTATATAATAACAATAAGCTGAATCGATCTCTATCTTATAATCTAGATATGAATTAAGTGTGGTTTGCCCAATGGAGTCAAACACTAATGAATTATTGGCTTTACGATAAATAGAATAATGATAATTTTCCCAGGGAACATCTACTTCCCACTGAAGTCTTATAGCAGATGGTGCATTAAAGGCATTGAGAAAAATTTGAGAAGCAGACTCTGATACAATTTCATTTGAATTTAAAGCTTGGATTTGTATGCGATAGGCATGATTTCCGTCTAATGTATTAAGTGAAGAGTGAACAAATGAAGTATCAGTCCAGGCATTATATGATCCGAAAGATTTAGTTTGAGGGACAATTTCATTGAATTGTCCTGCATTGACAGAATGTAAAATTTTTACAAGGTAAGGTGGCTTAAGAATTGTGGTATCGAAATAGGGTATAATTGGCTTGTGGTATTTTACAAAAATGTCACCTAGATTTGCTGAAGTACTAATAACATCGACATTCAATAACAAGGGCTCATTTGTCTTAACATTATTACATGTTTCATTAGATGGCAAGGAAGGGGTAAAGTTATATAAAAAACCACCGGAACTTACCGATGCAAATTCAGCCTGCACTCTGTAACAATAGTTTTTGTTTCGACCTGCAGTTGTATCTAGATAATAATATTTGTTATTCAATTTTTGATTGGTTAAATAATTGATTCTTTGATAACCATAATATTCCAATCCTGGTGTACAAGTATCAATATTCGGACCAATGCTTTCTCTTCTCCAGACTGAAAATCCCTTAAAAGGACTATCGATAGAGTCACAGGAATATGGATAATCCCATTCCAAAAGAATATTGGACTGTGAAGAAGTAGATTGTAGATTTTCAGGTGCCGGACCTAATACTTTTATGCGATAGAGATTGGTAGTACTTAATCCGGTAGAATCATAAAAATTATCAGTAGCCTTAATTATCAATGTATAGTATTCATTTCGCACATGTGCGCAATCGGTATTCCAAATGAATTGATATGGATAAGGAGTTGGTTCAAATTTTTTATTCCCACTTGTGGTAGAAACTGGAGGAATTATAAATGGTGCTCCAAAAGCTTCTACCTTAACCATACCACCTCTTTGCAACCGGTCTGGATCATCAATAATAAATATTGTATTGATTTGATCGCCAGCTATTATACACGTATCTTTTACATTTGAAATAGTTGGAGGATTATTCTTAATGCAATCTGCTATTACTAATATTTGCATATCCCGAATGGTCGAACTAATAAGTTGACCTTTTCTATATTCGTTAATTGCAATTGCAATATTATATTCCCCTTCCTGTTGCGGAGCATCCCAGACAAATGTTCCATTTCTTGTATCAAATGAAATATTATTATTGAGACCAGGCCTAATTTGATTGGGAAATAGATAGTTGGGCACCTGTGCTCCAACATCCATAAGAGGAACAATTAGACTATATGTGATACTATCGCCATCCAGATCAAATGCCCCAGGATTATGCACAAATGTTTGGTGGAGACAGGCAATGTCTATGGGTGGATTTGTCAGAATAGGAGAATGATTAATGCCTTGAAAATTGATATTAAAAAGCTTAATTGTAGTTTGAATAAAAAATGGAATATTTACAGAATTAGGGGGGTCGATATTGAGTATATTTTCAACTCGGTTAGGATCAAATACACTTATGATATATTCTCCACGTCCCGGATAAGTGTGACTCATCTCGTAAATGTTCATTTTAGTATCATTAGGCAAAATAAAACCTTTACCATTATCCCGCGATACGTTACTATTTGTTCCATCACCCCAATCAAACACAATGGAATCGCGATCCGCTGCAATACTGGAAGTTTTGGTATAAGTAATTAACTCTGCTATAATGGTAAGGTCATTCAACTGCCTATAACGAATTTCTCCTGCTCGATTATGTGTAGCATAAGAGTAGACGCAAGTGAATAAGGCTAATAATATGACCCAATAACGATTCATCCAATGTGCATTTTATTCAAACATAATTTGAGGCTATCCGTCCAAAAAGGTATAGAGATGCCTAATGCATTTTTTATTTTTGAACAATCTAATACACTATACGGAGGTCTGAGTGCTAAAGCATTATATTCTTTAGTTGATATTGGCAGAATATCAGTCTCCAGATTACTTATTTCAATAATAGACTTCGCAAAATCATACCAGCTTGTAAATCCTTCGTTACAATAATGATATATCCCATTAATTTTTTTATCTTTAATAACTTCATGATAAATAATATCAAGAAGAAGTTCCGCAATGTTAGCTGCATAAGTAGGAGAACCGATTTGATCGTTTACTACTTTTATTTCATTATGGGTTTTAGAAAGTTTCAAAATGGTTTTGACAAAGTTATGACCATAAGACGAATATATCCATGAACAACGAAGTATTGTAGCATCAGAATTTAACTCCATTATTTTATCCTCTGCCATTGATTTTGACTTGGCATATACTCCTTGTGGATTTTTTAAATGATCTTCTTTATACGGTTGATGATTATGGAGATCATGAAAAACATAATCCGAAGAAAAATGTATAAAACGAATATTTTGATTCTTGCATGTAATAGCAAGATGAATAGCGGCGTCTAAATTAACCGAATAACAGTATTCACTTTCCTTTTCAGCTTGGTCCACCTTGGTATAGGCAGCGGTATTAATAATATACTGAGGCAAATGGTTTTTTAATTGAAGTTTAGTTTGATCTATATTAGCGATATCCAATTCTGCTTTATTTAAGAAAACAAAATTTATCCAAGGATTAGAAATCCGCATACTTAGTTCGCGAAGCTCTTCGGCAATTTGACCTCCTGCACCTGTAACTAGAACTTTAATCATAGATCAAAACCAGGCCAACTTTTATCTTTGGTTGAAATAATTTGGTCCACCGAATCTATTTTCCAATCAATTTTTAGATTCGAATCCAAAGGATTGACTCCAGCTTCATAATCTGCATAGTAGTAATTATCACATTTATAGTTAAATACGGCCGTACTGGAAAGTACACTATATCCATGGGCTAATCCGCGAGGAATAAATATCTGCTTCTTATTTTTTGCTGAAATAACTATAGAAATACATCGCCCATAAGTCTTACTATTTTTACGAATATCCAGAATTACATCCAACACTCGCCCTTGTGTTACTCTTATCAATTTAGCTTGAGCGTAGTTATCTTTTTGATAATGCAATCCGCGAATAACTCCATATAACGACTTTGCTTCGTTATCCTGCACGAATTCAGTTGTAATTCCAATTTCCTGAAGCGTCTTTCGATTATAGGATTCAAAAAAATATCCACGGTCGTCTTCATGCACCGTCGGCTCAAGTATAAGAACACCGTCGATTTTCGTTTTTTTAACTTTCATCTAACTTCATTAAAATGTAATGCTAAAAATTAATAAAATACAATGCCAATTAAATACAAGAATAATTTATTTTTCTTTAAAAATCATTCTGATTGGAGTACCTGTAAATCCGAATTTTTCTCTTAATTGATTTTCCAGATAATGTTTATAACTTCCCTTTATTTGATCCGGATAATTAGAAAAAAAAGCAAACAAAGGGTATTCCTTTTCAATCTGAGTAATGTATTTGATTTTTATTAAGTGGTTTCTATAAGCAGGAGGAGGTATTTTAGAAATTGCTTCAAGCATTACTTCATTAAGTTTGGAAGTACTAATCTTCTTGCGGCGATTTTGAAAGACCTCAAGTCCTTTTTCTGCTGCTTGAAAAACTCTTTGCTTTTCAAGAGCTGAAATAAATAGTATAGGAACATCCGTAAATGGAGCCAACTTTTCTTTAATTTTTTTCTCGAATTGATTAGCCGTATTAGTTTCCTTTTGAAGTAGATCCCATTTGTTAACTAGTATAACCAAGCCTTTATTTCTTTTTATCACCAAAGAAATTAATTCCATATCCTGCATTTCCAAACCTAGTGTTGCGTCGATAACTAAAAAGCAAACATCTGACTCTTCAATACTATTAACAGCACGCATTACAGAATAAAATTCAAGATCCTCCGAAACTCTTGATTTCTTTCGAATACCTGCGGTATCAATGAGAATAAAATTTTTTCCAAATTTATTATACTCAGAATGAATTGGATCTCTTGTTGTACCGGCGATTTCAGTGACCATATTTCGATCTTCTCCCAACAACACATTCGTTAGTGATGACTTACCCACATTTGGCTGTCCGATGATGGCAAATTTTGGTATATCGGGCGTTGATATTTCTTCTTCCGGAACAAGCTTTGAAATTTCATCCAGTAATTCGCCAGTTCCACTTCCTGTTATTGCCGAAATTGGAAATAATTCATCAAAACCAAGACTCCAGAATTCTTGTGCCATCAATAATCTTTCATGATTATCCACTTTATTGACCACAAGAAATTTTTTCTTCTTAACCTTACGAAGTAGATTAGCAACAAAAAGATCTAAGTCCGTAATACCCGTTAACACATCAACCATATAAATAATTGAGCTGGATTCTTGTATAGCTAATTCCACTTGTTTACGAATTTCCTTTTCAAAGACATCATCAGAATGGGCAACAAATCCTCCTGTATCAATGATGTAGAATTTCTTACCATTCCAGTCTACTACGTCGTAGATTCTATCTCTCGTAACACCACTAATATCGTCAACAATGGATTTTCGATAACCAATAAGTCTGTTGAATAAAGTTGATTTTCCTACGTTGGGTCTCCCTACAATTGCTACTGTATATCTCATCTTAGTATTCCTCTTTTTTCAATAAGCGACTTATCGTCTCTCCAATTTTCTTTAACTTTGACACTGAGCCCTAAATATACACGTTGCTGTAGGTATTTTTCTAGTTCTATCCGAGATTTAGTTCCTAATTCTTTGATTTTAGCACCATTCTTACCCAGAATGATCGATACTTGGGATTTTCGATTAACATAAACTGTTGCCTCAATACGGGCTAATTCTGCTTGTTCATCCACACCGACACAAGAATCAACCTCTATAAAAACGCTATAAGGTATTTCCTCTTCAAATGAAGCCAATATTTGTTCCCGAATTAACTCAGCGATAAAAAATCGAATTGGTTTGTCACTGATATAATCCTTTGGGTAATATGCCTCATGCTCAGGAATCAACTCAAGAATTTTATTCTTCAACTCATCAACACCTGAACCCGCTAAGGCTGAGATGAGAAATGGCTCAGCAATTCCAAACAATAGATTTAAATTGGCTATTTCTTTTTCAATCTGAAACTTATTTAATTTGTCAATTTTGTTAATGATAAAGATTTTTGGAAGTTTTGATTGATTAATTTTTTCAATCAATGATTCTGAAAAAGAATACTTTTGAGTCGGGTCATCGATAATTAATAATAGGTCGGCATCCTCTTCGGATTCATTAACCATATTATTCATGAGTTTATGCATTGTGTATTTTGCCTGATCAATCCATCCGGGAAGATCAGAGAATATTATTTGAAAATGCTCATCATTCCAAATTGAAAAAACACGTTGCCTAGTAGTCTGAGGCTTAGGGCTTACAATAGACATTTTTTGGCCCATGATGGCATTGACTAAGGTTGATTTACCAGAATTAGGCATTCCAATAAAATTTACAAACCCTGCACGGTGTTTTATACTCATAATTTTTGTAAAATATTTTCGTAAAGCATCATGGGATTCATTTTTCGCCAATGAATATCATTAAACTTTTTCCCATAATGAATAAAATATTTAAGTTGACAACGTTTTAATTCCTCTGCTACATGATCTAATGTATTAACCATAGAAATCCAGCCGCCATCATCCTTAATATCCTCAAACCACTCTTCATAATAGTCCGTATCCTGACCATGAAAATTAAAAACATATTCACACAACAAAATAAACTTAGTCACTCCTTCTTTAATCAAAGGATCTATGACCTCTCGTTTAAGATACATGATATCATTTTCAATGCAATCGTTCCATTCGCCAATCATTTCCAAAACACAATATCCTTCTTCGTAATCTACAAAAAGCAATTTTGCGTAAAGGGTTACAGAATCAAAACTATCCCATTGAGGATGTATGTAGTAATTGTAAATTTTATTTGAATAAGCAAACTCATTATTTACAAATCCATAGAATGGACTTCTTTCATCTTCTGAGCTGACATATAAGTCACGCCATAAAAAATATGGTTCTATATCATGCATCTGATTCCTATAATGTAATTATACAAATTTTAATAATCATAAGGCTAACTTAAAAATTTAGTCGTAATCTTTATAAAATGAATATTCAATACAATAATGATTTTTCAGCTGAATAAGTTTACAATATTATGAGTAAATCTTCAGATATTTGCAAATCGATGAGAATTGTAATAACCGGTTCAGAATCAACAGGGAAAACTGCATTAACTATTGCATTATCAACTGAATACAAAGGTATTATGATTCCTGAATATGCTAGGGAATATTTACATCGCTTGAACTCTCGATATAGTATAAAAGATGTGCAAAAAATTGCAGACATACAATATAGAGAAGCTAAAAAAATTGAAACTCAAAAACTAATTTTTGAAGATACAGATCTGTTGACCACCATTATTTGGTTGGAATTAAAATACAATATCATTGATCAAGAACAAATCGCTCGATGGCAGAGCTTCAAACCTGATTTATTTATATATTGCAATCCAGACATTGAATGGACATTTGATCCACTTAGAGAAAACCCATTTGATCGAACCACGATAAGCCGACTGTATTTGAAGTTTCTCCACGACAATAAAGTAAATTATAGGATTATAAGTGGCAAAGGACGCCAAAGGCTGAATCAATCCAGATTTTATGTTGATGAATTGATGAATGAGCGTAAATTTGCATCATAGGGGTGCCGAATATGCTTTCTTGCCGGCTGAGATTAGACCCGTTGAACCTGTACAAGTAATGTTGTAAAGGAAAGACTGTTCGAAACACTTCTTATATATTTAATCTAATGGTAAAAATTCATCTATGAAGTGCATAAATGGTCTGACCTTAATACTGCTATTGAATTTTCAAATGGCATTTAGTCAATTTCAGGTGAGTGGTAAGGTATTGGATACTTATGGACAACCATATGTTCAGATGCCCATAAAGATTGAGCAACTTGATAGAATTTCATTTACAAATGGTCAAGGTGAATATATTTTTAAAGATATACCAAGTGGAGATTATGCCTTTTCATTTGATTATGATTTTGACAAAGAATATCGAAAAATTTCTGTTCAGAATTCTAATGTTGAGTACAATCTGATTTTAAATCGAAGAATTAATTTTGATGAAATGACTATTGTTCAGTCTCGAACTAATAGTTCAGAATTATCTACCCAACAAGTAATTTCAGAATCTGATATTCAAAAAAAACAAACAGAAAAAGATATACCTTACTTATTGGAAAGCCTTGCCAATATACAGGTACAATCTGACGCAGGGAATGGAGTAGGTTACACGGATTTAAGAATACGGGGAATAGATCCTCAACAAGTCCAAATTAACCTCAATGGAATACCTCTTAATGATGCAGAGTCTTCAAGAACATATCTAGTTGACCTCCCAGATATAATTAATAGCACTGAGCAAATAACCATCCACAGTGGATATGTGCCAAGCAGATCAGGAACTGGTGCATTCGGAGCATCCGTCGACTTATGGACGAATAAATTGCAATTCAAACCTCAAGCTCAAATTAAAACCAGATTCGGTTCATTTGGGACGACTGGCTTTAGCTTAATTGCTAATTCAGGCTTATTTGAAGATGATTATAATCTTGAGATTCGGATGAGCAATACGAATTCAAATGGATACATTGACCGATCTGATTCGAAACTTAGGTCTTTTGCTTTATCGGCTGTCAAAATCAAACCGAATTATAGTCTACGGCTGAATTTATTTTATGGTAAAGAAATCACAGGACAAGCCTGGAATGGATTACCTTTTACCTATTTTCAATATGACTCACTATTAAGGTACAATATTGCCGGACAGGAGAAGACTCCTATTCCTTATGACAATGAAGTTGATCAATATTCTCAGACCCATCTTCAACTTTTTTACAACAAGAATATTTCGGACCATCACTTTCAAGCGGTTGTTCATTACACAAGAGGAATTGGCTTTTTTGAAAATTACAAAGCAAATCAAAATCTTTCAGATTATCAATTAACCCAAAAGGATACCAATTCTTCTGATTTAGTAAGACAGAAATGGTTAAGCAATCACTTTATATATGCGTCATTAGGATGGGAAAAAGAATGGAAAAATCATTGGCGCACTCAATTAGCAATTATTGGATCAAATTATTTTGGAGATCATTACGGCAGAGTCGCTTTTACACTTTTAAAAAATGTAACCTACCTCCAACCTAATTATTATCAGAACAATGGAAATAAATCAGAATATACATACTTAAGCAAACTAATTATACCCATTCATTCAAAAGTTCAAACTGGTATCGATTTTCAACTCAGAATCGTCAATTATAAAATTAATGGGACGGATGACCAATATGGATCTGTAAATAATCATTGGACCTCTCAGCTTTATTCGCCAAAAGGATTTATCCATTTATGGTGGACAAAACAAATTTCAACATTCGCATCCTTGTCGTATTATCAACGTGAACCTTATCGGGAAGAACTTCTTACAAATCCAGACATAGATAAAGAGAAATTACTTTCCATAGATATTGGATTTAAATTTAATTATTCCAGATTCCAATCCTCGATTAATTTCTACCGAATGAATTATCAGAATTATTTAACTCCGGATGGATCTATCGGCCCGACAGGTGATGCTATAAGAATCAATGCCGATCATGCTATTCGGCAAGGTGTTGAAATTACCAATCGAGTTCAACTTTGGAATCGAATAAAATTATATGCCAACGCTACTTTCTCGCAAAATTACATTCCTGAATTTACTTGGAGAATTCCGATCTGGGATAGCAATTTTAATCCTATCGGAACCAGGGAGGTAAAGTTAAGTAAGGTTGAATTAACATATTCTCCTTCTTATCTTTTATCGTTTGGAACAGAATATCAAATAATTAAAAAAGAAAAATATTTCCTGTCTGTTTCTCTCTTTAATAAACTGGTAAATCATCAAAGATTACATCTTTCAGAATTACCTACGGCAGAACTCCCAAAGTATCAAGTTTGGAATTCTCGAATTGACCTTGAACGATCATTTAAGCATTTTAAACTTCAATCCTGGATTCAGATCAGCAATTTGTTCGATGAAAAATACGCTTCTCATGGATGGTACTCATCTTATGATATTGTTGGAACATATGAACTAGGTTCGAATCCTTATGAAGGGAAAAACGAACAAAACAATTACTTTTCAAAAGGCTTGTTCCCACAAGCTATCAGAAACTTTTCAATAGGATTGAATTTTTTATTTTAATACATTAATCTTCACCTCGAATAAAATCTTTCATTCAATTTTAAAAACTACTAAGCCAATCTAGTTAAACAGCAACTAAAGATGAAGGACTAAAAGTTATAAGTTAGTCCGGCTCTAAATTGTATAGGTAAGTCAACTGAATCCTCCGGTGCTAACCAATCGAATAATAAATATATCTCATAGGATAAAGATTCAGATGGATTATACCCTAGACCGGTGTAGAAATGATCCCTGAATTTACGATCAGTTTCAATTTTATCATCGACGATATTTCCTGTAATCAATAGGGTAGAGATCCGAGAATATTCAACATGGGCAAATAGAAAACCAAGAAACTTAGCACGGGTAAAAGCACCAAATCCATAATTCGTGCCCCTAAGTTTATAAATATCTCCGACCACATCAAAACGACCACCAACATAACTGAATTCTAAACGAGGGCCAACTGACCACCATTTTTTAATTTTGTAACCTGCAATTGGCGATATACCGAATTCAAAAACATTTCCGGGATAGCTACCTAAATAAGTAGTATAAAATTGGAGGTTTAGGCCTCCTCCGTACCACATATCGTCTTGCCAAAAATTACTTTCTGTTTTAGCTTTTTTGCTTTTTGAATTGGTCTTTTTCTTGGCCTGTGCATAAAGACCACCATTTAAAACTCCTAAAATGAACAGGAGGATTATCAATTTATAAGAATACTTCATATCTATATATTTGAATATTAATTGTTTAAATAAAATATTTAATTTATTTAACCATTAAATATTTATTCCAATTTTTGTAAATTTGTCGCTAAAATCATAAAAAACTTAAACATGGGCTTTAGAAATTGCTTATTGATTGTTTTTATTTATAGTAACGCCTTGTGGAGCCAAAGTTTTGTCGGAGAACCTGTTAATAATTTCTCAAAAAAACTTCTTGACCAAAAATTTGTGAATTACGAGCTTGTAAGCTTGAATTCTAATCAGATTTTAGCAGCTCTTAATTCAAGATCGAATAGTCATTCCCTTGAAATTAAAACTGAATCGGTAACATGGAATCTCTCTTTGACTGAATTTAGTCTTTTCAATAATGAGTTTTATTTAAGTATAGCTGGGGGTGGAAAAGTTGATAAAAAGTACGGACTAAAAAATGGTATCAGGACCTATAAAGTCCTGCCTAATACCAAAAGAGCAGGTTTATCCTGCTTAACCTTAGCCGATCATTTTATTTATGGATATATAGAAGATGCCGGTATAAAAACTTTCATTGAGCCTCTGAATTATATTGATCCTTCAGCAGATAAAGATCAATTTATTATTTATAAAGAAACGGATGTAAAGAAAGTAGAAGGCATATGCTGTGGTTCAGATGAGCTTCATGATGGAGGGCATATTGAAAACCATGATATAAAAGATCAAATAGCAAGTCGGGCTGGATGTATTACGGTTGATATAGCTTTGGCTTGTGACAAAACAATTTATGACAACAAAGGAGGAATTAGTGGTTCTGAAGCATTTGTAACTGGCGTTTTAAACAATGTTCAAACCAATTATGATAATGAATTCAACAGCGCCATTGAATTTAGCATTGCAACGATTTTCGTCGCGACAACAACTCAAGATGATCCATGGAATGGGATTAACAATATTAATGCCCATCTTGACAAACACAGGACATGGGCAAATGGAGGTGGTTATGGTGGCACATCCTATGCTGTAGCAACTGCCTGGACTAGAAAATATACGAGTGGAGCTATTGGAGTTGCCTGGTTAGGGGCTCTTTGTGGTAGTTTTCGATATAATGTATGCTCTGATTTTGGTGGCTCTGCAGGTCTTCTTCGTTGCCTTCAAGCACATGAATTAGGTCATAATTTCAATGCCGGTCATGATGGTGCAGGTTCTGGTTTCATTATGGCTCCTGCCGTAAGTAATTCGAATACATGGTCTTCAGCTTCTCAATCTGCCATTAATAATTATATTAAAACCATTGGCTGCGTTGGAATATGTAATGCAGGTACACCGCCAGTTGCGGATTTCTCAGGATCCCCAACCATAGTTTGTCCCAATGGTACGGTAAAATTCATTGATGAATCAACTGGACAACCAACTACTTGGCAATGGACATTTCCCGGTGGAACGCCAAGCACCTCAACCCAACAAAATCCAACAGTACAATACAAAACAACCGGTATTTATGATGTGACACTTAAAGTAACGAACACATTTGGTAGCAATACGATAACCATTCAAAAGTACATTGAGGTTCTGCCTTTAGTAATTAATTCTTTTACGACATATACCATCGATCGCGATTTAACTACATTTAACGATTGCCAATTTGCAGATTCTTATTTGTGGAAATTTGGCGATGGCAATACATCTACTGAAGATGAACCAACCCATACCTATGCAAAGGATGGTACTTTTACGGTTGAATTATGCGCCACCAATACCTGTGGTACAGTGTGCAAAACGTCAAAAGTTATTGTAGTAACTCCTTGTGAGGCTAATTTTTATGCTGAAGTTCAAGATGGCTGTACTGATCTAAAAGTAAAATACAGAAATTTATCTTCGCCTAATTCAACCTCGTTCAAATGGGAGTTTCCGGGAGGAATTCCTAGTGTATCGACTGAAAAAGAACCAACCATAACATACCACAACAAAGGTGTTTTTGATGCTAAGCTAACAGCTTCAAATTCTAAATACACCAATACAAAGGTTGAAAAGGGATTTATCAGAGCAGATTCTAAACCAGAATCTGAATTCGACGTAAATATTCCTGTCGGCAATTCAGTAGAATTCACAAATAAAACCATTGACACCATAAGGCCTTGGAAATATGCCTATTATTGGAAGTTTGGCGATGGCAAAACAAGTATTGAAAAAAATCCAAAGCATGATTATCCAGGCCCAGGTACTTATGATGCTTGCTTAATTACTGATAACGGATGTGGAAAAGATACTTTGTGTCAAAAAGTTGAAATTGCAAGTATATTGTCTGCGGCGTTTTCTTCAGATAAAATTTCCGGTTGTAGTCCTTTAACAGTTCAATATAAAAATTTATCTACTGGAGCTTCAAGTTTTTATTGGTCATTTCCTGGGGGAACTCCAAGTACAAGTAACGATCCAAATCCAATAATTATTTACAATTCCAGGGGTTCTTACGATGCAAAGTTGGTTGCCTATTCTGCCAATGATAGCATTTCTAATTCAAAAAATTCTTACATAACAGTACAGAGTTTGCCAACGGCAAAATTTACATCTGAAGTTACTAAACTCGTAGTTAAATTTAATAATCAATCTCTTTATGGCTCAAGTTATCTCTGGAAGTTTGGTGACAATTCAACTAGTACTGAACAAAACCCAGAACACGACTTTAAGGCTGAAGGAGAATATGATGTAGAGCTTATCGTTACCAACGAATGTGGAGATACTAAAATTTCTAAGAAGGTTACTGTACTACTAGTTCCAAAAGTGAATTTTACGTCAAGTGCAACGAACATTTGCGTAGGGGATTACATTGACTTACAAGATCTATCATCTAACGATGTTTTAGAGTGGAATTGGCAGATTGAAAATGGAACTCCGGCAAATTCTAAAGAAAAAAATCCAAGAATCAGATTCGAAAAAGCTGGTTTATATTCTATTAAATTAACTGTTAAAAATACAAATGGAGAAAACTCTATAATTAAAACTTCTTACATCCTTGTTAAATCACCAGTACAATGTCCAAAACACAGTGGAAAAAACAACAAAGCTGAAGCCACCGAAGAAGATGAAGAACAAATAGTTAATGGAAGATCAAGAGTTAACTCAAGAAGTTTGTCAATACAACCAAATCCAACAAATGGAGTAATCATCATAACACTTCCAAATGATTTTGATTATACCAATGGAATTCTTCAGGTTTATAACATGAATGGAATTAAGGAATCAATAAACCAGGAGTATCTAAGCAATAATCAGATTCAAATCAACTTAAATGGTTTACTCGATGGTATTTATTTTATAAAAGCAACAGATAAAAATATTGAGACTGTTACCAAAGTAGTATTGCTGAAATAAGTTAAAATTTAAATTGAAAATAAATTTATTTAAGCCCGGAAATATTTCCGGGCTTTTCTTTTGTGATTTGAATAGTACAAGTAGGATTTCTACGACTTAATTCATTAATTCTGCTTGAATCAATTGCTTATTAAGTCACTAATTTTGAGCCAATTATTCAAGAAATTTTATATACTTTTGCAACAAATATCAGTTCTATATTAAATATGAATGCTAAAAACTGCCTGATTCTGTGTCTATTAGTTCTTAATGGCTTGAAAGCTCAAACCTTTGAAGCCAAGCTCGTACAGAATTATTCTGATAATATATTATCTCAAAAATTTAAGAAATTTGAAGTCATCAATCTTCAGATTGATGCTATTCAGTCTTCACTAAATTCCAGATCAAATAGTCATTCAATATCCATTAACACTCCAACTGTACACTGGGATCTTACTCTAACAGAATTCAATTTATTAAAGAAAGATTATTACCTCCGTACAGGCGGGCAAAAGGGTTTAGTAAATAAGCCGAATGAAGGTAGAATTAAAACCTATAAAGTTATTCCTAATTCACCTAGAGCCGGATTGTCTAATCTTACCATTGCTGACCACTTTATTTATGGTTTTATTGAAATAGCGGGAAATAGAACTTTCATTGAACCTTTAATTTCTTTTGATCCTAAAGCTCTCCCTGATGAATTTGTAATTTATAATGAAGTCGATGTAATTCCGACCAATAACATTACCTGCGGTTCGGATGATCTACATAATAAGGGTAGAATTGGTGATGAATTAGTAACTCAACCAAACGCTCTTAGAGCTGGTTGCTTATCTGTTGATGTCGCACTTTCTTGTGACTTAACGGTATTTAATAAACGTGGAGGCATCGCAGGTGCTGAAGCTTTTATGATAGGTGTTCTAAATAACGTTCAAACAAATTACGATAATGAATTTAACTCTGCCATTGAGTTTGGAGTTGCAGCTACATATGTGCCGACCAATGCAGGTGAAGATCCATGGAATTCAATCAATAATATCAATTCTCATTTAAATACACACACCTCTTGGGGAAATGGAGGAGGATACGGTGGAGCTTCCTATGCAGTAGCCACAACCTGGACAACAAAGTATACTTCCGGGGCCATAGGATTGGCATGGGTAGGTGCTATGTGTGGTGGCTATCGATATAATGTATGTTCTGATTTTGGAGGTTCTGCAGGATTATTAAGATGTTTACAATCTCATGAATTAGGTCATAATTTTGATGCTGATCATGATGCTTCAGGTTCCGGTTTTATAATGGCACCAGCAGTTAGCAATTCTAATACTTGGTCACCAGCTTCACTAAACTCTATAAATTCATATCTTCCATTTGTAGGTTGTGCCGGAGGTTGTTCTTCGGGTACACCACCAACAGCTGATTTCACAGCATCACCAAATCCTGGCTGTGCTAATACTTCAATAAAATTTACTGATTTATCACAAGGGACTCCTACAACCTGGGCTTGGACATTTCCAGGTGGAACTCCTTCAAGTTCAACTCAACAACATCCTGTAATTGTTTATAAAAACGGAGGTACCTATGATGTTACCTTAAAAGTTACCAATTCTTTCGGTAATAATACCTTGACTCTTTCTCAGTTCATTGAAATATCACCTGCTGTCACTAATTCATTTACAGCTAATATAATCAATAACAATGAACTGCTTACTTCCAATACCTCACAGGATGCAGATTCTTACTTATGGAAATTCGGTGATGGCGTTACATCTACTGAAGATGAACCAAGCTATATTTATAAAAAAGATGGTACTTATAAAGTTGAATTATGTGCAACGAATTTATGCGGGACTATTTGTAAAAGTGTCAATGTACAAGTCGTTACACCTCCTGTAGCCAATTTTACTTCAGATATTCAGGAAGGATGCGCCGATCTTAAAGTTAAATTTAAAAATAGCTCTTCTTCAAATTCGACAGTATATAAATGGGAGTTCCCAGGAGGCACCCCATCCACTTCATCTGATAAAGAACCAACCATTACTTATTCTACACCTGGAGTTTATGAAGTTAAACTTACTGCCTCTAACTCTAAGTTCAATAATGTAAAAATCATTTCACGTTTTATTAAAGTGGATAAGAAACCTAAATCGGATTTCAATTATAATTCACAAGTAGGGTATAGCATACAGTTTGATAATAAAACGATAGACACGGTTCGACCTGCAAAATATAGTTACAGATGGAATTTCGGTGATGGTAAGACGAGCACTGAAAGAAATCCTAATTATACTTTTTCTGGACCAGGAAAATATAATGTTTGTTTGATCACTGATAATGGTTGCGGAAAAGATACCTTATGCAAAGAAGTAGAATTAGTACGGACATTAATTGCAGCTTTTACATCTGATAACAATAAGGCATGCCTTCCCATGACGGTGAATTTCAAAAATAAATCTGTAGGAGCTACCTCTTATCGTTGGATTTTTCCAGGAGGAAATCCATCAACCAGTGCAGAGACTGATCCAAAGGTTAAGTATAGCAAACAAGGAAAATTTGATGTTACTTTAATTGCATATAGCAATAATGATAGCACCATTTTGAAGCAAATTTCATTTGTTGAAAGCTTGTCTCCGGTATTGTGCCCTCAACATGGTGGAAAAAACAATAAAGCCGTAGCCAAAGCAGATGATGAATGGAATGACCTTAATTACAGAAGCTCAACTGGTTCTAATCAACAGCTTACAATTACTCCTAATCCAAACAGTGGAATATTTACTTTAAATCTTCCTGTTGAATTCCAGCAAGCTAGCACTCTAATTAGCATATCTGACTTAACTGGAGTTAATATGGAGTTGACGAATTCAGGTAAAATACTTGGTCCACAAATTGAATTTAATCTATCGGATAGAAATCCCGGAGTTTATTTTATTAATGTTCAAAACAATAATTCTAGGATAACTAAAAGATTCGTAATAATAAAGTAGAGCGTTATATAGATAGGAAATTTTCGTAAATAGAACTTAATTAAGGAAATTTTCTATAAATCATTTTAATCCCATTCATTGAGCAGAGGCATAGTCTTTGTATTTCTTATTCTTTTACTTGACGCAGCGTCAGGCAAAACTTTGCCAAGCCATATCAATTCTAACCCAATACTTAAATTAAACGATCAGTTTTGTTATTATGAATTGATCAAAATGAATGTAAAAGAGACGATTAATTCATTTTCGAAGCAAACATTAATTCAAAAAATTAACTTTAAGACCTCATCCAATGAGTACAAATTGGAGATAGCTGAATTTTCCATTTTTAAAGAAAATTATAAATTAGTTACTGGTCGAAACTCGAATAAAGAAAATAATTTAAGTTCTAAGCTTAGAGTCTTTAAGGTCATCTCTGTAAATAACATAAGTACTATTGGTAGCTTATCCTTAGCCGAAAATCATATCTATGGATTTTTCTTATTCAATGGTCAAGAAATCAACATAGAACCTATTAGTTATCAGGAACCAAATGCTTTAAATGATTTATTTATAATTTATAATGCTACGGATAGAATACTTGATCACAAAGTTAATTGTGGATTAAACAACTCTAATAATTTCTTGAGAAATAGAATTGCCCAAAAGACAGAATCATTATTACCGAATTGCATAACGGTAGATATTGCCATAGCTTGTGATAAGACCATTTACGATAATAAAGGTAGTGTAACGAATGCAGAAGCTTTTGTGGCTTCCGTTCTGGCTAATGTGCAAACCAATTATGATAACGAATTTCACTCCGTTATTGAATTCAACATTTCTACCATATTTGTTCCGACGACAGATGCGGATGACCCTTGGAATGGAATTAATAATATTGATTTACACCTAGACAAACATCGAATCTGGGCTGAAACCGGTGGATATGGAGGAGCACCATACTCAGTAGCAACCGCCTGGACTAGAAAGTATTCATCGGTGATAGGATTAGCATGGGTGGGATCAGTTTGTACCCCGACAAGATATAATGTATGTACCGACATAGGTGGTTCAGTTAGTTTGTTAAGAGCCTTACAAGCCCATGAGTTAGGCCATTCCTTTAACGCCGAACACGATGGAGGTAGTAACTTTATTATGTCTCCTTCTTTAACTAATTCAAACGTATGGTCATTAAACTCACAGAACGCTGTTAATAATTTTATCAAAACACTTGGTTGTGTTGGTATATGTAATTCCGGTTTACCTCCGATAGCTGACTTGGAAGCATCTACTCAGGAGATATGCATTGGTAAGTCTGTATTTTTTACGGATGCCTCTGATCGATTTCCTAATAGTTGGGAATGGAAATTTCCTGGGGGTATACCTTCCTCCTCTAATCTCCAGAATCCTGTAGTGCAATATCCTGTAACGGGGTTTTATGACGTCACTTTAACAGCGATCAATTTTTTTGGAAGCAGTACTGTTTCTTACAAAAAATATATTGAGGTATTACCGGAAGTTATTGTAAATTATTCCTCATCGGTAAATTACCATACCCTTAATATTAAAAATCAATCCAAAAATGCAGATGCATACCTTTGGAAATTTGGTGACGGAGAAACTTCGATAGAGGAAAATCCAACTCATGCATACGCCAAAGATGGTAAATATAAAGTTGAACTTTGTTGTATTAATCAGTGCGGAGAAAAATGTAAATCAATCGAAATAGAAGTATACAGTCCTTTAATTGGAAATTTCTCGTCCAATGTTTCTAGAATTTGTGCGCCCGGTAAAATTGAATTTATCAATAACACAAGTGGAGCTATACGCTATGAATGGGAATTACCTGGAGCTAATCCATCAATAAGTTTTGAAAAGAATCCCAAAGTTTTATACATCCAACCCGGCACTTACAGCGCTAAATTAAAGATCTATAACATCGTTGACAGCCTAATAATCACCAAACAGAATACTATTCGAGTCCTTAGCCCAATTGATTGTCCAAGGTATGGTGGTAAAATTAATAAACCTGAAGAAGGTAATGATGAGAGTGAAGAATAGTGAACTATAATTAATTCAAAACTTTTAATTATCACTTATTTGACCTGTTTCTTTTGTAATGAAAAATTAACTTAACGACGCAATAAGATCTAATAATCTGTGATATAATACTTGGCCCTTCAACTTTTCATCAAAATATTCGTTAGATAAAATATAATGTGAATCATGAAATTTGATTCTTCTTTAAAGGTGAAAGAAGCTCTTTCACTTTTCTTTAGCCATTATCATTTCAAAGATGGTGGGTATAATGATAAATTTTTTAAAATTAAAATAGGTAAGATTTTTATTCCTTTACCGAATATTTCAGCCCGAGTAAAAGTTGCCCGACTGCATGACATTCATCATGTACTAACCGAATATAACGCGGATTGGAAAGGTGAGGTTGAAATTGGCATCTGGGAATTAAGAACGGGATGTGGCAAATACTGGGTGGCCTGGTTATTAAATAGCATTGCTGTTTGTATTGGCTTAATACTTTACTCAAAGTCCATAAAACAAGCCTATCGCCGCGCATTGAATTCGAAGACCAATATTTACCACCTTAATCTTTCTTATGAAGAGTTGATTGATATGAATATCGGTGAATTAAGGAATAAGATATTTATGTAGATAATTCTGATCTTAGTTTAGTTTAACCTGCTTTTTGAACTCCTAATCATAAGATCATAGCCTAGTAGATTTTGCCTTAAAAAATTCTATTATGAGGCAGCATTTATTCTATTTTATAGGTCATAAATACAACAAAATTAATTTAGATTATATATAATTGATAATGAGCATCTTGCGTTAGATTTTACGTGGTTCGAGATTATATTATCTTTGTACTTGAATTTTATTGCTTATAATGATAAGATACTTAACCGTTTGTATCCTGTATTGTCTGTATTTAAATGCAGCTAATGCTCAATGGTGCTGTATCGATACCAACATTATAATAAAAGATGAAAGCACACAAACCTTAAGAATTCAAATCAGTGGTGCAGTAAACAACAATCTATCCGATTCACTCAATCAAGGTGTTTGTGGTATTAGATTAAAATTTAATCACGCCTTTCTTGGAGATGTTACTATGACCTTAGTTTCTCCATCCGGTCAATCGGTTGGTCTTATTGGTCCAGTAGGAAATTCTGGTTCAACCGGATTTACAAGGTGGAATGTAACTTTTGTTCCTTGCAAAGAAAAAGCCATTCCTGACCCTAAAATCAAACAACGTTGGGACAACAAACAAAACTGGGGAATATTTAACCGATATTATAACGGAACTTATTGGCCACATAACGGATGTCTTGAAAACTTCAATTCTGGCCCGGTTAATGGAACTTGGACATTAATTATTAAAGATGAAGGGAAATTTCAAGAAGGGTTACTTGAACAATTTTGTATATTATTTTGTGACGATGCTGGAATAAATTGTCAGGCTTGCAACGCTCATGGAGGTTACTTTAATAACACTCAACTTGAATTTTGTAGTGGTGATCCTAATCTAAATCTTAGTTTAAAACCTGTTCAACCAACATTTACACCCGATCCAAGTTTATATGATTACGTGTATTTCGTCACTAATCTACAGGATAGTATTTTAGAAATATCAAAAAGTATAAATCTTCAAAATTATCCAGAAGGTGATTATGTGATTTGCGGATTATCTTATCTAATTCAAGATAGTTTCAAATTACCAAAACTTGGTTCTTCAACTAAGTTTTCCATATTTAGAAATTCTGTAATATCTGGTCAGGCTAATGTTTGTGGGGACCTGAGTAAAAACTGCATCAGTCTTCGTATTCATCCAACTCCTCCTTCAACCGCCTTAACCATTAGAACATGTCCGAATGATACGGTCATCGTTGGTGGAATTCACTATGATACAAATGGTAATTATCAAATTAAATTATTTTCTGCCAATGGATGTGATTCAATAATTGATTTAGATCTTAAAATTGATAAAATCAGAGCCACTATAAACAATCCAGATACACTGACCTGTACCAGATTTAACACGGTTCTAGATGCAAGCTCATCATTTGTTCCTACTAACGCCAGGATTCAATGGTCTACGGTAAATGGAAATTTTTTAGATACCACAAATCCATTGATGGTTATTGTCAATAAGGCAGGAACATACAAATTACTTTTGTCTAATGAATTTTGTTCTGATTCCATTGAAGTTGAAGTTGTTTCTATTGGAAAAGTAATTGACTTAAGTTTAACTTATGACACCATAACTTGTGATAAACCAATTATTACTGCTCGTTCTTTTACCAATATTTCAAATCCCACCTGGACCTGGAGAAATGAAGGCAATGTTAAAATAAGCGATCGAGACACTGCTCTAATTAATACGGCAGGGAAGTACTCTGTTCAAATTGCTGATGGGTCAGGTTGTATGAATAGGATTGACTTTGAAGTAATTGAAGATAAAATTTTACCAGACTTTGAAATCAGTTCAGGCTTAATAAATTGTCTTGTAGATTCAACACAATTATTATTAAGACCACTCTCTGATTTTATAGATTTCACCTGGATGGGTCCTCAATTTTTTATTTCTAAGGACAGTTTTCCATTCGTTAAAGCTGAAGGAACTTATTCCTTGTTAGCAAGAAATAGAAATGGATGTACTTTATCTAAAAGCATTGATGTAGTATCAAAAATTGTTAAACCGGACTATAATTATAGTGTTAGTGATCTAAGCTGTATAAATGCTGATGTCACCGTTAACTCTTCAACTCAGTCGATCTTAAGAGAAATAGAATTTTATCGAAACGATATTAGTTACTCTTCAAAAGAATTTAAGCCAAAAATCAACATCCCGGGAAGGTATGAAGTTAGGTTAACAGATACTTCAGGATGCGTCTTGGATACGTTTATTATTATTAAAATTGACACCACAAAGGCGATGATCAATCTAAAGTCAAAAGACTTAAAGTGTCTAGACGATTCTGTTGAAATCGCTTTGACTCATCTTATTAATCCCAATTTCAATTACAACTATTCATGGGAAAGTTCCAATGGCTTTTCTTCGAACAAAAAAAATATTTGGGTAAAAGAAAAAGGTATTTATAAAGTAACAATCATTTCACCTAATGGATGTATAACTATAGATTCTGTCGAAATTAAGGAGGACCTTACAAGACCCGTTGTTAATCTTTCATCAGATAGTATTAATTGTAAAAAGAATTTTGCTGACATTAATACCAGAACACAAGGCAATGTAAAATTTCAATGGTTGGGACCGGGAGGTTTTTCAAGTTCTCTGCAAAATCTTCAGGTAACAGAGCCTGGATTATACACCGTTACTGTTACGGGATCCAATAATTGCACTTCCCAAAGAACAATTGAAGTTGTAATTGACACCATAACTCCATTTTCGTTCATCTCTGCAGATACTGTTACTTGTTTAAAAAGTATAACCAAATTCTCGGTAGATTATCGGGGATCCATTCAATCTATAGAATGGACTCACAATAATTTAGTTTTTTCTACTGACTCCTTTCCTTTGACCAGTGATGGTGGGAAATATTATTTAACTGTATTAGGTAAAAATCATTGTACGTCGTCCGACAGTATTTTGGTGGTGGTAGATACAGCACGATCAATGGTAAACGTCAGTAGTGATTCGATCAGTTGTTTGAAAAACTTTGCTGATCTCGTAGTCCTTCCAATAATACCAGGAGTTCGATATCAATGGATAAATACTTTATTAGATACGATACAAGCTGTAAAATTATCGGTTCGACAAGGGGGAAATTATCAATTAAAGGTCACTGATTCTAATGGATGCACAAGTCTTTACAGGCATACTGTAATTGAAAACACAAGTCCCCCAAAAGTTAATTTGCTGGCAGATACTTTAACTTGTCGTCGTGATAGTGGATTTATCTCTGTTAAAACGAACTTGACAAACCTAAAATATCAATGGCAATATCCCAACGGAAGTATTGATTCGAACTCAATTTTTAAAATTGGTGAATCAGGATTTTATTTAATAACGGTTACAGACTTGTTTGGGTGCGAGTTCATTGATTCAATTGAAGTAATTAGCAAAATTAAGCCTCCGATTATAAATTTTTCAGACACCATAATAAACTGTAAAAATAAAAGTAATCCATTTATTGAATTTAATTCAATCGATAGTATTGAATTTTTCCAATGGATAGATCCAAATGGCAATATTATTAATACTCGAAGAATTAATCAGCCATTGGAAGGGAACTACACCATGATGGCAAGAGATAGCGCCAACTGCCCATTTCAAAATAGAATCCAAATAAAATACGATACACTTAAGAACCAGGTATTAAATATTTATAGCGATACATTAAATTGCGAAATAAAAAATCTAAAGGCAAAAGTTAACCTTATTGATAGCCTGGTTACTTATCAATGGAGTGGAAATGGATTTAATTCCAGCCTCGCTGAACCAATATTTCCTGGGACAGGACGATATCAAGTACGCATTTTAAATAAAAATTTCTGTGCTCTAGATACTTTCGTAGATATACTTTTAGATACCATTAAACCAACTTTTAGCATCCGTTCAGATTCTATAAGTTGCAACAGACCAATGGCGACATTAATAGTTGAGAACCTGAGTGACCAAAATGTTCGAATTATATGGACTGATTCCAATTCTAAAACTTTTAGCGGAAATCCTCTTCTAACGTCCACTGCTGGAAAATATAAAGTTGAAGTAAAAAAAGATAATAACAAGTGCATAACTCAGGTTGATCATGAAGTATTCGCAGATACTATAAAACCTACCATTATTGTACAAGATTACACCCTGAAATGCAGGCAAGACTCTATTGATCTTTCAGTAATTACTTCCTGCAGAGATGGATCAATCATATGGACTACACCAAGGAATCAGAACATTATAAGCAATAATATTAAAGTGCGCGATACGGGTAAATACAACATTGTAGTAACATGTAAAAATGGATGCAGCAATGTAGCTTCACTTAATGTTTTTAAAAACGATAGTTTTCCAAGGATCACATCAATTATTACATCAGATCTGAATTGCCTTAGAGATTCAGTACGTATCATTTTAACAGCAGGCACAGGCGATTCCATATTTACCTGGTCAGGACCAAATTTCAATTCCAACAATCAAAACCCAATCGTACGCCAGGCTGGTTTGTATAAACTTAGATTATCCAATCAATATGGATGCTTTATTGATACAACCATCCAAATTAATTTAGATACTTCCAAACCATTATTTAGTTTGATTCAACTGGATACATTCAGATGCAATAATAAAATTATAACGATTCGATCAACTAGCTTAGATCCTTTGACCAACCAATTTATTTGGAAAGACAGCATAGGTTTAATTTTAAATTCTAATTCAGATAGTCTTCAAATCCGTAATGGTGGCAAATACTTTTTAGAAGTAAAAAGTCAGTTAACAGGATGTAGTAACATTCAAAGCATATCGATAAGTGATACCATTAATGATATCATTAGTGCAAACATACAAACCATAGACGTTAGTTGTCTTAATAGATCAGATGGAGAAATACGAATACTAAAGGTAATTGGGGGCGAAGAGGAATACACTTATTCTCTGGATGGAACAAACTATTCATCTAATTCAGTTTTTAATCAATTAATTGCTGGGCAGTATCAAGTAAGAATAAGAGATAAATTCCAATGTGATTACGATACTTTAATTACAGTTAGTGAAAAATCACCTTATTCTTTGGTAATATTCAAAGACGCGATTATAAATCCCGGAGATCAGATCCAATTAACTATTCAGACAAATATGTTGAATATATTTTCTTCAACATGGCAACCGACTTTAGGACTTTCATGTATAAATTGTACACAGCCTATTGCAAAACCAACTAAAACTACAGAATATGAATTGATATTACTGGATAGCGCAGGTTGTGAAGTGAGGGACAAGGTACTCATCGAAGTTTTAACGGATATTGACATATATACACCGGATGTTTATAGTCCAAATGGAGATGGCCTGAATGATATCTTTGAATTTTCAGTTCAAGAAGGTATTTTGACGATTGAGGTGTTTGAAGTATATGATCGCTGGGGTGCAAGAGTTTATCACAAAGAAAACTTTGACCCTCGTCAAAAAGGATTTGGTTGGAGTGGTGAATTCAATGGCAAACCTCTAAATCCTGGGGTATTTGTCTATCATATTATTGCCAAAACTCAACTAGGAACTCTTGTTGAAAAGTATGGCAACCTTACGCTCATAAGATGATATACTAGGATATTCCTTGTTTTTCTAAAGAACAATTAAAAATAGACTTTAAACTTCAAAAAAAGCCTTAAATTGGTTCGTAAAATAGTAGGTATTATAGTATTTTGGAATATTTAAATTACTGATTTTGAGCACTAAGTATATAATTAAGACGTTTGTCTATTTAGCTTTAGTACTATCATTTTCTAAGTTAATTGGACAAAAATGTGATCCTCCTGCCTCTGATTCCTGTCATTTAGCCAACATACTTTGCTCATTGGATGAGGTTAATGGCTATTCTTGTAAAAATACAGATAAGAGAAATTTAGGAACCTGTAATGCTCTCTGTCCTGACGGTGGAATTCCAAATAATATAAGTTGGTGGGGGTTTGTTACTAATGGAGGAAAAGTATGCATTTCAATTACATTTTCCAATTGTTCTGTGGTGAACGACGGTGTTCAAATGGGTATCTACGGTGATTGCGATTGCGTGGATACGGTGGCCTGTGTTTTTTCTTGTTTGAAGGCAAATTCTACATATCAAATTTGTGCCGATTTAGTTCCATGTAAAACTTATTACTTATTCGTGGATGGTTGTAGTGGAGATGTTTGTGATTTCACTTTAGCAACGGACAAAGGAGGGCCTCCTGTTTTACCTCCAATAACTGATATAGTTGGACCAAACGATATTTGTGCTGGTGCTTGCAATGTTTTCTATGAGATCATTCAGGATTCTACACCATGTCGACCCGCATATACCTGGACTTTAGATGGTGTTGTATTACCCTTAAAGGATAAGAAGATTCCATTAGACTTAATGGTAGAGGGAACATATATTTTATGTGCCTCTGCTGTAATTGGCAATTCTAAATCCATATCATTATGTGATCAGGTTGGGCCAATTTGCGATACGATTCGTGTAACAAAGGCCCCAGTTCGAAGAGACAATCGCACCATTTGTTTTGAAAATCAACCTTACAAATGGGTCAATTTAATGATTGATACTTCAGGTAGTTACACCCAACAATTTACGGAAAACTGCTGTGGCATTGATTCAATTATTAATTTTACTTTACTGCCAAAAGTCGTTAGTCCGAATATTTATTTTCTAGGATGTCAGGGCGATTCATACAGGGAAGCAAAGACAAATCAAACTTTTACTACTTGTCAAAACGGCACTGAAATTTTTCTTTCAAAATCAACTGACCAGTATAAATGCGATAGTTCTTATTTCCTTTTTGCTACATTTTTAAATATAAATGCTAATTTAAAAGAATATTGCTTCAATGGTAAAATTTTATTGGAAGCTACCGTAACCGATAACACTTGCTCTGTTAATTCTTATTCAACCCAAGGTTATACTTATAAATGGTATAGAAAATCTGATGTAACGAAATCAAGTATTGGAAATACATCCATCATTGAAGTTATCAACAAAGATGATTATTGTGTTGAAATTACTATTACTGGCAATCTCGATTCGCAAACGAAGTCATGCTCGTTTAATTTTTGTGAAAATATTAATGAAGATCAATTCCGACAAAATATGGTTTGTCCAAAAGGAAATCTTCAGGTTTGCAGAAACGATGTTGTGAATTACACCACAGACACTATTTTTCCTCCAAACGTAAGACATATCTGGACCATTACCAATGGCACTATCCAGACTCCAAATGCAATAAATACTCCAAACATTGTAGTTAAATGGGATTATGATCCTGGTACGGGTATTCCATATATTGGCAAGCTATGTTATCACTATGAAAGTGATTGTCCTCCAAGTCCTGAATGTTGTATAGAAATAAATGTTCAACCTTATCCTACACCTAATGCTGGACCAGACAAATCTGTCTGTGGTTTAGTAGAAACAATAAGTGGAACATTTAGCGTTGGCGGTACCTGGACTCAGATTTCGGGTCCATCAGCTACTATCACACCAAATAATATTGCAACCCCAACGGTTACATCTTCGGCATTCGGAAAAGGTATATTTGTTTTAACTGAAAGTCGATTTGGTTGCACAAGCTATGATACCATGTCAATTAATTTCTACGAAACCCCAAACCATAGTGCACCAACATTTAAATGCGAGCCGGATCAGCTCTCCTACAAAAAAGAATTCAACATTAGCGGTGGAACTCCACCATACACTTTAATCAAAGGAAATGGAGCAATAGATGTCAATAACAAATACACTTCAGGGTTAATTCCAAATACCGTTAATGATACAGTCACCATTCGCGATATCAATGGTTGTGAATTCACCTATATTGTATCTCATGAATGCCTATGTTCGAATTCTATTGGAACCATATCCACTCTTATTCAGAATGTATGTGAAGATGGTCTGATTAATGTTATCTACAATAAAAATGGAGAAATCCTGGATCCAGCTCCGAATAAAGACACTGTAATATTTTTTATTTACACCAACATTAATGATCCGTTAGGTTCTATTATTAAATTTATAAACACCAATTCCTTTGGGTATGACCCATTATTTACTTTTGGAACTACTTATTATATAGGTGCTCGATTAGGTCGTAGCAACGGAATGGGTGGCATAGACTTAAGTAAAGGTTGCCTTAAATTAGCAACAGGAACTCCATTTGTCTTTTATAAAATTCCACAACCATTAGCAGGAAGAGATACTTCTCTTTGCAACGACAATTACAATCTTACGGGATTTCAGTCTATCTCTGGAACTACAATCACCTGGTTTGAAAAAGACAATAAATTAGTATCCTTTACAAATTCATCTTCACCAACAACCAATGTAGTTATTAGAGCAGGCTATGGTACTTATACGTTTAGAATTCGCGAGTCTAATCAAAATGGATTATGTGTAAGAGAAGATGAAGTGATTGTAACGTTTAATCAAATTCCTGAAATTTTAAATATTAACCCTTTCTGTGCTGAACTTGGATCCGGTGGAAATAATGTAGGTAAATATTTGGTAAAAGCAGATATTCGATCTGGTAAACCTCCTTATAACTTGAAGATTCCACCATCTACAACAAATGGTATGATCAACGGTAGTATTTGGATGTCGGATTCAATTAAAAGTCTTGATAATTATACAATCCAGATCATTGATGCGAACGGTTGCTTATCCAACATCATCTCTGACACTTATAATTGTAATTGCGGACCAGTTAATGCCGGGATTCTTGATTCGACAGTCATACGCTCCTGTGTTGATACCTGCGTAAGAATTCGAGAATTGTTACCAGTGACCATCGACCCAATTGAAGATGCTGTTATGTATGTATTACACAACACATTTTACAACGATACATTAAATACACTGGATACATTTTATTCAATTAACGATGTAATCTGTTTTGATCCTAAAAAAATGCAGGTTCAAAAACCGGTATACATCACACGTGTAGTTGGTGATGATAAAGCACCAAAAAATGGAGTAGTGGACTTCGCAGATATTTGCAGAAGGGCCTCAAATAACATGACCATAATTTTCGAACCGTATCCAAGCCCTAATGCTGGAGCTGATGCTAAAGTATGTGGCTCTGTATACTCCTTATCCGGAACTCTTACCGATGGATCTCCAACTTGGAAGTTTATTTCCGGGCCGGGTATGCCATCAATCTTAAATCCAAACAGCACAAGTACATTAGTTACAGTTCCGATCAAGGGAATTTATATTTTTGAATTAGAAGGCGCTAATTACAATTGTAAAAGAACAGACCGCGTAAGCATTGAGTTCAATGATGCACCAGAATTCATTGACGGCACGGTGAGATTCATTTGTGATTCTGTCGCTGAAAATTATCGAGTTGTAGTGGATTCACGCAATGGAGATCAACCGAGTTGGAATGTTACAGGAAAATATAATAATGGAACATTAAATCTACCTGGACAATTTGTTCCTGTAACCACCAGCTGGCAATCAGGATGGATTCCAAATGGTAATACTTTTACTTTAAATATTAAAGATAAAAACGATTGCGCAACAGATGTTTTGGACAGCGTTCACGTTTGTGCCTGTCTAACTAAAATTGGAAATTTAGATTTAACTCCAATTCTTCTTTGCAGTGATGGTCAGGCTCAGGCCTTATATAATGGAAGCCAAAGCGTATTGGATCCAAATGATATTATTCGCTATGTTTTGTATGATGGCTTACCTGGAGATCCAATTAATGGAACCATCATTGCATCAAATTCAACTGGCCAATTTGTTTTTGATCCAAGTAAAATGGTTTTAGGTAAAACATATTATATCGCAGTATTTGCAGGTAACCGGGATCCAATATCCGGAGGAATTAACTTCAAGGACCGATGTTTGCAAAACACACCTGGAGTACCCGTAACTTGGTATAAATATCCGGAAGCTAAAATCACCGGAGCAACTTTATTAACTTGTACAATAACTTCAATAACACTTGATGCTTCAACATCCATTAGCGGATCTGGTGATCCTTTGACGTATTCCTGGAATACAACCTCTACTACTTCAAGCATAAGTACATCTCTTCCAGGAACTTTTACGGTTACTGTAACGGATAGTAAATCTAAATGTACTAATACAGCAACCTTTGTAGTTAATAGAATGGTTGATCTTCCTAAGGTGATCATTGATACTCCTCTTAAATTTACTTGTGACCGTACTCAAGTCGACATCTTTGGAACCAAATCAGACCAAGGGGTAAACTATCAGGCATTTTGGAAAGGGAATAGTATTATTTCCGGTGGAAATTCGTACAATGCTAAAGTTGGTGCTCCTGGCAGATATACTTTGGTTGTTGAAAATAAGCAAACCAATTGCAGAGATAGTCTTGATGTTATGGTTGGGACAGATTATGCATTACCAACAGCTAAAATTACACAAACAGGCACTTTAGGATGTGTTGTAAAACAAATTGATCTCAGTGGCTCTCAGTCCGTTGGTGGATCAGGAAACATAAGCAGCTATAGCTGGACAGGCCCCAATATTATCGGCTCAAATAATACATCTTCAATAAAAGTTGGTTCACCTGGTGGAAGGTATATTCTTACGGTAAAAGATGCCTCTAATGGATGTATTGATACCGATACGATAGATATTGTTGAAGAAGGAAATCCGATTGCTTTAATTCGTTCCACTCCGCACAATCCAAATTGTTTTGGACAATCAAATGGCGAAATAAATATTGATGAAGTCCTGGATAAAAATGGTTTACCTATTAGTGGATTACAATATTCTTTAAATGGTGGACCTTTTGTTTCCACAACTAAATTTAACAATCTTAGACCTGGTACTTATACCATAACAGTTCGTGATAGTAATGGATGCATTTTATCCTCACAATCCTTAATTGTTGAACCTCAACCATTAACCATTAGCGTTAAATCCGTTACCGCTGATCAGGGTAGTTTTGTGTCTTTGGATACTTTGTTATTAGGATTATTTGGTGGTACAGATTCATTAGGTTTCTATAGAGATACAACTTGGTTTAGCTTGCAAGATTCCAATTATTTATTCAATCTCAATATATTAGCCGATTCGACCAAAAGTTTTGTAGTTACCGGCATTGATTCAGCAGGTTGTGAAGTAAGCGCCATCGTAACTATTAATGTTCGAATAATTAAGGACGTATGGTGGCCTACGGTAATCAACCCTAACAGCACTCTGGCTGAAAATGCCCGTTTTAATTTATATGGCAAACGTGTTCGCAATATCCGACTATTACAAATCTTCAGTCGATGGGGTGAATTAGTCTATTCAGCAGAAAATTTATTGGATGCCAATAAAGCAAAAGGTCTGGGATGGGATGGAATTTTCCTTGGTCAATATGCTTTACCTGGCGTATATGCATTCTACGCAGAAGTACAATTTGAAAATTCAGCGGACAAAGAAATTGTCAAGGGTGATTTCACCTTATTGAGATAATTACTAAGTTAAATTATAAGGATTATTTTAATACAATTATCGAATCCTTTCCTTATTCAACCATTTTTGGTATTGATGGGCATTGATAGAATGTTGCTTTAGTGTACTTGCAAATTCATGCCTTCCTTCATATCCTTCCTTGGCACAAAAGAAAATGTAATCATGTTGATCTGCATTTAATACCGCATCGATGCTATTCAAAGTGGGCATATAAATCGGACCCGGTGGTAATCCTTCAACCAGATAAGTATTATAAGGTGAAGGATAATTTAAATGCTCTAATAAAACTCTTTGCAAACCTTTTACTCCTAATGCAAAAACAACTGTTGGATCTGCCTGTAGTTTCATATTAATCTTTAGACGATTTAGATAAACCCCAGCTATGATTGGTCGTTCAGGCTCATAGTTAGTTTCCTTTTCAACGATCGATGCAAGTGTATAAACTTGTTTGGTATCTAGATTTAAATTCTTTGATTTCTCCAATCTACCATTAGCATTCCAAAATTTTTTATGCTCGATCTCCATTCTTTGCATAAATTTTTCAAAAGAAAGATTCCAATATATTTCATACGTATTCGGAATAAAAAGAGTCAATATATTTTCTTTGGAATATCCGATATTTTGAAGATAAAGGCTATCCGTTAGTTTCTCCACCAAGAATAGAGAATCCAATATTAAATAAGAGGATATCTGTCCGCTCAATTCATAAATATCACGTACATTATTAATCGTTACTTTTACAGGATCCTGAGCACCAGACCTAAGCTTACTTATAATTTTGTAATTGCTCATTCCAGGTTTAATTAAGTAACGACCTTCCTTAATAGTCTGATCATTATATCCCATGAAAGCACTGATTCTTGCAAAATGATTGCTGTGGATTATTATTTGTTTAATAACTAATGAATCAACGACATCATTTAATCGCATGGATTTGCGTATAAAAAGTTCATACGCCTTCTTTTCAGGGTTGACATTGGGTTCGAAAGCTTGATGGTAGGTAAGAAATCCTACGACAAACAGAATCAATGCCGCTATAACAACGGTGATTGAAATTACATTTCTTCTAGTCATTAATACTGTTCGCTCTGATTGGGAAAATCTAATGACTTAACGTCCTTGGAATATTGCTTGGTAGCATTAAGGATGAGCTCATGCAAATTGAGGTATCTTCTCAAGAACCTAGGCGAAAACTCTTTATTAAGGCCAATAAAATCATGCGTTACTAAAACTTGACCATCGACACCAGAACCTGCGCCTATACCGATAGTTGGAATATCCAGAGAACGACTTACTTCTGTAGCTAGTTTGGCCGGTATTTTTTCAAGAACAATAGAAAAACATCCAGCTTGTTCAAGCTTCTTGGCATCAATCCTTAGTTTTTCTGCTTCGGCTTCATCTTTTGCTCGTACTGTGTAAGTTCCAAATTTATAAATCGATTGAGGCGTTAGACCAAGGTGACCCATTACTGGGATTCCGGCTGATGTTATTCGACGAATAGAATCCGAAACTTCTGAACCCCCTTCAAGTTTGACGGCATGAGCTCCGCTTTCTTTCATAATGCGAATAGAAGACTCAAGAGCTCTTTTAGAATTTCCTTGATAAGAGCCAAACGGCAAATCCACTACAACTAAACAATGATTAATCCCACGAACAACCGATTGGGCATGATAAATCATTTGATCCAAAGTAATCGGAAGGGTAGTCTCATGACCCGCCATAACATTAGAAGCTGAATCTCCAACTAACAAGACATCTATCCCTGCCTCGTCCAAAATGGACGCCATAGTAAAATCATAGGCCGTTAGCATAGCTATTTTCTCTCCTTTTTGCTTCATTTCGAGAAGCGTCCGGGTCGTAATTTTTTTAATTTCCTTCTGTACAGACATCGTGTAAAATTACTTCAAGAGGGTAGTATGTTTCTAAAAATAATAGAGCTTTTTAAAAGTTTCAATTTTTATTGTCATAATAGTTAAAAGTTATTTTCTGACAACGAATGTTTATGGTATCGAAGATAAGAAATATAAAATATAACTCACTGATTTACAGTCATATATTTTGTAAATTAAAATCAAGTCATGGATTCTAATCGTTAAATGAACTATCTTCTGGCAAGAATAAGATCGGGGTTTATTCGTTACATTTGCAGTATGAATCGGTTTATATTATTTGGCAGGATTTGTGTCTTATTTTGGTTGATCTCTGGATGCTCTGAAGATTTTCAGCTTACAGAACCCTATAAAGATATACCAATAGTATACGGTTTTCTCAATAGAACTGACTCTGCCCACTATATACGTGTGGAAAAATTATTTGTTGATGAAAATATTCCTGCGACAGAAATGGCTAAAGTCATAGACTCCATTTACTACAAAAATGCCGTAGTCAAATTATTTAATAAAACCAAAAATAAAGAATATACACTTCAAAGAGTTGATGTGTCCCAAGAAGGTTATGAACGTAAACCTGGAAATTTTGCTTTGATTCCTAATTATATGTATAAGATTGATTCCAATAGCATAAGATGGGATGGGGGAGATAGCATTATTTTTAAATTAGATCGAGGAGATAACAAACCACTAGTGACTGCTCGTATCGCCATGTTAAAGGATTTTTATTTTACAACGCCTGATGCAACAAAACGTCAATTAAACTTTAGCTTGAAATCAAATGCTCCGGTTCAAAGTTTTTCGTGGGCAGCTTCTCCTGGTGTCGGACTTTACGATTTTGAATTACATATCCATATTATTGAAACCGATAAAAATGCCAACACAACAGTTGCAAAAACTTTAAAAATGAAATTGGCGAAAGATGAACTAATTAATAGCTATACTTTCACCAACAAACAATTCTATTACTTTCTAGCCAATTCATTGGAAGCCGATATTAAGTATAAAAGAACAATAACTAGTATTGACCTTATAGTGATAGCTGGAGGAAATGAAATAAAATCATTTAACCTAATTCAAAACGCTAATTTAGGAATTACAGCTTCTCAGGAAATACCTAGATATACCAATATTTCAGAAGGTTTTGGTTTATTATCGAGCATTCATGTAATAAAAAGAAGCTTTGGAATTGAACCTGAAACCATCACAAATTTAGACACCTCATTTATTACCAGTCAGCTTAATTTTAGGTAATTCATAGCTACACCCAGGCCATTAAAACTATTCTTATAGTGTCATTTTGACAGTACTTTTTATTGATTTTTGACAAAATTTGACCGATAATATGAAGTTTTTTGAGGTTTTGTCATGCTTTTTCAGCTGGCATAGCTATTGATAATGCTTTCATATAAATAAATTTAATATGGGTAAAATTATAGGAATAGACTTAGGAACAACCAATTCATGCGTTGCTGTAATGGAAGGTAATGAACCTACTGTTATAGCCAATGACGAAGGAAGGAGAACCACTCCCTCAATCGTTGCCTTTTTGAACAATGGTGAAATTAAAGTAGGTGATCCTGCAAAGCGTCAGGCCATCACTAATCCAAAGAATACTGTGTATTCTATAAAACGCTTTATGGGACATCGTTTTGATGAAGCAAGTAATGAAGCATCAAGGCTTCCTTATTCTGTTAAAAAAGGAGATAACAATACTTGCAGGGTGGACATTAATGGAAGACTTTATACTCCTCAGGAAATTTCTGCCATGGTCCTTCAAAAAATGAAGAAGACCGCTGAAGACTTTTTAGGACACGAAGTAACTGAAGCAGTAATTACTGTTCCAGCTTATTTTAATGATTCTCAAAGACAAGCCACCAAAGAAGCTGGAGAAATTGCAGGTCTTACCGTTAAAAGAATTATCAACGAACCAACCGCTGCAGCTTTAGCTTATGGCTTAGATAAAAAACATAAAGACAGCACCATTGCAGTGTTTGACTTAGGTGGTGGTACTTTCGATATTTCGATATTAGAGCTTGGAGATGGAGTATTTGAAGTAAAATCAACCAATGGTGATACCCACCTTGGTGGTGATGATTTTGATCAGGTACTTATTGATCATTTAGCTGATCATTTTAAGTCTCAAGAGAACATTGATCTAAGAAAAGATCCAATGGCTCTGCAAAGGTTAAAAGAAGCTTCTGAAAAAGCTAAAATTGAGCTTTCCTCTAGCAATGAAACAGAAGTAAATCTTCCTTACATCACTGCGGTAGATGGTGTTCCTAAACATCTTGTTTTGAAAATTTCAAGATCTAAATTTGAGCAATTAGCTGATCGATTAATTCAAGCTACCCTTAAGCCATGTGAATCAGCGCTTCGTGACGCTGGCATGACTAAGAACGATATCGATGAAGTGATTTTAGTTGGTGGTTCTACCCGAATACCAAAGATCCAACAAGTGGTAGAGGAATTTTTTGGTAAAAAACCGAATAAGGGAGTTAATCCAGATGAAGTCGTTGCGATAGGTGCTTCTATTCAAGGCGGAGTTCTTACTGGTGAGATTAAAGATGTGTTGTTATTAGATGTAACACCACTATCAATGGGTATTGAGACGATGGGTGGTGTTTATGATGTTGTAATAGAAGCTAACTCAACCATTCCAACAAAAAAATCCAAAGTATATTCTACAGCAGCAGATAGTCAACCTTCAGTAGAAATTCATATTCTTCAAGGTGAGAGACCAATGGCTAAAGATAACCGATCCGTTGGACGCTTTATCCTTGACGGAATACCGCCAGCACCAAGAGGTGTACCTCAGATTGAAGTAAGTTTTGATATTGATGCAAATGGAATTCTTAATGTAAGTGCACTCGATAAAGGAACAGGCAAAAAACAAAACATTCGAATCGAGGCTTCAACAGGACTTTCTAAAGAAGAAATCGAAAGAATGAAAAATGAGGCCACAGCAAATGCGGAATCTGATAAAATGGCCAGAGAAAGAGTAGATAAAATCAACGAAGCGGATTCACTGATTTTCCAAACTGAAAAGCAACTGAAAGAATTTGGAGATAAAATTCCTTCAGAAAAAAAATCAGCCATAGAATCAGAATTAGCAGCACTAAAAACTGCTCATCAATCGCAAGACCTTGATGCTATAAATAAAAGTATTGAATCTTTAAATGCAGCCTGGATGGCAGCATCACAAGACATGTATAATGCTACTCAAGGAGCACAGGGTTCAACGCAGGAAGAACCTTCTTCGAACAATCAATCAAATAGTAGTAGTAATACTGAAAATGTAACGGATGTTGAATTTGAAGAAGTGAATAAGAATTAAAAGCAATTATTCAATATTAAAAAAGGGCAGAAAAAATTCTGCCCTTTTTTATTTTTCCTGATAATATGATTAATCCTTGTTCGTTGGCAATTTTCTTTTAGAATTAAATTTATATCCAATAGATATACCTGCAACTCTGTTTTTGAGTTTTCCCTCATCTTCCTCAGCTGGAATCATATTTGCCAAACCCAAGCTATAGTTAAATCCTATAAGTATGGATTTCACTTCTATACCCGCACCTAAAATCAAGCCATAATCAAATCTTCTTAACTCTGAATCATCCCCATTATTTCCCCACTTGATATCATCCTCGTCTTGTTCCGTTATTCCATTGTAGGTAAATTTCGTTTTAACTTTGCCACTTAGACCTATGCCTACATATGGACCTAAAGCACCATACACTTTAATATTCTTTAAATCCAAAGTAGCCTTAGCCGTTAGGGGAATATCCAGATACAATAAGTTTAATTTTAATTTATACTTATAAGTTTCACCAAAATCTTCAAAACTACTAGAAGTTTGAAATCCCTTTGAAGATAATATCAATCCAGATTCTAATGAAAAATATTTCGAAATAGGAAATTCGTTGGTTAATCCAATATGATAACCAGCTTTCAAATCAAATTCATCGCTAATTATTTCTCCTTCATCAGATTTAGCATACAATTTGGACAAGTTTAAGCCAGCCTTTAATCCAAAGTTTTGAGCAAAAAGTTGCTCAGTCATAGTTAATGAAATAACTACAATAGAAAGTTTAACTAAGTTTTTCATAAATATTTGATTTAGTTGTCCCTACTCATTTGGCTTTTCGGTTACGCCCCGTTATTTAAGTGATCTCAGTCTTCACTATTTATATGCATCGATACAATTTTCAATTTCAAAAGAATTTTACAAGTATTTCTATATTAAAATATTTACTATTGAAATAATTCTATATAATTATTCAGTCTTCAAAATCTTATAAATCCTTCTTTAATACTTTTATATTCCAAGGATTAATAATTAAAATTTATACTTATTTAAAGCAAAGGTCTAGATAGTCTTAACAGTGTCAACATATATTTAGTATAATATCATATTTGAATTTATATAATATGTCACAAATTCAAGTTGTGCTTATTTAAATGCTATTAGTCTTATTTATAGCTAAGTTGTGTGGAGCAAATTAAAATTCAAATGATTATTCACTTCACCGATAGAAATGTTTAGCAATTAATTAAACATTGAATTTTAAACTTAAATAAAGGTCTAAATAAAATAGGTCAAACATGCGTATAAAATAGAAAAATGATTATTATCCTATTTAAAATCAAATTACTTTATGTAATGAAATAATATTTGAATCCTTCAACTTATCGTAACGTAATGATTAGTATAAAACCTTTTGTGAAAAGCTAATTATATTTACAGCAAAATTTATTAGAAGGGGAATATTCCATAATTAATCCACAGCATTGAAATGTATTTTATAATTAATATTCATGTCAAAATATAAAATGCGTAACATTTGTTTTTTTAACACCGTCAAATTTTGGGGAGGAGGAGAAAAACTGCATTTGGATCATGCCCATTACTTTGCTCAACAAGGTTATAAGGTATGGATACTTTGCAGACCTGAATCAGCCTTATCAAAAAAATTGGAAGCAGAAAATTTATTCATTTTTCCAATGCGTATATATCCTGGGGGATTTATTAACCCATTCAATTTAATTCATGTTTATTTATTTTTGAATAACCATGCTATAGACACAATTATTTTTTCTACTTCAACGGATGCCAAGCTCGGAGGGCTCGCTGCTTTATTGGCCGGAATAAAAAATAGAATTTATATGCGTGGATTAGCGAGCAGTATAAAGGGTCATTTACTTAATCGCTTTTTTTATAAAAATGTATTCACCGGAATTGTCGCCAATTCATTGGCTACTAAATCGGAAATTCTCCGGAATATGTCTTCAGTCATTCCTTTTGAAAAAGTTAAAGTCATTTATCACGGGATTAATATAAATGAAGAATATCAGTCTTCAACAATTGAAGCAATGATACAGGCCAAATCAAAAGGAATTGTGTTAGGTTATGCAGGGAGATTAACAAAACAAAAAGGACCCCTGGACCTCATTGAAATTTCGATGCAACTCAAACAAAAGAAAATTCCATTTACTTTATTCATTGCAGGAACAGGAGAATTATATGAAGTTCTTAATAATACAATAATCCAAAAAGAATTACAGGATGTAATAAGACTTTTGGGATTTGTTGAAAACATAGATGCCTTCATGCAATCGTTGGATGTATTTTTATTGACTTCCCATTGGGAAGGTTTTGGTTTTGTAATTGTCGAAGCAATGCAAAAAGCGAAACCGGTAATAGCATGGAATATTTCAAGTAGTCCCGAGTTAATTGACAATGAAATTTCAGGATTCCTAATCAATCCTTTTAATATTTCTGAATTTGCAGAAAAAGTAAATGTTCTTTCAGAAAACAAAGAATTAAGAAAGGCCATGGGTCTTAAGGCGAAAGAAGTAGTAAATAAAAGATTTAATGCGCAAGACCGAATGAAAGAATTTGAAGATTACCTCTTACACCAACATTAATTACCATTCATGAAATTTCTTTGACCCGAATACTATTTAAAAATTTTATTTAAATTTAAAATAGTCCTTCAATTTTTCCATCGGCGCCAATATCAATACTTTCAGCTGCAGGAATATCTGGCAGTCCGGGCATTCGCATCATTTCTCCAGTGATAGGAATAATAAATCCTGCTCCAGCAGCGATCTCAATTTCTCGAACATTGAGCGTAAAGTCTTTTGGACGTCCAATCAGATCCGGATTATCAGACAGAGATTTTTGAGTTTTAGCAACACAAATTGGAAGATGTGACAAACCAAGATTATTAATCCTCTTAATGTCGGATTTAGCATCAACCGAGTATTCAACATTCTTAGCACCATAAATTTTTGTTGCAATAGCATGAATCTTATCCTCTACGGACCAATCCCAGTTATAAGTTGGTATAAATGGTTTATTCCATTGATCAGCTATTGAGGAAACAGTCTTTGCTAAATCAATGGCCCCTTCACCTCCTTTGGCCCAAACTTCAGAATCTATGGCTTCAACACCAAGAGCCTTACACTTATCGCGAATAATCTGCAACTCTTCTTCAGTATCCTGCAAAAATCTGTTGATGGCTACTACAGCAGGTATTCCAAATTGCTTGGCATTTTCTAGATGCTTTTCAAGGTTAGCACAACCTTTAGAAACTGCTTTTGCATTAGGTTCAGATAAATTCTTCAAATTAGCTCCGCCATGATATTTTAAGGCTCGAACTGTTGCTACAATTACTACTGCATTAGGAGAAAGTCCTGCCGTCCTGCATTTAATATTTAGGAATTTCTCAGCTCCTAAATCAAATCCAAAACCTGCTTCTGTTACGACATAATCGGAAAGGGACATACCCATTTTTGTAGCCAATATGGTGTTCGTTCCCTGTGCAATATTGGCAAATGGTCCACCATGAATTATTGCAGGATTTCCTTCAATTGTCTGCACCAAATTTGGTCTAATGGCATCTTTTAATAAGGTGGCCATAGCACCCTGGGCTTTTAAATCACGAGCGTATATTGCTCTTTTGTCATGGGTATAGCCTATGAATATGTTACCCATTCGGGTTTTTAGATCTTCAAGATTTTTTGAAAGACAAAGTATAGCCATAATCTCAGAAGCAGCGGTTATGTCAAATCCCGTCTCTCTGGGAACACCATTAGCGGTACCTCCCATTCCGACCATAATCCTTCTAAGGGATCGATCGTTCATGTCCATCACTCTTTTCCAGGCAATAGTCCTTGGATCAAGACCAAGGTTATATTTCTTGTTTTGCAAATTATTATCAATCAGGGCTGCTAATAAATTATTAGCTTTTTCAATGGCCGAAAAGTCTCCTGTAAAGTGTAAATTGATCTCTTCCATAGGTAATACCTGAGACCAACCACCCCCTGCTGCACCCCCTTTAATACCGAATACAGGGCCAAGAGATGGCTCTCTTAATACAACAGTGGTCTTCTTACCAATTCTGTTTAATCCTTCTGACAGCCCAATAGATGTTGTTGTCTTTCCTTCTCCAGCCGGTGTTGGTGAAATGGCAGAGACCAGGATTAGCTTGCATTTTTCAATTTTCGATTCATCTATAAGAGTTAAGGGAAGTTTTGCCTTAAACTTGCCGTATAAGTCGAGTTCCGACTCTGAAATATTAAGCTTTTGAGCGATCTTTGTGATGTGTTGCAGCGTTATAGACTGCGCTATTTGAATATCAGATTTCATGAGTAAATTAACTTTAAGACATTTAATTGTAGCAAAAATTAATCCAATTTTTTGGATTTTGGCAACATTTCTGGCCTGTTCTCCAAAAGTGCCCAAAAGTAATACAACAACCGATAATGCGAGTGATACATTGCGCCTGGAAGGGGAGAGACACTTTAAAAATATCCGACAATTAACGTTTGGAGGAAATAATGCTGAGGCTTATTGGAGCTTTAACGGAAGAATGTTGTGTTTTCAATCAGACAATAAGGACTGGGGGAATTCCTGTGATCAAATTTATTATTTCGATATCTGGAAAGATAAGTTAAGGAGCAAGCAAGCTCATCTCATTTCTAAGAATCAGGGTAGGAATACTTGTTCTTATTTTATGCCAAAAGACAAGTCAATCATTTTTGCTTCAACCTGCGGATTAGCAAAATCTTGCCCAGCTGTTCCAGAACGAAAACCTGGTGGAAAGTATGTATGGCCGATTTATAATTCCTATGAAATTTATATTTCAGATCTAAATGGTAAAGTGATTAAACAGCTGACCAATAATAATTTTTACGACGCTGAAGCAACAGTTTCTCCAACCAAAGATAAAATAGTGTACACCTCAACTAAATCTGGTGACCTGGAATTATATGTCTGTGATTTGGATGGTAAAAACGAAGTCCAGGTAACCCATGAATTAGGTTACGACGGTGGTGCATTTTTTTCGCCGGATGGAAAAAAATTAATCTTTAGAGCATCTCGCCCTAAAACAGAAACTGAAATAAAAGAGTATAAAGAATTGCTGGCACAGGGTTTGGTTCAACCAACAAGTATGGAAATCTTTATGTGTAATATTGATGGAAGTCAATTAAAACAAATAACCAAACTTGGTAAAGCAAATTGGGCTCCTTACTTTCATCCCTCTGGCAATAAAATTATTTTTTCATCCAATCACAAGAGTAATCGAGGTTATGAATTCAATCTATATATGATTAACGTCGATGGCACAGGTCTAGAGCAAATAACTTTTGACAAAGTGTTTGCATCCTTTCCTATGTTTTCACCAGATGGAAAATACATTGCCTTCTCTTCCAATAGAAATAATGGAGGAGGACATGATACCAATGTTTTTGTTGCTGAATGGGTAGATTAAAATTGTAAGGGCGAATGTTATAGCAAAGATTTTGGCTTTAATTTAAAATTTCATCATAAAAAAGAATTCCCTTCTTGGCATCATAGCTTGCTACTTTAGAATGTAAGTAAAGGTCCTTTTTATAACTGTGTTTTCGCGCATCAATTATATAAACTTTACATCCAATAGCATTAGCCAATTCCGGATTACTTAATCTCCATACTTTAGCTAATTCTTCTGTTGTTTGCGCATAAGTTTTTGTCCACTTACCAGTAAACATTACTTCCAGATATATTATTCCATTTTTAAAATTCACCAATCGGCTGCAAAGACCATGATTGACTCTATATACTACATCTGAATTGAGAAGATGCTTTCTGTTTATTTCTTGTATGTTGATGCTCATATTTGAAATCATACAGAAATTGTGCCATTATTCAAAAAATGAACATTTTTTAACTTACATTATCATATTTATTAAATTTTTAATATCTATTTTAATTATTTTTTCAATATTTTATTTCATAATTAGTACCAATAGCAGTATTTAATAATTTTATGTTTCTTCAACTAGCGAACATAATTTCATATTACATATTATAATTATTTTTAATATTTAAATCATTGAAAATAGTAACTAAATCAAAAGGTCAAGCATCATAAGTTAATTTTAAAATTAGAAATTAGAAACAATCTATACTTTTGCGATCATCCGGTAATTCGCCTTATTATAAAATAGAACCAAAAGCCCAATTGATTTTATATCAATCAATTATGTTGGTCCCGTAGTTCAATGGATAGAATA
>CAZHNF010000009.1:0-114919 GCA_964533625.1 uncultured Saprospiraceae bacterium | reverse complement strand
ACACCAGTGCGTAAGGTTGCTGTTAATCGAACATCTATGTGGTCTTTTTTAAGATGAACTTTATAATAGCCTGGAAATGCTTCTTCAGATTTTTTATCGAAAGCTTGAGCAGTAATAAGAAAATCAACCATCGAATCCATTGGAATTGATTCACTACCCGGCATAATTAAAATATCACAATAATCTGGTACCCCGGTTCCAGATAAATGGGTATGACTGAAACCATAGATGATAGAGTCTGTGTAATGATAACCAGAACAACCGTCCCATCCATCAATTCTAGTATCTGGACTTAGTTGCACCATTCCAAATGGTAATACTGGTCCTGGAAAAGTATGCCCATGTCCTCCAGTACCTATAAAGGGATCAACAAACTTTGTGTATTGTGCTGTAGATAAATTGATGCTAAGAATGATTGTAATTAAAAGAGAAGACGTCTTCATCCGCGAGATTGTATTTTTACACTTAAACTAAATGTACTATTATCAAATCAATGTTTATCTTATAATTCAAAAGTACATTAGCTTGATGAATTATTCTAATTTTGTTACATGGTTGTTTATTGGTTGGTGCGAACGGTTATTGGTTTGTTTAAGTACATTCCATTTAATGTTATAAATCGAATTTCTGGTGGGCTAAGTTTTGTTTTAGAACATATTATTCAATACAGAAAAAAAGTCTTATACAATAATCTTCTACAATGTTTTCCAAACTTTACTGATTCAGACTTAAAGACTACCAAACATAGAATCTATTCTAATTTGTCTGACATTCTATTAGAAGGCATCAAAGGTCTTACACTAACACGAGAAGAAATTTTAAGTCGCAATCAATTCTTCAATATTGAATTAGTTAATCAATATCTTGAAAAGAAGCAATCTGTAATTTGTGTTTGTCCACATTATTATAACTGGGAATGGACGGTATTGGCTACTGGTTATAATTTTCCAGATAAAAGTGTTGGTATTTACAAAAAGATCAACAACTCTGGATTGAATAAATATATAACTAGTCTTAGGGCTAAAAGTAGTATGTATTTATTAAGCACACGTGAAACCAGGATGATCAACGAACTCATTCCAAAAGGAAAGTTAATCCTATTAATGTCTGATCAAAATCCTTCTAATATTAAAGATGCTATTTGGGTTAAATTTTTTAATAAAGAAACAGCGTGTCTTCATGGTTTAGAAAAATATGCCAAACAATACAATCTGCCGATTATTTACATGGATCAGAATAAAATTGGACCCTCACGTTATTCTGTTTCTCTTTCTATGCTCGTGGAGAATCCTGAATCTTTAGGACCCGGAGAAATTACTCAAATTTTTATGTCCAAAGTAGAATCAATCGTAAGGGCAAAGCCTTGGCCTTGGTTGTGGACTCATAAACGCTGGAAACATAATCGGGCGTCCAAATAAGTTCATAAATAATTGATAATCAATTATTTATATTTAATCTTTATCTCTTATCATCTCAACGTATCCTTTAGATTGATTCAAATACCTAACAGCTCGTTCTATTCTCTTTGCTTTTGTTTCTAATGTTTTTGCAGATTGAATCCATTTTGAAAAATAATTTTTGTGGGATATAGGTAATGATTCAAAATATTTAATGGCCTTAGGCATTGTATTTAGATAATCCATGAAATCCTCGTCAATTTTATATTTCTCCTTATTATATGAAATTGATATTTGAACCTTATCTCCTGTCTTCAAGCTCAAAGATTTTAGCATTTCTTTTCTTATAGGAAAAATGAAATCTCCCCCTCCCATTGGAAGTAATGTAAAATCAAGATCTTTTTTTCCCTTGATTTCACAGCTCACCCGATAAGAAGTTTTAATGCCCGGATTTATTCGGTTAGCTAATTCAGAATCTACTGAAACATAGGTCCATCCTGTTTTTTCGCCTTTCTTTTCAAATCTCTGAATTATTGCAGTAAATACATGATATTTTGACATTGTTTAATATGTTTCACGTGAAACAAATTTACTTAATAACTAATACATATATAATTGTAGTTCCACGTGGAACGAAAAAAGGCCCTGATTTTGCAGGACCTTTTTATTAATAATATTATGATTTTTGGATTAATACATCCTGTATCTCAATCCGATTAAAATGCCCAATTGCATATATTTTTGATCTAAGGGGTAATTTTCTGTTGTTATTGGATTGGAATAGTATCTTATAGTTGGCTCCGCAAGCAACATTAATTTTCGATTAATCTTATAATCTAAACCAAAGCTACCTATTATACTTAATCCAATTTCATTTCTAAAATTTCCTTGTTGATTTATATCAGATGAACTATTGCCTAAATTAAGTGTCGACATTAGATCGCTGGCATATACCTGCCCAACGCTTCTTGAAGAAAGATTAATTCCAATTCCCCCATTAAAAGAAAAAACAAAATCAGCAAGATCTATTTCATAACCAATAAGTATTGGAATATCCAGAAACTTATAGCTGTTATATTTTGTGTCAAACTTTAGCTTATAAGAAAAAGTCGTATCTACAGGCTTTCCATTTGGTCCAGTATGTACAGTTGTTGTGGTGTCCACCCCTGCGAAATAATCAAATTTCTCTTTAATCTTACAATAATTAAGACCCACCCTTAAAGCTATGCCACTTTTATTTACATAGGAAGCTCTTATACCAAAAGAATTTGCCCCGCTAAAAGATTCAGACCCTGCTCTTTTTTGAGCATAAGGCAATGCTGTTGGGTTTCTTGCTATGAGTGATTTCATTGAAATTTCTGGTGCATAGTAAATATCAAAATCATAATGATTTAATGGTGAAATATTCCTGCTAAAGCAGTCATCGTTTATATCCCTTCTTTTTTTCTTATGGCTTCCCTTTATGCTACTTATAAGATTACTCGATGTCAAAGTATTGATATTATTGAGTTCGATTGGCATTTGAATGTTGCTTACTTGAACTCCTGTAGAAGTCATATTTTCATTAAGGCTTGTGCTTTCAATATTTGAATTTTCAACATTAAAAGTATGTAAACCAGATTGGTGATTAGGCTGATTATAAATTCCTTGATTGAGCTTTTTATTTCCTTTTTTAGATTCCGAATTAAATGCTATATGTTTGGTTTCCTTTACAAAGTCCTGATTATCATATGATTGTGTAGCACTTTTTTCTTCTTTCTGAAATTCTGAGTTCGAATTTATTTGGCTATTTATCGAAGCGGATTTATGATCAACCAGATTGGTCTCTTGAATTTTAGGTGCTTCTGTATTTCTGTGTGATAATTTGTATGCTAAAATACTTCCAAAGGACACTAATGTAAATATGACCGCCAATCGAGAGTACCATCCGAAAACCAATATTCTTGATGATTTCTTATTCTTCTCAAGGCCTTCAGCAATATTTTCCCATAAATGAGATTGTGGCCCTAAATCCAGGTTCCCAAGCTTTTTACGGAATAGTTGATCTAGTTCGTGATCTTGTCTTTGATTTCTCATATCACAATTTTATGTCGTTTAGTTAATTTATCCTGCAAGACCATTCTGGCTTTAACCAGTTGAGATCTTGAGGTTGCCTCTTTTATATTTAATAGTTCTGCTATTTCCTTATGTGAATATCCCTCAATGGCATAAAGGTTAAATACTACTTTGTAACCTTCGGGTAATTCTGACACCATATTTAACAGCTCTTCATAGACCAAGTCATCATAAGCATTTAATGAGATCTCTTGTTCCGGCAGAAAGTCACTGGAAGGACTTTCATTTTGATAGCTCATCTTATGATATCGCTTAATCGAAGTATTAATAATTATTCTTCGGACCCACATTTCAAATGCACCATCATATTTATAAGATGAAAGATTAAGGAAAACCTTAATAAAGCTTTCTTGAAGAAGGTCTTCGGCCTCCATCTTATCTCTTGAATATCTAATACAAACCGCCATCATTTTACCGGAAAGCCGGTTAAATAATTCTTTTTGGCTTTGTGTGTCGCCTGCCAAACAACCTTTTATAATGTCGTTAATATGCATGAATGGCATGGCATTTATTAATTACAGACCCTGTTTAAACAGATTTCGCTGCTTTTCAATGCCTTAGGCTAGCTATTTTCTTTCAAAAACTTAATCAAAATTTGATTGAATTCTTCGGGTTTTTCCATCATGGGAGCATGTCCACACTCATCCAAGAAAAATAATTGTGAATTCTCTATCAGTTCATGAAATTTTTCACCTACAAAAGGAGGAGTTATGCCATCGTTTTTTCCCCAAATAATAAGCGTCGGGATTTTAATTTTATGAAGTTTATCCGACAAATTGTGTCTTATAGCTGATTTAGCTGTTGCTATAATTCTAATTGCTTTTAACCTGTCTCTGGTTACTTCAAAAACTTCATCGACAAGTTCTTTGGTTGCTACCCTTGGATCGAAAAACGTTTCCTCAGTTTTCTTCTTTATGTATTCATAGTCTCCTCTTTTCGGAAATGAAGATCCCATTGCCGACTCGAATAATCCTGAGCTCCCAGTTATACACAATGTGGCTAGCTTTTCTTGGTCTTCCAATGCATAAAGTAAAGCAACATGCCCTCCAAGGGAATTACCGAGAATATTGATCTTACTCAGGTTTTTCTCATTAACAAAATCTCTTACGTGTCTCACCAGTCCATCAAGAGATACCTGATGTATTGGTAAATCATAAATAGGAAGTAATGGAACAATTACCCGATAATTAGATCCAAAAGAATCAATAATTCCTGTAAAGTTACTTAGTGCCCCAAAGAGCCCATGTAACAACATTATCACAGGACCATCTTCCCTTGACTCTAAATATTTGAATTTCCCCTCCTTTTTAACTTCGTAACCCATTTAGTTCTAACTTAAGAATTTGACAAACTTACATAAATTTAGCATACCCTTGAAATTATTTTGATAAATACCAAAATACGATTTCATTTAATCAATTATTCTTAAACGAAAACAAACGTAGGTAGAATATAAAACACAAATAATTCCTATTAATTGATGAATCACACCGTAAACAACGGGTACGCTGCCAATACATGAAAGAAGCGTAATAATACCCACAACAATCTGCAATGAAATTAGAATCAACATATTCCTCCACAACTTGAATTCAATCAAGCTATTTCTTTTATAATAAAAGATCAAAATCAATAAAACGCCACACCAAATTAAATAAGCCCAGGTTCTGTGTAGAAATTGTACGATTAATGGACTAACCGGTGTATTTTCATAATTAGTAATTAAATCCTTACGGTTTAAATCTTCAAAATCTAATCCACTTATCCAAAAATGTCCATTAATATCGGGCCAGGTTGGGGCTACAAGTCCAGCCTTCATTCCACTCATAATACCACCAAGAAAAACCTGAATTAATAATCCTACTAATAATATCCAATGGAAGTTATTTGACAAAGACCCCCTATTTTTATTACTGAAGTTATAATCTAATATTACCCATAATAAATAGCACAATAAAATTATTGCAGTGATTAAATGAAAACTAAGTTTAAAAGCATTAACCCATGGTCTTTCAATTAATCCACTCGCAACCATTATCCAACCTAATGATGCCACTAAGACCGCCATCAGAAAAACAACTATAAGTCTTACGATAATCCATTTATTTAAATAGCCTTTCCACGAAAAGTAAGCAAAGGGTATTATAAAACAAAAACCCATAATTCGCGCCCACAGCCTATGAAAATATTCCCAGAAAAAAATATACTTAAAATCCTGCAGATCCATACCCTGATTAATTTTAAGATATTGTGGCGTTTGTTTATATAGACTAAATTTTTCTAACCAGTCAGATTCTGACCAGGGATAAAAAGTGCCCATGATAATATCCCATTGTGGAATGGATAATCCACTTCCAGTTAAACGTGTTATTGCTCCAAGTAAAATTTGTATCAAAATCATTAATAAACCAGCCCATAACCACCAAACCACCCACTTTTTTTCGTTTTGTATCATTCGGCAAATTTCTGCATTGAGATCAACATTTTTAAACCACTTTTAAAGCGTCACTCTTTATTATTAATAAAATAAATTAATTAATTAAGGAATAATAAAGAGCTATGTGAAATTGTTAGTAAGTTTAAATAAATGTATTTTTAACAAGTTTTCAACATATAAAATATTGAAACACATTTAGTTTGGTAGAATGTTAATTATTTGATGTTAAATATTCTGAGTTAATTAAATATTAGTAATCAATAATTTATAAACACTGCACTGAAAAAAATGTAATATATATATAATGATTTTTTTTATATAAGTAAAAATTCAATATAATGTTGAATAGTCTTTTAGAATTGTGAGAATCCATAGAAAATCTATTTTACACATCCATAGTAATTCTTGGAGTTAAATATATAAACTAATGAATATGTGAAAAAATTTCATTTCTTAGAAGTTAGATCATTGTCAGGATCAACAGATATCGTTATTATTGCAATATGCGAACGGTTATTCAGAGGGTCACTAATGCTAAGCTACATATAAATAATATACCATCGGGTGAAATTAACAAAGGCTTTGTTATTCTAATAGGCATAGAAAATGATGACCAAGAAAATGATATTCAATGGCTCGTTTCTAAAATATGCGGATTAAGGGTATTTAATGATGATCAACAATTAATGAACTTGGCCTTAAAAGATATACAAGGAGAGGTGATGATTGTTAGTCAATTTACATTATTTGCCAGTACCAAAAAAGGAAACAGACCTAGCTTTATTCGTTCTGCAAAACCAGATTCTGCGAAGACACTTTACTTAAAATTTATTGAAAAATTTGGAAAAGAATTCGAAAATAAAATTGTTACCGGTGAATTCGGAGCCGATATGCAAATTGCATTAATCAATGATGGACCAGTTACTATAATAATTGACACCAAATCAAAAGAATGAAAAAAGAACAGAAAATTGTAGATCAGTGGATAAAACAATATGGTGTGAGGTATTTTGATGTATTAACTAATCTTGGACAGTTAACAGAAGAAGTAGGTGAGTTATCTCGAATTTTAATTAGAACTCATGGAGAACAGACATGGAAGAAGAAAGAACAACCTCACGATATTAACAAAAGTATAGCAGAGGAAATGTCCGACATTATTTTTGTAGTAATCTGCCTGGCCAATCAAATGAAAATTGACTTAGATGAAGCGTTTGAATTAAAAATGAAGAAAAAAACAAAGCGCGACAAGCAAAGACATACCAATAACATTAAATTAAAAAAGTAATCTGCAAAAGTATTGTATCGATTTATTCATTTTGGAAATGTTGGATTAATTTTCTTTACAGTTTGCGCACTGTTGGGATATTTAATAACTACCGATAAAACAAAATACTGCAACACTCAAGTTTTAGAATTATCTTTTGTATCCCCAATGCAAAAAGCGTGTTTTAAAGAGCCTGACACAACAAGGATAAGCCACACTTTTTTTGAAAGACTAAATGGAATTGAAGAGTATAATAAAATAATTCTTGCAACGGATGATGAAAAAAATTCATATTGTAAGATATTCTATTTAGGTACCGATCGATATGGCAGAGATTTATATAGCCGTTTAATTATTGGAATTCGTTTCACCATGTTTATAGGATTTCTATCGGTAATAATATCCTTAATTATGGGCATACTATTGGGATCCTTAGCGGGATATTTTGGAGGTTGGTATGATCGAATGATTTCTTTCACAACGGGTATTTTCTGGTCAATTCCTACCATCTTACTTGCCTTTGTGATTCTGATGACTATGGGACGAACGATTTTTTCCTTGTGCGTAAGTATAGGACTAACTATTTGGTCTGATGTGGCGCGATTAGTAAGAGGCCTGGTTATGCAACTCAAGGAAAGTAATTTTATACAATCCGGTAAAGCAATGGGATTTAACCATTGGAGGATTATAAAAGACCAGATATTGCCCAATATTGGAGGTCCAATATTAGTACAAGCATCCGGAAATTTTGCCTTAGCGGTATTACTCGAATCAGGTTTGTCTTTTTTAGGTATGGGCCTACAGGCACCCATACCAACCTTAGGTAATATATTGCAGGATCAGTACACACAAGCTTTTAGTGGCCAAATTCTTCAATCATTAATTCCTGCCATTGTCTTAGTTTTGCTCATCTTATCTTTTCAAATGGCAGCCAATTATTTAAGAGATAAATTAGATGTAAAAATTATTAGAAAATAAATGGGAGTCGAAGCGACACTTACCAAGATGGAAAATATGCTCAGTCTGAAGCAACTTCAGATGACTTCCTTATTGAACATAACTCAGGCGATTAATGAAAACCTACCCCAGGATGATATTTATAAAATGTATAAAGATTTCTTGGCATGGGAATTAAGTATTGATAAAATTGCATTGTTTCTAAAAGAAGATGATCGTTGGAAATTATGTGTTTCTTATAATCTTGACAAAAAAACCAAAGAATCAGAGTTAGTCAAAAAAAGTATAAAATATGAAAGGCTTCACACGATAAAATCAACCGATGATAAAATATTGCAACAATTTGAATTTATTATTCCGGTATACCACAAGAAGACACCGATAGCCTATTCATTAATCAGCGGAATTAAAGAAGGATCCGATATTTATAACAATATACAATTTATAACATCACTCACAAATATCATTGCAGTAGCATCAGAAAACAAAAGACTTGTTAGAAAACAAATCAGCCAAGAGAAGGAATTAGAATTTGCTAATGAAGTAACACAAATGTTAATTCCTAATGTTATGCCATCTGGCAAACACTATGAATTAGCGAATATTTATCGACCACACTATAAAGTTGGAGGAGATTATATAGATTATATAAAATTTAGTGAAAATAAAATATGTTTTTGCATAGCTGATGTTTCAGGTAAAGGAGTTGCCGGGGCCATGATAATGGCTAACTTTCAAGCACTCGTTCAAAACCTTGGTCAACAATATCGGGATTTAGAAACTCTGGTAATAGCATTAAATCAAACTGTACTAAATATCACTAAAGGGGAAAAGTATTTGACCTTATTTATAGCAGTAGCAGATTTAGACAGAAAAGTAATGTATTATGTCAATGCTGGCCACATTCCTCCATTATTAAGGATTAATAATAAATTCATTGAACTTAAAGCAACCTGTACAATAATCGGACATTTTGATGAACTGCCAGAAATAAGTGAAGGCATGATTGAGTTATCCAGCGATTGCGTTTTAGTCGCATTTACGGACGGTTTAGTCGACATAAAAGATAAAAACGGCAATAACTATAGTATTAACCAATTAAAGAATCATATCTTCAATCATTTTTCAACGCAAGCCTCGGAATTAGCAAAGGGAATAATGAATGAAGTTTTAGACTTTGGCAAAGACTCTGAAATTCCGGATGACATAGCGGTGTTATGTTTTAAATATTATACGAATGAAAAATAAATGGATTGCCATGATACTGGCGTTTGCCGCTGGTGGATGGGGTGTTCATAGATTTTACCTGCGACAACCAGAGTTGGGCCTGATTTATATTGGCGTACGAATTTTTGTTGGATTTTCACTATTGGGATTTGCACTAACAACATTAATTGGATTTTATGATGCCTTTACGCTATTTATGATGAGCGAAGAAGAATTCGACCAGAAGTATAACAGCGTATTTTACAAAGACCGATATGGCAACCGGAGAAATCAATCCCCAAACCAGTCTAAAAGACAAGGTAAATACATATTGCTAGATGAAGACGACGTAACTACCAAAAAAAGTAGAGGTGGATTTTTTGAGAGACAAAGACAAAATAAAGAGGTAGAAACCCTTAAACAATCTGGAATAAAAAAATTAAAAGATTATGATTTAAAAGGCGCGATAGCCGATTTTACTAAGGCATTATTAAAAAATCCAGAGGACACTGCTTTGCACTACAATATTGCATGTGCCTATTCTATGGAAGAGCAAGCTTTGGAAGCATTCAAGCACCTGGATCAGGCCGTAGCACTTGGATTTAATGAAGGCGGGAAAATTATGAATCAAGAAGAGCTTGCTTATATACGAATCATTCCTGTATTTGAAAAATTCAAAGCCAATCGTTTTAGATTAACACAAGAAATGGTTGATGAATTAAAAACCAGGGAGGTCAATATTCTGGAAGAGCTTAAAAAGCAAAAAGAAAAAAGACAATATGAACCAAGGAGTAATTATAGTATATTGTTTCAAGAGCAATTAAAACAGGATTTAAAATAAAACATGCTAGAAAAAATTAATACGAGAGTACCAGAAGCAAATCTGAGTTCCAATAAAGAAAGTTTATTAGAAATTTTTGATCGATTAGATATTTTACATCTTCCGATGTTGAATCAAGGACAATATTTGGGATTACTGGAGAAAAACTCCCTACAGGAGGACTACATTTTACAACATCCTTCAAGTGAGCTAAAACTTCTTTCAATAAAGTTTTACAATACCGATACGGTAGCTTCAATGTGGCGAAATATTGCTCATTTTGGACTTACTGCTCTTCCGATTTTTAATAAAGATGAAGAATATCAATATACCATTCACATCAAAGACCTTCTGTCTTGTTATCGTGACGAGTACGAACTTAATATTCAATCATCCGTTATTATTCTAAATTCTAATCTTAATAATTTTTCTCAGACAACTCTCACTGAGATACTAGAAGAACAACATCGTGCCTTAGAGCATTTTATAAAAATTGTAGATAAAGAAAAGGAACAATTTATATTAATATTATGGCTTAATGACGAGTGCGCCCCAAATATTATCAGTGAATTGGATCGTCACCATTTTAGTTTAATGGCGGTATATAATCCTTCGGGCGCCACTGAACCATTGAAAGACCGATACGATGAATTAATGCATTATCTTAATGTCTAAATCTCAATGGTTAGGGATTATTATTATATTGTTAGAATTAGTATTTCCGATTAATTCAATTATTTCACAGTCATGGTGTGAACAGATCGTAGTTAATTCCATAGAAATATATGGAAACGAAAAGACCAAACCATGGGTCATTCTATTTGAGAGCAATATTAAACAAGGCGAAATCATTCCTTACGCCAATCTGATTAGCAGATTGGAAGAATCAAAAGCGAATATTATGCGCACGGGATTATTTTCGAATGCCAATTTAAGCTATGTGTTAGATGGAGATAAAAGTTGTCAACTAACTATAAAAATTGAAGTCATTGAAAATTGGTTGTTATTTCCTTCGATCATTTTCGAGCTCATTGATCGAAATTTTAATGTTTGGTGGAGAGAATTTGATCATGATTTCTCAAGAACAAATTATGGATTGGCAGTAACACATCACAATCTTACGGGCAGGAGAGACCAATATAAAATGAAAATAACAAGAGGTTTTTCGGACAAGTTTGAATTAGAGATGAACAAACCCTATTGGCCATCTAACAAAAGAATTAATTTAGGAGCCAAGATATCATACATAGAATACCGTGAAATTCCTATTTCGTTAGCTGGAAGCAAATTGGAGTATTTTGGCATTAGTGGTGAAAATTTGCTTTTTAATTGGAGCAATAATATACTAATTGAATATCGTACAAATCGAAATGAGAGCTTTATTCAAAGTATAGAATATGGAATTCAAAAAATTAAAGATAGCGTTGCCATAATTAATCCGGATTACCTACTTGGAAATAGAATCAGGCACCAATTTTTAAGATCACACACCAGCTATAAATTTAGCTCTTTAGATAATGCCGTAAGACCGTTTCATGGAATACAGTGGAGAGCGGATCTAACTACTATTATGGATTTTAATTCAAGGGCGTACCTTACATTAGAATTCGGAATGCAATACGTTAAAAATTTAACATCAAAATTGCGAAGCATTAGTGTCCTTAAGTCATATGGTTCACTCATTAGGCAAAAGCCGTCATTTATATTTTACCAAGGCATAGGTTCAACCATTACGAAATTAGATGGTTACGATTATTATCTTATAGATGGCCTGGATTTTTTTACAGCCTCTCAAAGTATTTATTATAGTCTGTTTTCGTTTAAAAAATCTTTGTTTAAATTTCTAACCGAAGAACCAAAAATAAAAATAGATATGAAATTTGATTTTTACTCAAGAGTTTCAACAGGCTATGCAAACGACCCATATTTAAAAAACTCTAACCCATTAGCCAACAAATTTTTAGGAAGTTTCAGCACTGGACCGTCCATAACAATAAATAGTATATTAAAACTAGAAGCTTATTATGCTGTTAATCATTTAGGCGAACAGGGTATCTTTTTACAATCCACCAAAGCATTCTGATGAAAATATTTATTTTTGGACAAAGGTTGAAGCTTGAAGACAACAGTTACCTCAGAGGGCTGCTAAATCAATTCAAAGAGAATAAAATTGAAACTAAAATTTATTCCGAATACATTCAAGATTGGCCTGAGGACTTAAAAGAAATATACTCTAAACAAACCTGGAATAGTTATGAACAACTAAAGAAAGATAGGCCGAATATTATATTAAGCCTTGGAGGTGATGGCACTATTCTACACGCTATAACTTTTGTAAGGGACACAGGAATACCGATCATGGGAATAAACATGGGCCGACTTGGATTCTTAGCAAGTATTGAGAAGAAACTGATACCAGATGCAGTGTATCAGCTAATCCATGGCATGTATTCTACAGAAGAAAGATCATTACTTCAGCTTGATTGTAATATTCCAATTTTCGGAGAAATACCAGTTGCCATGAATGATGTGACGATTCTCAAAAGAGATAATTCTTCTATGATCACCATAAGAGCATACCTTAATGGAGATCTTCTCAATTCTTATTGGGCAGATGGATTAATTGTTGCAACCCCGACAGGCTCTACCGGGTATTCTTTATCCTGCGGAGGACCTATAATTTTTCCCGAATCCGCTAATATTGTTATTACACCTGTTGCGCCACACAATCTGAATGTCAGACCAGTAGTTATTCCAGATGATGCAATACTTTCTTTTGAGGTCGAAGGAAGAATTGATAGTTTTCTTTGCACCATGGATTCGAGAGTAGAAGTAATTAATTCAAAGCATCAAATAGCAATTAAAAAGTGTCCATACAAAATAAAACTAGTACAACTGAAACCAGTTAGCTTTCTAAGTACCATTCAATCCAAATTATACTGGGGCCTGGACCAAAGAAATTGATATGATTTCAACAATTTTCCTTCAGAATAAAGAATATAAAATCGACATAGAGAAAGGATTGGATATCTCGATCCCATTTACACAACACTTAAATCAGGTTAATTGCTTTTACGCTCCATATTTTGAGTACGAACCTGTACGAATGGGCGGATTTGTTGGTAAAGTTAGCGAAGGAGGTCCAGTAAACTTTATGAACGTAAAATTAAATGTACACGGCAATGGAACCCATACTGAATGCGTTGGCCATATAACAACAGAATTCATTTCAGTTAATAAAATTTTAAGAAAATACTTTTTTACCTGCGCATTGGTTAGTTTATATCCTACAAAAATGGCCAATGGAGATCTTCGAATAGAAAGACATACAATACAAGAATTTTTAAAAGATATTGACGCAGAGTCGGTCTGTATTCGATGCTTACCGAATGATACCATTAAGAAATCTAGAAAATATTCAGGAACGAATCCAATTTACATAGCTGAGGAGGCGATGGAATTAATTGTGGAATTTGGATTTAAACACTTATTAGTGGATATACCTTCTGTAGATCGGGAAGAGGATGGAGGTCAATTATTAGCGCATAGAGCTTTTTGGAAAGATAGTAGAGCTGAGGATTGTACAATAACCGAGCTTATTTACATTCCGGATGAAATCAAAGACGGAAAGTATATACTAAATCTTCAATTAGCAGATATCGAGCTGGACGCTGTTCCTTCGAGACCGGTATTATTTAAGATTTTACCATGAGTCAACCTAGAAAATATTCTTTTAAAATGTCTAAAATTTTCGAGAAGTTTAAAAATATTCCGAAGAAAGAGCACTATAATTATATTACTTATTGCAATCAATATACCAAAGAAATCAATGACCTTGAATTCGAAGAATATATTGAAATAAAACTTGGATTTGTACATGCCTTATACCATTTAGAACGCACAGAATTATTCCATAAAATAACCCAACAAACTATAGACGAATTATTAAATCAAGAAGAATTCACCGATCGATATAAGGAAATATATTGTCAAATCCTGGAAATAAAAGCACAACAACTAAAAGATGAAAACCGAGAGACAGAGGCTCAAAGAATTTTTAAAAACCTATTAAGCCTTCAGCCCAATAACCATGTAATTAGAAAAAAATTATATTCTTCAATTTTTTTGATGAATCAATATGCCAATAGAAAAACTTTAGGAATAGCAATGTTCTCTTTAATTATTTCGTTAATCCTAAATATTGCCAATCAGCTTTTTATTAATCCCATTTTACCAGATTATCAATCAATTGTATCAACAAGTTCAGCGGCATTGTTATGCTTGTCATTAATCATAATAATAACATCTAATTTTAATTCCCATTTTACTACTCAAAAGGAAATAAGTAAAATAATAATAAAAAAAAATAAGACAACTAATCTTCTTTAACAAACCGCTTGTGAGCACTAACATATCGCGAAGACTTAATAAAATATCGCCAGGGATAAAAAGCAGCCTCGCCTGATGATTCTACTCCAATTCGTGGAGAAACTCCAATATCTATTTTATCAATTATAACACCATCATCATGAATCTGAAGGGGTGAACTGTTATTCCAAAGCTCAATACCATCTAAGGTTTTATTAATGCCAAGGGCAACTGAAAGAGCCCCGGGACCTTTAGTAACCCTAGACTCCATTTTAATTAATGATCTTCGTTTTAACATATATTCAACGCCTTCAATAGGATCAACAGCACGAATCAGAATCGCATGAGCAATGTTTTCAGGTGCTGTAACCACATTGAACAAATGATGCATTCCATAACAGATATAAATATATGCCCGACCACCTTCCAAATACATAGTATTGTTTCTTGGAGTCCTGCGATTATTGTAAGAATGAGATGCGCGATCATGCGGCCCTTGATATGCTTCTGTTTCAGAGATAATAGCACTACAAAATTTGTTATCAATGCGACTTATAATTATTTTTCCTAGTAAGTGTTTAGCAAGATTGCATACGTTGGTAGATTGATAATAATCTTTAGGAATAATCATAGAAAGTTTAAATAATTATAATTAAATCTTAAGTAGTTAGTAAATTTATTAGCGATTCAATATCCACAATAGTAAAATAAGAAATTAAGATTTACGACGTTTTCTACAAAAAGACGATCGCTGATTATTCTTCCGTCAATTCACTAATATTAGAAATGAGACCCTTAAACAAAAATAAATTACTGATAAAATTAAACCAAAAAAGAGTACCTTAGTCTTTTAATAAAAAATTTATGAAAAATCAACTTATGAAAATCACATTTCTACTTGGATTATTACTTAGCTTATCGAGCTTTAACTGTGCGCCTAAAGTGAAATCCGCTTCGGCATTCCATGATTGGGAGTTTCTAGGCTCTAGAACTGTAAATTTTGGGTTAGACAAAGATGAAATTATGGTAACAGGCGCCGAAGGCGTGTTCAAATCCATTCAGATTCGCGTAAAAAGATCTGGAATAAACATGCATCGTCTGGTTGTACATTTTGGTGATGGATCGGAGCAAGTTGTTGAACTAAAAAATGAATTCAGAGCCGGAAGCGCTAGTCGCGTCATTGATTTAGAAGGAAACAACCGCATTATAAGAAAGGTAACAATGTGGTACGATACAAAAAATTATAGGAAAAACAGAGCCATTATAGAGCTCTGGGGAAAACATTAATTTTTTATATATCAATCAGTACTTTTTTCAATAGTCAATCCTATATCCATCAAACCAGGTATAGGATTGATTCTTGAAAAAGGTAAAATCTTAAGAGAATATTCTCCAAGAGTTGGAAAATAAACTTTTGAAGCCAACACAATATGAGCAGTACAACTTCCAAAGCCACAATTACCAAGAGGCTTTCCGGTAATATCCAATAATTCCAACGAAACATTTTGATTGGTCGAATCACCCGATGGATTGGTGCTGGTACAATGGATGTAAATGTTTTGAGAAGGAATTTTGTCGTTGTACTTTACATTTAACACAAGGTCATATTTTATCGATGTGTCTTTGGCGCTCCATCGATATAACAATTCTTGATCATTCCAAACTTGCTGTTCAATTTTAATATTTTGCTTATAAAGTAAGGTGTCCTTGCATCCGAAGAATGAAATAAAAACAACTATAAGAATTCTAAGCATTGAAAAATTCTTTCATTCGATCAAAAAACCCTTTTTCTTCTGCTGTTGGATTAGGCTTGAAGTTATTCGATGATTTAAGTTTCTCCAGTACTTTCTTTTCTTCATCAGATAAGTTCTTAGGAGTCCAAATATTCATATGAACAAGCATGTCTCCTTTATTATAATTTTGAATGGAAGGAAGCCCGAGACCTTTAAGCCTGAAGGTCTTTCCGCTTTGAGTTCCAGCAGGTATTTTTATTTTAACTGTACTGTTTAATGTAGGGATTTCCAATTGGCTTCCCAAGGCTGCATCTGAAAAATTGACAAATAAGTCATAATGTAAATTACTACCATCTCTGGTAAAATGTTCATGGTGTTTTTGCTCAATACTTATCAATAAGTCACCTGCCGGCCCACCATTATTGCCGGCGTTACCCTTTCCTCTCATGGATAATTGCATATTGTCATCAACTCCTGCTGGTATTTGAATTTCAATAGTTTCCTCACCATGTTCTGTCCCTGATCCTTTGCAGGATGTACATGAATTGACAATTGTTTGACCAGTTCCTCTACAGGTTGGACAGGTAGTTGTAGTCTGCATTTGTCCCATAAAGGTGTTTTTAACTTGACGGACATATCCTGAGCCAGCACAAGTTCCACAAGTTTTGAAGGACTTTGCGTCTTTACTTCCCGATCCGTTACAGGTTTTGCAATGAATTAGCTTCTTAACTTTAATCTTTTTTGTAATTCCAGAGGCAATTTCTTCAAGAGTCATGGAAACTTTGATTCTTAGATTAGTACCCTTCTGGCCAATGCCACCACCAGTTCTACTTCTTGTTTGACCGCCAAAAAAGGAACCAAAAGGACTGTTATCACCAAATATATCTCCGAAGTTCTCGAAAATATCTTCCATTGTCATATTGCCACCACCACCTCTACCGCCAAATCCAGCATTAGGATCTACTCCGGCATGACCATAACGATCATAGCGAGCTTTTTTATCCTCATTACTTAAAACTTCATATGCTTCAGCGGCCTCTTTGAATTTATTTTCTGCCTCTTTATTGCCCGGATTTCTATCCGGATGATATTGCATGGCAAGTTTGCGATAGGCTTTTTTGATAGCGTCTCCATCAGCTGATTTTGGAACATTGAGGATTTCGTAATAGTCTCTTTTTGACATACTTGTTTTATTGTGTTAAATCCCTTTATTTTCCAACTACTACTTTTGCAAATCGAATAATCTTATCAGATAATAAATATCCTTTTTCTACGGTATCGATTACTTTTCCCTTTAAATCATCGGATGTAGCAGGAATTTCAGCTATGGCTTCATGATATTCAGGATTAAATGGCTCACCCGTAGAATTCATACTTTTCAAACCACGATGTGTTAGAATAGTAATTAACTTATGATGCACCAAAGCCATACCTTCCGGATAAGCTTCTTGATTGTTATTGTCAGTTGAAATCTTTTGAGCTCGGTCAAAATCATCTAATACACCAATCATTTCCTGAATGATTTCTTGGCCAGCTGTTTTAATAAGTTCTATTCTTTCCTTAGCTGTTCTTTTTTTAAAATTATCAAATTCTGCAAATAATCTTAAGAACTTATCTTTATGTTCTGCCAGCTCTTTGGCCAATTGTAAATCTGTATCTTGGGCTTGAGGCTCAGCTTCCGCTGGTGGATTCATTTCCTCCATTGCATTCTCGTTGGAATCGATAATGTCTTCCAGGTTTTTATTTTCTTCAGTTAACATGTGTGTAAATGATATATCAGGAATTCGATCTCAATATTTTTGCCAATTGTTTTTTTCAGCCAAATTGGCAGGTTATTTTAGATTATGTGCCAGATAATCGTCCAATTCTTTCATATCGGGATCAGATAAAATAATCTTTGAATCAGGTCCTATTAGAAATTTAAAAGGAATTTGTTTGATACCATAGAGGCTGGCCAAAGAACTTTCCAACATATTCGTCTGAATAATCTGACTCTTCCAATTCAATCCATCCTTTTTAATTGCATTTATAGCTTGTTGCGTATCCGATTCAAGCGCAATACTTATAATTTTTAATCCATTGGCCGATTTAAATTGTGCAGTATCATATCGTTCATGCAACATGGTCAGTATTTTATTTTCTTGTCTGCAAGGCGCACACCATGAACCCCAAAAATCTAAAAGCACATAGCTGCCCTTAAAATGATCTAAAGCAACTTCATTTTGATCAATACCTATTTCAGAAAAAGGCGGTGCAGAAGCTCCAAATACTAATTTTGGCATAAAGTAGAAATAACGCACTAATAGAAACGCAGCGAATATGGCCAAAACATAAAGAAAGTTTTTCGATAAGATCATTATTGAATATTTAGATCATTAAGCATACTGGCCAAAGAATCCTTAAAACTTATTCGCTGATCTAGCCATTCCTTCTGAATTGAATTCGAAGAGGATATAAAATGCAAGATTAATTCCTTTACAATGATGTGTTCTCGTTTTGAAAAATGTTCATACAATTCTGACGCGATTGGAACAAGTTCAAGTGAAGCACTATATTCCTTATCGGTCAATGTTGAATCAAGATGAAGTATGTTTCCTTTGTTAAACCAATCTGTCGTATGACTATAAATGGATGGAGTGGATTTTTTTTTGTTTTCTACTTTAGGTAATATAATTTTTGCTATTTGATAGACAGCATCGTTGATAATAGTTAGAGCAGTCTCATAAGACCCTAATTGTTCGCCTTCCAATAATAATTCCATTTTGCCCGTTAAGGCTGGTATAATAGTCAACAGGTCAGAAATTCTAGCGATACCTTTTTGCGTACTATGATGTAACATCCTTCGTTGAACAGCGCTATAAAGTAATTCTAAAGCAGCAATGCTGAGTCTGGCGGAGACGCCACTCTTCTGATCTATTAAATCACTTTTTCTTGCACTAAATGCAATCTGATCAATAATATCCATTAAGATATTTGATATGAAAATTGAATTTTTAATTACATCTGAAGTACTAATTTCTTGTTGAGTTATCTTTCTAGCGATCTCAAGACTTTCAGGATAGTGAGTAAGAATCTGAGATTGAATTCTATCTTTTAATGGAGTAATAATGTTACCCCGTTGTGTATAATCTTCAGGATTGGCTGTAAAAATAAAAAGTAAATTTAAAGGCAATTTAATTTTAAAACCACGAATTTGAAGATCGTTTTCTTCCAGGATATTAAATAAGCTAACTTGAATTCGGGTTTGTAAATCCGGCAACTCATTAATTACAAAAATAGATCTATTGGATCTTGGAATCAAACCAAAATGTATAGCCTTCTCATCCGAAAAATCTAGCCTTTGCGATGCAGCTTTAACAGGATCAAGATCACCTATAAGATCAGCAACGGTAACATCCGGTGTTGCAAGTTTTTCAACATAGCGCTCGCTTCTATGGATCCAATCGATAGGGGTTTGATCTCCAAGATTTTGTATTAACTCTTTAGCCATTTTTGAAACAGGATGGAAAGGATCATCATTAATTTCCGAGCCGCTGACAATAGGAATATATTCATCCAGTAAGCTTGTTACCAATCGGGCAATTCTTGTTTTAGCCTGACCGCGAAGTCCAAGTAGCAGCATGTTATGACCGGATAGTAAAGCTCTTTCAATATCTGGCAGAACGCTGTGGTCATAACCAAAAATTCCGTCAAAAATTTTTTCTTTTTTCTTAATTTTAAATATCAGATTTTTTCTGATTTCTTCTTGAATGGATTGAGTTTGGTATTTTGACTTTTTTAACTCTCCAAGTGTTTTTGCGTGCATTATCGCTTAAATTTTTTTCTGTTATTCTGATAATTTATGAAGACTTTTTCACCCAGACCTTCCAACTGAGTATAAAATGCATTACCTCTTACGGTTTTTGAAAACATTTCAATAAATTCAATAAGGTAAGGATCAGTGGCAACCATAAAAGTAGTAATCTCAATTCCAAGTTTACTACATCGAGCGCCAACACTTAAAGTTCTGTTGACAATCTGTCGATCCAATCCGATGGAATTTTTGTAATATTCTTTTCCGCGCTTCATGCACGTAGGCTTCCCATCGGTGATCATCATGATGTGTTTGTTAGGATTTTTTCTCTTTTCAAGAACCTTAATTGCAAGTTCTAAACCAGCAATGGTATTGGTATGATAAGGACCTACTTCGAGGTAAGGTAGCTGCTCTTGTTTAATCTGCCACGCATCATCTCCGAACACAATAAAATCTAAACTATCCTTAGGGTAATTTTTTTGAATTAATTGAGATAAAGCTAATGCTACTTTTTTAGCTGGCGTAATTCGATCCTCGCCATACAAAATCATAGAATGAGAAATATCAATCATCAATACTGTCGAACAATTGCTCTGTTGAAATGAGTCCTGAACAACAAGATCATCTTCCTGAAGATTAAATCGATCAATGCCATGATGTATAAATGCATTTCGAAGTGATTCAGTTGCATCAACAGAAGAAGCCAAATCACCAAACTCATAAGGCCTTAAAGACGAAAAAGTTTCTTGGCCTAAACCTTGAATTTTGGTGTTATGTGAGCCAGATTTAGCTTTTCTGATTTTAGAAAATAACTGTGTAAATGCACTGTGTCGGATACGGGCATCCAGCTTTTTAGTTGTACGGAGTGGATTATCAATATTTTCTCTCTTCAGATACCCCTGACGCATCAATTCTTCAATGAAATCACCCATCCCATAGTCAGAGTTGGTAAGAAGATATTTTCGATCAAGTTCATTCAACCACTTCATGGCCTCACTTACATTTCCACCAGTCATCATAATTAATTCCTGAAAAAGTTGAAAAAGCTCCTCAAACAAAGATTGTTTAGATGATTGAAGACCATCGAAATAGAATAAAATTCCTGGATGTATGGATTTGGAAGAAGACATGAAAAATAAGAACAGTATAGTGACTAAATCGTTTAAAGAAAATCTTTAAGTCAACAAATTAGATGTTAAATCATTAAGCATTTACTTTTGCCAGAAATACAAATATGAAAAAAACCATAATACCGGGCACCATTCCAACGCCGGAATTACATCAGTATTTGTTGGGAAGTGTGTCTCCGAGACCTATTGCTTTTGTCAGCACCATAGATGAAGAGGGAAATCATAACTTAGCACCGTATAGTTTTTTTAATGCTTTCAGCAGCAATCCTCCGATATTAGTTTTTTCTTCCAATCGAAGAGTTCAGGATAATACAACTAAGGATACATTACACAATATTATTTTAAATCGCGAATGCGTTGTTAACGTGGTATCTTATAACATTGTAAGACAAATGATGATTTGCAGTGTTGATTATCCTAAGGAATTTAATGAATTTGAACAAGCAGGATTACATCAGGATTTTTCCACCATGGTAAAACCTGCATTAGTTCGTGAATCCCCGGTTAATATGGAATGTAAGGTTCGAGACATTATTCATCTTGGAGACAAGGGTGGAGCAGGGCATCTAATAATTTGTGATGTAATTTGCATGCATATAGAGGAAAAAGTATTGGATGAAAAAGGGTCGATTGATCCTCATAAAATTGATCTAATGGGCAGAATGGGCAAGGCATACTATGTTAGGGCAAGCGGAGCAGCTGTTCAATCCATGCCACAATCCCAAAGCTTACCTATTATTGGATATCCTAATCTTCCTGAACAAATTAGAAATAGTGAAATTCTATCAGCCAATGACATAGCAACCTTAAGCGGGCTAAAAGCAATGCCAACTTCACAACAAATTGAAGAATATTGCAGATTTCATCCTGAAGTTTTAAAATTTACAAAAGATACATTGCATGCCTACGCCAGAACATTGATCGAGTCCAAAAAACCCGAAGAAGCCTTGACAGTCTTACTTTCTGCGGATTTGTCCACCTAAACCATTATCTATTTGGATTATAATTTTGTAAATAGGCCATAGCTTTTAATCTTTGCAATCAATTTAAGAAGATCATGGCGCAGGCTGAAGACGTTTTTAAGAAATTGGTTTCCCATTGTAAGGAATATGGATTCATATATCCGTCTTCTGAAATTTATGATGGATTGAGCGCAGTTTATGATTATGGTCCTTATGGTGTTGAGCTAAAAAATAATATTAAAACCTACTGGTGGAAGAGCATGGTTCAGATGCACGACAATATTGTAGGAATTGATTCCGGAATTTTTATGCATCCTAAAATTTGGAAAGCTTCCGGACATGTTGATGCATTTAATGATCCACTTATTGACAACAAAGATTCAAAAAAAAGATATCGTGCGGATCAACTGATCGAAGACGCAATAACCAAGATTGAAGCAAAAGCTGAAAAAGAGATTGAAAAAGCTAAAGCAAGATTTGGAGAAAGTTTTGACGAATCTTTATATCGAAGCACCAATCCAAGAGTAGTTGAATATATTCAAAAAGCAACAAATTATAACCATAGAATGAATTCAGCCATGACTTCGAATGACATGGAAGAATTAAAACAAATTATTTCAGATCTAGAAATTGCAGATCCTGATTCAGGATCGAGGAATTGGACGGAAGTTCGGCAATTCAATTTAATGTTCAACACACAGCTTGGAAACATTTCCGGAGAAGAAGGAAAACTATACTTAAGGCCTGAAACAGCTCAAGGTATATTTGTAAATTTTCTAAATGTTCAAAAAACCACACGGCAGAAAATTCCATTTGGTATTGCTCAGATCGGAAAGGCCTTCAGAAATGAGATTGTCGCCAGACAGTTCATTTTCCGAATGAGGGAATTCGAACAAATGGAAATGCAGTTTTTTGTTAAACCGGGTGAAGAATTATATTGGTATGAGCAATGGAAGGAAAAAAGAATGAAATGGCACCATGCTCTTGGAATACCAAAAGAAAAATACAAATTTCATAATCACGAAAATCTTGCCCATTACGCTAATGCAGCAGTAGATATTCAATATGAATTTCCATTTGGATTTAAAGAATTGGAAGGCATACACTCTCGAACCAACTTTGATCTAAAGAGCCATCAGGAATTATCTGGTAAAAAACTTCAGTATTTCGATACAGAAGATAATGAAAGTTATATTCCATATGTCGTTGAAACTTCTATTGGATGTGACCGAATGTTTTTGGCCTTATTGAGTGAGGCATATTGCGAAGAGATGGTCCCTGATGCTGAAGGAGGTGAAGCGCAACGTATAGTTTTAAAGATTAATCCTGTTTTGGCCCCAATTAAATGTGCCATACTTCCACTTTTAAAAAACAAACCAGAACTAGTCGATAAGGCCAAAGATATCTTAAAGGATTTAAAATCATCATTCTTGTGTTCTTATGACGATAAGGACACCATTGGACGAAGATATCGACGTCAGGATGCCCTTGGAACACCATATTGTGTTACTATTGATTTTGAAACATTGGATACAGATACGGTTACCATTAGAGATAGAGATTCTTTAATTCAGCAAAGAATTTCTGTTAAAGAAATTGCTCAATTTATAGAAGAAAAAACATCCTGGAAAAACTTATTGAATTAATTTGCATTATTAAGTAGAAATGGTCGGGTAGTTCAACGGATTAGAATATCAGATTTCGGCTCTGATGGTGAGGGTTCGATTCCTTCCCCGACTACTTTTTCAAAGTTCAACAATTATGGCTCAAAATTTCAGAGCCAGATCCAAAAAAAGAATTTACTGGTAATATATTAAAGGGAGAAGAATTAAATCTATATAGAATAACACCCCGCAACTTATAGTTTTATATATTTTCAAAAACAACCTTTCATAAAACTTAAAGATATTACCACTAATACAGTTTGTTCCATGTTATTTCAATAATGTTGACGGTATCAATTTAATGCATTCGGTTTAATCAAATTAATTACTTACAAATAAAACCAAGGAAGCATTGCCATAAAGCTCATTATAAACACCTGGTAACAAAACAATATAGGCAAAGCAACAGAAGAAAAGTATCTTGAGTCATTTTGATAAAGAAACTTCATGCCTAATCTAAAACCATACACGGGGTCATTTGGCAAATCCGAATTACTACACCTTCTAAGAAGGACAATATTTGGTCCGAACAAGCCGGATATCGATTATTTTAAAGGTAAAACACTAATGGAGGCCATAGAACAAATTATACCGTCGACTCCGGTTCTTCCATCTCCACCACTAAGAACGTATTATAGTAATCCTGATCCAGCTTTGGATCAAATGGAGAAATATATTCTAAATGGCAATATTATAACAGCAGTACCTTTTGGTGAAACCTGGGTTAACACTCCTTATCAATCATACTTCTTAATTGGCTCTTCCAATAATCGAAGAGCTAATCTTAAATATTGGTGGACTGGACAACAGATAAATCAGCAAAGAACACTTTATGAGAAAATGATTCTATTCTATCAAACCTTATTGGTAACGGAAGACTCTGTTATTGAAAATGGAAATACATCCTATAACACACAAACGTTATTTCGACTTCATACTTTTGGAAATTACAAGCAATTAGTAAAAGCCATAACTCTTGATCCCGGGATGCTAAAATATCTTAATGGTGAAAAAAATACTAAAACTGCACCAGATGAAAATTATGGCAGGGAACTACAGGAATTATTTACTTTGGGAAAAGGGCCTAAGGCCCAATTTACCGAAGATGATGTTAAATCAGCCGCTAAAGTATTGACAGGATGGAATGTCTTATACACCGAAAATATTAATGGAAAAACGCAATTTATTATTCCCAAAACAAACTTTAGCCAAAAGAATCATGACACAGGCGTGAAAACATTTTCTTCTTTTTATAATAATAAACAAATAATACCGGATACCAATATTGTCAATGATCGCGATAGAGCAACGAAGGAATTGGATGAACTTATTGACATGATATTCGCTAAGGAAGAAGTTTCAAAATATATCTGTCGTAGACTTTGGAATTTTTTTGTGTATTATGATATTACACAAGAAGTTGAACAAGAAATCATAGAACCGCTGGCTGAAATTTTTAGATCCTATGGGGATCATCCTGAACAGATGAAATATGTTATGCAGGCATTGTTTAGTTCAGAATTATTTTTTGACCAAAAACATCGCAATTGCATGATCAAAAGCGCGAGTGATTATACCATTGGATTAGTTAGACAAATAGAGTTTCCATATCCGGACAGTAGTCTGTTAGAAGCACAGTATTATATGTGGGCAGTATTGCATAATGGTAATCTTAATATTGGATTTAATCTTAATAGTCCACCTGATGTTGCCGGATGGCCTGCCTATTATCAACAACCTGTTTATCATGAAATGTGGTTTGATACAACTTCATACCCATTTAGAAGAGGAATATACGAATCTTATTCGAGAAGCAATTTTGCACTAGACAAGAAGAACACCTACGATTCTGCGAATAATCCGTCTTATGGATTTTTGGTAAAAATGAATTTTGCTGATACGGTAAAGAAATTTGACAATCCATCAGATCCTAATGCAGTAATTGAAGAAGCACATCAAATTATGCTTGCACCACCTATATCTAATGGAATAAAGGCGGCACTAAAAACCAATTTTTTATTGAATGGACAGTCCAAAGATTATTATTGGACGGATGCCTGGAATGAATATGCCTCAGATCCAAAGACTACAGATCCTACTGCGAAGCAAGTTCCCATGATGTTGCAAAATTTATTCAACTATATCATGTCTGCAGCAGAATATCAATTGTGTTAAATATTTAAGAAACCCAATAATCATATTAAATGAACCGCAGAAAATTTCTAAAAGCAGTACCCGTCACACTTGGTGGTACTACCCTGTCAGCTTATGCTTCCAACCCGTTACTGGCTAATTTAAGTGAAGCCCTAATTGAAACTGATAAAGTATTGGTGATTATACAACTTAATGGCGGAAATGATGGATTAAATACTCTTATTCCATTAGATCAATATAGTGTATTATCTAAACCGAGTGTGAGACAAAATATTCTAATCCCTGAAAACAAAGTATTGAAGCTATCAGGAACTAACGACACAGTAGGTCTTCATCCTTCCATGACCGCGATGCACGAATTATATAAAGATAAAAAGTTGCTGGCAATACAAAGCGTAGGTTATCCACAATTTAGTTACTCTCATTTTAGAGCCGCGGATATATGGATTTCAGGTTCTGATGCCGATCAAGAAATTAATTCAGGATGGGCCGCTCGATATTTAAATTATGAATATCCAAATTATCCAGTTGGATTTCCTAATACTAATTACCCCGACCCCGTGGCAATAAGATTAGGTGGGACAATTACCTTGGGCTTGCAAAATCAGGGTGTTTCAATGGGAATTTCAATTTATAACACTAGAGATCCATTAAACCTGAATAGTAATTTATTTACGGATTCTCTCACCAAAGATTATATGGGTAAAGAGCTGGCTTATGCTCGGGAAGTTTTACGCCAAACAGATAAATTCGGAGATGCAGTGCAAGCAGCCGGAGACAAGGGAAGAAACTTGTCAACCAAGTATCCTAAAGGAAACGAACCAGGCTCAACATTAGCAGCACATTTATCTATTGTTGCAAAACTTATCGACGGAGGCAGCAAAACAAAAATTTTCTGGCTGAGTACCGGTGGATTTGATACCCATTCTTCTCAGGTTGACGCTGGAGATCATACGATTGGGATACATGCTACACTTTTAAAAGGGGTTTCTGATGCTATTGGGGCATTTATGGATGACCTAAAACTGCTAGGACATGAAGACAAGGTATTGGGAATGAGTTTTTCAGAATTTGGACGAAGAGTAATTTCAAATGCATCCGGAGGAACAGATCATGGAGCAGCACAACCCATATTTTTATTTGGAGGTAAGGTCAGGGATGGAGTATTAGGAAATAATCCACAAATTGATCCTAACTCGAATGTCAATTCTAATCTTCCCATGCAATATGATTTTCGTTCGGTTTATGCAAGTATTTTGCAAGACTGGTTTTGTGTACCGGAAACAGACTTGGAAAAAATTCTCTTTAAAAATTTTCAAAAACTGGATATTGTAAATTCAAATCACTGTCTGAACACTTCTACAAAAAAAGTACATACTGAGGTGGGTCGAAATATAATCTATGCTTATCCAAATCCTTTTATTCATACTACTAAAATCAAATTTGAATCTCAGGGAGGATTCACCATGATTGAAATTATTAATAATGAAGGATCTGTTTTGAAGACTATACTTAGCGCTGTAATACCCAAAGGAGATTATGAATTATCCTGTGATCTTGAGGGCGCACCTGAAGGAATTTATTACGCTAGAATTCAAAATGAAAATTTGCAACAGATTACTGCCATGATGAAGATTAAGTAACTGAGTAAATTTATACATCAAAAAAATTAATTTTAATATTTATTTATATAAAAAGATCTCTTATATAAATATTAAAATTATTATGATTAATCTTAGGTAGGTCAATAGCATTATCTTTGCACCATGACACGCCAGTTTAAATTATTTAATAGTCTAAAGAGAGAAAAAGAATCATTTTATCCTATACATGAAGGCAGAATTGGTATGTATGTCTGTGGGCCTACCGTGTATAGTGACGTTCATTTAGGCAATTGCAGAACATTTGTATCTTTTGACATTATATATCGATATTTACTTTATGCAGGATATAAAGTTAGATACATAAGGAATATAACTGATGTTGGACATTTATTGGATGACGGGGAAGACAGAATGTCTAGGGGTGCGAGATTAGATCAACTTGAACCGATGGAAGTTGCTCAGCGATATACTGTAGGATTCCACGATATGATGAGAATTTTCAATACGTTACCACCATCTATTGAGCCTCGTGCAACTGGACATATTATAGAGCAGATTAAAATGATTGAAGATATTCTTGAACGAGGATATGCATATGAAAAAGCCGGATCTGTTTATTTTAATACACCAAAATTTATTGAAAACGGATTTCCTTATGGAGAATTAAGTGGCAGAGTCATCGATGAACTTTTAAATGAATCCAGAGATAATCTTAAAAATCAGGATGAAAAAAATCACCCTTCTGATTTTGCTTTGTGGATCAAGGCATCTGAAGAACATCTGATGCGATGGCCCTCTCCATGGTCTATTGGTTTTCCTGGTTGGCATTTGGAATGCTCGGCTATGAGTACCAAGTATCTTGGTGAAGAATTCGATATTCATGGTGGCGGAAATGATCTTAAGTTTCCACATCATGAAAACGAAATTGCACAATCCATGGGCGCCTGTGGTAAGTCACCAGCGAAATATTGGCTACACACTAATATGCTTTTGTTAAACGGCAGAAAAATGTCAAAGAGTGAAGGCAATACTATTTCACCAACTGAATTATTTACTGGTAACTCAGCTCATATTACCAAGGGATATAGCCCAATGACAGTTAAGTTTTTTTTCTTACAGGCACATTATCGAAGTCCTCTGGATATTACCGATGAAGCTTTACAAGCAGCCGAAAAAGGTTTTAAAAGATTAATGGAGTCTATTCGCAACTTTGATTCAATTCAAGTTGAATTCAACAACAGTTCAGGATCCAGAGATAGTGAAATTGAAGCAATCATAAATACCTCGCTTCAACATCTTGATGATGATTTTAATGTACCTAATGCTCTTGCTTCAGTTTTCGAATTAGTGAGTCTAATTAATTCAATCAAGGACGGGCATATATCTTCAAATGAAATAAGTGTTACGTCCTGGAATCTAATCAAGCAACATGTTTTAACATTGGTTAAGGATATTTTTGGCTTAGTTAATGACCTAGAAGAAAGCAATTCAAAAACCACGGACGGTCTGATGAAATTAATTCTGGAATTAAGAGCAGACGTAAGGAATCGTAAAGATTGGGCATCGGCTGATAAAATCCGGGATAGCTTAAAAGAGACAGGTATTCTCGTTAAAGATGGCAAAGAAGGAACTAGTTGGGGTTATATATAGATCCGGGTCAAATAGCTCAAGTATAAATCAGCAGTGAAAAATCATAGATGGTTTTCATTAATTGCCGTTCTTATTTTTTGCATTTGTTGTCAAAAAAATAAACCTATTCATATAGGTGAACAACTTCCAGAATTCATAAGAATGCTATGGTTACAATCACCGCCAATAACCATTTCAAAATTAAAAGGCAAGGTTGTCCTCATCCGTTGGTGGACAGATGAATGTATCTTTTGTATGAATTCTGCAGATGCACTGAATAACTGGTATAATCAATATCATGAAAAAGGATTAATTGTCTTAGGAATATATCATGTAAAACCAATAGATAGAATGGTAAGCTTAGATGATATACGCGAGTTTGCTATTGAAAAAGGATTTCAGTTTCCGATTGGTGTAGACCAAGAATGGAAAAATTTAAATCGATATTGGCTGGAGAGTGGTCCAAAAGATTACACCTCAATAAGTATATTATTAGATAAGAATGGTATAATTCGATTTATACATCCCGGTGGAGAATATCATAAAGAAATGCAAGGTGGGCACGAGCAATGCATTAAAGACTATGTGACCATGGATTCTTTGATTCAACAATTATTAGCAAAATAGCATTTCATTTGAAATAGCATTTAATAGAGAAAACCTATCTTATGGTTTATTAATTTTCTTTTTTTTCTTGAAAATGTTAAAAGGATTCCATTTTATCTTGTCGGTTGTATCCTGTGCATCCAAATCACTAATTACAATAACAATATCAATCTTATCATTAGTGTCGAAGAGATACAAATTAGGAAATCCAGGGTCCGTATCGACAAATCTGTATCCAGTATTTGTAAGCGTACTGTTTAAAGTAAATGTACAGTGATATAAATTACTTGGAGCGGACACACACTGACTTTGGTTGGATATTAAATTAGCACCGTTAAGCTCATAAATATTAATCGGATTTGTTTTATCCTTAATCTTTACTGACAAATTAATAACGTTATCTTTTCTTGGATCATTCAATTGGTTCGTTAATTTGAAATACACTTTAATGAATTTATTGTAAGAAGAGGACAATTTAATTCCTAAAGATGGATAATCTTTATGGTTGAAGGTAATTAATTCATTATTTATTGAATTTCCAGACAAATTCACCATTCCATCATTATTTGTAATACCAAGAACAGAATTATTTGCTCCTATTAGTCGGGCATCAACTATTGAAGCGGAAGTACTATTTTCAAATTTAAATTCAACATTTTGACCGTTCAAACTTAATAAATTAAAAAAGCATAAGAAAAAAAAACCCGCAATAATGGGAATTTTAGAAAAATTGTAAGATAGAAAATTTAGGTACATGATATATTATTTTAATTTTGAAATGATGTCTATAATAATTGGATTATTTTGTAAATTAATGAATTCCTTGGCATTAAGCACCTCGGCTTTATCGGTTAAGCCATTTTCAACCGATTGTTTTAAATAGGACAGACCTTTATCAATATCATTTTTTCGAATAAAGATTTTACTTAGATAAAGAAAAACGGTATAATCTTTATTATTATATTCAAGAGACTTTTCTAAATTTTCTGAAGCGCTATCTAAATTTTCAAGTTTATATTGAATTAAACCTTTCAACTTTAGGCAAGATCCATTTTTTGAATTTATCAATAAAGCTTTAGAGATTACTTGATTAGCCAGAGAATAGTCGTTTTTTAAATAATAAATATAAGCAATATAATAATATGGCAAGAATGCGGTTGAATCAAGAGCAGCAGCCTGGTGAAATGCTTTTAAGGCAGCATCGTAATCATTTAGTTTGAGGGAGGAAACACCATAATTTTGTACATGAAATGGATTACCAGGTTCCCTCTGCATTAATTCTTTAAAAATAGAATTACATTCAGTAAATTTATTTTCTGAAAATAAGAGATTAGCTTCAAGTGTTCTAACAAACGTTGAAGTACTGTCAATGAGTTTTACTCGAGAAAAATATTGTTTAGCAGAAGGAATATCCTTAAATCTATTAATCAGAAATTGTGATACGGTAACGTAAGGCAATACCCAGTTTACTGATCTTTTAATGGTTTCTTCAAAGTAGTAAAGGGTAGAATCTTTATTATCACTCATAGTGGCTTGAACGCACATCAAGTAAAAATATATATATGCGCCATTAGATTCAAGTTCTCTGGCTTTGTTTAAAAGTTGTATAATCTCTTTTGAGAGAATAGAATTTTTATTTGTGGAATTTGGCAAATATTTAGATATAGCTTCAAAGAAGTATTTTCTGGCAAGTAAGTTTTTATAAAAAAAATGATTTTGATTCAATATTTCAGCAGCTCTATTTAATTGTTGGGAATAAATTTTAAAGGAGTAAGCCTGTGATAATTTAGTTTTTGCGAACCACTGACTATTAGAATTGGTTAAGTCTTGTAATACTCCGTTCGCATCATCGGTTAATGCATTTACATAAATTTGTTTAATTGAATTTAGAACAACATTGTCATTCACCATTTTAGTCAACTGAATAAATAAAGAATCAGCGGATGAATTTCCATTTTCTGCATTAAAAAAATCTCTTCTAACTAAAGCCTTTTGAAAGTCTATATAAATTCTTTGGATTGATGAATCCAGCTGAGAAAATTCAGAATGCATCACAGAACGTGAGCTAAGACTGTTAAGAACCTGCAGCTGATAAGCCTTATTAGACATGTAATCTTCTTGATTTTTTGCATTAATATGGCTAATAAATTGATTGATGTTACCTCTAATAATTGGAGTTTGAGAATGTCCAAGTTTCATGGCATCTTGCGAGACCTTATCCTGTACATATCGCTCGAGTTCTTTAAGAATAATAACGGAATCTTTATCAAGATTAGCAAATCCAATCAAGCCATTAATACAGTGATAACTAAATAATCCCCTTCCACCATCCCATTGACTTCCTTCAATGGAAACTTCATCAGGCTGACATGAAAGAACAAGAATTTGATTTTTGAAGGCATCAATTATATTCTGTAAAGTAATTCCCGGGCCATGGATACTCGAACCAGCGACATTTCCTGAATGACAAGCATCAACAAAAAGAATTACTTTGGATTTATTTTTGATGGAAAGTGTATTAATTAATTCTTGAAGGATTGTAACACTTAGTGAATTTAGAAAATAGGAACGATGTGGAGAATCCCAGCATAGTAAATATCCAGGAGCACTTATTAATTTGGTTTCAACGTCTCCATGCCCTGCAATATAAATAATAACTTGATCACCTTCACCGCTATTTTCAAGAAGCCAATTTAATGCAGACATTATTCTTCCCAAGGTTGCTTGCTCATTTGTCAACAAGACTATATTTTCCGGATCAACAGTTGATTTATATTGAGAATGAAGATAGAAAGCAAATTCCTCTGCATCGCGATGTGCAAATTGAAGATCAGGAATTAAACTGTCTTTATATTGCGAAATTCCAATTACAAGCGCCCGAGTTATTTTTGAATGTTTAGTTTCTAGCTTTGATATAGGTATTGCTCCTCGCTGAGGAAAAATAGGATTATAAAATTGTATTCCAATGAAAAATAATATTATGAATCTTTGACACATAATTGTCAAAACATAAAAATTATGCATTGATAGAATAATTCATAGAGCATAAAAATTTGAAACTAGAATCCTAACAAATGTAACTAATAAATAAGAATGATAATCAATCAGAAGGTATTAAATCCCGCCGTCCTAATAATCTATGAGTTCTATCAAGGTATTAGATATAAAATTTTGGAACTATTAGGCATTAAGTTTTAAGAATCAATATTTGACAAAAATATATATATTAAATTTAAATACTTAAACATTAATAAGCAGCAATTCCCAAACAAAGAACCTCAAAAAACGGAGAATAACCAGTATTTCGAACTCAAGAAAATAAAAATTTGAATGTAATAATTCATAGAATGAAATCTATAACGGAGCGATCTATAATCAATGTATTCACCCAACCTAAATTATTGAGAAAACCTTTACGTCAATCTAAAGCAGGAGATCAAATAAGAATAAAAACTATCTATTGAATTAATCCTGAAAAATATCCGTAAAAAATCAGATATTTACCAGTCACAAGAAGTCTGCTAAAGTATGAAAACAACTGTCCTTTTTCATAATCCGACTGCGGTGTTACAAACTCAGTTGAAGAATCTGGCTCAGATTAATGGTGAACCATTTGAAATTAAACCAGGGGAAACGATACTTCAATTTGTTCGGCGATATTTTGAAAAAGATACCATCCCAACTTTATGCGATGCTCCAAATCTGGAAGCTTTCGGATCCTGCCGAGTATGTAGTGTAGAAGTTAGCCGGCCAGGAAATGGAGGAGTTAGAACGGTTGCCGCATGCCATACTCCGGTTGAAGAAGGAATGATTATTCAAACCGAGTCTCCCACAATTCAAAAACTTAGAAAAAACATTATTGAATTAGTACTTACAGATCATCCATTGGATTGTCTTACTTGTGAGGTCAATGGTAATTGTGAATTACAGGACACGGCTGCCCGAGTAGGCATAAGAAAAGTTCGTTATCCAGAAGGCAAGAATCATTTGGATAGACAAAAAGATAACAGTCATCCCTATATGACTTCTGATCTTAGCAAATGCATAATGTGTTATCGTTGTGTACGAGCATGTGATGAGGTGCAGGGACAACTGGTTCTTAACGTAATGGGAAGGGGGTTTGATGCTCAAATTATTAAAGGAGCAAATCAAAATTTTTTCGAATCTGAATGCGTAAGTTGTGGAGCATGCGCTCAGGCCTGTCCGACCTCTGCTATTTCTGATGTTTTCCAATCTAAGGCATTGGTTGGACAAGATAAAATTCGCACAGTGTGTACTTATTGTGGAGTTGGATGTAATCTAGAAGTTAGTGTAAAGAATGGAGAGATATTAAGCATTCAGGCGCCAATGGATGCCGAGGTAAATAGTGGACACACCTGTCTTAAAGGGCGATTCGCATTTAAGTTTTACAAACATCCCGAAAGAATACAATATCCAATGGTTCGCAAAAATGGAAAATTAGAACGCGTTACATGGGATGAAGCTTACGATTTTATTATTGCAAAACTTAATGAGGTAAAATCAAAATACGGACCAAATGCCATTGGAGGAATTTCCTCTGCGCGATGCACTAATGAGGAAAATTATTTGATGCAAAAATTCATTCGTGCAGTAATTGGAACCAATAATATAGATGGTTGTGCACGGGTTTGTCATTCACCGACAGCCCTTGGTATGCAAAGAACATTTGGAACAGGTGCTGCAACCAATTCTATTGAGGATCTCAAACACACTAAAGCGATTATGATTATTGGTGCCAACCCAACAGATGGGCATCCAGTAACAGGAGCAAAGTTGAGGCAATTTGCAATGAAGGGAAAAACAACCATTGTCATTGATCCACGCCGAACAGAAATTGCAAAATATGCGACGCACCATTTACAATTAAGACCAGGCACAAATGTTGCAGTTCTCAATATGATGTTATATCACATCATTAAAGAAGGTTTAGTGGCCAAAGATTTTATAGATGCCCGAACAGAAGGCTTTGAAGATTTTAAAGAGAATATTTTAAAACTTAACATAGCTGAACTTGAAGAAGTGTCTGGAGTAAAGAGTGAAGATGCAAGAGCCGCAGCCATAGCTTATGCTTCTGCAGAACGAGCAATGTCATTCCACGGCTTAGGAGTTACAGAACATTATCAGGGAACATATACGGTAATGCTTATTGCTGATTTGGCCATGATCACAGGCAATATCGGAAAACCCGGTTGTGGTGTAAATCCATTAAGAGGCCAGAATAATGTACAAGGCATGGCCGATATGGGAGTTCAGCCTTATCAGGGGGCCGGATATCTTGACATTACACAACCGGAAATTCAAAAGAAATATTCAGACTTTTATGGCGTACCTGTTCCATCAGAAATAGGATTTAAGATTCCAGAAATGTATGATGCTGCAATTGAAGGAAAATTCAAAGCCCTTTATGTAATGGGAGAGGATATGGCTCAATCGGATCCAAATACCAATCATGTCATCAAGGCATTGCAATCTTTGGATTTATTAATCGTCCAGGAATTGTTTATGACCGAGACAGCAAAATATGCTCATGTAGTCTTACCGGGGGCGTCTTTTCTAGAAAAAGAGGGAACGTTTACAAATGGAGAACGAAGAATTCAAAAAGTCAATAAAATTGTAGAACCTATTGGTGAGTCCAAATCAGATGGTCAGATTGTGGTTGATCTAATGAATCGAATGGGATACAAACAAGAAGATTATTCTGGCGAAACAGTACTTAAAGAAGTTTCTAAGATTGTTCCATTTTTTGAAGGAGTGACTTGGAACAATTTAGGCATCAATGGCAAACAATGGCCCGTATTGCCGGATGGAACGGATACTAAAATTTTACATAAAGAAGAGTTTAAAAGAGGAAAAGGAAAATTCGTATTTAAAGAATATGTGGAGACTCCTGAGATCCTTGAATATTCAGAAGAGTTTCCTTACATATTAACAACGAATCGAGTATTAGAACACTATAATGCCGGCACCATGACCCGCCGCACTGGGAATAATGAAATTATTACAGAAGATATTCTCATGATTAATCCAATAGATGCGAAAGAAAATGATATAGAATCCGGTGATCGCGTAGAAATAGAATCTGCACGAGGAAAAGTAGAAATAAAAGCATTCGTTACTGATGAAGTAAAACCCGGTATATTGAGTACAACATTCCACTTTCCGGAATTGATGTTAAATATTGTTACTTCAAGCATTAGCGATGAAATTGCCAAATGCCCTGAATATAAAGTCGTTTGCGTAAGAATGAAAAAATTGGAAACAGTTTAATCACCGTAATCAATGACAAAGTTGAAATAACATACCCTAATTTTAAATTAGATATTTATTTAATCAAAAATTGATTAGAATAATTTATTGCACAAGATTTAATTAGTGTTAATCATGCAATCTACACAAACTACCGTTGAAGCATATTTAAAAGAATTACCTGCTGATCGCCTGGAAGCAATTGACAAATTACGTAAAGTAATAAAAAAAAATCTTCCAAAAGGATTTGAAGAACGTATGAGCTATGGTATGATAGGTTATGTGGTTCCTCATTCACTTTATCCTAAAGGATATCACTGTGACCCAAAGTTGCCGCTACCATTTATAAATCTCGCGTCTCAAAAAAATTTTATAGCATTGTATCATATGGGAATCTATTCATCAGCTGAATTATTAAAATGGTTTCAGGAAGAATACTCTAAACAATGCAAATCAAAACTTGAAATGGGCAAAAGCTGTATTCGTATGAAAAAAATGGAAGACATACCATATGAATTAATCGGAGAGCTATGCAAGAAAATGAGTCCTAAAGAATGGATAGATAGATATGAAAAAGTGTTGAGCAAGTGATTTGATTTATTTTAATTTAGTTAAAAATTTTATAGATGATTTCATAAAACACAGCTCACCACCAAGCATCTTCAAAATGCTCTAACTCATAATTGCCAGCAGAATTCAAAACTATTGATACTATGTCGAAACGAATCGCCCACTCATGCTGAATGGTTTTCATAAATTCATTGGCCGCGTCTTGAATCAGAGACATTTTTTTATGTGAAACAAACTCTTCGGGTCTTCCAAAAGATATGTTACTCCTTGTTTTTACTTCAATAAAAACAAGTGTATCTCCGTCCTTAGCAATAATATCAATCTCAGCATGACTGAACCGCCAATTACGTTCAAGAATAATATAATTTTTTGACCTTTGAAGAAACTCAATAGCTATGGTTTCTCCCAAAATTCCTTTTTGAAGGTGGTGATTCATACAGTATTATTTATCCAAAGATAATAGATTGATGGGATAAAATATTTTCACATAAATTTGCGCAATAAGAAATACTACACCATGCAGATGATGGAAATGGTTGATCGCTTTCCCAAGCAACTAAAAGAAGCTATGGATATTGCTAAAGCTGTTCAACTAAAACCGCTTATTACACAACCCAATCTAATCTATGTCACCGGTATGGGTGGTTCAGGAATTGGGGCAGATTTTGTTTCATGTTTAATTAAAGACAAGGCCAACATTCCTTATATCGTCAACAAAACCTATGAAACTCCAAAATATATTAATGAGAATTGTCTGGTCATTGCCTCCTCTTATTCCGGAAATACAGAAGAGACAATTACTAATTTAAAGAAATGTATTGACCAAGGTGCACGATTTATTTGTATTGCCTCAGGAGGTAAAATTATTGAATTAGCAAAAATATATGGAGCAGATTTTGTCTTGTTACCCAATAATTGGCCTTCACCTCGGGCCTGTCTTGGTTACAGCCTGGTCACCCAACTGTTTTTATTAATGAAGCTTCAAATTATTGATCAGCAATTTGAATTTCAATTACAAAACACAATACAATTTTTAGAAGCAGAATCTAATTCAATCAAGGAGAAAGCTAAGCATCTTGCAGCAAGCCTACTGGATAAAAGAGTAATTATATATTCTACCGACAGGTTAGAACCAGTGGCAATTCGATTCAGACAGCAGATAAACGAGAATGCAAAGCAGCTTTGTTGGCATCATGTTATTCCTGAAATGAACCACAATGAATTGGTTGGGTGGAGAAATGAATTAAAAGATACTGCCGTGATTTTTCTCCGCAATTCAGATGACTATGAACGCAATCAAGCAAGAATTGACCTCACAAAAGAAGTTGTGAGTCATTATGCTAGTTCTGTAATTGAATTATTTTCGAAAGGCATTTCACCCTTGGAAAGATCATTTTATCTTATTCATTTACTGGATTACGTCACCGTGTATATGGCAGAAAACAAAAAAATTGATGCAGTAGAAGTCAAGGTAATTGATTACCTCAAATCAGAACTTTCAAAGCTTTAATTTTTATAATCCTTAGACTTCTTTGATTTTCGTTTATCTACTTTATGCCCTTTACTATTCATTCTTCCTTTGCTATCGAATAATCCTGATTTCGGTTTGGATTTGGGATTGCCATTTTTATCGGTTCTAACTTTAGCTTCTTCAGCAGGACAGCCAGTTCCCCGATTACAGGAAAGGTTAATTAGGCTGAAGAATAGAAAAGCTAGAAATATTGAATTATAAATAGACTTTAGTGACATTAGATATTCAAGAAATAATCGCCAAAAGTATAGAAATTATTGCCAAAAAGGCGAAACCCTTATAAAATAAGGGATTTTCAGCTTTTTTTATATAAAAGAATTAACATATTTAAAAAAATTGCATATATTTGCTGCTGATTTAACAACCAAAATTTTTTAAAATGAATAAAGCTGACTTAATTGACAATGTAGCTAAGGCTGCAGAGGTTACTAAAACCCAGGCTGCAACAGCCGTTGATACCGTTATTGCTTCAATTGAAAAATCATTGAAAAAAGGAGATAGGATTACCCTCGTAGGATTCGGAACGTTCTCTGTATCAACCAGAAAGGCAAGAGAAGGTAGAAACCCTGCAACCGGTAAAAAAATCAAAATACCAAAGAAAAAGGTAGTTCGATTTAAGGCTGGAAAGGCACTATCGGATAAGCTTAATTAAAAAACTAAGCTCAAGACTAAAAAAGCCGGCGATATGCGATTTCGTCGGCTTTTTTTATATCTACAAAAAATCACTTCCTTATAATACACTTAATTAACAAGTCATAGACACAATAAACAGACCTTTTTACGTTTGCTGTTTTTATTTTTGCATATTCAAAAAAACTGTAATGAAAGCTTCATTAAACATTCTTATCCTTGTTGCTTTTACCTTTCTTCAATTAGTTCAAGCTCAGCAAAAAACGGATCGAGACTTATTTTCAATTCATAATAATCCGGTTAAGGTTTCTGAATTTGAATATATATATAACAAAAACAACGGAAAGGAAGCCACCTATACTCGACAATCACTGGAAGAATACCTAAATCTCTATATTAAATTTAAGCTTAAGGTACAAGCTGCACGAGATATGAAGTTGGATACGATTCCAAGCCTTATCAAAGAATTGGAAGGATATAGACAACAGCTGACTACTAATTATCTCAATGATAAAGAGGTTGTGGATAAATTAGCAAGAGAAGTTTATGAAAGACAAAAAAAGGATATCAATCTAGCTCATATATTAATTGCAGTACCCAATAATGCCAGCCCTGCAGATACGCTTAAAGCCTATAACCGTGCAATGGAAGCCTATAACATGGTTAAGACTTCAAAAGATATGAAAGATGCAGCAAAAAAATACTCTGACGATAAAAACAGTAATAATAATGGAGGAATACTGGGCTGGTTTACAGCTATGTTACCGGATGGATTTTATGCATTAGAAAATAAAATGTACTCCATGAATACAGGAGATATTTCTCTACCGATAAGAACAAAAATCGGATATCAGATTATTCAGGTCATTGATTCGCGACCAGCCAGAAGAAAAATGGAAGCCGCACATATTCTTATTCGAAAAGGAATAAAAAGTAAACCTGATGAAGTAGCTCATCAAAGAGCAGATAGTATATATAACGCGATAAAAAGTGGTGCAAGTTTCGAAGAATTAGCGAGAATTTATAGTCAGGATCTTACTACGAACCTAACTGGTGGTAACATTGGAACATTTGGGATTAATCAATATGATTCTAATTTTGAAAATGCAGCATTTGCGTTAAAAATGGATGGTGAAATTTCCAAACCGGTAGAAACTCCTATTGGATGGCACATCATAAAACGATTGAAAAAGGAAGAAGAACTACCTTATGAAAGAGCGAAAAGAAAAATTCAAGCAGATATTACAAGAGATGTAAGATTCAAGCAAGCTCAGGGAAGTCTTATTGAAAAAATAAAAACAGAAGCCGGATATAAAGAAGACAATGCAGTATTAGACAAACTAGCATCTAAAATGGATTCTACGTATTTTACATTTAAGTGGAATGCACCGGAGCTTACCAACAATGAATCCATAGCGATGCTCGGCAAGAACAGCATAAGCACTTCTGAATTTATGGAATACTTAAAGTCAAATGCCCGACAACGTATTCAAGGAAGCGAAGACAAGAACTATAAGAATTCGCTTAAATCAATGCTGAATGATTTTGTGTCACAAAAATGCCTTCAATATGAAGAAAACAGACTTGAAGAAAAATATCCTGATTTTAAAGCATTGATGAGGGAATATAGAGAAGGTATATTACTTTTTGAAGCGACAAAAAATGTAGTATGGGACAGAGCTTCAGACGACACCAGTGGCTTAAAGTTATTTTATGAAAAAAATAAACCGAATTATCAATGGGATGATAGAATGGTAATTTTAACTATCCATATGGATTCTGTAAGTGATAAACAGGCTAACAAAATATATAAATTCATCACCAAGAAAGGTATCACTAAAGCCATTGATAAATTCGATCCAAAGAAAAATTTTATCTCCTTTCAAAAAACAACAGTCGAAAAGAAAAATACAGATTCATACAAAGGATTGGAATTTACGAAAGGATTTACAACTCCTTTAGAAAAAATAAAGGGTACTGGAAGTTTTTCATTTAAACGAGTAGACGATATTCTTCCTAAAGGTTATAAATCTTTGGATGAAGCAAGAGGATTTATCATTGCGGATTATCAAGACTATCTTGAAGCCATATGGATTAACGAACTAAAGGCTAAATACAAGGTAAGCATTAATGAAGAAGTTCTCTCTTCTTTGGTAAAGCAATAAAATAATGAAAAAGTATCTACCGGCTTTATCAGCAGTGGTATTACTTTTTACTACATGCAAAAGAAATCATTCTGAGCCTGACGAAAATGTATTATTAGCTAAAGTTGGAACCCACCAACTTTTTTTAAATGAAGTATCTGCAAATCTTGAAGGGAAGGATGCCAAGGATAGCTTAAATGTATTATATTCTTTAGTTGAAGCTTGGTGCAGAGAAAAAGTTTTGTTGGAAGAAGCCGTTAAAGCACAAGTCAATAGTGAAGAAATCAACACCCTCGTTGAAAAATACAAGCAGTCTTTATTTATTGACCAACTGGAATCAAAGTTTATTAGTCAAAAATTAGATAGCAGCATTACCGATGAAGAGGTATTGAACTATTATAAAGAAAAAAGAGCAGAATATAAATTAGATGGACCTATCATCAAATTACTTTTCGTTAAAATTAAAAAAAGCAATCTAGATGAAAAAATATTTGGTCCTATGTGGGAGAACCCCGTTGGAGATCAATGGCTATTATTGCAAAAATATTGCGCTGACCATGCGGAGTCTCAAATATTAAATGGCGATAAGTGGTATAAATGGAATGAAATAAAAGATAACTTTCCAGACGATTTAATCAATATCAACAAATTAACCAAAGGAATGAAACAATCCTTTAAACAAAAGGATCTTTTATATTTCGTGCGGGTTTATGATTTAGTCAGACCGAATGAAGAGCCGCCATTATCCTTTGTTAAAGAACAGGCATTAAGATCAATACTTTATACCAAAAAAATTAAAGCACTAGAGGAATATAAGAAAGAATTATATGAAAAAGCATTGCGTGAAAAAAACGTCCATATTTTCGTGCAATAACAGCTGATCTAATTTATACAAGATGAAAAAAATACTACTCGTACTAATCGCTATAACCAATATAATGCATTTAGGCTTTACTCAATCGAGCGAACAGACGATTGACAAGGTGATCGCAAAGGTTGGAAGTGAGATTATTTTATACTCTGATTGGAAAGAACAGACATCCTACATTAAGGAAAAGCAAGCCTATAATGAAAAGTTAGATGATTGTGCTATACTCGAAAATATCCTGATCCAGAAATTTATGGTGCATCAAGCCAAATTGGATAGCATAGAAGTTAATGATGAAGACGTAGAAAATCAACTTAACTCAAGACTTGAACAAATTCTTCAATACATGGGTAATGACAATCAGAAATTTGAAGAATATTATGGCCAAACGGTAGCAGAAGTTCGTAAACGATTCAGAGAAGACTTAAAATCTCAAATGCTTACAGAAAAATTGCAAAATAAAATAGTTGGAAATATAGTAGTAACACCAAACGAAACAGAAACATTTTATAAATCCATTCCAAAAGATAGTGTCCCTTATTTTAGTTCTGAAGTAGAAATTGCTGAAATTGTTCTAAAACCAACACCCAATTCCGTTGAAATTGAAAAGGCCAAAGAAAAATTAAGAACCATAATTAAGAAAATTAGAAATGGAGAGAGTTTTGAAAAATTAGCTGGTATATATTCAGATGATCCAGGATCTTCAAAACAAGGTGGAAACCTGGGATGGATGAAAAGGGGAACATTGGTACCCGAATTCGAAGCTGTCGCTTATAAACTGCAGAAAGATTCCATTTCTGATATTGTAGAAACAGAATATGGTTATCATATAATTCAGTTAATTGCACGAAGAGGTAACAATATCAACACAAGACACATACTGGTCAAACCTGAATTTACAGAAGACGATTATAACAAATGCAGAAAGACTCTGGAAGAAGTCAAAAGTAAAATCATTAGAGATTCTTTGCCCTTCGAAACTATGGTGAGAAAATATTCAGATCCAAAATCTGAAACTTATAATTTTGGTGGCCAGGTTGTTAATCCAAAGACGGGAAATTCTTATTTTGAAATTGCTGATCTTGAACCAGATATTTACTTCGCTATTGATGCATTAAAAGTTGGAGAAATTTCCAATATAGTAGAGAGTCGTGATCAAGAAGGTAAAAAGATTTTCAGAATCTTTAAACTAATCTCTAGAAGTGTTCCGCACAAAGCCAATTTATTACAGGATTACGCCAAAATTCAAACTGCAACAAAAGAAATGAAAAAAAATGCCATCTTTCGTGACTGGCTTAATTTACATGTTCCAAAGGTCTATAGCGACGTAGATCAAGAAATAGTTGCAGGCTGTCCTAATCTTGAAATCTGGACGCTCAAGGGTCGTAAGAAAATGTAATTACATAGAAAGTTACAAATTCATATTCTCGAATAATTAAACCTCGACTAGTTTGCATTATTAGGGTGCTATTCAATTTTGATTTAATGAATTTATTTGCAGTTGCAATAAGAATAATTGCGATTTATAAATTAAAATCGATCTTTAGAACACAACATATTGAATTCAGAATATTAAAATCTGAACACATTGCAGGACAATAAATATTAATTGAATTAAGAATCAGCAAGCAATAAAAAAAAAGAGATCGGCTCATACCCCCCAGCGAACCGACCTCAGAAATTGTTGTATCTAATTTCTTGGATACTTAGTCAGATTTCTCCGACGCCTTATTAAATACAGAAATCTTGCCAAACTATAAAAAATAGAAAAAAATTATAATATTTTTTAATTATAAGAATGTAATAAGATCTAAAATATTGATTTTCAGCAATTTAATTCTTACTTATTTTTAATATTAAATATTGCTTGCAGGTATAATGTTCTTTCTTATTGAACTAAAAATGTAATAAATAACCAAAAAAGAGCCAAAAACTAAGGCTATATAAGCTAATAAATCTCCCCAGACAGCATAAAAGGTTAAGTCATCGCTAAATGAAATCCCTTGTTTAATAGCAGAGTGCACTCCATATGGAATGCTTTGGCCAACATCTCCTTTAGAATCAATAAAACAACTAATTCCACTGTTTGCAGATCGCACAACTGGCTTTCTTAATTCAATAGCTCTTAATTTGCTATAAGCCATGTGCTGTTTATAACCTGGTGTATCGTCCCACCATCCGTCATTAGTCATCACAAAAATGGCCTGTGCGCCATTTTTAACGTATCCTCGCATAAAATCCCCATATATGCTTTCGTAACAAATTACAGGGGCTATCTTATAGCCATTGCTTTCAAACACTGCTCTGTTTTGTTGAATAGCTAATCCATAAATAGATCCTCCAAGTTTATCTACAATAGGTTTCAAGAATGGTAGAAATTGTCGATAAGGAAAAATTTCAGGACCTGGAACAAGTCTTGACTTATAATATACTGGAACTTTTTCAATACGTTTCTTCAGGATGATTGCACTATTGCCTATTTCGTAACTTCCAGTATTCTTATTCGAAGGTCTTGCATATTTAGATGGTCTTTCACCTTCTTGTGTGAATCGTACAGTGGTCACACCCATCACAATTGGAATATTAAAATGAGACTCAATAAAATCATAAAAAAGTATCGAGCGATTGTCGCTGCTCACCTTGTCCGCATTAACAGGTCCGCCGGAATCACCAAAACAAGTTTCTGGAAAAACAATAAATCTTGTATCCTGATTGATTACCATTTCAGCAAGTCGTCCAAGACGAGTAATTTGTTCCATCTCATCGACCTTAAATTTTTCGTAATGTGGTTCATAATTAGGTTGAATAACCGCAACTTCTCCATACTTTCCTTCCGGGATAAAAGTATAATATCGAAAATATGAAATAAGAACAGGAACTAAAATCAATGCAATTATAATCATCAATTTTTTCCAATGAAGAATTCTAGATTGATTTAAAGTTGATTTGTAATCCTTTGTTTGTTTAAAAAAATCAAATATTAAAACATTAAGTAACAGAACCCATAATGATCCGCCAAATACACCTGTGTATTCGTACCATTGTACCCAGGTAGTTAGGGATGACCAACAATTACCCAAAGTCAACCATGGCCAAGATATTTCCCAATTGAGATGTAGGTATTCAAAAGAAATCCAAAAAATAATAAATGCCCACCACCTTAGCTTAGGCCATTTTGCACCAATTTTTAAAGCAGCTATCCATGGCATTAACATAAATAACGAATTAAGCCAAATAGCTACCATTCCAGGCACTAAAGCTGCATTAGCAACCCAATAAGTGTCATATATATTCCAAAATACCAATCCGGAATAAGTATAAAATAACTTTTGCGAGTGACTAATTTTTAGATTTTCATGAATATAAAAAAGAGGAATAAATGCAATAAAAATCAATGGCGTCAAACCAAATGGGGGAAAAGCTAAACTTAAAAGTAAACCTGAAGAGGAAGAAAGAATAAGGGCTTTACGCGAATCTAAGGTCTCAGAAAAACGCAACTCCATAAGAGCAACAATACCAACCCAAAGAAAAAGAAAAAGAAACAAGGGATAATGAGACCATAATGGGAGTGTACTCATTTTCCAACCAATACTTAATGCTCCAACAAAACTAACGACGACTAATAGGATCTTATACTTCCTGGAATTCATATTTCAATAAATGATTCGCTAATTTAGTTACAATTAGTTAGAGAGTTGAGAAACTGTAGCAAACTGTTGTAATTCTTGATCTCTATAGTATTAGGATGCTTTTCTTTAATACTCGAAGCCAGGTAACCCAGAAAGGCAAGATTAAGCTTATTGTTTTTTTCAGCCATTCGAATTAAATCTTCCGTAAAACTTAAAGTAGATTCTTCGTTGACGAAAGTTATTAAGTAATTAGCTTTATAAATATCAACGGCTTCCAGGACATCCTTTAAATCAGCGTCGTTGCTAAGATATAAACCTGAAATACCATTTTGAGCAAGCATGTATTCAATAAATAATCTGCTTAGTTGTTGATTTTCTTGTCCCGGCATTACTAACAAAAATCGATTAGGATTATTTTTTGGACAATTTTCCAAACGATTAATTTGTTGTATGATTTTTCTTTTAATTATTTGCAATGCAAATTCTTCATGTGCTTTGCGAATGCTACCGCTTAACCACATATCGTTAAGCTTATCCAATAAGGGTAATATCAACTCATTAAAAGCAACATTGAATCCATTCATTTCAACATGTTTGTTGATAATGTGAATGAATTTTGATTCATCCAAATATAATATACTAAGCGTTAAGGCATCAAGAGAATCCGCATTGAAGTGCGATACATCTGAATGTATGGCCACGAGATCCTCTAATTCACTAATATCAAGATTACAGATATTGGAAATTTTATATCCTTTATTGTGAAGAAGAGCTATTCCAGCAACTTTTTTAAGGTCTAGGTCATCGTAATAACGGATGTTGGTTGGAGTTCGTTTAGGCTGAACAAAGTTGAATCTCTTTTCCCAGATACGAATCGTATGGGCCTTTATACCGGTTAACTTTTCCAAATCTGTTATCGAATAAACAGCCATTATCTCATATTAACTTTGAGAAGTGCATAACATTTGGTTAGGATAATTGTTTAATAATTCATTGATGTATAGCAGGCCTCTAAATATAGGAATCGTTTGTTACCCTACTTATGGTGGGAGTGGTGTAGTAGCAACTGAACTGGGAAAAGCTCTTGCCCAGAAAGGACATCAAATTCACTTTATAAGCTATAAGAGACCAGCAAGACTTACTGGATTTCAATGCAATGTATATTATCACGAGGTTTCTAATTTTGAATACCCTTTATTTGAGTACAAACCTTACGATACTGCTCTGGCCAGTAAGATTGTTGACATTGCCATTCATCATCGTCTTGACATTTTACATGTTCATTATGCCATACCGCATGCCATTATTGCATTTATTGCAAAATCTATTTTACAATCCAGAAATATACCAATAAAAGTAATTACCACATTACATGGCACGGACATTACACTTGTAGGTATTGACAGTTCATTCTATCCTGTAGTAGAATTTAGTATAAATCAATCGGATGCTGTAACAACGGTATCTGAATCATTAAAACAGGATACGATAAAAGATTTTAATATTCATCGGGATATTCAAGTGATACCTAATTTCATTGATTTTTCAAGATTTAATCAAAATCCAAACACGGAATTAAGAAAATTATACGCTTCAGACTCTGAGAAAATAATCATGCATATTTCCAATTTCAGAAAAGTGAAGAGAATTCCAGACATCGTGCAATCCTTTGCGCAAATCGACAAGCAACTTCCAAGCAAATTATTATTGATTGGTGATGGTCCTGAAAGAAATACATTAGAAGAACTTACACAGGAGTTAAAAATTAAAGACAGGGTTCTGTTTTTTGGAAAACAAGAATCGGTAGAAGATCTTTTAAATATAGCCGATTTATTTATTTTAGCTTCAGATCATGAAAGTTTTGGATTATCTGCCTTGGAAGCTATGGCTTGCGGAGTTCCGGTAGTCTCTTCAAGAGTTGGAGGATTGCCTGAAGTAAATAAAGATGGATATTCCGGTTATTCTTTTGAAGTTGGAAATATTGAACAAATGACAGAAAAAAGTATTGCTGTTCTCAGTCAAACAGAGAAACACAATGAATTTAGAAAGAACGCCATTCAACAAGCAAAACAATTCGATATTCATAAGATATTACCTTTATATCTTGAAATGTATTATGATTGCCTGAACAAGAAATAAACCAGCATAAATTATTTAATTTTAGAACTACAAGATGAATTCAAAAAACAGAAAACCGGATTTGTACGCAGGACATGATTATTATAATATCGATGAATTATTAAGTTCGGAACATCTGATGGCGCGGGATGCCGTAAGAGAATGGGTAAAGCAGGAAGTAAGTCCAATTATCGAAGAGTATTCAGAAAAAGCAGAATGTCCAAAACACCTATTTAAAGGTCTTGCTGACATTGGAGCATATGGCCCAAGTTTACCATCCGAATATGGAGGCGGAGGGATGGATGAAATGGCTTATGGTATTATTATGCAGGAATTAGAGCGCGGAGATTCGGGTATCCGGTCAATGGCATCGGTACAGGGATCACTTGTGATGTATCCTATTTATAAATTTGGATCTGAAGAACAGCGAAAAAAATATCTACCCAAATTAGGTAAAGGTGAATTTATTGGATGCTTTGGATTGACAGAACCTGATTTTGGTTCTAATCCTGCCGGAATGGTCACTAATGTTAAAGACGATGGGGATTCTTACATTCTTAATGGAGCCAAATTATGGATTACCAATAGCCCTGTAGCAGACTTAGCGGTTGTTTGGGCCAAGGATGAGTCCGGACAAATTTTAGGAATGATCGTTGAGAAGGATCAAAAAGGATTCAGTGCTCCGGAAATTCATGGAAAGTGGTCCCTTCGGGCATCCATTACCGGCGAGCTGGTATTTGAAGATGTGCGCGTGCCAAAATCCATGGTCTTTCCTAATGTAAAAGGGTTAAAAGGTCCATTGTCTTGTTTGTCTAAGGCTCGATACGGAATAGCCTGGGGTGCAATAGGAGCTGGCCTGGACTGTTATGATACAGCATTAAGGTATTCAAAGGAAAGAATCCAATTTGGCAAGCCTATTGGTGGTTTTCAGCTTACCCAGAAAAAGTTAGCCGAAATGATTACAGAGCTCACCAAAGCACAATTAATGGCCTGGAGATTAGGATCTCTTGCCAACAAAGGACAAGCAACACCAGCACAAATTTCAATGGCTAAAAGAAATAATGTTCATACTTCACTAGTGGTTGCTCGCGAAGCCAGACAGATATTAGGTGGAATGGGAATTACCAATGAATATCCGATCATGCGCCATATGATGAATCTGGAAACTGTGCTGACCTATGAAGGAACTCATGATATTCATCTTTTGATTACGGGTAATGATATTACTGGAATCAATGCATTCGAATAAGGAAACTGATAAGATTTTAATAATATTTGACGATCACTGTGTGCTATGTAATTCTTTTGCAAGATTTGTTGCCAAAAGAGATCAGAAGAAGCAAGTTCAATTTGAACTGAGAAGTGAACGTAAAATTCAACAAGAATTTATAGTTGTAATTCACAATGAAAAAGAATACACTCAGACGGAGGCAATCGTTATTATTTTAAAATCCTTAAATCGTTTTTGGAGGGTAATTGGAAGCTTTATCAATCTATTTCCTTTATCCTTTAGTAATTTTTTTTACCGGTGGATTGCTAAGAATCGCAAGAAATGGTGGGGAGAACAAAATGAATGTACCATGGATGAAGAAGTTTTAGAAAGAATAGTGAAAGAATTATAATTCAATTCTTATAAATTTTTTATTAGAATTGTAAGATATTAATACCAAAGAAGCCTTAATGAAAATTAGTAAAATAATTATCTTACTTATATTAATTAATATTCAGCTGTTTTCTCAAAAACACGATTATCACTGGTATACTGGTAATAGTTTTGGAACAGATACAGCTTCACCTCCTTATGGTGTTACTCATTGGAATTTTAATACCAATAGCTTAAATCCCCAATTTTCAATTGACACATTTAGTGCATTGGATTTTATTGGAGCAACTAATATAATTTCAGATTTTGAGGGAAATTATCTCTTTAGTTATAATGGGGACAATCTAATAAATTATAAAAATTTAAAGATTCTGAATAGTGATTTGACAAATGAAATAAATCCAGTAGCTTTTAATCAAATGGCAGCTATACTTCCTGATTTTGATGCAAAAAGTGACTATTTAATATTTTATAAGGAATATAAAAATTTTGGTGGATTTGCAGGATCTCAGTATTTATATAAGGCTGAAGTTAATATAGATTCCGTTAGTGATGGATTCATTAAATTCAAGAAAAAAGTTATAATCAAGGATACATTACATCTCGAATCTCTATCTGCAGTTAAGCACGCAAACGGAAGAGACTGGTGGATATTGATATTTGAATATAATAATGATAAGTATTACAGTATTAGAGTTAGTCAGGATAAAGAGTTTATTGAAAGTCATAAAATTGGAAGAATTACTAAATATTATTATGAGCATGCAACGTTTAGTCCGGATGGTAACTATTTAGCTTTATCAGCTATATATCCTCATATTGATTCAACATTATCATCAGTTGTTTTATTTGAGTTCGATAGAAATACAGGAAAAATCTCAAATCCTTCCTATTTTGATTTCAACGACGAGTATTCATTTCAAATGATTGGAGTATGTTTTTCCCCAAACTCTAAATATTTGTATATATCGAGACCTTCTGAAATTCTTCAAGTTAATGTTACAGATCCATTACATGAGAGTGTTCAAGTAGCTGAATATGATGGATATACTGAATTAATAGATGTCAATTTACTTAGGCATACTAAATTCGGATATTTAAATAATGCGCCAGATGGTAGAATTTACGGAACAACAAGTTGTTGTTTACAACCTAATATTTATGTAATTAATAAACCTAATCTTGAAGGAAAAATGTGTGATGTAATTCAGCATGCATTTAAGGTAACTATGCAATACAATTTACCATCTTTCCCCAATTATCGATTGGGCCCAATCGAAGGTTCAATAAGTGATACATTAGGAATAGACAATATTCCTGTAGCTGAATTCCGCTATGATCAAGATACCTTGAGTTTTCTTAAGTTCGAATTTACTAATCTAAGTTTCTATGAACCAGTAGAATGGTGGTGGAACTGGGGAGATGGAAGCCCGGTTTATTATACAAATGTTTGGGATAGTACAATCATTCACCATTTTCCCACTTCAGGAAAATATACAGTTTGTCTCAAGGCGAAAAACGAATATGGAGAAAACACTATTTGTAAAGAATTAAGCATTGGAACATCAGGTACATTTGATAAAAATAATACATCCGAATTTATTTCAATTTATCCAAATCCATTCGATGACTTGTTTATCATTCAACTAAATGATTACCAACCACAAAAAATGGAATGTAAAGTATTTAATTTAAATGGAGTTCCGGTGATCTCTAAAAGATTGTATGAAGGCAGCAACCTAATAGATACAAAATCATTACCAGCTGGAATTTATCTTATAAGTATTTTTGAAAAAAACAAGAAAGTATTGTCATCTAAAATGATAAGTATCCACGATTAGCCTGTTTTGCAATAAAATAAATTGTATTAACCCATACCAATGAATGTAAAACGGCCTAAGTAACATTTACCTTCGTTTTTATATACGGATAAGCAAAAACGCTGGCAAGAATTAAAAGTACACCACAATAAAAAAGTATATTCAATTGATGATGCTCTTTCAGAATTACGATGGATAAAATTATTCCATAGACCGTTTCCAGGTTAAAAACAAGCATAATCGAAAAGGCAGATAAATGTCTAAGTGAAGCAAGTGCTAAGGTTAAAGGTATTACAGTACAAAAAATACAAAGAATTAGTAAATAAACCCAGTCTTGTGAAGATGGCCAATGGACAAGTTCAGGATTCCATAAATATTCTATAGCAGTAAAAATGGTAAACAAAAAAGCAACAACAGTTATTTCAAGCCAGGTGATAATCAGAGAATTTGATTGGTGTAAATACTTCTTATTAAGTGGAGCAACCATAGCCGAAAACACAGCACAAAGTATTCCTACCCAAAATCCTAATTTAAAATCCGGATTCAAACTCTGATTGATCATTAGAATTCCCGGAATAACAAGAAAACCAATTAGAAGGTCCTGTTTAACTAATTTTTGCTTATTGAATAGGGCTTCAAAAAATACAGTCATGATGGATATAGTCGATAAGCAGATCATGGCTACTGAGGCATTGGCTAACTTTATTGATCCGTAAAAACATAACCAATGAAGCCCTAATAGGAAGCCAATACCCGCAAAAGTTTTAATGGATTGTCGATTTATCTTACCGAACGATTGAGTAAACCACAATAATGGGATCATAAGAATAGAACTGATAATACATCTCCATAGAATTAAGTGTACTGCAGAAAGCTTTATAACCTGACCCAGAATACCCGTAAATCCAAAAAGGAATACCGAAAGATGAATAAAGATGTAAGCTTTAATTGAAGTTTTCAGCCGAAAAATATTATTTAAATTATCATCATTTGATGTGGTACAAATATCTACTTTTGCATGCTTATTTTAAAAAAAGCCTATGAATATACTTAAGGTTGGAGATATGGCTCCGGGTTTCAAACTACCAACAACAGATAAACAATGGGTGAGTTTGCAAGATTTACATGGTAAAAAAGTAGTTCTTCTGTTCTTTCCAATGGCATTTACAGGAGTCTGTACTAAGGAATTATGTATGATGAGGGATGATATTTCCAATTATACCAATATAGATGCAGAGGTGATTGCTATTTCAGTAGATAGCTATTTTACCTTAGCAAAATTTAAAGAATTTAATAGTTTGAATTTTACACTAGTTTCTGATTTTAATAAAGATGTAAGTAAATCTTACGGTTGTATCTACGAAGAATTCGGATTGGGGTTAAAAGGTGTCAGCAAGCGTTCAGCTTTTGTAATTGATCGCGAAGGCATAATTCGCTATGAAGAAATTTTGGAAAATGCCGGAGAAATTCCTAACTTTGAGGCCATTCATAAAATTGTTGAATCCATAAAATAATTTATTTTCATGTCGACTCAAAATCAATCTGCCTGGGAGGCCCTTGAAAGCGACGTTTTGTTGGAAGAAAACTATGGTGAAATTGCAGAAATTGTTGTTTACAACGATGATGTGAATACTTTTGATTGGGTCATAGAATGTTTTATGAAAGTATGCAAACACTCTTTAGAGCAAGCAGAACAACTTTCGTACATGGTACATTTTAAAGGCAAGGCAAGCGTTAAAGTTGGAACCTTTGAAACATTAAAACCTATGAAGGACTCATTGTGCGAAAAGGGTTTATCAGCAGTCATTGAGTTGGTGAAGGTTTAGAGCTTTCTTCCATTGCCTCCAGTCTTCCAACTCTCCAATGAAAAAATAGAATTTCCTCACCCCTCTTATGCCATAAAAAGTGGCTTACTTGCTGTTGGTGGTGATCTCGTTCCAGAAAGAATTATCTTAGCCTATCAAAATGGAATTTTTCCGTGGAATAATCAGGATGAAGAAATCCTCTGGTGGTGCCTTACCCCAAGATTAATATTATATCCACATAAAATTAAATTGAGCAAAAGTATGAGGAGTTGGATGAAATCCAACGATTGCGAAATTAGCTTTGACAATTCGTTCGAAGAAGTTATTGAGCAGTGTTCATTAATAAAAAGAAAAAAACAAGATGGAACCTGGATTCATCAAAAATTGAAAGACGCCTTTGTGCAACTTCATGAATTCGGACTCGCGCACAGTGTTGAAATTCGTAGAGATAATCAATTGATTGGTGGTCTTTATGGTTTAGGGATCGGGAAGATGTTTTGTGGCGAATCGATGTTCGCTAAAGAATCCAATACTTCTAAATTGGCTTTATACCATTTGTGTCAAAAACTTCTATTGATGGGCTATGAATTTATCGATTGCCAACAGGATACCAAACACCTTAGATCCTTAGGCGCAGAATTGATTTCGAAAAAGAAATTTTTTGAAATGCTGGAGGAAAATAAACGCAATAAGTTAATCGCAGAAAAATGGCCGAACTAATGAATTAATTCATTAGCTAAGAACAACTTAAAGTTACTGCCCACAAAAAACTAACTTCTTTCAATAACCCACTTGGCAACGCTGGGCGCAAGTTCCTTTTGTGATTTAGCTCCAACAAATACACCGATATGGCCTCCAGGGAAAGCATAGAGTTTTTTGTCTTTACTTCCAATATGATCCATAACACTTGTAGTTGAATCATTGGGAATAATATTGTCCTCCGTTGCATATACATTTAGAAATGGTACAGTCATCTTTTTCAGATCGACTTTTTTGCCATCCAATTCGAATTCACCTTTTATAAGTTTGTTATCTCTAAAAAGGTCTTTGATGTATTTACGATACATTTCACCACTTAGATCCGGACAATCTGCTTTCCACTTTTCCATTCGAAGAAAGTTCATAAGTTTTTCGCGGTCATCGGCGAATTCCATAACACCAAAGAATTTAGCAATATCCATACTTGGCTTAAGCATGCTGAAAGCATTGTTAAGCATATCTGCACTGATAACGCCTTGTGTTTCTGCCATGGTATCGGCATCGACATATTTGGTCCATTTATAAAGCATATTGCAATTCGCATCAGTAAAATCGTATGGTGCTACATAAGTGGTAAGAGATTTTAATTTTTCAGGATAGATAGAAGCATAGATCATACTAAATAATCCACCCTGGCAAATTCCCATTTTATGTATTTTAGATACCTTACGATCGCGACGAATAAAATCTATTGCATCATTCATATATCCAAGGATATAATCTTCCATGGTTAGGTATCGGTCAGCCTTACTAGGATAACCCCAATCCATAATATAAATATCAAGGCCTTCCTCTAATAATTTCTTCATAAGTGATCGATCTGGCTGAAGATCCAAAACGTCATGACGGTTCATTATGGCAAAGGAGACCAAAACCGGGATCTTACACTTTGCTGGAGTTTCACGGATGTAATGATACATTTTGACCTTATCACAGGACCAAACCAATTCTTTAGGAGTTGTTGCAATATCAACTTCTTCAATGGTTTGTAAGGTTTTATATCCTTTTTTTACTTTTTCACCAATCTCTACGAATTCGGCAAAAATGGAATTGGAGTTAATCATTTTAATTTTTAATAAGTGTGCAAAAATAGAAAAGCCCGGCAACTATTACCGGGCTTTTCAAGATATTATATCATTTCTTATTTCTTCTTATTGACATTTGACTTAGCTGAAGCTTTAGGCTCTTCAGTTTTTTCTTCTTCTTTAGCTGCCCACATTCTCTCTAGGTTGCGATACATTTTCTTTAGATCATAAATACTTTTGTACACTTCATCCATTTCTGTTCGGGTAGCGATAGGCATATTAACCAGGAACATGCTTTCCATTTGATCGTCAATGTCTTTTTTCAACCTCATTTGAAGGCTGCTTACTTCGGTCATCAATTTGCTGTAAGCATCGCTATTGAATAAATTGGTAAACACTTCATCACCGGTAACCAACCAATCCTGATATAGTTTTACAAAACTGTCAATCGATTTTCCTTCAGATAGTTGTAATGCAACTTTATCGGCTAATCTATCCATAACTTTCAATCCATGTTGATAGATCATGTATTGAAGCTCGCTGTTCTTTAGATTAAATTCAGTCATCAACTCATAGATTTCGTTCCAAACCTGAGCTGATTTAACTGGTCCATTTTGATTCACTAATTTAGTAAGAGGAGACACTGCTTCATTCATTGCCATTCTCCAATTATGATACATTTCCCAGGCATTCGTATAAGGGTTGTTGTTTATACCAGGAATTTGTTGCCATTGATTTTTCATGTTGGAGTAAGTAGAAAGACCATTTTGTGCAGCTCCTTTCATGTATTGTACGAATTGAGCATTCATTTGCTCGAGCATTTTCTGTGAATCCTCAGGCATGAATTTGAAAAAACCATCAATGAAAGACTTGAATTTCTCAGGATTCAAAGCGTTCATAAAATTTTCTGTACTGAACGTTTTATCGTTAATGGATTTGAACATCGGCATCCACAATTCAAAGAATTTATTCATGTTTTCAGTCATGTTGGTCATACCCTTGAAAGTATCAGCAGAGGTTAAATTGGAAAATTGTTTTACCCAATCTCCATATGAATTACTCATGCTATCAAGATATTGTTTCGTCATTTGACTCCATTGACCTACCCATTCGCCAGATTGATTTTTCCACATATTCTGATTCATGAACGGATTATTATTCATCATATTCATGAAAGCATTCTGTTGCATGAATTGATTCCACTGAGCGTTGGATTGATTCATCATATTCATCCAAGGATTCATCCAGTCCATGGTATGATTGGAATTGGTCGATGGAATATTCTGATTCATTTGACCATAAAAATTCTTGGCCATTGTCATTTGATTTTCCAACCACTGTTTAAAAAAATTCTGTGTATTCTGATGGTCCGTATTCATTTGTTCTTGCGATTTAGATAATTGATCATTCATTTGAGAAACCAATTCGGATTGTTTCTTTATATTCTCTTTTACAAATTTATGCCCTTTGTCAATGGTTTCAGTAACGAAAGGAATATTCTTGGTAATATTTTTGGTAGTTTCAACCATTTGATCCATAACGGATGATTGGGCCTCCAACATATCGTTAAAGATGTTTTTTGAATTTTCTTTAGTTGACATATAATAAAAATTTTATGAGTTTAATAAATTTTGCTAATCTTGCAATGCAAAGTTACGCCGAGAACTACTGCATTCATTGTCAACAATTTATTAATAAGCGTTAAGATGCTACAAAACGGAGATCAGTTCAAACATCGCTTTCAATACACCCAGGAAGACGTCGATTTATACGCCAAAGTATCAGGTGATACAAACCCCTTACACATTGACCCAGAAGTCGGTAAAAACAGCATGTTTGGGAGAAATATCATTCACGGATTTTTAGGCGGCAGCGTTTTTACAAAGATATTTGGCGCCTTATGGAAAGTAGATGGGCACGTTTATCTTAAACAAACCATGCAATGGCTTAAGCCTATGTTCGTCAATACAGAATATGAAGCAGTTATTACAGTTAAAGAGATATTTCCGGAGAAAAATCGTGTCTTATACGACTGTGCAATCTTTGAAGTAGCTACAGGTGAACAAACATTTACTGGTGAAGCCCTTTTGCTCAATAAGAAGCAATACGTTTGGTAATTTTTTAGCTGTTGAATTTTATTTTTCAGATTTGTGAGATCAATCACATTTCAATTTGCGGCGCAAAATTATTGAGATAAAAAATTATAAGACTTGTTTGAGTTCATTACAGCATCTTACACATCAATCTTGGCATAATGAGCATGGGTCTCAATAAATTCTCTGCGAGGAGGAACATCATCTCCCATTAAGATTGAAAAGTAATAACTGGCTTCAGCTGCATTTTCAATGGTTACTCTGGATAGAGTCCTTGTCTGTGGATCCATGGTTGTTTCCCAAAGTTGTTCAGCGTTCATTTCTCCAAGACCTTTATATCGTTGAAAATTCACTGATTCCTCTTTTCCTCCACTGATTTCAATGGCTATCTCTTTACGTTCTTTATCGTTCCACGCATAGCGTTGTTCCTTTCCTTTTTTTACTAAATACAAAGGAGGTCTGGCTATAAACAGATGTCCTTTTTCAATTAAATCTACCATATAGCGATAAAAGAAAGTGAGTATCAAAGTTGTAATGTGTGAGCCATCGACATCAGCATCGCACATGATTACAATCTTATGATATCGAAGTTTGGTCGTATTCAGTTTACGATTACCTTCTTCGTCTTCATAAAAGTTGACTCCTAAGGCTGTAAAGATATTTTTAATCTCTTCGTTTTCATAGATCTTATACTCGAGAGCTTTTTCAACATTTAATATTTTACCACGAAGTGGAAGAATAGCCTGGAAATGACGATTACGACCTTGTTTAGCAGTACCACCTGCCGAATCGCCCTCAACCAAAAACAACTCTGATTCAACCGGATCTCGAGAAGAACAGTCTGCCAGCTTACCAGGAAGGCCACCTCCGGAGAGAATATTCTTTCGCTGGACGAGTTCTCTGGCCTTGCGGGCGGCTTCTCTAGCCGTTGCAGATAATATTACTTTTTCAACAATACGCTTTGCTTCCTTCGGGTTTTCTTCAAGATAACCGTTGAGGGCTTCACCAACAATTCGCGATACTATACCCACCACTTCAGAATTTCCAAGCTCACCTTTAGTTTGACCTTTGAATTGAGGTTCTTGAACTTTTACTGAAACTATCCCTGTTAAACCTTCCCGAAAGTCATCTCCACTAATTTCGAATTTTAGCTTAGAGAAAAGTCCATTTTCATCACCATACTGTTTGAATGTTCTGGCGAGAGCTCTTCTAAAACCACTTACGTGAGTACCCCCTTCCCGAGTGTTGATATTATTGACATAAGAAAATACATTCTCCTGGTATCCGGTATTATACTGAAGGGCAACCTCAACTTCAACATTTTCTTGCTTACCTTTAACATAGATCGGATTTTCACAAAGTGGAGTTCTGGTTTGGTCTAGATATTTTACAAATTCCAATAATCCTCCCTCAGAATAAAAACGGTCATTTCTACCGTTATGTCCCTCCCGAAGATCAGTGAGGTAAATACTCAATCCTGTATTTAAGTAAGCTAATTCTCGAAGGCGGTGAGCCAGTATATCATAATTGTATTCAAGAGTCTCAAAAATCTCAGGATCCGGTGAGAAAGTAACAATTGTACCCCTTTCTGTCGTATCTCCAATTATAGTAACATCTGCTATTGGTTTACCTCTTTGGTATTCCTGCATGTATTTTTTGCCATCGCGATCTACTTCAACTCTAACATGCTTTGAAAGGGCATTTACACAAGAAACCCCAACGCCATGTAATCCACCGGATACTTTATAGCTGTCTTTATCAAATTTACCTCCTGCGTGCAATACGGTCATTACGACTTCCAGAGCCGATTTCTTCAACTTAGGGTGAAGATCGACCGGAATTCCACGCCCGTTATCCTTAACCAGAATAGAATTATCTTCAAGAATCTTGACATCTACTCTATCACAGTGACCTGCGAGATGTTCATCAATAGCATTGTCGACAACCTCCCAGACAAGGTGATGAAGTCCTTTGGCATCGGTACTTCCAATATACATTCCGGGTCTTCGCCGGACGGCTTCTAATCCTTCGAGTGCCTGTATACTACTGGCACTATAATCATTTTCTTTTTGTGACATGGGTATTTTTCTACAAGGTTGCGAAGATACGACAATTTTAAGGCTTATTTCAAACAAAATACATGAAGAATGTGTGATTTACAAATAATAAATAATCACCATGCGTAGACGATTTTTTTAATCCAAATTCACCAAATAGTAAAATAAACTTACTGATTAGTCATTTTAACTGACTATATTTGCCTTATGGCTAAGTGGGATCCTGCAGGATTATTATTTTCATTTAAACATCCATATGATACGTTGATTCATCAACTTCGTTTGCGGGGGGGAAAACTTATTCCGGAGGATATTAATGAGCACCAACTTTATCTACTTTTTTTGGTTAACCGGGAATTTGGTTCTCATCAAAAAGAATTGGCCGATCAACTTTTTATTACCAAACAAAGTGTTGGAGTTATTATTGAATTTTTAATAAGTAAAAAGTATCTGACCAAAACAAAAGATCCTGTAGATGCAAGAGCCAATCTGATTAGATTAAGCGACAAAGGATGGAATTTAGTGGAACAATCAAGAACGATCATAAAGCAAATCGTAGAAGAATGGGTAAAAGATATTGGAGAAAAAAATATAAAAAAATTATTGAACCTATTATTCCGGTTAAGTCAGGAACCTAAATAAGCGCAATTAATATGGAAAAAATCTTTTGTTATTCGGAAGAAGAACTAGCGCAAAACATAAATGAAATTATAAACCTACTTGTTTCATATAGAGTTTGGTTGTTCTACGGAAAAATGGGATCTGGCAAAACAACCCTGGCCAGAAATATTGCTAAAGCATTAGGAAAGGAAGAAGAAGTATCCAGTCCTACGTTTACATTAATCAATGAGTATCATTTTAAATCCAATCCATGGCATATCGATAAAATGTATCACCTGGATTTATTTCGACTCGATAACCTTCAACAAGCATTAGATGCCGGCATTGAAGACCTATTAGATACTCAGGAGATTTGTATTATTGAATGGCCTGAAATGATTGTACCTTTGTTGTCAGATTTATCTAGGGTAGAAATTCAAATCAATACGATGGAGGGGGGCAAAAGAGAATATAAAATCAAATCATAAATCAATGAGTCCTCAGATATTTTCTTCAGGTGAGAGTTCAATTTATCAAACCAAGTTGCAAAAAATACATTTGGATAAATCCGGTCTTACCTTTAAAATAGGAATTCCAAAAGAGCGCTCTCATAATGAGAACAGGATTGCTTTGGTACCACATTCTGTTTATAAGTTAACGGCATTAGGACATCGTGTAATAATTGAATCAGGTGCCGGTGAGAGATCAAGTTTTTCTGATATAGATTATTCGGAGTCGGGCGCCGAGATAACAGAATCTAGAGAGCAAGTCTTTCAGTCCGATATAATCATGAAAGTCATAACTCCTTCATTGGAGGAAATTGAATTATTTAAACCTGGACAAATATTGATTTCTGCTCTACAAATGCCAATGGTTAGCTATGAATATCTCCAAGCTTTAAGACAAAAGAGAATTACAGCGATCGCCATGGAGTATATTAAATCAGAAGATGGAAGTTTTCCATTAGTGAGAATAATGAGTGAGATTGCTGGATTCGCCATTATGCATACGGCTGCAGAATTGTTGAGTAATACAGCCGGCGGAAGAGGTGTATTATTAGGAGGTATTTCTGGAGTACCTCCAGCAAAAGTATTAATACTTGGAGCTGGCGCAGTAGCTGAATATGCAACAAGAGCTGCTTTATCACTTGGGGCATCTGTCAGAATTTTCGACGATGAAATTCATAAACTCATTCGTTTGCAAAATGCTATTGGTAGGCAGTTATATACTTCGTCACTTGATCCTGTACCTCTGGTAAGACAATTAGTTTCTGCTGATGTTGTTATTGGAGCGATACATTCTAAATCAGGCCGCGCACCAATTGTAGTTACTGAAGACATGGTTATGAAGATGAAACCAGGATCAGTGATTATAGATGTAAGTATTGATCAGGGAGGATGTATAGAAACCAGTAAAGTTACCACTCACGACAATCCAACCCGAATTGTGCATGGCGTAATTCACTATGCTGTTCCCAATATTGCTTCCAAAGTCTCTCGAACCGCATCAACCGGAATGAGTAATGTGATTGCACCACTCATTAAGAAAGCTGGAGAAGAAGGAGGAATTGAAACATTGCTTCACACCAATAAAGGATTTCAGAATGGAATTTATACTTATAAAGGATGTCTCACGAATAAGTACCTAAGCGAACGTTTTGAAATTAAATACACCAATTTGGATTTATTGTTAACCTCAGGATTTTAATTTTAAATCTTTGGACGGAGTTAAAGGCATTTGACTCAATTCATAATATTGGAATAAGGTACCAAGTTTTAATTAATATTGTTTGCGTATTCATTGGAGGGACAATTCTTTTCAAAGTATTTAGCTTTTGTTGAAAGAAAATTAAAATACTTACTTCAAAAGGATTTAATCCCTAAAACACATTTTTAAGATCTATTTTTTCATTATCCTGATTTGCCATTAGATTAATAATTCATCAGTATATTCTAGGAGCACTTAAATTTCACTAACTTTACAAACCATTATTGTTGTTTATGAAATTTAGAAATACAATCATTTTATTGAATTTAGTTTTGATAGTTCTCTCCGTAACCAATATATCCTTTGTCCAAGCTCCAAAAATAGTGGATCCAATATTATTTGTAAGCAGACAAATACCTTGTTGTGGTTCTGTGTATATGAAGGAGGCCAACGCATTACCGGGTGTGGGTAATTTTAGCAAGTACCAAGTTGCAGCACCAGGATATTTATGTATACTTTATCCGGATGGTGTTATTGATACTTTAATCAATGGAGGACAGCCAACCAATGAAAGTCTCAATCTAATTGATGTTAGCGCACCCAGTTTATCCTGGGATGCCAAAAAGATTGTTTTTGCAGGTTTGGTAAATGGGAATTATGTTTTAGGAAATTCAAATATTATACCTAATGAACACAATGCCTGGAGAATTTATGAAATTGATGTTGAAGGTAAAAATTTAAGAAAAATAACCGGACTTGCTAACATTCCAGAAAGTGATCCCAAATTAGATTTATCTCAATTTCGACTCCCTTCTCCAACTGGTCCTTTGGCCGGTTATGATGACACGGATCCAATTTATCTTCCGGATGGAAGAATTTGTTTCAGCAGTACTAGATATCCTGGATTCGCCATGTATAATGCAGGTAGGTCAAGTAATCTCTTTGTGGTAAATTCTGATGGAACCGATCTTCATCGGATTACCAGCGAAAAGAATGGAGCAGACAGACCGTGTATTGATCCTATGACTGGAAAAATTGTATTTGCGCGTTGGTGGAGAAATTTTTATTGGCCTTATGACGGATTAGAAACACAAAAATCAACCCAGTATCCTGAAGGGTATCTGTTCAAGGATGGATTAACAAGCAACTTAGATCACGTGATCGATCAACAAACCTATATGTTTAATAACAATTCTTTTTTGTTGACGGAAATAAATCCTGATGGAACTGATTTAAAAATATTCTCGATGTTTTTTCGTGAAACTTCCGATAACAGTTGTTACGGAGGATCTTTTGATGTAGAGGGTAATTTTATTGGAAACTGGTTTCCAATTGAGCATTCCAGCGAATCTTCAGGTTTTGGAGGAATTAAAAAATATTTCAGAAACGGCATAAAACTACCAAAAGGAATTACAGGCACCTATAGTTATGGAAATCTTGACTATTTCAAAACCAATCCAACCAGTTATGGAATCTTAAAAGGTGAATATGCCGCAGAACCTTTTGCCATGGATGATGGAAACATCCTATTAAGTATAGCGCCTTCTCCTGACCAAGACTATGGAATTTATTTAATCAATGCTGATGGAAAGAATCGCCAAAAAATTCTTGATCATCCAAATACAACTGAACTTAAAGCACAAGTTATCAAACCCAGACTTACACCTAATATAATTGTAGATAGAAATTCAAATAGAGCTAAAGCCCTTCCTCCAAAAAATGAAAGTGAATTATTTAATGAGGGAACTTTTATTTTTGATTGTCAGAATATTTTTTTCAATGCTCCGGTAGATCATCCAAGTGTAAGTGCACCAAAAATTGGGGAAGTTGGAAGCGTACGTTTTTTTGCGGCACCTTCAAGAGAACAACAACATGGTTCTGTTGAAGCCTTAGATTTTCCTTGGTTATATTCTGAATTACCAGTCGATGAATTTGGAAGAGTCCTTAATGAAAAATCTCCCGCTAATCTTCCATTGTTTGAGCAAGCAAGATCATCAGAACACTTAGGATATAAAATTCCCAGAACGGGTGGAGGAATTATGAACGGAGCAGCTCATGTCACTGGATTAAATTATGGAAGACCAGGTGAAAATGTAAAATGTGTTGGTTGTCATGCAGGTCACTCTGCCATTCCGGTTCCAACCAGCGTTGAAGAAATGCTTTTTACAAATCTTGCTCCAGGTGCAAGAATAAAAGCCAGTTCTTCTATGGGAAATCCAGGCTATGCTATAGATAGAAGAAATAAAACAAGTAATTCTTATTGGTTTACTCCAGAAGGAGTAGATCCTAATGGACAAAAGTTAGAGTTAAGTTGGCTGGTTCCAATTTATGCAAAGACAATTCGGTTACATAATATTCCTGATGCAAAAAGGTTAACCGTTAATGAATGTGTGGTAAAAATATTTTCTGATAGTTCCAGGCTTCAACAAATCAAGGAGTTTATTATCAACAAAGATCTTGATCCAAATGGTACAGAGATTGCTATTGGGGAAGTCACCAAAATGCAATCGATGATTTTAGAATTTAAAAAGGTTACCGGAGGAATATATCATTGGAATTGCGCCTCAATTGGAGATATAGAAGTAATTGCAAGTCCTGTACATCCCGACCGATTTAAAGAAATCGTGGATTGCAAAGGAATAGTCTATGGTAAATTTCAAATGGATACTTGCGGAAAATGTCTACTTCCTAATGATCCCAATTTCAACAATTGTATAACTACAAATTATTCAGAAACCCATTCAGATGAAATCATGATTTTTCCCAATCCATTCGGACACAATCTAAATGTCAGTTGGTCGAGTAAAGAATTAATTCGAAAATTATTAATAAGCGATTTGTCTGGAAAAGAATTGAAAAAGATTGAAGTGAGCCAACAGAATGAGTATTATAATATTGATGTTAGTGATCTTCAACCAGGAGTATATTCCGTAACTGTACTGTTGACGAATGGAAAATTATTCCAGCGCAAGATTGTAAAATTCCAATAGAATTTTGAATCAATTAATTGAATCAAGCAATTCAATACAAATTGCACGGAGATTTTAAGAACTTAGCTTAACTGTTTTCCTCTGTATCCGTTTTAGATTCGTTAGGAGTAATGTTATTAGAATCCGAAACAGAACCGTCTGTTTTTGTATCTTCTAATGCGGTTTCGATTAGCTCATCGATGGCTTGAGCGTCGGATTCTGATATTTCTTCATTAGAATCTGAAGTGGAATTTTGAACTATATTGTTGTTTGAAGTATCTATTTCATTTTCATTGGAAAGTTCTGCAGAACTAGATTCGAGTGGATTATCAGCAGATGATTTTTTACGCGAACGTTTAGATAATTTTATTTCTTCCGCCGCTTTAATCAATTTATCTTCCATTTCTGGTTCAACATTTTGTTTCTGTTGAATTTCGACTTCATATCTGGCTTTTACTTTTTCCTCTACCTCTTTACGGTGTTCTTTTTCCTCATTTTTTTTGATTCTCTTCTCTTCTTTTTTCTTTAGAACTTCCGTTGATTTTAATAATCCTGTTTTGACCTTATTCAGTTCGTCTAATTTTTCCTTTTTGGATTTAATACGATCTTCGATCATTTTTATTTTGGCGACTCTGATTTGTGCTTCAAGTTGACCTGTTGAAGTTGCTATTCGTTTATTTTCGAATTCAATATCTTTCAAATCATACTCTATCGATTTTTCAATTTTTTTAATGGCTTGTTCAAGCCCCTGCATACGGGCATTAACCCGATTCATCGCTCCACCATTATTTTCTCCGGCATTAGAAGGCTTGGATGAACCTGAATTTCTTTTTTCACGTATAGCATTAAAAGCCTCATCAAGCTTTTTAAAAAATGAGTTTCGGTCTTCTTTGGTCAATGATTGGGTTTTAAATTCTTCTTGAATTTTTTTCAAATCATCAAAAATTAATTTTAACACTCCACCCGATTGAATTCGATTATTAATATCATCCAGTTTGGCTTGGAATGCAGCAACAAGAGCAGAACTTTTGCTGACTAATTCTTGCTCGACAGAAGATCTAAGTTTTTTTAATTCTTCAAAAATAGAGTTAGATTTTTCTCTTAAAGAATCGGCGTGATCACGAAGAATGTTACGGTCAAAAGTGTGCTTTTGTATAGTCTCCCAAAGTGATTTTAGTTCATCCCATAAATTTTTGTCATAAACTTCAAGCCTTTTGACTTTGTCGGCCATATCTTCGAGTTCGGTCTTAAAGTTTCGATACAACTTTGTGCTTAATACCAAAAAGTGCCATTCCATTTGAGCTCGCTGAATCATATCACTTCGTTCAACTCGAAAATCCTCGGGAAGTATACTTTCAGACATTGTAAGTTCTAAAGTTCTTTTTTCAGTACTTTCAGGAAAAACCAAATCAGCGCCTTCACGCCATTGATTCATCATCTGATTGTAAAAATCTTCGGAACAATCTCGGGCGGGAATAGCCACAAGTTCTATCTTATTTTCATCAGCCAATAAGGAAATTCCAATTAACACTTTTTGATCCTGTGCGTTGGTTCCCCACACTACAATTCTAGTTCGCATATTCTAATTTTAATCGACGGTCAATAATGATCAATACTCAGTAATAAAAATACATTGCTAGTTTCAGCTAGACATTTATTGGGTTGCAAAAATCAAACCATTTATGCAATTTGATAGATAAAATTAATACAGGAAACTAAAATGATTTAGTCAATAGCTTTAATTACTACACAATTCTCTGATTAACAATATATTGCGCTATTTGGACTGCATTGGTAGCTGCTCCTTTTCTAAGATTATCTGCCGTAATCCAAAGGTTAATGGTATTAGCCTGTGATTCGTCAAGTCTTATTCTTCCAACCAATACATCATTGGACCGATGAGCTTGTAAAGGTGTTGGATAAACAGATTCTAACGGATTATCCAAAACTTTTATACCTGGACTTAAGGCCAATAAGGTCTTGATTCTAAAAATATCAATAGGATTCTTAAAACTTACATTTACGGATTCAGAATGTCCTCCAAATACAGGAACTCTAACGGCTGTTGAAGAAATTCGAAGAGACTGATCACCGAGAATCTTACGGGTTTCATTTACCAACTTCATCTCTTCTTTGGTGTAATCATTCGGTAAAAACGAATCGCATTGAGGGATACAATTTTCAAAAATCGGATGTTTATAGGCTCTTGGTTCTTCGGGGATAAGACCATTTTTTTCAGATTCATATTGACGAACGGCTTTCATTCCTGTACCGGTAAAAGATTGATAAGTAGAAACAACAATTCGATCTATACCATATTCTTTGTGTAGAGGGTTAAGGGCCATGACCATCTGAATGGTAGAGCAATTAGGGTTTGCAATAATTTTAGTGTCTTTAGAAATTTGATTAGCATTTATTTCAGGAACAACCAAGGGACAAGATTCATTCATTCTCCAGGCTGAAGAATTGTCTATAACAAAGCAAGAGTTTTCGGCAAATCGGGGAGCTTGTTGGAGAGATGTTTCTCCACCTGCTGAAAAGATTGCAATATCGGGTTTCATCAATATCGCTTCCTCCATTGTGCAAACTGGAATAGATTGACCTTGCCACGATATTAATTTACCTTTGGATTTGTCGGAAGCAACCGGAATTAGTGTATCAATGTGAAAATTAAATTCTTCTAATACTTGTAAAATTTCAGTTCCTACAAGACCAGTAACTCCAACTACAGCAAGCTTCATGATTTGATAAAAGTATAAATTTGAATGCGCAAAATTACTTATGTTTGAGCAAATTTATGCCTTCGCATAATGAAAACTTTAATCTTAGTAATACTACTATGTTTTTCAACAGAATTGTTTGCACAATGGCGAGACGATTTTTCAGATGGTAATTTGAGTGAATGGAAAGGCGACACCACAGATTTTATTATTAATGCGCAAAATCAACTTCAGTTAAAGGCCCTTACAGGATCAGAAAAATTCATTTATAGAGAATTTACCAATAAACCAAATCTCGAATGGTGTTTATACTTTAAGTTACAGTTTGCACCATCGACTTCAAACCAACTTCGTATCATACTTTCAATGGATCAACCCGATGTCCATAATTTTGAAGGATACTATTTAGAAATTGGAGAAAACGGCAATAATGATAATTGGAAATTATATGCCTTACGTCAAAGTAAATCTATCATTCTAGGTCAAGGAGAATTTGGAAAGTTGGCTCAAGACCCTGCTATAGCAAGACTAAAAATCACAAGACCTGGCGATACAAGTTGGAATATTCGTGCTGATTATACCGGTAGTACAATTTATTCAGAGAATATTAGTATTTCGGATAGTATAAAAATAGCAATTAATAATTCGTTTTTCGGGTTACAATGTAATTATACTTCTACCAGAAGCGATAAGTTTTTCTTTGATGATATTATTGTGGATGAACCTCTAATGGATCTGGAAAGTCCTGAAATAATCGATATTCAAGTTATCGACACACAAAATATTCAAATAACATTTAATGAAAAAACAGATCTTACTTCAGCGACGATTTTAGAAAACTATGAGATTCGCCCCATTGGTCATCCTATTCAAATCAAATCAGTTCAAGAAAATCAATTTGAACTAAGATTTATTCAATCATTTAAAAATGATTTTGAGTATGATTTAATATATAATAATATTGCAGATCAAAAGGGCAATCAACAAAAATTACCAGACAGTTTAAAATTTAAAACTTCATTTAGTTATTATCCAGTTTATTCAGATATAATTATAACTGAAATTATGTTTGACCCTGAACCTTCAGTAGGAATGCCAAATGCAGAATTTGTTGAGATTTATAATCGGTCATCTAACAGACTTAATCTGGAAGGAATTTCTATCGCTGACGAAAACTCAGCATCTGGTAAAATCGGTTTGATTAATATTTTACCAGGACAATATATAATACTCTGTGCAAACAAGGATACCAATTCATTCAAGTCTTTTGGTAATGTAATTGGCCTAAGCTCAATGCCTAGCCTGAATAATGATCAAGATCAGATTACTATTCAAGATAAGGTTGGTAATGAATTAGATGTGGTGAATTATGAATCCTCCTGGCATACGGACAAAATAAAAATAGATGGAGGATATTCTATCGAACTTTATGAATTAAATAATAACTGCAAAGCCAAATCAGGCTGGGGAAGTACACACAACCCTTTGGGTGGTTCACCAGGACAAATGAATTCAAAGGTAATTTTAGAAAAGGATTTAACGCCACCGCGAATCCTAGAAGCCACAACCATCAGTGAATACGAAATTAGTCTAATATTTGATGAGGTGTTAGACCGTAATTCAATTAACAATTTAAGTAATTATTCAATTAGTGGGCAAACTTCTATAGCTTCCGTTGATTTGGTAGAACAACAGAAAAATGAAATTATATTATTGTTAAATGCCCCATTAATAAAAGGTCAAGCTTACATGATTACTATAAATCAGATAAAAGACTGTTCTGGCAATGCATCTGATCAAATAAAAGTAGAAGTGGTCTGGCCCGATGAGGCAGGAACTGGTGAAATTCTAATTAATGAAATACTATTTAATCCGGTTTCAGGAGGTGAAGATTATATAGAACTTTTTAATCAGTCCAATAAAACGCTTTCCACACAGAATTTATACTTAAACAATTCCGATAAAGACAATCTTTGGACCAAATTGAATTCAAAGGCCATAATAAAAGCTCAAGCTTATTTAGCATTTACGCCAAATTCATCATTGACAAAACTTCAATATCCGGATCACGACAGTCTCCAAATTATAGAATCAGATCTTCCAACACTGGATGACGATGAGGGCTATCTTCGTTTAGCAGGTTTAGTTAATGGTCAATTAAAAATTATTGATAGTATCCATTATAATCAAAATTGGCATAATCCATTAATCTCAGATCGATCCGGGGTGTCTTTAGAAAAAATTAATCCAAATCTACCTTCGAATATTAAAAGAAATTGGAGTTCTGCATCAAAACAATCAAATTATGGAACTCCAGGTAAGCAAAATAGCCAGTTTGTGAACGATACAAGCTCTCCATCAAGCAGTGAACCATTTACAATTGAATCAATAGTTATTAGTCCAAATGGTGATAATTTCAGAGATTACTTAATTATTCATCTGAATCTAGATAAAGCAGGCTACAAGAGTGACATAAAAATTTTTGACTTATCAGGAAAGGAAATAGTTACCATTACTGAAAGCACCTTAGGAACCAATGACATATTAACCTGGAATGGTTTAGATTCAAACGGAAATAAAATTCGATCTGGTAATTACATACTTTATATTGGATTTGTACATCCACAAGGAGATAAGATGAGTTACAAAAGGCGTATTGTCATGGAATCAAAATGATGGTTGGTCAAATTAATGAGTAGCGGAGATAAAAAATCAGTTTCTGGGTATCAGTGGCCAATAGCCGTTTGCATTATTTTAATAAGTTGTATATTTTTATTTACTCCGGAATATTTATTGGCAAAAGAAATTTCAAAATTTGCCATACAATGGATGTTTATCTGCTTGGGCTTGGGCATTGTATTTATGTTCATGGATTTAGAAAAGTTATTGTATACTTCATTTATTTGTGCCGGAATACTTGCCGGTTTTCTACTATATTCTTATAATACTTCAATCAATCACGCATTTACCACAGACGAACAGTCTTTTAGAGTCTCATTTGTAAACCCAAGCTTGAGTACCTCTAATCACGAAGAGACATCTGAGAACATTAGTAGTACAAATGCCGATATTATAATTCTAGAAGAAGTAACTCCAGAATGGGATATGCTTATAGAAAAGCTAAGATTAAAATATAAATACTCAGTAATATTAAAAAGGGCTGATTTATTTGGTAAAGCAATTTTTTCGAACAGAGAACTTTATAACATAGATACTTTACAGGTCAGTAATAATCTCATCATACTTTCGAAAATGAAATTCTCTAACAACAATGAACTTGTTTTGGCTGTTGTAAATGCATCACCATCACGCACAATGCAGGAATTTAATAAATTAGAAGCCTTACTGCAGAATTTGTCACAAATCATAAATAATTTAGGTACCAGTATTATACTTGGTGCAAATTTGAACGTTGTTCCCTGGGATAAATCGATACGTAAATTCAAATTGGATACCGATTTGAATTCAAGCAGAAGATATAACAACGATGGGAGTATGGAAAAAGACATATGGAGTCTTTTTAATATTCCAAAAAATGAAATCTTTTATTCCAAAGATATAGAGTGTACTAAATTTCAAGAAATAAATGATAATAACTCTAATCCTATTGGATTAATCGCTAGATATCAATTTATAAAATTAAAATAATTCTGACCGATGGTGAATAATATAAAAATAAAATCAATTACTTGTTCTTCTTGTTATCTACTATTTTTATATTTATTTGTGTTGGTTAAGATTAATGCTCAAGATTATTTTCAACAAAGAGTTAATTATGAGATAAATTGTAAACTTGACGATCAGAATCATAAATTAAGTGGACATATTCAAATTAAATATTTAAACAATAGTCCTGATGTTTTGGATAGATTGGGAATGCATTTGTGGCCGAATGCCTATTCCAATAAGAAGACCAACTTTGCGAAACAAAAACTTAATCATCGATCAACAGAATTTTATGATGCTCCAATTTCAGACATGGGAAGTATTAATCATACGAATATAACCATAGATGGACTTTCTGCTGAATTAATAATGGAACATGGTAATTCAGATATAGCATGGCTTAAGCTTCCAAAAATTCTAAAGCCCAAAGAAGAAATAACAATAAATGCTGATTTTGAATTAAAGATTCCTAAAATGTTCTCAAGACTAGGACATGTTGGCCAAAGTTATCAGATGACACAATGGTATATGAAACCAGCGGTATATGACCGTAAAGGTTGGCATTTAATGCACTATCTTGATCAAGGAGAATTTTATTCTGAACTGGGCAATTATAAAGTTACTATTACACTTCCGGAAAATTATATTGTTGCAGCCACCGGAATAGTTCAGGAAGAATCAGAATATAAGTTTCTTGAAAGGCAAGTTGAAAAAGCTAAGGAAAAGTCAAACTTAGAAGCGGCCATGGAAGAAATAATTGAAAGCTCAAATCAACTTAAAACTATTTCATATTATGCTGATAATGTTCACGACTTTGCTTGGTTTGCTGATAAGTTTTTTTACGTTGATAAATCCAATGTATTACTTCCATCTGGTAAAAAAGTAGATACCTGGGTATTTTATAAATCCCGTAAACATTGGAACAAAGCCATTCATTTTCTTGATAGAAGCATTGCTTATTATTCTGAATGCCTGGGCGAATATCCCTGGCCGCAAGCATCTATAGTTCATGGACCACTAAGTGCAGGTGGAGGAATGGAGTATCCTATGATATCAATTATATCAGATATTACGACGGAGAAATCATTAGATCAAGTTATTTGTCATGAGGTTGGGCATAATTGGCTGCAAGGTGTTCTAGCTACGAATGAAAGAGATTATCCTTGGATGGATGAGGGGATTAATAGTTATTATGAAAAAAGATACCTCACTAAATTTTATGGAAACAGTTCAATAGTCGAAGGCTTTATTGGACGAAAAACAAAATTAGATAAAAGGTCTTCAGAAACGGAATTGCTATATCAAATAATTGCTCACCTGAACTTAGATGAACATCCTAATCAATCCTCAGAAGATTTTAATGCTCTTAGTTATGGATATGATATTTATGTTCGAACAGCTGAATTATTTAAGTACCTCGAAGAATATTTAGGAATAAAGGAATTGGATCGAATAATGAGGCAATACTATGAAACATGGAAATTCAAACATCCCTATCCTGAAGATCTTAAAAATATATTTGAAAACAATAATCTAATATCTACAAATTGGTTTTTTAATGATATCCTTAATTCTAACAGGAAAATAGATTATAAATTATGTAAGGTGAAAAAAATTAATGGGAATTATACCCTTGTTGTTAAAAATAAAAAAAGTATCAACGCTCCCTTGAATATCAGTTTTATGAAAGGTGACAGTATAATCAATCAATTATGGGTAGATGGATTTGAATCTAAAAAAACAATTGAGTTTCCAATTGTTAATGTTGATCGTTTGGTTATCGATCACCGGGGCAAATATTTTGATTATAATAAGAGCAATAACTTTATAAGAACAAAAGGTATATTCAAAAAATTTGAACCATTGTCTTTAAGTATTAAAAATATTTATTCTTATCCTGGAAAAACGAATATTTGGTGGCATCCTAGTGTATTGTGGAATGATTATGATGGATTTATGATCGGTGTTGGAATACGTTCACCTATAGCGCCAAGAGGAGCGTGGAATTATAAATTTTTACCCCATTATGCTATTAGAAGTCGTAGATTAAGTGGAATATCAGACGTTAATTATAGAATTAATATACCTGATGCAAAAATAGATTACATCAAAGTTGGCGTTGAAGCTAAATCGTTCTCCTTTTACAAAGACCAACTTAGAGCTGATCCTTATAATTATTTTCAAATTAAACCTTACGCTATCATTGATTTTACAGGTGACCGAACAAAATTCACCACTTCCAAATTAAGCTATGAATATTTTATTGTACAAGATTTAAAATCAGAATTTTCTAATGGTGATAGTAGTTATTCCTTAGTAAGAAAGAATAATACCGCCCATAAATTAAAGTATTATTATTCTAACCCTTCTATTCTTGGTCCGTTTGAATTTATTTCACAGATTTATTTTGAAAAATATAAGTCGCCATTAAATGATGCAAACAGTTATCTTCGATTGGATCTTGAAGCCAGTAAAGGAATTCGGTGGTCCAAAAAAAGATATTTTAATTTACGGCTTGCAGCCTCAATTATACCAACAACATCTGCAATTAGGGTGCGTTCTATCGCATCTAGAACTGATCATAACCTAATCAGAGGATCGGCCGGAATTGCCTATCAACCATTTATGGATTATTATAATGAATACAGTTTTCTTGGTAGAACGAATTCCAATGGTATTTGGTCTCAACAAATAATAATTCAACAAGGTGGATTTAAAATTGCTCCAGGAATTGCCCAAAGAACAAACCTTGGCAATACCAATTCCTTTCTTGCAGCTCTGAATTTAAGTTCAGATCTGCCCATTAAATATATAGGTAATATATTGAGACCATATTTTGATGTGGCTGCGGTTAATGATAATCTTAGTTCAGATTCAGAGTTGAATACTTATTTTAGTGGAGGAATACAATTAAGAGTACTTCCGGAGTTTTTAAGTATTTATTTTCCTATTATACATTCAAAGGAAATTAGACAAATATATAAGGACAATGGAGGAAGCTACTTTGATCAAGTTTGTTTTTCTCTAAATTTAAAATTCGAGCATTTGAAGAATATAGCTAATTTCGTACAATAATTATGGAGTGTATAACCACGGAATTTCAACAAGGAGTATATACCATCACGCTTAACAGGCCTGAAGTATATAATGGATTTAATATGCAAATGGCCAAGGAGGTGCAAGAGGCAATTGATCATTGCAGTAACGATGACAATGTAAGAGCAGTTGTAATTACAGCAAAAGGCAAAGCCTTCAGTTCGGGTCAAGATCTTAAGGAGGCAACAGCAGAAAATGCTCCAAGTATGCGTACCATTCTTATGGAGCAATACAATCCTTTGATATTAAAAATCTGTAATTGTCCAAAACCCATAATCGCCGCGATCAATGGTGTAGCAGCTGGGGCCGGTGCTAATATTGCTTTAGCCTGCGATATTGTAATAGCTACTCGATCTGCAACATTTATTCAAGCTTTTAGTAAAATAGGATTGGTTCCTGATTCAGGTGGTACCTATTTTTTACCAAAACTCATTGGAATGCAAAAGGCTATGGCACTGGCTATGACCGGGGATAGTTTAACCGCCCAGGACGCATGGACCTTTGGCTTAGTCTATAAAGTTTATGAAGATGAAACATTTTATGAAGATGTAAATGCATTTGCCTTTAAAATAGCTCAAATGCCAACTAAAGCATTAGCTTATACTAAAAAGCTAATTCATATGTCTCAGAATAATACACTACAAGAACAATTACAATCCGAATTGGAATATCAGGAAAAGTGTGGTGAAATGGATGATTATAAAGAGGGAGTAAATGCTTTTATTCAAAAAAGAAAACCGGTTTTCCATGGAAAATAAAATAATTTTTGTAATCATAATATTGTTGGAATCAATAATGAGCGTTGAAACAAATGCTCAAAATAATAAAGCAACACCTAAAAAACTTAATATTGATATAGCAACAATAGATTATATAGAAGTATCAGCATTCAAAACAAATAAGAAGAAACCTAAAGTTAAACGAATTGCAAAAAGCCAATGGCTTGATTTTGTTTCTAATTGGAATAATTCAAAAAAAATGGTAAACTGTCCGGCAAACTATACCACCAAAGTATATATTTACTATACAGATCTTACGAGAAGAATTTTTGATATTAATAGTTCCATAATCAGTGATAGTAAAATTTGTATTGAGACATCTGACCCAAAATTAGCTGATCGACTGTTAAAAGGCAAATGATGCGAAATTAAATTCAACCAACCATTAAAATTCTATACATTACAAACAAAAGGAATATGGGTTATTCTAGAAGTCGTACAGATAATTTACCACAGTCTGTTGTCAATCAAATGGCTGGTGGGTTTTCAAGGGTTACCGCACCTTTACTTATTGGATTATTGCTTGCAGGTGTATCATATTTTAGATATTGCTCAGCTAAAACATATAATGAATATCTTGGCATTTATCAGCACGTAAGTCTAACACCAGATGAAGAGATAGCGATTGGATTACAATCTAAACCTTCAATGATTCAGGAATATGGCGGAATTGATCCTGATCAAAGAGCACAATCCATAGTTCAAGAAGTTGGAAACAATATTTATAAAAATAGCGTGGCTTCCAAAACACCTTATGTATTTGAATTTACACTTCTGGCAGACGCTCAGACCATTAATGCTTTTGCATTACCCGGTGGGCAGGTATTTATTACCAGAGCTTTATTTAATGAGCTGAAATCTAAAGATCAACTAGCCGGTGTACTCGGACATGAAATTGGTCATGTTATCGGGAGACATGCGGGTGAAAGAATGCAAAAGGATGGCATGCTTAGAGGAATTGCCGGAGCAGTTGGTGTAGCTTCAGGAGATTTTCAAACTGCACAAGCCGCTCAACAAATAGCCGGATTAATAGGATTAAAATATGGAAGAGATCAGGAATTACAGTCCGATAACCTCGGAGTCCGATTTATGTTAGAATCAGGATATCAACCAGAGGAGATGATCAAAGTTATGGAGATTTTAAAACAAGCTTCAGGTGGTTCTAGCGGAGATGATTTTACTTCTACACATCCGGATCCTGAAAACCGAATGGAAAAAATTAAAGAAGCAATCGATTTCTACCGACGAGAAGGTAAAATAGAGAATCAATAGTAGTTTCAATTTTAATAAGAATTCTATATAAATATATAAACTGGAATGAAGAAATTATTTTTGTTAGATGGCCATGCTTTGGTCTATAGAGCACATTATTCATTTATCACCAGGCCATTAATTAATTCCAAGGGTTTAAATACTTCAGCCATTTCAGGATTCACGAGATATTTATGGGATATTATAACCAATCAAAAACCAACACATTTAGCGGTTTCTTTTGATCTATCAGGGCCAACATTCAGACATAAGGAATATCCACTATACAAAGCTAATCGCGAGGCACAACCAGAAGATATTACCGTTGGATTACCATACATATTTCAAATCATTGAAGCATTTAATATTCCAATAGTTACTTTGGAAGGATTTGAAGCAGATGATATAATAGGAACTTTGGCCAAACAAGCGGCTGCTGAAGGTTTTACGGTTTATATGGTAACGCCCGATAAGGATTATGGGCAATTAGTGGATGAAAAAATATTGATGTATAAACCATCTCGTCAAGGAAATGGCATTGAAATTCTTGGTCCCAGAGAGGTGGTGGAATCTTGGGGAATTAAAAGAACGGACCAGGTTATTGATCTACTTGGATTAATGGGTGATGCAGTAGATAATATTCCAGGCGTACCGGGTGTTGGGGAAAAGACAGCGGCTAAATTATTACAGGAATTTGACAACATAGAAAATGTAATCCTTCATGCCGATTCAATAAAAGGAAAATTAAAAGATAAAATTATAGAGTTTGCTGATCAGGCAAGATTAAGTAAAAAACTAGCTACCATTGATATTCATGTACCAGTAAAATTTGATGAAAAAAAGTATCGCGTTGAAGAATTCAATCGTTCTCGACTGGTTGAATTGTTTCGTGATCTTGAATTTAGAACATTAGCTGAAGCAATTGTTGTGCAAGGTGCAAAGAAAAGCGCAAGTTTATTTTCCGAAGAAGAAAATTCAATCTCAGAAACCGTTGCAGAACAAAAAACAGAGAACTTAACAAGTTATAAAGTAGCTGATCATGACATTCAGAATACTCCACATGAATATCTATTAGCGGATACATCCGAGAGATTAAATCAATTATATAAGCAATTAGATAAAGTAGAAATCATATCCTTCGATACTGAAACCACAGGTATTGATCCAACACAAGCAGAGCTAGTGGGTATGTCTTTCTCATTTGAAAAACATAAGGCTTATTATGTTCCAATTCATGAAAATCAAAATAAAGCTCAAGAACAGATAGAATCTTTTAGAAAATATCTGGAAGATCCTAAGAAAAAATTCATAGGCCAAAATATAAAGTTTGATATCTTAATGATGAAACAATATGGTATCGAAATACCGAAAGTACATTTTGACACTATGATTGCACATTATTTGTTAGAACCAGACCTCAGGCACAAATTAGATATCCTCTCAGAAAACTATTTAAATTATAAAATGGTACCGATTGAAGATTTGATTGGTAAAAAATCTAGCGGTCAAATTTCAATGCGGGACGTAGAATTGGAAAAAATTAAAGAATATGCTGCAGAAGATGCAGATGTGGTCTTTCAATTAAGTCCGGTGCTGAAGAAAGAAATTAAAGAATTTAATGTTGAATCGGTACTCGAAGATATTGAATTACCATTAATCCATGTGCTGGCATCAATGGAACATGAAGGAGTAAAGATTGATGCAGATTTTCTGAGAGATTACAGCAAGGTTTTATCAAAGGGAATTGATGAAACAGAGAAAATGATCTATAAATTAGCAGGAGTACAATTTAATATTTCTAGTCCTAGACAGGTTGGTGAAGTATTGTTTGATCGAATGAAAATACCGTACAAATGGAAGAAGACCAGTACGAACCAATATTCAACAGATGAAGAAAAATTAACTGAGCTTGCTGATGAAAATGAAATAGTAAATATTATTTTAAAACACCGCAAGCTATCTAAATTAAAGTCTACCTACGTAGATGCTCTTCCTTTAATGATCAATCCAAAAACTGGAAGAGTTCATAGTTCATTTAATCAAGCTAGAGCTGCAACTGGTCGGTTAGCTTCAGAAAATCCAAACCTTCAAAACATTCCCATTAAAGATGAAGAAGGGAGGGAAATTCGAAAATCATTTGTACCGCGCGATTCCAATCATATTCTTGTTTCAGCTGATTATAGCCAGATTGAATTAAGATTAATTGCCGATATTAGTCAAGAGAATTCAATGATGGAAGCATTTATTCAAAATCAGGATATTCATCGTGCAACGGCAGCTAAAATTTATAATGTACCGTATGATTCAGTATCCTCTGATCAAAGAAGAAATGCCAAAACAGTAAATTTTTCAATTTTATATGGTGCTGGCTCGACCAATATTTCAAGACAACTTGGAATTTCTAGATCAGAAGCGAAAGAACTCATCGATCAGTATTTTAATACTTACAAAGGTTTAAAAAATTACATGCAATCGGTAGTTTCTAACGCTGTTGAGCATGGGTATGTTACTACCTTACTTGGACGAAAAAGAGTACTAAGGGACATTAATTCAAAAAATGCATTGGCTAAGTCCAATGCCGAAAGAGTAGCCATTAATACTCCGATTCAAGGTACGGCTGCAGATCTGATAAAAATGGCTATGATTAATATTCATAAAAAGTTTAAATCAGAAAAAATTCAAAGTAAAATGATTTTACAGGTGCATGACGAATTAGTATTTGACGTGCTAAAATCCGAGCTTAAAGAAGTTAAGGAAATTATAGAATTTGAAATGAAAAATGCCATACCTTCTTTGAAGGTGCCACTTGAAGTAGGAATTGGAGAAGGACAAAATTGGTTGGAAGCTCATTAAACTTATTATTATGAAATTATCAAAACCCATTCACGTAAAAGAACTTGCAGAAGAGTATAAGCTTTTGTTGATTGGAAATAATGATCAATTTATATATGGAATAAATGAAATCCATAAAGTCACTGAAGGCGATCTGACATTTGTAGATGCTGAAAAATATTATGCAAAGTCTATTCATTCGGCAGCAACAATAATATTAATTAATAAAGAGGCAGAATGTCCTGAAGGAAAAACCTTATTAGTTTGTGAAGATCCATTTTCGATTTATAATCAACTGGCTTATAAATATAGACCAGAAATACAACTCGAAGCTCAAGTCAGCAAAAATGCTGTTATTCACCAGACTGCAATTATTGAACCAGGTGCCGTGATTTCTCAATACGCTATAATTGGTGCTCATGCCCACATCGCAGCTAATGCTGTAATTCACGAACATTCCATTGTAGGAGAACACAGTACTATTCAATCTGCAACTGTAATAGGATCAGACGCGTTTTATTATAAAAAGACGAAATCAGGTTTTATCAAATGGCGTTCCTGTGGAAGGGCAATTATTCATCCACATGTTGAGATTGGAGCAAGTTCAACAATAAATAAAGGAGTCAGTGGGGATACCATCATTGGTGAAGGCACAAAGATTGATTGTCAGGTACATATTGGCCATGGCGTAGTAGTTGGAAAGAATTGTTTATTTGCAGCGCAAGTTGGTGTTGGTGGAAAGACCATTATCGGCGACAATGTAATATTATACGGAAAAGTTGGAATTACTCAAAATCTTGTTATAGGATCTAATGTAGTAGTGTTTGCAGGTTCTGGAGTGTCTAAGGATCTAGAGGAAGGAAAAACATATTTTGGAGCTCCAGCAGATGAAGTTTCTGTCAAATATCGTGAGTTGGCAGCATTAAGACAATTGCCTAAATTTATAAGGGAAAAATAATAAGGTGGAGAAAAAATAGTGGGAAAGGATTAATGAAAGTCACTACTGGAATTATTTCATTTACAGAAATCAATAACAATATAAATTTAGATCCATCGACCAAAGGAGTATCTGTTCAGTTTTCAAGATATAATGATAATCAACAAATTGTACTTTGGCTCCCTACTTCAGGATGGAATGATTATTCAGTCTATAAATTATTTTATAATAAGATAGAATTCGAAAGCAATCATGTAAAACAAAAACTGAATGGAGAAATTCAAATGGTTTGGGACACCTCAGAGTGGAGTTCAGGCAGTTATTTATTGGAAATCTATCAACATGAAATTGTTAAGCATTCCCTGAAATTTGAAAAGGACGAATCACCCACTTCTCATTATCCTTATGATTCAGGAGTTATTCAATCTGATACCTTAAAGGATTACAAGAGTAATCTCAATAAATTATCAATTCCAAATCAATCAGCCAATTCTGATAATGAATGGTCGGATGAAGAGTTAGCGATTCGTGAACAAGCAAATAATATGCTTATTCAGGCATTTTCAAATTTAAATAAAAAAGAAAAAGAACCTTTTCTTGAATTTGATGAACAAGGTCGAAGTGGAACCATATATTATATTGAAAACAAACATAGAATTCCCTTTTATTATGAATTTGGTGGTGGAGAAGTCCAGGTAATAATAAACACACCAACATCAAAGGATTGGGAAATTGCGACAGGATTACCCTTAAATGAAAGGAGACGAGTTTTACTTACTATAGCTTCTGGTGTTATACATAAAAAGGCACCAGGCTGGAGATTTGAGATAGAAGAAGATAATATTTCATTTTATCTAAAAAACTAAATTCTCTCAAAAATAAATTTTGGAGATAGTTTGAGTGTATTTACTCTTGAGTCTGTTCTATCGTTGTGACGACGGGTAATATTAATACTAACTTCTTCACCGCGAATGAAACTTTTAATTTTTTTCGAAGAATCTTTAGAATTTGTATAATATAGTACTTCCCAATAAACCATTTTATTGGAAGAACTGTATTGAACCATATAAGCTTCAGTAGTATCTTCCTGGTGATTAATAATTACAAATACTTTTCCTTTTGAATTAAAATATAAAGTATCGCTGCAAAATAATTGATGAGTGTTACCAACTAATACGGAGTTATCCATAAAATCTTTAAAACCAAAAAGATTATATGATTCTTTTGGAATAAGATAATTGTTATTCATGTGATTAATGATATAGGAGTCATCTATTAACTTTTCCTGCCCTTCAGGTTCAACAGAAGTAATTCCCAGCTCACAATTAATAGATAATATTTTCCAAAAACCTTTAATTTTTGTCAGTACAAACGAGCGCTCTAAAGGTGCTTGAAAAGATAATCCATACATTACAACATGGGCGGTATCATGATGTATGGATTTTATGCGAATCGGAGATTTTGTCCAATAATCAATTTCCCACTCTTGAGCACAGAAAAAATGATCACCATCCAAACACGATGGTACGTCGTTTATATCTTCAAATGACCATAATTTTTCACATTGCAGGTAGAATTCTTTTTCGTTGGTGATGAACGCCTGACTGACTAGGCCACAAGAATAAATTTGATTCAGATAATTATTCAATAAGTTAGTATCTAAAATATAATGATCTCCTTCGTCATTTACAAAATTAAATACATCATTAGTATCCTTGCTGAAGGCATCATACCAGTTATAAAAACGATGAATGGTTGATGCAATTTCAATGCTGTCAGAATCAAAAGTTATACTAACAGAAGGTTGGGTATTATTTTGACAAGAATTAAATAAAAGTTGACTGACAAAAAGAAAGCATAAGAATAAAGACGGTAAAATGTTGAATTTCATTTTCATTGTTTTTTAAGCCAAAGATCAATATCAATTAATGCAGTGAATTTAATTTTTTTAGATTCATTTGGAGTATTCTTAACTATTGATTCTTTAAGTTTAAGGATATTTGGAAGAAACACACTTTTATCAGAACTAAACTGATAGTCTATTGCTTCTAACATTCTGCCAATTTGAAAATGATCTAAGGTCCAATATTGAATGTTATTGGATTCTTTAAGGTATTCTCCAACATCTACCGTTAATGAAATAATACTTTTGTTTAAATCAGCCTTAAATAATTCCGGATGATCAACTTTATTACCACTTAAAAAGTAATAAGATTCCATGTAATTATTTCTATCCTTTAGTACTTCAAGTATTTCTTCTTCCCAATTGGGTCGTTCCTTTATTTTTTTTAATGCAGCCTCACGAATAATCAGTGGTCTTCCAACAAAGGAATAGCTTAATAGCTCTGTAATGTTTTGGCTTGAAGAGTAATTTTTAATAGTTTCCAGAGCTTGTAATTGAAATCGATCTTCTTCCTCAGCATCGTTTTTCATTCTGATTTGTTGGCTTTGAACTTTATCTGCAATGAATCCAAACAATAAACCTCCAGAATAAAGAGCACAAATTCCAATTGAAAAATACAAACTGTATCGAGTAAATAAATTGCTTATTTCATAAACAATGGAGGACTGAATTAATGTAAAGAATGATATTAGAACAAGTGCAGGTATCCAAGAAAATATATAAGCTAACGAGAGCCAGTTTAAGAAGTGTGGATAGGCAGAATCGGAATGCCATTCTACAGCAAACATAAAACCAAAAAACACAGTAAGCACATATGTCAGCCAAAAGAGAAAAATGTAAAGAGTTCTAAGAGAGGCATTATCTGACATCCAATGAAAACTTCCTCTTCGTGCCATGGCCAGAAATAATAGAGAAGTTACCAGAACAAAGATCAAACCAAGTAATATCAAATACCATCCTTGAGCCATAGCCCTATCACCATTTGCTGGTTTAAATGTTAAAATGTAATAGGATTGCCAAAAGGTTACAATAACCGAAATAAAATAAATAATGTAGATCATAATCTCAATAGATTAAGTTATAGTTTAATTTTTTGTCAGCCTTAGATTTTTTATTCCTTTTAAACCAAGAATACATTCCCCATTAATTATTCCCGCATTCTCTTTTTTATCCGTATTGTAGTAATAAGTAAAAACCACCCCATACCCTTTGTTTAATGGTTCAAATTCTGAAATATCCTGAATAGTTATAGTTTGATGAAGTTTTTCTTCTGCCCATTTTTTAGCATCCTCTTGATATAGCTTTGTCCAGTCCGTTACCAAGTCGCATGATTTATTAAAAATCCATTTAGGCTCAAAGTATTTTTTCTTTCTATCTTCTTCGTTGAGATCGGCTATTAAAACAAATTTTCTTTGAATTAACCAATTGTCATCAAACCAGTCATAGATCGAAATTATTGGCTTTAAATTATTTCCCTTATCTTCTTCTACAACTGCAAATCGAACTCCATATGTATCAAGTTGATCCCAATCTAGAATAACTTTAGCACAAATCTTTACTTTATCATTAAAGCTATTGGAGTCAGGATATTCTAAAAACAATAAATGCATATATCCTTCTAAATAACCAATTTTTACTGACTGCAAACCGTTTTGATCAAGCGCATTACGAAGACTACGACAATCATTAAGAATTTCAGATTGATCTGTGATCATTTTATCGAGTTGGTTTTTGTCCAATCCCCAGGAAGCTTGTCTTTTATCGGTCTTAAACATTATTTGAAGATCTGGATCGCTTTTATCCGCAATAAAAACTCTATTAACACTAAAACTAAAATTTTTTATTGGGTCAGAGACATGATTATATAGAATTGTAAACCTCCCTGGATATTGTAACTCAAGCCAAGATTCAAAAGATTCTTTTTGAGAGGATTGACTTTTACAACGGGTAAGGACAAATCCAATAACAATTACAAAAAGTGTTATAATAGAAATTGTATTAAGCATTTTGACAAATGTATTTTAATTTTTGAATTAGTTTAAGAATCTCGTCACGGTGCTTGGCAGAACTTATCCAACGAGGTAATCGGGCTCCAATACTTCGAACATTATAATTCACCTCATTACGTTCCCGGAGCGTTGCATGTACATGAGCTTCAATTAGCTCAAGATGTTTAAGATTATAAGCCCAAAAAACATTTTCGCGAAAGTCCATTTGCAACCATAATTTGCAATGAAAGAAAGGATCAATAGCATCACCAAATTTTAAAATTAAGCCTTTCTTTTGCCTGGATTCTCGGCGTTGAGAAATATCATTTATTTTTTTTGAATAACCACATGAACTGCAAATCAGAGCAACTTCATCAATAGTATAGTTAAATTCCTTAAAATTTCCCGTTTTTACTACAGCCTTCTGGTTACAGGCAGGGCATTGAACCAGAATGTCTTCTACGAAGTCATAGAGAGTATTTTTATAACTTTCTTTTATTCGCTTTTCCAATTTACTACATTAACAATCAAAAATTCTAATTTTATAATTAATGCTTTCCAAATAAATTAAAGACCAGGGCCAGAAATGCTGTAATGGCAAGTCCAATAATAAATGGAGTAGCGGGAATCCAAATTAAAATATTGGCGAATAATAGGCGCCCCTTGCTTTTCAAAAATAAAGAAAACAATAAAAGAGCTACCAATCCAATGGGTAATAACCAGGAGTATAATCTACCCTGTGCTGAAAAGGCATCCATAAAACCCCTACTGTAATACATATTCGTAACTTGTAAAAGTATCATTAGTATGATTACAACAAAACCGATTTTATAAAATAGCGAAGCCATGCTTATTACAAATTAAAAAATTTCATTGCCAGTATTGACTTTCTCTTATAAAATCAACTGGTATCAACTTGCAAGGTAAGCTTATTTTTTAAACAATTCTAGTATCAGCGCCTAGAACAATTCTTATCTGTCCAGATGAGACAAAGTTGGGTAGTGAGCTCCCAGATCACAAATAGGTAAGTTTTAAAACTTATAAATTAATTATCAAACAGTATACCCCAATAGAATTAGTTTATACTAGCAATCATCAAGAGGTTATGATCTATTATTATAAATTACTTTGACATTTATAATTGGCGACACTAATAAAATCTTTCAGATGCGACTCAGAATTCTTAAGAGAAAGTTTTGAAACTAAGAAATAAAATCGAAATATAAACCAGCAAAGAATTAATAATTGTATGTACAGTAATGTCACACAGTCTTAACATTATAGAATGTTAAACTACTAATAAATTTTTATTCTAAGTAATTACAATAAATTTATTTCGCAATTACTAACTTACGTGAATACATGTTCCCTTTGGTTCTATAGTTAAGAAAATAAATACCATTATTTAATTCAGATAAGTCTAATTGTTTCTGTAATTGATTTTTCATATCAATTACTTTCAAAGATTTTCCATGGATGTCCATGAGATATAAAGTGGCATCACCAGGTAAAAAATCATGCAATAAAATGTCTACTCGACCTGTAGTCGGATTTGGAAATAATTGCAGAAACCGGTCACGTGTATAATCCTCAACTGCTACAGGGCCAACATAAATATCAAAATTGGATACGCCAAACCAACCTCCGGTACCATCATTAACGGTATAAGAAAACTCATCAATTATAGGGTTGTTTCCGGTGTGAATATAGGAGAGTTTATTATCGTCAATATCCTTCTGTGTAAATGTTTTTCCAACACTTAATACTACTCCATTCAACAACAAATTACCATAGGAAGGAATAGACACAACAGTGAAGACCAATTCCTGTGCTGAGTTATCCGGATCTTGAGCTAATAAATCTTGATTGGAAATTGCTTTTGTCTCTCCGACGTTCAATCTCAATGGTCCATTGAGAATAGAAATTGGATTTGTAGGCTTAAGTTCAGCGCAATATTGTAATGTGAAATTTCGAACTAAACCATCCCGAAATGTAGATTTGGTAACAACTAGAAATTTCCAGTCTCCTAGTAAGCTTTCACCATTAAAATTACTAAGCGGTTCATAGGGTCTCATTCGCTTTCCGCCGATCGGTGGACAAGTTAAAGGAATTGGAGCGTCATCGTCAAAACTGCAAAGAAAGTCTAGTGTAATTCCACAACTTGCAGGATTGAATAAATTCACTTTTTTACCTGAAGGACTTTCTAAGAAAAGATTAACATCTTTTACAGCATCGGCATCGATCTCAACATCATTAACATTGAAATCTGAAATTTTACCGCTAAAATTAATGGGAACTTTAATGGTATGAGTGGTGTTCGTAAACAATCCTACCGGATTACCTGCGTATGCTTGGTTGACACAAGTTTTGTTGACGGTTTGGAAAGCATGAATAGTAGATTCAACACCAACTCCACAATCGTTGGTTGGTATAATTCTCCAATAGTATATTTTACTTTCTTTTAAAAGCACAGGAAGCAACAAGGTGTCTTCAAATAAACCAGATTGAGAATATACGATCGATGTTCCAAAAGATGGACTGGTTGCCACTTCAAGCCTATATACATTAGAATTGATACTTTTTTGCCAGCGAAGTACAGGAGTTTCTAATACATTTACGGCTCCATTACCTGGACTTAATAATCGTTGATCTGAAAAATCATTCTTGATAGCGTTAATAATCAGCTTATCTCGAAGGGTATCACCTGATGGTGTTACTGCAGCAACAATAATTTCAAAAGTATTTTTTGATGTTAAAGTATTTGCATCAACTTTTAATGTTGTTTCATCACTTTCGGTAAGAGTATTTTTTCCAAACGAATATTGCACTCCTGCAGGAAGAGTGTTTTCAATAAATAAATTTAAATTACCTTTATATCCACCGAATGAACAGGATTTGATTTTTACATCCGCAAGTTGAGGAAGACAAACATTCACAATATTCGGAGTTACGCCCATATTAACACCAGTAGAATTAGCATCGATGATCGTTATCTCACGATCAGAAATATCAAAGAAAATGTTATCTACAGCTTTAACAATAACCCGAACACGAACATTTGTTCCGAGATCAGGTATATCTACCAATTCCAATCCGTCATTGTCGGTGTTGGATTTTAGAATGATGGGATTATTATACTCTCGGTTCTTAAACATTATAATATCCACCTTTTTACAATTAACCGGTAGATTAAAAGTGTTGGCGACATCCCATTGAATCTTATTGCATGCATTTTTAAATAGTCGATCGGTTGAGGCATTGGGAAAGGTAATTTTAAATGGACCTGCCTGATCCGTAACTTTTAATTTCAACGGAGCATAACTAAATGCACCCGCTCCTGGATGATTATCTCTTACCACAAATCGAAAATTCAGATCCCTGGATTCAAAAGGCAAATACTCCCGTACGTCATTATTGGGATTGGTGCTAATATTTAAAAGTGTTGTCCATTGAGGAATGACACGAATTGGATTGTTAGAAGGAAAGAATACTCTAAATAACGGACCAGTTGTGCTAACATCACCTAATACATCACCATATGGTCCATTATCATATTGTTCCCATCCATAGGTTAATGTAGTATCCTCCGAATCAAATCCTTGGCCTACGAGTTCAAAAGGTGTACGAATTGGTAATACTAGATTCTGTTTTGTAATAATATTCGCTACTGGTTTATTATTATTTGGATCTGATTTAGTACCACACGTTGCCACATTTCTAGTGAAAAAATAAATTTGCTCAAGACTACAAGTGTGATAAAAATTTGGATGAGGAAGATTAGAGGTCTCAATATTCAAACCACCACATAATCCTGAATAAGACATGATTGTTGTCCCAGAACCAGGTTCATATCTTGTGCCACTCTCATTACCATTACAATTTGAAAAAGTATGCGAGGCACTAAATTGATGTCCCATTTCATGGCAAAATATTCTTTGAGATACATAGGCGACGTCAGTCGTGTACCAACAAGTTACACCATTAGCTTTGGATTCTCTTTCACAAATGACTCCTAGGTTGGCAATTCCTCCAACATCACTGCAGCCTACATTAAATACATGCCCATAATCGTATTGATTTGCGCCAATTCGAGCATTAACGATTGCTGTATTTTGTCCTAGAAGATATCCACCACTACCAGTATTATCAAACGGATCTGTAGTTGGATCAAGATAGATAATTCGGTCATTATTACTTACCAAACTTAAATGTATACTTAGGTCTTTTTCAAAAACACCATTGGCATAGGTTAAGGCGTCCATAATTTTAGCAAGAGCAGAGGCTGTGCTTCCGCCACCTAACGAAGTAGCTGCTCCAAACTCTCCGGTACAAGAAACGGCAATTCTGTAAGTTATAAAGTTTTCCGGGCTTGGACTTAACATGGTTCTTGCAAGCAAATCAGAACCGTACTTTTTATCACTAGGCTTTAAGATATTCAACATTTTGCCATTTTCACCACACTGACTTAAAGAAGCTGCTTCAGAAAGAATAATGTCAGATGAAAAATAAGATCCATATTGAGAGTTAAGATTAGAGGACAGAGGTTCAATTATTATATCGCCATCAGATCTTAAAATATAGGCTTTCATCCATTGATCGGTACAGATCATTCTCATGTAATCCTTTCCATTGGATCCTTTATATGTCTTTATTTCAGGATATCGATCAGCTAATCCAGATTCCATAATTGGCGATTCCATTATTTTAAAAGTTTGAATGGATCCATCTGGCATCGGAAGTTCAATATTTGCAGTTTTTCCCTGATTATTCTCCGCAGGGACCTTAAAAACTAAGTAATTTCTCAAGGCTGTAAAATCAATACTAGCGCTATTATATTTTCTGATTTTTGACCAGGATGCATCGAGTGTTTTCTCTTGTTGATCCAAGGATCTCCAATTTGGACTCTGAGAGAATACAGTTAGAAAGACCAGGATCTGGAGGGTAATTGTAAAAAATAATCTCATCTGGAGGAATTTTTGCAAAATTAAAGGATAAACCGAAAAGGGTAAATGAATAACAAGAATTAACGTTTATATATTTAATTTGTACATCTAATATGACATATTGTCATAAATCAGCTCATGGTATGGTTTCTGAGTTAATTTCTGCTCTAAGGCCGTTAATTCTTATTTTTGCATTATTATACTATAATCTGAACGAATGTTTAATATTTTAAAAAAGGTATTTGGATCAAAGCAGGAGCGAGACATAAAATCATTTAATGATCGTGTAGAAGAAATCAAAAAATACCAAAATCAGTTTACATCTTTAAGTAACGACGAGTTAAGAAATAAAACTATAGAATTCAAATTACACATCAGCGAATACCTGAATGATATTAACCAAAAAATTGAAGAACTTAAAACACAAGCCGAAGAAGAGCAAGACATTCATGCAAAAGAAGATCTCTTTAATTTAATTGACCAAAAACATAAAGATCGAAATCAATTGATTGAAGAAGTTCTCAATGATATATTGCCTCAGGCCTTTGCAGTTGTAAAAGAAACAGCAAGAAGATTTACCGAGAACCCAACTATTGAAGTTACTGCGACTCCAGGCGATTTGGATTTGTCAGCCGTAAAACCCTATATTAAAATCAATGGCGATAAAGCTATTTATTCAAACTCATGGTCTGCGGCCGGTGGAGACATTACCTGGAATATGGTACATTATGATGTCCAGCTAATTGGAGGGATGGCTCTTCACCAAGGAAAAATTGCTGAGATGGCAACCGGTGAAGGAAAAACATTAGTAGCAACTCTTCCTGCATATCTCAATGGCCTCACGGGTGAAGGAGTTCACATCGTTACCGTTAATGATTATCTCGCACGAAGAGACTCCGAATGGGTTGGGCCTATTTTTGAATTCCTTCAACTTAGAGTTGATTGTATTGACAAATACAAACCTCATAGTCCTCAAAGGAAAAATGCTTATCTGTGCGATATAACTTACGGAACCAATAATGAGTTTGGCTTTGATTATCTCAGAGATAACATGGTACGGTCAATCGAAGAAAAAGTACAAAGAAGACACCATTACGCCATGGTCGATGAGGTGGATAGCGTATTAATCGATGATGCCAGAACACCATTAATTATTTCTGGTCCGGTTGATGTAGATGAAGAAAGCCAACTGTACAATCAGTTGAAACCAAAGGTTGAAAGATTAGTTAGCGAACAAAGAAGAATAGCAAGTAATTTTCTCAATGAAGCTAAAAAATTAATAGGAGAAGGAAATACCGGATATAATGAAGGAGAAGGTGGATTGAGCTTGTTTAGGGCTTATCGGGCATTGCCTAAATCCAGACCATTAATTAAGTTTCTTAGCGAGGATGGAATAAGAAATATTCTTCAAAAGACAGAAAATTATTATTTGCAAGAGCAGTCGCGCAATATGAAAATTGCAGATGCTCCATTATTATTTACAATTGAAGAAAAAAACAAACAGGTTGAACTCACTGGAAAAGGAGAGGAATTTTTATCTAAAGGTGAGGAAGATGCAGACTTTTTTATGATTGAAGATCTTGGAAGCCTGTTGCACAAGATAGATAATGATACAAGCTTAACGCGCGAACAACATACTGAGCAAAAAGCAAAAGCACTTAATGATTATGCTGTAAAATCTCAAAGATTGCATGCCGTAAGTCAATTGTTAAAAGCATTTACACTGTTTGAAATTGATGAGGAATATGTTGTACTTGAAGGCGAAGTAAAAATTGTTGACGAAGGAACCGGAAGAATTTTAGAGGGTAGACGTTATTCGGATGGATTACATCAAGCCATTGAAGCTAAAGAAAATGTCAAAGTTGGCGAACTCACGCAAACTTATGCAACCGTAACCCTTCAGAATTATTTTAGGATGTTTCATAAACTGGCTGGAATGACAGGTACAGCGGAAACTGAAGCTGGTGAATTCTGGCAGATTTATAAATTGGATGTTGTAGTAATACCTACTAATAAGAATATTATTCGAGATGATCGTGAAGATTTAGTTTATAAAACATCTCGAGAAAAATTCAATGCAGTAATTGAAGAAATTGAAAAGTGCAGAGAGCAAGGAAGGCCTGCACTAGTGGGAACTACCTCCGTTGATATATCTGAGAAGTTAAGCAGAATGTTGCAATTAAAGAATATTCCACACAACGTTCTGAATGCAAAACAACATCAACGCGAAGCTGAAATAGTAGCCGAAGCAGGTCATCCGGGAAGAATTACTATAGCAACCAACATGGCCGGACGAGGTACCGATATAAAAATTTCTGAAGAAGTAAAAAAAGCGGGTGGCTTAGCAATTATTGGTACCGAAAGACACGAGTCAAGAAGAGTGGATCGACAGCTGAGAGGTCGGGCTGGAAGACAGGGTGATCCTGGATCTTCGCAGTTTTTTGTTTCGTTTGAGGATAACCTCATGAGACTTTTTAATTCTGATCGTATTACTGGAATCATGGACAAACTTGGTCACAAAGAGGGCGAAGTTTTGCAACATTCTATGGTTACAAAATCTATTGAAAGAGCTCAGAAGAAAGTTGAAGAAAACAATTTCGCTATGCGAAAACGCTTACTCGATTACGATGATGTAATGAATATTCAACGAGAGGCAATTTATAAAAAAAGAAATCATGCCTTAGAAGGGGAAAGACTCAGTGTAGATATTGATTACATGTTCAATTCCACACTGGAAAACTTAGTTGCATACAATAAAACAAGCAATAATTATGAGCAGTTTATAATTGATTCCATCAGTGTATTAGGATTTGAACCCGATATAAGTTCTGACTACTTTCTCGGATCAGCCATGAATACGGTAATAGAAGAGTTCATTCGCCAATTTAAAGTCTATTATCAGAAGAAGGAAGATTCTATAAAAGAGACATTGATGCCAGTTATTAACAATGTCTATAAAAATGAAGGACATCGATATCAAAGAATCGTAGTTCCATTTGCGGATGAGACCAAAGAAGCCATACCCATTGCGGCGGAATTGGAGAGAGCGGTAAAGACGAAGGGAAATTCTATCATGCGGGATATCGAACGAAATATTGCGTTGGCTAGACTGGATCAGGATTGGAAGGAACATTTACGCAACATGGATGAATTGAAAGATTCCGTTCAAGCAGCTTCATTTGAACAGAAAGATCCATTAGTTATATACAAAATGGAAGCCTATAAACTCTTCGAACAACTTGTTCTTAAGATGAACCAAGACATTACATCATATCTTGCTAAAGGAAGATTAATGATTCAAATGGATCAGGAAGTACGCGAAGCGCAATCACAACGTTCAGACCTCAGTAGAACAAGGACAAATCGATCTGATGCAGAAGAGAAAATGAGAAAAGCAGCTGAACAAGCTGGCAGATCTTCTGCTCCTTCCATTCAAACCATACGAAACAATGGACCAAAAATTGGACGAAATGATGCCTGCCCCTGTGGAAGTGGCAAGAAGTATAAGAATTGTCACGGCGCAACCGTTAATTTATAGACTAGGCCTTATTTATATTATTGAAATTAAATTAATTCAATGTGTTTCAATAAAACCATTTTGAAGTTATCTATGAAATTGAAGTTTATTTTAGTGCTTGCCTGGTTAACTACTAATTTAATACAAGCCCAAGGAAGCATTGTAATTCAGGAAGATCCTAAAATTACAGCCTTAATGAACCAGTATCTTAGAATAAATAAATCTGTAACACATCTTTCCGGTTGGAGAGTCACCGTAATAACAACGACCGATAGAAGGACTATGGAGCAGACCAAAACCGAATTTAATCGTCAATTTACATATCCAACAAAGTGGGAATACAAAGAACCATATTACCATCTAAAGGCGGGTGCATTTTTAAATCGTAGTGATGCTTTATACGCTATGGAATTAATCAAGAAAAAATTCTCAACTGCGTTTATTTCACTGGACAAAATCGCCTACGACGAGTTATAACCTAATATCATTTTCAAAATCAGAATTAAATGACCGGTTCCCAACGAAAAACATATTTTGATTGGATAACTTTAGGCATTTACTTAAGCTTGCTTACAATTGGTTTCTTTTCAGTGTATTCTGCAACCAGTTCCTATTCAGATAATAGTAGTTTTTTAGATCCTTCAAGTTCAGTATTTAAACAATTAGCATACTTGGTCGCCGCTCTTGTTTTATTTTTTGTTGTTCAGTTGATCGACGGAAGATTTTGGCATACCTTCTCTTATGCAATATATGGATTTGGCATATTATCCTTAATTGTTGTATTGATTTTTGGTGTAGAAATTAATGGGGCAAAAGCCTGGTTTAATTTTGGAAGTTATTCTTTTCAACCATCGGAACTTGCCAAATTTGGAACGGTGCTTTCCGTGAGCAGTTACATAGCATTTTATAAAGTCAATGAGAAATTGAGATATAATCGCTGGATTATGTTGGCAATAATATTTTTGCCCGTGTTGCTTATACTCATGCAACCAGATGCAGGTTCGGCATTGACCTTCCTTTCCTTTTTTATAGTACTATATACCGAAGGGTTTAATCCGATCATTTATTTTATATTTTTTTTAGCAGCGACAGTTTTTATTTGCTCAATTATTTTTCCTTTATCATACGTGTTCCTAGGCGTACTACTCATTAGTATTGGTTTTAGTTCTTATTATTTTCAAATTATTAAATGGCAATGGTTTGCCATTTTATTCAGTTGTGCATTAATAATATATCTTTTTGTACGAGTAGATCCACTGTATGCTTATATTTTGTCTTCCATTGTCATTATTATTGAGTTACTTCTATTGTGGAAAAATCGCAACATGAAACTTGCCGTGGTCATGCCGATTGCCATCGGATTAATTTTTCTTTTTGCATATTCTTCATTATCGGTTTTTTCAGGATTAAAAGAACATCAGAAGGAAAGAATTAAGGTTTGGCTAAAACCATCAGAATGCGATCCTCGAGGATCATTATATAATATTCTGCAATCTAAAGTTGCCATTGGTTCAGGTGGATTTTTTGGCAAAGGATTTTTAAATGGCAATATGACTAAATTGAAATATGTGCCTGAGCAATCAACCGATTTTATTTTTAGTACTATTGGAGAAGAGCAAGGATTTTTAGGTTCCATTTTAGTTATTCTTTTATTTGTTTTTTTGATTTGGAGAATGATTCAATTTGCCGAAGAATCGACGAATAAATTTGTGTCTTCGTTTACTTTATCCTTAGCAGGATTTTTAATGACACATTTTTTTATAAATATCGGCATGACAATTGGAATTGTACCAATTATTGGCATTCCCCTGCCATTCATTAGCAAAGGAGGATCCTCACTTATAATTTTTTCAATCATGCTGGGAATTTTTATGAGATTACAATCCCGACCACTATGATTGATTTTAGAGTGGTTTCACGGGACAAGAGTTCTTCAGCCAGGGCCGGAATACTTCATACCGATCACGGTATTATCGAAACACCCATTTTTATGCCGGTAGGGACACAGGCAACGGTTAAAGCTATACATCAGAGTGAATTAATTGATCCCATTGGAGCTCAAATTATTTTAGGAAATACCTATCATTTATTTTTACGACCTGGCGAAAATATCTTACAACAGGCTGGCGGTCTTCATAACTTCATGAATTGGCACAGACCAATACTTACTGATAGCGGTGGATACCAGGTTTTTTCGTTAAGCAGCCGAAGAAGAGTGAAGCCCGAAGGAGTATATTTTAATTCTCATATTGATGGAAGCAAACATCTTTTTACACCGGAATCGGTTGTCAACACACAAAGAATTCTCGGTTCTGATATTATGATGGCTTTGGATGAATGTCCACCTTATCCATGTACCAAACCTTTGGTAAATAAATCTTTATCTATTACCAATCGATGGTTGGAAAAAGGAATGAATCACTTTCAAAAAACAAAACCAAATTATAAGCACGATCAGGTTCTGATTCCAATAACACAAGGCTCAATTTATGAAGATTTGAGAAAAGAATCAATCTTGTTCAATAATCAGTTTGACACACCTATTCAAGCCATAGGAGGTCTTTCAGTAGGAGAACCAGAAGATGATCTTTATCGATTGGTGAGCATATCCAATGAATTTATGTCCACTGATCGGGCAAGATATCTGATGGGTGTTGGAACACCAGTCAACATTTTGGAGTGCATTGAATTAGGAATGGATATGTTTGACTGTGTACTCCCAACAAGAAATGCTAGACATGGAATATTATATACTACCGAGGGTATTATTAATATTCGAAATAAAAAATGGGCTCAAGATTTTTCCGCTATAGATATTAACTTGAATGTAGAGACCAGCCTTAATCATTCAAAAGCTTATCTTAGACATTTATTTATTGCAGGCGAATGGCTAGGTGCACAAATAGCAAGTTTACAAAATCTGAGTTTTTATCTTCAACTAGTCAAGGAAGCTAGAATACAAATTGTGAATGGGACATATTCTGAATGGAAGAAAGAAAATGTAAGTAGAATATCGCGTAGATTATGAAGATAATAGAGTGGTTGAAGTTAAGCATTATTGATCGTTACATTATAAGACAATACTTTACAACTTTTCTTTTTACTTTAGGATTATTATCAGCCATTACAGTAGTCTTTGATGTAAGTGAGAGAATTGAAAAATTCATTTCTAAAAATGTTGATTTCTGGGTAGTAGTAGGAGATTATTATTTGAATTTTATACCCTGGATTAATTCTTTACTTTTTCCATTATACACGCTAATAACAGTTATTTTTTTCACTTCCAGATTGGCTGAAAAAACTGAAATCATTCCTATGCTTGGATCTGGAATGAGTTTTGACAGATTACTAAAACCATATATCCTTTCTTCTATTTTTTTTACGATAATACATTTATTTCTTAACCATTCTTTGGTTCCAAAAGGAAATAACGTAATAGGTGAATTTGAAGCTAAATATTTAAAAAGTAATACCTTGACTCGTAAGGATCGGAATATTCATTATTATGTAGCCCCTGGGGTCGAAGCTTATGTTAATGCTTTTAATAGTTATGATTCAACTGGAACTGGATTTCAATTGAGAAAAATCGAAAATGCACAAATAGTTCAGATCCTTAGTGCGTCGACGATAAAATATGATGCTGTAAAGGATTCGTGGAAACTCAGAGATTATGATGTTCGGACCTGGAAACACGATACTGAAACTTATGAACGATACTACGGGGCTGAATTAGATACAGTTCTAAATCTTTCAGTAAGTGATTTTGTAATCTATAAGAACTACAAAGACAGAATGCCTACGGCCGATTTAAATAAATTTATTGACAGGGAGCGTAAAAAGGGTTCAGGCATAACCCGACAATATGAGGTTGAAAAACATAGAAGGACAGCAGACCCCTTTACAACATTAATCCTCAGCTTTATCGGAGCTTGCATTGCCAGTAGAAAAGTAAGAGGGGGATTAGGTTTACATTTGGCTGCAGGAGTTATTCTTGGAGTAATATTTATATTTTTAAGTAAGTTAAGCCTAACATTCGCTAATAATGAGTTGATTAACCCATTAATAGCGGTTTGGATGCCAAATATTATTTTTATATTTTTGAGTATATATATTTATAATTCTGCACAGAAGTAGAATTACTTAAATAATAGAATAAAATTATTTGAGAGACTTGAAATCACTATGGATAGCTAGAATCGCTCTTGGTATTAATTTGTATTTCAAGCTCTTATATAAAAAACTTAGAATTAAGAAATCCTTAACTAGTCTTGTTTAACTTTTGGGCAAGATTACTTAAACAACGTATTACCTTTGACAAAAATAATTACAATGTCTACTGTTGAATTCTATGAGTCATTTAATCTTCAAACTAAGACGCTAAACAATTTTGCACTTGGATTGACTAGAGACGTAGAAGACGCTAAGGACCTCTTCCAGGAAACTGCTTTCCGTGCCCTTTCTAATCGTGATAAATTTCAGCCTGGTACCAATTTTAAGGCTTGGTTGATCACCATCATGAAGAATATCTTCATCAATAATTACAGAAGGAAGGTAAAGGGTGGAATTGTCAATGATAACAGTGAAAATCAGTATTATTTAAATTCAATCAACAATTCAATTGGTAATAGTGCAGAATCCGATATGATGATGACTGAATTGAATAGAATGATAGACAGCCTTGACGATTCGCTTAAAGTTCCGTTCATGCGTTATTTCAATGGCTTTAAGTATCAAGAAATTGCCGATGAGTTAAATCTGCCCCTAGGAACGGTTAAAAGCCGTATTTTTTTCGCGCGAAAGGCTCTCAAGGGAATGATTGGATCTTATTATGGAATTCATAAAGAATTAGCAGTTTCTGACAATTAAAAACCTAGATGTCAAAGTATAGTGGAATAAAATAATTCCCTAATTTGCTGCGCTTGATCATCAGCAAAATATCGACTTAGAAATCAATGTTTTACACCTCTTAAAGAGCTGGAACAATAACCACTGATTAACAATTTATAACTTAAAAATTCGGCAATAGCCACTTACTTTTGCGGCAAAATCAAGAAGGTCCATAATTATGAATATTTGCCGGATTTTGTTCGTATTTCTTTTGATCGTTGCAAGAATTTCGGCGCAGCACAACGATGATCATAGTGGCCATGATCACTCTGGTCATGATCATTCATTACATCAGCAAACGGCCACAACATCTAGCACATCAGCTAATATCGATTCTAATGAGCTTAATCGAAATGATCAATCGCTTATAGACGGTTCTGGTCATGGCGAAAAGCATGATGCAAATCATGAAGAGCATCACGAGTTTAATCCAAAGGCTACAGCCTTTCATCATATTGCTGACCTGAATGTATATAGCATAGGTCCTTGGAATTTTCCATTGCCCTGTATTTTATATTCTCCGGATCAGGGATGGTCATTTTTTTCATCGGGTAAGTTTCATATTGATGACAATCACCATGGTTCCGGCCATCTAGCTCAAGATCGTTATGTGTTGAACATGGGACGAGTAATGAGAGTTAAGGATCTCTCTTTTCCAATGGGTGAAATTCCAATAGAAGGGTTTGAAACTGGAGAAAAAGAAGTGAATGGAAAAAAGAAAGAGATAAACTATGTGATTAGCAACGGTAATAAATATGAGCTAGATAAAGCGAGTGCAGCGGATGGAGGTTTATTTGGTGGAGGAATAACTTCATTTTATGATTTTTCCATAACCAAGAATGTATTGGCGATGCTCTTAGTAGTGGGATTTCTTTCCTGGATTTTCCTGACTATGGCAGCACGTTATAAAGCCGCGCCAGGAACAGCTCCGAAAGGTGCTCAAAAATTATTTGAACCGATAATTATTTTTTTACAAGATGAAGTGGCTAAGCCCTTTTTAGGGAATCGCTATTTAACTTATATGCCATTGCTTTTGGCAATTTTTTTCTTTATTCTTGGTCTTAATCTTTTTGGCCAAATACCGTTTTTTGGAGGAGCCAATGTAACGGGTAATCTTGCCGTAACGATGGTCTTGGCGATTATTGTTTTCTTGATTGTTAATTTTTCAGGAAATCGTCATTACTGGCAACACATATTATGGATGCCTGGTATTCCTGCAGCTGTAAAAACAATAATAACGCCTATAGAAATTTTAGGTATTTTCATTAAGCCAGTTACATTGATGTTGCGATTATTTGCAAATATCACTGCTGGTCACATCGTTATTATTATTTTTATTAGCCTGATTTTTATTTTTGGAAAATCAGGTGAAAGTGTTGGTGGAGCATTGGGAGCTTCAGTAGGTTCTGTTTTACTTGCATTTTTTATGTCAGCCATTGAACTTTTGGTTGCTTTTATACAGGCCTATGTATTTACTCTCTTAACTGCTTCGTATATCGGAGCCGCCATTGAAGAACATCATCATGAAGATAAACATTAATTTATTATAAAAACCAAATTGTATGACAGGTTCTATTGTAGCTATTGGTATGGGTCTTGCAGCGATCGGTGCAGGAATCGGCGTTGGTACTATCGGAGGTAAAGCGGTTGAAGCAATTGCTCGTCAACCAGAAGCCATCGGAGATATCCGCGCAAACATGATCTTGACAGCGGCTCTTGTTGAAGGAGCAGCATTGATCGCGATTCTATTGGCTTATCTAGTAGCTTAAAATTTGAAAAAACAGTGCACAGAACGGTTGGTTCCTGTGCCTGTTTATTTTTATTCAATGATTATAATCCTATAATAAAAATGGATCTACTATTTGTCGTATCATGGATAGAGTTCTCCCCAATCAAACCTGAGATTGGTTTGATTTTTTGGACTACTCTTGTATTTATTTTATTTTGGCTTGTTGTTGGCAAGTTAGCCTTTAGATCAATTATTAATTCTCTGAACGATCGTTCTATCGCGATTCATGACTCATTAGAGGCTGCAAAAATGGCGCGAGAAGAAATGAAAAATCTTAAATCAGAAAATGAAAGAATCATGTCTGAAGCCAGAGAAGAAAAAATGAGAATCATTAAGGAAGCTAAAGACGCTGGAAATACCCTCATTAACGAAGCTAAAGAAAAAGCAAAAGAAGAAGCTCAGAGAATAACCATTAATGCAAAGAACGAAATTGAAATTGCAAAAATGGCTGCACTGGTTGAGGTAAAAAATAAAATCGGAGCTATGTCGGTTGAGATCGCCGAAAAAATTCTTAGAAAGAATTTATCAACTGATCCAAGCCAACAAGAGTATGTCAAGACATTAGTAGACGAAATCAAAATGAATTAATTGAATTATGTCTATTAGCAAAATAGCCGGTCGTTACGCAAAATCCTTATTGGATCTTGCACAGGAAAAAAAATGCATTCAGGAAATTAACGATGACATTATCCTGATTAAGAATACCTGTGAAAACAGAGACCTAAAATTGCTTTTAAAAAGTCCTATCATTCATACTGACAAAAAGCTTATAATTTTCAAGGAATTATTTGGTGCGAGAATAAATCCTCTAACTCTTTCTTTTCTAGAAATATTAATTCATAAAGGACGGGAATACATGGTTCCAAATATATGTGTTGCCTTTATGGAACAATACAAAGCATTAAATAAAATCAGACCTGCTAAACTAATTAGTGCAACACCCATGACGGATTCTGAAGTAAAAGTTATAAAAGAAAAATTCAATGCCTGGTTAAAACCGGGAGAAACCATGGAGCTTGTCCAGCAGGTAGATCCAAACATTATTGGAGGATATATTTTTCAAATGGGAGGAAGACAGGTTGATGCAACGGTCAAGAGAAGCCTTGACTCTATGAAAACAGGACTATACGATTCATCTTATACAAACTTAGTTATTAAATCATAAAACAATTATGGTAAATATCAGACCAGAAGAAATTTCAGCAATACTAAAACAACAAATCGCAGGTGTTAGTACTGCATCCGAATTAGAAGAAATTGGAACCGTACTCCAGGTGGGAGATGGAATTGCTCGTGTATATGGATTAACCAATGCACAAGCTGGAGAACTTGTGGAATTTGAAACAGGAGTACAGGCCATTGTACTAAATCTTGAAGAGGATAATGTTGGTGTTGTATTGATGGGACCTTGGAATGGAATTAAAGAAGGTTCAAGAGTTAAAAGAACCAGTAAAATCGCCTCCATAAATGTTGGAGAGGGTTTTGTTGGAAGAGTAGTTAATCCACTTGGACAACCTATTGATGGTAAAGGTCCAATTACAGGAGTTAAGTACGAAATGCCTATCGAGAGAAAAGCACCGGGCGTAATCTTTAGACAACCGGTTAACGAGCCTCTTCAGACTGGTATCAAAGCAATTGATTCAATGATTCCAATTGGAAGAGGACAGAGAGAGTTGATAATTGGAGATCGTCAGACTGGTAAAACAGCAATTGCACTCGATACCATTATAAATCAGAAAGAATTCTTCGATAGAGGAGAACCCGTATATTGTATTTATGTGGCTTCTGGTCAAAAAGCGTCTACTGTTGCAAAAGTGGCAAAGACATTAGAAGAATATGGAGCAATGTCCTATACTACTATTGTTTCAGCTTCTGCATCTGATCCTGCTCCACTTCAGTTTTTTGCACCATTTGCTGGTGCAGCAATCGGTGAATTTTTCAGGGACACTGGAAGACCTGCATTGGTAATCTATGATGACTTATCAAAGCAAGCGGTCGCATATCGTGAAGTTTCATTATTGTTGAGAAGACCTCCTGGAAGAGAAGCTTATCCTGGTGACGTATTCTATCTTCACTCGAGATTATTAGAAAGAGCGGCTAAGGTTATAAACAACGACGAAATTGCAAAGAACATGAACGATCTGCCGGATTCATTGAAAAAAGCAGGAATCGTAAAAGGTGGAGGCTCGCTTACCGCTTTACCAATTATTGAGACTCAGGCCGGAGACGTTTCTGCCTATATCCCTACCAATGTTATTTCAATTACGGATGGACAGATATTTCTAGAGTCCAACTTATTTAATGCAGGTATCCGTCCGGCGATTAACGTTGGTATTTCGGTTTCCAGAGTAGGTGGTAATGCTCAAATTAAGTCCATGAAGAAAGTAGCCGGTACGTTGAAACTTGATCAGGCTCAATACCGCGAACTTGAAGCCTTCTCAAAGTTTGGTTCTGACCTTGATGCAAGTACCAAAGCAGTATTAGATAAAGGAAAGAGAAATGTTGAAATTCTAAAGCAAGCTCAATATAGTCCAGTTCCAGTGGAAAAACAAGTTGCCATTATTTATTTGGGAACTATGAATTTACTAAAAGATATTGCCGTTGATAAAGTCAAGGACTTTGAAAATGTCTTATATGCATCATTGGAACAAAGTCATCCACAAATTCTGGAAAATTTTAGAAAAGGAAAATTAGAAGACGGTGATCTTGAAATTTTAAAAAGTATCGCAAAAGACTTGTCCAGCAAAAAATAAGGTAATTTGCAAATTATATCATTTTCAAATTAATTAATACGTGGCAAATTTAAAGGAAGTACGTAACCGCATTAAGTCAGTAATCTCTACCCAGCAGATTACTAAGGCCATGAAGATGGTATCTGCGGCTAAGTTGAGGAGAGCTCAACAAGCTATTCAGCAGATGCGACCTTATTCGAATAAACTTAATAATATGTTGAGCAATATTATGAGTTTTTCGGATGGACAAGGCGCTGAGGTCTTTGGCAAAAAGACTGAAAAGAAAAAACCCTTGTTGATTGTGATTACGTCCGACCGAGGATTGTGCGGCGCTTTTAATTCTAATATTATTAAATTAGCTCAAAAGAAAATTGTTGAGGAATATAGCCAACAGGCAAAAAGCGGAGAACTATCGTTTTTATGCATGGGAAAAAAGGCAAACGAGTTTTTCAAAAGAAGATACCCACAATGTCAATTTAATACAAGCTATGTTGATGCCTTTACAAATCTAAATTTTGAACGAATTGCATCTGCGGCTGATCATTTAATGAATCAATTTAAGAATAATGAAGTCGATCAGATAGAAATATTCTACGGAAGATTCAAAAATGCCGGAACACAGTTTCCAGAAAACGAACAATTTCTTCCCATTCTAAAATCAACAGAAAAAGCAACAGGTACTCAATCAGTCAAGCCAGATTATATTTTCGAACCAGGACAAGAAAGGTTATTAAAAGAATTGGTACCTTCTATTCTTCAGTCTCAATTGTTTAAATGCACACTGGATAATGTCGCTTCAGAACATGGCGCTAGAATGACTGCTATGGATAAGGCTTCTGAAAATGCAGAAAATATGTTGGGAGAGTTAAAAATCAATTACAACAAAGCTCGACAGGAAGCAATTACCAAGGAACTTTCTGAAATCGTTGGTGGTGCTGCCGCTTTAGCAGGATAATCGCTTATCTATACATAAGATTTATATAGGAATTTAATTTCACGCATTCACTGGTGACTTGAAATTATTTTTTCAGGCAAAGACAATTAATGTTAGTTGTTTTTCGTAAAGCTTCAGTTAAATATCCGTATAGAATTGATCAATGTTATTAAAGTAAATAACTATTATAGAATGTATATTAGAATCCTATAGCTCTATTTACATTACTTTAAAATGTCCAGTAAGAACTTTAAGTTTCAGGAATTGAACAATAACCTTAAAGGGTATTAATTATAAATTTTCTAGTAATAATTCTAGGACTTTTCAGAGGCAAGTTGTATTCGAATTGGACGACCTTGATAATTGTTATTTTTAAGCTTACACATTATTTCGGCACTCTTTTTATCAGTCATAAAAAATGAATAAACTCCTTTCATTTCAATATCCTTCACCGCACGACCACTTACCTTGGTAGTCTTAAATATTATTTCTCGAAGTTCATCGTATTTGATATCATCTTTCTTGCCAAGATTAATAAATAGTCTGACCTGTTCATCTGAACCTCTTCTTCCAGAGTCTTTTTGACCTCTATCTCTATCTCTATCTCTACCTCTATCTCTTCCTCCAGAAAATTCATTTCGATTAAAATCTCGTGAGCCACCTCTTCCAGATCTTGAAGAACCATATTCTTGAGAATGGGACGACTTCGAAACTTTTTCATCGACGTTTACATCGGATTCAGTTTTGTTGAGCTTCATTCTGTTAATTTCAGATGTAATCAACTTTTGAACGATCTCTTCTTTGCTCATTTTCATAATTGGCCACAAAATCTCATTGTTGATTTCGGTCTGAGTATCTGATACTTCTTCCACAAAAGACTCAACAAATTTTTTCAATCTTGTTTTGATGATATCCTGGCCGTTTGGTATAAGATATCTTTCAAATTTTACATTGATTAATTTTTCAATCTGATGTAATTTGTAGGCCTCTCGAGTATGTAGAAGTGCTATAGAAATTCCTTTCTGACCGGCCCGAGCCGTTCGGCCAGATCGGTGAGTGTAGTTTTCGATATCATCCGGAAGATGAAAATGAATAATATGAGTCAGATTTTTAACATCAATTCCCCGAGCAGCTACGTCGGTTGCCAACAATAGTTTTATGGCTTTATGTCGAAAGCGATGCATCACTTTATCTCTTTGAGCTTGTGCTAAATCACCATGCAGGCAATCTGCCGTATACCCATCGCGTATCAGATGATCACTAATTTCCTGTGTTTCTTTTTTAGTGGAACAGAAAACAATTCCATAGAAATCTTCATGAAAGTCAATGATTCGTTTTAGCGCTATATATTTATCACGGGCTTGGATGACAGCGTATTGATGTGAGATATTCTGTTGTGCTGCATTCTTTCTACCAATGGTAATTTCTTCAGGATCATTAAGGTATGTGTTTGCAATCTTTTTTATGTCAGCGGACATTGTTGCAGAGAATAACCCGGTGGTTTTTTCATCTGGTGTTTTACTCAATATGGACTCCATATCTTCACGAAAACCCATGTTCAACATTTCATCCGCCTCATCCAGCACGACCGTGTTGACTCTATTAAGTTTAATTACTTTTCGATCAAGTAAATCAATTAATCTTCCAGGAGTGGCAACAATTATATGTGGAGCTGTTTTGAGATCTTTAATTTGATTTACAATACTACTGCCTCCATATACCGGTACAATTTTTATTCCTTTGATATACTTGGAGTAATTTTTTAAATCAGATGATATCTGAAGACATAACTCCCGGGTTGGAGTTATAATGAGTGCCTGAGTATAATATTCACTAAGATCAACATTCTGAAGAATGGGAGTTCCAAAAGCTGCCGTTTTACCCGTACCAGTTTGCGCTAATGCTAGCAAATCATTATTTCTGGTTAAAAATAAAGGAATGGCATGGGTTTGAATATCGGTTGGTTCTAAAAAACCAAGTTCAGCAAGTGCTTTGCAAATGGGTTCTTTTAACCCAAGTTGTTCAAAAGGATTCATATCAGTAATTCATATTGCTAAATTTTCCTGTAAAAAAACAACTAGACCTATTAGCAATTTATAACAAAGGTAAGCTAAAGAATTGACAATCAATTGAATTCACAAATCATTAAAGAATAGCAGACTATTCTATTGACATCTCAATCTTATATTAATATTATGATGAGAGTATTATCTAATTGGTGATCGGCGAATTAGTATCTAGGTTGAAAACCATTTGCAAAAATCAAACTAATTCCCCACTGATTAAGTTTTTCTTTTGATGAAAAAGAAGAATTTCCAGGAGTTAAAAGAGTTGAAAAGTTTTGAACGTCTAATTTATTCCATGGAAATGAATAATGAATTCTGAATTGTAATGCCATCCGAGAACTTACCGGAAATTCAAGTTGAGAAAAAATTGTAGATCCCCAATTTTGATTATCTATAATATCGAATTTGTCCTCTGAATCTGGATATCTCCCATTTATATCAAACCATCTGTAATCCATATACCCTCCAAGGGTAAAATATCCGCTGCCAAATTCTAATCCAATACCAAGCAATTGGTTTTTATAATAGTATTGTCGTTTTTCCTCTTTAAGTTCAGGACTTGTCAGAGTGGTTAAGCTATAATTATTGTTAATTTGATTTGACCATCTTAGATTTAAACCGATAGATTCGAATTTGTATCTAAAACCAAGCTCAATACCATGCATTCCATGTAAGGGTTTTATCTTTTTAGAATATTCAGGATGAAGAGTTTGATGAGCTAAAATAATATCGTTGATGGACTTAAAAGAAGACCAATTATAACTGTATCCAATAAGAAAATTGAATTGAGCAAAAGAATTTTGACCAATCAAAAAACTCACGCTGAATATTAAAATTCTTAATTTTGGAATCATAGGATACAAGAACAAATGTAATAAAGATAAAGCTTTAGACCAAATCACTTAATATATATTACAAAAATCCATAAAATAATAAGCAAAATTTTTTTGCTAAAATTTTAATCAAAAAGTCATTTCAAAAAGTTATCTGCTTCATGTAATTTTACAGCGTATTTTACAACAATGAAAAAATTAGACGTATTGCTGGATAATAATAAGTATGCTATTCTTTTGATTACCCTGCTCACTGCTTTATTATACCTGCGTTGTATAAGTTATGGATTCGTGTTAGACGATACAATTGTATACGATGAGAATAAGTTTGTTGATAAGGGCTTTTCGGGAATATGGGATATTGTAAGCACAGAGTCTTTTACCGGTTATTTTGGTGAACAACAAAGTTTTGTGGCCGGTGCACGGTATAGGCCACTTTCGATTGTAACATTTGCCATTGAGAAGCAATTTTTTGGAAAATCACCCATGACCGCTCATATTGTTAATTTAATATTATATGTATTATGTGGCTTGGTGGTTTTGAATTTATTAAAAAGAATAAATTTTTTCACTCGTTGGAAAAATACTATTCCCTTAATAGGAGCTATATTGTTTATAGTTCATCCTATTCATAGTGAAGCCGTAGCTAATATTAAAGGTCGAGATGAAATATTATGTTTATTGTTTTCTATTGCTACCTTGAATTTAAGCCTTGATTATTATGATCGACCGAGTCTAAGCAAGAAGATAGGAGCTATGGTTCTATTCTTCTTAGGATTACTTTCTAAAGAAAACGCAATAACATTTTTATTTGTAATTCCGCTCACCTTAGTATTTTTTAGAGGGGAAAAACTAGTCAGTGCTATTAAGAAGACCTGGTTTATTTGGATTCCAGCGATACTTTATCTAATCATTAGGACAAATGTTATTGGATATTTTTTCAATAATGGCGCTACGATAACGGATCTTATGAATAATCCTTTTGTGGGCATGAGAATTGATGAGAAAATCTCTACAATCATACTTTGTATAGACTGGTATATCAAATTATTATTTATTCCACATCCACTCACACATGATTATTACCCATATCATGTTCCAAAGATTGGATTTGACGATTGGTTAAGTTGGGTATCCATGATTATTCTTTTGATTATCGTTTTTTTTAGCTTTTATCAAAGAAAAAAATATCCAGTATTGTGGTATTGCGTATTGTTTTTTATTGCCACAATATCTCTGGTATCTAATGTTATCTTTCCAGTAGGTACATTTATGAATGAGCGTTTTTTATTTATACCGTCAGTAGCATGGGTTATCCTGATATGTTCAGCTTTAAATTATACCTTGAATAAATTTGCAGATAAAGAAAAATATATTTATTCATTGGTTGGCTTGGTCGTACTGATCTTCTGCATAAGAACTTTTACGAGAGTACCAGCTTGGATGAGTGGTGATACGCTTAACCTAGAGGCTATAAAAGTTTCTAAGAATAGTGCCAGAATTAATCTATTTACTGGGGTAACTTATTTTCATATGGCTGAGGTGGAAGCTGATCCTGTACAAAAGAAAAGACATTTGGACGAAGCAACTAAGTATATAGATCGTGCCTTGTACATATATCCAGATTATGGACAAGGTCTAAATATGAAGGCCGGAGTTCTTGCTGAATATCACAAAATGGATGGAAGAACAGAAGACTTTCTTATTCGATTAGTGAAGGTTACTGAAAAAAGACCAGACCTGCAGTTTATTAAAGATTATTTAAAATATCTTAATGCAAAACAAGAAAATCAGGAATTCTTGTATAATTATTATTTAGATACAGGTTATAATATTTTTTTCAAGAAAACCAAACGGTATGATTATGCTATTGAATATCTTGAAGAAGCATATAAAATACACCGAAATAATAAAGATTTACTGGAGAAGATGATTGAAGTATATTCCATTGTACCGACCACCAAAGGAATCAAACCAGATCAAGCTGAAAAAATAAAACAAAGACTCAGTGACTTGAAAATATATTATGCATTATTATTGAATTAATGTACGAACTATACTATGAATTAGCCCTAAGCAAGGTTCAACACGTCGGTCCGGTTACTGCTAAGAACCTAATAAGTTATTGTGGTTCGGCTGAAGCAGTATTCAAAGAAAAGAAATCACGATTAAAGATTATTCCAAATATAGGACCTACAATCGTTGAGCAGATAGATCTTGAACGAATAAAATCACAAGTAGACCAAGAGATAAAATTCCTTGAAAAAGAAAAAGTCAAAGTCTTATTTTATCTTAAAAATGATTATCCAAGCAGACTAAAACACTATCCGGAGAGTCCCACCATTTTATATTATAAGGGAACAATTGATTTAAATCATCCAAGAACGCTTGCAGTAGTTGGTACTCGAAACATGACAGAGTACGGAAGAACATTAACGGAGAAGTTGATACAAGGACTAAAAAATGCGGATGTATTAGTCATTAGTGGACTGGCTTATGGCGTTGATTCTACGGCTCATCGAACAGCTGTAATTGAAGAAATTCCTACGCTGGGTGTTTTAGGACATGGACTTGATAAATTGTATCCATTCGAGAATAAGAATCTGGCTGAAAAAATGAAAAACCATGGAGGATTACTTTCTCAATTTGGTATAAAAACAAAACCTGATCGCGAAAACTTTCCATTAAGAAATCGAATTGTTGCTGCTTTATCGGATGCGGTTGTTGTGGTTGAGACAAAAAACTCCGGAGGCTCAATCATTACGGCAGAATTTGCTAATGAATACAATAAGGATGTCTTTGCCTTTCCTGGAAGAGTCCAGGATGAATATTCAGCAGGATGCAATGGTTTGATTAAAAACAATAAGGCCATGTTGATAGAATCTTCCCAGGATGTATTAGATACTATGCAGTGGGTAAAAGATAAGAAAGTGCTTACATCAATAATGAAACCGGAATTAGTATTCGAATTAAGTCCAGATGAAAATTCAATTGTATCAATGCTCGACCAAAGCAATAAAACGCATATTGATCAAATACATAGTCGTTTAAGATTTACACCAGGCTCGTTAGCGGGATTATTATTAAATTTGGAGTTTAAAGGAGTTATAAAAGAATTACCGGGTAAGTTTTATCTATTAAACAACTAACAATGATTCGAAAACTTATAATTATTTTTTTACTAATTGCGCCATTAAGTAGCTGTTCACCTAAAATCAGTTCATCGGTTAGTGATAAAGCTCAGGATAAAGAGAAACCAAAAGATCCTTCAACAAGTAAGTATAGAAAAGTTGTATTTATTATTGGAGATGGAATGGGATTAGCTCAAATTAGTACTGCTATATATTCTTCAAGACAGAGAAATGAATTTGAAAGGTTCAAGCACGTAGGATTTCACAAAGCGTATTCGTCCAATGATTTGATTACGGACTCTGCCGCTGGAGCAACGGCTTTTTCGATTGGGATGAAGACTTCAAATGAATATCTTGGAATAGATTCCTTGGGGATTCCACATAAAACAATCTTAGAGGAAGCAGCGGAAAAAGGATATGGAACAGGTATCGTAGTTACGTCAACCATAGTTCATGCTACACCAGCAGCCTTTTTAGCCCATAATAAAAATCGAAATGCTTATGAAGAAATCGCATTGGATATTATAGATTCGGGTTGCGATATATTGATTGGAGGAGGGGAAAAATTTTTTAATCGAAGAGAAAGCGATACCATAGATCTTATCAGACAATTTGAAAATAAAAATTATCTGGTGAGCAATTACTTTAGAAGAGACTATTCTGAAATCATTATTCCTTCCGGAAAAAAGTTTTTATATTTTACCGCTGATGGAGACCCGCAAACAGTTGCTATGGGTCGAACGTATCTACCCAAAGCATCTATTGATGCACTCAATTTTCTGGCACAAAAAAATACTAATGGCTTTCTAATGATAGAAGGATCTCAAATTGATTGGGCTGGGCATGATAATGACACCAAGTATTTACTCGAAGAAATGGAAGATTTCAACAGAATGCTTGGTAAAGTATTGGATTGGGCAGAAAACGATGGCAACACTTTAGTCGTTGTAACTGCGGATCATGAAACAGGTGGATTAACTATAATGCCAGGTTCTGAATGGGGACATATTAAAACAAATTATTCTACCAAGAGTCATACAGGCGTTCTAATACCAGTATTTGCATTTGGACCGGGAGCCGAAAATTTTGGTGGAATTTATGAAAATACAGAGCTTTACAAACTTTTAAAAAAGGCTCTTTTTTAGAGAGTAAATTTCACAGCATTAAATTTCAATTTTAGCAAGCGACACTTTTTCACCATAGAAAATAGTTGCCGTCTGAGAGAAGTGATTGGAGAAATCAGTAATAAAAAATTTGTTTGACATCTTTGCTAGATCATTATAGAGTAAATTTTCTACTGTTAGAATGTTACGTAATTTTTCTGCAACTACTTTTGCCGAATCAATCACAGGAATTTTATGATGATAGAATTCCTCAATTTCATTTTTAATTAACGGATAATGAGTGCAACCCAAAACCAAAGCATCAATCTCCTTTAACTCTTCGTTTTGTAGATATTCTTGAAGTATAGTGTGGCTGATATTATTATTGTAAAAACCCTCTTCAATCATTGGGGCTAATAAAGGAGTAGCTAATATAGAATATTTTAACTCTTTTTTTCGTCGAGAAAATTTTTCCTGATAAACCCCTGAGGCGACAGTGGCTTTAGTAGCAATTATTCCAACATGATTGATATAATCTTGAGTGATCACATATTCCACCATAGGATCAATGACATTGATTACAGGAAGAATACCTTTGAAATTGTCTCTAATACTTTCATAAGCTGCTGCCGAAGCGGTATTACAGGCTATGACTAAAGCTTTACATTGATGTACTTCGACTAAGTATTTTGCAATGTCAATTGAATAGTGTTGGATTAATTCCTTGGATTTATCGCCATATGGCATGTGCGCTGTATCGCCAATATAAACCAATGGCTCATTGGGCATTAATTGCTGAATAGCATGTGCAACCGTCAATCCTCCGATTCCGGAATCAAAAATTCCAATTGGATTGGCCGAATTGGCCATAGATTTATATTCCTAGTTTTGCTTTAACTAAAGCAGTAACATCTAAGGTTTCCTGAGCATAAAGTAAAATACCAGCACTTGAATCAAAAATGTAAGTAAATTGATTCTCCATGGCTACTTCTTTAATTATTTTATTGATTTTATCAATAATAGGTTGTAGAGTTTCCTGACGCTTTGCCATTAACTGTTTTTGAACATCTTGCTCGAATTTACCAATTTCAGCTTCTTGTTCTTTAAGTTTTTTAGCTTCGTCTTCTAATGCTTTTGGCGATATCTCTCCGGATTGTTCTTTTCTTTGAAGTTCTTTATATTTAATTTCAAGGTCAGCAACCATTTGTTGTCCTTTCTTTTCAAATTGTGATTGCATAGCTTGCAGGTTAGCATCTGCTTGTTTGACCTCTGGAATTTCTGCCATCAATGCCTGCGAATTAAGAAAACCTAATTTCGTAGCCGTGGCTTGACCAAAGATTGAGGTGGTAGATATTAAGAAACTAAATAAAATTGTGTTTATCGAAATATTTTTCATTTATAAAATTTTAAAAAGTCGGCAAATATACTTAAAGAAAGTAATTGTAGATCAATAAATTATTTCGCCGGAGAGCGGAATTTTTTCAACAGATCATCGGTCTTATCCAGTTCTTTGTTGTAAAACACAATACCGGCTGAACCGCTGGTATCAAAAATAGCTTCGTAGCCTTTTTGTGCAGCATAGTCTTGTATCGCCGTAAGTACTTTATCCTGGATTGGTCTAACAAGATCCTGGCGTTTTTTAAACAAGGCACCTTCTTCTCCAAATTTATCTTTTTGCATTTTTCGGGCTTCCTTCTCTCGATTCATGATTTCTTCTTCGCGCTGTTTTCTTTGATCTTCGGTCAATAAAACCTGCTCGGCCTGATACTTATTATACATGGCTTTTATTTTATCATATTCCACGGCAATTTCTTGTTTCCAGGTCGCAGCAACTTTATCTAATTCTTCTTGTGCTTTTTTATAATCGTCTAAGTTTTCTAATACACGATTAACATCTACTAAAGCAAATCGCTGGGCATGGCTTATCGTTTCGAAAATTGCAATAGCTAGTAAAACAAAGAATAGCTTCAATTTGGTAATCATCTTATTTTATTATTGTGAAAGAATATTATATTCGAAAGGTATAACTTAATTATAAATGGTTCCGTTTCTTGCATATGCTATTTAAGTTGCATTTAACATTAGTCTAAGATAATCTTAAGTTTTGAGTACAGATTCTTTTTTTGCTTTGAAAATAGGAACCGTGGAACAGGGTTCGCCATACATTATACTTGAGCAAAAAGGTAGTAATAAGTAAGTTAAAGTTTGATAAGCAGAACTTGGAACAGGCTTATCACTACAACCTTTAATAACTACTTTAGAATCTTTATAACGACTCCAGTCGAATGATCTTAAATTATAATCAAAATAAAAATTTAGTGCATCTTCTTCCTTTCCATAATACAAATTGTTTACTACCGGATGTGCATATCGCGCAATCAACATATACGCCCAGGTTGGTATTATGGCATCGCTAGAACAATATACACAAAGTACTTTATCCTTGTACAAGGACCAATCAAGTTCTTGTAAGGCTTTCCTAAAGTCGAGTTCCCTAAGTAATAATTCCCGAAACAGGAATTGCTTAATGTCGAGACTTACTATTTCTACTTTTGGAAAGAAGTCTTCAAGATTAATTGTTATTAAGCCTGAAGAGGCGACCCGATTGACCAGTATTTCCGAATTACTCATTAGGTAAAGACTCTTGAGGATCGGGTTTAAGTTCTACAATTTCTTCCAGTGGTGCGGGTACTCCAACCTCAGAATCTGGAATACTAAAATCTTTAACTTTCGGAAGATCGGCCAGACTATTTAAACCAAAATATTCCATGAATCTTGAACTTGTACCAAATAGAATTGGCCTACCTGGTCCGTCTCCCCTACCTTTAATTTCGATGAGTTCTTTTTCCAGTAATTTCTGAATAGAATGATCGCTATTTACACCTCGAATTTGTTCTACTTCAGTTTTAGAAATGGGTTGTTTATAAGCCACAATAGCCAAGGATTCCATAGAAGCTTTAGTGAGCTTTCTTTTATTGGTTAGCTTGATAAATTCAGCAACTGGATTAAACTGTGATGGCTTTGACATAAACTGTAATCCACCGGCAAGTTCCCTTAATTCAATACCAAATTGATCAGAAGAGTATCGGTGTTTTAATTCATCTACCCAATCTTCTATCTGCTGTAGCTCGATACTAAGGCCGAAAGTATTTTCGAGGCAATATTTGATTTCTTCAAGAGTAATGGCTTGTGGAGCCGTAAAAATTAAGGCTTCAATGGCTGGTAGATAAATATTCGATTCCATGAGGGCAAAATTAGTATATCTGGGCGTTTAAGCTAATCAAGCAGCTAAAAGAACGAACGGAATTGCCAATAAGTTGTAGAAAAACAAGCTGTTTCGGTGAAAAAACATCAATAATCCAGGCTAGAAAATAGGGCTTTGAAAACAAAATTTTTTTGAATTTACGGGATAAAAACAAGGTGAAAGTGTTTAATCCCTACATTTGGCATTAATTTCCTGAAAATTTGTCGCTTAAAATAATCTATAGTCTTGGCTAAAACCAAAAGCGTTTTCATATGCTCCAATTGCGGAACCAATTCACCCAAATGGATAGGTCATTGTCCGGCCTGCGGAGAATGGAATACTTATGTAGAGGAAATTATAAATGCTTCAAATCATCCATCCCATGAGGCACCTGTCTGGAAACAGACCTTAGAAAAAACAGTTAAAGCCAAGCCTCAAAGACTGGATGAGTTGAAAGAATTGGGGATTGAGAGAATAAAGTGCCCGGATACAGAATTCAATCGAGCCCTTGGAGGCGGAATTGTTGGAGGTTCTGTTGTATTGATTGCGGGCCAACCCGGTATTGGTAAATCTACTCTTATGCTACAAATTGCACTGAGTCTTGGATTGGAGAAAGTGTTATATGTATCCGGAGAAGAGTCGGAAGAACAGATTAAGCTTAGAGCTCAACGGCTAAAACTTCCACAAAAAAACTGCTATTTATACGCCGAAACCAGAATTGATCTGATCCTACAGGAAGCCGCTAAAATGTCGGCACAACTTCTGATCATCGACTCTATTCAAACCTTACAAAGCGATAAGATTAGTTCAACGTCGGGGAATATCAGTCAAATCAAAGAATGTACACACGAGATTATTCGATATGCCAAGGAAATGAATGTACCGGTCTTTGTCATAGGGCACATTACCAAGGAAGGAGATATTGCCGGACCTAAATTACTGGAACATATGGTGGACACAGTATTGCATTTTGAAGGGGATAAACATTATTCCTATCGAATATTAAGAACGATCAAAAATCGCTTTGGCTCAACCGATGAGATGAGTCTTTATGAAATGAATGAGTCCGGGTTACGTCCTGTCAGCAATCCCTCAGAATTATTATTGAGTCAACACGACGAGCGGTTAAGTGGAAGTGCAGTAGCGTGCACCTTAGAAGGTTTAAGACCACTTTTAGTTGAAACACAAGCATTGGTTGGACCATCGGTTTATTCCACGCCACAACGTGTGGCAACCGGATTTGACAATAGGAAGTTATCCATGTTTCTTGCGGTGCTCGAAAAGCGATGTGGTTTTCATTATGGAATTCAGGATGTATTTCTCAACATTGCAGGCGGGATTCGAATTAATGATCCGGCAATTGATCTGGCTATAGTAGCAGCATTAATTTCTTCACTCGAAGATCACGCTTTACACCGACAGGTTTGCTTTGCAGGTGAAGTAGGACTGTCCGGAGAAATCAGAGCAGTATCGAGAATTGACTTGCGTATTCAGGAAGCCGAGCGTCAGGGATTTAAAGCGATTTGTATTTCAAAATTTAACGGGAAGGTAGCTCAAAACAAAAATTCGAAAATAAGAATTGTACAATTGGCGACGATCAATGAATTGTATGAGAAGGTTTTTTCGAAGTAAAAAATTTTACTGATGTGGCACAACTTGTCTAGGTAACTGGAAGTTGCAAACTTGTGCTAACATGGGAAATCAACACGGGCACAAGTTAAAAACTTGCGCCAGCATGAGGTTTGTAACTTCTCGCTAACGGGATCAAATTCATCAAAGTCAAACATGATTTATTTTATACAGAAAAAGAAATTCTTTTAGAATAGTTATAAATTGAATTAATATTAGCCATATTGGATAGAATATTACGTATTTGATTCTTGTTAAAATACAACACTATTGATCCGTTAATAGAATTAGTATTTTCAATAAGGATTTCTAGATTATCCTTAAAGGCTATTAGAATTAATCTATCATTCTCGTTATCATTAATACTCATAGAATAGATTTCAATTTTACTCACTTCTCTGTTGAGTAGATACGAATTATAAAAATCAGATTTATTAATATAGTTGTTAATAATAAATCTTGAATATTGCCTTTCTTCAGAATCCAAAAAATTCAAGGCACCAATTTCTAAACATGCACATTCATCTTCCTTATTCAGATAGTAAAGTAGTAATTTGCCTGGATTGCAATATTCAAATTGCATTAATTCTGGTTTAAAATAATTCAATGGCCTATTATTATTATCAACTTCGTATATAATACGATGACTAAAGCCAATAATAATTCGACCTACTAAACATTCAAATTTTTTTAAATCATCAATATCAAGCTTCATTATTTAAAATAATTTATTGTAATCTAATTTTAAATAAATACCTGCAACATTAATCTGAATACTGGGTAACCATTGCTGGCGCAAGTTTATAACTTCCCGCATGCGGGACAAGTAGTGCCATTGTTTAATTCCCAACTTGTGCAATAATTTAAATCTACCATAGCTATTCTTATATTTATAATCAACT
>CAZHNF010000008.1:0-122968 GCA_964533625.1 uncultured Saprospiraceae bacterium | reverse complement strand
TATCGCCGGTACCCCAGCCACCTTTATCGCCGGTACCCCAGCCACCTTTATCGCCAGTACCCCAGCCACCTTTATCGCCAGTACCCCAGCCATCTCCGGCCATCATTGTGGCGTCTTTTAGTTTATTCCAGGATTCTGACCTGTCAACCGTCATGTAAGCTAGTTCTACAGAAGATAAAATACTTTTGCTGAAAGTTTCATCGATTCCAATTGACTTTATCGTTACTGTGTCTCCACACAATTTTTTTAAATCATGCTTACCAGCGGTTAATAAATTGAAGCCTTCATTGCAAAGTAATACTGCACTAGCATTATCTTTTAGTTTTAAACTTCCTGTAACTGAAAGTAAAGAACCTGCCGCAACATCCAAAGTTTTCTTTGAATTGCCCTTGTAAGTTATTTCTCCTTGAACTGAGACCAAAACCAACGGGCTTGATTGCGATTTAATAATTGTATTAATAGCAATAACGCTAAAAATTAGAAGTATTAGTTTTTTCATTTTCAATTGAATTTATTTTTAAAAAATTATTGATTTTCATAAAGCAGCCATCGATCAACTTTGTTATTCTTATCCAAAATAAAAATTATTGATGTGTAGGCAAGAATAGGTCCAATCGGAGTTTCTATAACGGACTTTGGAGTTCCATATTGATTAATTACTTGACTATATTCTGAACCAACTTTAATATTTCTGGCGGTTGAACCAATGTACCCAGGTTTCGTCCCATGGAAATAATAATTCTTACCAGTATTATCATTCTGTGCAATGTATAGAAATGAAGTAGGGCCTTGGTTTTCCACGTAATTGCATATAAATTTTTGATCAATGGTAAGTGATTTTAAGTTAATGAAACTATTTTCAGATATTAAACTATTCAAATTTAAGTTATCAATTTTTTCTTTCTTTAATCCGGGTAGCGATTCACGTTCTTTTCCGAGCGGTTCGTTTTTAATAATTTTTAGGTTTATCCCAGCCAATTTATTTCCAGCATCACTAGCAGATTGAAATAACTTCGTTGCAACTTCAGTATTACCGCTGCTCGCTTCAATGATTCCCAGAAGAACATTAATTTTAATCAGTGTAGCAGAATCATTATTTTTTACTGCAACCGCTTTAGCTTCAATATTTCCATAAAAGCGTGCTCGATCTAGATCTCCCAACAGTGCATAAGCACAAGCTTTATTTAGGTATGAAGCAGCATAGTCAGGATCAAGATTTATTGCCGACTCAAAATGTAATATGGCCTGACGAATTAACTTTTCCCTAGTATTTCCAAATCCTGCTTTTTGAGATGAAGATAGATCTAATTGAATTGGGTATTTATATTTTAATTCTGTTTCTGAAAAATATTGAAGAGCATCTAGTAAAGCCGTTGCGCCAAGATTGTTGTAAATCTCACGACTTTGGTACTGCATTAGAACATACTTGTAATAAGCGTATGCATCACTATAATTACCAACTACCGTTAATAAATTAGCCATATCAAATACACGAATAAGTTGTTTGAGCTTATCGGCTGTTCTTTGACTCATTTTTTGTCGGTCCGATAATGTTGGGTATTTTTTAAGTTTTTCTGGTAAATTATATGCCTTATACAACGATTTAATGACATCAGCACCTTTATCAAATATTCCATATCCAGCAGAATAGGCTAAGAATCCACCAAGATAGTCGGCTTGTGTTTCATTAGAAATATCTTCTTGAAGGCTATCTATTTTTAAACCAATGGCGAGGTCGCGAAATTCAGATGCAAAACCTCTTTTCCAGGCATGTTTTTCATAATAGTGTGAAAGTTCATGTCCCAAGAGAAAAGCAATCGCTGCATCTTCTTTATCTCCGAAAGAGGCACAAACATCATATGCTTTTGTTTCAATGGCAATTTCCATTTTATCATAATCCATATAGGCTACCCAATTATCTGTGCCTGCCATAACAAATGTGGGAACAGGGTAACGATAATCTCCTCGGGCATTAACGAGTTTAGCGTATATCTTTTGGGCTTTTAAAAACTTAGTAGAATCAATTTTGGAATTAGTTCTCGAGGGTCTCGGGTTTTCTATCATTGCAAGTGTACCAAAACTTCGATCTTGTGAAGATAGATTATTTAGGACAAATAAAAGACTTAGAAGCAAACTGAAATTTTTCATTCAGAATTAATTAATGTATCAAATTTAGATTAAAAATAATAAATTTATTAGAAGCATCAATAACTTGTTTGGATTCATTAATGATAAACATTAATATATAATAAAGTTGATTATGTAATGAAAAGATATTAAACAAAAAAGAGACTAGTAATACCATACTGACTACTAGTCTCTTTTTTCACATAAACTATGAAGTTCATGAAATAGAATGCATATCTTACATTATAGCGATTGGATATTTTTCTGACATTTGAGAGCCAACAATCGTTACAACACAAGCAAGTTTTCTTAAGGTCAATCCAACTGGTACTATCAAAATATTTCCAGCGTCACCTTCTCTAACTAATCTATATTTAGAGGCAGGGATTAGTTTACCATTGGTATCCATTAATTTAATAGATATTTTTCTGTCAGTATACTTTCCGTCAAAAGGATTTTCTTTTACAACTTGTGGTCCTTTTTCACCTCTGTAATAAATGTCTACACAGCATTTAAGATCATTAGCGTTAATAATTTTTTCATTAGCAGCTGCAGAACCTCCGCCTGATCCTTTACCGGCATTGTCTCCTCTTCCAGAACCAGAACCGCCTGCATTGCTTCCGCCTCCTGCATTACCTGCATTACCAGCGTTACCTGCATTTCCAGCATTTCCAGTGTTATCAGTTTTTCCAGAACCACGCTGACCACCTTTATCTTCAGTTGCAGCACCACCAGTTCTACCGCCTCCAGTAGTATTACCTTGAGCGTAAGTGTTTGAACAAATTGCGAAGGCTGTAATTGCCATCATCGTAAGAAAGAATTTTTTCATTTTTTTTTAAGTTTTTATGTGAATAAATAGAATTTACAACTTTTTGACTCGATTTCTAAAAATGGATCAAACCATTCAATTTTTAATTAGATTTCAACAATATGTATCGAATTCCACTATTGGTTATCAATTTTATTTAAAAAATCTAAGACTAAATAGATTTATTATCAATAATTATAACTAAAACACTGATAATTAATGATTTAGATAAAAATTAAAAAATAACTTTAAAATTATCACAAAAGTAAAATTCATTGCAAAAATTTAAAATTTCTCAAAAAAGTAACTTTTTACTTCTTCTGGTACGTAAATGTAATTAGAATTAAATAACCAGTATCATTGGTATTAACAATTACTATATAATTTACCTATTAAAGCGAGTCCCTTGGATTACGCCAATAATAAAAAATCAGATCTAAAAACAGTTATGAAATGGATAATAAGCTTGATTTTTGAAAAATCTGATGAGTTTCGTAAGCTATCTCCAAATTAAAAGTGCATCCTTTGAAGCTATTTATAATAACTGCTAAATAATTTAAATATTAATCAGTACCTCTTTCTTAGTCTTTGAAATCTCATTCTTTGCTTCTTTTCATTAGCTCTTCTTGACATAGTGCCTCTATTTTATATATAAGAAGACTATCATTTGAATGAGTTGATTTTATATGTTGCGCGTATTGAAAGGCATAATTTTCCTTATTGCTCTCAAATAAACTGGCAATTGTTAAAAATTCTCCTGTAAAAGAATTGGGTTGTATTTTATTTTTCTTGAGGTTAATTTTAAAATTCTTTATTGTTTCATTGTAATCATTGTTTGGAGCAATTGTAAAACTGTTCGAGACGGATTTCTGATTGCTCTTATCCAATTGAATATTCCAGAAGTATTTTTTATTAGGTTTAAGGTATTTTGATGGACTTAAAAGCATATAGTTTGTTGACTTCATATAACTTTGAAAAAGAAGAGCCCTGGTTTCAAAATCATAAATCTGCAATATAAAATTACAGGAATCGCAGGCATGAATCCACTTAAACTCAATTATTCCTTCATCGAGAGAAAGTTGATTTTTTAATGGAAACAATAAATAAGGAACATCATCATCACCTCTGCTCACTGCAAAAATTGAATTAGAGTGGGAGTCCTTATTTTCAGATGAAACCTGGTTACCAAAGAAAGATAGAAAATAATTACTGAATTTACTAAATATGGATTGTTCACTTTTCGAATTGAACTTAAGTTTGGACACCTCATAGGTTCCAGCGGCGTTCAATTCACAGGTTTCCCCATTTTGTCTTAAAATCTTCAAACTTGAATTATTTTTAAGTAATAAAACCTGATCCCAAGACAATGGTCCATAAATTAATTCCTTGGCCATCTTTGCTGATTCCTTAGCATTGTAAACTTTTACATCACCTTGCAGATAAACCACAGCCAATTCTTGACTCGAGCAGGGCACCAGAATTACCCAAATATAAAAACAGCTCGAAAGTATTAACTTGAATATAAAACTATTATTTGTATTACTCATACAAGCATTAAATTAAAGTACTTTTTGGAATAATTTACCTTGGCTTTGGTAATATGAAATACTTCCAAATTCATGGAATTTTATATAATATATACCTAAATCCAACACTAAGTTCTATAAATCCTCAATTCGTTATCAAATATATTAAAATTTTTTTTCAGAAAGATGTTAATTTATCTTTTAAAGCTGAATATAGATTAACTACTTTATCCTGAAGTTTGTGATTATAGAATTCAAATAACTCATAAGATAAAATTACCGCCGTAACCAGAAATACAAAACTTACTTTGATATTAAAATTAGCCAGTAACCAGATACTTACTGAAAAGAGAATGATAAATTGTATAAGCTGAATAACACGAATAAAGGGTAGGTTAAAGAAAAGCTTTTTTTGCAATACTTTATTAAAGATAAAATAATTAAGGAAAAATATTAAAAAAGTATAAATATTGATTCTGTAACCAGGAACTTCATTTATAAAGTCCTTATCTAGGAGCATGGAAATGATGTTGGCATGAATAACAACTCCATGCATATCCGGAAAGGATCTACCAGATGATTTGTGATTAAGGGGAGTAAAATAACGATCCTTAAGAGAAAGGTCAGAACCATCACCGCAAAAACCTATTAACACAATCTTATCTTCAAAATATGAAGACGTATAAAGCAAAGAGTCCATTAGAAATTTATCAATCCCAACTATAGGATAATTGGGAAAACTGTATTTACTGCTTTGTGTATTTTGAGTCTGAGATCCAAATTGATACCGTCTAAAATTTATCCACTCCTTTTTCAATTTTCTTTTCTTAATATCATCGGTAACTTCTGGCCTAAGGTGACGTGCAAGGGCAACAGAGAATGCTTCTTTAATTTGACCATTGATCACATGATAAGGTTCAAAGGTTCTTACCGTGAACCCGTCGTCTGTCGCCAAATTTACATAGTATTGAAGAGTGTCAGGTACTAGAAAAGGATCTGAGTTAAGAGTCTCAGAAGTTTCATTACCGGACTTTAACTCACTAAATGTATTTGCAAAAATAAAATTACCTCTAGCATTAATCGATTTTTGTAGTAAAGTATCGGACTGATTATTATATAAAGTATCAAATAAAAGATCTACCCCAACCACTTTGACATTTTTGTTATGGAGTATTTCTAGTGCTTTGGCAATTTTTTTTCGATCAGTTTTTTCCGAATTGATAATGAAAATTCTATTATCAAAAAGTTTAGGATTGCTGTGATCTCTAAATTTAGAACAAGTTATATCCATTAAGTCTTGTTGCTTAATGTATTCGCTAAAAGGATCAATAAAAAGTTGATTAATCGGAAGGTGGTGTAAAATAATTAAAAATGCCAGACTAAGCAGGGCGTAAATTGATCCATGAATAAGGTTAATATGCTTAATAAGACTTAAAATTATAAAATTACTAATATCTAAAAAGAATCCGAATGCTAAAAGTCCTTACGAATTAAGTGCATGCTAATTCAAATTTGTAAATTCTCCGTAAAATTATAAATACTTAGTATAATCTTTCAAATTTTATTCTCTCTAATACAGAACCTTGTCGATTAAGCTTGTATAAGATATTGCTGGATTCACATTGAAGATATTGATTTGGAAAACCAGGCACATAATTTAAATTAGGCTTTCCCCCCGCTGTCTTGACTACAGCACTTAAATTGAGACGATCGGTATCGTTTCCACTTTTTCTAGATATCGAGATCATCGTACCTAATGAGTTAGTTAATTGAATAAAGCTTTGATTTTTAATGGAAATATAATTTAACTTTAGGGGGTCAGCTCTATTATTCAACACCAGAGTCTTTGAAGAATTTGATTTAATAGGACCAAAATAGCTATATTTTAAAATAAATTTATCTTCGATAGGACAATTTACTTGATCAGTTTTAATTATTTTTTTGGTCTTTGAAGCAATTTCTAAGTTATTTATTGCAAATTGCTGAATTGGTAATGTTCCAGATTGAATACAAGTATTAAAGTAAGGTTTACATTCATCACTACCGGTTAATGCATAGCTAATCCCTAAAACTAATAGTATTTTTTGAGATTCTTCATCATTAGTCATTAAAGAAGTTTTATCGAGATAAATTGAATCAAAAAACCGAATCGCAGCCTTAGGTTCGCCCATTAGATTTAGGCAGCTCATAATATTGACTTGAGCTTGTTGGTTTTCAGCATTTAATGAAAAAGCTTGTTTAAATAATTCTAATGCAGAATTCAAAATTTTTTTTCGCATTATAATGTTTTCATAACTTAAGTTTCCACGACTTAGCCTTATTTTATATAGACTTGAATTGATGTCTAACTCAAATGGGTAGGAATAGACGTCCGAATCATCAAAGAATTGAGTCATGGCCAGATAAGCTTTTGTTACACCGAGATTATTATAAATTTCTGCCCCTTTATAATTATTTAAAATATACTTATAGCACTCTTCCGCAAGCTGGTACTCAGATTGGATTGTTAGTATAAACGCTGTTTCAAAAACTTGTATTAATCCTTCGACTTTTTCCATCATTAATCTTAGGCTCTGCTTTCGAAGTGATTTGGAAGGGTAGGTGTTTTTTTGGAACAAATTAAGCTTATAATGTGAATAGATACGATCGATTAAAGGATCAACTACCTTAGAAGGATCATAGCCTGCTAAGTAACAGAGAAACCCACCCTGTACATCGGCATTAAGTTCATCCTGTTCTATTACATTATGTGTAAATCCTAGTTGAATAAAGTTCGAATTATTGTTTTCACCAGGGACAGATTTAGCAATGCTATGACTTAATTCATGTGCAATAACATAAGCTAAGGCATGAACTGAATCTTTTCCTAAATCAGCGCAAATTTTATATAATTTTTCTTCAAGTTTAATGGTGTTTGTTATTGGATTATAGCTGGCTGCAAATTTTGTAGAATTTACGATTGATAATTTTGGTTTTTTACTGTTTTGATAACCACTTGTTGAATATAATCTATCAAGGATTTTTAATGCTGAATGATGTCGATAATCAACCTTTTTTGCAGAATTTATATTTTGGGAAAACAGCAATGAATACTTAAAGCAAACACTCCAAATGATACCAAGAACTATCCTAGTATAAAATGGTATCATTGGTATTTTTTAAGTAATTCTCTGGCTTTAAATGTTGACTGAGAGTCTGCTACCACAAGTTTTTCTAGAAGTTTTGAAATTTTGACAGGATCAGAATCTAATTTAATTAAGGTAAGGGAAAGATTCCAGCAAGCATTGATTTGGTATTCAAAATCAGACCCATCACAAAGTTTGTTCAAAATATCTTCCGCTTCAGTATATTTTTCTAATGCAATATAATTCATACCGAGAAAGTATTGGCAGATATTTGTGCCTTGTACTTCAGGTTCTACCGCTTTTATTTTATTGATGGATTCTATGTAATCACCTTGAATATAAAGTTGTAAAGCACGACTTAGTGTATTTCCTGTGTCAGAAGATTGAATAAATCCCAAGTCTTTAATTTTTTGAATTTGGTTATTAGCCAAGTCGAGATCTGGCTTATAATACTCGGCGAATATTTTATTATGATCAATTTTATTAGTGGAAGGAAGAAATATGTTGTAAACGAGTAACCCTAAGAATATTGCAGCAGCAGCATAACGAATAACATTATTATTGATTAAGCTTTTTAAATGTGTTGTTTTGGTTTCTTTTTCAAAAAATCTTGTCTCACTTAATTCTTGATTAACTTTTTTAATACTGGCTTTTAAATTTTGATCACCCCATTGTTGAATTCCATTCAAAATAAGTTTATACTCTTCAATAGTTTTGACCAAGTCTGGGTTGTTTCTCAACAAGACTTCAAAATCTAACCTTTGAGTTTCATCCATTTCCCCTTCCAGGTATTGAATTATTTGTTCCTCTATTTCTAAATATTCTTCCATCTTTTATATTTGGAAATTTTTATATTCTGCCGATGTTGAAATTATTTTTTTCAATCCTTGTAAACATCTATATTTCTTAACTTTAATAAATTTTTCACTATAACCGGTTGAAACAGCAATTTCCACAGCGGATAATTTTAAGTAAAAGGCTGAATGAATAATTTTTCGGCATTCTTCACTAATTTCATCTAGTTTTTTTAACACCAGGTCTAACAAATTATTATGCGAGATATGGTCTGATATATTGGAAGCAGTTTCTTCAATCTGGTCTAGTTGATTATAGTTTTCAAAACTAACTTTTCGCTCCTCCTTAATTTTTTTAAGCCAAATATTCCGAGCAATCCCAAGTAAATAGTTTTTTTCATTCTCCACCTTAATATGATCTGGTTTATTGAGCAATTTAAAATAAACTAATGCCACTTCCTGAAAAATATCTTTAGCATCATCAAGATCCCCACTATTGGTAATGATATAATTTTTAATCGCAGAAAAATATTTTAAGTAAAAATCTTTGATCTTTTTGTCCCACAGTTCGTGCAGGGCCTTTTCAGATTCATTTATTCTAGATTCTTCCATATATTTTTTACGGCTTATTAAAATTGATTTATTTTACTAATTACCACTAATATTATAAGATATTCCGAAGAAAAATCCTTTCTCAAATCTTGAAGAAGTTGGAATTGTACCGTCACCGATATTGATGCTGTCTCCTACTTTTAAGTTTTTATCAAGGCGCTGTACTTTAGAGAACATCAATCCTGCGTTAAGGGCAAGATTCTTGGCTTTACCAAAGATAATCGTTGGTCCAACCATATAGGAAAGATTATCAATTACATCTTTATTACTTAGTGGAATACCAATCCCAATTGAAAGTGCCGGAGTAATAACAGAATTGAATTGATAACTGATATTAAATAATGAACCTACAAATGGAACATACCGATCTAATTCTTGGGATTGAAGGATATCATTATTTATATAATAAGACTCTAAGTTACTTTTATAGGCAACTCCCTGTACTCCGATAGAAGTAACTAAACCGAAACCACCATAAGTATTGACTTTTACCTTTAGTGTTTTATAAAGCCTTAAGTTTTTATCAGCTACTAAATTACTGGTGGCATTCGAATCTCTTAAATATACACTTAATTCCATTAGTATAAATCGACTGCTCGCTTCAGAATTATAGACTATTGAAAAATTGTTATTCTGAAGTTCAGCGTATTTCAAATAGTTTTTTTGGATAGCATTTTGATAGTCAAAAGGAGCTGTCTGCGTAGAATCAATCGTACAAGATGATGCAATATCAGCTGTGGCATGATGAATGGAAGGCTCCAGCTGCTCGTATTCTTTCATTAGAGGATACAATGCCTCAATTCCATGATCTGAACTTTTAAGTCGCTTATGTAATTTTTTAAATTCTGTCAACTTTATTTCGTATTCATTAGATTTATTTAATAAAGAAGATTTTAAAGCTGGAATTTCGTTCATTTTATCACTTAGGACATTAATATCTTTTAGAACAAAGGTTTGGTTGGAAGGTATCATTAATGCTTCATTAAAATAATCAGTCAGCATTGATTTTATCAGGGATGGAGCAATATTGGAGTTAGTTGTTATTGATTGAATAAAGTCCATATTGCCACGAAGTAGTTTATCGGCTTTCGATCTATTATTGATCTCTTCCACCAAAGAATTTATTTCGTTCCTTCTGGCTTCAATATCGAGGAGCTTTTCTTTATATTCTTCAATATCTTCATTATCTCCACGTGAAGCCGCCTCTCCTTCTGCCGGTTGAAGCGTGTTTAGAATGCTGCCAAATATTGGGGCATTAAGCAGTGGAAGAACAGCACTACCTCCAGGTACTAAACTATTAATTAGGCTTGGAAACATGCCTAGAAAACTGTTGCTTTCATTTTCATATCCCGGAGGTGCGACGGCATGAAATGAAGTTTCAATTTCAGATTGATAGATATAATTGTTGTACTCGACCACATGGAAAAATACCTGCTTTCCTTTTCTAACAGTTAAGTTAGAAGTAGGCTTTCCATTTTTTTCATACCACAAGCTGTCTTTGTATAAATTGTAGTATATATGTAAATCCTGTGCCTGGATTGTAATTGAAAAAAAGCTAGTTAAAATTAGGAATAACTTTTTCATTTCATTTATTTTGTAATAGTAAAAGTATCTGAATAAATATTAATATCAGAAGTGGATAAATTACCAGAATTGGTTCCACGAGTTTGTAATTTATTTTCTTCCGTACTATCGTGAAATAATTTTTCGAAAGGACTTGGATTAATTTTACCTCTGGTACCTAAAGATGATTTAAGATCAATTGGTCTGTCAGAACTAATTAATTTAAAGACTTCATGACCCAAAGGAGCATTAACTTCAAATTCAACAGGAAATAGTAATTTTTGATCCTGAAGAATTCTCATTTCTTCCGGCGTCGAGGGCTCTTTTGGAATTAATATACTAAATGCATTATCCGGTTGTAGATCAAGGATAGTAAAATAGGCCGGTTTGACACCTTCATTAATGATCAAAAATTTAAACTCAGATTTTAATTTCATTTTCTTTCCGCTTGAAGCATCAACTTGAAGAGCTTTAAGATTATCATAATCATTTTCATCTGTAATACTATCCACCGGGATTATTTTAAAAGTAACTTTAATATCCGACCCTTCAATTTCCATTTTTCTAATAAATTCTCCGTGAAGATATTTTCGAATGGATTGTGTTAGTCTGGTAATGATGAGATCAGTATAACCATTCACTTGAATAGGAATACTATCAATAGTATAACCATCGAAAGATACCATTACAATGGACTTGGAAGTAGCATCTTCTTGAATAATTAATTTGGGATTCTGGGCTTCCATTTTAACAAAAGGCTTTGAAAAAATTCTTTCATTAATTGCTTTTGCTATTTCAGGGTGATTTACTTTATTTGTAACGGTGATGATAAGGTCTCCCATACTTTTTTCGGTAATAAAGATCCAAGCGGATTTTATAATATCTACAGCCACCGGAGTTGAAAGCGTAATAACAGACTCTGATGGAAAACATTTTGTTATTTTACCTGTAGCGATTGACTTAGCTGTAGAAAGATCTCTGGTTTCAGTAGGATATAAACCTATTTCTGAACCAGAAAGAAGACCGTGTAATTCTCCTGCTCTTATAACAAATTCAGATTCGGAGTTGACTTTAAAAGCCTTATAGTAGGTTGGTTTTTTAAGTAATTTTCCATTTGCTATTTCCAAATCCAAATCACCTTCTGATTGCGGTGATTGCAGAGGTGCAATAGTGCTCATTTGAAGCCTGATTTTATCAAACAAACCTCTATAGCTTTCGTCCGGTGTAGCATTCGCAAGACCTTTAGCCAGGGCGTAACTTAGTGAACCATAATGCTCACCAGATTCGGTGGTCATTTCATAATTTAACTGATTTTGTGCAGAACCAAAAAATGCTACCATTGGTGCTAAATTGGCTACGGATAAATTATCTCTTCTTTGAAGTTCATTATTATCCTGACTATTAGAATTTATCTGTCTGTTCTTTAGGTAATCAGGATCTGCCATAGCCTCAGACGTTCCTCTTGCTTTACCACCAAAACCCCTGGTGCCCGTTCCAGAATGACATGCATCCAGAACAACTAATAATTGGCCATTAGAGCCAATCTTTGATCGAATAGATCTTAGTGATGAACCTAGTTCGTCATCTGTTATAAGATTTTGGCCCTCATAAACCCCTTTTTGAAATTTCTTAGGAGAGTCATAAGGAACTATACATTCATCTAATCCATCAGTCTCATCCCCATCAAAATCTCTTTTTTGTTGGCCATGACCAGAAAACTGTATATAAACGACATCATTTTTATTGATTTTTCCAAGGAAATCCTTTTGAAGTGTCTCAAGAATTCCTTTTCGAGTGGCTTTATCATCAAGAAGGAGGGTAATATTATCCTCTGCAAAACCTCTTTCAACTAGGGTGCTTTTAATTAACTGTACATCATTTTTAGAGCTTAAAGATGCCCAACCACCCTCAACCGGATAATTGCCAACACCAATAATTAGAGCTTTTTTTGTTTGTGCCAGGATTTTCTGACTTGGCATACCAATATAGGAAATCAGGCATATAAAGATTAAGCGGATAATGGTATTAACCTGAATCATATTATATTGAATACTGAATTTCATCACAAGATATTACTCGTTTTGGCATTTTGGTAATCAGTTATTTGGCAATTTTAACAAGTTAATAGGGGAAAAAATCCAATACAGGTCAATTTTTCTGGTAATTTTTAAATTTTAATTGGGAATAATAAAGTTCGGACCCCTCTAGATTGATCTTGAACAGCCAAAATCAAAGGTTTCGCCAAAGTGAATCTGCAAGCCAAAAGAGATGTTGGTGGATTTTGTATATTCCGTTCATGATCCTTTAAACTTCCAATTGATACATATTAATTTTTAGTTTATACAATTATTGTAAATGTATAATAAACTCTATTACAACAACTAATAAACGGGCTAGGCGGTATTTTATAATTATTTAATTTTTTTGATTCCGGTAATTTAAAGTTTTATATCTGATGTGATTCACCAGAAACAAGATCAGCCGCAATGTTTGAGATTTTACTATTCATATTGCACTTATTAAATAGATTAAATCAATACTAATAGTTATAAAAGAATATTGAGAATTACTCAATTATCAAAAAGATGAATTGATGATGAAAATCAAGTAAGGATGAAATTTAACGAAACGTTCTTCATTTGAGTTATTTCAAATTTTTACCTTTAAAGGAAATTAATAAATCGGGTATGAGTAGCAAAGTATTCTGGGGAATTGATATGGGTGGCACAAAGATTGAAGGGGCCATTTTTAAATGTGATCCAGACGTTCAGATTATTGAAAGAATAAGATTGAATACAGAACAAAGTCAAGGGTATGAACACGTTCTCATGCAATTCAAAAAACTAGTAGATGAATTATGTAATAAAAGTGGATTGAAACCTAATCGAATTGGGATTGGAACTCCAGGTACAATTGATAAATACACTAAAGTTATAAAAAACAGCAATACTCAATGTATCATTGGAAAGCCAATGAATTTGGATCTTGAGCAATTACTTGGGGTGGAAATTCATATGGCCAATGATGCAAATTGCTTTGCCTATGCTGAAGCCTTGTTGGGTTCTGTTCCAAAGTTTATTAAAAATCCTGAGGTCGTCTTCGGAATTATAATGGGTACAGGTGTTGGAGGAGGTATTGTAGTAAATGGTAAAATGATCAATGGATTACATGGGATAGCAGGTGAATGGGGTCACTCTTCGCTTGCAGACGAAGGACCACAATGCTATTGTGGACATCGAGCCTGTGTTGAAACATTCATCTCAGGACCTGCAACTGAGAAATACTATAAAGAACTGACCGGAGAGGAAATTAAGACAACCGATATCTATCAAAGATTTTTAAAACAGGATCAACATGCGATTCTAACGATTAAAAGATTAGTAAAATATTTCGGAAAAGCCGTATCTCGAATAATTAACATTCTTGATCCGGAAGCTATTGTAATTGGTGGAGGACTTGGTCAATTGGATATTCTTTATACAGAAGGTAAAGAAGAAATTAAAAAACATTTATTTAATAAAGAGCTCAACACCTTATTTTTAAAACCAACTTTGGGAGATAGTGCAGGAGTAATTGGAGCTGGCTTACTAAAGAATTAGATAAACAAATTCATTATTTAATATCTTTTTCAATAGCTTGCAATACAATTTTTTCGGTTTCATTTTTACTAATAAACGCTACGATATGACAATTATCCAAATTCCATAAAACTGGATCTGTTGGTACTACAAAAGTGAATTGTTTACTGATATTAGAATTTTTAAGAAGGCCAGAAGAAATCGGATCACCAATAACCGGAGTTAGAAGTTTGCGCAATACATGATTTTGAGTATAAGTATCATAGATTCCAGTGTTGTGTTTTTGGGCGGTAATGATATCAGATTCAGTTAGTGCGACATGTAAATGTATCGGAAAATTCATGTCTTCAAGAGCCGTAACAGTAACATTAATTTTTAATTCACGGGTAGCATCATCTATACTGTGAACCAATGAAAGAGTTGCTGTTGCTTGTTTTTTTAATTCATCTTCGACAAAGGTTATCCATGAATCTGGTTTGCCAATGCGAATATTCTGTTGTCCCTCAAAATGTGTTCTATTTATGGCCGCTTCAGGTTTACCCAGATAAAAGCCCATAAAGGTTTCAATAGAATTTGCATCTGTGGTTACTAATTTAGGATCTGTAGGTTTTACCGGATCACCTAAAAATCTTGAGTGTACGCCAATTACAGCAACATTGTCAGGATATTTGGAAAGAATATTTTCCAACTCAACAGTTCCTGCTGGGCATGCCGGACAAGAGGCGCCAGTAAATTCTTCAACTAAGACCACCCGATTACTAACTATAGTTCCTGAAGTAATTCTTTCTGTAGTGGTTTCCCAATCAGCGCAAGAATTAAAGGTTATTAAAAATATGAATAGCAAATAAGTTATATTCTTCATAAGAGAGTTTATTAGAAATTAGAAATAATGGATGCTCTAAAACCACTAAACGCAGGCTCTAATCTACAGATACCACCGGAGCACACAATGCCTTGAATTTGCTTAACGTATCTAAGACTAAATCGATTGTTGCCAACATTATAAACCAAACCAGCCGTTGGGTAATGTATTTTTTCTTTATCTTTTTTCGCTGGCTTAGTATTATACATATCGGATAATTCAAACAACCAGTGAGGAGAAATACCATATTCTAAAAGTAAATAAGCCCACGATCCAATATCTTCTTTATTATCCATGTATTGAGCTTCAATGCGGAGAGAATTTTTTTCACTAAAATCATACAGAAATTCCATAAAAGGAACAATGGTTTTAATATCGTCTTCTCCTCCTTTACCATAGTATAATTCCTGGTTAAATTCCTGTCGTTGGATTCCAAAAGTAAATTGATACTTTTCCGGTTGTTTATAAGTTGCTTCAACATGGTATTCACGATAAAACTTTTTTTCGAAGTTTTCATTCATAATATTTGAAAAGTTTAAGCCAAAATTCCAATTTTCATTAGGACCATACTTAGCATCTAATTGAATCGCACCTTCACTCAGGTATTGTGTTGCCGGATAATAATATGAAGTTAATCGATATGTGTTTATTCTCGCCATCGGTGGAATAAAGGTTACAAGTCCTCGATTTAATCTAAGCCTGGGATCTGATCTAAAATCAAACCCACTGGTTTTTTTTCCCTCTAATGTGATTCCAAATCCATGGGATGCATAAGCCAGACTAGCATAGTATACATGACCATTACCTTTTAAATACTTACCTGAGGTAGTTCCATTTGGAGTAGTTCTTTGTGCCTGATCAGAATAATAAATATCGTCAAATTTCATGGCTGCTTCCAGGTAAAGCGTAAAATCTTTATAGGATAAGGTATTGTATAGGGTTAGCGCAATACTATTATAAGCTGGCAGAAAAGTATCTACTCCGGAATAGGTTCCTGCTATTTTTGCCAATTCTTGTACGACATCATCTTCTAATGTTTTATTAAGAAATCCAATTCCTGGAGATATAGACCACACACTACTATCTGATTTTTTATAAAAACCATTTAAGTTTACTCCCTTAAGAAAAGATTCATTGGTACCAAACAAATATTTTTGTTTACCAGCAAATGCTTTCAGACTCCAATCTTTATTCATGTTGTATTTGGAAGAAAATCCGAGCAATGCATTATCAATTAATTGAGTTCTTTCTTCAAAGGCTCTATAGATAATACCTGATCCAATTTGATCGTATAAGTAACCAACGGATAATTCTAGTTTTTCTATATTTTTAGTGATATACCATCGGCCTAATCCATGATCTGTGTATGAACCATTTGGATTCAATAAGTTCGAATTATTAAAAAGGTCATATCGAATTCCTGCTTGAAATCCCGCATAAGAAATATTTAAGTTAATCCATGTTTCCGTTCCGACTAACTGCTTATCGTATTGTGGAATATTAAAAGCTCCAATTGCAGAATCCCGTAAAAACAAATTCGCATTGGTTTGAAAAGCGCCCCAAATGGATAATTCATCTTGTGCAAAAACACTGAGGTTATCAGCAAAAAGGCAGAATAACGAAACTTTAATGAATTGGTTAATCATACGTTAAATCAAAACTAAGCCGTGAAATTACTCGAATTATACCGTCAATTTTACGTTCGCTAATATTAAAAATTAAAAATGTTCAAAAAAGTATTATTCCTAAGCTCGTTTTTTATCCTATCCTCTTTTAACTCTCCGTTGGTTAAAAAATTTCCAACTTTAGAACTTAAGAGCCTTGAAGGACAAAATATTTCATTAAGTCAGATTTTCAGTAAAAATCAATATACTGTAATAGACCTCTGGGCAACCTGGTGCGGACCATGTAAAAAGGAATTGGATGCCTTAAAAACCTATTATGATGAATGGAAAAAACAAGGTGTTGAGGTTGTGGCTATAACTATTGATGACAGTCAACAAATTAATAAAGTTAAGCCGATGATACAGCAAAAAGGGTGGAAGTATACCATTCTTTCAGATGTGAACAAATTAAGCCAAAATAAGCTTGGTTATTCAGCGATACCAATGACTTATATTGTCAATAAATCCGGAGATATTGTTTATTCTCATAATGGTTACACTCCCGGAGATGAAAACGAACTGGCAGAAAAAGTAAAAGAACTCCTTAAGTAATGATTACTTAAAGGCGAAGAATTATTATAAAAAAAGCCTGGCTACAATATTTTTTGTGCCAGGCTTTTCTTTTTGTGGTACCCCCAGGAATCGAACCAGGGACACCAGGATTTTCAGTCCTGTGCTCTACCAACTGAGCTAGGGTACCAAACCCCCCCAGGCAATCATTGATTTCTTGCCAAAAGGGACGCAAATATAACAGCAATTGCAATTTAGAACCAAAATTTAAGGTTCTAATTATTTAAATCCATTTCAAATTAAATTAATTAATTATATTATTTAATTAAATATATTTGTAAGACATGCCTTATAGATACTTTCTCGTATTTATTCTCCTGATATCAGCGGTATATCTATCCTGGATTTACCAAATAGATGGTGAATTAGATCCATTAATCTTAATTCTATTTGTTTCAACTGCGGTTTTGTGTTTTGTTTTTCAACATCAAATTAATCAAATTTGGTGGATGTGGAAAAGCCCAGACTTAGATCCAGGAGAAAAATCATGGGTCAATCAGAATATTAGCTACATCTCGGATTTAACAGATATTGAAAAAAGTGAATTTTATAGAGAACTTTCAAAAATTACACTTTTGCATGAATTTATTCTTATGGGAGATGTCAAAATAGCTGAAGAGCTGAAATGGAAAATATTGGCACCTGCAGTAAGATTGAAAATGTATAACTCCCCAAAATTATATCAACACTATATTCGAACAGCGGTTTACCCTCATCCTTTTATCTCACCAGAAAAAGAATTCATTCACATTGGAGAAGTCAATAAAGAAGACGGGTTGTTAATATTTTCGGCAGAACAAATCTTACTATCAATTCTATATCCTAATAAATACATGGATCCTGCTTTATATTATTGGTGTCAAATTTGGTGTTTTGAAAATCAAATTTACTTTTCCGAAGCAAATCAAAACATTCATGACATTATTAGCAGAGAATATACGGAAATGGATTACCAAAGTATTTTGAATTGGTTTGGAGAACCAAGCTTAGAAATTACAACACACTTATTATATGCCCGATTAATGAATAAAAAAATTTTTGAGCAACATTTTCCTGAATACAAACAACAAATGGATTCCATTCTAAAAGAAAATGGTATTTAATAGTTACCATAAATTATTTACGGGAGAAATCATCAAGTAACAATTCTAAGTATGTCTTGCAGAATTTTTCTTGCTCTGAACAGGATCCATCTTGTTCAATAATATTGCCATTATCATTGCTAATAACTAAATGACACGAATCCTTAACCCAAGCGATTCCATTGTTATAGGCATAAAAGGCAAATGGAATTCTATCTTTGGAAAAAATATTTCGGCTAAAGATAAATTCTTTATGAGCTGTATTGATTTGGTTTAGCACCGTAGAGGCAATGTCAATTTGTGAACAAGTAGTTTGGATCATTGAATCGACCTTTACGACACCTCCGGTTATTAAAAGTGGAATATGGAATTTGGTCTTACTAAAGTATTCAATGGTCTCAGGAAATCTAGCCCCATGATCCGCCACGCAAATAACTAAAAGATTTTCCCAATATCGAGATTTTTTCAATTCATCTAAAAATTTACCCAAGTACTTATCTGTGTAATGTGCAGAATTGGCAAAAAGAGATTCATAATCATTTTCTGGCCAATAATTTTCTTCAGGAATATCAAACGGTGGATGACTACTAAGGGTAAGTGTTGTAATAAAAAATGGAGAGGGAATCCTTTGTATATCTTGAAATAATTTTTCAAAAAGAATATGATCATGAACTCCCCACTTGGCGTTATAAGATGAAGATGGAAATTCAGATTTATCCAAAATATGCTGAAATCCTGAACTTAAAAGATAAGATTTCATACCGGCAAAAGTGATATCGCCACCATAATAAAAATGGGTTGAGTATCCCATTTTTCCAAAAGTTTTGGATAATGCAGGAAGCTGATCACTTTTCTTTGAGAATTTAATGATCGAAGTTAAAGGCTGAGCAGGATATCCACTTAATATAGCAGGAAGACCTTTATCCGTTCTGTCACCGCTGGCGTAAGCATTGTTAAAGTATAATCCGGTTTTAATCCAACGATTTAATTCTGGTGTAATTTCTTTAGACTTGTGAAATGAATTTACAAAACTGGATGTAAAACTCTCTAACATTATAATCAAAACATTTGGATGAGTAGAATCCATAAAGCGAAAGGACAAATCATTGGATTCAGGATATGCGGTATTAAATTCTTCGATAGATCTTGAATCAATCGATGGGTAATATTCTTCTGTTTTTTTATTTTGAAAATAGGTATACAGAATATTCCAAACTGGATTTAAAGATAGATGATTGGCAAAAAGATTTTGACTGTGATAAACTGTGGCCGGATTGAGAGGCGCTAAACCAATTCCTCCTCTTAATGGTATAATGCAAAGTAGAATCCCTAATAATAGAAAAATATTATTGGAAAACTTAAGGTTAAGCTTCTTTACTACTTTCCATTGAAGTACAAATTTTGAAATATAAAAAAAAGCCCATCCGGTGACTAAGGTTATCAATAAAAAATGAAATACATTTTTTACTTGAATAAAATGAATGGCTTCATTGGTATTTTTTAAGTAAAGAAAAATAGACTGATCGATTCTAAAACCCCATTCGTTATAAAGTACACTATCAACAGAATAGATTACCGAAATTAAAACCAATATACCAATTGTAAAATAATTCATCCATCGCACAGGTGTTCCTAAAGAAAAAAGATTAGTTAGTAGTGTAGTCAGTAGTAAAATCATTAATAATGCTGCTCCAATGGACATATCCATATAAAAACCGTATATTAAAGATTTGCCATATTCAGAAATTCCTAATTGCTTTCCATTTATATATTGATAGATTGCAAAAATTATCCTGTTCAATTGCATACACAATAAAACAAATACAACCAATCTTAAAAAATAAGAAAATATATTAAACAAAGTAACTAAGACATTTTACATACCAAACATACCAATGTTCAAAGGTAATGGCAGATTATTCAAACATTTATCAACAATTCCAATTATTATTAAAATGGAATCTCCAATCAATAATCGTTGGCACCTTATCCTGGGCACAAAACCAGGAGAATCTGATGTACAACTTTCATCAGAGGAGCAACATATTGATGATCTTTTAAAAACAGCCTATGGCGAGGGAAAGGATGCTGGATTTGGGCGATCCGTTCAAAAAATGAGAAAGTGGTTAGATGGAATTAGACAGCATTTTAAAACAGAGGTAGTAAGCCTTATTCAGAAAGATGCATTGGAAAGGCAAAACGCCAAAGAACTATTACTCGAACCGGAATTACTAGAAAAAATCGAACCCGATATTTCACTTGTAGCGACCATACTTAGTCTGCAGTATTTATTGCCGGATAGAACAAGATATGTCGCTAGAAAATTAGTTGAACGAGCGGTTATAGAAATAGAGAAAAAACTGAAAACGAAACTTTCAAATGCGGTACGTCAAGGAGCCTCTAATCATTCCAAACGTGAAAATCCATCGATTGCAGTTATTGATTGGAAAAAAACAATTCAAAATAACTTAAGAAACTATCAGGAAGAACAACAAATATTAATTCCAAAAAATTGGTTTGGATTTCGGAAAGGAAATAAATTGAAAGAGATTGTGTTGCTGATCGATAAAAGTGAGTCTATGATGAATTCCGCAATTCATGCCTCCGTTATTGGCGCAATCCTTGCTTCGTTAAAAACCATAAAGACACACCTTATTTTTTTTGATACAGAAATAACAGATGTTACGGACAAATATCAGGATCCAGTGGACATTTTATTCAGTGTTCCTATGGGTGGAGGTACAGATATAGGTTTGTCTTTAAACTACGTGGATCAAAAGTTAACCAGACATTCTAAAGCAATAGTATTTTTAATTAGCGATTTGGACGATTTTGGATCAACCCATAACTTGGAATTGGGTATAAAGAAATTGTTAAATAAAAACACCCATATTCAGTGTCTTTTGGCGTTAAATGAGGACGGCAGGGCAGAGCATAATACTAGAGTAGCTCAGTTATTTAAGGATCACCATATTTCAGTTTATGGGTGCATTGCGGAGAAATTTCCGGAGATTCTATGTGAAGAACTTCAAAAAATAGTTTAATTTAATACTGCCACAAAATAGCTTTTTAAGAATCCTTTTAATAAACAAGTCCTAAGAATTCATATAAATATTCAAAAAAATTATATGTAATTGATAATCAATAGATTAGACTATGATAAGAAATTCTTACAGTATGTGAAAACTTTTTATTTTGTAATTTTGCAATCCTTTTTAGATTACCACATAATGACTCAGGATAACAAGAGTAAGATTTTATACATTACCCAAGAGATTGATCCCTATCTAAACTTAAACGGTATTGGTTCATTAATTCAGAAATTACCATCATTTGCACAGCAAAGTGGCATGGAAATTAGAATTCTAATGCCGAGATTTGGTACGATTAATGAAAGACGGCATCGATTACACGAAGTAGTTCGATTAAGTGGGATGAATATCATCATAGATGATGATGATTTTGCTTTAATTATTAAAGTTGCATCTCTCCCGGGTTCAAGAATACAAGTTTATTTTTTAGATAACAATGAGTTTTTTAAACGCAAATTTGTATTTGAAGATGAAGCTGGAAAACCCTTTGAAGATAATCAGGACAGAATGATATTCTTTTGCAAGGGAGCCATTGAGACTGTAAGAAAATTTGGATGGCCTCCTGATCTTGTACACTGTCATGGCTGGATGACTAGTTTGATTCCGTTTTATCTAAAGACCGTTTATAAAAACGATCCAGTCTTCAAGCATTCTAAAGTCATATTTTCTATTTACGAAAACGAATATCAAAATTCCTTTAGCGATAGTTTTTATCAAAAAGCGGCTATCAATAATTTGAAAAAGGAGCAATTGCAAATATTTAAAGACGATGACCGTGTAATGTTGGAGAAAGGGGTTATCCAGTTTGCTGACGGTATTATACAAGGAAGTGAGGAGATTGCAGAGAACATAAGACGCGCTATTGAAGAATCAAAAAAACCATTCATCGAAACACCGAAGGATAATTATTTACCCAATTACATTGACTTTTATAAAACCTTTTTGTCTTAGTAAGCGCAAGGAAGAATTATGATTAAACAAGGAATGCTTGTGTCGGAAAAAGTAAAAAATTATATTTTATTATTTATTGTTTTATCCATAAGTCTTCAATGCAACAAAAGTAGTCGTATTGGATCTGATTTGTTATCTGACGAATGGATTAATGCCGCTGGGGAAGAATATTTCAATATAAAATTTAGTCCCTTTCAGCAAGATAGTATAATTTTTGCTTCACCAGGATTTCCATCTACATTTTATCTGGGACATGTATTAGATCCCAATTTTGGCAAATACGATTCTGAAATATATACCCAATTATTTTTTGGAGTAACGAGAGAATTGGACTTTCTTCAAAAGCCCGTGGACTCTGTAGTCATTAGCGTTCGTTACGATACAGCTTCTTTTTTTGGAAATCCTAATGCAACTCAAAATGTTACGCTTCATCTCCTGAAGGATACGCTGATCAGCAGCCAATTTTATTATAAAAATGTGAAGTTAAATTACAATACTGAACCCATTGGATCAACAGGAGATTTTATACCTAATCTTAAAGATTCTGTGAAATTTAAGATTGGTGAAGTAGAGTATGGATACGGTCCACAGCTTCGATTTGCATTGGATACCGGAAAATTTATGTCATTATTAAGATCTTTTCCTGATTCCGCTTATTCCAATCTTAATTATTTTAATTCATTATTTTTAGGATTAGCCTTAGTTAGTACAGGAAATGAATCCCTATTACCCTTGTCATTGCCAAGCAGCGAAAGTAGAATTACCATTTTTTATAAACTTACCGATACCACACAAGCACAGTTTGTTTTTAATTTTGGAATTGCAAGAATTTCATCCAATAATACAGATCCTCAAAACAGTAAGGTCATGGAATTTGTCAATGGTCAGCTTTCTGCTGATAGTTTAGGATTTATACAAGGATTTGGAGGAACTGATGTGAAAATTAAAATACCATATGATTCAAGTTGGAGTGAAAAGCTAATTAACTACGCAGTATTGGAATTAAGTAGTCCAGTAATACCCGGAGATAATACAAATTATTTTAAAAGGCCAACCTTACTTAATCTTAGAGACGTTAGTAATGGAAGGCCATCCAATATCATTGATTCAGACTTTGGCATCTCCTTTAACAACACGACCGATTATATTAGATATTTTGGAGGATCACCGCAAGAGATTACAGAGAATAATGAAATTATTTATAAGTATAAATTTAATATTACCGGGTATTTTACACAAAAGAAAAAAGCGAAAAAGGATTTGGATTTTATTGTAACTCTACTTTCTAAGAGTCAAAGCCCAAATCGATTAATCATCGGAGGTACAAAGAATCAAAAATATTTACCTAAACTAAAATTAGTTCTTTCGGATTAAAAACATATTATATTTACACTTAATATGTGTGGAATAGTTGCTTATATTGGAACCAAGAATGCATATCCAATTATTATTGAGGGTTTGCAGCGACTAGAGTATCGAGGATATGATAGCGCAGGGATTGCTTTGTTAAAGGACAAAAAGATTAACGTATTCAAAAAGAAAGGTAAAGTTCAGGAGTTAATCGAACACACAGACAATTTAAATCTTTATGCTCAAACCGGAATGGGTCATACCCGATGGGCAACACATGGAAAACCTGATGACATTAATGCACATCCGCATTATTCTAATTCTTCGACCTTGGCGATTATTCATAATGGAATAATAGAAAATTATGCCACTCTCAAAGAAGCTCTAAAAAGAATGGGTTGTTCATTCATCAGTGAAACTGATACCGAGGTTCTGGTTCAACTTATTGAGACTATCCAAAAAACAGAAAACCTAAAATTAGTTGATGCTGTTCGTTCTGCACTTTCAAAAGTCGTTGGTGCATATTCAATTGTTGTAATGGATTCTAAGGAACCCGACGTAATAGTTGGTGCAAGAAAATCTAGTCCATTGGTCGTAGGAATAGGAGATGGTGAATATTTTATAGCATCCGATGCCACACCTATAATACAATATACCAATAAGGTTATATACCTCAACGATGAAGAAGTCGTTGAATTATCATTAGACAAAGGAATTCAGGTAACAACAATCAGTAATGAACTACTAGATCCTGAAGTACATGAATTGGAAATGAGCATTGACCAATTAGAGAAGGAAGGGTATGCTCATTTTATGTTAAAGGAAATTTATCAGCAGCCTATAACAATTGCTGACTGCATGAGAGGAAGATTGAATGCCGTTGAAGGGTGGGCAAGATTAGGGGGTTTGGAGGAATACGCTAATAAAATATCAAATGCTAGAAGAATTATTATAGCAGCTTGTGGTACAAGTTGGCATTCTGCATTGATTGGAGAATATCTGATTGAAGAATTGGCCAGAATACCGGTTGAAGTTGAATATGCTTCAGAGTTCAGATACAGAAATCCTATTCTTGATTCCCGTGATGTTGTAATCCTTATATCACAATCTGGTGAGACTGCAGATACGTTGGCTGCCGCAGAATTAGCTATTGAAAAAGGTGCATTTGTTTATGGTATTGTGAATGTAGTAGGTTCGTCTATTGCTCGTTTATGTCCTTCTGGATCCTATATCCATTGCGGACCAGAAATTGGCGTTGCATCTACTAAAGCATTTACAGGACAGGTATCTTTATTAACATTAATTGCCTTGGTATTAGGTCATCGAAATGGAAATCTAAGCAATTCTTACTACCATCAACTTATTGCAGAACTTGCACAAATACCTAATAAAGTAAATCAAGTGCTGGCCTTAGATGAAAAAATTTCTTTTTTAGCCAGTGAAATTAAAAATTGTAATAATGCACTTTATCTGGGTAGAGGTTACAATTTTCCAGTAGCCTTAGAAGGCGCGCTTAAACTTAAAGAAATATCATACATTCATGCAGAAGGTTATCCAGCTGCTGAAATGAAACACGGGCCTATCGCTTTAATTGACGAAGAAATGCCAGTGTTAGTTATTGCGACCAATCAGAGTGCATATGAAAAAATCGTTTCAAACATTCAAGAAATTAAAGCACGCCGAGGAAAAGTTATTGCTATAATTGCTGAAGGAGATCAGGAGATAAAGAAAATGGCCGATTATTATATTGAAATTCCTTCCACGATCGAACCATTAACACCATTATTGTCAGTCATACCCCTGCAATTGTTATCCTATCATATTGCCGTTATGCGAGGATGTGATGTAGATCAACCTAGAAACTTAGCCAAATCCGTTACAGTAGAATAATAAAAACAAATATAAATGGGAACTCATCAAATTGCATTTAACTATAACACCGAGGGAATAGAATTAACAATGCCCGAATACGGACGTAATGTGCAGCAACTAATAAATGTTTGTAAAACAATAAATGACGACAAGGAACGACAAGCATTTGCTGAAGCTATTATCGACCTAATGCAAACTATAACTCCCTATAACCGGAATTATGAAGAGCATCGCAAAAAATTATGGCACCACTTTTTCAGAATAGCTAAGTATAATATTAATGTTTCACCACCTCCAGGCCTTGAGATAAGTCGTGAATCTGATATCATTGTACCGGATATAATCAAGTACCCATCCTCAATTGATCGATATCGTCATTATGGAGCTTACGTTAATAATATGATTGCTAAGGCTAGAAGTCTAGACGATGAAGAAAAAAGGAAAGCATTTGCCTTAATCATAGCTGTTTATATGAAAACCGCATTCCGTAATTGGAATAGAGAACATTTCATAAGTGATGATAGTATAAAAGAAGATCTAGCCAATATGAGCAATGGTGAATTAAAACTTGGAGATGACATAACCTTAGAAGTTATTCAAGGAACACCACGTCATCTTCGTCATAAAAATTTCAAAAAAGATAATAAGGGGAATAAGTATAATCGAAACAATAAATTTAAGAAAAACAAAAGAGGATAATTATCTATGTGCAAAGTTCCAGATAAAGTAGCCTTAGTAACCGGAGGATCAAGAGGAATTGGTTCAGCCATAGTGGAAAAATTAGTTAAAAATGGTGCCAAAGTAGCCTTTACTTATCTCAGCTCTCCAGATAAAGCGCAAGAATTAGTAGACCGATTAAGCAAAGATGGGGCAATTGTTAAGGCTTATGCATCAGATGCGTCAGACTTTGAACAAAGCAAAGAACTAATCAATCGCGTAGTTAGTGATTTTGGACAATTAGATATCCTTGTCAATAATGCCGGAATTACAAAAGACAATCTGATTATGCGAATGACTGAAGAACAGTGGGATCAGGTAATTCGGGTAAATCTTAAATCTGTATTTAATCTTTCAAAGTTTGCCGTTACTCAAATGATGAGACAAAGAAGTGGAAGTATTATCAATATCACTTCTGTTGTTGGAGTCTTTGGAAATGCCGGACAAACAAATTATTCTGCTTCTAAAGCAGGAATGATAGGATTTACAAAATCATTAGCTAAAGAAATTGCTTCGCGTAATGTTCGTTGTAATGCTATCGCACCAGGATTCATTGAAACTGAAATGACACACGTATTAGATGAAAAGACCAAAGAGAATTTTTTGAAAAATATTCCTCTCGGAAGATTAGCAACAGGATCTGAAGTGGCAGATGTAGTAGCTTTTCTCGCTTCCGAACAAAGCAGCTATGTAACTGGTCAGGTGATCAGTGTTTGCGGAGGACTCAATATGTAATTTAATTAAATCGTAGTGATCGATGGAGAATAAAAAGAAATTTTTACTAACAACGTACTTTGAACTCCTTCGAACGTTAAAACCCACCGTTCAAGGAGAATGGGGAATGATGAATCCGCATCAAATGGTTGAACACATGGCTTATTCCTTTAGATTGGCGAATGGTAAATTAGCAGTTGAAAAACAACTCACCGCAGAGGAACATATTCCCAGACTTCAGTCTTGGCTATCAACCGAGAAACCAATGAAAGAAAATATTCAAAATCCTTTAATACCTCAACTTCCTACGACACCTGTTCATTCTAATTATGAGGATTCGATTTTAGAACTGGAACAAGAAGTGAAAGATATGTTTTTATTATTTGACCAACAACCAAATCTGGTACAATTAAATCCTTTTTATGGTCAATTAAGCAATCAATTATATACTAATCTTTTATTCAAACACGCGATCCATCATCTTAAACAATTTGGCATCTCCGTTAATTATATTAATGACTAGTAATTTATGAAGATTAAAAATTTTGTCAGCGGCTCTTGGCTTGTTGGGACTGGTGATGGACAGATGCTTTATAATGCAGTAACCGGGGAAGAAATCGCCTCGGCTAGTACCTCAGGTATTGATCTTCAAAGTGCATTAGACTATTCTAGAAAGGTGGGTGGAAAAGCATTACGCAAAATGACCTTTCAAGAAAGAGGAAGAATGCTTAAAGCTTTAGCACTTTATCTTTCAGAAATCAAATCCAAATATTATCCTATAAGTTATAAAACTGGGGCAACCAAAACCGACTCATGGATAGACATTGATGGAGGAATAGGTACTCTCTTCGCCTATTCAAGCTTAAGAAGAAAGTTGCCGAATCAAATTTTTTGTACAGATGGAGAATTAGCGCCATTATCAAAGCAGAATACTTTTATTGGACATCACATTTTAAGCCCAAAGAAAGGAGTAGCTATACATATCAACGCTTATAATTTTCCAGTTTGGGGAATGCTTGAAAAAATTTCTGTAAACCTTCTAGCTGGAGTTCCTGCCATCGTCAAACCTGCAACAGTAAGTTCATTTTTAGCGGAGGCCGTTGTAGAAGATATTATTCAATCTGGAATTTTGCCAGAGGGATCTCTTCAGTTAATTTGTGGTTCCGCAAGAGATCTACTAGATTATGTAACGCACCAAGATGTTGTAACCTTTACAGGTTCAGCCGAAACAGGCAAACTACTTAAATCACATCCGGCGATCATGCGAGAATCTGTACCATTTAATATGGAATCTGATTCACTCAACTGTTCAATTCTAGGATTAGATGCCAAACCGGGTACCAATAATTTTGATATTTTTATCAAAGAAGTGCACCGTGAAATGACTGCTAAATGTGGTCAAAAATGCACTGCCATTCGACGAATTATTGTTCCCGAAGAATATGTGGAAGAAGTCACTTTAGCTTTATCTCAAAGATTAACCAAAACGATAATTGGAGATCCGCAATTAGATGAAGTGCGAATGGGCGCATTAGTTGGAAAAACACAATTAAAAGAAGTAAAAGAAAAAGTAGCCGAGCTTGCCCAATATACACCTATCGTATTCGGTAATTTGGAAACTGTAAACACTATTGGAACAAATACCGGATCGGGAGCTTTTATTTCGCCAATTCTTATGTTCAATGATCAACCATTGAAAAAATTATTGACTCATGAGATTGAAGCCTTTGGTCCAATTAGTACTATAATGCCCTATAAAACAATCGATGATGCGATTGAAATTTCACAACTTGGAAAAGGATCATTAGTTTCATCGATAATAACATCGGATAAAAATATTGCTCGCGAATATGTTGAAGGCGCAGCTTCACATCATGGAAGAATTTTAATTCTCAATGAGCAGTGCGCTAAAGAAAGTACAGGACATGGATCGCCAATGCCATTATTAGTTCACGGAGGACCTGGCAGAGCAGGAGGAGGAGAAGAAATGGGTGGACTTCGAGGATTAAGGCATTATATGCAAAGAACAGCTATTCAAGGATCGCCTACAATGATCACCGCAATTACCGATCAGTTTCAACCTGGCGCGGATGTGACAGAGAGCGAAATTCACTTATTCAGAAAACACTTTGAAGAACTAAATGTAGGAGATCAATGGGTTACTGCAAAGCATACGGTAACGGAAGCTGACATTACTAATTTTGCCAATTTAAGTGGGGATCATTTTTATGCACATATGGATGCTACCTCATTGGAAGGAACAATATTTACTGGAAGAGTTGCTCATGGATATTATATCCTCTCAAAGGCAGCAGGAATGTTTGTCGACGCTAAAAAGGGACCTGTTTTATTGAATTATGGACTCGATGATTGTCGATTTATCAAGCCTGTATATCCTGGTATGACCATTGGCGTCAAACTTACCGTGAAAGAGAAAGTAGATCAAGAAAAGAGAACACCTGAAGATGTTGCAAAAGGAATTGTAAAATGGCATGTAGATATTTATGATGAATCCGGAGATTCTGTAGCAATTGCTAATATTCTTACTATGGTTAAGAAAAAACAAGAACTATAAAAGAATTTAAATGCTTAGTATTCCCTACAACCAAGACGAATTAATAAAAAAAGGATATTTGGATATTGAACTCGATCCAACTTTAGACTTAATTTCTGAAATTAATACATTAAAAAAAGAAAAAAATGCAGTTGTTCTTGCACATTATTACCAGGAATCAGAAATTCAAGATGTAGCAGATTTCGTCGGTGATAGTTTGCAACTTTCACAAGTCGCATCCAGAACTGAAGCAGATATAATTGCATTTGCCGGAGTTCATTTCATGGCTGAGACAGCCAAAGTACTTTCACCCAGTAAAAAAGTAGTAATTCCTGATCTTAAGGCTGGATGCTCTCTATCGGATTCATGTCCTGCACCTTTATTCGCAAAATTTAAAGAAAAATATCCTGATCATATAGTAGTTAGTTATGTAAACTGTACGGCAGAATTAAAAACCCTAACGGATATTTGTTGTACCTCTTCCAATGCAATTCATGTTATAAATAGTATACCTAAGGATAAAGGAATAATTTTCGCCCCGGATAAAAATCTTGGCGCTTATTTAGAAAAAGTCACGGGCAGAAAAATGATTCTATGGAATGGAGCTTGTATGGTACATGAAATTTTTTCGAAGGAAAAAATAACCAAGTTAAAACATCAAAACCCGGAAGCAAAGATAATTGCCCATCCTGAGTGCGAGGACCCAGTACTCGAAATGGCAGATTTTATTGGATCAACCAGCGCTTTACTTCAATATACTATTAAATCTGATGCACAAAGTTTTATTGTAGCTACTGAAGTCGGAATCATTCATCAGATGCAAAAGGCCAGCCCTGGAAAATTTTTTATTCCGGCACCGCCTAATAATAATTGCGCTTGCAACGAATGTCCACACATGAAAAGGAATACTTTAGAAAAATTATATTTATGTCTTAAGTACGAATTACCAGAAGTCACTTTACCAGATAAGGTAATTCGCGAAGCACGGGGCAGTATAGACCGAATGCTTGAAATAAGCGAAAGAGTAGGATTAAAATAATTAACGTTTAAATATGAAATTGAAAAATTTAGTTTTGTTGTTTATAGCATCTTTACTTATGTACTCCTGCACCAATGAAGCAGCCGATACACCAGAAGTTTGTTTTGAAAGAGAGGTGTTGCCGATATTTACTAATTCATGTAATTATAGTGGATGCCACAATAATATTGATAAAGAGAGCGGATGGGATTTTTCCAATTATCAGGGAATTCTGCGTGGTGTAAAACCTGGTAATCATAGAGCAAGTTCAGTGTATAAAGTTATGGTTGGGGTACCAATTATGCCACCATCTCCTTATGATCGTATAAGTCAATCTGATTTAATTACAGTGGCAACCTGGATTGAACAAGGTGCTAAATACACGACATGTCCTCCTGCGGTATGCGATACGAATGATGTCCGCTTATCCAGAGATGTTAAACCAATTTTCCAAAGATACTGTGGATCTTGTCATATGGTTAATCATCCACAAGGAGGAATTGATTTAAGAATATATGAAGACGTATTAAATGTTGCAGAGGATGGTTCTTTAGTTAAAAGTGTAAAATTTCTTTCAACTCCTGATTTGAATATGCCTCCGGGAACCCGAATGCCATCCTGTGAAATACAGGTTGTAGAAGCCTGGGTAAATCAAGGAGCAAAAGACAATTAATACATTATTTTTTAGTCCATTAATAATAATTAAAAAATGAAGAATATATTTTTATTGATTTTTATATGCAATAGCTTAATAGTAAATGCACAAAGTATGCTTGATGATATTGAAGATCAGGAAATCACAGAAAAAGTTCTCAATAGTTTTAAGTCTACGCGCGTAATTAATAGTCATAGTATGGAAATGCTACCATACGGAAATTTAGACTTTAGAATTCTCCACCGATTTGATTTTGTAAGTGCAGGACCTGAAAACTTTTTTGGACTGGATAATGCCCGTACGATTCGATTAGGATTGGATTATGCCGTCTTGGATAATCTCACTATCGGAATTGGCAGAAGTTCATTCAGAAAAGATGTTGATGGATTCATTCGATATCGATTTCTTTGGCAATCCAAAGGCAAGAAATCAATTCCTGTTTCCGTTATCTATACCGGAGGATTTGTTTATACAGCACAAAAGGGAAATATCTTTTCCAATCCAGACATCAATGCAACTTTCAACAGGAGATTATCTTACTATCATCAAATATTAATTGGTAGAAAATTCTCGGAAAGAGTAACGGTACAAATCGCCCCTATGTTAATTCATTCAAATTTTGTGGAGAATAATTCAGCACCTAATAATGTATTTGCCACTGAGCTTGGATTTCGTTGTAAGGTAAGTAAACGAATTGCGATATTATTAGATTATACATTTCCTTTCAATAACTTCCCTTATACTATTGCAAAAAACCCAGTATCCCTTGGTGTGGACATTGAAACCGGAGGGCACGTGTTTCAGTTGCATTTTTCAAATTCACCAGGTATTAATGAACGATCTTTTCTATTAGAAGAGAATGGTGACATTTTGAATTATGACTTAGGATTTGGATTTAACATTTCGAGACTTTTTCAATTGAACAGAAAGAAAGTAGAAGGTCTTGAATAGTTGGATATAAATATTTAGATATCGAATTTATTCCACAAACAGCACAAGACCTTTTAAGTAGGATCCTTCAGGATGAAAGAGATGGACAGGATGATCGGGAGATTGATGAAGTCTGTGTAACAATCTTATGTTTCTACCGGATTCAATACCGGCTGACACAATTGTATGATAGAATAAATCATCCGTTACAACCTGTGAACATGAAAACGTAAATAGGACTCCACTCTTTTTTATTTTTTGAAAAGCCAATAAATTTATTCTCTTATAAGCTTGAATGGCATTATGTCTTTTTGAAATGTTTTTGGCAAAAGCTGGAGGATCCAAAACTATTACATCGTACAAGTCCTTATTCATAGTTTTTAAATAATGAATCGCATCTGTGCAAAAAGATTCATGTCTTGTTGCTAGGACTGAATTCAATATTAGATTGGATTCAAGTTGAGCAATAGCTTTAGAAGAACTGTCAACAGAGTGAACTAAATTGGCTCCTCCTGCTAAGGCGTTCAAGCTAAAACCGCCTGTATAAGAAAATGTATTTAATACCGATTTATCTTTACAAAAACTTCGCAATAAATTTCTATTTACTTTTTGGTCTAAAAAAAATCCTGTTTTTTGACCTTCAATCCAATTAACTTCAAAGGAAATTTCGTATTCGATTATTGTTACCCGTTCTTTTCCACCAAATAAGAATCCATTTTGGATCGGATAATTTTCTAAAGAGCTTATGGTTTCAGAACTTTTGTCATAAATGTGCTGAATTTTATCTTTAAATATAGATTGGAGTGCTTGTGCTATAAGTTGAATATTTCTATGCATACCAACACTGTGGCATTGTATTATTGCTACATCACCGTATATATCAATAATTAACCCAGGCAGACCATCGCCTTCACCATGTACAAGTCGAAAAGCGGAATGGCTTGATGAATTAATATAAGCTAGTTGTAGTCTTAATGTATAGGCACTTTGAATTCTATTAAGCCAAAACTCATCGGAATATTCAAGAGGAGACCATCCAAGTATTTTAACTGCAATATTTGAGTTTTGAAAATGCCCAAAACCAAGAATTTTGGATTTCTCGTCCATTATTTGAACACAATCTCCCTCCTGAATGTCAGCGCTTTTATCTTTTATAGCACCTGAAAATATCCATGGGTGTCCACGAAGGATAGAATGAATCTTGGTTTGGTGAATTATAACCTTTTTTGTAAACATCTAATTTAATAATAGATTAAAATTAGCGTCGGGAAGAATACCATTTGAATAAAATTAAAAAAATGTTATTCCTAAGATAGAAGTAATTCTTGGCAAACCCAAAGAAATAAACTTACTTTGCAGCAGATTTTAGAATCATGGAGATTAAAGAGTTCAATCCCGGGAGTAAAGGCCGGTGTTTTTTATTGTTTTTATTGTTTTTAATCCTATTTATAGGAATGTGCGTATGGATTTACAATAAAAACGCCGTATTGGATTTTCCAAAATAGATTAGACTTATTCCTAATCCTAATCTTCCTCATTTTCAAATAGAAGAATGGAGGCAATTTCATACTGACCTTCTCGAACATAGAGATCAGATCCTGCCATACTTAATTTGGGTGCTTCTTGCCCCTTATTAAGGAGCATAGCTTCTATGCCATTTTTATTTAATAAAACCCTTTTAAGTTCAGCCAGATAATTGTCTTTGATGGTCATGATTTTTTTCCAACCTTGCATAACGGTAATTTTATTAATGACAAAATTATATATAATATTTGCATAATATGTAGTGTTAACGTAAATTTTTTTATATCAATCATTTATGATAAACTTAAATATTAATATATTATTTATTATTTTTATATGTAAAAAGCTGAAAAACAATAAATAATTAATATTAAGACGCTTAATATTTACCAAATAAAATTTTTAAATAAAATTAGTTAAGTCCCGATTTTAGCAGGCAAAGGGTAAAATCTCTTCTAAGTAATTCCGTTGATTGGATAATCTAGGAACTTTTTTCTGTGCACCAACCCGATTGGTAGCTTTCATCCAATTATTAAAACAATCCTTTTTTGCAATATGTAGTTTTAGTCTTTGAAGGGCCAAATCCTTGAATCTCTTTGCTTCATAATCTGAATTAAGAGTTTGAATCGTTTTATCTAAATAATCAGCGAAAGATTCTTTATCGATTGGATCGGATTCAAATTCTATGATCCATTCATGTGCTCCTTGACCTTGTTTGTTTTGAAAAACCGGACCTACGGTATAATCCTTAACTTTTACATTGAATTTATCGCAGGCAATTTTTAAAGCTTCATCGGTATTGGCTACCATTAATTCTTCTCCAAAAACATTAATAAATTGTTTTATCCTGCCTGTAATTTTAATTCGATGCGGTTGTAAATTGGTAAACTGGATGGTATCTCCAACAATATATCGATACAAACCTGAATTAGAAGTAATAATGATAGCGTAGTTTTTATTTAATTCAACCTCATCGAGTAAACAAGTATCAGGAAAATCTTTTCCTACTTCCTCTAAAGGCATAAATTCATAGAAGATTCCTACATCCAGCAACAGCAGCATATCATCGGCGCGCACCACATCCTGAAGCGCAAAATATCCTTCAGACGCATTATAATTTTCAAAAAAATAAACATCCGGTGAAGGAAACCAATCTTCAAATGATTTTCGATACGGCACAAAACTTACCGCTCCATGAATTAGAATTTTGAAGTTTGGCCAAATTTCAAGCATATTAGATTTGCCACTTATATCCATAAGCTTTTTAAATAAAAGCTGCATCCAGGTGGGAGAACCAGAAATTTGTCTTACATCGGCGTTAATACTTTTTTCAGCTATAATGTCTAATTTTTTTTCAGAATCTTCCAACAGGTTATATTCTTCATCAGGTACCAAAAAACTTTTTAATGTAGAGGAAAGATTTCTATAAATTACTGCTGATACATCACCAATCATTGTACCTGGATATTCAGATAAGTTGGATTGTGTTGAACCTGCTAATAAAATACTTTTACCATCTAAAATTCCTACATTAGGAATCTGATCATAAACACAACACATCAACCTTAAACCTGCCCGTGTATAACAATTTTTGTGATTTTCAGCAGTTATCGGAATAAACTTGCTTTTATCAGAAGTTGTACCTGAAGATTTGGCGAAATTTCGAATAATACCTGGCCATAGAATATTGGATTGTCCCTTCATCATTCTATGGATATCGGATTTAATCTGATCGTATTCATGGACTGGTACCGTTTTTCTCCACTGATTAGGATTGGTTATCTCTGAAAATTTATACTTCATTCCCCATTCGGTACCTTGAGCTGTTTGGAGAATTTCATTTAATTGTTGGTTCTGGCTTTCTAATGGGTACTTAATAAATCGTTCCATTTCTGCCTTTGGTAAATGCAGATAAAGCGACCAAATTGAATCAATTAATCCCATGCGCTAATTAAAGTCTAAATTTATTGACAGAAAATTAACCGGCATATATTATTTAGCCGGAATTTTGATTTTATAAAGTTCTTTATTTTTATTGACTAAAGTACTTTTAAGCAACCAGGGATTATGAATTTTTAATTCGCGATAAGTAATTCCAAATCCATGAGCAAATTGAGATAAGTTATTAATTGAGCTATCTACCTCAATAGTTTTATAGTTGGTCAAAGATTCATAGGATTCTGTGGGTTCAAGATAATAACCGAAATGATCAGGATGATTCATGATCTCTTTAATTGCAATAATTCGAAATAAATATCGATTGGTCTCGTCGCTCAAATTAAGATTGAAATAGCTTTCTTCACCTTGTTCTTTCATACTTGTTATCAAAGCCTGAGCCCCCATATTATAAGCAGCACAAGCTAATGCCCATGAATTGAACTTTTCATTTAGGCGTTTTAAATATTTGGCAGCGGCATAAGTTGACTTTTCAAAATTATTTCGTTCGTCAACATAATCGTTGATCACAAGTCCCATTTCACCTGCAGCCGCCTCTTTGAATTGCCAGATACCTTTTGCTCCTGCTGATGATACTGCGTTGCGCAATGAACTTTCAGCAACAGCAATATATTTGAGATCATCAGGAAGCCCTTCTTCTTTAAAAATTCTTTCCACCGTAGGAAGATATCGGCTAGCTAGTTTTAGATGAAGTATAGTGGCACTATGCTGATAAGTATTAATTAATAACTCCCTTTCTAAACGTTCAGCAACATCAGGATTATCTGTAGGGATTAGTTCTCCGGCAAAAATTAAATTACTTTTAATTTTAATGCCTTTGATGTTTTGAGGAATTGGGTCAAATGAAAATAAGGTGGAATCAACGTTGGATAGCAATAAAAAGCTAAGAACACCAAGCCCAAAACCAATTAAAAGGGTCGTTAGGATAATTTTCTTATTCATTGTACAAATATAGCTAGTTTCATAAAACGACACCAATGAATCGTAAAGTATTATACGATCAACAATATAAATATAAATATTTTTTTAAAACAAATTAATTATTCAGAATCTTATTACTAGATAAAATATTGCCTTTCAGAAAATGGTTAAAAAAGACATTAAAAATTTATTGGATTTTTATGCTCAAAAATATAATCAATCGAAGTTTATTATTAATGATCCAATTCAAATTCCACATCGATATTCCAGACTTCAGGATATTGAGATTGCAGCTTTCTGGACAGCAATTTTATCCTGGGGAAACCGAAAGACAATAATTAAGAATGCCGATCAACTCATGAACTTAATGGGAAATTCTCCCTATGATTTTATTATTCATCATAAGGAACGCCATCGCCAATTATTTTCATCTTTCAAACATCGAACATTTCAGTATACCGATACATTGTATTTTTTAGAATTTTTTCAACAGTATTACAGGAATAACGATAGTCTTGAATCGGCATTTATAAGCCAACAAGAAGGTCGTCAAACCATGGAGTTAAGGCTGGCAACCTTTAATAAAATTTTTTTTAGCATGCCAGAAATTTCCCAAAGAACCAGAAAGCATATTTCAAATCCTTTAAGCGGATCTCGATGTAAAAGGATGATTATGTTTCTTCGATGGATGGTCAGAAAGGATTCCAATGGTGTTGATTTTGGAGTTTGGAACCAAATTCAGCCTTCAGAACTCATGATTCCTCTTGATGTTCATGTCGAACGAACGGCCAGAGCGTTAGGCTTGTTAAAAAGAAAGAATTTAGATTGGAAAGCTGTTATGGAATTAAGCCAGGAGTGTCGAAATTTGCGCCCCGAAGATCCGGCACTGTACGATTTTGCATTATTTGGTCTTAGTCAAGAGAAAAACACAATTAACTACGAATAAATTCGTACATTTGCGATTAAATAAATAAGAATAATATAAAAAAACTATAAGTAAATGAACAAGAACATTTTATGCATTGCACTTGTCTTTATAGCCTTAATATTGAATGCTCAAAAGAAAGTAAAAATTGACCCTATGCCACAGCAAACGATGAAAGTTGAAAACTTAGGAGAGGTAAAATCTCCCAAAACCGAGAACAAAATGGAAAACAAAATGAGTGTTATCCCGACCAAACTTTCTACAGTCGAGGGAATCACTGAATACAGCTTACCCAATGGTTTGAGATTTTTGATTTACCCCGATAACTCTAAACCAACGATTACCGTAAATATTACCTATCAGGTTGGTTCAAGACATGAAGGATATGGAGAGACCGGAATGGCTCATCTCTTGGAGCATCTTGTATTTAAAGGCACTCCAAAGCATCCAGACATTCCCAATGAATTAAGCAAGCATGGTGCAAGGCCAAATGGTACAACCTGGTACGACCGAACAAATTACTTTGAAACTTTTTCAGCAACTGAAGAAAACCTTCGATGGGCACTTGATCTAGAATCGGATAGAATGATAAATTCATTCATTGCAAAGAAAGATCTAGATAAAGAAATGACGGTGGTCCGAAATGAGTTCGAATCAGGAGAAAACGATCCTCAGGGCATTTTAATGGAACGCGTTATGGCAACAGCTTACTTGTGGCATAATTACGGAAAAACAACTATTGGAGCTCGATCGGATATTGAAAAAGTTCCTATTGAAAGGTTACAAGCATTTTATCGTAAATATTATCAACCCGATAATGCGGTCTTGATGGTGGCCGGAAAAGTCGATGAGAAAAAAGTCGTCGATATGATTGTAGAATATTTTGCGAAAATCCCAAAACCAACTCGCGAATTGATAAAAACTTATACTGAAGAACCAATCCAGGATGGAGAAAGAGAGGTAACACTAAAAAGAGTTGGTGATGTTCAGGTAGCCTCTTGTCTTTATCATATCCCAGCTGGCTCACATCCAGATTGTGCTGCAGTTGATATTCTGACTGATATACTAACTGATGAACCTGGTGGTGCACTCTATAAGGCTTTGATTGAAACCAAGAAATCTTCTAATCAATATGGATGGTGTGCTAGTCTCAACGAAGCGGGATTTGTTTATTTCGCTACCCAGGTAAGAAAAGAAAATAGTCTTGAAGATGCGAAAAAGACTTTGTTAAGCACCCTTGACAATATTGCACAAAATCCAATATCAAAGGAAGAGGTTGAGCGGGCAAAAACAAAATGGTTAAAAGACTTTGATCTTCAGGCAAGCAATACCGAAAGAATCGGTACAAGAATTAGTGAGTACATTGGAATGGGGGATTGGCGGTTATTATTTATTTATAGAGATAATATTCGTAAGGTTACAGCAGAAGATGTCAATCGAGTGGCTGCTGCTTATTTCAAACCTTCTAATAGAACTGTTGGAAAGTTTATTCCAGAAGATAAACCTTCTCGCGCAGAAATTCCATCTCCCGTTGATATTGCTAGTCTGACCAATGGCTATTTAGGTGATCCACCAAAGGCTCAAGGTGAGGACTTTGATTCATCACCTTCTAATATTGAGAGCCGAACGCAGCGTGGACAATTTAAAAATGGAATGAAATATTCTTTCCTAACGAAAACTACTAAGTCAAATATCGTTAATGCTACCATGACCTTACGAATGGGTGATGAGAAGTCTTTAGTTGGCAAAGAATCAATAAGTCAAGCGACAGCAAGTTTACTTAATAAAGGAACAACCAGTAGATCCAGACAACAAATTAAAGATGAGCTGGATAAATTAAAAGCAAGATTAAACGTATATGGAAGTGGCTCAACGGTTACCTTGAGTATTCAAACCACGCGCGAAAATCTAAGTCCTGTTCTTAAAATTGCCAAAGACATATTGAAGAATCCAGTATTTCCAGAAAAAGAATTAGAAGAATATCGAAATGAAGAATTGGCTGGTATTGAAGAACAAAAATCGGATCCACAAGCATTAGTCGGAAAAGCCATAGCCCGATTATTAAATCCATTCCCAAAAGGTGATGTGAGATATGTTAATACTATGGAAGAAGATATAGAGGAAATTAAGAAAGTTACCTTGGCAGATGTTAAAAACTTTCATAAAGAATTTTACGGATCCAATAATGCCACAATTAGTATTGTTGGTGATTTTGATGATAAGATGATAAAAAGTCAATTAGAAAAAGAATTGGGCAATTGGACTTCGAAAAAGAAATTTTCAAGAATCGTCGATAAATACGTAGATGTTCCGGCTCAAGACATCAATATCGAAACCCCGGATAAAGCCAATGCCATGTTTCTTGCAGGATGCAATTTGCAAATAAGAGACGATGACCCTAATTATCCAGCGCTAGTTTTGGCTAATTATATATTAGGTGGTGGATTTCTAAATAGTCGATTAGCAACCCGCATCCGTCAAAAAGAGGGAATAAGCTACGGAGTTGGATCAAAATTTAATGCTGACGCAATGGACCCAGTAGGAGGATTTATGGCCTATGCTATCTATGCTCCTGAGAATAGAGATAAATTGATCAATGCCTTTAAAGAAGAAATCGAAAGAATGCTTAAAGAGGGGTTTACTGAAAAAGAACTCAATGATGCAAGATCAGGACTTCTTCAATCATTAAAAGTTGAACGTTCCCAAGATAATAGATTAGCAAGTTCATTAAATAATATGTTATACCTTAATCGAACCATGGCTTTTACCAGTAATCTGGAGAATAAAATTGAAAACTTAACAGTAAATGATCTTAATTCTGCCGTGAGAAAACACATAGATCTTAAAAAAATATCTATGGTCAAAGGTGGTGATTTTGCGAATAAATTGAAAAAACCATAGGGGTGAAATGTGTTATTTAACAAACGAGGAATAATAGAATTTTAAAATTCTGCGATTATATCAATCAGAGCCTGTGTATCTTGCACAGGCTCTTTTATTTAAATCTATGTATAAACTGCTGACCGTTATTTTTTGTATTTTAATTGGTGTTCAATGCAAAAGCACAATTAAAGAATCCCCAAAAGGAAATGCAATTACGGATAGTATCTCCTACTATGATGATTTAATACATCGATTTCCCAATGAAGACACCTTATACTTTAGAAGAGGAATATATCTCATTAATAATAATCAATTGGACAGTGGATTGATCGATTTACAAAAAGCAATATTATTAAATCGGAAAAAACCAAGTTACAGTTACAGTTTGAGCGATGCCTATCTACTCGCCATTAATTCCAAGAAAGCTGAGGAAGTGCTGGATAGCGCACTTTATTATAATCCCAACGATTTGCGAACCATGTTAAAGATTATTCGACTTCAGATTATTGTGAAGAAATACATGCAAGCTATGGCCAGATTAGATCAAGTCTTCCAATTGGATCCATCAAATGTCGAAGCATTTTATCTGGCAGGGCATTTGTTTTATGAGCAGGAAGATACCGGAAGAGCAGTTAATAGTTATCAAAAGGCAGTGGACCTTAATCCGGAATTTGTTGAAGGATGGATTCAATTAGGGGACATCATGACCACAATGCGAAATCCTTTGGCTATACAGTATTATAAAAACGCTATTCGGTTGGATTCAAATAACATTGAGACATTACACAACTACGCATATTCTTTACAAATCTTTGGTAAAGAACAGGAGGCTATTAATCAGTACTTAATAAACATCCAAAAAAGACCAGATTATGAATTGTCTCTATACAATCTTGGTATTATGTATCAAAAAAAAGATTCCTGCGAACAAGCTATTGACTATCTCAGCCGTGCTATTGCTTTAAATAGTAAGGAAGCATCCAGCTTTTATTATCGTGCCCGATGTTATACAAAGATTAATCAGGCGGACAAAGCGAGTGAAGATCTTAAAACAGCTCTGAACCTTTACCCTGAATATTATGAAGCAAGAAAAATGTTGAGTGAATTAAGAAAATAAAGACTACATGAGAGCAATCCCTTTAATTATAGAGTTAAAAATTTCTATTATACACCAAAAGTAATTGTTGAATTAAATTAACTCTTTTACCAGAACCGTTTATTCCACCTTCTGCATTAAAATCAGATATACTATTGGTTTTGTTATCATCGTAATAAGCATCTATTTTAAAATTAAGGTTAAAGCCTTTAAAAATTTCAACTCCGATATTATTCAACCAGGTTACATCAATATTATTCGGATGATCGAGATAATCAGAAAATAATAATAATTCAGAACCAAAATTTAGTCTATTCCAAATTTTGGTTGTGTAGCCTCCACGAGCGAGAGCTCCCACGCCAAAAAGTGATTTTTTGTATTCTGAACCATTGTCTGCTTTCTTGGTTCCATGAACACCTAGGTTGGCTATCGCCTGATCAGAGATAAGAATAGCTTTAAGGGCCACCGGAGAAAGAAAAACGTACCAATTATCATTCTTTTGATATTTCATTCCCAGCGCAAATGAAACGTTTGCCGGTGAAAATAATTTGGATACCAATCCAGTGTTGATATTAGGAGTATGTAAATCCTTTAAGAAGATTTTTTTACTTATTGAATCATAATAGGATTTGGTAAATTGGGATAAGAAAAATAAATCCCCCGAATAAGCCCAGGGAGATCCTTCTTTAACTTTGTATGAAAGATTCGAACTAAGGGTAACTATATCCAGCGCTTTTTCAAAAGGAATTTTTTCGTCTGAACCTACGAGTTTACCATTTCCAATTTTTTGCGTTGAGAAATTAATGTTAAAATCATTATTCCATCGAAGCATTCCTTTCTTTAGGTTAGCTTTGTAAGCAATGGCCCCACCAATGCCAATGCGATTAGCTCCGCCACCGATATAAGGATTAATATTCATCAATTGACCTAAGTCAAGTCCAATTCCACCTTTTCTGAACCAACCATTCACATCTTCTGTTTTCATAGTGGCATCCATCATTTTTTTACGTTCAGCCTCTTGAGCAGCTGCATTTTCAGATTGAGCGGAGATACATAAAAAATTCAAGAAACAAAAAATTACAATTAAAATTTCTTTCATGGTATATTGAGTTTTAATAAGAATAATTCTAGTGAAAGTTATCCATTCATTTTAAAAAACAGTCAAAGTTAAACTTAGGTTGATATTTTAGCTTACAATTTATAGGAATAAATACATCACCTACTTAAATTATTTTAACTAAATCGTTGGCCTTGAGAAATATTTTAAAATCAGATGTTATTGTTAAAGTTGGTTGCCATATTAATTGGTTTCCTCTCAAAAGAAAGCAAATTAAAGTAAATTACTTAATCAAATATTGACCATAATAATAAAAGTCTTTTTGATTAATTTTAGAATTTGTTATTAGTAATTAATGAATAAATTAAACTTACGAAATTATAATACATTACTATTTTGAAAGTGATTATTTTTGGATTTTATTATAAGCTTAATCATAATGTCATTAGTTAGAAGTATTTTATTTTTATTTGTGAGTATTTGCATTTGTCAGCACACCCACGCGCAGGATGAAAACGCCGATGCCTTTTTTATTAAAAAGCTTCATGAACATGCCTTAAGGGATCAAATGTCTTATAGGTGGTTAAGTTATCTATCGGAAAAAATAGGTGGGAGAATCGCAGGCAGTCCTCAGAGTTATGCAGCAGTCGATTTTACTCATCAGATTCTCGATACCCTTGGAACGACAAAAGTCTGGGACCAACCTTGTGAAGTTCAATATTGGTTTCGTGGAGATAAAGAGCTTGTTCGGATAAATAAAAGTAGTAAAAATGAATCCATTGATCTGAAATCACTGGCGTTGGGTGGCTCTGGAGCCACACCACCAGAAGGGCTTACCGGAGAAGTTATTGAGGTAAAGTCTTTGGATGAGGCCAAAACTTTAGGGAATTCTGCAAAAGGTAAAATTCTCTTTTTTAATAGGGCATTTGACAATGGTAATCTTAGGACTTTTACTTCGTATGGTGAAAGTGTAGATCAGCGTGTTTTTGGTCCAAATCTAGCCGCAAAACTCGGAGCTAAAGCTTGTTTAGTGCGCTCAATGACAGGTAGGTTGGATGATAATCCACATACCGGTGTTACTATATTTGAACCTATGTATTATCCTATTCCAGCTTTAGCCATAAGTACCAATGATGCAGAACGGCTTTCAGAATTACTTAGAAAATCCAGTGTTGAAGTTTTTATTAAAACCAATTGTCAGGATAAAGGAAAAAAGACTTCTTATAGTGTTATTGGAGAAATTAAAGGAAGTGAACGACCGGATGAAATTATTTTAGTCGGAGGCCATTTGGATTCTTGGGATGTTGGAGGTGGTGCTCATGACGATGGAGCTGGTTGTGTACATTCCATGGAGGTTTTTTATTTATTAAAAAAGATGAATTACAAACCTAGAAGAACTCTCCGCTGTGTAATGTTTATGAATGAAGAGAATGGATTAGCGGGAGGTAAAACCTATGAAGAAGTTTCTTCAAAGGCTGGAGAATTTCATTATGCTGCTATTGAAAGTGATGCTGGAGGTTTTGTTCCAAAAGGTTTCGGATTTGATGCAGATACCTCTGTATTGAAAAATTACGCTCCATATTTTGAAACATGGTCTAATTTGTTATCACCCTATGATCTGAAAATTAATAAAGGTGGCGGAGGGGCTGATATTGGCCCCTTAAAAAAACAAAAAGGCATATTGTTTGGATTAACCCCGGATTCACAACGTTATTTCGATTTTCATCATACCGAGATGGATAGAATAAGCGCCGTTCATCCGCGAGAACTTGCTCTAGGATCTGCTGCGATGGCGAGTCTTGTATATCTACTAGATCAAACGCCATAGTGAGTCGTTCCAAATGATATCTTATAAGCGATTTGGCCAGGATTTACTTAACTGGTCACAAGAGAATGTAAGAGTTTTGCCTTGGTTGGCTGAGAAAAATCCATATAAGATCTGGATTTCTGAGATCATGCTTCAGCAGACACGCGTTGATCAGGTAATACCTTTTTATAAAAATTTTATAACTAAATATCCAACCATTAGTCGTTTAGCAAAATCTGATGTGGATGATGTATTATTGAATTGGGAAGGATTAGGTTATTATACTCGCGCCAGAAACATACATAAGACAGCACAAATCGTAGTTCATCAGTTTAAAGGAATATTTCCAAGAGATATAGATTCTATTAAGTCATTGCCAGGAATTGGTGACTATACATCAGCAGCAATAGCATCATTTGCATATGATTATCCAATTGCAGCTGTGGATGGAAATGTGGTACGAATTCTAGCAAGAGTATTTGGATTGGATGAAATTCCAATTAACGCCAATATCAAAAAAAAATATCAGTTATTGGCTCAAAATTGTCTGGGAGATCTCCCTTCTGCTAAATTTAACCAGGCCATGATGGACATGGGATCACAATTATGTACTCCTAAAAATCCAAGTTGCAAGCATTGTCCATTTAAGCATGATTGTGTGGCTTATATGAAGGATATGATTGACTTGTATCCCGTTCGAAAAAACAAGATACAAAAAACAGAAAGAAGTCTCCATTATATTCTTCCAATTGATCCTGATGGAAATTCTCTTATTAAACTTAGAAATAATAAAGATATCTGGCATGGCTTACAAGAGTTTGTGCTGATTGAAAACAAGAGTAAATACTGGTTAAGAAAAGAGCAAATTCAGCAAGAATTAGATACGATCATTAGAAAAAATGAACTGCTTAGTATTCAAAAACAAAAAGTTATCCATGTTCTTAGTCATCAATTATTGAATATTTTTTTTTACAAAGTAATCTTATCAAGGAAGATTATTTTAAAAAATAAATCGACCTATAGAGTTGAAAGTGTCAAAAACTTTTTGAATTTTGCATTTCCAAGAGCCCTTAGGTTATATTTATCTAATACGTTCATTAAGAATTAAATATGTTAAACAAAGTACTATTAATTGGAAATCTGGGAAAAGATCCGGAATTCAGAACCACAGAAAGTGGCACAAATCGAGCTAGTTTTACCTTGGCAACAAATGAGGTCTACAAAGATAAAAGCGGGAATTGGCAAAAATCCACGGAATGGCATGATGTAGTTATGTGGAGAGGGCTGGCTGAAAGGGCAAAATCCCTTAAAAAGGGAATGTTGGTCTACGTCGAAGGTAAGCTAACACATAGAAAGTGGCAGGACCGGGATGGCAAAGACCACTATGCTACTGATGTAACTGTTGATAACTTGAAAATTCTTGAGAAAAGAGAAGGTCATCATCCTTCATCTGGAGTTCAAACCAATGATAACAAAGACAGCACAAATTCATCTTCAGATTTTAGTGCCAATATTGATAATGATGATCTACCGTTTTAATTTATCTTGTTCTTTTATATAAACTAAATAATGGAGTCAGCTGATCCTTATTCGGGGCTTCTTCTGTCCATACCACTTAACACATCTCTGGAAGGTAGTTCAATTGCTATCAGTATTTTTATTTTAGTTTTACTTATTGTATCAGTAGGACTTATTTCGGCTTTTGAAATTGCAATTTTTAGTCTTACTCCCAATGATGTTGAATCCTTAAAAGAGGATGAGCAAAATGAATCCGCTTCTATTTTATTACACCTTCGGTCGCACACAAAACGATTATTGGCTTTACTATTAATTCTAATAACCTTACTTAATATTGGGATTGCACTAGTTTTTGAAAATCTATTAGAAGGTATATTACCAAAGGATACTTATCTGGGAACAGCCCTTTGGATTCAGAATGTATTTAATATCGAAAACACTTCCATTGATTCAATAACTGAAATCATAAATTTTTTAGTTGCTATTGTAGGATCAACTTTTGTTATTTTAGTATTTGGAGAAGTTACTCCAAAAATATATGGGCAATTGAATAACAAAAAACTTTCGTTGACCTTGGCTATACCACTAAGATTTATTGATATCATTTTTTCTCCGATAACTTTATTGTTAGTGGGTATGAGTCATCGCGTAGAGAAAAAACTTCTCGAAAGAAGGATTGTAGGAAGTTCTTCTTCCAAACAGGATTTAGATAAAGCAATTGACTTAGCAGTCAGCGACGAATTAGGATCTGAGAAACAGGTAGATATGCTCAAAGGAATTATTAAATTCAACGACGTGTCTATAAAACAAATCATGCGGCCAAGAACAGAAATCTGCGCTTTAGATTTTGATGATACATTTGAAGAAGTTTTGAAGTTCGTAAAAGCGAACGGATATTCAAGGTTACCAGTATATAGAGGAGATATAGATCACATGACTGGAATGCTTTTTGCCAAAGATCTTATTCCCTTGCTTGATGAGCAGAATAATTATGAGTGGCAAGCCCTGATTCGGAATAATTTATTTTATGTACCGGAAAACAGAAAAATTCACGATTTGCTAAGTGACTTTCAATCTCGAAAAGTTCATATGGCTATAGTTGTAGATGAATATGGAGGTACCAGCGGTCTGGTTACCCTAGAAGATATTATGGAACAGGTTGTTGGTGAAATTCAAGATGAATTTGATGATCTGCATGATTTGAATTACACCATGCTGGATAAATATAATTACATTTTTGATGGAAGAACTCTGATCAATGATATGTGTCGAGTCATAGGATTGGACACAAATGCATTTGATAGCCAAAGAGGCTCAGCCGATTCAATAGCGGGATTGGTTTTAGAACAAACAAGCGAAATGCCCAAACGCGATCAGGAAGTAATAATTAAAAATATCAAATTCAGAATTATTCAAGTTGACAAAAGAAGGATTGAAAAAATTAAAATTACCATTTAATATAAATTCATTCTTGCAAAACATCTATTCCATTTCAGTTCGAGTATTATTATTGGGATTATTTTTCCACGTGGCTTGTAAAGATCAGGTTTATAATCCCAAACCAAGAACTTATCCAAGAGTGGTGATTCCTGAAAAGAAATATTATCATCAGCAAGCTAATGATTGTCCTTTTGAATTTAGTATACCCGTTTATTCTGTATATGAAAAGGATTCTACTTTTTTTGATACGTTAGCAGGACCTTGCTGGTTTAATATTAATTACAAAGAGCTGCATGCAAGTTTATACTGCACTTATACCGGTATTAATAATAATAAGGATCTCAGTCAATGCATTAATGATTCTTATAAATTAATCAAAGGTCATCTGGTGAAGGCAGAATATATTGACGAAATACCAATTGCACCGTCCAAGAACGTGAAAGGAATGTTATATGAAATAGAAGGTCCCGCAGCTACTCCTTTCCAATTTTACGTTACAGATTCAACCAATCATTTTCTAAGAGGTGCATTATATTTTAATACCCATATAAATTACGATAGCCTTAAACCCTATTACGATTTTATTAAAGAAGATGTTGTGGAGATGTTGAGAACATTGCAGTGGAAGTAAAAATCTAAATGAGAAGTTTGAGAATGAGCAATCTCTAATGAAATCCTTATGAACAAAAAAAAATAGCGGAAACCAAGTTCCGCTATCAGATATATAAATAGGATAAGAAAGTGGTGGCACAAAGGATAATGAATATCCCCAAAGTCCACCTAAAGTTTTCAAATTAATTTGCCTCCCTTAAAATGGCAAACAAAGTTATAATAATATTGTAAAATTCAAAAAAAAACCGAAAAAAATTCTAAGCCATTGGACTTATAAAAAAGTTTTTATTCTTCCGTTCCGCCTGATTCTGTTCGTACAAGCTTTCCGGTTGCTAGTTTTGCTCTGATCTTATCTTCAATTTCTTTTGAAACTTCCGGATTATCTAACAAAAATTGCTTAGCTGCGTCTCTACCTTGAGCAATTTTGGTGCCTTCATAAGCATACCATGATCCACTTTTGGAAAGAACATTTAGCTCTGAGCCAAGATCAACAATTTCTCCGTTCTTGCTTATTCCCTGACCATATTCAATATCAAACTCTGCAACTTTAAAAGGAGGAGCAAGCTTGTTCTTCACAACCTTAACTTTCACACGATTTCCAGTGACATTACCGTCCTTATCTTTAATTGCAGTACCACTCTTGCGTATATCAAGTCTCATAGAAGCATAAAACTTAAGAGCGTTACCTCCCGTGGTTGTTTCAGGATTACCGAACATAACACCGATTTTTTCTCTTAATTGGTTGATAAAAATGCAACAGCAACCTGTTTTGCTCAAGGTTCCAGTAAGTTTTCTTAAGGCCTGAGACATAAGCCTAGCTTGTAATCCCATTTTAGATTCACCCATTTCACCTTCAATTTCACTTCGAGGGACAAGTGCCGCCACTGAATCGATAACAATTATTTCAATTGCCCCGGATCGAATTAGGTTTTCAGCTATCTCCAATGCCTGTTCGCCATTATCCGGTTGACTAATCAGTAATTCTTCAGTGTTGACACCAAGACCTTCAGCATAAGTTCTGTCAAAGGCGTGTTCTGCGTCAATAAATGCAGCTATACCTCCGTTTTTCTGACTCTCCGCAATCGCGTGAATGGCTAATGTTGTTTTTCCAGAACTTTCTGGTCCATAAATTTCGATCACCCGGCCTTTTGGAAATCCTCCAATACCCAGGGCAATATCCAATCCAATGGAACCAGAGGATATTATATCTACTTCATTTAGTACGGCTTTGTCTCCAAGTTTCATAATGGAACCTTTACCGTAAGTTTTTTCTAATCGATCTATGGTGAGTTGTAGGGCTTTTAATTTTTCATCTTTCTCCTTAGACATAGTTTTGAGTATAAGGGTGCAAAATTAACATTAATAACCCATATATAACGATTTATTGCTATATAAAAAATTTAGTTATTTGATTTCTCAAAGTAATAACAAATATGATTAAGTATAAATTTCAACCTCTAACATTGTAATTACGTCTGGATATATTTTAAAAAACAGAACCTTATTATATATTATTTTTACGCCATGGATTACATTATTTTAGAAAATAAAATCTGGAACCTGGATGAAATTGTATCCATTTGGAAGAATTCTTCACCTATCCAACTATCCGAATCATTAATAAATACCATAAAAATTTCACGGGCAAAACTTGAAAAAAAATTAAGCTCTTCTTCGGAAGCTATTTATGGAATAAATACAGGATTTGGTTCATTGTGTAATACAGTAATTAATAAAGAAGCATTAGATCAATTACAAATAAACTTAGTGCGTTCTCATGCTTGCGGTTCCGGAGAAGCCATTTCAGAAGAATTATGTAAATTAATTTTGTTATTAAAAATTATCAGTTTATCGCATGGATATTCTTGTGTTAGATTAGAACTTGTTCAGTTTTTAATTGAGCTTTACAATAACAATATTTATCCTCACATTCCCAAATACGGATCACTTGGTGCATCAGGTGACCTTGCACCATTAGCTCATCTCAGTTTATTAACTATTGGAGAGGGAAAGATATTAGGTCAACATAATATACATCCTAAAAGCTTTCTTGAATCAAAGGGCATCCGTATACCTATGCTAAAAGAGAAAGAAGGACTTGCCTTGCTTAATGGCACTCAATACTCTTTAGCCTGGTTATTGGATGCCTGTGTAAGATCAAGACAATTATATCATTTGTTCAACTTTACTGCAGCATTATCCATGGAATCATTCAATTGTTCTGGGGATTTTCTGAATGAAGAAATACACCGTATTAGAAGGCAAGTAGGACAAATTCATTCAGCAAATGAAATTTTGAAATTCCGATATAAAGAAATTCATGAGATAAGAGAAAAAAGCTCTGTTCAAGATCCTTATAGTTTTCGTTGTGTTCCACAAGTTCATGGAGCGAGTTTCGATTCCATTCAATACATTTCCACCATAGTTGAACGTGAGATAAATTCTGTTTCGGACAATCCCATTATGATATCCGATGGCCGGATTATATCTGGAGGAAATTTTCATGCGCAGCCATTAGCCATCACTGCTGATTTGTTATCTATTGCAGCAAGTGAACTTGGTAATATTTCTGAGAGAAGGATCTACCAATTAATTCATGGAAACAGAGGATTACCTGAATTTTTAACGCAGGATCCAGGATTAAATTCCGGATATATGATTGTACAATATTCTGCAGCAGCGCTGGTCAGTCTCAATAAGCAGATGTGCACCCCTTCTTCTACAGATTCAATAGTAACCAGTAAGGGACAAGAGGATCACGTTAGTATGGCCGCCAATGCAGCCATTAAATGCAACGAAATTGTTTCGCGCGTTGAACAAATTTTGGTCATGGAATGGATGACCGCATGTCGTGCCTGGAATTGGAGAAATACTTGGAAACTTAATCACACTTTACAATCCACCTTTGATCGTTATCGCAAGCTTATTCCTTTTCAATCCGAAGATCATATTCCTTCAGAGGAGTATTCTAAGACTAAAGAATTTTTATTAAGTCTTCGCTTAAATGAAGCATAAAGTATTAATAATTGGATGCCTTCTAATCAATTTTATTTCATTAAAAATTAATGCTCAGAAAAGTGATTGGCTGATTCGATCGGGATACCAAGGAAGTAGATTAGTCGTGCATACTCCAAAATTTAAAGTTAATCCAAAAGGAATTGCAAATACATTTGAAGTTTCGTTGTCAAAAAAGGTATCAGGAAATAAATATTGGCATCATCGATTGAAATTTCCAAAATATGGATTTTTAATTAAATTTATTGATTTAGGGCAACCATCAGCTGTATTGGGTGATGCATTAGGAGCAATAGGATATTATGATTTCACATTAAAATTAAGGATGAAATCGAGAAGTTATTTTTTTATTGGTACAGGAATTTCATACAATACAAAAGTTTACCACTTTAAAAATAACCCACTTCAGACTGCCATAAGTACTCCTCTCAATAATCTAACTAGTTTTGAATATAGGTATGAATGGAAATGCACACAACATTGGAACTATTACACTGGTCTTTCTTTAAATCATTTGTCTAATGGTTCTTTTAAGTCTCCTAATCTTGGCCTCAATTATATTGGAATTATACTTGGATTATCTCAATATGAATCAAAAGCCAGACAAGACTATCAGGACAGTATTCCAAAAATAAAAAAATGGAGCATTGGATTGAATTATGGAATAGCCTACATAGAAGATAAATTATATAACGGACCTAAGTATAGAATTCAAAATATAAACCTTCAATTTAGTTACGAATATGCCTTATATCGAATTATAAACTGTGGTTTCGATGTAGAACAACACGATCTCTCAGCTTATTTTGCATATCGAACTGAATTAACCGCAGATGTAAAATCAGCATATAACCTAAGTTTGAGATTACATGTCTTTGCAGGGCATGAATGGTTAATTGGATCTACCAGTATTGAAGCCAGAATGGGATATCAAGTTAGGAAAGGAGGAGTAATAACAGGTATACCTTTATATACCAAATTAATTTTTAACTACAACATTCCAATTCGTTTTATTTCTGGTTTGTCTATGGATGCCGGAATAACGCTCAAAGCACATTATGGCAATGCAGAATACATCAGCTTAAATCTTGGACTAACACAAAATTTGTTTTAGTCTTTTTTCAATCAAAGTTGCTTATGAGTTTTACTTAATTCTTGCATGGCAAGAAGTTGTTTTAAAGATTTTTCCATTGAATCAATGCTGCCGTCTAAAAAGATGACATTGCCTTTACCCTGTTCAGCAAAATTTTTAATCGCTTCAGTCCAAATATTAAACATAATAAACGATGCATCTAAGTTTTGATCCTGCATTAGTTTGGCTGCCTTACTCATACCTTTTGCAACTTCTTCACGAAAAAATGCTATTCCTTGACCACGAAGTTGTGCTGCAAGTTTTTCAGCCTCTGCTGAGATTCGAATGGCATTACCTTCAGCTTCTGCAGCTTTCGTTTTAGTTATCAGCAAAGCTTGTCCTTCATTTTCTGCCGCAGCTTTAAGATTATTAGAAGCAACAACCTTCGCCATGGATCGCATAACTTCTTCATCAAATGTTATATCATTGATTTGAAGATCTATTAAGTGATAACCCCAATCTTCTAAAGTTTTATCTAAATGTTCTTTTACGTTATCAACAATCTCTCTACGGAGAACCAATACTTCACTTTGTCTTTTTATGGCGACAAAAGATCTTACAGAACCTTCAATCGATCGGATAAGGGCCTGCATTAGATTTTTTTCATCGACAAATTTGAACGCGACGCTCTTAATTGTATCTTCATTTTGATCTAATACAGAATAAAGCAACATGGCCGTAAAATTTACATTGGCTTGATCAATGGTTACAGCCTGAAATCCCAATTCTGCACTTCTATTCTGTACTGAAATTCTCTTGTGAACACTTTCAATAAATGGTATGATAAAATTTAGTCCAGGTCCAAGAATTCTTCTATACTTCCCAAATATGGTTACCACGGCAACAGTTCCTTGAGCTACGGTGCGAAAAGACAGAATAATAAGTATTAATAAGCAAGCTATATATATATAGGATTCAATCATTATTCTTGATTTTACCTAGTAAAGATAATTAGCTTCTATGGGAAGTCGTCTGCCTGATCCAAAAGATTTATAAGAGACCCGTATAACGGGAGGAGATTGATATCGTTTGAATTCGGCTTTATTAACCATTTTTAATATTCGAAGCACTAATGAAGCATCATAGCCTTGCTCAATCAATTCATTTGGTCCTTTTCTTTTTTCAATATATTGATATAATATTCGATCCAGAATACTATATTCAGGAAGTGAATCGCTATCCTTTTGACCAGGTTTTAATTCTGCGGATGGTGCTTTGGTTATAGAATTTTCAGGTATCCTTATTTTGTCGCGATTAATATAATTTGCTAATTGATATACTTCCGTTTTATACACATCGGCTAGCACTGCAATACCGCCGCAGAGATCTCCATATAAGGTCCCATAACCGACAGCCATTTCACTTTTATTGGTGGTATTAAGTAAGATATGATTAAATTTATTACTAAAAGCCATTAATAACATTCCGCGTATGCGAGCCTGAATATTTTCTTCGGTTACATTAGAAGGTAGATTCTTGAAGTAGGGCTGTAAAGTGTTGAGATAAGAATTAAATACAGGTTCAATAGGTATTATTTGATAATTAATTCCAATGTTTTCAGCCAATGTTTTGGCATCATCTATAGAACCTTCAGAAGAATAAGGTGAAGGCATTAATAGTCCGGTTACATTTTCCGGCCCTAAAGCATCGGCAGCAAGAACAGCAGTTAAAGCAGAATCAATGCCCCCGGATAATCCAAGAATAGCTGACCTGAATTTCATTTTTTTAAAATAATCCCGAATACCAAGAATAAGTGCGCGGTATATGAGATCAAATTTCTCTTTAGGCTGTACGTAATTTTGTTTCTTTTGAAGTATATCATCAAGGTTATAGCATCTAATACACTCTTCAAAATAAGGCAGTTCATCATAACATGAACCATCAGAGCAAGCAACTACAGAACCGCCATCAAACACCAAATCAGTCTGTGCACCAACACAATTAACATAGAAAATTGGAATATTATAAGCCAATGCATTCGCTCTTATAACTTCTAATCGATCCTGGGTATGCTCAAAACTAAATGGTGAAGCGCTTAGATTCAACATAAAGTCCGGTTTGTCTTTAAGCATAAAATCCATTGGACAAATGTCGTATAAAGGATTATCGTGATTTAAATTCCAAATGTCTTCGCAAATCGTTATCGCGATGGTTTTATCTTTAAATCGAACAACCCTAAATTCTTCAGCTGGCTCAAAATATCGGTATTCGTCGAAGACGTCATAGTTAGGAAGCAAACCTTTATGCGTAATGTGAACAACTTTGCCCAGATGTAAAAAAAATACAGAATTGTATAGGTCTTTTCCTTCTACATTTGAATTAACAGTAGGCGAACCAACAACAATGGCTAGGTGATGTGAATCTTTGGTAAGTTCATGAACCACGGCCATAGATCGATGAATAAAATCTCTGAACTCCAGAAAATCTACCGGAGGATAACCACACGTGGATAGTTCACTAAAGCATATTAAATCTGCATTTTCGTTTCTAGCCTGAGCAATGGCTAATCGCATTGAGGCAAGATTTCCTTCAAAATTCCCAATGTGATAATTTAATTGAGCAATTGCAATTCTCAAACAATATAATTTTTGACAAATGTATGGTAAAAAAAACAGAAAAACCTCCGAATACCAGTAAAGCTTGATTTACTTTTGAGCTCTGAAATTTACATGGAAGGATTCTTAGTATCGGCAAGAAAATACAGACCATTAAAGTGGGAGGACGTTATTGGTCAGGAACATATAACTAAAACACTGAAGTACTCTTTGATTAAAAATCAGGTGTCTCACGCTTTTTTATTTTGCGGTCCAAGAGGTGTTGGAAAAACGACCTGTGCAAGAATTCTAGCCAGAGTTATGAATTGTGAACAACCTACTTCGGAATGGGAACCCTGTAATCAATGTAAGACTTGCAAAACGTTTCAAGAGAATAATTCATTTAATATATTTGAAATAGACGCTGCTTCCAATAACTCGGTTGAAGATATTCGATCATTAGTTGAGCAGGTCCGCTATCAACCTCAACAAGGAAAATTCAAAATATATATTATTGATGAGGTTCACATGCTAAGTACTTCCGCCTTTAACGCTTTTCTTAAAACACTGGAAGAGCCTCCTCCTTACGTTAAATTTATTCTGGCGACAACGGAAAAACACAAAATTATACCAACTATTCTAAGTCGATGTCAGGTATATGATTTTAAAAGAATCTCCATCAAGGATATTATTCAGCAATTAGAAATTATTTGTAAAGCGGAATCGATTAAGGCGGAACCTGAAGCACTTTATCAAATTGCGGTTAAAGCCGACGGCGCTATGCGTGACGGCTTATCCATCTTCGATCGAATTCGATCCTATACCGGTCAAGAGATTACATTTCAGTCGGTATTGGAAAATCTGAATATTCTGGATTACGATTATTTCTTTAAATTTTTTGATGCTTTCATTACTGAAAACACTACTGAAGCATTTTTATTGTTTGAACAGGTAATCAGCTTTGGTTTTGATCCTGAAGTATTGCTAGAGGGATTGGCCAATCATGCCAGGAATTTATTAATTTGTAAAAATCCATCCATGGCAGCGTTATTTGAAGGGAGTGAATCTTCCAGAAATCGCTACCTGGAGCAAGCACATAATGCCAGCCTTTCTCTGATTATGAGTAGTCTCGACATGATCAATGAAGCAGAGGTTAACATTAGTAAATCGAAAAACAGAAGACTACATGTTGAAGTATTATTAATGAAATTATCACAATGGCAGAGAAGAATATCTTCACCAATCAATATCACGCAAACGGATTCAAGTACTAAACCAATTGAAACTAAATCAAGGCAAAAAAACATTCCGGCTACAACAATAGAAATTCCCCAGGCTATTCCTTCAGAGTCAAAAACAATATCCGTCAAACCACCATTAGACAAAAAACTTACTGGAAGTATTCCGACCTTAGCTTCGCTAGATGTTATAAAGCAAAAAATTAATTTAAACGAGCAGTCGAGAATAGAAATGCTTATTGAACTGAATGAGGAAAATTTTACGGCTTATTGGAATAAAACTATTCAAAGTCAAAAATCCAAAACTCTGCAGGATTACATGCGTTCAGCAAAGCTCGAAGTTCAATCAAATCAAGTAGTTATTTGGGTCGGATCGATCCTGGGCTTAGAATCCATAAGAGGGGAGTTGAGAATAGACGAAGAAATTAAGCATGTATTTAAAGGTGATAAAATTGGAATTAAGGTTGAAATAGATCCTGAGTTATCTTCAAGGGAAGAAGTGGTAAAGCCTAAAAAGTTGTATTCAGCCAAAGAAAAATGGGATATTATGATGCAAGTAAATCCTATGTTGGAAGAATTTCAAAAAATCCTTGATTTAAAAATAGGTGAGGACTAATATGTTTTAATTTTGGAAAAACTATTGTGTAAAAAATTTGAAGAACTCTTACCTATTGAGTTGTATAATATTCTTAAGTTACGAAGTGAAGTTTTCGTTGTAGAACAAAATTGTGTCTATCAGGACATGGATGATAAAGATATTCTGGCTCATCATGTCATGTTTTATGATCAAGATGAACTAGCAGCAACCACAAGATTGCTTGCTCCTGGAATTTCATATGACAATTATTCTTCAATAGGCAGAGTATGTAGTCAGCCTAAATTGAGATCTAAAGGTTTTGGAAGAAAAATAATGTCTGAGTCAATTCATATTATTGAGAACTTATATCCTGGATTTGATATCAAAATATCAGCACAATCTTATTTACAAAAATTTTATTTTGATTTTGGTTTCTTAAGATTGGGCGAGGAGTATCTGGAAGACAACATTCCACATGTAGCAATGATTCGAAAAAGAAAATAATAATTCACTTGATTGCAGTAAAAGATAAATTAATTAGTGAAGACCTGTTAGAGAAGCACTTTGTTTGTAACCTACAAGCATGTAAAGGTGCGTGTTGCTGGGAAGGCGAAGTCGGAGCGCCATTGCGTAATGAAGAATTAAAAATACTGGATCGAATATGGAAAAAATTATCAGCCTATATTTCTAAATCTTCATACCAAAAAATTGAAAGAGATGGTCCATATGTTTATGATAAAAATTATGGTTATGTAACCAACTTGATGCCCGACGGCGCATGCGTATTTATGACCCGAGATAAAGAAGGTATAGCACAATGCGGAATAGAACTTGCTTATAAGGATGGCATTCAACGTTTTCCAAAGCCGATTTCTTGTCATTTATACCCCATTCGGATTATTGAAAATCCGAACCAAGGCTTTACGGCTTTAAATTATGATCGATGGAATATCTGCAACCCTGCCTGTAAGAAGGGTAAAGAGTTAGGAATACCGGTATTCCAATTTGTGAAAGACGCATTGATCCGTCGCTTTGGTAAAAGATTTTATAACGAATTGGAAAGAATATACAAGCAATGGAAAGAGAATAAAACTCTAAAATAATTAATTTTAGGCTAAGGTTCCTTCTGTGCAATTTCTGCATATTTCAATATTGGAGCGACCCATCAATAATTGCGTACGAAGTTCATTATATTTATCACCTTTCCAAATTTCCAGGAATGAGCTATAATTTAAATCACCAAGCTGATGGCTTGCATCTTTGTCAAAACAACATGGAACAACTTTTCCATCCCAGGTTATAACGCATCCTTGCCACATTCTCCAGCATTCGTTAAGAAAATTATTTTTTATTAAATAACGGCCGTCCGCATTTTTTGAATAGCGACTATAGACATCTGATTCTGGTATCAATTCTGATCCCTTAGTATAATTATAAATTTGAGCGGACTTTATTTCAAGTCGATTGACTCCTAATCTTTTTGCCAGGATTTTTATGTCATCCAATTCGTGTTCGTTATGTCGAAATACAATAAACTGAAGAATAATAAATGGGGTCTTGCTGTTTTTATCTTTTTTAAAGCGAACCAATTGGGAAATTCCTTTTAGTACAGAGCTTATCTCACCACCAACTCTGTATTTTTCATAACTTTCCTGAGTTGTTCCGTCTAAAGAGATAACCAAGCGATCTAAACCGGAATCAATTATTTGAATGCAATTTTCTTCGCTTAAGAAGTGACCATTCGTTGAGCTCATAGTATAAACACCTTGTGATGAGGCATAACGAATCATGTTAAATAGATCCTTGTTGATAAATGGTTCGCCTTGAAAATAAAAAGTCATTCCAGAGATAGTTGAAATAAACCCATCAACGTATTTCTTATATAACTCAAACTTCATATTTCCTGTCGGACGGCTAAACGAACGAAGTCCAGAAGGACATTCTGGGCAGTGCAGATTACATGCCGTTGTTGGTTCAACGGAAACCGCCATTGGCATTCCCCAGTGAAGAGGTTTTCGCAATATTTTAGACGCTAAATAAGAAGAAATTAGTTGAAGTATATTCAATAATTTTCTCCAGGAAATTTTTCTCAAAATATACAGGACTTCAATATTCTGCATAAGTCTGTAAAGATGCAAAGTTTAAGCGAAGCACAAGAGTTATATTTGCCAAAAATGAATAAATGAAGTTTCTCATTGCAGGTTTGGGCAATATGGATATAGATTACTTCAACACCAGGCATAATATTGGTTTTGATGTCGTAGACAAGATAGCCGAAAAATATGAACTCAGCTGGCAAAGTGATCGCTATGTACATCGAACCGAAACCAAGTATAGAGGCAAGAAAATAATTCTTATAAAGCCAACTACGTATATGAATTTGAGCGGAAAAGCTATTCATTATTGGCTGGCTAAAGAAGCTGTTTCAGTAGAAAACTTAATGGTTATTCTGGACGACCTTAATTTGGATTTTGGAAAAATAAGAATAAAATCCGAAGGTAGCGACGGTGGGCATAATGGATTAAAAGATATCAGTTCTCAGCTGGGCACTATAAAATATCCACGAATGAGGATTGGAATTGGCAATGAATATGCAAAAGGACAGCAGGTTAATTTTGTCTTAGGCAAATGGAGTGAAAATGAAAAAATCGTTCTTCCAAAAATTATTGATAAAGCTTGCGAAGCTTCCATGAGCTTTTGTACTAATGGAATTCAGAATACTATGAATTTGTATAATTCATTCAAAGCAACAGAATAGTTAAAAATGAATTTTACACTATACCTGATTCAAATTATACTGCTTCCAGATATTCCAAATCAATTTAAAAGGAACTAAAAATCCATTGATTAAACAACAAATACTGAAAAAAATCATTTGTGAACGAATATAGGTAGACATACCTAATTGTTCTTGTTCTGGTAAATCATGAACCATTTCCTGTAATCCAATTTCATCAATATAATTTTTAAAGTCAGAAAACTCATAGCTGAGCAGGAAAAGTCCAGGAATTATGGAAAAAATAATAATCAACTTCAACCATTGAAACCGAGCATAAGGCGTAAGATGCCAAAACAAGACCCAACGTATAAATAGAAAAAACCCAAAAATGAATATGAAATTATTTCTATAAAAAGGGTAGTCGATTCGATAATAATATATCGGAAATAAAAAAAGGCAAGCAACGGTTATGGACAACAACCACCAAATTAATTCAGAAATCCATTTTTTGGATTGATTCAAGGATTAGATTATTTTTATAGTTAACGAAGAATTAAAAAGGATCAACTCTATCCGTTGGCGTATTAAAAAATTCATTAGGATTCTTCTTTTTGACCGCAAGAGCCACCAAACAGCTTACTAAAAACTGGATCAGAATACTACCACCAATCATAAGAAGAGTATTGAACAAACTGAAAGGATTCGAGTTTTCCAGCTTTTCAATTTCAGCATCCGTCTTCGCATCACCAATAGTGCTACGGAACTTTTCAAGCATTTCAATTTGTAATTCTTTAATTTGATCAATTAATTCAGGAGCAATATAATTATACATTATAAAAGTGAAAATAATGGTTAATACAGAAGAAATCATTGCTCCAACCCAAATGTGTGTCATAGCTTCTTTCCACTCAATGTATCCACCTGCTTCTGTTCTCCTTGCAACACCAATAAAATACATCACAGCAATACCTGCAGCGAAAATTAAGAAACTCACAACGGGATGACTTTCAATTTTTCCAGTAAAAATATAAATAGAAAGATTAAAAATGATAGAGGCTACACCCCATATGGATCCAAACTTTATGGCTGCAGAAAATTTATTCATTAGTAATTAATTAAAATTATAAAAGTTGGATTTATTGTAAACACCAAGAGAAGATCCCTTTAATAATTGATCTGCTACTGGTGTGTTTTTTGATTGAGATTTTATTTTAGAATTAGAATATGTCCATTGACTGGTTGGATCAAACCAGGTAAGTTCGGCATTTGCACCTTCTTCAACAATAGCGGTTGGCAAATTAAATATTTCCCGAGGGTTAATAGCCACTTTTTGTACCCACATACATTGATGATTCATTGAAGTAGAACCAAATTCATTAAATAAAGAATATGCTGTCTCTAATGAAATGGCGCCAAACGAAGCATTTTGGAACTCAAGATCTTTCAACTCGGCATTGATTGGGGTGTGATCACTGACGATAAGATCAATGGTATCTTCTTTTAATCCTTGCCAGAGCGCTTTCTGATCCTGTAGACCCCTTAAAGGCGGTATTAATTTAAGCGATGTTGAAAAATTTAGTAAATCTTTATCCCGGAAAGCAAGATTAAAAATCGATACTGAAGAAAATAAGTTTTTATTTCCTTTTTTAGCGCGTTTAATGAGTTGAACAGATTCCTGGCAAGAAATTTTATGAGATAACATCCTGGAATTGGTATATTCCAAAATTGAAAGATCTCTTTGAACGGCAGTATATTCAGATAAAGAAGGATTAATACGCAATCCAAGCTGTATGGTTTCTTCTGATTCATGAACTTGCATGTTAGGAGCAAGATCAGGATCCCAGCTATGTTGAATAAGCACAGAATTCGGTATTAGACGTAGATATTCCAATGCGCGTTTAAGCAAACCTGATTTATTGATACCGTAATTTCCATCTGAAAATGCTAATGCACCAGCTTCATGCATCTGAAGTATTTCAGCCATTTCTAACGCAGAAGCATTTTTACTTACAGAACCAATTGGGTGAAGATAGATTTCAAGATCCGATGATTTTTTAATTAGAAAATGAACTTCTGATTTCGAATGAATAGTAGGGTTTGTAATTGGCATATACAAAACTCTGGAATATCCACCTGAGATAGCTGCCCGTGATAATTTAGTAAGGATCTCTCTTTCTTCGAATCCTGGTTCACCACCATAAGCTCCAACATCTACCCAACCAGGTGAAATACATGAATTTTCTTTTTCTAGAATTTTAATTTTACCGGTAAGACGGAGATTGTCTGAGATGGAATCAATTATTCCGTCTTTTATTCGAATATCTTTCTGCTGAAGATGATGAACACTCCTAGGGTCAATTATTCGAACATTTTTAAAAACTACATCCATCTTACTTATTTCTCCAAAATCGGATTAGTAGACTTTCCAATAACAAAAATAGAATAACAGATAATATTAAATACCACCAAATGGATTTCTTGTCCTTAGTATCAATTATAGAGGCAGTTAGGTTTCCGACTTGCAGAGGGTCAATAATTTGAGCATTATTGCCAAAGTAAGTTTGTACTTGATTCTCCTCAAGAAAGGACATATTGGATTCTAGTCTATCTTCGTTGAACGCAATCGCCCCTAATTTTAATTCCTGGTTGAGAATATCATAGATTCCTGGAGATTTTAGTTGATCGAACAGCTCTATTTGAAGATGATGAGGATATAATCTTGCGGTGGTTATGAATTCTTCCGGACCTGAAAACTTTAGCGTATTATCTTTTAATATTATTTCTTGATTAATCGGCCATTGAATCATGGCATCTCTACCTATAATATATGCATATTGATCTATACTTTTACCTGATATAGCAGCTTTGAATAAAAGGGGTAAAAAAATCTCGATGTTTTTGGATAATGTATTTACATCTTCCTGAATAGGGGATGCACAAACATAGACATAGGCATTTCCAAAGGGATATCGAATTACAAATGGAGAACCATCTTTATATAACATTAAGGGTTCGGAGAAAGTGGTTTGAGAAATTTGAAATGAACTTAATGTTACGGGAAGTTTGATATTAGATTTTTTATTGGCAAATACATCATCAAAAAGTCCACTCTCATAGACTATACTTCCAACTTCTCGTTTTAAACGGGAAAAGTCCCTGAGTTTAGGAAATTTTATTTGAGTCTCAACCGATTGATAATGATCTGAACCGACTTCACTCGGAAATACAAAAACATTGGTACCGGATTTAAGAGCTTTATCCAATTCATTCGCCAGACCAGTTGAAATATTTTCTATATCAGCTAAGACGATCAGACGATAATTGCTAAAACTGCTATAATCTAAAGCTCCGACTTCTTTAGAATTTGTCTTGAAATAAGGAATTGACGCAGACGCGCGATATAGGTTCTCAGGCTGCTTCTTATTGTAGATCAATAATACTTTAACTTCTTCTTTGGCTTCGAAGGCCATGTAATATTGATCATCAAATTGTACAGGATAATCAGCTATCTGTAATTTAAGTTTTTGAATTCCGGATTGGAGAATGTTAAGAGAAATGGTATCCTGATAAATGGTTTTTGGTTTTATACTTATTCCGGATACAGGATATTCCTGGCCATTGATCGAATAGCTTAATTTTAAATTTTCAGATTCGCTATTACCGTAATTATGAAGTTGATAGACTAAATTAGAAGTTTGTGATTTTAAGATGACTGGATTTGTAAAATAGGCCGTATCAATGGCTATATTATTTTCATTAACTCCTTTTAAGGGTAAAAGATAGAGTTGAATGGACGAATCCAATCTTTGAATAGGATCTTTGGTAAGGGTCTTTTGAAAATCAGAAATCAAATATATTTCTTTATCGAAGTTTTCAAAATCCTGAATCGATTGCTCTTGTCTTTTAATAATCTTGGAAAAAGAATTGACTTTTGAACTTTGCTTAACTTCTTCAATAGCCGTAATCGCTTCTTCTTTGGTGTAAATCTTTGTTTCTCGTCCACTGAGCTCGTGGGTCAGAATTTGAAATTTGTCATAATCTGAATATGCATTGATAATGTCAAGTGCTGAACGTTTGGCTTTATTGAATAAACTACCTTCACTGGATACGGTATTCATGGACCAGCTATTGTCAATAAATATGCTCACCACTCGATGGCGATTGCTGACCAACTTTTGAGACTTTATATAAGGTTGTGCGAAGGCCAGGATCAAACCAGCAAAAGCCAGTAACCTTAGAAGTAGAATCAATAAGTTTTTTAATCTGTTTTTATGAGCTGTTTCCTCGACCAACTCCCTGAGAAACCGGACATTGGTAAAATATACTTGCTTGTATTTTCGAAAATAAAATAAGTGTATAATGATTGGTATGCTCAGCAAACTCAGTGCCCAAAGGATACCAGGATAAGTAAAGTACATATCGGTGCAAATCTAATACCAAATTGTCACCTGGAACGATTCAAAAATAAGATCAGTTAAAATTTAGAATTGGTCTGGCTTTTAAAATTCCACTTTTAATTTATTGCAGATCATACTTTAGGATGTAAATATTTATTGAATAACCGTATAAGTAAATAGAAATTATAGGTGTATTCTTTATTATATTATAAAAAAAATTAATATATTTATATTTTTGCGGCATGATTGCCTATATAAAAGGAAAGATTACTTCTTGTCAACCAACTTTTGTGGTGGTAGAATCTTCAGGAATAGGCTATCTAATTCATATTAGCCTGAATGCCTACTCTAAACTTCAAAATCTTCAGGAAACAACAATACTTACTCACCTGATTATCAAGGAAGATGGCCATTACTTGTACGGTTTTATTAATGAGGGGGAAAGAAGTTTATTTATACAACTCATTTCTGTCAGCGGTGTAGGCCCCAATACGGCACGGGTGATATTATCTTATATGAATTCAGATGAAATCAGGACAGCAATTCTTCACTCCGATGATGGAGCATTTCGAAAAGTAAAAGGTGTAGGTCCTAAAACAGCCCAAAGAATAATTATTGATCTAAAGGATAAAATTTCAAAAGATACTGATAGTGAATCAATTATGAATACTGATTCAAAGACTTCTGCAAGATCAGAAGCCCTTGTTGCCCTTGTAGCGTTGGGTTTTCAACGTCAACAGGTCGAGCAGATTTTACGATCTTTTACTGAAACTGAGAAGTCGCAATACTCTGTGGAAGACCTGATTAAGCTTTGTCTTAAAAAACTCTCATAAAACTTTATAATTGCACACGTTATCTTCCGTTTTTGACGTTTATACTATTTATCTAACTAAGGTTCTAGGGTTTAGAAGACATTTCTTTATGAGTAAGGGCGGAATCACCTTAATTTTATTAAATCTAATATTACAATTGGGAATTTCTGGGGGTAGAGAAATACCCTTGCCAGAACAGACTTTTCAAGAATACATTTTAACTGACACCATTCCGTATAAGAACAGACCAGGTTCTAATCCTGATAAGGATAAAAGAAACCCATTTGATTTAAAAGATCCTAAGTCTATCGATAAAGATATAGAGTACGATCCGGTTACAGGCGAATACATATTCAAAGAAAAAATTGGAGGGGATTATTACAAGAATCCTTCCACCATGAGTTTTGATGAATATATGGCTTTTAAAGCCCGACAGCAGGATAATAATTACTTAAGAGAAAAATCAGGAACTTCAGTTGTCAAAAGTCGTTTTGCGTCATATGTCGATCCGCTGAAAAAAATTGATTTGAAAAAAAGTCTGACGGATAGGTTATTTGGCGGACAGGGAATTCAGATAGAGCCAAGAGGAAATGTCGACATGACGGTTGGGTTTAATTATAACTTCAACGATATACCAACTTCCGCCTCTCAATTCAATAATAACAAAACGTTTAATCCTGATTTCCAAATGAACATTCAATTGGAAGTTACGGCAAGCATCGGTGATAAATTTAAACTGAATACCAACTATAATACACAAGCCTCATTTGATTTTGATAATAAAATTAAACTGGCTTACGACAGTGAAAAATTTACAGAAGACGATATCATTAAAAAAATTGAAGCCGGTAACGTTGCATTACCACTTCGATCAACATTAATAAAAGGATCACAAAACTTATTTGGATTCAAAACGGACTGGCAATTCGGACATTTAAAATTATCAGCTTTATTAGCACAGCAACGGGCAAAAAATGAAAACATTACTTCTAAAGGTGGTGGAGTTTTTCAGGAATATACTATACGACCGGATCAATTTGATGAAAATCGACATTTCTTTATTAGCCAATACAATCGTCAAAACTATGAACCATCACTTGCTTCATTACCCGAAATCATAAGTAAATTCAAAATCAAAGTTCTTGAAGTCTGGATGTCTGATGACAATACCAACATTCGGGACATCAACGTAAAAGATATTGTGGCATTAACTGATCTTGGTGCCTCAGCAGATCAGCCTCACGATATGAGTGATGCAAACTTTGCGAGATATACCGCGGGCGTTAGTCCTCTAAAAGATGCCCGGGGCTTCTCTCTTCCAGCTAATTCATCAAACAATCTTTTGAAAGAAATCTTGAAAGATAAAGATGCCAGAAACCTCAATAAAGTCGTCAGCCGATTGACCAATGAATTTGGATTGCAACAAGGAAAAGATTTTGAAAAAGTTAGAGCCAGAAGGCTTAATCCAAATGACTACACTTATAATGCGGATTTAGGTTTTATTTCCTTAAGAATACGGCCGAAACCAAATCAGATAGTAGCCGTATCTTATCAATATATTTATAATGGTCGAGATGAAGATCGAGTAACCGGTGCAGAATACAAAGTTGGAGAATTGTCTTCAGAGATTTCATCCGACACAGTAAACTTTAATGTACTCTTTACCAAACTTATTAAATCTTCAACTCAGGTAACCACCCTGCCATCGTATGACCTTATGATGAAGAATGTCTATTCCATTGGTGGTTACAATCTCAATCAAGAGGGATTCACTTTTGATATTTTCTTCGAATCACAAGATGGCATACAAAGAAGATTTATTCCGGAAATAGAAGGTTATCCATTATTGAATCTTTTTCGCTTGGATAATCTGAATAAAACCAGCGATCCCCAACCCGATGGAATCTTTGATTGGGTAACAGGACAAACAGTTATTCCTCAGAGTGGGACAATTGTATTTCCAGTTTTGGAACCTTTTGGATTGGGACTTAAAACACTTGTAAAAAATATCGTACCGGATCCCATTAAAGCGGATCAGATTTATAATAAATATCAATACGAAGCCCTTTATGATTCTTCAATTACTAAGGCGAGACAAAAATTAATTTCAAATCAATTTTTATTAAAGGGAAATTATAAAGCTGGAAAGAGTAACGAAATTCCATTGAATACTTTTGGTTCAGATCAGAATTCAAAGATTATCGTCAAAGCTGGATCACTTGTGCTTACAGAAAATCTTGATTATATCGTAGATCGAGGAGCAGGAAAAATTACTATTCTTAACGAGTCTTATCTAACTGGCGACGCGCCAATTAGTGTTGATTATGAAAATAGTTCGCTGTTTAATATTCAGACCAGATCAATGATTGGATTAAGAGCGGAATATGCCAAAAGCAAGGATTTTTATATTGGATCAACGTATATGAATCTTTTTGAAAGACCATTTACTCAGAAAGTTGGATTGCGTGAAGACCCCATTAACAATAAAGTATTTGGAGTTGATTTCGGATATACCAAACAAGCGCCTTGGCTTACCAGAGCACTGGATGCATTGCCATTATTATCCACCAAAGAAAGTTCAAAAATATCTGTACAAGGTGAAGCTGCGTATCTTAAACCTGGTTATTCAAGAGCAATTGAACAGACAGGTAGTGAAGGAGGAGTAGTTTATATTGATGATTTTGAAGGAAGTTCTTCTGGTATTGGTTTATATTTTAACCCAACCCAATGGGTACTTGCAACAGTTCCTGTTACTGGAAATCTTGGAACAAGATTTTTAGGTAATAATGTTGTCAATAATTGGTTTACTTCTTCTAATAGGGCTTTGCTTAGTTGGTATCGAGTAGACCCAATTGCAAGAGGTGGAGCACCTGATGCCGGAAATTCTTATTCTAGACAAGTTGACGAAAGAGAGTTATTTCCTAATAGAGAAAGACCTGTAGGTTTTGCTCAGGAACTAACTTTTGATTTAACGTTTTACCCTAGAGAAAAAGGCCCTTATAATTATGATCTGCCCAATGGAATTGATAATGGATTAGGAAACAGAACTGCCGGAGTTGATAATGATAATAAATTGAATGATCCGGCATCGCGATGGGGTGGAATAATGACAAAACTAAGCACCAATGATTTCGAAGTATCGAATGTTGAGTACATTGATTTTTGGCTATTAAATCCATACCTTCCTAAATTCAATCAATCACCGATTAGCCAACCCGGAGAAATGTATCTTCAATTAGGAACATTCTCAGAAGATATATTGAAGGACGATATTCAACAATTCGAACATGGATTGCCAACACCAAATTTACAGTTGCCGGTAACCAACACAAAGTTTGGTAAAGTAAGTAGAGTTCCACCTATTGTTAACTCATTTGAACTCAACGATAGAGAATTGCAGGATCTTGGTCTTGATGGAATGTCAAGCAATGATGAGTTTGCCTTTTTTCAAAATGACTATCTCAATATACTGCGCAATTCTTTAAACACCGGTGCATACGATTCTATTTCGAAAGATCCTTCCAATGATGATTATATATCTTATCGCGATTCAAGGTTTGGAACGAATTCTACCGTTCTGGAGCGATATAAAAGAAATAATATGTTGGAAGGTAATTCACAATCAGACCCGAATTCAACCTTTCCAACAGCACAGACATCATTACCAGATCAGGAAGATTTAATACCAGATAAATCATTAAATACTTTTGAATCATATTATAATTATCCAGTATTACTTTCTCAGGATGCGAGTGGAAACTTGAACTCAAAATACATTACGGAGTCCATAACAAAGGTTAACAACAATGTGACAGAGACCTGGTATAGATTTAGAATTCCAATTACAGAATACGATTTTAAAGAAGGACCTATTAGTGATTTCAGATCTATACAATCTATGCGATTGTTGCTCACCGGATTTTCAGAAAGTGTAACCCTGAGAATGGTAAAATTTCAATTAGGCCGAAATACCTGGAGAAGAGATTCTTCATTATGTGCTGGTGATAATTCAAACCATCTGATATTAGATAAGATTGATATTGAAGAAAACTCAAACCGATTACCATTTAATTATAAGGTACCACCGGGCATACAAAGGCAACAGGTTTTTGGAGCTGGGACCAATAATGTTTTGGCTAATGAAGCTGGAATTGTAATGCGTAAAACAGAATTATTACCAGGATGTACCCAAACGATAACCAGATTAACGGAGCTTGATATTCGCCGATACGAAAGATTTAAAATGTTCGTACACGCTGAAGACAATAAGCAGGATTTGAAAAAAGGGGACCTGAGAGTATTTGTCCGACTTGGCAAAGACTTTACACAGAATTACTATGAATATGAGATTCCGGTTCGGATGCTTCAGCCATTGACTCTTACTACACCGGTCTCCGTAACCGATTCAATATGGCTAAAAGAGAATGAATTTGATTTTCCTTTGCAATTATTGATTGACCTTAAAAATGAAAGAAATCTAAAAGGATTACCCTATAATATACCTTATGAAAAATTCGATCCGGATAAACCCGACAATATTGTAAGAATAGTTGGAAATCCTAACATTGGCAATGTAAGAGGTTTGGTTATTGGAATGCGAAATAATACAACTTCAACTAAATTTGATAAGGTAGAAGTTTGGGTTAACGAAATGAGACTTACCGGAATTGAGAACCATGGTGGTTTTGCTGCATTAGCCAGAGCAGAAGCACAAATGGCTGATCTTGGAAATATTAGTGTTGCTGGTTCTTTTACATCTTATGGATATGGAGGGATTGACGAAAGACTTAACGATCGATCCCTGGATGATATCAAACAAGTTGATGCAACAACTTCATTAGACTTAGGAAAATTTATTCCAAAATCAGTTAATATTTCGCTACCATTCACCGCACAGTATTCGGTAGCCACACGAACTCCAGAATTTGATCCGAATGATTTAGATGTAAAACTCAGGGATAAAATTAATCAGGCGATAACATCTGAAGCAAAGGATTCCATTAAAAATAAATCCATTGATTATTCTTCTACTCAAGGATTTGCTTTTAACAACGTTAGGAAAAACAGGTCGGGCAATTCCAAACCAAGACCATGGAATATTGAAAATATTTCTTTAAGTTATGGTCAGAGTACCAGTAAAAAACATAATCCAATTATAGCTGAGGATCGCCTGAATATTAGAAAAGGTGCATTGGATTATACATTTTCTGTAAGTCCGAAGTATATACAACCTTTTAAATTTGTTAAAAGTAAAAATCTGAAATTTATTTCGGAATTTAACTTTAATCCGATTCCTAGTTTATTTGGTGTTAGAAATAATTTAGATCGGCGTAAAGCAGTTACTATTTATCGAAATTCAGATCCAAAATATTCTACCTGGGAAACCGTAAAATTCAGTTGGTTAAGGGATTACTCTATGAATTGGGATATTACCAAGTCATTGAAATTAAATTTTAGCGCACAAGTAGACGCGGTTGTCGATGAGATCACCTATAATCCATTGCGAGGAGGAAATGTTAATCCTAGGACCAGTGAATTAGTATCTGAGTCTGATAAAAAGACTTTCTTATTAGATAATCTTAAAGATGGAGGAAGGGTTAGAGATTATAAACACAATATAACGGCTAACTATACGCTTCCATTTAAATATTTTCCAGGATTAGATTGGTTACAATCCAGAATTCAATATGGAGCTAATTATGGTTGGGCATCTGGAGCATTGGGACAGGCAGATACCTTAGGTAGCGTCATTTCCAATGGTCAGAACCTTACTATCAGTGGTGAATTGAATTTCACGACCTTATATAATAAAATTCCTTATTTGAAAAGAATAAGTGATGAGACAGAAGGATTCTCCAGAAAATTAAATCAAAATAAGTCGAAACAAAAAACCAAGTTAACGGATCGAATAAAGGATAATTCTAATAAAAAAGAAAAAGAGAAACGTGAAAGAGAAATTACGACAATTGAAAAAATCTTAATTAGACCTCTTCTTTCTTTACGTAGAATTCAATTGAATTATTCTGAAAATACAACAACCTTGGTGCCTGGATTTTTAGAGAAACCAGAATATTTGGGTTTGAATAGAAGCTTTAATGCGCCAGGATGGAAATTCATCGCTGGTTTGACTCCAGATCTTAGTGAGGGAGGATTTCTGGATCAAGCAGCTGCAAAAGGTTGGATCTCAAAAAATGAATGTTTTAACAAAGAAATTGGACAGAAGAAAACAAAAACATTCGGCGCAAAAGGTAAAATTGAAATTTTCAAAGGATTTAATATTGATCTTAATGTTGATCGCAATTTTACTAGAGATTATGCAGAGACATTTAAGTATGAAGAGTCCATCACTAATCCTGGGACTTATTCTTTCAATCACCTCACACCATTTGAAATGGGTCAGTATAGCATAAGTTATATTTCCATAAAGACCTTATTCAATAATAATATTGATAGTTTATTCAAGAATTTTGAGAATAATCGAAAGATAATATCTGAACAAATTGGAGATAAATATAACATAAGCAATCCAAGTTCACAACAACCAGGATATCGGGATGGATTTGAAGGTAACCATCAAGAAGTAATTATTAATTCATTCGTGTCTACGTATTCTGGCAAAGATCCAAGAACCTCTAACCTGGATGTGTTTAGTGCTAAACCATTGCCAAACTGGCAATTTAATTATTCCGGTTTATCTAAAATGAAATTCATGAAAAAAGTATTTCAGGATATTTCGTTCAGACATGGTTATAAGAATGTACTTACTATAAATAGCTATCGTACAAATTTAGATTACAAGGAAAACCTTTTAGGTGCACCGGTAGCACGAAAATCAGATTCAACGGTTATTAATTCGTATTATTCAAAGTTGGAAATTCCGGAAGTGAATGTAAAGGAAGACTTTAGTCCTTTAATAGGAGTAAGCGTAAAGACTCTTTCAGGATTAGATCTTCAGTTTGACTGGAATAAAGGGCGAAACTTGTCTTTAAAGAGCGTCAATGGAACATTGGAAGAAAGGAATTCATCCAGTTATTCCTTAAGAGCAGGGTATGTCGTAAAAAATGTATATCTCTCGTTTCTTCCTGGTATGAAAAAAGTCAAGAAAGTTAAAAAATCAAAGAAGGGAGCTAAACCTGAAGACAATGCTAAGTTGCCGAAAGGTAATGATCTTACTTTTTCGTTAACTTTTAACTATAGGGATGATATAAATAAAATTCATCAATTGGATTATGGAATCCCAGCTCGAGCTAATGATGGAGCTAAGACGTTTATGATTACTCCAGATATCAAGTATAATTTAAATAAGAATCTGAATCTTAGGCTATTTGTAGATTACTCCAAAAGAGTTCCATATAATCCTACCAGTTCATTAAAAGATATTAATATACGTGGAGGTCTAACGGTACAATTCCTATTGAATTAAAAAGATTAGTACACCAGATGGGAAATAATGATTTAACTTATTTCCACTTAATATTACATCCGGCACTTGGGTATTGTAATTCAGAAACAGGCTCATGATTCAATATAGAATCTAATGCCTGTGCAAGATCCTTTCCAGTTAGCGGTTTAGAGTTGCCGGGACGCGAATCATCATAACGTCCGCGATATACCAGTTTCAAATTTTTATCAAAAACATAGATATCCGGAGTACAGGCAGCATTGTATAATCTGGCAACTTCCTGAGTTTCATCGAAACAGTAAGGCATACTCAAATCATATAATTGTGCAAACTCAATCATTTTACTCGGCGAATCATCCGGATACTTAATAACATCGTTCGAATTTATACCAATAAATTGAATTCCTTTTTTCTGATATTTTTTAATAAAATTCGAAATACTGCGAATTAGGTGTACCACATAAGGACAATGATTACACATGAATATTATGACCGTAGCCTCTGAAGAAGAATCTTTATGCAGATGTATTCGCTCGCCGGTAGTTACATCTTCCAAATTAAAATCAGGGGCAATGGTTCCCAATGGAAGCATATTGGAATCAGTAAGAGCCATATTAATTACAAGTATTAATGGACAAAATATATTTATTGAGTAAATCGATTTTTCGAACTTCTTTAAAACCTAAAAATCCTCGGATAAGTTCCTTAGTAAAATTGTCTTTTAACTGCTTTAAGATTGGTGTTGAAATTTTATAATAAGACCAATGCCATTTTTCTTCATTAAAGCCAGAGCGGTGTGATAATATCTTATTAGGATAGGTTTGACAAAATCCAAAACTTGAAGCATTAGCATTTAACCAATGATATACCTTTCTTCCTTCATCCGTTTCAAAGTATTCGTCTTCAACTGAATTTAGGTCAATTTCTGTTCCCCAATGATGTCTTGAGAATCCAGGAGGAGCAGTGTATTCTAAAATTTTTAATGAACGAAGCAATGGATTTTTATGAGTGAGTGAAAGTTTTTTTCCATCTACCAGGGACAAACCTAACCACTTGTTTTCCCAAATTTCTTTTTGATAATCGAAGGTTCGAATTCCGGATACGACTATCAATCGAATTGAATCTTTTGCAGCGGCTTCTGCCATTTTTAGAAAAGCATCATGCACTTCACGCAATAAATAGGTTTCTCTTATACAATAGCTAGAATCCAACTTCACGCAAATGTCAAACTCTTGAGGAAGATAATGCCCATGAATTAATTCAGATGTATAATAGTCCAAGTCTTTTAAATATTTATCATCGATGCTTGAATAATCCAATCCTTGAGAAAACCCAAATTCGAATATGCATATCCAAAATAAAAATGTAAATTTTAAGTGCAATCTATTTTTTTAGACCAAGTTTTTTCTTTCTATAATCTTCCTGTGCTTGTATCATTTCCTCTAAAGTTGTTTTCTTTTCTACGGTTTTTGAATAACTACCAGAAGTTTCTAGAAGGTAATAAATGTTGGTAAGCCATTTAGAAGTATCAGGCTCCTGAGAAGGACTTGTTACATATTCTTCAATAATCGGAGACGCTAAAACAAAATTAGAACTATTCATTACATAATCCAGTTTGGCATGTGCATTCTTTAAAGTATTGTAAAAGCCATAATGCTTTAACTGAATACACGGAGTGGTTGGAATTTCGATGTATTCAAAGCCCAATGGAACAGATGTCTTTGAATGGACCGGCACAGCGGCCATAAGATCAACGATGCTATTAACTCCATCCCAACCATATACCAATCCAACAGGCGGTCCGGCAACTTCAAGTTTTACGGAATCTAAAAACTGATATATCTTAGGGAATTGTTCAGCATAGTATTTTTGCATTTTATAGTTCGGAATTGGGGTGCGTATTCCAACATATTTATGAGATTCGAAATTCGAAGTACTTAATCCAAATTCCGTCTGTAACAAATTTTCAATATGGGATTTAAGCGAATCCAAATCAGATTGATGTATTGTTTTAAAGTTATCTTCTAAGCTTAAATACATTGGACGCAAAAGGTATGGAATTTTCTTTTGAAGTCTTGAGACGGTATTTAACATCAATGATGTCTTGGATTCAGGAATAATCTGCCAATAAGTTGCGATATCTGATGGCCATTTGTTGTTTGTTATATATGAAACAAGAACAGAATCTTTATACGCTTCTTCAACCCGAACAACCCCCTTGCCAAATTTTGGTCCATCAAAAGTAAAATTTGCTCCAATACTTGTATAGCGGCCTCCTAAACTTGAAGTAAATTGTTCATCGTAGTCTTTCCAACTTATCCATTTTTGCCACTCCCGAACATCATTTAACATAATGTAACATAATCCCTTGGTGGATACGATTCGTATGCTATTATTGATTTGAAAATTTTTAGGTGAGAAATAGCACAGAATAAGATATCCCAAAACGCTAAACCCGAGAAAAAAAATAAGGTATTTAAAACTTTTGCTCATCAATGGTTGATCTAATTATTATATTATAGGAATAGTTATTTCGAAATTAGTTCGAACGGCAAAGATAGTATTATTCAATTAATCTTAACCGGCCTCAAAAGCGCATTAAAAACTTTAACCATTCATTATCAATTGCTTATATCAAGCTTTATGGAAGTGATTGTCCGAAATACCGAAATCCTTCAACCTTATCTGACTTATAAAATTTCAATCGGGCAGATGTTTTAATTTTTTGACCTTTTATCCAATATAGTTGATTTAGTGGAGTATCGTTAATAGGCCAGATTTCACGCCCAAAAAGTATACAATTTCTTTTACCAGGTTTTAAATCTGTACCATATTTATATTGTCGATCCAGGGACTCATAAGAAAAAGGAAGAACCTTAAAGTCTATCAAAGGCTGACCATAGATTGATATGTGATAACCATCGAAAGTGCTTAAGTCTAACCAGGAACAATCTGACTTATTAGACATCTCTTGAGGTCTTACCCGAATGACATTAAAATCGGTGACATTACTTTGATAAACAGATTTTAAAATATTGAGCTTTCTATCCGGATATGAATCGTATGGCCCTCTACCATACCAAGTAATACTACCCATTAATGGATCAAAATCAAATGTCCAGGAAACTCGAGCAGGTAGAATCGAGTTCATAGCAGAATCTGATAATTGAAGTTCAATAATAATGTCTCCCGAAGAGTACATTATATAATTTATTTCTGCTTTTAGTTCAGGATGATTATCAAAACTAATTTCTTCTTTAATTAAAAATTTTGTTGGATCATTTTTTTCAATCAGGAAATTTATTAATCGTGCACCTTTCCAAATATTTTTCCATTCTTGTAACACGGGAACCTTGCCAGTTAAAATATCATCGTCTGTTGCTGCTCTATAGAAAATGGGGTAAATTGGAGAATCCAGATATTTCTTTCCATTCATATTAACTTCATCAATAAATCCAGATTGTCTATTGATGCTAACTTTAAATTGGGTATTGCCAATCTCTATTTTATTCTGATTTTCTGAACTGTTCAAGGATTCGTATTCACTGAGTTTCAATTCTGCTTGTGGTTTTATTGGCAAACAAAATTTTTCAATTTTTTCAGGAACAAATCGATGCATCCCCTTTACAGTATATGATTTTTCGACATGAATTACGATACAATATTCTTTTCCTTCTTCCAAATTGATGGATTGGAGGTCAACGGAAACATCTTTATTTTGACCAGGATTTATTTTCAGCCCTTCAAATTTACCCTCTTTGATTTTTTCACTATTGTAATCAATGGACCAAAAATAAATTAATTCTCCACCCACATCAAAATTGTAATTATTATAAATAGTAAAAATACCTTGCTCAAGATTTTTTGCTTTAATGCTTAAATTGGAAAATAACGGACTTACAAACTTAAGGGTTTGATTGGGAGTTTTGTTGGCCGTCAATAGACCGCCAGCACATAAAAAGGAATCAGATTTTGTTTCTCCAAACACGCCGCCATATCCAAAAAATAGTTGGCCTGTCTTGTTTTTCATATAGAAACATTGATCCGTAAAATCTTCTATAAATCCTCCAGCAAAATTAGGTTTATTCAAAGCATTTAACCAACGATCTGCAAAACCGCCAAGTCCTGTGCCCCGAGCACGACCAATAGTATAAAGCAATATAGGCTTTTTATTATTTGATTCATTTTGAACTTCTAAATCTCCCAATGAAGAATCTGTAGAACAAGATATCACGGGTCTGTTTTTAGATCTGGACTTTATATAGTCATAAGCAATTTGTTGGTTTTTTCCAGTCATAAGGTTATAACCTAGAGACCATGAAATAATATTAGTGTGATTTTTATTTCTTTCATAAGTATTTATAATTCTTTGCAGAATGCATTTGGTAAAATTTGAATCATTTGTAGTAAATTTTCCTGAATCCGTTAGCGCACTGAGATTAAGATTGCATTCATCCATAATATATTGGCCAAATCGAAGCGAAGTTTCATACCAATAAGCATCAAAGGGGTAATGATTGTTTCGTATAGCATTAATGTTATGAAGCTTCATAACATCCATATCATTATCCATCCATTCCTTGTCCAGAATATTCCCATTTATTGGATGAAATTCATGACAGACTACACCTTTTATTTTTATGGGCTTGCCGTTTATAGTAAGGGTATTTCGGTATTCCAGATGAAGAAACCCGATGATTGATGATGCCGATTCAATAACCTTGTTATTATTATCCTTTATGGTAATAATACAATCGTAGACATTAGGAGTTTCGTCTGACCAGGATTTGATATCTTTTGATTGTAGTACAAATTGCTTAAAGTGAGAAGTCTTCGGATTAATTTGAAAAGACGATGATTGACTGCTGATAACGGATTTTGTTTTATAATCCAAGATTTTACATTCTAATATTCCATTCTGATTGCTTTCAGATTGATTATTGATTTTAACTTCAGACTGTAAAATTCCAAGATTATTTTTATAATCAGTTTGAAGCTGAAAGTCCCCTATTCTTAATTTTGGTCTTGCCAGCAAATAACTATTCCGGTTTATTCCTGTCAAAGACCATTGATTATGGGTTTCAAAATATGAACCGTCAGACCATCTAATTAGAATTAAAGTTATATCATTTTCACCTGATTTTAATTTAGAGGTAATATTATATTCAGATGAATTTTTTGTATCTTCATTATAACCAGTAAGCTCTCCATTAATATAAAGAAAATAAGAACAACTTATACCATCAAAAACAGCAAAGACATCCCGACCATTCCAATCTTCCGGAATGGTAATCGATTTTTTTAACACCAAGACTGAATTGGTATCCTGTGGAACGCTAGGATAATTGATTTCAAAAGGAAGGCCGTAGTATTTAAATATGGGTTTACCAAGATTTTTTAACTCTGCAAATCCAGGCATACTGATTTCCAGCCATTGAGGAGATATTGAAGTTTTTTCAATGTCAGCGGGAACAGAATTTGGACCTGTAAAAAATTGGTACTTCCAAAATCCATTAAGATTCAAGTGATATTTACTCGTATTAAATTGATTGCCGATTGCTTTAGCTTCTTCCTCCATGGGTTTAAAATCTGCTCTTGGAGCTTCTCTTCCAAATTCCCAAACGGAAGGATTTTGCCAATAATCAGGTATAGTCATCGAACCCTGAGATACTGGCTGAACATTGGCAGGAACTTGCTGAGTATTTTTATCTTTGCACTGAAAAAAAATAATTAAGAATAAGGTAGAATAAAGGAATGATTTGTTCATATTGTATAAGACCCTTTGAAGAGCCGATATTTCTAAAAACATTAAAATAATTTACAAAAATCTATAAATAATATGAAAGTATATAGGAATTGGGTTTTCTTGTTATACGTAATTTCGATTTCTTCAGTCTATGCACAATTTGATCAGCAGATTCAAGTTGATGTCGTTTATTTGGCATCCGAAGAGTTGGAAGGACGTGGGACGGGAACTAAAGGAGAGGACCAGGCAGCGAGATATATAGCTGAACGAATGAAAAAAATTGGACTTCAACCGGGCGTAAATAATGGTTGGTATCAAACCTTTTCCGTTCCAGCTAATCCTCATCAACCGAATAGCACAACATTGACCGGAAAAAATGTTATAGGATATCTAAATCGAAAAGCAAAGAATACCATTGTAATAGGAGCTCATTATGATCATTTGGGACATGGAGACGTAGGATCATTAGCCTCTAATGATAAATCCATTCATAATGGAGCAGATGACAATGCAAGTGGAGTTGCTTCCTTACTTTGGTTAGCCGAGCAATTAAGTAGTATTAAAAAAATGAAGAGCAATATACTTTTTATCGCTTTTTCAGGTGAAGAATATGGATTATTTGGCTCAAAAGCTTATGTAGCAAATCCAACCATTCCTCTTGAAAAAATCTCTGCTATGATAAATATGGACATGGTGGGCCGATTAAATGAAACAAAGACTATAGCGATCAATGGAATTGGAACAAGCTCTTACTGGAGAAATGCTTTAGAAGAAATTAAACCTACGGATTTTAGTTTCAACTATACTGAAAGCGGTGTAGGTCCTTCAGATCAAACCTCATTTTATCTTAAAAATATTCCAGTACTGCATTTTTTCACGGGACAACATAAAGATTATCATAAACCAACGGATGATAGTTATTTGGTGAACTATGAAGGAATACAACGTGTTTCAAAAATAATATTGGAGATGGTATTAAAAACTTCTTCACAAAATAAACTGGATTTTATTAAAACTAAAGATGAAACTAAAGATAAGGCAATGGATTTTAAAGTGACATTAGGCGTCATGCCCGATTATGTATATAATGGTAAAGGTTTAAGAATTGACGCTGTTCTTGATGACAGACCAGCGAAAAAAGCAGGAATGAAAGATGGAGATGTATTAATTGAACTTGCGGGCAAACCTATTGAGGACATACATGCCTATATGAAAATTCTCAGCGAACATAAAAAAGGCGATAAAGTAACTGCAAAAGTTATGCGTAATGGTCAGGAGTTAAGCATGGAAGTTGAATTCTAATGATTGGATTTTTTAATCAAATTAGCTAACAGATATTATTTTAATTCACAGTTTATAAGTAATCCATTGTTCAATATCTTTAGTGCACCTCAGTTTATAGTGCATTCTAGAAAAGGTAGCAATATTTTAACAATGTTCTTAAATTGTTGTTTGATTTCAAAACCTGTGCAGGATAATTATAAAAGCTACAAGGGTTTATTAGCTTATTAATTAAGCCATAAATTATCTTTATACTAATATTATAATCCATATTAAGATATTTGGAACGATGAAAAAAGTAGGAATTATAGGTGCAGGTACAATGGGCCAAGGTATCATTTTAAACGGAGCTATAGCTGGTTGTGATGTATTTGTCTATGAAACCTATGAAAAAAGCATTCAGAGAGCACGGTCGAATTTTTCTAACATTTTAAATAAGGAAGTTGAAAAATCAAGGCTTACAGAGGCACAGGCGCATTCTATTCAGTCCAGAATTAATTTTGCCAAAAACATCCAGGAATTATATTCTTGCGACATCGTAATTGAAGCTATAGTTGAAGACGCCCAAATTAAGTGGGAATTGTTCAAACAATTGTCTGATACCGTTTCCGATCAATGTATTCTTGCCAGCAATACTTCATCATTAAGTATTAGCTCTCTGGCTTCTGCAGTGAGTAATCCGGAGCGATTTATAGGAATACATTTTTTTAATCCGGCACATATCATGAAATTGGTGGAAGTTATACCAGCTATTCAAACTTCCAAACAAGTCACTGAAAAAGTTATTCAATTCATTCGCCAATGTAATAAACTTCCTGTTGTAGCTAAAGATACACCGGGTTTTATCGTAAATAGAATTGCCAGACCTTATTATGGAGAGGCGATTAAAATCTATGAAGAGGGAATTGCAGAACCAGTAGATATTGATTGGGCAATGACTGAAGCAGGGTTTAAGATGGGCCCATTTACTTTAATGGATTTTATCGGACATGATATAAATTATAACGTGACAGAAATTGTTTATAACGCTTTCTACCAAGATCCTCGTTATAGACCATCCTTCTCTCAAAAGAGATTAGTAGAGGCTGGATTTTTGGGAGTTAAAACCAAGCGTGGGTTTTACTCCTATAATGAAAAAGAAGAAAAACCCAAACCAACTATTGATTCTACATTATCGCATCAGATATCAAGACGTATTATAATTATGTTGATTAACGAAGCAGCTGATGCTGTTTTCTATAATGTAGCGAGCATTGAAGATATTGAGACTTCCATGACTAAAGGTGTAAATTATCCTAAAGGTTTATTAACCTGGGCAGATGAAATCGGTATCAAAGAATGTGTTCGTCAGTTAGATGAGTTATTTGACTATTATCGAGATCCGCGTTATCGCTGCAGCCCTTTATTAAGGAATATGTCAAAAGAAAATAAAACTTTTTTTACAACATGAAAAATATCCCTGAAGCTGTATTTGAAAAGATGTATCGTCAGGATGGGTTTAGTCAATGGCTTGGTATTGAAAAAGTAAAAACAGATCTTGGGCATTGCATTCTTCAAATGAAAGTACGCAAAGAAATGCTCAATGGATTTGATGTGGCCCACGGTGGAATTGTATATTCTTTGGCCGATAGTGCTTTTGCTTTTTCATGTAATAGTTATAATCGTATTAGCCTGAGCATTGAAACTTCAATAACACATAGTCGCGCAATTGTAGAAAACGATGTGCTTACGGCTGAATCAACACTAATAACACAATCTAATAAAATTGGAACCTATAATGTCATTGTTAAAAATCAGAAGGATGAAATTGTAGGGATATTTAAAGGAGTATGCTATCGCACCGATAAAAATTTAGTTGAAGAATGAAAGAAACATTTATTATAGATGGTTGCAGAACAGCGGTAGGATCACTGGGTGGGTCTTTGTCTTCTATTCGGACAGATGATTTGGCAGCACACACGCTACGAGAATTGTATAATCGATACCCAGTTTTGAATAATGAGAAAATTGATGATGTAATTTTAGGATGTGCTAATCAGGCCGGTGAAGATAACCGAAATGTTGCAAGGATGGCATTATTATTAGCAGGAATTCCACAGGCCACACCAGGTGAAACCATCAATCGCTTATGCGCTTCAGGTATGTCTGCTGTTATTAACGCTCATAGAGCCATACAATGTGGAGATGGCGATATTTATTTAGCTGGTGGAGTTGAAGGCATGACCAGAGGACCGTGGGTAATTTCAAAAACATCTACTGCTTATGGACGAGATGCGAAGATGTATGATTCAACTTTTGGATGGAGATTTATAAATTCCAAAATGGAAGATTCTTTTGGCTGTGACAGCATGGGAGGCACTGCTGAAAATCTCGCACAAATGTTTAACATTTCCAGGGAAGATCAGGATCAATTTGCATTGTGGTCACAAAAGAAATACGCAAAAGCTGCCGATGCTGGAATTTTTAAAGAGGAAATAATACCAATTGAAATTCCAATAGGAAAAAATGAATCTAAGTCTTTTCAACAGGATGAATTTGCAAAATCGAACACAACATTAGAAGGTCTTGCAAAACTAAAACCCGCTTTTTCCAATAATGGTACGGTAACTGCAGGAAACTCCTCTGGACTTAACGATGGATCTGCTTCTTTGTTAATCATGAGTGAGGAAGCAACGGCTAAGAATAATTTTACGCCTTTGGCTAGAATAGTTACTTCAGCGGTGGTAGGAGTTGAACCTCGTATAATGGGCATCGGACCAGTGGAAGCAACTAAAAAAGTCTTAAGTAAATCAAAGCTCAGCTTTGATCAAATGGATCTCATTGAAATAAATGAAGCTTTTGCTGCACAAGTGTTGGCTTGTACGCGAAGTTTGAATCTAAAGGATAATGACGACCGAATTAATCCTAATGGCGGTGCAATTGCTATTGGACATCCTCTCGGAATGACAGGTGCCAGAATAATGTTAACGGCTGCTCTTCAACTCAAAAGAACAAATAAAAAGTATGCCCTTTGTACCATGTGTATAGGTGTTGGTCAGGGTTATGCTGTAATCATTGAAAGAATATAAATTCATCTTATACCATGTATCAAATCAATAAAAATTCTCAATCCTGGATACCAACGGCAAACGGTTCATTATTCCCGATTCAAAATTTGCCCTGGGGTATATACTCTAAAGGATCAGATAAAAGAGTTTGCTCGCGAATTGGTGATTTTATTCTCGATATTGCCGAGTTGTATGACACTGGTTTGATTCATGTAGCAGGCTTGAGTGCTCATGAATTATATACGGAATCGTTAAACGAACTCATTGCTAAAGGCAAATCGATAACCAGTCAATTAAGAATTAATATTGCAGAGTTGATAGATGAAAAAAATACTGATCACCGATCAGCGGTTAGTTCATGTTTACATCCCCTAGCTCAGTGCAACCTTCATCTTCCCATTCGGATTGGTGATTATACAGATTTTTATAGTAGTCGCGAACATGCCACCAACGTAGGTACGATGTTTCGTGATCCGGCAAATGCATTATTGCCTAACTGGTTACACTTACCGGTTGGTTATCATGGCAGAGCCTCTTCTATTGTTGTTAGTGGAACAGATATTCACCGTCCGAAAGGACAGATTGTTGCAAAAGAAGGAGATGCTCCAGTATTCGCGCCAAGTAAACAACTTGATTTTGAATTAGAAATGGCATTTGTAATTGGAAAATCCAATGTATTAGGTCATCCAATACCAATTGAAAATACTAGAGAACACATTTTTGGATTAATGTTATTTAACGATTGGTCGGCCAGAGATATTCAAAAGTGGGAATATGTTCCGCTAGGTCCATTTTTAGCTAAGAATTTTGCATCAACTATTTCTCCATGGATTATATCGCTTGAAGCGCTGGAAGATTTTAAAGTAGAAGGTCCGGAACAATCACCAAAACCATTGGAATATCTCACCCCTGAGCAGTATCGCAATTACGATATAAAGCTCCAGGTTAGTCTCAATAATCAACTTATCTGTTCATCCAATACCAGGTACTTATATTGGAGTATGTCCCAACAGCTTGCCCATCATACAATCAATGGATGCAATATGTGTGTCGGTGATATCTGCGCTTCCGGCACCATTTCTGGTCCGGATCCAGATTCTTTTGGTTCGATGCTTGAATTATGTTGGAAAGGAACAAAGCCCATTTCTATGCAAGACGGTACTACAAGAACTTTTATCCAGGACGGAGATACGGTAGAGATGAAAGCCTTCGCGGAAAACGAATATTATAAAATAGGATTTGGGGATTGTGTTGGAAAGATAATTTCGTAATTATTACAACTAAAAGTAAGCCTTTCCTTTTTTTTGTATTTTCGTAACAAAATATTTTTGCTATGAAAAAGGTTTACTTTTTAATTCTTATAAATATATTCAATAATTCTTTTATTAAATCTCAAGGTGTAATAATTTCTTGTAAAACAGATGACCAAAAACAATTTAACATTAAGAAAGGTGATAAAATCTTTATAAGAGATACAGCCAGCAAGGATACTAATGATCCGAAATACATTAAAGAGAATTTATACATTATAACTGGATTTGATGCTAATAGTTTTTATCTCAAGAGCATTAAACAAAAGAATGAATTTATTATTAATCGTGAGAGAATTCAAAGCATTCAAAAAGTCGAGGGTGGTGACAGAGAAAATACTAAGAAAACTGGAAATGTATTGATTATAATCGGGATTATATTGACTATAATTGTTTTAATAGCAACTATAAGTTCATCACTTTTCGAGTTTGTTGGTCCAATTCTCCTTGTGCCTTTATTACTACCTAGTCTTTTATTAATTTTTACAGGAAAAAGCAAAATTAAAAAATCAAAAGAACAGAATTTTAAGGAGTATCAATTGGTGGATCATGAAATTAATTTTAGGAACCCAAAGTGTCAGTGCAGTTTTATTTATCAGCCATAATTTAATTAAGAAAAAGTGTTGGTAGTGTACTGACTTCTGAACTGAAATCTATTCATGGACAGAGGGAAAGTATTTTAAATTCATCATGCAGTCAAGGTTTTTGTAACATTCCTGTTACCCCAAGTTTGCAAACTGCGCCAGCAAGGGATGATTAAAGGAAAATAAGAATAGCTAGAAAGTAGATATATGAACTTGAGTGGTAATGCATGAATTTGAAAGTAAATCTGGCACAAGTTGTAAACTTGCGCCAGCATAGGAAATAAGAATAGCTAGAAAGTAGATATATGAACTTGAGTGGTAATGCATGAATTTGAAAGTAAATCTGGCACAAGTTGTAAACTTGCGCCAGCATAGGATGATTAAAGGAAAATAAGAATAGCTAGAAAGTAGATATATGAACTTGAGTGGTAATGCATGAATTTGAAAGTAAATCTGGCACAAGTTGTAAACTTGCGCCAGCATAGGATTTTATTTTGGATTATTTATGCCTCTTAATGGAACATGTAAGATGAAAAAATTAAAGAAAATGTAGAATGATAATCTGACGGTATATAATATAGTAGATAGAGAAATTATTTTTCTGATCTCAACATGTCAAAACACTTTTTACTAATTGCCATAAGTCGAAAGGAGATAATTAATGTTGGTTAGTTTATTCTTCAATGTAAATATTTGCATTCAGTTTTGCTGAATTAAGATCAATTTAAACTTAAATCCAAGTACTCCGTTAAACTGACTGAAGCTAGGTTGTAATTTTATCTAGTATAGGCAGGATTTTTACGATCTGGAAAAAATCATGACAAATCAATATTTACCGTCTAGAAAATTTATAATTATGTGGTATATTTGATAAATTATAGAATCTTTATTTATGTTTTAAATTATGAAAATTGAATTATTTAATATAGCCAAATGCTATTTAACATCCTTGGTTATATTTATTTTTTATACTTCGCTATGTACAGCTCAGCCAATTATTATTAGATCAAAATGCGAAGGACAAAAGGAAGTAAAAATTAGAAAGGGAGATAAGATTTATCTAAAAGATACAACTAAAGTACTGATTAACTCTACAACATTAGACCTGGATAAAGTGTATATTATTAATGGCATTGATGATGATAATTTATATCTCACGCATGGATTAAACAAGCATATTAAAAAAGATCGATCCAGTATACAAAGTATTCAAAGAATTGAATTAGTAGTTGACAAAAAAAGTAAGAATAAATTGAATCTTTTAATATGGTTAAGTATTATATTATTAATCATTGGTCTTATTTGGGGATATCAACAAGAATTAGGTTGTCTTGTATTTACCGTTGGTTTATTTATGCTTCTATTTGGAATAAGCGGGATAAAAAAATTAAAGAAGAATAAGAAAGAAAATACAGCTGTATATAATTTAATTGACCGGGAAATTATTTTTCAAAATCCTACATGTAAAATCACTTTTTATAATTTACCATGATACGAAATAAATAAATGACTAATAATTCTCTTTTTTTTAAATGAAAAGGAATAAATTCTGTTTTAAAGAATTTAAATCAATTTAAACTTAAATCCCAACACTCCATTAAACTGACTAAAGTAAAAAGACTGTGAAGCTTTATCGGATGATTGTTCTGTAGTCAATATATCCGGCATATTGATATAGCCAAGTTTAGATTCAAACTGAATAAAAAAATGTTTGAAAAAACCTAAGTGAATTCCACCAACAACTCCCAAACCAAATCCTGATAAATGGAATTCATCATGTGTGGGCATTCCCAAAAGCACAGAATAAGTTCGCGGGTAAAGTATTCCGGTGCCTACGCCAAATCTACTTTCTAAAGCAAAAAATCGTTTTTGAAATATGAGATCTGATCTTCGAATTTCTATGTTGGCATAATTCAATCCATCAGTATGTTCAAGTTCCAGAAAATCTTTAGATAGGTTTATTACATTATTATTGAAATTACCATCATAAATAGTTCCGGTACTTTTAATATAGCCGGAGATTAGAACATTTTGAAAATTCCTAACTACATATTTCATGTGATCACTACCCACGGAAATATCATAGTGATGACTAAGATAATAACCTATTCGAAAATTGTATTGAGGAATTGTAATATTACCGGGCGAAAAATAATTTTCAAAATTAAAATGCCGGGGTAGATCTTTTGCTTTGACATCGTAAAGTGTGAAGTCGTAATTGTTCCCTATAAAATGAATATCGGAATTAGAATAAAAGTTCCTGTTCCATCCCCAATAGAAATACAATTGACCTTTTCGGCTGGTGAATTTTTCTTGAGCGGTAATTACTAAAAGCGTTAAGGTGAAGCATAAAGCAAGTACATTCCGAAACCAAAATTTAGGTTTTCCCATAGATATAATTTTAACGTGCTGCAATAAGAGGTAAAGATAGAAATAATCACATTGATTTACAGATTTGAGCTGGGTGAAAAAATAACTCTGAAGGAGCTGCAGTAATTAAGAAGTGCAAGACTACTGATGGATGGAATTGACTATGGTAGTATTTTTTTATTTTTTATTTTAAAGAACTATTTACTAGTTTTGTAATTCTAAAACGCTATTATGACAACTATCGCTAAAGTCAGGATTTTGGCCCTAAACCTTATTTATTTTTTCTTTATTATTGATTTGTCTTCTCAGACCACCAATGAGAATCCGCTTATTAAATGCATGTATGGGAACCAAAGAGAGTATAAAATATTTAAAGGAGAAAAATTATTAATTAAACTAAAAACCGACAAATCCAAAAGCTCCACGAAGGTGGACAAAAAAAAGATTTTTACTTTAAAGAATATGAATAACACGCTGTTGCAACTTGAGGACAGCGAATCAAAATCCCAATTTTATTCACGGGATGAAATATACAGTATACAGCGTGTCGAGCAAAAGAATAAATCAGAAAAAGATAGTGGATCTAAAGGATTAGCCATTGCAGGGGCTATTTCATTAGGAGTTGCTTTATTATTTGGACTTCTAGGCCGGAAGGAGGAATCTAATATTATAGATGACGCTGGCAACAGTTGTTTAGCAGTCTTCGGAAGTCTCTTTTTTGGTATTATTGGTGCGATATTATTGTTGGTTGGATTAGCTGTTAAGCCTTCCTCCAAATTGGATTATAGTCTGATAGATAATGAACTTGTTTTTGAAGATCCTGAATGCAAATGTGAATATTATACCTTGCCGTAAGTAATATTCTCATTGTTGCTTAGTGTTGGCACAAGTTATAAACTTGCGCCAGCAATGGGGTAATTACTAAAAGCGTTAAGGTGAAGCATAAAGCAAGTACATTCCGAAACCAAAATTTAGGTTTTCCCATAGATATAATTTTAACGTGCTGCAATAAGAGGTAAAGATAGAAATTATTATTATTATTATGATTAACAGATCTAAGCTGAGAGAAAAATTACTCTATACGCACTGTAGTAATAAAAATAAGCAGAGGCTTTTAAGAATAGATTTAATTTTTAAAGAATTTTTTATTTGGTAAATTAAAAAATTATATACTAACTTTATATTTCTAAAACACAGCTTTATGAAGCTAGTTACTAGGATCAAGATTTGGAGCTTTTGCTTTTTTAATTTTTTCTTTTTTTTAAAATTGTCCTCTCAGATTACCAACGAAGTTCCTCTTATTAAATGCGTGTGCGATTCTCAAATAGAGTATCAAATCTTTAAAGGAGATAAATTATTTATTAAACTAAAGTCAGATAATCCGAAAAACTTGTTTAAAATAGACAAAGAAAAAATATATACTTTACGTGATGTAAACAACAATTCTTTCCATCTAATAAATAGTAACTTTAAATCCAAAATATATTCGCAAGAAAAGATTTACAGCATTCAACGTGTTGAGGAGAAGCACAAAGAAAAAAGTCGTTATGCATCAATAAGTTGGATAATTTCAGGAGTAATTCTATTAATTTTGGGTTCATTATTTTCCTCAAAAATAGTCAAAAACACTTTTATGCTAAATGATGAATTTGATGAATTGAGTTGTCTATACATTATGGGAATTATAATAACAGGTATTTTAGCGATTACATTAATATTGATTGGATTAACTTTAAAGCCTTCTTCCAAATTGAATTACAATCTTATTGACAAGGAAATTATTTTTGATGATCCGAAATGCAAATGTGAATATTATACCTTGCCGTAAGTAATATTCTCATTGTTGCTTAGTGTTGGCACAAGTTATTAACTTGCGCCAGCAATGGGAATTGGATCCTTTAATTTAATTAGTATAATGATCATTTTCAATTTTAAAGTATGAATTATAGTAATTGTAATGATTGTTCACGATTAGACTCAGTTTAATATTAATAGGAGATTGCCGAGGTATAGTATTGCTGTTTAAAGAAATTATTTTTGATTTATAAAAAAATGTAATATGAAAACAACAACTAAAATCAAAATTTTCACTTTAGGCATTTTTTATTGTTTTATTCTACTAAATTTATGTTCGCAGAATACTATTGATAATCCGCTGATTAAATGCATTTATAATAACGGACAGAAGTATCAGTTGTCTAATGGAGACAAATTATTAATTAAATTAAAATCCACTAAGTTAGAAAACACAACTAACTTAGATGCCGGCAAGGTATATTCATTAGAGCAAGTAAATTACAAACAATTATTTTTGAAAGATAATAAATTTGGATCTAAAGTATACTCACAGGAGGAAATTTACAGTATACAAAAGGTAGAGCATGCAAATCTTTTAAGCAAAAATAAGTTAGGCAATAAATTATTCTATTTAGGACAAATCTTTTTCTTAGTTGGTGCGATTTTCGGAATATTGGATTATAAAGATTCTAAGGATTCATTCGCCATAGAGAAGCATCCAAATTACTTGGATGGAGTAGTTTTTTCTGTCATTATCGGTTCAATACTAATGCTGGCGGGATTGATTATAAAATTTACCCCTGGCGAAAGTTATAAATTTATTGACAAGGAAATTGTTTTTGAAGATCCGAAATGCAAATGTGAATATTATACCTTGCCATAGAAATTAATTTTGGTAAGAGTATTACTTAAATAATATTGAATTAAATAAGAATTCCAATCGATATAATTTGAATAGTATATCAATTGGAATTATTTATTTCTTGCTACTTTTTATCTGTTAAATAGTATCTCTCTGTATTTAGGCAGGGGCCAATACTTGTCTTCTACATACAATTCCAGGGTATCGGCGTGACTTCTGATTTCCAGGAAAAGTGGCTTAACCTTATCGCAGAAATAAATAGCTACATCTCTGGATGTTTTCTGATGATGAGCCTTGTCCATTTCCGTTTTCATTTTATCAACTCCCTTATAAATACCATCAATGTGAGTACTTACCAGATTTAATAATTCGTATTGTGTTTTTAAAGAGGTTTTATTTAATCCGGCCTCTAAGGCAGACTTAATATTGGTGAGCAGATCTGTTTGATATCTTAAGCATGCTGGAAGTATTTGATTAATGCAGAGCTCATTGAGAAGATGCGCTTCAATCTCCACTTTCTTGATATATTTTTCAAGATTGATTTCATATCGGGCCTCTACTTCCTTTTCGGACATAATATTGAGATCAGAAAACATTTTTAAGGCTTTCTTGGTCACCATAGCGTCCAGTGCGAGAGGAGTTGTTTTAATATTCGGTAATCCTCTTTTTGCAGCTTCTTTTGCCCAGGCTTCTGAGTAATTATCACCTTCGAATAAGATTTTTTTGCACGACTTTACACAGGCTCTTAATTCGATTAATATAGCAGAATCTTTTTTCTCACCATCAGCAATATGCTTATCCACTTTTGTTTTAAAATCATTCAACTGGTTGGCCACAATCATATTGAGTACCATCATAGGTTCAGAACAATTGGCCGATGAACCTACCGCACGAAATTCAAATTTATTTCCAGTAAAGGCAAATGGAGAAGTTCTGTTTCGATCCGTATTATCCATCATAACATCCGGAATCATCTTGTGAATATCAAGCTTTAATTCATTCTCTTCTTCTTCCTTGATGTCTTTATCCACTCTTTGTTCAATGGTTTCCATTGCTTTAGTTAGGAAATCACCGATGAATACTGAAATGATAGCTGGCGGCGCTTCATTAGCTCCTAATCGATAATCGTTGCTTTCTGAAGCAATACTGGCCCGGAGTAAATCAGCATGATCGTGTACCGCTTTGATGGTATTGATGAAGAAAGTCAGGAATTGAAGATTGTTTCTTGGAGTCTTACCAGGACTTAAAAGATTAGTTCCTGTGTCGGTACCCATTGACCAGTTGTTGTGTTTGCCGGATCCATTAATTCCCGCAAATGGTTTTTCATGCAACAAACAAATTAAATGATGTCTTCTCGCTACCCGATCCATGACATCCATCAACAGTGAATTATGATCCACCGCAATATTAGCCTCTTCAAACATAGGAGCTAACTCGAATTGGCTTGGGGCTACTTCATTATGTCTGGTTCGAACAGGAATTCCTAATTTGTGGCATTCCAATTCAAGATCCACCATATAGTTATACACTCGATCCGGAATAGCACCGAAGTAATGATCTTCCAATTGTTGGCCTTTAGCCGGAGAGCGACCAATGATAGTTCTTCCACTCGCCATTAGATCAGGTCTTGCATAATACATGGCCTTATCAATTAAAAAATATTCTTGTTCCCAACCAAGAGTAGCGGTAACCTTATTGACAAATCGGTCAAAGTATCTGGCTACACCAGTAGCCGCTTTATCAAGCATCTCTAATGATCGAATCAGTGGAGCTTTATGATCCAGGGCTTCTCCTGTATAAGAAATAAAAACAGTAGGAATACAAAGAGTTTTTGATCCATTAATATCCATAATAAATGCCGGAGACATAGGATCCCAGGCGGTATATCCTCGTGCTTCAAAGGTAGCTCTTAAACCACCACTTGGAAAAGATGAAGCGTCGGGTTCTTGCTGAACCAAAGCATCTCCGTCGAATTTTTCAATAGCAGATCCGGATCCGCTCAAAGTAAAAAATGAATCATGTTTTTCTGCTGTAGTTCCGGTGAGTGGTTGAAACCAATGGGTATAATGCGTCGTACCTTGTTCCATGCACCAGGCCTTAAGTGCAGCAGCAATCTGATCAGCCAAATCTCTGGTAATCTTTTTTCCTTCAGCTATTGTTTGCTTATACAATTTGTAAGCATCATTGGATAAGTAGGTTCTTAACTTTGGTTCATTAAAAACATTTTCCGCATAATAAGAAGAGATTTTACGATTGTCAGCCGGCTTGTTTGACTTTGGACGAGTCAAAAAGAGACTCATGGCATTGCTGCGTTGATTGTTCATGATTTTATATTAAAATTTAGTTGAAATTTAAATCTGGTGCAAAAATATATTTTTTTTTGATGAAAATTTATCCAATAACAACTTTTTATTAAAAATATTTAAAAAATTTTATTGATTTTTATTCGAATCACCCATTTTTTACTAAAATAATTCATATATAAATATTTTAATACAACATTCCACTTCCATGGTATTTTTGCATTTATAGTATCTTGCAAGCTGAGTACGGCCTTACATTCATGTTAGATTTTCAAAAAGAGCTTAATCCAATTCAATTTGCTGCGGTTCAACAGATTGATGGGCCAGTGATGGTGATTGCCGGACCTGGCTCTGGTAAAACAAGAGTCTTAACTTATCGATTAGCAAATCTATTAGCCTCCGGAATTCCACCTCATCAAATTCTTTCATTAACCTTTACGAACAAGGCGGCCAAAGAAATGACAGAGAGGATTTCTAAAGTGGCCGGAAATTCAGCCAAGAAAGTTTGGAGTGGAACCTTCCATTCCATTTTTGCAAGAATTCTCAGAATTGAAGCGCCTAAAATAAATTATCCTTCCAACTTCTCAATTTACGACACAGAAGACAGTAAATCGGTAATTTCAGAAATTATTCAATCCCTGAATCTGAATACCAAAGATTACAATGTCAATATTGTTCGGAATAGAATATCCAATGCTAAGTCCAATCTGGTTACACCAATCATGTATGCTAAGGATTACAGTTTACTCGAACAGGACCGCTTGAATAAAATGCCGATGACTGCTGAAATTTATAAAAAGTATGTCGAACGATGTCAAGCAGCTGGAGCCATGGATTTTGATGATCTGCTTTTACAGATTTATAGGTTGTTTCAAGAAAATAAGGATGAAGTATTGGACAAGTATCGTCGGTACTTTCAGTATATTATGGTAGATGAATTTCAGGATACCAATTATCTGCAATACGCCATTATTAAAAAGCTTACTCTATACCCTAATAGTCCAAGAAATATATGCATCGTTGGTGATGATGCTCAAAGTATTTATTCCTTTCGAGGAGCAACTATTAGAAATATATTGGATTTTGAAAATGATTTTCCGGATGTTAAAACATTCAAGTTAGAACAAAATTATAGATCCACAGATTTTATTGTACAGGCAGCTAATGATATTATCACCAATAATATTCGACAAATAAAAAAAGAAATCTGGACAGAAAACAAAGAAGGTAGCAAGATCAAAGTATTGCGTTGTGCTTCCGATAACGAAGAAGGTCGGCGACTGGCAGATTACATTATTGAATTGAAGAACAGATTTCATGTGAAGAATTCTGAAGTCGCAATACTTTATCGTACGAATGCTCAATCCAGAATTTTTGAAGAACATCTACGCAGAGTCAATATTCCATATAAGGTTTTTGGAGGTCTTTCATTCTATCAAAGAAAAGAAGTCAAAGATCTAATGGCATATCTCAGACTCGTAGTTAACCCAAGAGATAATGAAGCATTCAAACGAGTCATTAATTATCCGAGAAGAGGCATAGGGGATAGTACCATTGATAAAATAATTCAAATTGCTACTGATAATAACATTCCTTATTTCGAAGCTTTAGCTCTTTATTCAGCTTCAGGTAAAGTTGGCCAGAGTATAGCGATGTTTAGAAATAGTATTCTCGATGCTCAACAGATGGCAAATAAAACGGATGCTTATGAGCTTGCTATGCAAATCTATAAAACCTCTGGATTGTCTTCCGAAATGAAGCAGGACATTTCAGTCGAAGGCCTTAATCGATTAGAGAATGTCATGTCTTTGTTGGACGGTATAAAAGAATTTATTGAAGAAGATGATTTGCAGGAGAATGAAAGTACTGATCGCTCACTCGCTTCATATTTGCATTCCATTGCTTTAATTACAGAATTGGAGGAATCGACTTCTGAAACCGAATACGTCTCTCTAATGTCTGTACATTCTGCCAAGGGTCTGGAGTTCGATGCTGTATTGATTGCAGGTTTGGAGGAAAATTTATTTCCAAGTTATCTTTCACTTTCTGAACCTGAACAAATGGATGAGGAGCGAAGATTGTTTTACGTGGCCATAACCCGGGCACGTAAGTTTTTATGCCTTAGTTATGCCAATTCAAGATATCAGTTTGGAAATCTTCGCATGAATGAATCGAGTCGATTTCTGGATGAAATTGATACCAATCGATTTGAAAGCGATTATCATCTCAAACAGAAAACAAACAACTTATGGGGAGATGAACCAATCAAACCAAAGACCCGATTTGTAGAAAACAAACCAAAAATTTCGCCTAACCATATTAATGTTAAACCCAGCGACCCAAAATTAATTGTTCAGGGTGTTATTGTTATGCATCAGAAATTTGGAAAGGGAAAAGTACTTCAGGTAGAAGGAAGTGCTGATAACCGTATTGCGACAATTTTTTTTAATGAAATTGACGAACCTCAAAGAAAGATTATGCTGAAATTTGCTAAATTGGAAATTATTCCTTAGATAAAATAATGGAAATATACCAGCGAACAAGCATCTGGAAAATTTATCTCATTGTATTTGGAGCAATAATCCTTATTCTACCTATTTATTTAGCCAATTCCTTAGCTCGAAATCTCGCAGAAAGAGAAAAATCCAATGTCGAATTATTTATTAAAACGTTGGAAGAAATTAGCAAAGAATCCAATCAGGATGTCGATTTAACGTATGCATTGGAAATGCAGAATGCTCTTTCAAAGGAAGTTAGAGTGGTAACTCTTAATCGAAACGATGTATATCAATTTTGGAATTATGGCGAGCATCCGGACACTGCATCAATATTAAAACGATTAGAAAAGTCTACTAATTATTTAGAAAAGGAAGAATATCCTAAGATTTACTATGAATATCCGGTGATCGTTACGCTCATCAAGTATATTCCATGGATTCAATTATTATTATTATTGATTTATGCCGGAATAGGTTATACTGTATTTAACTTATCGAGAAAAGAAGAACAGAATCGAGTTTGGGTTGGTATGGCCAAAGAAACAGCGCATCAATTAGGTACTCCGATTTCCGGATTAATGGGATGGATAGAACAACTAAAACAAAAGGAACAATATGATTTAAGTAAAGATCAGATTATAGAATACATCGAACAAGACATTACCAAGTTGGAACAGGTCTCTGATCGATTTTCAAAAATTGGTTCTCGTTCAATTCTTCAAAAAACATCCATTTTAGAAGTACTCCATGAAGCTGAAAATTATATAAGACCAAGAGCCAGTAAATTAGTTGAATTTGATTTTCCTCAAGCTGGATCTAAGGATCATTATGTATTGTTAAATAAAAATTTGTTCTCCTGGGTTTTGGAAAATCTATTAAGAAATTCCTTAGATGCGATGCAAGGCAAAGGAAAAATCACAGCATCAGTAGAATCCAAGTCACACAAAGTAATAATAACCATAAGCGATACGGGTATAGGTATTCCAGGAAGCAAATTTCAGACGATTTTCAAACCTGGGTACACTACAAAAGAACGAGGATGGGGACTTGGCTTAAGCCTGGCAAAGAGAATCATAGAGAATTATCACCATGGAAAAATTTATGTAAAAGAATCCATTCTCAATGAGAAAACAACATTTGTAATCGAATTGCAAGAACTTATTGAAGAAAATTAAATACTTGTCTCGAAGTATCAGGTTTTTAAATGTCAGGAATGACATTTAAAATATTCAAAAGGTTCTTTACAATCCAAACATCTATACATAGCCTTACAAGCCGTTGAGGAAAATTCTGAAATAATTTCGGTGTGTTTAGACTGACATCGTGGACAATGGACAGATTCCTTTTCAAATAGACTTTGAATTCTTTTTTTTATCTGTGGAGGAGCTATTCCAAATTGTTTTAACTTTAATTTAGTTTCATCTGTTATCCAATCGGTTGTCCAGGGTGGATATAATATTGTATTGATTTTGTAATTCGAGATATGGTTGGTATCTAATACAGCTTTAATGTTCATTTCAATAAGTCCCATAGCCGGACATCCGGAATAAGTTGGACTAATATTAATTTGATAGATTTCATTGACCAGTTCAACACTTCTTAAAATTCCTAACTCACGAATATTTATAACCGGAATTTCAGGATCCGTAATCGTAGAAAGTAATTCTAATAGATCTTCTACATTCTTTACTTCTTTGACAGGTAATGGTGTTGAGTGACCTTCGGCATTTATTTGTGAAAGAATATGATGAAAGTCTTCGGTCTTCATGTATTACCAATCTAATCCTGGATAACTGCGTTGCATAAATTGCATATCTGCCAAAAGGTATCCCAAAGATTCAGTGTGAATGCCCCTTTTACCTCCATCTTGAAACCAGCCATCTTTTGGCCGCACCAGGGTCGCTTCATTAAGAACAGAATTTATATGATAATTCCAGGTCGTCAATAATTCATCCGATGGTGGGATTAATTTTTCACGAACCATTTCATTTTCAAAATCAGAATACTTAAACATTTCTCCTGTAAACTCCCAAAGATCATTTAAAGCTGTTTGAATACGTTGATGGCTTTCTAAGGTCCCATCTCCAAGTCGAATTATCCATTCACTACTCCAGCGATAGTGATATTGTAATTCTTTAACAGCCTTAGAAGCAATTTCAGCGAGACCTTGGTCATTTTGTTTTTCAATGTATTGAAACAATGGAAGAAGAAATGCATCTATTAAAAATTGTCTTGCAACGGTATACCCAAAATCTTTATTGGGTTGTTCTGCTAATAATAAGTTTTTGAATTCTCTTTCAGATCGAAGAAAAGCAAGATCATTTTCATTTAGTTGATTTCCTTCCAGTTCACAAATGTATTTATAAAGCAAGGTAGCCTGACCAATACAATCTAATGAAAGATTTGTCATGGCAATGTCTTGTTCTAAGACCGGGCCATGCCCGCACCATTCTCCTAATCTTTGACTTAATACCAAATTGGTATCCGCTAAAAATAATATGTAATCTTTCTTTGACAATTTTAATATTTTTAATTAATCACTTACGGCTCCCTTACATATGTTCCAACTCATTCGGCAACTGATAAAAAGTTGGATGGCGGTATATCTTATCTTCTGCCGGTTCAAACATTGATTCCTTTGCACCTGGATCTGAAGCCGTGATATACTTTGATTCAACAACCCAAATACTAACCCCTTCTAATCTTCTCGAATATACATCGCGTGCATTTTCAATTGCCATCTGAGCATCAGCAGCATGCAGACTACCACAATGCTTATGGTCTAAGCCGTTTTTACTACGAATAAATACCTCAAATAAGGGCCAGTTTTTCATTCAATTGTTGTTTACTTTTATCAATGATTTATTAAGCTATTTTTCTACTTCGTTTTTCGGCATAAGCCATTGCCGCATCACGAACCCATTGTCCTTTTTCATGAGCTTCTATCCGAGCCTTAATTCTTTGTTTGTTGCAAGGCCCGTTTCCTTTTACGACATTATAAAATTCATCCCAATTAATTTCACCAAAATCATAATGACCACGACTCTCATTCCACTTTAGTTTATCATCTGGAATTTTAATGCCTAATATTTCTGCCTGAGGAACGGTCATGTCAACAAATTTCTGACGCAATTCATCATTTGAAAATCTCTTTATCTTCCAGGCAAGACTTTGTGCACTATGTGGGGAGTCTTTATCGCTTGGACCGAACATCATTAACGATGGCCACCACCATCTATTTAAGGAATCCTGAGCCATTTGTTTTTGTTCCTGGCTTCCCCGACATAAGCTTAAAAGTATCTCATATCCCTGTCTTTGGTGAAAACTTTCTTCTTTACAAATCCTAACCATTGCTCGAGCATAAGGACCATATGAAGTTCTGCAAAGTGCAACTTGATTGACAATGGCAGCTCCATCAACCAACCATCCAATCGCACCCATATCAGCCCAAGTAATAGCTGGATAATTAAAAATGCTTGAATACTTTGCCTTACCGGAATGTAAATCATTAATTAGATCATCTCTTTCGACACCGAGCGTTTCGGCTGCAGAATACAGATACAATCCATGTCCAGCTTCATCTTGTATCTTAGCCAATAAAATGGCCTTACGTCTAAGATTTGGAGCACGAGTTACCCAATTACCCTCTGGTAACATTCCTACGATTTCAGAATGAGCATGCTGTGATATCTGACGAATTAATGTCTTGCGATACTCTTCGGGCATCCAATCTTTAGCTTCAATTTTTTCTTCACGATCGATTTTCGCTTGAAATTCTTTATACAATAAATCCTGTTCGCTCATCTATTTATTCAATTTTATACCCAAATTTATTACGATTATTTTTGATCAAAATCCACAACAAGTTCTTTGCTTTTTGGATAAGACTGACAGGTTAATATATAACCTGCAGCTATTTCTTCTTTTTCCAAACCATAGTTTTTTAACATTGAAACCTCACCTTCAATTAGTTTTGCCTTGCAGGTGCAACAAACTCCTCCTTTACAGGCAAAAGGTAAATTTATTTTTTTGCCTAAAGCAGCTTCTAAAATGCTGGAAGTTCCATATTCCAATTCAAATTCGGTGGTTCTTCCATCCGTCTTTAATCTGACTTTTGCGGTTTCTCCAAATGTTGTTTTCTTAATCTGACTAAAGTCTTTTTTAATCTCTGTACCAAATAACTCAATGTGTATTTGATTTTCTTCAATTCCCATATTCATTAATGTTTCCTTGCAATCAAGGATCATTGTCTCTGGTCCACAAATAAAAACTTCATCAATATCACGAACATCGAAAAGTCGAGCGTTAAAGTATTTTAGTTTTTCACTATTGATTCTACCATTTAACCATTCTTCATCTACCTGTTCCTGACTGAGGATAAAATGAATTTGCAATCGACTAATATGCAGGTTTTTCAGATCCAGTAATTGATCTTTAAATATGATGTTTTCAATACTTGAATTACCGTAAAGTAATGAAACACTACTTTGAGGTTCCTGTTCAAGAATTGTTTTTATTAATGAGATAACAGGAGTAATTCCGCTACCAGTAGCGATAAACAAATATTTTTTTTGATGTTCTGGATGGCAATGAACAATGAATTTGCCATTCGGGGGCATTAATTCAACAAGTTCGCCGACTTTTAATAACTCATTGGCATATGTTGAAAACTTTCCATTATCCATCTTTTTAATGGCAACGCGATATTCACCCTCTGAAGGACTTACACATAAAGAATAAGAGCGATGTAACTCTTCACCGTCAACATTTTTAATAATATTAATATATTGTCCTGCTTCAAATTTAAACAAATTCTTATAGGGTTCAGGAATATCAAAGGCTACCGATACACATTCAGGGGTTTCCCTGCGAATATCACTGACTTTAACCGGATAACTGTGCTGCATGATTTAAAAAAGTACACAAATGTATGAAAGACAAGAAAATTTTAATGATTTTCTAATGTCTCCCCCGGGGATCTTTATTAAAATGTGACGGATTTGTTTTTTAAGGTAAAAAAATTAAATCATTTTTGTCACATATTAGGACCAATGACTATTAATCGTTGGATAAATTCACTACTTGAGCTATAATAACTCCTAGATGCTATGAATATAGGTAATGGATTTTTTTGTTTTCAATTGGATTACTCCTTTACAAATTCAAGAACACTACTATTGTTATTCTTGTCCATAATCATCAGATGATAGTAACCGGTTGGTAAGTTTTGTATATTATAGTTTAGTGTTTGCTGACCAACTGAAAGTTTATCTTCCCGATGCATCAAAATTTTTCCATTGTGATCCACAATGGTAGATAATAATTCTGATTTTGTCCGAATATCGATATCGACATGAAGTTTATCTGAAGCAGGGTTAGGATATAGTCTGGAAGTTTCGAATCCTGCGACTTCATTAACTGAAAGTATTCCTTCCGGTTGAAGATTAGCTGCTTGATAAATTTGTTTGTCTGGTCCTTGAATCCAGGCTACAACATATAAGTTGTTAAAATCTTCTACACTATGTTCTGTGGCATGATTGATAATGTTGGCAGTTAATCCATTAATTGGCAAGCGATATTCACCATTAAATGTATAACTGAAACTGCTTGATCTTTGAGTCAATGGCGGTAGAGTTGGGAGAACCGTTCCGGTTTCATTGGGCAACATTTTTTTCATTACATGATGAAATTCTGTTTCTTCATTAGTAGCAACATTAAAATAAGTAATTTTTTCCAGTATAGCCACATATAATCTGGCACCGACAGCTTCAAATAGTGGAGCGTATTGAATGGTACCAGATACTTTTTTGCCATCCAATTTATAGGTACCAGTTAAACTATAGAATGCAGGTATTGTACCGGAAGCACCATATATTTCTTCCGAAAATAGATTTCCGTTTTTGTCCCAACCACCATCAATTTCCAATCTAGGAATTGAATTAATAAAATAATAACCCCTTCGATTTATAGCTTCTGCGGTTGTATATGGATCGCCATTACCCGGAAAGTTCTGTTGATACTTAATGCTCACATAATCTTTCGGATTTTTGTTTTCAAGAATACTAAGATATTTTTCATTGGCTGGTTTGCAAGGAGGACAAGATGAGCTGCTGAATACTTCAAATAAGGGTATCCGTGGTTCAATTTTCTCCATGGCATAAATTTTCTTTTTCAATAGATCATCTATTGGATATTCATCGGCATAAAGATTATTTAACTGATCTGCAAAAACTTCCACTGAATGCGTCCCGGAATTTATTTTCCATGGAATAATATGAGAAACCGTGTCATAACCAAAGGTTGGAATATTAAGACCGGATTTCAAATCACCTGAAGAACTTATACCATTACCATTGTAATTCAATCGAATTGAATTAATGGAAGAGGTGCCAAGATTTCTAAAAATGGCTGTAATCACTACATCACCAGCCACTTGATAGGCCGATGTAATGATGTCAGTTACCGTCACATCATATTTACCTTGTTTTCCTTGAACGAAAGTATAATAAACATTATCTAATGCGCCATCAGAGGTCCCGGCTTTGGAAAGTAAATCGGGAGATCCTGTTACCATTAAGGCTTCCGTATTGCTTATCTGAACGCCCAAAGAAACTAATTTGGTTGCTGCATATCCACCCGTTCTTTGATCTACAATATGAATTCGATTACTGGTCTCCTCCAATACTATACTCCAGTATGTGTAATTGGAATTGTCGGATGGAACAGATCCATAACCATAAGAATTAAATTGAATCCAGAATTGACGATTAGGGGCGGTGCCAAAAGTCTTAGTAATCACATAATCATTGCTTGCTGTACCCACTAAACCCATGATACAGATGGAATTATTTGGAATGGTGGAACTTGGTAAAGAAACTCTTGAAAAATTTGGTACCGCAACAGCTGAGACATCAAAAGTCAAGACTCCAGAATTAGAAATTTTAAAGCTGCTAACCAATTGATTATTAAATTTAAAATCAAAGGGAATGGTTTTATTTGTCGACCAAACAGGAGTTGCACTAGGATTTAAAATGGTAGTCCATCCGGAAGGTAAACCTCCACCGGAAGGTCTTTCCGCATCGGCATTGAGATCACCAGGATTGCGGTGTGCCACTTCATTGGGTATATACCAATACTGGGCTTGATTGGCTTCTAATGCTATAATGAATGCAAAAAAAACGTGTAGCAATTTCATAAATGTGGTTTTACTTAAAGCGAAAATAGCAACATTAATAGCAATAAAATAATTTATTTACTATTCAATGAATTCTTGAACTCGCCAGGATGTAATTTTCCTATGATTTTGTTGCAGAGTATTCTTAGTATATATAGGGTCAAACCGAAAATAGATTACCTGTAACCGCCATAATCAATAATTCAGGAATATACTTTAGCTATATCATGAGCTTGACTTTACCATTAATATGGCTTTGCTTCAAATAAAATTTTATTACCAACAAGCTCTGCTCATAATATTATCCATATTATTAATATCATTAATCAACCTGACGATTCAGAAACAATTAGTTATTATGGAAAGCCTATTTTGATAGTAGTTTTTAATAACTGGAATAAACTATTCTACTGTACTTACTAATTAATTCAGGGAGCGATTACTATTGGATATTGATAATTCCACTGATGGTTAGACAAAGCAGAACTTCGTCTCCAATGAACCTTAAATTTTTTCAGGCAAATTGATTATATTGGATGAAAGAAGCATGGGTGTTAAGTATTGTAATCTATAAAAAAAGGCCCGAAATAATTTCCGGACCCTCTTCCTCTTTAATCAAAACACGAATAAATATCTTCTATAAGCAATCCGATTAATTCAGTTGCTTTGGTTGCATAACTTTCTTTGGATCAAGGCCGATATAATATTCGACATCTTTCACCCGGGTAATATTTTCGAGAACCCGATCTTCATAACCCGACATGCTAATCTTAATGCTTAGACATGATTTGGGAGCATCCACCAGAATAAAATAACCCTGGTCATCAGTCAGAGTCGATATAAGTTTGTTGTCACACTCAATACTTACAGAAGCTCCTTCGAGATGCTCGCCGGTCTGTAGATCGTATAAAACACCCCTGAAAACCTCTGTATTAGCTACAGATGGGTTCAATTGAGCATTCGCAAACAGATTGAGGAGTAGAAAACCGATAAGCAATATATTTTTCATAATACAAATTTTATTTTACTAAGGATATGATTTAATGATGAATGTTTCAAATACACCACAAATTTTTGACAATTTCCGTATATAATACATCCATTATCGACAAAAGGTTCGAATTATTATACTAACGGGTTTGAATGGCAGATATGTAAATTTTGCTATTTTAATATAAAGCCGTCATTAATTATTAACTAATATATTACTATATTTTTTAATATGAATAACTGGTTACTGTAATTGTCAAAATAAAATATTAAATAACAATAAAAATCAGAATAAAAATCTAAATTTAACAATTAATATTGGTTTTTCAAATTTTTATTTGTAAATTCTTGATCCCAATTTATTCATCTGAGGCGTTCAAGATTGGAGAAATTATAATTGGAATGTTAAATTGATGTTAACTATAAAATTGGGCAAGTTCTAAGTATTTGCACTTCACATAGTTAGGTTCTGAATGATTTAAGTATTTCGTTACTATTTTGAGCTAGCTCAAAACTTACTTGGCCCTTATCTCCCCAATAAATATCCAGGCACCCTTGCCAGCTCCCGGACGTCCTTCTTCAATAGTACCATAATTCTTTACCAGGATTTTTAAGTACTTGCTTACAACAGGTTTTGATAACACTATTTTTTCAACAATACTTCTGCCTGGTTTAAGCCCAATTGAATGCGTATATATTTTTTCAAAGTTGATGGTATCGTTTGAAGAAAAGACTTCAATAGATTTTGGAAGGTATATCCAGGAACTCTCTTCCTGAAAAAGTTGAATGCTCAGTTCATTAATAGTGTCCTTCTGATTTAATTGAATAATCCCTTCGAAATCATTCCCCCCTTCGAATCCCAGCCATTCTTGACCCGACCATTTATTTCCTGGTGCATCAATCCCATTAAGTATGCAATTTTTTCCACCACTATTGTATTTGGAAGCTGGATCTCTGGTTAATTGAATTGATTTACCGGCTAATTTATGGTTTTTAAATTCAAGACTTAAAGATCTTCCAAGTGTATTGTTACTGAGTTGATACCAGGTTTTGAATTCAATATTATCTTTTAAAAGTATGGTATCGGATTTCAGATATTCCTGAATCAAACCTTCGTCAGTAGAATTCGATTCAAATAATATTCTGCCTTCAAGAGGTGGGGTATTAAAAATTACATTAACTCCGTTGTTATCGGTTGTAGTTTTATAACCAATATCAAGATATGCATTGGATAATTTGATATCATTTTCCTTAAACCATTGAATGTGTTGAGTTAGTCTTTTCAAAAAATTGGAATAATCTCTGTTTTCTTTCCCTGACCAAAGAACTTCAGCAAGCGCTATAGCTCGTGGAAATGCCATATATAGTGCCTGTTCCTCTGTCGGAATATATTCTGTCCAAACATTTCCTTGTGCACCAAGTATATATTTTTTGTCTGCATCGGCAATTTCCTTAGGGATGATTTGAAAGGAATAAACTTTCTCTAAAGAAGTATAACCGCCAATTGCTAAAGGTTCCTGCATGGATAGTGATTGGTAGTGATCAAAATAACAATGTGAACCAGGAGTAAAAATGACAGGATGTTTTTGCTTAGCAGCGGCAATTCCACCTTCCATTCCCCTCCAGGACATAACAACTGCATTTTGTGAAAGGCCGCCCTCCAGAATTTCATCCCAACCAATTAAAGTTTTTCCTTTTCTGGTTAAGTAAGCATCAATTTGTTTTATAAAATAACTTTGAAGTTCTTCATAATTTTTTAATCCTTGGCGTCGCATAATTTTTGCGCACTCAGCGCTTTTCATCCAGTCTGCTTTTGAAACTTCATCACCACCTATGTGTACGTATTTTCCAGGAAACAAATCACAAACTTCATTGAGAATTTCTTTCATGAACCAAATGGTTGTATCTGTTGGACATAATACATTGTTGCTTACCCCCCAGGTTGTAGCCACTTGATATGGACCTTCGTGACATCCGAATTGAGGATAAGAAGCCAGAAGCGCAGCAGAATGACCTGGCATTTCAATTTCAGGAATAATTTCAACAAATTTCTGCTTTGCATATTGCACTACTTCCCGTATATCGTCTTGAGTATAATAACCGCTGTATTCCTTTCCATCATATTGAATAGGAGAAGATCCATAGGCACCAATTAACGTTTCACTTCGCTTTGAACCAATCTCTGTGAGATCTGGAAACTTCTTTATCTCTATTCGCCAACCCTGGTCATCGGTAAGATGCCAATGGAAATAATTGAATTTGTATCTCGCTAATAAATCAATATATAATTTTATAAAAGATATTGGAAAAAAGTGTCTGCTAACATCCAAATGCATACCGCGATAAGTAAAGTTGGAATAGTCTTCTATGACATAGAAAGGGAGTGTATTTTTATTTCCCGATTCTAACAATTGTTGGATGGTTTGCAAGGCATAAAAGGCGGCGCGCGCATCCTGAACATTTATTAAAATTCCGCTCTTCGCAATGCTGAGGGCATAAAAATCTGTTCGCTTCTCTTCTTGACTTTTAGCTATTACGATAGATTTTTTCTTTTCAATCGATGGATGTTTGGCCAGGACAATTTTCACATTTGAAAGGCCGAGACTGGTTTTGTAAATATTGGCAATTTCGATTAATTCTGGATCATTTTTTGGAACGATGATCTGCTTTATTTCTGAAATATTAATTTGACCCGGGGCGGTTCTGAAAGTCTGAGGAATTGGGATAATGTTGAATTGGTTTTGACTTTTTGAAGTGTTTAGACAAAGAAAACAAATTATAAAAATAATAAATGGATAAGAGGCTGGTTTCATTATATTAAATCGAAAATAATTAAAAGCAATACAAATCAACGGTTTTCTTTTCAATTTGTTATCGCAAACTGTAACAATAACTATTCAAAAGGAACTTATCTTTGCTTACTTTTCAAGGCTAATTAATATATGTTTACAATAAATATTTATCTAAAATTTTTTCTTATTGCCATTGGAATCATTGGCGGAATAATACTTTGGTGGGCTTATGGATTTTGGTATGCTTTTCCATTTTTACTAACGGGTATTATCTTGTTATTGAGCTATATCTTCTTAGGAACCATTCAATCTGCTTCTCAATTTATGCAAACGATGGATTACAATTCGTGTGAAAAAAGGCTGGCCTTGGTCCTTAAGCCAGATTGGCTGTATGTCACGAATAGAGCTTATTATTATATTCTTAAAGGTTCAATGGCTGCGCAACGTGGAGATAAAGATGCAGAGGAGTGGCTCAACAAAGCTCAATCATTAAAATTGCCTACCGATAATGAACGCGCTATGATCTTAATGCAATTGATTAATGTTCAGATCACAAAGAATCAGTGGACTCAAGCTAATAATACTTATCGGGAATTGAAGAAATTGAAGCTTACAACAGATTTATTTAAAGAACAATTGGAAATGATTGACAATGTCTTCAAACAGCAAGGTAAAGCCAAAATGTCTGGACAAATGGATCATCGAATGATGTTTCGACCTGGTGGAAAAAGAAGGATGCCAAGAATGAGATAGTTAGCAAAGAACTATTCTCAATTTGATCTTGATTCTAATATTAAAAAATCACTGGATATGCAACACGACTGGACTTCATTTGGCATCCATATTGCAGTAAAATCTTCCTTAAAAGAAATGTATGATGCATGGACTAAAGCAGAAAAAATAGAACGTTGGTTTTTGCAGTCATGTGTTTTTTTCAAGAATAATAAACCAATTGATAAAAATAAAAACGTAGAATCCAATAATACTTACGAGTGGAGTTGGTTTTTATACGACATAGTTGAAAAAGGAATAATAAAACAAGCGAATGGAGTAGATTTTATTCAATTTAGTTTCGCAGGTGAATGTTTAGTAGATATAAAGCTTATTCAAAAAGGAGATTATGTTGTAGTACACTTAACTCAGAAAAACATTCCAACCGACGAAAATTCAAAATTCAATATTCGTATAGGCTGTATGGAAGGCTGGACCTTTTATTTTGCCAATCTTAAATCGGTCTACGAAGGTGGTTTGGACTTAAGAAATAAAATACCTGAGTTAAAAGGCGTTAATAATTAATTCTCGAATCGCAAAATCAGTCATCATTTATTCTTTCCTTTTTTTGATTAGTATAGCAAAATTATTTTGCTTAGTTTGAAATTTTTATGAACTACAACAAGCATATAACTTTACCTCAATAAAGCAAACCTTGACGAACGAAGAATTCAAACAGCTTTCACCTACTCTTCCCACAGATCCTGGCGTGTATAGGTTTTTAAGTTCAAGAGGCACTATACTCTATGTTGGAAAAGCTAAGAATCTAAGAAACAGATTGAATTCCTATTTTGGAGACAAATCTTATTTAACAGGAAAAACAAAAGCTTTAACGAGAACAGCAGTCAAGATAGAATACACGGTAGTCGAAACAGAACACGATGCTTTGCTGTTGGAGGCCAGCCTGATCAAAGTAAATCAGCCTAGATACAATGTCATGCTCAAAGATGGAAAATCATATAGCTACATCTGTATAGCGAATGAAGATTTTCCAAGAGTCTTTTTTACGCGAAAGGTATTTAAAAATGGATCGACCTACTTTGGCCCATACACTTCCAAATTAAGAGTTCAGACTATTCTCGAATTGGTTAAATCTCTATTTCCACTCAGGACTTGTACGCTCAATTTAAGTCCAGCGGCCTTAGCAAAAAATAAATACAAGGTTTGTCTTGAATATCACATCAAAAATTGCAATGGTCCTTGTGCACGGCATGAAACAGCGGAAGAATACAAAGAGCGCATTCAACAAATTAAAAATATACTTAAAGGTCATTTCAAGCAGGTAAAAGACTTTATTCTTCAGGAAATGAATAAATATTCCGAACAACTTAATTTTGAAAAAGCACACGAATGGAAAGTTAAGCTATCGGCATTTGAAGATTACCAAAGCAAATCAACAGTAGTTAGTACATCAATCCTGGATCTCGATGTTTTTGGAATGGTAGAAGATGAGGATAATTGTTACATCAATTACATTAAAGTTATCCAGGGAACCATCAACCAAACGATTACAATTGAAGCCCAAAAAAATCTAGAAGAAGACTCAAAAGTCATTTTGTCTCTTGCTATCGAGCGCATTCGAAATCAATTCAACAGTATTGCCGACGAAATCATAGTTCCGATGGATGACATTCTTATTGAAAAAGGAATTCAAATTACAGTTCCCAAAATAGGAGACAAGAAAAAATTGCTTGAGCTCTCGGAAAAGAATGCACAATACTTCAAGATGCAGAAGCTTCGGGAACAAATGAATAAAACCAAAAGAATTACTCCGGCAGAAAGGATTTTAAGTACTCTAAAGGAAGATCTTCAGATGCCTGATATGCCTCTGCATATTGAGTGTTTTGACAATTCTAATATACAGGGTACCAATCCTGTGGCTTCTTGTGTAGTATTTAAAAACGCCAAACCTTCAAAAACAGATTACCGGCATTTTAATATAAAAACAGTAGAAGGACCAAATGATTTTGCTTCAATGGAAGAGGTTGTGTATAGAAGGTATAAGAGAATGCTGGAAGAAAAGTCATCTCTTCCACAGTTGATCATTATAGACGGCGGTAAAGGACAGTTATCTTCAGCCATGAAATCCATCGATAGTTTGGGTTTAAGAAATACGGTAACGGTTATAGGAATTGCCAAAAAACTGGAAGAGATTTATTGGCCGGATGATCCTGTTCCACTGCATATCAATAAAAAATCTGAGTCTTTAAAACTGATTCAACATTTAAGAAACGAGGCTCATCGGTTTGGTATTAACTTTCATCGGGACAAAAGATCTGCCTCGATGATCCACACTGAATTAATGGATATTAAAGGAGTTGGTGAAGTTAGTATACAGAAACTTTTATCGCATTTCGGATCAGTAAAGCGTATTCGGGAGGCATCTCGGGAAGAAATTGAATCGATTGTCAACAAAACTATAGCCACAAAAGTTATTGACCATTTTGCCCAGAGCAAAAATGACTAAGCACAGAAAACCAATAACTTAGCTCATAAAATTAGCCAAAATATGTAGCTTCTCATTTGAATAAAACAAGTGCTTGACTTACCTTTGCACGACTTTTTCAAAAAATGTCCTTAATTGGAAATAATTTGATTTAAATTATTGATTTTCAACAAACTAAGATAGTTCAAAAATGGGATTAATTACGAGTATAAGAAAGCGTCTTTGGGTCGTTACGATATTAATGGCACTGGCCCTGGCCGGATTTATAGTTATGGATATGACTTCCGGCAAATCATCCTGGTTCTTTAACGATAGAGAAAACATTGCTTCAGTTGCCGGTCAGACCATCAGCTGGAAAGAATTTCAAATCACAGAAAATACATTATACCGCAATGCTACCGATGTTGATTACTTCGGGCGTAAAGAGTATGTCTGGAATCAATTAATTGATAAGGCCATATTAGAAAAAGAATGCGGCCAAAATGGATTAGAAGTAAGTGAAGCTGAATTAAAAGAATTAGAATTCGGGAATGATCTATCACCTATTGTACAAAGGAACTTCAGAGATCCAAATACGGGCCAGATTGCTCGTGAACAGCTTAACCAATTTCAGACAGGTTTGGAAAACAATACCATGCCCAAGGAAGCTGTAGATTTTTGGAATATTCAAAGAAAAGAAATTATCAGAGATAGGCTTAATTCCAAACTTACTGCTTTGGTTAAAGGTGCATTGTTTTTACCTAATTTTATGGTGGAACGCCACTTCCAGGAAAGCAATGAAAAAATCAATTTTCTATTTACCCGAATAGGATATAATCTTGTTGAAGATCAGGAAATCGGTGCCATTACTGATGCTGATATAGAAGCATTCATAAAAAAGAAACCTTCGCTTTTTATGAATACAGAAGAAACAAGAGATATAGAGTATTGCATTATTGATGTTAAAGCAACTTCTGATGATTCAATGAATATCAGAAAAATAGTGGAATCCAAAATCGACGGATTTAAGAACTCTGTTAAAGATTCACAATATATAGTTACTAATCTTGGTAAGTGGGACGAAACTTATTATAAATATAAGGATATGCCTGAAGCCATAAGAGATTCATTAATCTTCTTTAAACCGGGCGATGTAATTGGCCCTTATATTGATAAAGGTGAATATTGTATTACTAAAATCTTAGGAAGAAAAATTCTTGCTGATTCGGTTAAATCAAGGCACATCCTTCGTCGGGTAAAAACCAGACAGGAATATGTTGAAGCGAGCAAACTTCTGGATAGTCTTAAAACAGTTATTGAATCTAAGAAAGGAAGATTTGATTCATTAGCTATGCAATTTAGCCAGGATCCAGGCTCTGGAATTAAAGGAGGAGATTTAGGATATGCGGCACAAGGAATGATGGTTAAAGAATTCAATAATAAACTGTTTTTTACAGGTGAAAAGAATAAATTATCCATCGTATTAACCCAGTTTGGATTACATCTTATCGAAATAACCGACGAAAAATATATTACAAATGAAACCACCATGCAGATCGGAACGATATCGGAGACGATAATGCCTGGTGATGAAATACTGAATTCAAAAGCCGAAGAGGCTCAGCGAATGATTGAAGAAAATCCAAAATTGGAGAATCTTAAAAAAGTCATTTCAGATGGTAAGACTTATGTAGTAGATTATGCTGGTGACTTAAAGCTAAATGACTATAAGATTAAGAAATTAGGAGAAGAAGGTACCAATACTTCAAGAGAAATGATTCGTTGGGCATTTGATCCAAAATCTAAAGCAGGAATGGTATCTCCTGAAGTTTATTCCGTTCAGGATCCGGTAAAAAAGTTTATCAACAAATACGTAATCATGGGATTAGCGGCAATCAATCCAAAAGGTTTGGCCAAACCTGCTGCCGTACGAGAACGTGTTGAAGAAGAAGTAAAGAAGGATAAAAAATTTGAATTTATTAAAGCAGCTTTAGGACCTGTTAGTGAACTTAAAGCCGAATATGGTGAATTCAAATCTAAGGTTGATACCGCTATTGAAACTACTACTAATGGACAACAAGTTCCACAATATGGTTTTGAACCAGATATTGTTACCTATGCTTCAAAATTGACTCCTGGTCAGATCGGTGGACCGTATAGAGGTGAAAGCGGTGCATATATAGTTCAACTTACCAGCAAACAAGATCCTGGAGTAGCCTCTAATTTGGAGACGTTTAAAAGATTTTACAAACATCCAGCTATGAATACAGCAGGTAATAATCTTATGCTAAGCTTAAAAAGGAGTTATAAGATTAAAGATAACCGATATACCTTCTATTAACGGAAAGAATAAAATTAAAAATTTAAGGCCCTGCATTAGAAATTTTGCAGGGCTTTTTGTTTGCCCTTTATGTTTAAAAAAATTCAGAGCTAATCAGTTTATTATTGTATGTTTACCCTTATCAAACAAAATTTATGAATACTGGATTACTGCTTTTAATTATAGGATGGGCTTTCGTAATTGTCTGGGTGCCTATTGTCATTCTTTCCCAGCGGAAGATGCATCCAAAGGCTTTATTTACTTTGTTTTTTGCCGAATTGTGGGAGAGATTTTCTTTCTATGGAATGCGTGCATTCTTGATTTTTTATATGACGGATGTGTTATTCAAGCAGATTGAAAGAGGTGAAGCCGATAGCAAAGCATATGGAATTTATGGAGCATTTAACGCCTTGCTTTATGCTGCTCCTATATTGGGAGGACTAATAGCGGATAAAATTATGGGCTTCAGACGGGCAATCATTACTGGAGGATTGATGATGGCAGCGGCTCAATTTACTCTATCTTTTAATGCTTCAGCGGCAGGAGATAGTCAAACCTTATTTTTCCTGGGACTTGGATTATTAGCTATTGGTAATGGATTTTTCAAACCCAATATATCCAGTTTTTTAGGAACCTTTTACGATCGCAACGATAAACGTAAGGATTCAGCATTCACCATATTTTATATGGGTATTAATATAGGTGCTTTGTTAGCCCCACTTACTTGTGGATATTTAGCCAAGCAAATACATTGGTCGTTAGGATTTGCTGCTGCAGGTTTTGGAATGTTGCTTGGATTAGTGGTCTTTTATCGTAATATGAGGGAATACGAAGACAAAGGCAATCCACCGAATCCTGAAATGTTAAAAACCAAAAAGATAGCTGGAATACCTATTGAATGGGCTATTTTATTAATATCAGTTTTGCTTATTCCAGTGTTCAGTGCATTAATTAATGCAGAAAAATTTACCAGTGGGTTATTAATGGTTGTCGGTATTATTGTAATAGGATATTTATTGTATACTTCATTTACTTCTGAAGATAAAGCCGAAGGACAACGATTACTGGTTTTTATTGCACTGTTTATTTTTCATATGTTGTTTTGGGTCTTATTTGAACAGGCAGGTGGTTCACTCAATGTATTGACTGAACGATATGTCAACAAGCATGGTGCAGAGGCTTCACAATTTCAAGCTGTAAATGCCTTGTTCATTATTTTGTTTGCTCCAGTATTTACTTGGATTTGGTCAAAGTTAAGTAAACGAAATATGGAGCCCCGATCTCCGATTAAATTCTTTTTAGCCTTATTACAGATGGCACTGGGTTATTGGATAATTGTACTCGGTGTAAAAGGTTCTATTATATCCGGTGAAGAAATCCCAATTTTATTTTTGTTATTAATGTATATGTTTCATACCACTGGTGAGCTGAGCTTATCACCTGTTGGCTTATCCCTTGTCACTAAATTATCACCAGCAAAGACGGTTGGATTTGTAATGGGATCTTGGTTTTTGTCTATTGCTTTTGCGCACAAGATTGGCGGGTATCTTGGACAACTCATCGCGACGCCAAGCGGGCCGGTGGATCGAGTTACAGAATTGCAAGGATTCGCAGATATTTACATGCAATGGGGTGTATATATTGTTTTAGGAGCCAGTGCTGTACTATTAATCATTTCTCCATTATTGAAGAAATGGATGCATGGAGTCCATTAAAAAACTGTATAGAAAAAATAGGTTCTTCTAATTTAATTTTTCAGTTATTTATCGCTCTATACATTCTATAGAGTCCATAAACTATAAACAATAAGGCAAGAGAATAATTATAGATCTTTTCTTCCAGTATATTATTAAAGCTAAGAAAGATTCCTATGCCTACATAACATAATGCTAATATGATCAGAAATGCTTTGCGGATAATCATGATGTAAAAATAGATTGTTATAGTTAACTAAGCTCGGATAAAAGTAATCAGACCGGAAAGAAGTTGATTTTGCTGTTTGTAGTAATTTTTCGAATCTAAAAAGACTTGAGCTACTCTGATAAATTCCATCTAACTAATTGCTACATATTCTACAATGATCAATCAACTACTATATTAGAATTTTATTTTGAACTTTTACATTTAGAATAATGAAGAAACACTTTTAAATTATTAACTAATTTAATTGATCAAAAAAAAGTGCAACAAGATCTTTGATGCACTTTTTTAATTCGTATAGATAAAATTCTACTTATCCTTCTAACTTAAACTTAATCGGTAAGGTAAAGCTCACCGGTACCGCTCTTCCGTTGTGTTTACCAGGTTTCCAATTAGGCATCGATCTAACAACACGAACAGCTTCTTCGTCACACCCTCCGCCAATTCCTCTGGCTACGGATACTTTTGTTATATCTCCATCCTTCGTGACCACAAATTGAACTACAACGGTTCCCTGTATGTCGTTCTCTCGGGCAATGGGTGGATATTTTAATTTTTCCCGAATATAATCGTACATGGCTTTTTGACCATCGGGAAATTCAGGCATCTGTTCAACATATTTGAATACCTCTTCTTCTTTCTTTTCTTCAACTACAGGTGGAGGTGGTTCCTGCAACGAAGCATCAATTCCTCCTTCCTCACCTTTCTTTGTTTCTGTCGCTATTTCTTTGTCCTTGATTTCTTCAATAGTTGGTGGAGGTGGTTCTTCTTCTTTTACTTCTTCATCTTTCTTTACTTTCGGAGGAACAAATTTGATTTGATCCTTGATCGGAGGAGGTTCTACTTTTGGAGGTGGAGGCGGAGGTGGTTTATTGGGATCAATTGGCGGGGGTTCAGTCAACGTGACTTCTTTCAAAAGAAGTTCGTCTTTTTGAGGAATTAATCCTTTAACGGCTTTCATTATCATAGGCATACCGATAAGCAGGAGGAAAAAAATACTTCCTATAATAATGGCGCGAACCATATGCTTATCATAAAGTCGCCTAAGAAGATAAGCACCATATGATTTATTTCGATCCTGGAAAACCAGGTCATCCATGACATATTTTAAAATTTGGTTGTTTTCCATACTTTGTTAACGAATTTCTTCGAAAATTAATTTAATACTTTCATTATTTTCTTGATTCACCGATTCTTAAAGCAATTAATGAATCGATAGGATCATTCGGCTGTAAGATGGCATAACGCTTAACACTATTAATATTCATCTCATCCAGAACATCCACAATATTTTTGTATTTCGACTTAGGAAGTGGTTTAATCATAATAAATAAATCATCCTGATTGCCCCATTGTTGCTGGACTTCTTTTTGTCTTCGTTGAATAACTTTTCTCAAACCCGATGAACTGTAATCCACACTATCAATGGATAATTCTGTATTTGCATCGATATCATCAGGTGAAACATAAAATACTACATTGTCTCTAGAAGTCAGCATTAATGAAAGTGTCTTCGACATTTTAATTGGTGGTTCTTCAATTTTTTTGTCGTCTTCCTTTGCTGGCTTATTAACTTCCATGGTTTTAGGTTTGTTAAAAGTAGTTGCCAACATAAAAAATGTAATGAGCAAAAACCCTAAATCCACCATGGCCGTTAGATCCACCCGAGTGGACATCTTTTTCGATCGAACCTTCTTATGACCTTTTTTCCCACCACCGGCGGGGACGTTCATTTCAGCCATTTCTTATATTTTTTTCAAAGATTATTTTATTCCTTGGCCGCACGGGCTGAGGTAATGAGATTAAACTTGTTCACTTTCAGATTTTGCAAAGCTTCAATAAGCTTGTCAAAAGCTTTGTATTCAGTAGTCTTGTCGCATTTTATGGCAACACGAAGTTTGGTATCGTTATGTTCGTCCATATCTGCTCTTCTTGCAAATAGGATTAATGTTTCCAATTGAGAGCCACCTACCGTATCAATTTTCAATCCTGGTTGTTGATACGCTGCACGCTCATTTGGATCTTTGGCTAAAAAGGCTGGAAGTTCATTAAAATCCATACCCCAAAGCTCCAAGGTTCTAAACGCGTCGCGCTGTTTTTGATTTAGATTTAATTGATATCGTTCGGCTAATTTGTTCAAAAGATTTTCACGAACATTTTGCTTATCAACACCAAAGAACATCCTGCCATCCGGAGCAATATTAAACATCATAATATCATTGTCCGGAATTGGAATTTGAGCTGTTGACGAAGGAATGTCTATCTGAACAACTTCAGCAGCCCTAAATTTGGTAGTCAGGATAAAGAAAGTAAGCAATAAGAAGGCGACATCACACATGGCAGTCATGTCGATGGCGGTACTCTTGCGTGGTATTTTAACCTTTGGCATTTTATTTTAAATTTATGCTTCTGCGTTAAGATTAATGTTTGGCAGCAAAGTTTTGCGCAATGCTAAATCCAGCTTCATCAATTCCGTAAGTCAATCCATCAATCTTTGTGGTAAAGTAATTATAAGCGATGATGGCAATAGCAGAAGTAGAAATACCTAGGGCAGTATTTATCAAAGCTTCAGAAATACCAGTTGAAAGAGCGACAGCATCTGGAGCTCCGGCAGTAGCAATAGCTGAAAAGGCTCTGATCATTCCAAATACTGTACCCAAAAGACCTAACAAGGTGGCTACAGAAGAAATGGTAGCAAGAATTACAAGATTCTTTTCTAACATAGGTAATTCAAGACTGGTAGCTTCCTCAATTTCTTTTTGAATGGCTATTACTTTCTGTTCCTTATCCATTCCGGACTTCGAAGACATTTCCTTATATTTATTAAGACCTTCTCGAATTACATTAGCTACTGATCCTTTTTGTTTGTCGCATTCGCTGATTGCAGCATCTACTTGACTGCTATTCAATAGACCATTGATCTTTTTAACAAAACTAGGAATAGCCCCTTTACCACTGGCTACGCTAAGGGTAATGAAGCGTTCAATGATCGTTGCAATAACAATAATAAATGCAGCCATCAAAATCGGAACCAGAGGACCTCCTTTATACATCATTCCAAGATAGTCTCCTGAAATAGGATGTTTGGTATTATCACCCCCTTCGAAATGGCTTGAGTCTCCAAGAATATATTTATAGGCAAGAAGACCTATAACCAATGCTATAACTACAATGGATCCTGCAAAGATGTTACTAAATTTACCTGAACTTGTGCTTTGATTGCTCATGATTTAAATATTATTCGTTTTATTTATAAAATTAAAAAATTATATTTTGCAATTTAAAAAAATTACAGATTATTAAGGTTTTTATATGATAATTAATATTTTAAGTAACTGCAATAACGGAGGTAATAATAAAACGATTTGTTAAAATTATTGCTGTTTAATAACTGAATTAATTTTTTGCAGATTCTGACCCAATCGATAGTCGGCTTGAATATTCGAATAGTCAAAAACTTATAGATTAAGTAAATTTATAATCTAAATTTATAATTAATACGGGCTTCTTGCAATCAATAATAAGCAAAGTCATAATAGACTTACTATTCTAAAAACGTCAAGCAAATTTTATTCTAAAAATTTAATTCCAGAATGAGAGATAACAGATACAAGTCATTTCTAAAAATATTAGATACATAATAAATTCATATATATTAAATATAAATAAGTAGTCTTAAGGGTATCTTTGTCTATCATAAATTTCAAAATAAACAAACCAACTTATGGAAAGAATTAGAGTACTCATGTTGAAACTAATAACAACTGCTGGCTTTATTCTGATCGCTGGTTTCCAGATTCTTTTATCAGCTCAGGGTGTGACAACAGGTAAGTTATCCGGAAAAGTAACTGATCAGAACAATCAGGTAATTGATGGTGCAACCATAGTTGCAATTCACACTCCTTCAGGAACCACCTATTCCACTTTTACAGATGTTGAAGGAAATTATACCATTGCTAATATGAGGGTTGGCTCACTTTATAAAGTTATTTTCTCAATGATTGGTCATACGAATCAGGAAATAGAAAACGTAGACATTATTCTTGGAGAAAACAAGAAATTAAATGGAACATTGGTAGAACAAAGCACGGCGTTAGAGTCGGTAGAAATTATTGGAAGATCGGGAAATGTTGGCGAAATATCTGGTACGGGCACTCAAATCTCAAATACCAATATTTCAAACATGCCAACACTTAATAGAGATCTGAAAGATTTTACACGTCTTACTCCTCAAGGCACAACAATTGGAGAAGGAAGTTCTTTTGGTGGTGTAAACAACCGATTTAATGCCATTTATATTGATGGTGCAGTGAATAACGATGTATTTGGTCTTGCAGCTAATGGCTCTAATGGAGGTCAGACGGGAATTAGTCCATTCTCTATTGATATTATTGATCAGGTTCAGGTAGTTTTGTCACCTTATGACGTTTCTTTTGGTGGTTTTGCCGGCGCTGGAATTAGCGCTGTTACCAAATCAGGTACAAACCGTATAGAAGGTACGGCTTACTATTTTTTACAAAATCAGGATCTTGTTGGAAAAACCAATAAAACTTATGCCGATAGATATAAAATAGCGGACCGGACAAAAGTGGCTGACTTTACTAAATCGACTTACGGAGCATCCTTAGGTGGACCAATTAAAAAAGATAAAATTTTCTACTTTGCTAATGTGGAAATTCAAAAGGATGAAACACCCATTTTATTTGACCTTCAAACGTATACCGGAAACAGTAAATTGGCGGACCTGGAAGCTCTAAGAAATAAGTTAATCAATGATTATAAATATGATCCAGGATCATTTGGAAATGCCACCGACGAACTAAATGGTTTGAAACTCTTTGGAAAAATTGATTGGAATATTAATAAAAATAATAGACTTACCCTAAGGCATAGTTATACTAAAGCAGAGCAATATGATCGTAATGTTGGAGCTACAAGAACAATTAATTTTTCCAATAACGGTTTATTCTTTCCGAGTACAACCAACAGTAGTGCGGTAGAATTGAATACGAGGTTGGGATTAAAATATAGCAACAACCTTATCCTCGGATTCACCAAGGTATTGGATGACCGTGATCCGATAGGAAGTGCATTTCCATTTGTAAGAATTGCCGATGGAGCAGGTACCATTTTTTTCGGAACAGAAGAATTTTCGGGAGCTAATTTACTAGATCAAAAAATATTTACATTAACTGATAATTTTAAAATATACAGAGGAAAACATACCTGGACCATAGGGACTCATAACGAATTCTATGATCTTAGAAATGTTTTTATTGCGCAGAATTACGGATCATACAGATATGACTCACTGGCTGGATTTATGAATAATCTTAATGCTTCTGCTTATAATAGATCATATTCTCTGGTAGATAATATTTCTGGAGATGATTCCAAGGCCGCTGCTGCGTTTAAAGCTATGCAATTGGGATTGTATGTGCAAGATGAGATTGAAGTTAATAATAAATTATCCTTGACCGCAGGGATAAGATTAGATCTTCCGATGTTTACCTCTGATCCGCAAAAAGACACCCTTTTGGCTAATACTGCCATTCAGAAACTAGCTGGTTATTACCCTTTAGCCAATGATGTAAAAGTTGGCTCAGCACCTGATGGACAATTGATGTTTTCTCCTCGAATAGGGTTTACCTATAAGTTAACTAAAGATAACAAACATATGTTACGCGGTGGAGTTGGTGTATTTACTAGTAGGATTCCATTTGTTTGGCCAGGCGCTATGTTCAATAATAATGGTTTGACCATAGGCACAGTGACTCAAAGAGATATTGCCGGTGGGGTTAAGTTTATTGATAATGTCAATGAACAATATACCAATCCTAACTTTAAAATACCTAGTGGTTCAGTAGACTTGTTTGTAAAAGATTTCAAGTATCCGCAAGTATTACGCGCAAACTTGGCCTTTGAAGCAAAATTACCTTTTAGTACTTTATTTAGCATAGAAGGAGTTTTTACTAAAACACTGAACAACATTGTATATACAAATATCAATTCGGATACCACTTCTAACGCTTTAGGCACATGGACGGGTAGTGGCGATACCAGAATACAATACAACAACAAATCAATTGTTAGCAATTACAGTGCAATTTATTTGGCTTCTAATACTTCTGAAGGAAATGCTTACTCTATAACTGCTTCACTTTCTAAAAACTTTAATTGTGGTTTGCAAACAAGTGTTTCATATACTTTTGGAGATGCTTTCTCTTTGATGGATGGAACATCTTCTCAAAATTCCAGCCAATGGCGGGGACAGTTAAATGTAAATGGCAGAAATCATCCTTCATACGGAAGATCAGATTATGCCATTGGCAATCGTGTAATTGCCAATCTATCCTATGTAAAAAATTGGCAAAACAAATCTTTGTATACAACCACCATATCATTGTTCTATGACGGGCGCAACAATCAGGCGTTTTCTTATGTAATTGGTGGTGGGACAGGAGCGCAAAATCCTAATCTGGAGACTGGAAGTACTGGAAGAAACAGAAGTTTAATTTATATTCCAAAAGATCAAACAGATATTAACTTGGTGGATTACAAAGATGCTTCTGGCAATACTATTACGGCACAATCACAGTGGGATAACTTAAATAAATTTATTGATTCTGATCCGTATCTAAGTGAGCATCGAGGAGAGTATGTAGATAAAAATAGCAACTTTGGAATTTTTGCCAATTATATCGATCTAGCCATCAGACAGGACCTTGGGTTTAAGATAAATGGTAGAATTCATCGTTTTCAATTATCTTTTGATGTGTTCAATCTTGCTAACCTCATTAACCCTAGCTGGGGTGAGCGATATACGATTCCGGGAGAATTCAATTATTATTACTTGTACACATTTGAAAAACTTGTAGCTGATCCAAATAACGCCAATAAATTAACCAAACCAACATTTACTTACCGAGGTGGTCCTGAATCTGGTAAAGAATCTCAAGACATATCCAGCTTCTCCAGCAGATGGCAGGGTAGAGTTGGTCTTCGTTATATCTTCTAAAAAGTCAAAGCCAAACCCTTCTAAGAAAGCAGCTGAGAATAGGGCTGCTTTCTTATTTTCTACTAAAAAATAAAATCGACGAAAGTCTTCGTAATTAAAGAAAATAGAATACATTTGCGGCCATAATCAATTAAAAAATGAAAAAACTAATTATTGTTTTTATGCTTTGTAGCCTGGTTGGAAGGGCTCAGGAACTTTGTTCGGACATAAATAATTACCATTTCACACCCGTAAAAATTAATGCTAAAACCCCCGTTAAAAATCAACATAAAAGCGGGACCTGTTGGATTTTTTCGACTCATTCATTTCTTGAATCTGAATTAATGAAAATGGGTAAAGGAGAATACGATTTGAGTGAAATGTATATAGCAAGAGCAGGCTATCTTCAGAAAGCAGATATCTATATTCATCGGCAGGGATCTTCGGGATTTGGACAGGGAGCTGAAAATCACGACGTAATCAATTTAATCGATCAATTTGGTATTGTGCCTCAATCTATATATTCAGGATATCCGGCTGGTCAGGACAAACCTGTACATGGAGAGATGGAATCTGTTCTAAAAGCAATTTGTGACGCCATGATTAAAGTTCCGGACGGGAAGTTAAGTCCAAATTGGAGAAAAGTATTTAGTGGTGCTTTAGATGGATATCTAGGAACACCTCCTACCGAATTCAAATACAACGGAAAAAATTATACTCCTAAATCCTTCGCGCAAGATCTTGGAATTTCTTCTTCGAATTACATCGCCTTTACATCATTTAATCATCACCCATTTTACAAACCCTTTATCCTTGAAGTTGCCGATAATTGGTCACAAGGTCAATTTATGAATGTTCCTATAGATGATTTGATTTCAACCGTTGATAACGCCATTAAAAATGGATATACGGTATTATGGGCATCTGATGTAAGTGAAAAGACATTTTCAGCTAAAAATGGTATCGCTATTAATCCAATTCAAGCCTGGGATGAAATGGATGAAGCAGATCGCGATAGCTTATGGAAGAGACCTTCTCCAGAAAAATACGTAACCCAAGAAGAAAGACAAGTAGGATTTGATAATCTAACCACTACCGATGACCACGGAATGCACATTATTGGTATGATGAAAGATCAAAATGGAACAGATTATTACGTGGTGAAAAATTCATGGGGCACAGACGTTAACAAAAAAACCGGAGGTTATATTTATGTCAGTAAGGCTTATTTACGACATAAAACAATGTCCATCATGGTAAATAAAGCAGCTGTACCTGCAGATATCGTTAAAAAATTACAAATGTAATTCAAACAAAATCATATACTTTTGCTCTAAAAGATACTGAATATCAATTAATTATGTAATAAATATATATTTATTTTTAGTGTAATTCTTACATATTTTAACTCCCAACGTTCTTGATTAAGAATTAGCATATTACTTAACTGGTATCCTTCGCCAGAAATAAAGTAATTTAAATCTTAATCCAATGAAACGAATATTACTATTAATTGCTATCCTAAGTAATCTTAATGCACAAGAAAATACTCCTATTCATAAACAAATAAATGGGAATGAACTTTTTGCAGTACTTAATTCAAGTACAAAGGATTTTTATCAAGTACTGAATGGTAGGCAAGGTCTATCAGAATCATCTTTTGGAAATAAAGCACCTGCAGTATTACATTTCTCTTCTTTTGGATTTTCATGCATTTATAAAAGTACAGGAATTAGTTTTTGCTCACCGGGCACTCCAAACCCTGGTCCGATCTACAACATAAATTATAATCCAACAAAAGAGGACAAACTGAATTATAGAAAAATATGGGAAGTAAGCTCCAGTGATATTATTTCACATAAAAAGGATTTTAGAGACAATAATAAAATAGACACAAAAATTAATTCTATTTATTCCTGGCCTGGACGAGGTAATCCATATTTTATAAAGTATAATGGATTTCAAATTGATTTAAAATATGATTATGCTCCTTTTATAGATGTCAATAAAGATGGAATGTATAATCCAGATGACGGTGACTATCCTCACATAAAAACTATTCATGAGTCAATTACGCCAAGCTCAATAGCATGGAGAATCGAAAATTATATTAATGCACCTTTCATGTTTGAGCTAAGATCAACATTCTGGCAGTTGAACTGTGACGAAGAAAATCCAATAAAAAGAACAATATTTTGTTCAATGGAACTTATCAACAGAAGCACTTTTAAAGTCAATAACTTGAATATTTTTTTACTATCGGATGGTGAAATAGGCTGTTATGTTGATGACTATTTCGGCACAGCTCCAGAGAAAAATGCGGTATTTTTCTATAACGCAGATGAACATGATGGTTCTGATTCAACCGGTAATTGCAATTTTTCATATTCTCCTACCTACACTGATCCGCCAGTACTCTCTTTAATTTATCTGAATCAATCACTGGATGCCGCATTTGGACTTTTTAACAATAGACCAGCCGACATTCCATGTAATTTAGATTTATTTTTTAGTGGTAATAATTTTTTAAAGAATGAAAGAACGGGACAATCTACTACATTTGAATTTAGTGAAAACCCAAATATACCGGGTAGTTGGTCAATGAAAGAATTTAATTATGAACCATTTGATGTTCCAGTTTTAAGTGCACACAGATATAATGAATTAGAACAAGATTCAATGATTAGATTCGATTATGCATTCCTTTTAACTAAAGATGAAAAATTAAATTATGTTGAAAAAGTAAACTTAGCAATTAATGAAATAGGTATGATTCAAAATCAATATGCACAAAAATTCTTGAATAGTTGTAATTCAGAAGAGTGTGTAAATGATTGTGTTTGGCCTGGCGACACCAATAATGATGGTGAAGTCAATTATCTGGATGCCGTAAACATATTTTATGGATATAATACCAATGGAACCAAGAGAAACTTTCCAATCATTTGGAATCCACAATTTTCAGAGCCCTGGAATTTAAGCCTTGCCAATGGACAAAATGCAAAATTTGCTGACTCCAATGGTGATGGTTTAGTTGATTTCAATGACTTAGATATAGTTACTAAATATTATTCATTTAAGCATGGTAGTTATCCTCTAAATAATAAGATTTGTGAGGAAGCAAAAGCAAGTTATTTTTACTTTACCAAAGTTAAGGAATTTCCTACAAATCCAAGTTTAAGGTTTGATCTTAATCTGAATACAATTGAAGAAGATTTTCAAGGAATTTCATTTGAAATTGATATAGAGTCTGGTGTGTATTCTAATACATCAATTTTTGTAAACAGAATATGGATGGATACATTAGTAACGTATTGGTCTTATGTAGAGGGTGTCTCAACATTACAGCACAAAAGAGAAAAAGTTGTATTCTTTAATAGTAGTCAGGTTGACAAGAGAAAGAATAGTCTCATTAGTTGGAGCGTTGGATTAAGTGAAGATTCAATGAAGAGAAAGTTGAATCTCCCTTTTTCGGTCATAAGAATTTGCAATGGCAAATTATATAAAAACAATGGACAAGTAATTCCAATTTCATCAGATACCATTCAAATATCAAATAGTAAATATGTATCAAATAATGACTTTTCGAAGAAAGTTATTATTTTCTTCCCTAATCCAACTAAGAATATTGTCCAATTCACAAACTCAGATATAATCAAGGAACTAAATATTTTAAATCTACAAGGACAATTTATTAAAAATATTCGAACTAATTATAGAGAATCAACAATTAACTTAGAGGAGTTGAATTCAGGGATATATTTGATGGAAATTATTACCCTATCTGGAAAAAGAGTTGAGAAATTATGTTTGTTAAAATAGAAAAAATTATATATTCTGAAGCGAATGATAAAGTTCAGTTAGCTCATGATCGGTGAATGATAATCGTTTTTCACAGATTTTTAAAAGAAATTCATCCTGCTTTCTTCCCTTTACCATCGCATGATGATAACTGATGTCAGGTCGAAAAGTAACCAAAGCATATTTAGAATAGTAACTTGGAAATTTTTCTTCCAGGATAGTTTCTAATTTTCTCTTTCTCTGAAAAACCT
>CAZHNF010000007.1:0-141242 GCA_964533625.1 uncultured Saprospiraceae bacterium | reverse complement strand
AAAAAAAAGCGCTTCAAATTTGAAGCGCTTTTGCGGACCGGACGGGACTCGAACCCGCGACCCCGTGCGTGACAGGCACGTATTCTAACCAACTGAACTACCGGTCCTGGTATTTTATTCAGTTTTTAACTTTAACTTTAATTCTTATTTCCACATCATTTTTGACGGGAACCCTTCGCCTATTTAAATAAATCGGATAAAAGGTTTATTAAAAGAAGCGCAAAACTATCATTTTATCTATTAATTATGGCACTTTTCTTGTAAAAATAATTAATCCTTAAGCATTACCTTATATCCAAACGATTAAGCTAACTTGAGACCGAATTATTCAAATCAATTGGCATTTTTTTAATATAAATACTTGATCCTATGATATTTATGGAATTTGAGAAGCCACTGGAAATCATGTACAACCAGTTGGAACAAATTAAAAAGATCGCAGAAGAAGGCTCTATTGATATGACTGAACAGATAAATGAGCTTGAATCCAGAATATTGACCAAACGCTCTGAAATATACTCAAACCTTACTGGATGGCAACGAGTTCAACTTTCAAGGCATCCTGAAAGGCCTTATACACTATATTATATCCAGGAAATATGTCAAAATTTTATCGAATTGCATGGAGATCGCTTTGTTAAGGACGATAAAGCAATCGTAGGAGGATTGGCAGATATTGATGGACTAAATTGTGTTATAATTGGTCACCAAAAAGGCAATACTACCAAACAACGTTCTTATCGAAATTTTGGAATGGCCAATCCAGATGGATATCGTAAGGCCTTAAGACTTATGAAGCTTGCTGAAAAATTTAATCTTCCTGTCATTACAATGATAGATACTCCGGGAGCTTATCCAGGTATTGAAGCCGAAGAAAGAGGTCAAGCAGAAGCAATAGCTAAAAATTTATTTGAAATGGCACAACTTAGGGTACCTATTCTATGCTATATCATTGGCGAAGGTGCATCTGGTGGGGCTTTAGGTATTGGAGTGGGGGACAGGGTTTTTATGCTTGAAAATACTTGGTATTCAGTCATTTCTCCAGAATCTTGTTCTTCAATACTGTGGAGAAGTTGGGAATTCAAAGAAAAAGCAGCAGAAGCTTTAAAACTCACAGCTGATCATATGTATTCTTTTAAACTTATCGATGGAATTGTCAACGAACCAATAGGTGGGGCTCACTCGAATCCCGAGGAAATGGCTAAAATTTTAAAAAATCATATACAATCGAATCTTGCAGAGTTAATAAAATTGGATCCCGAAAAAAGAATTGAGCTAAGAATTGATAAATATAGCCAGATGGGAAAATATAAAATGAATCAAGAACCAAATCAAAATCAACTTAATGCCTGATTACAGTAATTTTAAAGGGACAGGGGTTGCGTTAATTACCCCATTTAAATCCAATGGAGACATTGATTACAATTCATTAGAAAAACTAATTGAAAATTGTATTCTTGGAGGCGTTGAATGCTTGATCTCAATGGGTACAACAGGTGAATCAGTAACGCTCACTGCAGATGAAAAAAATTCCGTTGTAAGATTTACAGTCGAACGTACCAGATCTCGTGCCCAGGTTATAGTAGGTGTGGGTGGCAATAATACGGCTGAATTGGTTCAAGAATTAAAATCGCTTAATACTGCGGGAATTGATGGAATTCTTTCCAGTAGCCCTGCTTACAACAAACCATCTCAAGAAGGTATTTTTCAACATTATATGGCTCTCGCTGATGTTACTCCCCGGCCAATAATAATCTATAATGTTCCTGGTAGAACGGCTTCAAACATTACAGCATCAACAACTCTTAGACTGGCTAAAGCTTCAAATAAATTTGCAGGAATTAAAGAAGCTTCTGGAGACCTTGCTCAGGCAACGGAAATTATTCGAGATCGCCCGGAGCATTTTCTCGTTTTGTCAGGTGATGACCCTTTGGCCTTAGCATTGTTAGGAATTGGTGGAGATGGAGTTATTTCTGTAATTGCCAATGCTTATCCAAAAGAGTTTTCTGATATGATTCGAAGTGGCTTGAGAAATGATTATAAGGTTGCCCGAATAATAAATAATAAACTTTTTCCTCTTCACAAATGGCTCTACATCGATGGAAATCCTGCCGGAATAAAAGCTGCCTGCAGTATTATTGGATTGTGTGAGAATAACTTAAGATTACCATTGGTTCCGATGAGTCAGAATAATTTTAAAGAATTGAGTCAGGTAATGATTGGAATGAAACCTTAAACCAATCCGAGTAAAGGATGACAAGTTTATTCATCCTTTAATTCTTCATTCATTATTTTACTAACTGGAAAACTTGCTTCAATAGATTGAATTGTACCTTTTAGGAAGTTTTGATCCGATTCAAATCCATATCCTCTGACAATTTCATCTTCCCGAGATAATTGAACGAATTTATCGGTATGCACCATTCCTTTACGTTCATCCCAAATTAATTCAGAAGTTTCTAATTTTTCTCCTTTAGTGTTTGAAAGAACAACCTGATCAGAAAGATAAGTTTTTCCTTCTTCAATAATGCGTATCGCATAACGAGAAGTAAGTGTATTGCTTATTATTCCATCACTATAAAATGTTGCCAGCATTCCTTGTCTAAATTCATCGTGTGATTGATTGCTTTTATAAAAACGAAGTAATTCCGGAGCTGTTATTTTTAATATGATTTTACCAGAATCAGTATAGGTAAGGTTTATATTTTTTAATAATTCTTTATTCACCAATTGTACAGCCTCTTGCTCCTGAATTTTATTCACTTCAGGTTCGCAAGCTATTACTATTAATGTAGTAACTATGGATAAAACTAATGTATGGTAAGATTGAATACACATTTGGTTAAACCAGATTATTAAAGGTAATGAATAGTAATTTTAAAATAAATTAGACTTTATTAAATTATAATTATTCTATTAGGAATATTTTTTTCTTGATCAATTATATTAACGAAGCACTGTAAGATCTCCACTGAATTCTTTGGTTGTCCCATCAATAAATCTTCCGATAATAAGGTATGTAAACACTCCTGGATTTACATATTCATTATTAACTCTTCCATCCCAAAGTTGATTAAAATCGCTACGTGAAATTTTTTCACGAGAATAAAGCCTTCCGCCCCAGCGATCATAAACTTGCACCAGGTCTAGACTTTCTAATGCCGCGTTAGCAAACACTTCCAGAAAATCATTGATGTGATCATCATTCGCTGAAATCACATTTGGTATATAAATATTGTACTCTCTCTTAACTCTAATATAAATACTGTCTCGGCCAATACAACCGTTAGGATCAGTTGCAGTGACAACATAATATCCTTCTTTAAGTGGCAGATACTGAATCGACTGACAATTATTGCAAATAGTTCCATTTCCAGTACTCCAATTATAAATATAGGAATTATTAGGTAAGGCCATAGCGGAAAGATCTACAATATCGCCTAACTTAATATCTAGATCAGTTCCAGCATTTACCACGACAGGAGGCGGTTCTTTGATTTCGAAGTCTACAAAATTTATACATCCCTTTCTATCCTGAACATACAACCGATACTTGCCGGCTGGTAAATGATCTAATTCTGTCAAGGGTAAAAAATTCACCCCGTCAAGACTAAAAGTATAATATTGCTCGGATGTAAATTGATCCGTATAGGGATTTCCATTTAATCCACGGAAAACTACTCTTCCATTGCTTTCACCAAAACATTTAACATCTATGATGCTATCTATTTGAACTTGAAGAGTTGGATTGTCTTCACAACAAGGTTCTGCGACAATTCTCAAAACCTTTGAAATTTTACATCCTAAATTCGTAGTTAAAGTGAGGGTAATAAATTTTTCTCCAAAGGAATTGTAGAAAACACCATGTGGACCTTTTGTATTAGCTGTTGCTGGTACTGCACCTACACCAAAATTCCAATCATACGATGTAATATTACCAGCTTGAAAAGTTGAAAAATCCGTTACATCGAATAAAGTCTCACATCGCAGCCCTGAATCTGGAACTACTTTAAATTCCGGTTCTGGACCTTGAAACTCACAACTTCCCCAATCTATAGAAAAACCAATTCCGCTCTCTGTAAAATTGTTAATGATCAATGTATAAGCTGTCCCAGCTTTCATATCCACATATTTACAGAATCCGTCTTCTCCAACATCACAGTTAAGATTTTCTGTTGTATCTCTGGAAGTGAGATCTAGCCCTGTCGAATATCCGCAAAATAATCCTGGTGGATTAGAAACAGGATGCGTTGCACTGCACCGCATAAGTTTCTTGTCGTTGCAATTACGAATGCCAGATGGTAATTCATATAATGCAAAATCAATATCGTCACCCGATTTCAATGGAGTTATAGTAAAAGTTAATTTGCAATCGGTTTTTGCGATCCAGGTGTACCAGGAAGATTGTTGTTCAGAAGGTACATTGCCTTCGCCTAAACATGAACCTGATGCTTCATTATTAAAAACACCTGTTCCTCCCAATTTTGCATTCACAAAGGGAGTATTATCACAAAGTACGGTTGCTGTTCTGCAATCTTCTTCTGCCATAGCTGGCGGAAAGAAATTTTTTATGCAGATCTGAAAAGTACCCTCGACGCCATTTCGACCATTAATCCGTAGAAAGTACTGTTGACCGGTAACCAAACCACCTTTATTAAATGATACAATCCCTATGTTTGAATTGTCATTAACGCAAGCTAATTCCGAGATGGTTCCTCCACAGGTACCAAGATATAATGCTGCTTGAATGGAACTTAAGGTTCCTCCCCGGTTTCCGGTTCCAACATTAGTGCCGATTACCGTAATTGTAATAGTAGGAGCCTGAGCGTTAAAAACAAACCATACATCTTTTGTAGCTGAAGCCCAGCAAGTAGCAGCCCCATAACCGGATGCCGTTGCGCCTAAATTGTTAAATTCGCCAACTCGGCTGCAATAGTTTTTAATATTAGTTAAGCGGACTGGATTGGTGCAATTGTCATTACTAGGCTGGGCGTATAGAATACATACGCTTAATAAAGCTAGGGTAAAGTTGAATATCCTCTTGTTCATGATCTTAGTATCCGTTAGATAGATGACGCTTCGTAAGTATTATTTGTTGATACTGACTGATAAATAACTGCCTAAAATTAAGTTAAATTGCCTAATCCCAACAGATTTGCCCAAAATTGAGCCAATTTATGGTCTTAGATCTTAAATTTGCCTTTGTTATTAATGTTTTCCATTGCCAATTGTATAACCGGACTTAATTTATTGTGTGGCTGTGCCGCATTGGTCGCTATCAATGATGGTAACATAGTAATGGTAGGTGGCTTTTTCTGCCTTGCTTTATTATCTGATTTCTTAGATGGGTATGTTGCCCGATGGCTAAAACAAGAGTCAAGACTTGGAATTGAACTTGATTCATTGGCTGATGTAATTAGTTTTGGAACGGTACCTGGTTTTATGATTTTCAAAATTATAAAGGATTCTTCAGTGCTTCAGGGTTCGAATTTGAATTTAAGTTATTGTGCATTTATTATACCTTTATTTTCAGCCTTTCGTTTGGCTCGATTTAACATTGAGACAAGCGGTAATACTAAAGTTTTTCAAGGACTTCCGGTTCCGGGTATGGCCATCTTAATTTCAGGCATCTATTTTTCAAATTTCTTAAATTCTCCATCGCCATACTTAAATCAACCATTTATTTTAATCGCTATTGCTGTAATTGTTTCTTTCTTAATGATTAGTAGAATTCCAGTTATTAAACTGTCCATGAATAGAAGATTTTTCAAAGGGCATTGGTTTATACTTTTGGTATTTATGGTATGTTTTTATTTTTTACTAAACGGGACCTATATTGCCATTTCAGTGTTAATGTTCATTTATCTTATTTATAGTATAATTTACCTAAAATTTTCAAATAAATTTAATTCATAATATGCCAAATTATATATCGAAAATAATCATAATGCCTCACAAAGAGTTATTAGATCCACAGGGCAAAACTGTTGCAAAAAATATGAATCACGTTCACATAAGTGGTGTGCAAGATGTGAGAATCGGCAAACACATTGAAATGAAGATTAATGCAGCAACTAAAAAAGACGCAGAAGATATCGTTGAACAGTCTTGTAAAAAATTATTAGCAAATTTGATTACAGAAACTTATCAATTTGAAGTAAGCGAGATGGAGTAAGTATTTGCAATGAATTGCAACTTCGATAAATTTATTCTTTTTATTTTATAAATTAATTTTAGCTTATTGCTCTACCTCGTACCTACACCGATTGGAAATAAAGGAGACATTACCTTACGGGGTATTGAAGTTCTAAAAGCAGTTGACCTAATATTAGCTGAAGACACAAGAGTTAGTATTCCTTTTCTCAAATCGTTAGAAATACATACTAAAGTGCAAAGTTTTCATTCGACCAACGAGCATCAGCAAGTTAATTCGATAATTGAAAGATTGCTTAATAATCAAAAAATTGCACTAATTTCCGAAGCGGGCACACCTGGAATTTCAGACCCAGGATTTCTCTTAGTAAGAGCCTGCAGAGAACATAAAATTGAAGTAACAGCATTACCAGGAGCAACAGCGTTTGTTCCGGCATTAGTTGCATCGGGATTACCTTGTGAAAAATTCTACTTTCAGGGGTTTCTTCCTTTAAAGAAGGGAAGAAAAACACAAATCCAATGGATATCCAAATTACCTTGTACGGTTGTTTTATATGAGTCTCCTCATCGATTACTTAAATGTCTGGAAGAATTACAAATTGAATTTGGATCAGAGCGATCAGTTTGCTTAGTTAAAGAAATCAGCAAAGTATTTGAGAATTATTATTCAGGCACTCTACAAGAAATTAGAAACACCCTTGAAAATACCAAAATTCTTGGTGAATGGGTTATCGTCCTTGAAGGGAAGAAATAAAAAATCAATATCCTAAAAAATTATTCTTAAAAGACTTTTAATAAACCAGGTCAATGGCTTGCTACCAAAGAATAAACCATGGGTATTCGATTTTCAAAATGCGCGATACGGTATTTACCAGCTTCAAATTCCTCCATACCTAGAAAACAATTATATGGAGAATAGTCATATTCTTTTAAATCAACAATCTTTAAACCCTGTCCGGTTAAACTAGCAAATACTTCTCCAATACTGTGATTCCAACTAATGGTTGTGAATTCCTGATCTGCTTCCCGATCAGCATACGTTCCTTGTGTTTTTTCAATAATAGGATCGGATTGGAAATAAGAAAATGCTACTGAATTAAATTCATCACTGAACATCCAAACTACTGGATGAAATTCTACGAAAATAAATTTTCCAGCTGGTTTTAAAAAATGGCGAACAATTTTAGCCCATTTTTCCAATTCATGCAACCAACCTATGGTTCCATAAGAAGTGAATATAATGTCAAATTGATCTTCTAAAACTTGATCCAGGGTAAGGACATCTGAGCAAATAAATTGTATCTTAATATTTTCTTCATTCGCTAGTTGTAAACCTGTTTCGATGGCTTTTTCAGAAAAATCAACAGCTGTGACTTCGGCTCCCATTCTCGCTAGGGAAATGCTGTCCATTCCAAAATGGCACTGAAGGTGTAATACTTTTTTACCTTTTATATCACCTAATAGATTTAATTCTATAGAATTAAGAGAACTTTTTCCTGATCTAAAAGAATCCACATCATAAAAATCAGAATTCAAATGATAGTCGACTTTATCATTCCAGGATTGTTTATTAATCTCTATGTAGTCATCTAGAATACTCATTGTATTTCTTTGGTTAAAATTTCTTTTAATTTTTGAAAATATAGTGATTCTTCAATTCTCATTTTCTCTTCCGCGACTTTTCCAGCATTGCAAGCTTCCAGAAAAAATTCTGATTCTTTTAATATAAATTCCTTATTGTTTATTATTAAAATGTCATTTGAAGAATTAATAAAATTTTTCAGAATATAGGTTGAAGTAAGTGTTTTGCCATTTTTCTTTTCCTGAAAAGATTTTAAGAATGGATAATGTACTATTATAAAGTCCAAAATTTTTTCTTTCAGTGTAGAATAATTCTGATCGGGTACTTCATCAATATCTAAGTTGATGTCTGGAATAATACCTCTTCCGGATGGGTAATTTTTACTCGCTCCAGTAATAATACTAGTATCCGCAATAAATGGACTTAACCAATGCAGATTGCTGTCAGGATTAGTATTATATGGTTTTTGAATACATCTTCCAGAAGGCAAATATATTCTAGCATTGGCTAGTTCAAGGGAGGAGCCATCTGCTAGCTGATAGAGTTCAAGAACTGTAGCCTTACCAATTGAATTGGTTCCTATAATTTTTGCCCGACCTAAATCTTGTAAAACCCCTGCCAGAATTTCGGAAGCAGAAGCGCTATTTTCATTAATTAGTATAAAAATCTTTTCTAATCGAAAAAATGGTTTTCCTGTTGACTTAAAACTTCTTTCTTGTCCTTCTCGATTTACAGTTTTAAATAATTCAATATTCTGAATGTCAACCAACTGGTTTAATATATCAGCTGAAGCATTCAGTAAGCCTCCTGAATTATTTCGCAAATCAATGACAATGTTTTTGAATGAGCCTTTTTGAACTTTATTTTCCAACTCCTCCATAAACTCCCTGTAGGTAGATTCAGAGAATCTATCAATTTTAAGATAAAAAGTCTTCTGATCAATATTTATAATTGGTCCAACACTGCGGTTCGGTATGGATTGTTTGTTGATTTCAATGAATTGCGGTTCATTAATAGTTGGTTTCAATAATTTTAATGAAATTTTATCTTCATATAAATTAAAATAAGGCTGTAAAGAATCGTAATTGGTATTTAGTGAATCCAACTTAATATTATTAATTTCACTTATTCTATCTCCGATCTCAATACCAGCCAATTGTGCAGGACTATTTGGTATTAATTCAGAAATGTAAACTTCCTGATTAATAATTCTGAAATTCAACCCTGCGCCAGTGTAAAGTGCATCTAATTCTGATCTGAGATTTTTGAGATCACTTTTTTTAAGATATTCAGAATAAGGATCTAATGCATACATTAATTGTTGAATTAAGAAATCAGCTGTTTCATCATAATTAAGACTATCTACATACTTCGACTGAAGGTATGAGAATACATCCTGTATTTTTTGATGAGCAGGGTATTTAGCTACGGGTTGGCTTGTACTAACAGCATTAGTATAAACTGGTCTTTGTAATTTATATCCTGCATACATACCTATGGCAGAACAAAGCCCCAAGAGGAATGGCAGCCAAGGGTATAAATTAGGAGGCGTATCCTGATTCATTAATAATAAGTGAATCTTCTGACATTAGCTACATATTTAGCTAACCGTATTACCTGACATGAATAACCAAATTCATTATCATACCAGGCATATAAGGTGACCGTTCTTCCATCATTAGAAAGGATAGTTGAAGGAGCATCTAATACACAGGCCACTGTTGAACCAACGGCATTACTGCTAACGTATTCATTGGATGATGAGTACTGTATTTGTTCCGCTAAGTCGCCATAATATGCTGCTTTTTTTACACTCTCAAGAATTTCTTCGATCGAAGTGGATTTACCAAGACTGAGATTAAGAATGGCGAGTGAAACATTCGGTACCGGAACTCTTACGGCATTACCGGTTAGTTTTCCTTTTAATTGCGGCAATACCTTGGCAACAGCACTGGCTGCACCTGTACTGGTAATAACCATATTTATTGGTGCACCACGTCCACGTCTTGGTTTGCGATGAAAATTATCTAACAAATTTTGATCACTGGTATAAGCATGAACTGTTTCGATATGTCCTTTTTCAATTCCAAAATTCTTGTCCATAACGTGAATTAATGGAACAATAGCATTTGTTGTACAAGAAGCAGCACAGAATATTTTTTCTTCGTCTGTATTTACAACATGTTGATTAACCCCAACAACAATATTAGGAATGTCTTTTCCAGGAGCTGTTAAAATTACTTGTGCGATACCTGGTCTAAGATGTGCACTCAATTTTTCTTTGGTATCCCACATTCCGGTATTGTCAATCAGTAAAGCATTTTGAATACCATATTGAGTATAATCTATTTCAGACGGGTCGCTTGCAAAAATCATTTGTATACGATTACCATTAATTTCTACTTGCGAATCTTCAAGGTGTATTTTTATAGTTCCTCGAAAATTTCCGTGTATGGAATCTGATTCCATGAGAGACATTCTTTTTTGTAATTCTTCCTGACGATCTTTCATTCCAGGACGAATAACTATAGCCCTTAGTCTTAATTGCTCACCTTTACCGGTAGTGTTGATCAATCTTCGTGCGACAAGCCTGCCAATTCTACCAAAACCGTACAACACAACATCACGATGAGGTTCTATATTGTTATGATTGTTGATGCCTCCACTTAATGCAGTTGTTATAAAATTAGACAAGTTCGGTGATCCAGCCAAAAGCCATTCTGTGGCTAATTTTCCGATGTCAATTCTGGAGGGATTTAGATTACTAATGTTTTGTATTTCTTTAGCAATGTTTAGAGTTAAGTTGACATCAACCGGTTGTTCAATGTAATTTTTGGAATAAGTATGATATTGCAACACTTCACTTGGTCGAAGGTCAATCATATCTCGACGAAATAAAATTAAATCGATTGAACGGTCAAAACTCAGTTCTCCAACAATTTTGCTGAGTTCAAGAGCTTTTTTTTCCTGATCTCTCCATTGGGCTAGACTAATTTCAGGATTAACATTTGAGGTAGAATTCATGGATCAGTATTTAGCGCAAATTTCGAAAAAAAACCTCTAATCTTTAGAGTCAGGTGCTAAATTCCTAAATAATAATAGCCTAAGGTGTCATGTTTAGAAATTGCTAATCGAATTGATAGCTTAGGTGCCTGCTTTTCAGTAAGTTAGACCAATGTATATCAGTTTGGAAATTATCTTTGAATTTATTGGAAATGATCTAATTCTCAACTTGAGTTGATATTTGGAGCGATCAACAAAATTTGGTTAATTAAATCTTCTAAATTAATTCATCCTAAAAGTAAAATCTGAAAATTTAATTTTAGTTAAAAAGTAAACTTAAGCTATCTAAATGCTAAATGGAATAGCTTGATCGGATAGACTTTGAAATAATTATATTCCAAGATATTGTTTTAATAATTTGCTTCTGGTGGTAGACCGAAGTTTATTAATGGCTTTATCCTTTATCTGGCGTACTCTTTCTCTTGTTAATCCAAATTTGTCACCAATATCTTCTAATGATTCCGGATGTTCAATTCCAAGTCCAAAATACAATTTAATTACATCTGCTTGACGATCTGTTAGTGTGCCCAGAGCCCTTTCAATTTCTCGTCGAAGCGATTCTTTAAATTCCAATGAAGCATCGGTTGCGGGTGTAGTATTATTTTCAAGTACATCCAACAAGGAGTTATCTTCACCATCCACAAATGGTGCATCCATAGATACGTGTCTTGCCGCTACACCTAAAGTTGTTTCAACTTCTTCGGTAGGAATTTCAAGAACAGCTGCTAACTCCTCTGGAGAAGGTTCTCTTTCGTATTCTTGTTCAAGTTCTGAAAATGCCCTGTTGATTTTATTCAGTGACCCCACTTTGTTTAATGGAAGTCTTACAATTCTGGACTGCTCAGCTAAGGCCTGAAGAATGGATTGGCGAATCCACCAAACCGCATATGAAATAAATTTAAATCCCCTGGTTTCGTCGAATCTCTGAGCTGCTTTTATCAGACCAAGGTTACCTTCATTAATAAGATCCGATAGGGATAAGCCCTGATTTTGGTATTGCTTAGCCACAGAAACCACAAATCTGAGATTCGCCTTGGTTAATTTTTCAAGGGAAATCTGATTTCCTTGCTTAATTTGTTTGGCTAATTCAACCTCTTCTTCAGGAGTCAATAGGTCAACTTTACCGATTTCTTGCAAATATTTTTCTAGTGATTGACTTTCGCGATTGGTAATCGACTTGGTAATCTTTAACTGACGCATGAAATAGGAATATTATAATTAGTTGAAAATGAATTAAATATAAAAAATAATGCTTCGAGATGGTTTAAATACAAATTAGGATCAATGGTTAGCCGATCCGATCACAACCTACATTAATGTCGAAGTTGTAAAAAAAGTTCATAAAAGCTTAAAAAATTCCATAAAGCAGTTAATATTGCCCTTTCTATATCCTGCATTAATCATTTATAAGATATAATTCCTATGGCTCGAGTCCAATTTCAACTTGAATTTATTTTCCGGGCTTCGCCTTCGATAATATACTTATTTGTAACCCAAGCAACAGCAATTGTGCGTTGGTTTTGCGACAAAGTCGATAATATTGGAGATGTCTATACATTTTCCTGGGAAGGATCTGATGAGGTTGCTGAAATGGTTGTTGATATTGAAGATGAATTAGTCAAATATCAATGGGAAGACAGGGACAATGAATTTCTTCAATTCAGATTTTATAAGACTGATATAACCAATGAGACTATACTCGAAATTACCGATTTTTGCGATGAAGATGAATTGGATGAACAATCCGATATTTGGGAAGTTTATATCAAAAAACTTAAAGCGGCCTGCGGAGGTTAATAATTAACCTTTATTGATCATAAAAAAACCGATCGCGCTATGGATGAATTGATTTCTCCTTACGATCAGAAAAAGTATAAGTTTAAAGAGCTTAAAATCTATTCTTCTACAGAATGGTTAGCGGACAATAAGAAAAAATATCGTCAGGTATTCGATCGGTTAGATACCACATATATATATGCTGAACTATCATTTTATAACAAATGGTTTGATCGTGACTTCTGGGAAGCTGATATCGAATTAAAATGCTATTCCTTAATAAAGTCAAAAAAAGAAGTTTGTAACCTCAGTTTCAAGAGAAGAATATCGAAGTATGATCATCTGGTTTACATTCGAGAAGGTTGGGGAAATAAAAAAGAAGGCGCATTTTGGAAAAAAGGAACTTATTATTGGGAAGCCTGGGTTGATGGTGAAAAAATAACCAGTAAATATTTTTATATTGAAGACGCAGGCAAGCAGGAAGAAGATGGTAGTAATCCTTATGTTGAGCTTCTGAGTTTAAAACTATTCGAAGGGCCATTTGATGAATTGGCCGAAGATGAAAGAAAATATTATACAACTTTCTGTGGTGCAGAAACAAGATACGTTTTTGCTGAAGTTGCTTTAAAGAATAAATGCATACAAACGAATTGGCAATGTGAAGTATTTATAAAGTTTCACAATGAAGCCCGCGAATTAAAAGGACAACTCGTGAGGCTTGTTCCTGTCAAACGAGATGATGAAAAAATAATCATTACGGCAGGGTGGGGATCCAATGTGAAGGGTTCATGGTGGGATGGTTTGTACACTTGTGAAATTGTATTCATGGATGAGTTGTTGGGTATGATGTCCTTTTATGTAGAGGAAGAATTTGAAGAAGGGGTTGGTCATATAACCTTACCTCATCTTAGCGATCCGGTTATTTTTCCAGCAGAAGAGCAAAATGTGAGAACCTTTGATGAGGTGTTGGAGGAATTAAATATGTTAGTTGGATTAAAAGAAGTTAAGAAAAAAGTAAAACAACATGCGCAGTATATACAATTTCTCAATTTAAGAAAAGAACGAGGAATTGATGAAAGAGATCAGATTGTATTACATTCTGTATTCTTAGGAAACCCTGGTACCGGAAAAACTACTGTGGCCAAAATGATGGGACAGTTATATAAGAAAATGGGTGTACTATCAAAGGGACATGTATATGAAGTAGATCGTGCTGAAATTGTTGGTGAATACATAGGTCAAACAGCTCCTAAGGTAAAAGAAGTCATTGAAAAAGCACGAGGAGGTGTTTTGTTTATCGATGAAGCTTATGCATTGGCCCGTACTAATGACGATAGCAAAGATTTTGGACGGGAGGTAATAGAGATATTGGTAAAAGAAATGTCCAATGGACAAGGCGATATTGCTATTATTATGGCGGGATATCCAAAAGAGATGAAATATTTTCTGGATTCCAATCCTGGTCTGAAGAGCCGGATAAAATTGTATTACAATTTTCCGGATTATCTTCCTCAAGAATTATATGAAATTGCAGAATACGCTTCTGCTCAAAAATCTATAAATTTTACTTCAGATGCAAAAGAAGAATTGCACCACATTATTCTAAATGCCTATAGAGATAGAAACAATAATTTTGGAAATGCGCGATTCGTATTTGACCTGATTGATAAAGTAAAAATTAATCTTGGAATTAGAATTATCACAGAGGGGCATGGTCAAAACTTAAGTCTAGAAGAATTAAGTATGGTCACACTTCAGGATGTTCAGGGAATAGAAATTGAGCCATTGAAAACCAAACCAAAGATACCTGTAGATCAAAAGTTATTAGAAGAATCATTGGCAGAATTAAATGCACTCATCGGTATACCTCAGGTTAAAAAAGAAATTCACGAACTGGTACAGATCGTTCAATATGCTCAGCGAGCCGGTAAAGAAGTATTGAATCAGTTCTATCTGCATACTGTTTTTCTTGGAAATCCAGGTACGGGTAAGAGTACAGTTGCCCGAATTCTTGCAAGAATTTTCAAGGCACTTGGAATTCTTGAACGTGGTCACATGGTAGAGACAGATCGGCAAGGATTGGTGGCAGGTTACCTTGGACAATCAGCAATTAAAACAGCCGAAAGAATTGAAGAGGCCATCGGCGGAGTATTATTCATTGATGAGGCATATTCTCTAACCCAATCCATGAGCGGTCAGGGAGATTATGGAGCTGAAGTAATTCAGACTTTATTAAAAAGAATGGAAGATCAACGAGGACAATTCTTTGTATTTGTTGCAGGATATACGGATCAAATGGAAACTTTTTTGAAATCAAATCCGGGACTTAGCAGTCGATTCGATAGAATTTTAAAATTCGAGGATTATCTTCCACAGGAATTGATGGAGATTGCCGTGAAGATGTTTGCAGATCAAAATTTAAATCTTCACGATGCAGCAAAAAGCCAGTTCCTGAATTATCTGGATTATTTATACAATACCAAGGATAAATTTTTTGGAAATGCCAGAACCGTTCGTACCATTGTTCAGGAAATTATAAATAATCAGAACATCAGATTGTCCCATATGAGTCCAACAGAATTGGAAGGCGCTGAAACAAAATTAATTCTAACAGAAGATTTGAAAGATCTGATACCAGAGAACGATCGCCGCAAAGCATTTGATAAGCCACGCTTAGGATTTCGGAAAAATTAATATTGTAATTTAGTGCTATAACCACCATTTTAAATTATAGCACTAGAAAATTTATTGAATAAGCATAAAAAGGTTAATTGATAAATTTAATATTTGTTAAATAGCCTAATTAAATGGCTTACCAAATAATGGCAAGAGATTGTGGTTTGAAAAACTTATAAATTCTTTTTCACGTGTTGATGTTTAATAAATCCGCTTTGTATAGAATCATATTTATTATCTGACAAAACATTCTTCATAAAACATAATGATGGTTAGTCAATAAATTAAGCAAACTAAAAGTATTACACGATGAAAGGTCAATGTGAATGATCTTCCGATTGTAAAATATTCAAAGGGAGATTGGCATTATTTCTAATAACTTTTAACAATTTCTTATACTTCTCACTGTATACTTAGCGTAATTTTGGCCATTCAAAATTGATACTTTTTATCATGATTAAAAGCTATTTTTTATCGATTCTATTTCTTGGGATTCTAAATATTGGTTCAACTCAGACGGATAGTTGTCGTATTAAGTTCTATATTGAAGGTATGGGTGCTGGTAAGATTAAATTAATAGGTGCTTTTGCTGATCAGAACTACCTTGCAGATTCTACTTTTTCCGATGCGAATGGATTTTTTGAGTTTAAGAGAAAATCTCCTCTAAAATCTGGATATTTCTATGCTATTCTTCCTGATTACTCAAATATTCAATTTATGGTTGATAAGGAGCAATTCTTCACAATAAGATCTAAAAAATCTGATTTGTTTGGATCGGTAAAGGTGGAAGGTTCAGTAGACAATACCTTGCTGTATGAATCTTTCAAAATGCAACTTAGTCATGAAGCCTTGCACGATTCCATTAATAAAGTAACGCAAAACCTTCCTAAGAATGATCCTGCCATCCAAGCCTGCGAAAAATTGCAGGAACAAATGGTTCAAGAAAGGAAAGCTCATATTGAAAGAATAAAAAAGGATTATCCTAACACATTTTATACAAAGTTTAAGATTGCAGGTCAAAATCCAGATATTGTTGATGTGCGCAAACCCAACGGTGATCTGGATACCACAGGTCAGTTAATGTTGTTTCGATCTCAGTATTGGGACAATGTAGACTTTACCGATGAGCGATTACTCTATACTCCGGTGATGGCTAACAAATTGAAAAACTTTATTAGCGAATTAACATTACAGCAGCCGGATTCTATTATACGTCAAGCTGATATTATTATTCAAAAGTCATTGGTTAATCTTGAAATGTTTAAATTCATCAGCAACTGGCTTGTCATAAAATATCAACCAACCAAAACTTCTGTCATGGATGGGGAAGCTGTTTTTGTCCATGTGATTGATAAATATTTTACCAAGGAGCTGGCCAGCTGGTATAACGATAAAGAACTTGCTGACGTTCGTAAGAAGGCATTTGAAATGAAATCAAGTTTACTTAATCGTCAAGGTCCTGATGTCATTTCAATTGATCCAACTGGTGCTACGAAGTCTATCTACGAAATGAAGCAACCTTATATTATTGTATTTATGTACGATACCAAATGTGAGCATTGTCAAAAAGAGACCCCCCTGCTAAAGAAATTTTATGACGAATGGAAATCCAAAGGTCTTGGCGTGTTCGCTATTGTGCTCAATTCAACCGACAAAGAATGGCGCGATTTCATGGCGCTCAACCATATGGAAGAATGGACAAATGTTCATGATCCAACCAACCGTTCCATTTATGCAAAATATTATGTGGATATAACTCCAGAAATTTATGTTCTAAATCCTGAGCGTGTAATTATTGGAAAAAATCTGAAAGTAGAACAAATCGCTACGATTATAGAAAGAGATCAGAGAAAGGCAAGAAATTAGAATCTAAGCAGTAAAAATTAAAAGTTATATATTTCTCTACGATAAAGTGCTCTTCGTCTGTCATTAAAAAGCACTAACTTGCCTTATAATTTTATCTAAATGTTATTATCTCCTCAAAAGATAAAAGAAGTTTATATACAATGGATTAAGGAAGCAAGTATAAACTCTAAACCCCTTTTTCCAAGGCCAAAAGAAATTAAATATTCTGTCCGTAATGTGCTTGAATGGCAGAATCTTTTTCTTTTCATTCGAAATCACCCGAATAACAATGATATATTAAACTGGGCAGAAATTCAGTTAGTGCAGCTGACTAAATGGTGCAAGGTTAATAAAAGACTTCTGAGTGAGAAAAAATACAATTCTGGCCTTCCGTATATTTCCATGTATTCATATTTCACTTATACTCTTTGTCAATGGTTAACTGAAAATGAAATTATTCCTGAATTGGATAATTATCCTGAAGACGAACATGGATTTAATGATTTTTTACGACTTACTTTGCCTTCATATGTAAAGGAAAAATGCCAACTTGATTTGACTAATGCAGAATGGATTAAGTATTTAAAAATTAGGGATAATGAAAAACTAGGATTTATCATGGACCAGTTTTCTAAGCTAAACTTTGATTCAACCCTTAGGGATGTTCTATTTGAAAGACAGAAATTGAGTATAAAAGTGCTGCCAAAGAAGGGTCGAATTAGTACGGCTTGGAACAAAATTCAGTTATCTGAAATATACTATCATACCGATTGGTTTAAAAAATTAAATACCTTCGATTGGATAAAAATCCCAATCCCTTCTGAAGCTAAATTAAATCAAAATGACAGGGCGGAAATATTGTCAACATCCAAAATTAAACTACTGCTACTTCAACGGGAAACAGATCCGGTAACTTACATGGATTTGTCGACTATACGAATGTTTGAATTAGAAAGAGGTATAAGGATAGCCTTGTTTACTATGGTTCCTGATAAACAATTACCTTATGAATCCTATGTAGGTTATACGCTGTATAAGAACGGATATCCTGCAGCCTATGGAGGGGCATGGATCTGCGGACAGCATGCATTGATTGGACTAAATATATTTGAATGGTGCAGAGGTGGAGAAAGTGCACTTTTCTTTAATAATTTGTTGAGAGTGTATCATCAGATTTTTGAAATTCAGCAATTCGAAGTTGAGCCGTATCAATTTGGTCTGGACAATCCGGAAGGTATTTCTTCCGGTGCTTTTTGGTTTTATTATAGAATGGGATTTAAACCGGTTGATAAGAAACTTGAATCCTTAGCACATGTCGAATTTTCCAAGTTACAAAAAGATAAAAATTATCGCTCATCTTCTAAAACCCTAATACAATTTACACAAAGTAATGTAATTCTTAAATTGAATAAGAGACATTTATTGACTTCTGAAAAAATTAAAGCAGATATTGAGACTTTTGTTTTTAAGAAGTTCAAAAACAAAATGTCTAAAGCCGAACAACATGCTTTGCAGCAGCTTAAAGATGTATTTATTTCAATAGATTCTGAATCTGGAATTACAGATTCAGTGATTACAGACTACGGTTTACTCGCATTATGTTATAATATTAAGGATTTTGAATTATTAAAGAAGCTCATCCATTTTAGAATTTCAAACGTTTATGAGTATCAAAAAATCTGGAGAGAAATATTTAATGAGGAATCTAGTTAAACCGAGTATTTTATCTGAAAGTAATAAATTCTGCTTCCTTTAATTTCTCCAATCCTGAGCCTATTCGTTCGATAATAATTATCATATTAGAACGGTTTTTAAATTGTATTTTTGCCAAAATTTTTTAAAACCCATGCAACATTTAAGTGAGCAAGAGATAATTCGTAGACAATATCTGGACGAGTTGAAAGCTATTGGTATTTCACCATATCCGGCAGAGGCTTTTGAAGTGAATGCTTTTGCCTCTGATATTAAAAATCATTTTGAGTCTAATCCGGACAATTATAAGAATGTAAGTCTCGCAGGAAGAATAATGAGCAAAAGAATTATGGGTAAAGCGTCATTTGCAGAAATTCAAGATAGTTCAGGACGAATTCAAGCTTATATTAACAGAGATTTGATCTGTCCGGGAGAAGACAAGGAACTTTATAATAATGTATTCAAACGACTATGTGATATTGGCGATTTTATTGGTGTTAAAGGTTATGTTTTTAAGACTCAGACTGGGGAGATTTCCATTCATGTTTCAGAATTCTTCTTTTTGTCAAAATGTCTGCATCCACTTCCTATTGTTAAAGTGGATGCGGATGGAAAGGTACACGATGCATTTTTAGATCCTGAACAGAGATACCGTCGTCGATATGTAGATCTTATTGTTAATCCCCATATAAGGGAGATATTTATAAAAAGAAGTCAACTCATTAGCGCGATGAGGCAATACTTCGATACAAAAGGATGGCTTGAAGTGGAAACACCCGTGTTACAAACTATACATGGAGGGGCAGCTGCAAGACCTTTTAGCACTCATCATAATGCGCTCGATATGCCTTTAACACTGAGGATAGCCAATGAATTGTATCTGAAGCGGCTAATTGTGGCAGGATTCGATGGGGTTTATGAGATTGGCAAAATGTTTCGCAATGAAGGAATGGATCGAACTCATAATCCCGAGTTTACGATGATGGAAATTTACGTTGCCTATAAAGATTACCTGTGGATGATGAATATGGTAGAGGATTGTCTTGAGACCATCGTTACCAAAGTTCTGGGTTCACCAGTTGTTCATATTGCTGGAAGAGAAATCAGCTTTGCAAAACCTTATAGGAGATGGAGTATGTTTGAGGCCATTCAGCATTTTGTAAAGATCAATGTTGAATCAATGACTGAGGAAGAATTATTCGATTTTTGTAAATCCAGGCATATCGAAGTAGATAAAACTATGGGTAAAGGAAAATTGATTGATAATATTTTTGGAGAATTAGTAGAGCCCCAACTCATTCAGCCAACCTATATTACTGATTACCCTCTTGAAATGTCTCCTTTAGCGAAAAAGCATAGAAGTAAGCCAGGAATGGTTGAGCGTTTCGAATTGTACGTCAATGGTAAAGAAATCGCTAATGCTTATTCTGAACTCAATGACCCAATTGATCAGAGAGAACGATTTGAAGAGCAACTTAAGCTTGCCGACCGGGGAGATGAGGAAGCAATGAAAATGGATGAGGATTTTGTCGAAGCCTTGGAATATGGAATGCCACCTACGTCAGGCCTTGGAATTGGTATTGACCGATTGGCCATGCTCGTAACAGGACAGGAAGCGATTCAGGAAGTTCTTTTATTCCCACAAATGAAGCCAGAATCTGGTTTGAATTCTTAATAATTCGAACGATTCAACAAATTTTTAAGTAATTTCAGTTGTTGTATTTGTATTAACTATTCATAAGATTTGACTGTATTTTTTGGATATATTAGCCTAGTCATAGTTGCCGTTTTTATAGACTATAAATTATTCGCAACAGAAGTACAGGGAAATCAGCATAAGAAAGCGGTGCATTCTATACTTTATTGGTTGTCATTGACCGTTTTAAGTATCTTTTTCATTTATTACGCGTATGAATACGACTGGTTCGGTGGTTTCCAATCACAGGATGTAAGCCTAGGTTCAATTGAAGCTGTCAGCCTTTTTGTATCTGGTTTTTTGCTTGAGCAGTCATTGAGTATTGATAATATTTTTGTAATGGCTTTTTTGCTTAAATATTTCAGAGTTCCAGCCTTATACCAAAATGGTGTCTTAAGTATTGGGATCTGGAGTGCAATAATCCTAAGAGGGGTAATGATTGTGGCAGGACTATGGCTGATTAATAGTATTTCATGGACAATATATGTGTTGGGACTTTTACTTATTTACTCTGGAATTAAAATCTATAAAACGGATCCCGGCCAGGAATCTGACCCTAATAAAAGTTTAATTATTAAATTGGTTAGAAAGTGGTTTCCTGTTACAAAATCATATTTTGGAGGACGGTTTATTATAAGAAAAATGGGTAAATGGGCGTTCACTCCGCTTTTGGTTACTCTTATTGCGATAGAATTTACTGATGTTATGTTTGCCATTGATTCGATTCCAGCAATTTTTGCACTAACCACGGATCCTTTTTTAGTTTTATCTTCTAATATTCTAGCTGTTGCTAACCTTCGGGCACTTTTCACACTATTATCTAAGATGCTGGAAAAACTGGAATACATTCATTTTGCTTTATCCATACTTTTAATTTACATTGGAATAAAAATTATGTTAAGCCATTATTTTCAGATCGCAGAATGGGTCAACATGGTAATTATTGTAGTAACTTTGAGCTTAGGAACAATTTACTCGCTAATGAGATCTTCTAAAGAGAAGAAAACAGTTCAAATTTAATTTTTTCATATATGAAAAAATTATAATATATTTGTAGGGCAATTTTATCCAAACTATAATGCTTAATATTTTTAATTTAAAAACTAAAAAAGAAAAACCGGTAAAAAAACAAGAGACAAAGAAAAGTGAGAAAACTGCAATTCGCGTTAAACTTTCCAGAAAGGAAAGAAACGAAATAAGAGCAAAGGCAAAGCTCGAATATTGCGGAAATGATGATGATCTTGGATATTGTTAGTTAATTCTAGTTTTTTATAGTTCTTCTGTTTATTAGAATAGTTTCTTCCGTTTGAAGACAACTATGAGTGAGAATATGGTTAACACAGTGACCATCCACCATATGAGATAGCCATATTGCCATTCAAGTTCCGGCATATGTCTAAAATTCATTCCATAGATTCCTGTCAATAATACAATTGGAATGGAGATGGTAGATAACACAGTAAGCCATTTTATGTCTTTATTCATCTTAAGGCTGCTCTGACTATAGATCAAATCCTTCATTCCATTTAATAATTCACGTTGATTATCAAGCATTTCAATCAATTGAATTAGATGATCTTCCAGATCTCTTAGAAAAATCAGGGTGTCGGTTTCAATGAAATCAGTTTCGCTGTTTTTTATTTTATTGAGCTCATCTTTTAAAGGATAGATAAAATTTCTAAGCTTTATAAGTTTTGTTCTCATGGAGTATATTTCAACTACAAGTTCTTCATCAAGTTCTCGGTGAATGCGATTTTCCAGCTCATTTATTTCTTCGCTGATTTGGTCCACTAATTCAAAATAATTATCCACCATATAATCTACAATAGCATAAAACAGATAATCGGTCGATTTTTTTCGAATTCTGGAAGTGTCCACGGACATTCTTTTGCGAATAATGGCAAAACTGTCGTCCGGATCTTCTTGAAAACTTAACAAAAAATCCCTGGCAAAGTAAAATGAGACTTGTTCAGTCTTTAATTCATTATGGTCATCCTTCAATTTAATATGTTGGAAAACACAAAAAATACCATTTTCATAGATTTCCAATTTGACCCGATTGCTAATATCCATAATGTTCTCCAGTACCAGATTATGGATGTTATACCGTTGACCAATCTTTTGAATTATCTGGGAATCGTGGATGCCATAGTGGTCGATCCAGGTCTTCGTATCAACGATTGGATTTAAATCTAAAAATTCTTTAATCTGAAGGATATCTTTATTGTAGATTATCGTTCTTGAACTGGAATTGAAATTCTTTTCTTCACCCGTATAAATCAGGCTTCCCGGCGAAAGTCCTACTTTTCGTTTTTTACTCATATGCGCTCCAAAAGTTCAAATATACTTAAACCCGAAATGGTTCAATTGACTATGACATCAAACCATGAAAAAAGTGAATTTGAAAAAATTGATGGACAATTACTAAATCTTCTCACTTAAAATCCTGTACAATTATAACAGGTTGATAAACAACATGGTAATAATGAAAATTCCTATGATTCCAATATGAAATTGTGCAGACTGAAGTTATGGAGTATACCTTTTAAAGAAACCCATATTCTCTTGCTGGTGAATTCTTAATAGATTTGCCGGTATTCAGAATATTCATTTACTAATGATCATAAAACCTTGAGTTTTTTCAAAAATTTAATATCCGGTTCTAACGAGGAAACTCCAAATATAAAATTTGGCAGAACAAGAGAAATGATCAAATCCGATGAACAGTTGCGTCATTGGGAAGAATCCGTTGTTTGCTTTGAAGAGGAGCGCTACCTTGACTCAATTGAACATTTTATTTTGTATTTATATGAAGAGAATACTGATTTGATTCATTACACTAAAAATGAAAATGAAATTAAATTTACCTTAATTCAGGGCTCCAAAGTGGTTGAAGCAACAGCTGATCGTAAATGGTTTAAAGCTTCAGTTGCTATTATAAGGCCTACGGAGTTTAATGTAGGCATGTTAAGAAAGTTGTTGGAATCTTCCTATCTTTTAACTTATGGGCGATATGCTTTGCTGGAGGATAATACCGTCAGTATTTTGTTTGATGGTTATGTACAGGAAGCTTCTCCATATAAATTGTTGTATGGTCTTAAAGAGATGAGCTTAAAGGCCGATAAGGAAGATGATTTATTAATTGATGAATTTAAAAATGTAGAACATATAAATTCCAGTCATAAAATAGAATTATCGGTACAAGAGAAAAAAATTAAGTTTAATTATTTCAAGGAATGGTTGAATAATGCTTTAAGTAATTCGAACTACGGAAATCTTAATAAAGCGAAATTTCCGGGTTCAATGATTTATGTTCTGCTCTCAACCTTATATAAAATAGATTATCTGATTCGTCCTGAAGGAAAGGTCATGGAAATTATTGAGTCGGCTCATAAGAATTACTTTGAAAAAAATGAATTAGATCTTAATGCTAAAGCTGTAAATCTTGAAAACATTTGTAAGAAATTAATGGATATCAGCGAAGAGCAATTAAATCAAGAACTCTATCTTGTAAATCATACATTCCCAATTTCTAATCTAATCACTACACAGGACTTGGCAGAGCATATTGAAGTTGAAATGCGAGCCATGGAATGGTACTACAATAACAAATATTTTGAAGTATGCGAACATATTTGTACTTATCTCGTCGCTAATAGTTTTTTTAACTATACATTGCCAAGGATTACTCATAGTTTGTTGCATTTGTATTTTGAAGTCGTTGAGACTAAATATTTTCAATCCTTGGGTTACAATATTACTTATGATATTCAGAATGATATTGGAAAGACGGCTCAAAAACTTGAGAAATCTTGTCGAAAAATAATCGCTGATCAGTTGGAAAATCCAGAGATCTATGATCCTTTAATAAAATTTAATACCAGCAGTAAGGTTGACCTTTTGATCAGCTTCATTCAATTCATTCAGAACTTTCATTATTCGAAATGAAAAGAATTATAGATTTATATAGGGATGCCGTAATACAAATTGCCACACCTTTTTCTGTTGGGACTGGGTTCTTTTTAACTAAACAGAACTTAATTATTACCAATGAACACGTAGTTAGGAATAACCGGCAAGTGATTATTGAGGGTAGAGGAATTGATAGAGTATTTTGTCCGGTAGTATATCTTGATACTAAACATGACCTGGCTTTTATTAAAGGCCCAGAGAATCATAATATTGCTGAAATTTCATTAGGTAACAGCAACCTGGTCAGAGAAGGTAATGTAGTCATTGCTGTAGGTCATCCATTCGGATTAAAGTTTACTGCTACGCAAGGTATAGTTTCTAATACCTTACATCGTCAGGAGGATATTAATTATATACAGCATGATGCGGCACTTAATCCTGGTAATAGTGGCGGTCCGCTAGTTAATTCAGAAGCTGAAGTAATCGGAGTAAATACTTTTATACTTAGAGATGGTCATAGTATTGGATTTGCCTTGCCATCTAATATTTTGAAAGCTAATATTGACGAATTTTTAAAAGGAGGTGGAATTCCTTCTGTTCGTTGCAATTCATGTTTAAATATCGTTTTAGATAAACCTGAGCAAAATAAGTATTGCCCTTATTGCGGTTCAGAAATTCAATTGGTGTCGCAAATTGAAGAATATCGAGCCCTCGGTATGAGGAAGGATCTTGAAGATATAATTGAAAGTTTTGGTATGTCTCCCCAACTTTGCAGAAGAGGACCAAATTATTGGGAAATTACAAATGATTCAGCACGGATTGTTCTTAGTTATCATGAAGATTCTGGCATGATTATAGGCGAATCTCTTTTGGCTTCATTACCTAAAGAAAATATTTTACCAATTTATTCCTATTTGATGCAGCAGAATAACAAATTGAGAGGTCTTAGTTTAGGGATTAACAAGAATAATATAGTGTTGACGACAATCATGTTTGATCAATATTTAAAACCCGAGTTTGGGGCACAAATTCTTAAGGATTTGATTCAAAAAGCGAATGAGTATGATGATGTTCTGATTCGGGATTTTGGGGCAATAGAATATGAATAACAATAATGTACGTATTAAATATAAATATATGTGTATATCGTTAAGGAAAAAACGAACAGGGATTGAAAGAATCACCGTAAATTTAGGCTTTTGTAAATTAGTAGGTATGCGTAAACTCTTACGAACATTAGTTTTTATTTTGCCGCTTAGCCTGTCTGCTCAGGATATCCACTTCAGTCAATTCTATATGTCTCCTTTGAATCTTAATCCTGCAATGACCGGGGTTATGAATTGCAAAATGAGATTTTTGGCGAATTACAGAAATCAATGGGCACCAGTATTAAAAAGCGCATCTTTCAATACTTTCAATGCATCTTTTGATCAAAAAATTCCGGTAAGCCGATACGATTATTTTGGATTTGGCGGTACTCTTTGGGGTGATAAAGCGGGATCTCTTGATTTTAAAACCATAAGTTTTAAGTTATCGGCTTCTTATGCTAAAAGAATGTCCGGTAGCAGGACTTCGGCTAATTACTTAGTATTCGGACTTGACGGAAGTCTTAACTCTAGATCAGTGAATTTTCATAATGCTATCTGGGGCTCACAAATTTCTTCCAGCGGAATTGACCCAAATGGACAAAAAGATATAACACAATATGACCCTAGCTTCATATTTGGAGATATTTCATTAGGCCTTTTGTGGTTTTCTGTAATGGACAAGAAGAATAACTTCTATTTTGGTGGATCTTATAGTCACCTGAATGAACCACTTCAGAATAATGCACTAAATCAATCTGGAAATGGTTTTGTAGCTGCACCATTGTATCCAAAATTAACCGTTCATGCGGGTGGTGTATTTCAAATGGGTTACAAAAACAGTATTGTACCAGGTATAGTTACCTTCTTTCAAGGACCACACTGGCAAGTTAATGGTGGTACCAGTTTCCGATTTAACGTAGTTCAAACCAAAAGTGAAGAACAATCTTTTCAGTTGGGACTTTGGGCGAGACTTGCGAATTCAGAAAAGACAGAAACCGGAAACCAAACTAAGAAGGGAATCTTAATGGATGCTCTTATTTTATCCACCCGATTTGATTATAATAAAATGGGATTTGGACTTTCGTATGATATAAACACTTCGTCTTTAAGGCAAGCGAGTGCTGCTAATAATTCATTCGAACTATCCTTTATCTATAATATCTGTGGACCTGAGAGAAGAGGAATTTACTGTCCTAATTTCTAAGAGGTACCAACAGAATTCTATTTAAAAAAATGAATACTTCAGGCAAGGGGTATTCATTTCTATTTTTGATTGAACTACCAGACTTATGCTTATTGTATTACATTTGTTAACTCAAAATCAGTAAATTATGTTTGGATCGAACAAAACCCCTACTAAAGAGACTCCTAAATCATTGCCGGGTGCTGCAGGACAAGGTATGTTGAATAGCCTGGTTACTGGTACAACCGTTGAAGGCATTGTTTCTGCTGATAATGATATTCGTGTAGACGGATATTTAAAAGGAACTTTGACTTGTAAGGGAAAGGTAATTATTGGTACCTCAGGTAATATTGAAGGTGAAATAAAAGCCCAAAATGCAGTAATTGAAGGTCGATTTAAAGGAGTTCTTCATATTGACGACTTACTTCATATTAAAGAAACAGCAGATGTTGAAGGCGAAATTAATACCGATAAACTAAGTGTAAGCCCTGGTGCAAAGTTTAATGTAGTAAGTAAAATGAGCGCACATTCTGGACACACTCGGGCCAAGTCCAATGGAATGGTCTACGAGAATAATATTTCATAATAAGTCTAGTTAATTGAAGCCAGAGAAACTTCCTGCTCAGTACTATCTTAAATATGCAGGATTAGCCTTTCAGATTTTTGGAACACTAGCTATTGGAGCCTGGTTAGGTCAATGGCTCGATAAGAAGCTTCAACTCCCCAAACCATATATTACTATTACCCTGGTACTATTCTTATTTATAGGAATTATGTATCGGATCATTTTGGATGTTAATAGGAAAAGCGAATGACGAATCTGAAATTTGTCTTATTGCTATTTCTTACGTTAATAATTAGTTGTGGGATTGTTTTCTTTATGATCTCAGATGCTCAATCCCAGAGCAAAACCTTACTCATCATTATATTGACTTTCTTTACGGTTTTTACAGGGGCGTTGTTCTTTGTGTTGAGAAATAGTGCCCGTTCAAAAGATCATCACTTATTCACAAGAATATTTTTATTATCAATATTTCTAAAAATTATTTTCTTCGTTTTTATAATACTTTTTTCTGTTCGAAAATTTCAAGTGGAAAAGAAAGAAGTGATTATACCATCCATGATTGTTTATGTAATGTTTACTATTTTAGAGACTTATGTTTTGATGAATATGAGCAAAGAAAAACGACTATTAATATTCTGAACATAAGTTCATCAAGTTTAATGGTAAGCCTACAATAATATATTATTTTAACTGCTTAAGAATTTTCATTTTTGTAGTCAAAATGCATTTTTTGTTTCTTTATGATTATAGGTATATCAGGAGGTAGTGGATCTGGTAAGACGAGTTTTATAAATGCTCTGCAATCGACATTTGGCCCTAAAGAGTTAGCAGTCATTTCAGAGGATAATTATTATAAACAATGGGATCTGCAGACCAAAGATGAAAATGGGGTTATTAATTTTGATATACCCGAAGCCATAGATCATGAGGCGTTAGTGGAGGATCTGAAACTGATTTCAGTTGGAACAGCATTGGAGCGACCGGAGTATACCTTTAATAATGTCCTCCAGCACCCAAAATCCATTCATGTACAACCTGCAAAGGTGGTAATCCTGGAAGGCCTGTTTATATTTCACCATAAAGATGTATCTAATCTATTGGATATGAGGATCTTAATTCATGCCAGGGATGAGTTGAAAATAATTCGAAGAATAGGTCGTGATCAAAGAGAAAGAAATTATCCAATGGATGATGTATTGTATCGATACCAGTATCATGTAGCCCCTGCCTATGATCGATATATCAAGCCCTATATTGAAGAAATAGACCTAATTATCAATAACAATCAACATTTCAATAGGGCGCTGGAACTATTCAAGGCCTATATCCGATCTCTCCAATAAGTTTTATAGCACTAATTAGGACGAAATATTAGAATTATTTCAAATATTTTTTTTTAATAATATTTTTATTAATTAAAGTATAAGTAGCAGATATACAAGTACTTATAATCTATCTTTGACCCTAATCATATTATAGAAAATGATGAATTAAAGAAATTTGGTATATATTTTGATATTCTAGACTGAAGAAAATGGTGAATGTATTATACGCAAAATACTCAGTCTATGAAATTAAGATTACTTGTACTACTCCTGGTTTGTGTTGGATTAAACTCAGACCTTCGTTCGGAAAATAGTCGTTTGACAACATTAACGGTAAAGCATTCTTTTGCCGATATCGCTTGTAACGACTTTATTAATTTATCTCTGGATTCTACCTGCCATGCGGTGGCTCAATTAGAAATGCTAATTGAAGATCAGACCGGTCCAAATTCGGATTATCTCATTCAAATCTGGGATGGAAACGTTTTGAGGCCAAATCTCGATTTTTGGTCAGCAGACAGAAATAAGATATTTAGATTCGTGGTATATAATATACCTCGAAGTAATTCCTGTTGGGGATGGTTAAAAATTGAAGATAAATTTCCTCCAGTTTTAGAATGCGCCAGTGATACAATTAGATGTGGTGAGAGTATTGAGCCTGAAACTAATATAATTTTATCTAAAATTGGATTTCCAATACCTAATACAAATTGGAAAGTAGATTCTAGGGATACCTTTCCAGAAAGAAATTCTAATAATCCAAAAGGAAAACCATTTAGATTAGTTTATAAAATTTCAGGTTGGGATGCCTGTGGTTTAGTTCGATTATCTTACATTGATAATGAGCTGATTCAAGACTGTGAATCCGATTTCTCAAAAATTATTTATCGATGCTGGACAGCGGTCGATGAAACAGGTAATAAGTCTGAATGCTGTGATACCATTTATATATTAAGGGCAGATTTTGTTGATATCGTTACTCCTCATGATTATGATGGTTATGACCGGCCTCATCTAAGATGCAATGGTTTATATCCAAAATTACCGAATGGTCATCCGGATCCAATCTTTACGGGATATCCGGTACCTGACGGATGTGATAAATTAATTGCAACTTATTCGGATCTAAAATTCAACATATGTGAGAATAGTTATAAAATTATCCGACGATGGACAATACTCAACTGGTGTAGCAAAAGAATTGTGGAGATCAATCAAATCATTAAGGTAATAGATGACGATGCTCCTAAATTTGAATTACCCGAAGAATACATCATAGGAATGAAATCTTATACCTGTGGTTCATTTGGGAAGTTACCTATTCCACAGAATGTATTAGAATGTGGACAATGGTCCTATAATGTTCTTACCCAACAGATTGATAGTTTAGGCAATCCTTTACCAGCTTCTAATGCATTTGTACGTTACAATAATCTAGAAAAGGTTTTTTATTTAGTTGGTGCACCGGAAGGTCGTATTTGGGTTTATTATGAAGTTTTTGATCCTTGTGGAAATATTGCAACACATAGAATTGAAGTGGCCGTAGTAGATGAACTTCTACCCATTCCAGTGTGCGATGAAAAGACAGTGGTAACTCTGACTTCTAATGGAACAGCAAGAATTTATGCTGAAACATTTGATGATGGTTCAATAGACAATTGTGGAATTCTAAGATTTAATGTTAGACGTATGACTGATGTCTGCCTGAATGGAACAGATAGATTTGGACCATATGTAGATTTCTGTTGTCAGGATGTTGGTACAACAGTTACGGTGGTATTAGAAGTGGTTGATAATAGCCGAAATAAAAATACTTGTATGGTTCAAGTGGTAGTTCAGGAGAAAGAGCCTCCTGTGATAGTTCCACCAACCGATATTACTGTTACCTGTTCCTTTGATCTCTCAGATCTAACTAAGTTTGGATCAGTAAGGTTAACAGAAGCAGAACGAAAAGATATTATTATTAATGATTATTATTATAAAGCTGAAGGATTTAAAGCAGGCAGAGATGGATTGGCTACCGATAATTGTTATGTTGAAGTAACCGAGCAAGTGGTAAGAAATATTACCAATTGTAATCAAGGTACAATTTCAAGAATTTTTACGGCAAAGGATCGTCAAGGTTTAACTAGCACGGCCGTTCAAACTATTTATGTGGTAAATCCATTTCCCTTCACCAGGAATGATATTATCTGGCCAGCGCCTAGAACCTTATACTCTTGCAGAATTAATGACATCCATCCAGATATAACCGGATATCCGGTTTATAATAATATTAGTTGTGCTAATGTTGCAGCTACCTATGAAGACCAACTTTTATCCAAGGTTGATACGAGTTGTTATAAGATTTTTAGAAAATGGACTGTCCTGGATTGGTGTCAGTTTAATCCACAATCCAACTCGGGTCTCTGGGAGTATACACAGATATTGTACATAAGCAATACGGTACCACCGGATTTATATTCTTGTGGTGATTTAGAAATATGTGATTACAATTCATATTATGATTCAAAGCGAAACGCTTGTATGGTTAACTTTGATATCAAAGGAGAAGGTGAAGATGATTGTACGAGACCTGAAAACTTGATATGGTCTTATAATTTAGATATGGATAATGATGGTCAGTTTGAAAGTTCTCACCTCGGAAATCGGGTTACCGGTGCAAGTCCAGTAGGAATGTTCAGAATTCGATGGGTTCTTGAAGACCAATGTGGCAATAAATCAACTTGTATACAAAGAGTGATTCTAAAAGATTGCAAAAAGCCAACACCTTATTGTATTAATGGAGTGGTTACTGTAATTATGCCAAAAGCAGGTACGATTACGGTATGGGCAAAAGATTTAGATATTAATAGTTTTGATAATTGTACACAGAAGGACAAATTGATATTTTCTTTTAGTCCGGATATAAAAGATAACAGTCGAACTTATAATTGCGATAGTCTTGGAGGAAGTAATAACGTCTTGAAGACTGTACGCATCTATGTTACTGATGAATCTGGAAATCAAGATTATTGTGAAACAACTATTCGAATACAGGATAACAATAATGTATGTGGTACGAACCTGGTCAACTTAACCGGAAATATATCTCGAAGCTATCAGTCGAATATGCCGGATGTCAAGCTTGCATTAAAGAATGAAAATAATGAAATTTTAGAAGAGCAATTAACAAATTTCAACGGAGATTATAGTTTTAAGTCTATACCAGTAGATCAAAAATACTATCTACAACCTAACAAGGAAGATGATATTCTGAATGGTATATCTACGTATGATATTATTTTAATTCAGAAACACATACTAGGTAAAGGTACACTTAAAGATCCTTATCAACTATTGGCGGCAGATGTGAACAACAGTAGCAGTATCACCGCTCGGGACGTGTCGGATATCAGAAAAGTAATTCTAGGGGTATCCAATACATTCCCATGCAATACAGTTTGGAACTTTAATTCTGGTCTATCGAATTTTAAAAACCCAACTGAGCCTTGGGATATTAATCCTGTTATTAATCTAAATGAGGTGATTGAAGATTTTTCTCGTTTAAATTTTGTGGGATATAAGAAAGGCGATATTGACCAATCAGCGTTCCTTTCATTGGATAAAAAGATTTTTACTTCTAGAACTTTTGATGCCTGGAAAATTGATGAACCATTGGAGAAGAATGGTCAATATTGGTATCCGGTAAAGGCTTCTTCAAATGTTACTCTGGAGGGATTACAATTTTCAATCCAAGGGCAAGGTATAACTTCTCTATATTCAGGCAAGATCAATATATTACCAAGTAACTATTCCTTAAAAGGAAATGAGTTGAGAGTAAGTTGGAATGAAGATCAGGCATTGGAAGTAAAACAAAACGAAACAGTGTTGTACATAATAACAAACACAAAAGTGAAATTCAAATTTGATCAGAATGAACTTGGTCTTGGGTCAGAATACTACACAAGCGATGCAGTAATGCCATTCAGTTTTATTCAGTCAGGTTCATCAAGTTTCGAATCATATCTGAAGATTGAGCAAAATGTTCCTAATCCGTATTATGATTATACGATCATACCGATTGAATCTTCACATCCAACAAGTGCCAGACTGACCATTTATGACGTTACTGGAAAGAAAATGGTCATTCAAAACCTTATTCTTGAAAAAGGCAAGAACTATATAAGGATAGATCGTCAACAAATAGGTTCTGATGGTATCTATTTGTATAAATTAGAAGGTGCCAATGATTCACAGGTGCGAAAAATGATAATCAAGAGCTAAAAGAAAAACCAAATTTGAAATCTAAAAAGGGCCGGCTTATGCCGGCTTTTTTTATATATATGAGCAATTTTAATACGTTTTTTGATTATATATATATTTATATATAAATAAAATTAATATATAAAGTACTGTAATTATTTAATTTACATTTAATAACATCAATCAATTAAATATATATTTATTTTTTTTTAATATATTTAATCTATATATTAAAAAATATTTATATGTTTGCACCGTAGTTCCCCCAAAGGACTATCCCATACATTATACTTCTTTAGCGCAAGTCGAAATAGCTTTTTAGAGATTAAACTAAAAAGAATAAATCGATACTAAACAAAACTTGCGTTTCAATGAGAAAACATGATTCTACACCAATTAGTTATTTGGTGACTAGCGTTCGGTCCATAAGAACGATTTACACAATTATTTTAATTTGCTCAATTCAATTATTCAGTGAATTCGAGACCAATGCCCAATGCATAATTAGTAATTCTAAAATTAAAGGTGAAATCTTTTATGATGCTGACCTTAATGGAATTAAAGATGCCACCGATAAGGCAATTGGCAACATTCAAGTTAATGCTTATAATCAAAGCAATAACTTAATCGCTTCTGCGATATCGGATTTATCAGGTAAGTATGAATTAAGTGGTTTAGTGGATGGCCAATCTTATAGAATTGATATCATTAAGCCATTGCAATATGAATTTACTGTGATAGGTAGTCATAACAAGGGCGATTTAAGGATTGCGACCTCACCTTCCTGTGAAGTATATTTTGGTTTATTCAAACCTAATGAAGTAGTATCAAATCCTAATTCAGATATTGTTGTTTCAGTATTCAACAAAGCTGGGACATTACAGGAGAATCAGGGGGCACGTTCATTGGTTACTATGAAGCAAAAATTTTCAAGTAATTCTCCAATAAATAATTTAACCACCAATGGACAAACCGGTTCTATTTATGGGTTAGCGTGGAATAAAAGCAAACAATTACTATATGCCTCTGCATTTGTAAAACAATATTCTTCGTTAGGTCCTTTAGGTCTTGGAGGAATTTATGCTATAAATAGATCCGGCTCAGTTCAATCATTTGTGAATTTAGTCAATGAAGGAATTAATCTAGGATCTGTTCAGGCTATATCTCCTTTAGATTGTAATTACGGTTCACTGGTTGGCAAGGTTGGTCTTGGAAACATGGATTTGACCGATGACGATCGTTATCTATTGGCTACTAACTTGCATAATCGATCATTGATTATTATTCCAACCAATCAACCAAGTGCAGCCAATATCGTAGAGTTGAATATTCCCAATCCGGGATGTTCGGATGGAGATTATGCAGTATCTGCTATAAAATACTATAATGGTTTAGTGTATATTGGTGTTACATGTACTGGTGAAACAAAAGCGAATAATTCTTTTGCTTCCTTACATGTATATGAATTAAACCTTTTGACAAGGGTATTTAATTTAATTCTTTCAACGGATTATACCAAGGGATATTGGCTTTCAAATCCAAAAGATAGTAAATCTCCTTCTCAATGGTTGACGGATATTGATTTTAATAACAGAGGAGAGATGATGTTGGGGATTGCAGACCGCACCGGTCATACTTTCTGCGCTGGTAGCGAGCCATTAACCAATCAGTCTGGAGATATTTTAGTAGCATTCAAAAATAATAATACCTGGATACTTGAACGAGGTGGAATTGTCAACGGTAGAGCAGGAACAGGGGTAGGTCATTATGAAGGACCTGGTCAGGGCGAATTTTTCGGTGAAGATTTCTGGGTTATAGGCCCAAGTTTGCATCCTGAAGTATCATTTGGTACTTTAGCTTCAACATCTTCATCAGAAGTTATAAATGTTGTTTTTGACCCGGATTTTGAATCATTTGCCGGTGGACTGCATAGATATAACACTGATAATGGTAAACTTGTAAAATCTATCGAAATTTATAATCGAAATAATAGTTCCTATGGTAAATCCAGTGGACTTGGGGATATTGAAATAATGAATGATCCTATTCCTATTGAAATAGGCAATTTAGTTTGGTATGATCAAAATAAAAATGGTATTCAAGAACCAAATGAAAAAGGATTAGACAATATAGAATTAAGTCTTTATAACTCATCATGTCAGAAAGTTGGATTAACTAAAACGGATATTAATGGTAATTACCTATTCAATAATAGTAATGTAGATTTAAATGCTGATGGCAAAATGGATGGTTTGGCTTATGGAAGTCAATACTATATCGTTATTACCGAAAGTCGATTTAATAAAGAAAAGCATATCTTAACCATTGGAACAAATGAGTATGAACTTTCTCCTAAAGATGTCAATTCAAATGGTGTCAACGATTCATACGATAGTGATGCTTCAATTCATTGGCCAGGAATATGTCCAGCATTATTCGAGAATCCTGCCTTTTCTATAATTACTGGTAACAATGGACAAAACGAGTACCGTTATGATATTGGGTTAATGAGTACAACGCCTGTGGTTAATCCACCGTTAGTCGTATACGATTTGGCATTAGTTAAGAGGCTAAGCTCATTAGGCTCACTAAGATTGAATGATTATGTTGAATTCTCAATAGAAGTACATAATCAAGGTAATGCAGTGGTAGATTACTTTGAAGTTATCGATTATATTCCTTCACAATTTGAATTTGTAGCTGCACAAAACCCAGGTTGGATTTCCGAAGGTGGCAACTCCATTTATAAATCTACCAGCGCTATTGGTGTAGGTGAAGTAAGAAACATTCCAATAAAATTGCGATTAATCAACACCAATCAAGTCCAAAGTATAATTAACGTAAGTGAAATCTGTGCCATGAAAGATAAAGATGGCAAAGATCTCAAAGACAAAGATTCCACTCCGGATAAGATCAATAATAATGATAAAGGAGGAATTTATAATTCTCCTACCGACAATTTACTTTCTGGTGATGGCATAAATGATGAGGACGATCAAGATCCGGCAGGGTTAAGTATCTATGATTTAGCTTTAATTCTTACAACGAACAAAACAACTCCAGTAAAACTAAATGAAGAAGTTACTTTCCAAGTTAGGATATGCAATCAAGGAAATGAAAGTGTTAAAAATGTAAAATTCATAGATTACTTACCAGGTGGATTTACATTAAGTCCTAACGATAATAATGGTTGGATTTTGCAAAACTCTAAGTGGTATAATATTATCAATGATGAAATCAAACCTGGTCAATGCGCTACTAAAGAAATCGTATTGACATTAGGTGAGGTAACAGATGGTTCATGTGTTACTAACAGGGCCGAGATTGTATCCATGACCAATATGGCTAATCAAAATGTATCAACCTCTGATGTGGATTCAAAAGCTGATGAAGTTATTGGTAATGACGCTGGAGGTGTAGTTGGATCAGTTACTGATAATCTTTTGACTGGAAATGGTTTTAATGATGAGGATGACGAAGATCCAGAACAAATTATTATTGCAGATCTAGCTTTACGCAAAGTGTTAAGACCAGGTAGTGTACTTAAATATCAAGGTTCTATAATTTATGATATTACGATTGTTAATCAGGGTTGTGTTCCATTAAAAGATATAACAATTATTGATTACATACCATCAGGATTTGACTTGAGTTCAAGTGCTATAAATAATGAGTGGAATAATATTAATGGTAAAGTTGAATACAACTATACTAATACCTTAAACCCAGGTTCAAGTGCAACAATTTCTATTGAGTTAAAAAACAGCTCAGAATTATTTGTTGCTAATCTCAATAATAGGGCAGAGATTGTTTCATTTCATTCTACTACAGGTGAATTATGGAATAATTATGAATATGATTCTTCTCCTGATAGCAATTCGGATAACGATAAAGGAGCTGAAATTGGAACTGTCACAGATGATATGATTAATGATCATGGTTCGATAGACGAAGATGATCATGACATAGCTACGGTACCCGTTGTTGATATGGCTATATTAAAATCTTTGAGTGATCCTAAAAGATTATATAAAGCTGGTGATCAGGTAGAATTCAAAATAACTTTAATTAATCAAGGAAACATACCTGTAAACTCGACTAAAATAGTTGATTACGTTGATGATGGATTTGAATATGTGGCAGCCAATAACTCTGGTTGGTCCAGCAATGTGGTAAATAAAAAGGTTTCTTACCAAATTAATGAAACTCTTTTACCTGGACAAGTTAAAAATTTGGTGATTAACTTAATAGCTAAAACCGGAACTACCGGAACGCAGATTCCAAACAATGTTGAAATTACCAGTATTCGAGATCAACAGGGTCAAGAAATGGTAGATTACGACTCCAATCAGGATGAAATACTGGGTAATGACCCTTATGATAGAAGTCGCGTAGATGATCATGGATTATTAGATGAAGATGATCATGACAGAGCAATTACTAATCCTTTGAATTTTGACTTAGCCTTAATTAAGGAAGTTAATAAGAGAGTTATTGAACCAGGCTCATTGGTAGATTGGACTATAACGATTGTTAACCAAGGAACAATAGCTGCAACCGAAATTGGATTAATCGACTATTTGCACGACGGAATGGTGGTCGCTGGAAATGGTTGGGAAGAATATCCAGGAAGTAATGGGGAAAAGTATCATAAAATAATATCAGTTCAAAATGGATTATTAGGTCCGCAAGGATTACTTCCAGGTGAATCTGTAAAAGTGACAATTACTACCAGGATTGATGATGATGCGAGACCAGGAATATTAGTCAATAACGCAGAAATATATTTTGCGCATAATAGTTTTAATGAACCTGATGAAGATTCTGTTCCTGACGCTGTTGAGGACAACGATGGAATAAAAGTAGTTTTTGAGGATTCTGATCTTTCAGGATCAGCTGGCCCTGGAGATCCAGATTATGAAGATGATGCCGATATAGCTGGTGTATTAATCATTAGATTGGATCATTCGGATTGTTATTGCCTCAATAATGCAAGTGCACCAGGTAATGGTCAGTACTCAGTTGAACTAACTTTAGAATCTCGAAAGAATGAAGTTTGGTTTATTAAGCATGTAGTGGGTCTCTATGATCCGATAAGTCCAGCGCCTCCTGCTGCACCAATTCCTTTTGTAACAGGACCTGCTGGAGTAACAATGACTGAGTTGACCACTAATGGATCCTTAACAGTATATGGATTGACGGGAATTTTCATTTCAGATATTGGATTCGAAATTATTTTAGAGAATCAATTTGGCGATAAGGTCAATGTAGGAAACGTTCGATGTAGTTATGATCAACCGATCGTTTTGGAAGCACAGAATAATGTATGTGACGGATCTGAAATAAGGTATAAAGTTCAAAAAAGACCTGGTTCAACATATTATTGGACCTTAAGCTCAGGTGGTAATATAATCAGCGATCCAAGTAAAGAATCCATAGTAGTTCATTGGACTGGAGGTTCTGGCACGACGCATACTCTTACTGTTCATGAACGTAATAATGATTATTGTTTGGAACCGCTTGCCTTTGATGTAACCATTGGTTCTGTACCGGGTGCTATTTCATGTATTGGAAATGCACAAATCTCTTTAGACAAAAATTGTGAAGCCAGAGTAACGGCAAGGCAATTATTAATTGGAGGCCCTTATGATTATAATTCATATGCGGTTATGGTATTCAATAAGAACGGAACATTAGTTCCTAATAATATTGTCACCTATGAACATGTAGGTAAGCCTTTAACAGCAAAGGTTATTAATACTTGTAATGGAAACAGTTGTTGGACTACATTAACAGTTGAAGATAAACTTCCACCTACTATTGTTTGTCTTAACGATACCATCGATTGCACAAGAATGCGGTCACATTTAGGACCATTTATTTATGATAATTGTGATCCGAACCCTACAAAAATATTATTAAAGGAAAGCATTGAAAACACACCATGCAATCCATTGTATTCTAAGATAGTACATCGACAATATATTGCAAAAGATGCTTCTGGAAATTCTTCTAAAGTTTGCAACTCAGATTATTTTCTCAAGAGGATAGATTTGGATTCTCTGGAATTTCCTGATTCATTGATTATCAGAGATGCAACCAATCTTTCCTGTGGTCATTATCCAATAGATTCATTAGGAAGACCAGATGTATTTTTTACTGGAGTTCCAACTTATAAAGGAGGTCCAATTTGGCCTAATAAGGATAGTAAGTATTGCGATTATTTAGCTACTTATGAAGATGTGGTTATTAGTAATACGAATTGCATAAAGAAAATAGATAGAATCTGGCGATTTACCCTTTGGTATTGTACAACATTCACCATGAGAGTATATCATCAGATCATTGAAATTAAAGATGATCAAGCTCCGGTTATTCACTGTCCCTACGACAAAGAAGTGTTTACTCAGTCGGCGAGTTGTAATGCCTTGGTTTATATAGCTCCAATTCAGGCAATTGATAGTTGTAATAATGGTGTAGTTATTGACTTAACTTATCCAGGTGGTATCATAAAGAACTTTAATGGAGGATTTATTACTCTTCCGGTTGGAAAAAACACTATCAATATCGAGGCAAGAGATAACTGTTACAATACTAGTTATTGTGATTTTGTAGTTCTGGTTGTAGATAAGGCAGCACCAGTTGCTCAATGTGATCGGGAAACTGTGGTTAGTTTAGATCGGTTCGGAGAAGCATGGGTGCCAGCTGCTGTATTTGATGATGGTTCTTACGATAATTGTCATTTGAAAAAAATGCAGGTAAGAAGAATGGATGGAGGTAATAATGCCTGCAATTATACTTATTCTGAGTTTGCAGATTCTGTAGGATTTTGTTGTAAGGACTTAGGTAAATTGGTGACCGTAATGTTCCGAGTTACCGATGAGTATGGCAATTCAAATACTTGCATGGTGCAAGTAGAAGTACAGGATAAAACAATTCCACACATTACTTGCCCGCATGATGTAACCGTTGATTGTGATTATCATTTTAGACCAGGTGATCTTTCAGAATTTGGAATGGCAACTGCTTCTGATAATTGTGAGGTTTTTGTTCAGGAAATTGATAGTTTCCATATCAATCAATGTAACGAAGGATATATTGACAGAATTTTTATTGCTGGTAATTCATTTGGTATGGATGTTTGTACACAGCGAATTACAGTGATTAACTCTCATCCGTTTATTGAGAAAAATATTGTTTGGCCAGGTAATATTGAGACGGAAATTTGCCGCGTTAGTGCTTTGCATCCAGACAGTCTAACTGTTAATGCCAGACCAGATATCAATGAAGATCGATGTGATTTGGTAGGGGTTAGCTTTACGGATGAAGTTTTTCGATTTACTAATAATTCTGATGCTTGCTTTAAAATTATCAGAAGATGGAGAGTGATTAATTGGTGTCGTTTCAAAGATGAAACGGGTAACCCAATAATATTTGAACATTTTCAGATCATCAAGTCATTTAATAAAGTTAAACCAACGATACTATCAGGTTGTATTCCGCAAAGAGTGGAGACTCAGGATACTTCATGTCTAGGTGGATATATTAAACTTGTGTCTACTGCAACTGATGATTGTACTGATAAATCAGAATTAAAGAATCTATATGAAATTGATTTTGATCGAGATGGTCGATACGAAATATCAGTGCCTGGAGTAGGGGATCTAATTGATGCATCCGGACAATATCGTTTGGGTAAACATAGAATTAAATATTCATTTGAAGACTTATGTGGAAATCGAGAAACTTGTGAAGTAGATTTTGAAATCGTAAATGCTAAAAAACCTGTCGCGTATTGCTTAAAAGGTTTGGCTGTAGATCTTGTAGTAATGGATCTTAATCGTGATGGAAAGTTAGATGGTGAATTTGCTACCATTTGGGCAACTGATTTTGATCATAATAGCTATCATCCTTGTAACTATGATCTAACCTATTCTATAGGACGAGACACTTCTGTACATAGCATAACCTATACTTGCGATAGTATAGGAAGAAGAAATGTATTATTCTGTGTAACGGCCAGTAACGGTCAGCAAGATTGTTGTGAAACCTTTATAGAAGTACAGGACAATAATAATATAAACCTATGCGGTTGTTTGACCAGACCAAACGACATTACTCTGAATGCTTGTGTCATTCTTACAGATCCAATCTCAATAAATTCAATGCCTAGATTTGGATTGTGCAGATGTGATTCAAATCGTGTTACGTACAATGATGTTCTATTTTCTAATATTCCAAATATTTGTTATCGAATTCAAAGGAATTGGAAAGTTGAATTTTTATGTGCTAATGGTAATGAAGTATTTGAATTTGCACAGAATATTGATGTTACCACAAATTTGAAAGAATCTGATATTGTCTGGCCAGCGGATTCCATCGGAGTGGATAATTGTGATGGGTCTATAGACACTATGGATATAGGTGGTGTTCCTCGATTCTGTGATTATGGTGGAAATGTTATGGTTGTTTATAGTGATCGTGAAGTGCCGTCCATACCTAATACAAAGAAATATATACGGACATGGAACGTCTTCAGTGAATGTGTACCAAGTCAATCATATTATTTCGAGCAAATTATTTTGGTCATAGGAGCAGTTGGAACAAAGGTTCAGTTTCCAGCAGACATAACTGTAAGCGATTGTCGCAAGCCATTAATTCCAGATTCATTAAATGGATATCCAAAAGCCTTATGTGGATGCGATACGATCTTTAATGATTTTAAAGATGATACGATTACCAATATCAATGAGATTTGCTATATGGTAGAGAGAAACTGGACCGTTCATGTTCGATGCAGACCTACTATTGATACAACTTTCAGAGGTATTCAAAGAATTGTAGTTGATGTTAATCTCGATCCAGCAGATATTATTTGGCCGGTAGATACCTTTAAATCCTATACCTGTCAGCTTAATACTAGCATAGACCGTACAGGAAAGCCTAGCTTAAAGAAGGATTATTGTAATCTAGTCACTTTTAGTTTCGCTGATACGGTAGTACAAGGTGCCACATGTAATACTATCAAGCGAACCTGGACGGCACATAATCAATGCAGTCCAACGCAGGTATTTAAGCGAAACCAAATAATCATTTCTTACAATCAAGGAACAATTGGAGTGACTTGTTTGCCTAATATTACGGTTAGCGCTGATCTTAATACTTGCGGTGCTAAAGTAAATATTGCAAATCCTTCAGTCAATAGTCCTTGTAATTTTGGTATTACTATAACGAATAATGCTCCAAGTACTTTTCCAGTTGGTACAACCGACGTAATATTTACGGTAAGCGACTCTTGTAAGCATGTTGCGACTTGTACAACTTCTGTAACTGTTATTGAAAATGTTCCGCCAACGATAACATGTCCAAGAGATAGCGCTGTTGATTGTTCAGTGAATACCATAAATCTAGGTCAGTTTGGCACAGCCACAGCTACCGATAACTGTCCGGGAGTAGTTTTGAAAGATAGTGTTATACGTAATCAAAATCTATGTGGCATTGGAAACATTCAGCGTTATTTCATCGCTACTGATGCATCTGGTAATCGATCATCATGTAAGCAAACTATTACCATTAATAATAATGATCCATTAGATAGTTTGGAAATTAATTGGCCACCACCGGTAACAGTAGATGAATGTGCACCATTTGGACCAGCCAATACCGGCATGCCGACCATTAGTCAGGGAGCAGCTTCTTGTTATAAAGTAAGTATAACTTTCAAGGACACAGCTTTCTGCATACCAGGACTTTGTTCTGTGGACAGAAAGTGGGCAGTATTTGATAGTTGTACCAATAATATGTTCATGTATGTTCAGAAGATTACTCGAAATGATACCTTAGGTCCAGAAATTATGGGAATTAAGGATACGACGATCATGGCAACCGACACCAGCTGTTCAGGATTTTTGAACATAAAAGCATTTGTGACAAGTTGTGATTCAGCTACGGTTACAATTACGAATAATGGCCCTGTAGGTAATGGAATGGAAGATGCATCCGGTATTTATCCTGTAGGGACAACAACGGTTAAGTTTACTGCCACAGATGGATGTTGTAATATGTCGATGAAGACTATAACAATTACCGTTGTAGATTCTGTCAAACCAGAAATTACCTGTAAAAAAGTAATTAAGAAAATGCCAGATAGTGGCTGCGCTGATTTTCATGCCAGTGAATTCTTAGTTGTAGTTCAGGATAATTGCTCTCCACCTGAAATGATTATGGCTTCCTTTGACAAGAACAATTTCAATGATACGATTCGAACGATTTGTTGTGATAGTATTAAGGGAGATCAATTTACAATGATTATTACAGTTTGGTTTAAGGATGAAGCTGGTAATTTAGCAAAATGTGAAACTTTATTGCAGGTAATTGATGAAGGCAGGAAGGTTTGTATGAAGGGTAATTTGTTGTCCGTTCAAGGATTAATTACGAGCAGAAAGAATAAAGCAATGCAACTTGTTCCGGTTACTTTAGAAAGTGCGAATCCATTGAAAACTGAAACAGGACAAGGAGGTTATTATGCCTTTAATGATATGCCTCCAGGTGGTTCTTATATAGTCAGGCCAAGCTTAGATGTTGACCCGTTGGAAGGAGTTTCTACTTTTGATATTTTGTTAATTCAACAACATATTCTAGGAAAGAAATATTTTAATTCACCATATCAACATATTGCAGCAGATATAAACAAATCTAAATCTATAACAACGGCTGATATTTCTGAATTGAGGAAATTGATTCTAGGTACGATTAATAAATTTAATAATAATACATCCTGGAGGTTTGTATTGGCGGATTATATTTTTGTAGATACTGAGAATCCATTATTTGATCAATGGCCGGAAGTGGGAACTATTCCAGATTTGAATACCAGTAAATTAATTAGTTTTAAGAGCATAAAAGTTGGAGACATTGATGATTCTCAGAAGTATTCTGGATACGAAGGATCAATTAAATCAAGGTCTAACGCTATGGCATGCTTGGTGATCAGCGATGTTACAATGCGCGAAGGACAAGAATATTCGATTAAAATTAGTTTAAAAGACTGGAAGAATTATGCCGGAGCTCAAGCTGCGCTACGAATAGATCCAGCGTATGCTGAGATATTAAATGTCAATACCGAAAATTCAAGCTCTGTTTCTGAAGATCACTTCAATATTGAATTAATGACTCAGGGAATAATTAAATTTTCTTGGTTACCAGAAAAGAGATCAGATGAATGGAGCATTAGCATCCAGTTAAGGGCAAAAAGGAATAAAGATGTAATAGATGTTGTTGACTTAGCTCGAGAGTTTATGATACCTGAAGCTTATTCTAAGGATTTATCCGTACTGGATTTAGAGATCAGATCGGTAAATCAGGAGAAGGTTAAAGCCCATGAAGTTAAGTTATATCAGAATATTCCAAATCCATTTAATTTATCAACCAGAATTCCTTTTGAAATTAATTATGATTCCGATGTAACCTTAGACGTTTATGATATAAATTCTAAGTTAATCTATCGCACTAAAGGATATTTTACCAGAGGTTATCATGAAATTGAAATAAGTAAATCAGATTTAGAAAACGAAGGACTATACTATTACCAAATTCATACAGCTACGGAGCATATTAACAGAAGGATGTTGATGATTGACTAAGGTCTCAACACCTTATAAAGAAAGTGTAGTAATCGGTTTTGTTTTTTCAAGAGCCTCTGTTTGCAAAAGCAGAGGTTCTTTTTTTTAGTTGAAGTTTAAAATTGATTTTATTGGTCTTGTATAATATTCGATTCCAAAGCAAAGCAATAATAAGAAATATTCAGTGAGACGGGTCCAATCAAAATATATAGTTAGCCTTGGATCATAAAATGAATAACTTAAATAAAAAATAAAAGAGGCCGCAATGGCGGTAACTGGAAAACTAAACAAGCCTATAATAAATAAGGGTAAAATATACCATGGATGAACTGTGGAATTTACTATGATAAATACGAGATAAATTATAAATGCCATTCCCCACCATTTCTGTGGTTCGTTTATTTTATTTCTAAAGAAGAACAATAGAAATAAATTGCTTATTAGAAAAAAGACTAAAAGTATTAAGCCTCTAAAATTCCATAATTCAGGACACTGAAAAAAGATTAAAGCCTTACTGAGAAGAAAAAACAAGCTAGAATTAAATTCAAATTGTTTAAAATATAGTGCGTATCCACCTAGTGTTGAAAGTTGACTTATTAAAAATGGTAATTGAAAACTTAGTATAATTAAAGTAATAGCAGCAAATTGGAGGAAAATAAATTTTTTTCGAAATAAGAATAGTGGTGCAAAAATTAGTGGAGTAATTTTTGTTAAAATTGATAAGCCATAAAAAGATCCGGAAATAATACTTCTGCTATTAAAAAAATAATAAATACCAATGATCAGGAAAGAGCATTGTATTAATTCAAAATGTAAATTCACATAGGATTCAATAAGGAGCAGTGGGTTGAATAGGTAAAGTATAAATAACCTTCGATAGCCTGGCCTAGAACTAAGTAGATGGTGTAAAAAATAAATGCCTCCAAACTCAATCAGCAGTGTAAATAATTTAAGTAAGAGCGCAAACCAATAAATATCATTATGAGTTAGTGAATATGCAATAAAAAATAGCACTTGACAAAAAGCTGGATAAACTGTATGATAATTGGGAGAATTGAGATAGTTAAATATTTCATTGATTTTTGGATCGGTTATTAAATTAGCTTGTAAGACTTCATTTGGAGTAAATTCGAAAGGATTGTAACCATGTGCTAGCAACATCCCATCCCACCAATATCGGTAGATGTCATCTGATAGATTTGGAAAACTAATAAATAGAAGTGAACGGGTTACAAGGGCAAGAATTAATAGAATCCAGTTGGAAAATTGGTAATGGAACGAACAAAATAGATAAATAATGAAACAAAGGGAGTAAGGTAATATAATAGATTTAAAATCATTTTGCTGTCCTTTAGAGCTTAAGAGAATTAGTCCAACACAATAAATCAATAATAAGAAGATTTGAAAAAGAGCTTTCCAAGACTTTAATGTTACAGTTTTATTAAGATCCACTTAGGTAAAGGTAATCTATCCATTATCAGCTATGAAATAAAAAAGGGCGAAAAATTACTCTTCGCCCTTTCATTTATCTCGGAAGTAAATCTTTTATTTTAAATTAAGATGTCGAAGTGAATAGAAAAAATTAATACCGAATCCTACCATGAGTAAGGTGTGAAATAATAAGAATGAATAGTATTCAATGGAAATAGCCAATCCTATGGCGAATACGAAATATCCTAGAATAAAAATTTCAGTCCAAGTTTTCCAATCCAGTTTCTGAATGATATAAGTATTGTTTTGAAAAGTTTGTGAGTTTTTGATAATGCTAAACTTAGGTGTGCGCACAAAACTTGATTTTCGTCCTCTGAATCCCTGAATCACCGCAATACTATTATGAAAACTCAGTCCCATGGATACAGCCATAAAAGTTGGAAATAACAAAAGAAATTTACCGATACGCTTCGTGTAAGATTCGCCTTCCCAGCACGTAACAACATTGGCCTCATAGAATACAGACATAACCGAAAGGGTACCTAATAAGCAAAAGCCCAAAAAGGTAGCTTTCATATTGAGGTCATCCATGATATAAAGAACCGGAACGCTGATCAACGCAACCCAGAAAATAATAAGAAATATACTGCTGGCCATGAGGTGCATCGCTGAGTAAAACTTAGTTTTCCAGGGAAGAGAAGATTTTAAAATAACAGGTAATAATTTTCTGGTATTCTCAGCTCCCCCTTTCATCCATCTGAACTGTTGTGATTTGTAACCGTAAATTTCTACCGGTAATTCAGCAGGGCAGGTAATATCTTCAATGAAATTTATTTTCCATCCTTTTAATTGAGCGCGATAACTTAGGTCTAGATCTTCTGTCAAAGTATCGGAATGCCAACCACCTGCATCATATATAGTAGATTTTCTCCAAATTCCAGCCGTACCGTTAAATTGAAGAAAATGACCAGCTTCACATCTTCCAGCTTGTTCTACTGTAAAGTGAACATTTAACTGGAAAGCTTGCAATCTGGTAAGTAAAGAGTAATTTTCATTTAAATGCGACCAACGAGTCTGTACAACCCCAACTTTCTCATGATTAAAGTATGGAATTGCTCTTAAAAGGAAGTCTGACTCAGGAAGAAAATCGGCGTCAAAAATTGCAATAAACTCACCTTTAGCGGTAAGCATTCCCTCCTTCAAAGCACCTGCCTTATAACCTTCCCTATTCGTTCGGTGGATATAAACTATGTCAAAACCTTGTTCTCTGTATTCAGAAACTTTTTTTGCAGCATGACCAACAGTTTCGTCTGTCGAATCATCCAATACTTGAATCTGTAGTTTATCCAAAGGATATTGTAACTTGGTGATATTATCCAATAAGCGATCAACGACATACAATTCGTTGAATATTGGAAGTTGTATGGTTACCATTGGATAATAATCATTAGGTCCAAGGGGCGGCAGAAGGTTTTTATTTTTCTTTTGTCTACGGTAAGCTTTTAAAAGGTTGAGCTGCACCATACTGAAAAGGGTCATATAAAGCAAACATGCCGTGTAAACTCCGATTAAAATAATTTGTAGCTGGTTCATATTATGACAAATATACCGTGATCGGATACGGATAATTCCGGCTTATATTATGTTTAGCATATCATTCACAAGTTTTAATAAATGTTAATTATAGCAACTTAAAAATTGTGTAAAGTATCTTATAACCAGCCTTTATACTGCCTATTATGGTTCCTGAGATTTTTGATTTGCCAATTCGATTTCGATAACTAACAGGTACCTCTTTGCAGCGTAAATTATACTTTGCGGCTTTGACTTGCATCTCGACCGTCCAACCAAAATCTCTATCTTTCATTTCTAATCGAAGAAGACTTTTCCAAAGGATTGCCCTGAATGGCCCCAGGTCAGAAAATGAATAATGGAAGAAAAATTGTATGAGTCTGGTGGAAAGCGAATTACCAAACCTCTGTACAGGAGTTAATGATCCTTTTTCAGCATTACCTAATACTCTTGAGCCTATAACCAATTCATAATCACCATGGATTAACGGATCAAGAATAATTGATGCTTCCAAAGGGTCATCAGAAAAATCTCCATCAATAAATAAAATAATATCCGGTTGTATAGTAAGATTTTTTATAAAATCTATTCCACATAGGCAAGCCGAGCCATATCCTCGCCTTGCTTCCCTAACTACAATAGCACCTGCTTTTTCTGCACAATATGCTGTCCGATCACTACTGCCATTATCGCATACGATAATGTAACGGAATAAATCTTTGCTTAATGATTCTATCACCATTCCTATTGAGGCTTCTTCATTAAGAGCAGGAATGATCACATCTATCTTCATTCTTTCGTAAATATTTTCAATTTTGCTGAATTATTCAATATACACTAAGATCAATTCTGGAATTTATTGCCTTCTTAAAGGAATATCAAAGAAAAAGTAAATAATATCAGATTATCTAATAAAAAATAAAACTAAGTTCTTAAGTATTGTCAAATCAAATATAAATACTACTATTTCTAGAATATTAATCTTATAATATAAAACAATAGCCTCACGTTGCCAGGACTTTTAACTACCTGGTCATTAATTGAAAAATAATATTTGGGAAATTATAAAGCTTTAAATGCTTTGGTAAGATAGGTCAGCATAAATGGAAGGGGTACCCAAAACCAAGCAGGGGAATAAACCAATAAACCAACGGTCAAAGCAGTAGAACCAAGAAAAATCAGCCAATCGGTAGAGTTTGATTTTGTTTTTTCCATTATTTTATCTTATTTTGGGCAAAAGTAATATAAATTGTACTCATATAACCGTTTTTTTGGACCTCAATATGTTTAGATTCCTATATCTTATTCTGATTTTTACGATAATTTTGAACTGGATAGCCTGTAGCAAAGATGAATTCAGCACGGACCCTGGAGAACAGCCTTATTTTTCAGAGGATACACTGAGTTTTGACACCGTTTTTTCTACCATTGGGAGCGCTACTTTAATTCTCAAGGTTTATAATCCGCACAAAAAATTTCTGAATATCAGTAATTTAAGCTTAGCCGGAGGAATTAATAGCCACTTTAAAGTGAATGTTGACGGTGTGCCAGGAGATCAATTTTTTAATATCAAACTTAGGCCTGAGGATAGTATTTATATCTTTTGCGAAGTAAATATTAATCCTAATGATCCAACGGCAATTAGCCCTTTCATTGTCCAGGATTCTATTATCTGTAAGGTCAATCAAAGAGAACAAAAAATATACCTAGAAGCTCGTGGTCAGAATGCAAATTATTATCCCTCTAAAACCAATAAAGGACAGGTTACAGTTATTGACTTACAGGGATCTACATTATTATGGAATGATCCTAGACCTTATATCCTTTATGGAATAGTATACATTGATAATGGAACATTAGAAATATCTCAAGGTACACGGCTACACTTTTTTGGCGGTATCACAAAAGCAAAAGATGCTATGGGAAGTACTTTTTTCTACAATGATGGCCGCCTTATTATTGGATCAAATGCAAAACTGATTATGAAGGGATCCCCTTCCAATCCAATTATATGCCAAGGCGTTAGATTAGAATCTAATTATCAAGAGGTTCCTGGTCAATGGTCAGGAATTTTTATTGATAAGTATTCTAAAGGAAATGAGATTAACTCCGTGAAAATAAGAAATAATTTGATTGGATTATTTCTCGATTCATTATCAGAATGTAAAGTTGAGAATTGTGTTTTTTCATACAACAGCTATAATGGAGTATCAGCCTATTCTGCAAATTTGGAATTAAATAATTGTTTATTTTATGATCAAGGGCAAGCTTCATTAGCTATTCAATGTGGTGGTAATTATAAAGTTCAATATTGCACCATGGTTAATTTGGGAAATGATGAAGTATCAACATTTGTTAGTAATCGGTTTTGTGCCAATCCTCCGGAATGTTCCCAAATTACAAAGTTGAGTCTGAATGCAACTTTTACGAATTGTATCTTTACAGGATCTAATTCAGATGAATTTTACATTGGCAAAGATCCAGATCTAACTTATCCATTTCAACTTCGACTCGATCATTGCCTATTAAGGATTTCAGATTTAATAAAACCTAATGCTTATCCTACATTTATTGCTGATTACACAACCAGTTGCTACTTTAAAAATAGTTTGGATAGTTTATTTGAAGACCTTGGAAAAAATGATTACCACCCGGATTCTCTTTCTTTTCTGGATAGAAAAGCAATACCCATCATTGGATTTATTAATGATTTAGATGGTAAACTCAGAGATCTTCAATTTCCTGATCTTGGTTGTTATGAATCGAAGTACTAAAGTCCAGTCGTTTGATAATTTTTGATTGTACATATTACCAAATTGCCCTTTCAAAGCAGATTTTAATACTTGTTGAGGCAATTTTTGCTAATTTTTAATAACAGTTTCTACGGGATTAAACTATTCCCTATTTAGTAAGTCAAACCAAAGTTCACATTAACTTATCATCAAATTATAAGAAATGAAAAATTACATAAGAATTAGTTTTTTCGCAATGATCGCTATATTGCAACAATCCTGTAACAAGGAACTGAATGTTTCAAATGAATTTATTGATTTGACTGAAGATCAGGCAACCCAGCAAGACCTTTTAGAGTCTAATGAGGTCGAAGTAAGTGAACAGGTTGAAGCAAGTTTTTCAGCAGTTAGTACAAGAACATACCCAACTAGAACGTGGAGTGCCCCTAAAGGAACGTATCCAAATACCCTTACTGTTGATTATGGTTCAATGGGTGTTGTCGGTCCATATGGACATATTAGAAAAGGTAAGATGTTGATCACATTAACAGCACCTATAAATACAGTAAATGCTATCAGAACCGTCGAACATGATAATTTCTATATTGATGATGTAAAAGTTGAAGGTACCGTTTATCTGACCAATAAAGGGTTGAACACTTTCAATCAACCTTATTTTGATAGAGTAGTAAGTAATCGCAAACTAACTTTTCCCGGAGGTAAATCATTGTATTGGAACGCGATACAAACCATTACACAAATTGAAGGATTCAATACTCCGTTGAATAAATTTGACAATGTATTTACAATCACTGACGTTTCAAGCGGTGTAAACAGAATAGGAAAGACATTTGCAATTACTACTTCTATTCCACTGGTCTACAAAACGATCTGTGCCTGGGTCGTTGAGGGCATAGTAAATATTAGTGTAGATCAAAAATCAATAACAGTGAATTATGGAGATGGATCTTGCAATAATGAGGCAAGTGTTACACTCCCTAACGGTACCGTAATCGAAGTAAAAATCAGAAGATGGTGGTAATAAATTAAAAATTGGAAACAAGATCCGGGTTTGAAAAGAAGTCGTATTTATCTTATAAATATTTTTTACAGATTTAATTGTAGGTAATAGCAAAAATAATTTTCCTTGCGAAAGTTATTTTAATAAACAACAATGGTGACGAAAATATAAATGTGAAATAATTTATAAGCTTAGAAAATCTGAATTCGTGTTAGTTTAGAAATAACTTTTTATAAATTGAGACTGTGATATGATGATTTATTAAGAGACTCAGATTTTATTTTATTAATAAAATAAAATCCTAAGGCAAAGAACAAAATTACACCTATTACACTGTTTCTCATATTACCTGTAATCTGTTCAACCAATCCAAAAATAAATGTTCCACCTATTACAGATAAATAATAGACGACATCGTAAAAACTGAAAAAACAGGTTATGTCATTTTTATCTTTAGGAATTAGTTTTGAATAGGTAGATCTTGACAGAGCTTGAACACCACCAATGACCATACCTACTAAAGCAGCAAGAAAATAAAATTGTTTTTGAGTCTGTACGAAATAAGCCATTATACATACCGCCACCCAAATGATCAACATTATTTTCATGCTCGCAATATTTCCAGTTTTAAATGATATATGAGCAAATAAGTAGGCACCAATTATAGCTACTAATTGTAAAAGAAGTATAACAATAATTAAATCCGCGGATTCAAAGTGCAACACTTTTTGTGCAAATGGTGAAGCTAGATATACAACGGTTTGAACACCTGCGCTATAACAAAAGAAGGAGACTAAATATTTTTTTAGCGTTTCATCAACTTTTATTCTCATCCAGGCTTTTTTTAGTTCTTCTATTCCATGGGTTAAAGATGATCTTGATGTGTTGGTGAGTTTATCGCTTGGTAAATGTGCAAATGAAAATTGTGAGAATCCAAGCCACCAGGCACCAACACTAAAAAATGCAATTCTAATGGGAAGATTATGGTCTATTTGTTCCTGTGAAAATCCAAATTTTTCAGGAAGTTGAATCACAAGAATATTGAATATCAGAAGGATCACACTGCCTATATATCCATACGCATAACCCTTGGCACTAAGTTTATCGCTTCTTTGTGGAGGAACCAGGTCAGCCAGATAAGCATCATAGAAGACTAATGAACCGGCATGTGAAAGTGTTGCTACCAGGAATCCCAGAATTCCGATCCAAATGGATTGCATGCCTTCAAAAAATATCAGAGACATACATGCAAGACTACCCATAGTAGTAAATAAGCGCATAAATTTTTTTCTGCTTCCACCATAATCTGCGATACCGGATAAAATGGGGGAAATGGCACATACCAAAAGATAGGCAGTTGAAACGGTAAAAGCATATATCGATGAGTTCGAAATATCTGTTCCAAACCAATGAATTGTAGGATCAGTTACGCTGATAAAAAATGTTGGGAAAATAGCGGTAGAAATAACCAAATTGTAAGAAGAATTAGCCCAATCAAACATCACCCAGCCGAATTCTGCTTTTTTGTTGGTTGACTCCATTTTGTTTTGTTTTAAAGTACAAGAATAAGCAATAGTTCTCACCGAAACTTATTTATGTTTTAGATGATTTAATTTCCCTTAATTTTTTAACCTTTGTTCATTGCTTTAAATTGAAGTCGATGCGCATTCTCATTTTATCCAGAAACAGAGCCTTATACAGCACACAAAGTCTACTAAAAGCCGCGGAACTCAGAGGTCATGAAGTGCAGGTATACGATCACCTTATGTGTAATATTATAATAGAATGCAAGAAACCAAAAGTTATGATTGGTTTGGATGATTTAGAGCATTACGATGCAGTAATTCCTCGAATTGGCGCTTCTGCAACCCAATACGGTGCAGCAATTGTACGGCAACTTGAGGCTATGGGAAGATTTGTAACAGTAAGTGCTGAATCTTTATTAAAGGCTAGAGATAAATTACACTGTTTACAAATTCTGGCTTCGCATGGTATTGATATACCAAAAACGGGTATCTCAGCTGGTGATTATTGTATTCCAGCGGTCCATGATAGGATATCTAAAGACAAATCCGTTATAAAATTAATAGCCAGTACGCAGGGACTTGGAGTTATGCTTTCACAAACCAGAAATCAGGGAATTTCAATCGTTGAAGGATTTCATCGAGTAGGACAAGATGTATTGATTCAGGAATTTATTCAGGATGCTAAAGGATCAGATATCAGAGCTTTCGTAGTTGATGGAAAAGTAGTAGGCTCCATGATGCGTCAGGCATTACCTGGTGAATTTAGATCTAATATTCATAGAGGCGCAAGTTCAGTTCAAATAAAACTAAGCAAGAAAGAGAATGATATTGCCCTCAAGTCTGCAGAAATCTTAGGATTATCTATTGCAGGTGTTGATATTCTTCGTTCCAAGCGAGGACCATTAGTGCTTGAAGTAAATGCCTCACCGGGATTAGAAGGAATTGAGGGTTCAACTAAGGTGGATATTGCCGGAAAAATTATCGAGTTTATTGAAAGAAAAGTAAAGAAATAATGGATGATTTTATCTTACAGGGGCAGCAATTTCCTTTAGGAAGTTCTGGAATGGTTAGAATCAACGCGGGTTCTTTACCATCCGGTAATAGAATCTCCATTTTCGCATATGTTTTCAGGAGTAAGCTCCCAGGACCAACAGTTTTGTTTATGGGTGGTATGCATGGAGATGAAATTAACGGAACAGAAATAGTAAGAAAATCTATACAAGAAAATTATTACAGTAATCTTTTATGTGGAACGGTGATCTGCATTCCTCTATTGAATATCTATGGATTTATTAATTATTCTCGTGAAGTACCGGATGGAAAAGATGTCAACAGAAGTTTTCCGGGTACTACATCGGGTTCTTTAGCTTCACGCGTTGCGAGAATAATAACTAAAAAAATTCTTCCTTTAATTGATTTTGGTATTGATTTTCATACCGGTGGAAAAGATATTTGGAATTATCCTCATATTCGGTACTCGACCAAATCTACAGAGGCTTATGAATTAGCTACTCTTTGTCGATTTCCAATTATTATTGCTAAGTCAAGTATTTCAAAGTCACTTCGTCGGGTTGCAAGAGACATGAAGAAGTCCATTCTGGTTTTTGAAGGTGGCGAATCTCTGAGATTGGATAATTACATAGTAGAAAAAGGATTGGTAGTAATTCGTAATATGCTTATAGCACATGAAATGATGGAAGGCAGCTTGCCAGAGGTTAATCATTTTGTGGACTTTAAAAAATTGACCTGGGAACGTACACCCGAAAGTGGAATTGTAACTTATCTGCGATCATCGGGTAATTGGATTCGAAAAGGAGAATTGTTGGCCATTATCAATGATCCATTTGCACAAAAAGAAACCAGAATGCATGCCTCCAAAGATGCCTTTATCATAGGGCAAAATAATTCACCTGTAGTAAATATTGGTGACGGAATGTTTCATCTTGCTCATGAAATGTAATCTAATGAGAATTATTCTACTCTTTTGCTTTTTACTTAATTTTCTGAGTGCTCAAAATTTGAATCAAAAGGCTCTTTGCCAGAAAGCAGTTGATAATTTGGCAGAACAAAAAGATTTAGCGGGTTCAAGTATAAGCATAACATTAATGAATGCTCAAACCGGGCAAATTATAGCAGAATGGGATAAAGAAAGGAGATTAATTCCAGCCTCCACCCTTAAGCTTATTACGTGCGCTTCGACCTTAATAACCTGTAGTGATACTTTAGAGTTAATAACACCTTTTCAATTGATCGGAAAACAAATACAGGATTCCATTTTCGAAGGGGATATTGTTATTATAGGTAAAGGTGATCCAAGTTTTGGATCAGGAAATATGAAGGAAGCTATGAGTGTTTCACAAATTGCAGATACATTAATGGTTTTACTCAATAGACTAAATATTAGAGAAATTCGCGGCAGGGTGATTGTAAATTCAGATTTTATAAAAGATGTTCCTGAAAACCCTGAGTGGCTCTACTACGATATTGCGAATTACTACGGTGCTGGAGTCTATGGATTTAATGTATTAGAAAACTCAGCCTATTTAAATCTGGAAAAGGTAGACAGTACAAATTCATATGAAATTAGTTCAGTATATCCAGTAGAAGTCAAAGAAAACTTCACCAATAAAATTAATTATTCAAATACTTCGGATGACGAGGAGGATTTATATTTTTTAGGGTCCTCTAGTTGTAATTACATAAGTTTGAATGGAAAAATTGCAACAGAAGCTAATGTCGCAACTTCTGTGAAGTCTTGCCTTCCTGATCCTGCAACGACATATTCATTAATGCTGCAAAATCAACTTATTACGAGAGGTCTGCGAATGAACTATGTATATAATGGAGCAATCATAAAGGATACAATATTGATCTATAATCATCATTCCCCGAATATAAAATTACTTGTTCAATACACCTTAAAAAATAGTGTTAACCTCTATTGTGAAAGTTTTGTCCATCAAATTGGGAATACATGGAACAAAAATACTGATCGTTCAAAATCACTAAGGTTTATAAGTGACTTTTGGAACTCCAAAATAAAGCAACCCAAAGGTGTAAAAATGATAGATGGTTCGGGACTATCCCGAAAGAACAAAATATCATCAGAAGTGCTTAGCAAGATACTATTCAATATTCTACAAACAAAAAAACCTGAGAAATATTATGAGTTAATCCCTGATGTTACTTCTCACCCTGGATTGGGACTCAATAAAATTAAAGGCAAAAAACTTCGGGGTGTGTATCGACTTAAATCAGGAAGCATGGATGGAGTTAGAGCCTATAGCGGTTACTTGCTCTATAACGGAAAACCAAAATACATACTTTCTATTCTGATTAATAATTACGATTGCCCATCCAAAGTTATATCTTCGCACGTAGCCAAATTATTAAAAGAATGGGATGGAATACTAAAATCCTAATTTCAATGATTCGATTAATCCTTTTGCAAATTGTAATAATTCAATTGACAGCATGCAAGAAAGAACCTAAGCAACATGCGGTCATTAATCCTTCAGTAGATTCTTTAATACATTTTATTCAAGATTCATTAGAGCAATATCGGTTAAATCAACAAGATCGGACCATATGGCAAAAACCATATGAAATTATAGAAATGTTAGGTCCGTTGGAGGATAAGGTTATAGCTGATATAGGTGCAGGATCCGGATATTTTTCATTTAAGTTTATCCATAAAGCTAAAAAAGTTATCGCAATCGATATAGAAAAGGAATTAATCGATTTAATGAACGATGAAAAGAAGTATTACAAACAAGAGTTGCAAAATCGTTTTGAGGCCCGATTAACCAAGCCTAATGATCCTGGACTAAAAGATCAGGAAGCAGATATTATTTTTATGTCAAATACTTATTGCTATATTGAAAATCGGATTCCGTATCTACAAATGCTTAGGCATAAATTAAAAGAAGGGGGCCGAATTATGATCGTTGATTTTAAGAAAAAAATTACCCCCATAGGCCCGACATTGGATTCTAGATTAGGACAAGGAGATGTAGAAAACGAATTGATAAAAGCTGGATTCAATATTATAATATCCGACGATACTAGTCTTCAGTACCAATATATAGTCATAGCCAGGAATTGATAAAAAAATTGTATTAAAGTCTTTTGCAATGGTTTTATTGAATTTATTGTAATACAAATTCATATAAATAAGCTTATTAAGAATTATTTTTGCTACTAGACATTTAAACTCTGAGTTATGAAAAAATCAATTTTTGTATTATTTACCTTTATTTCCTTAGTACTTCCAGCTCAAACTCTGTTGTTTGATGATTTTAATTATCCGGTAAGAGATAGCCTAGAGGGATATGGTTTTTGGGAAAGGACCGGCGTAAACTCAAAATATAATGTAAAAGTTGTTGCTCCGGGTCTTGAATTTTATACGTATAAAGGTTCGGGTATTGGAAATTGTATTCAGATTTCTAACGAGGGTAATGGAGATTTACTTTATCAAAATTTGTCTTCCGTTGTAGATTCAGGATCAGTCTATTTATCCATGCTCGTTAAAGTTGATAGTCTTTCACCGCAGTTTACAGAAGGAAGTTGTATTTCATTTAGCACGACCACTGGTACAAGTTTAAATACCAGACTCATTGTTAAAAAAATAAGCAATAAGACATTTTTATTAGGTGTCAAAAAGTATTATGAGACTCAATTTTCGAAGGATACTTATGAATTGCACAAGACATATTTAGCAGTCTTAAAATATGAGTTTATTAACGGTATTGATAATGATAAAGCTTCATTATTTGTAAAGGCAGATGGCGTACCGGTTTCTGAACCAAATACTCCTTTGGCTCAAGTCACCGTTGATCTGGATTTAGTTGATCAAAGTACTGTTTATCTTATAAATAATTATGCTGAAAATGGATTACTTGGCTGCGATATAAAACTTGATGGAATCAGAGTCGGTACGAGCTGGGAATCTAGTGTACACGCTATATCCACAGGATATCAACACTTATATTCAGATAAAATTGAATTGGATGTATATCCTAACCCTACGATTGATAAGATTAATTTAAAGTATGAGTTGAAGCAAAAAAGCTTTGTTAAAATAAGTTTAGTTAATTCAAGTGGAATGGTTTGTGAGAGGATTTTAAATGCGATCCAAAATTCAGGTTCATACTTCCTTAACTGGAATGCTGAAAAATATCCTTCGGGTATATACTTTGTGCAGATGCAAATTAATAATTCCATTCAATTAACCAAATTCGAACTTATCAACTAAAATTTTTTCATGATCTATGCTTTTAATCCTAGAATTAGAAAGTCTTAAAACCTATTCAATTATTAATTATTTAAAAGTTCAGGCAGTTCTTTGCTTATGCTAATTATTTCATTGGATTTGGTAAATAGATAGGTTTTGTATCTTGATTCATGCTTTGGGATTTAAACAAGTCTGTGTTTATAATCTCTCCATCATTATTTCAATTTAGATATTGATAAAATAAAAAAAGGCCCTCCGCCAAGGAGAGCCTTTTGTTTCTCAATTATTAAATTGAATTATAACTTAATGAATTTTCTTGTTTTAGTTCCTTCGTCGGTTGATAATCTAACAAAATATTGACCTGAAGAAAGCTGATCTACAGGAATGTCTAATTGATTGATGGTAAGATTCTTGTAAGGAATAAAACTTTGAACTCTACCATGAATATCAAAAATGGTAATGTTAGCATTGGTTTCTTTTTCGAAACTAATTTGAATAGATAGGTTGTTGTTTTGTATTGGATTAGGTCTAACAATCAACGAAGATTCAGGTAATGCAACATCATCATTCTTAGTGACTACATCCAAAGTAAGTCGAAGTACTGGAGCATCACCATCAGGCCAGGAATTAAACCAATTACCGTCATTATCTATAACTGGAACGGCAAATGGATGTCCTTCATAATTTTTTTCATTACTGGCAACTTGGAATCTCCACGTATCAATGTCATCTGGATTAGCTTCTGCTGGATGAGAGCACATGATAAAGTATCTTTTATTCTTAGATAAGAACAACTTATCATTCGTCATGGTGTTCAGAAGGTTCAATTTATAAAGTGCAAAAGTTCCTCCAATTTTTTGTTTTAGTTCCTGATCAGAAAGTAGCGAAATGGAAGGGCTGTTAATTCCGTGAGTTATGTCAAAATTTGAAAAATCTGGCAATACCTCGTCTTTGATTTCTGCAACGTATACTTTTACTGAATAATCTTCGTTAGCAGATTTAGGTCCAGAGCTCATTCCAACTTCTACTGAAGAAGCAAAGAATCGGTCATTTTGATTCCAGCAATCTGCAGTTTTAAATTGGCTGCAAACTGTAAATGGAGTACCGCCATTAGCACGAATACCTATTCGAGGGCGAGGCTCTCTAGAAAAAACTGCGCTTGTTATTTCGAATGAATCTAATCTGGTATTATCCGCTGGATTATAATCCGTGTTGTTATAACTTAAGGTAGTTCTCAAATAATATTTTCCAATTGGTAATGTATTTACATCAAAAGTGTTGGGAAGATTAATATCCACGTTATCATCACTTGGCATTAAATTAGAAGTTAAATACATACTATCTCGATACACTCTTGTTGCTCGATCAGCAGCAATGATTTCTGCTTTGTATAAAACTCCAGATTGTGGATCTGCACCTAAATTACTGATTTGAGAATGAAACTTCCATGTTTCTCCACAAAGTTGTGATTTTGGCATTCCGTAAGTAAATGGGAGATAGGAATGTTTTGTAATGGCTAAGTCATTTTCAGGCAAGGATAATAAAGTAACATCATCTATAATCCAAAAATAATAATCACCTGCAAAATTAAAACGGAAATAAACATTCTTATGATTAGCCGCTGTATTGGTTATATCTATAATCTTTCTACTATTGCGAGCAGTACCTGTCCCTGGTTTTACATTTTCATTGACATCGTATGATGTCCAGGTTGCTCCACTATCGTTGCTAACTTCTAGAGTGCATTTTGAAATATAATTTTGATAATATTGATAGAAGGATACTGTTACCGTAGGAAAAGTGCTACAATCAATTAAGGGACTGGTCAATACGCCGCTATGTGTTGAAGGTGAACTTCCTTTTCCTTCATTTCCAGCAACTCCACCATTATCCAAAAAGTCAGAGTCAAAGATCATTGCTCCATTGGAGCGCGATGGAGAACTAATAGTTCCCGCAAGATCAGAATAAGCTCCTTTTGAGCCCCCATTATTCGTATAGGTCCAGATGCTATTAGCACTTTTAGTTGGATCTAAAGAGCTTAGTCCGGTGGTAGTCCATGTTCCAATACCTCCTGAAAAGGTTGAATTAGGGTCATTAGGACCTCCCCAAAGGAGAGTTTGACAATTTCCCCAGCTGATACAGATCAAAGAGAAAACTATTGTAAAGATTTGTTTCATAAATAATTAACTGTTTTATTATGGGGCGAAGTTACAAAAAATAGATTCTTAATTCTTGTTAGAAGAAATTTTAACAGTTTTAGAGTTTTTATTGAATTACAAAATTTAGTAATTTATAATCTATTACTATACAATTCTTTAAACAATTAATTTTGTAATAATTAGCTGCAGTGCGCAACCTTGCTGAGAATATTAAACTCATCCAATAATGGACTTAGGTAAGGAATGTCAAGGTTGAGACCTCTGATTATCAGAAGGGATCCAACCAATAGGCTTACAATTAAAATTAGAATTTTTGATGATCTCCATCGATTTAAACCGATCCTTTGTTGACTCCATCCTAAGACCAATAAGAGTGGAATTGTCCCAAAGCCAAATCCAGCCATTAATACAGTGGACTGTGTTATGGAATTCATTCCTAATGCCAAAGCAACAGCAACAATGACCATCCCGCATGGAAGAAATCCATTTATAATTCCTAGAAAAAAGTTCGGAATCAAGCGCATTCGTTGAGTCAAAATCTGAATCCACTTACTTTGTAATGAATTAATCCAATTTATGCGAAAAGAAAATAAATTAAAGTGATGTTGTAGAGCATAAACAATAATAATAGCACCACAAATAACGGATAACCATTGTCCGACTCTGAGCAAACCAATACTTAATCCAAATATTCCAAAAAGAAGTCCAATTAAAGTATAACTAAATGTTCGACCTATGTGATAATTTAACTGTTCAAAAAAGGTGTTGTTTTCAGGATTGAGCTTTCGTAAGCTTAGCAAAATGGGACCACACATTCCGATGCAATGAAGGCTTCCCGTCATCCCAAGTATTATTCCTGTAATCCAACTCGAAAGCATTTTCTTATAGTGTCATGTCTTCTTCCTTGTAATAAGATATGTCATCTGACTGCCAAGATATTTTAATCTTATAGGAACCTCGGGTTGGAATTTTTGATTTAGGAATTAGTATTTGGCCATCCGGATTTGGTGCAAGTTGAAATTTATGATCAGCTTGTTGTGATGAATAGTTGATGAATTCTGCATTTCCATTAGAAAAATTCTGAACAAGTTGAGAAGGAATTTTAATGATGATTTGGTCAGCTTGAATTTCACACAACGTCCCGTTGTAATGTTTAGTAAGATTATTGGCGGCATCAATTTTTGTCTGATGTTTAAGTTCTTCTTCATAATAGTTTTTATCCATTAGCTCATTGCTCTGGTTATTCGCAATATAAAGAAAATAAAACATCATAACAAAAAAAGCACCAAACCCCACTATAACTTTTAATCCCCAATTCATTTTTATTGTTTAAATGGTCCTAAAAATTTTGATTTAATAGTTTGAATTCTTTCGTTATTCAAATATAGTCCAAATTCAATATTTTGACTTCTTTCATGAATTTGATCCATTGGAATATCGAGAAAGAAGGTTATATCGTTGAGTTTTTCCTTCTGTAATTTAATGTCATGGACACCGACGTATCGAATTTGACCTGGAATTTTCTCAAGTCTTAGTTCTACCATTTCTTCTTTTCTGGTCTTATTGATAATTTTTGCTTCAAAAAGATTACTAATCTTACCATCGGGAAGTTCCTGATATAATTGCCCTTTAACTCTTGAGATATAACATTCGATATGTTTGCGTTGAATGACCATGTAAGCCATAAATCCAAATAACAGTAAGAGTACAGAGGAATAAGCTTTTATTCTGGTATTAAAAACAAATTTTTTCTTTTCCTTAATTTGATTTTCAGATGCATAACGAATAAGTCCTTTTGGTAGGTGTACACTGTGCATGACTTCATCACAAGCATCTATGCATGCTGTGCATCCAACACACTCCATTTGCACTCCGTTACGAATATCAATTCCTGTTGGACAAACTAAAACACACTTTGCACAATCAACGCAATCACCTTGAGTACGAGTTTCACTTTTACGAAATTTAGCCCTGGGTTCGCCGCGATGATAGTCATAAGAAATTTGCATCGTGTTTTTATCCGTCATTACGGATTGTAATCGTCCATAAGGACAAACCGTAGTGCAGACCAGATCCCGTACAAATGCAAAAACGGAATAGAATATTAAAGTAAAAAATATTAATCCCGTAAGTAGAAATATGTGGTCGCTAATGGGTTCATGGATTATTTTCAATACTTGATCTATCCCAAGTATATATGCCAAAAAAGTGTGGCTTATTAAAAAAGCAACCAGCATAAACAAGCTATGCTTGATAATTTTTTTAATTATTTTGTTTCTGGTCCATGATTCCTGATTCAGTTTCTTTTGAGAAGAAGGGGATCCTTCTACCAACCATTCTATAGGACGATATAAGAACTCCATAAAAACTGTTTGAGGACATACCCATCCACAAAATAAGCGACCATAAATTACCGTAAACAAAATGATAAATACCAAAAAGGTAATCATGGCAATGGCAAAAATAAAAAAGTCTTGAGGCCAAAAAATTTTACTAAACCAAATAAACTTTCCCTCGATGATATTAATCATAAGGAATGGTTCGCCATTGACTTTCAAAAATGGCATTCCAAAAAAAACAGCAAAGTAAAGGATCGCTAATAATCTTCGGTAGTTATAAAATACTCCTTTAGGTTGAAGAGCATAAATCCAATTGCGATGACCCTCGCGGTCAACGGTGCTTATCCTATTGCGAAACGATTCAACTTTTTCGAATTCTGGTTCCAATGAAATTATTTATTAATTTTGGTAGTGTCCGCAATAGATTTACTGGTATCTGTTATAGCTGGTGCAGCAGCAGTTTCTTTGTATAGATCACCTTGAGGCTCTTTAGCATTTGGAGGATTACTACCCTTAATGGATTTTATAAAACTAGAAATTTGTGCAATCTGATTCGCTGATAATTGATCTTTCCAGGAAATCATACCTTTTTCTGGCCATCCGTACTTGATTGATTTGAAAACATCCGTCAAAGCACCACCGTGAATCCAATAATCGTCAGTAAGATTAGGGCCAACACCACCAGGATTTGAACCTCCATGATCTTTATGACAAGGTGCGCATAATTGTGCGAAAGTAGCCTTACCTGCTGCGATGTCACTAGCACCCATCATGGTTACCGTATTCTCATCAACATCGGCAACCTGGTTAGCTAATCTCTCATTATCAAATTTCATCGCTTCTGCCATTTCCATTTTATATTCCTGAATAGAAAGAGGCGCGGTTTTGGCGTAATGATATCGATAGAGATAAATTCCTGCGAAAACAACAGTTAATGCAAACGCCGCATTAAACCATGGTGGAATTACATTATTTAATTCGCGAATGCCATCATACTCATGACCCGTGTCTAATTTGGATTCATCTTTTATTGGTCTAAATGAATTGATTATTTCCCAAAGTGACCTCTGCTCTTCTGCTTTATAGGAGAATGGTTTTATTGGCCTTACAATGCTATTGATTCGCGCAGTAAAAAATATAATTATTCCAAGTTCGATGAAAAAAATAATTAAAAGTAACCAGGTTGATGGATTGAATTGATCGAAGACACGGAAAGGTGAAACCGTAGAAGGTCCTGCCATGACAAATTGAGTACATAATAAAAACAAGATCACTGAAATTTTTCTCATTTCACTGTGATTAACTTGAATTTTACTAGCCCATCGCTCGCGAACTAAATTACGAAAAACATTTGCTAAAATAAAAATCGGAATTAATAATAATACTACTATAGTGGCTAGAATTTCGTCTTGTCCAAAAGCGGTAGGGCCCGTTGAAGTGTTAGCCACCGCATTAGTTTGACCAAAAGAAATAATAGGTATCATTATGGAAGCTAATAATGTTGAGAACTTATATATTATTTGGTTGTACATATTATGCATTTTAAAGTTTGTTAAAATTACGATTGGTATCCTCTAAAGGAATATTCGCCATTTGATCTATCTCTGATTTATTAATTTGAAAAGCGTAAAAAGAGGCCAATAGAAATACAATAAAAAATAGCAATAACGACAATAAAGGAAATACTCCAATTCCAGAAATTTTTTCAAGATAATTAATAAATTTCATTTTTTATTTCAAATTTTTAGTGAATAACAATTTCATCAATCTTATTTGCCAACTTTGACATCTTTACCCAAACGTTGCAAATAAGCTATTAAGGCAATGATTTCTCGATCTGGTGAAATTTCAATCTTGTTTTCTTTTAAACCATCAGCAATCTTTTTAGCTTGTTTTTCTAAATCCTGCACCGCCATAGATTCATAATTACTTGGATAAGGAACACCAATCTTTCTCATAGCGTGAATTTTAGAGGCCGTACTAGCTTTGTCAATTTCCGATTCAAACATACTTGGATATGTAGGCATTATAGATCCCGGAGCCATTGAAGTAGGTTCCAGCATATGATTAAAATGCCAGGCATCTGAATATTTACCACCAATTCGCGCTAAATCTGGTCCAGTTCTTTTGCTTCCCCACTGAAATGGATGATCGTAAACGAACTCTCCAGCTTTTGAATAATCTCCATAACGCTTAACTTCATATCGGAAAGGTCTTATCATCTGAGAATGACAATTGTAACAACCTTCTCGAATATAAATATCACGACCTTGCAATTCTAAAGGTGTATATGGTTTAACAGAAGAAATGGTTGGAACATTTTCTTTAATTAGAAAGGTTGGTACTAATTCTGCTAAACCTCCAATTCCAACTACAATTAAACTTAACACTAACATTAGAATAGGTTTTCTTTCCAGTATAATATGTCTAAATCCTGAAGTTTTAGGATAAGGAACACTTGAAAGTGATGGAGCTTCAGCGTTTTCAGTTTCTATGAATTTTCCACTTTTAGCCGTTTTAATTAAATTGTAGATCATTACAAAAACACCAATCAAAAAGATCGTTCCACCAACAGCACGCATGATGTAGAATGGTACTACGGATTGAACAACATCAATAAATTGATATTGTAACTGACCTTCTGGGGTAAAAGCTTTCATCATGAAATATGAGCGAAAAGCACTCCAGTACATTGGAATCGCATAAAGTATAATACCTAGAGTTCCAATCCAAAAGTGCGTAGAGGCAAGTTTTACGGAGTATAGTTTAGTATTGAATAGTTTTGGAATTAACCAATACATCATTCCAAAGGTGAGAAAACCATTCCATCCTAATGCGCCAATATGCACGTGAGCAACGGTCCAATCACTATAGTGAGAGATGGCATTAATATTCTTTAAAGAAAGCATTGGGCCTTCAAATGTGGACATACCATAGCACGTTACAGCAACAACAAAAAACTTTAGGACAGGATCTTCACGAACTTTATCCCACGCCCCTCTAAGTGTAAATAGACCGTTGAGCATTCCACCCCAACTTGGTAAGATTAGCATAATAGAAAAAACAGTACCTAAGGATTGTGCCCAGTCAGGTAATGCAGTATATAATAAATGGTGTGGACCAGCCCATATGTAAATAAAAATCAAACTCCAAAAGTGTATAATACTCAATCGGTAAGAATATACTGGTCGCTCAGCGGCTTTTGGAAGAAAGTAATACATCAATCCAAGGTATGGAGTGGTAAGAAAGAAGGCCACTGCGTTGTGTCCATACCACCATTGAACTAAAGCGTCTTGAACACCGGCGTACCAGGAATAAGATTTAAAAAAGGATACCGGATATTCGAATGAATTGACAATATGCAGCATCGCAACCGTTACCCACGAAGCAATAAAAAACCAGATTGCTACATATAAATGCCTTTCTCTTCGAGTCAGTATCGATCCGAACATGTTGATTCCAAATACAACCCAGATTAGAGTAATTAAAATGTCAATTGGCCATTCTAATTCAGCATACTCTTTTCCAGTGGTGTAACCCATTAATAAGGTAACTGCGGCTAAAACAATGATAAGCTGCCATCCCCAAAAATGAATTTTACTTAATTTATTGCTCCACATTGGAGTCTTCAATAACCTTGGCAAGCTATAGTAGATTCCAGTGAATATACCATTACCAACAAAAGCAAAAATTACAGCATTGGTATGTACCGGTCTCAGACGTCCAAAAGCAAGATGTGGAAAATAATCTGAGAAATTTAGAATTGGAAAAGCTAATTGAAATGCAGCTATTACACCCAACAACATACCTATAGCTCCCCAAAATATACAAGCTATCGCAAATAGTTTGGGTATCTTGTTGTCGTAAGAAAATTTTTCGATATTCATCTTATTTCATTTTTTTTTATGTTGATCAAATAATATTCTATTGGCAGGGCTATCGAGATCATCATATTGTCCATCTTTAACATTCCAAAAAAATACCAGTAAAAATGAACCACTTATTATTATGGAAATGCAGATTAATATTAATATGACACTCATGATAAATTTTGATTATGATTTCGTTCTAGATTAATTTCTTTAGGAGGGATTGTAGCTACATAGCTTAAAGATAAAATCGTAACGGAACTTAATGGCATTAATACTGCAGCTATAAGTGGATGGAGATTGCCCTGCATTGCAAAATACAATCCCAGGATATTGTAGACAATTGAAAATACAAATATGGTATTTACAACCATTCTATATCGAGAGGTATATTTTATAATCTTTGGTAGGGCTGCGATGTTATCGGACTTTATAATGATATCTGAAGCAGGGGTAAAACCATTACTTGAATTCATAATGGCAATTCCTAAATCTGCTTGATTTAATGCCGTAGAATCATTAAGTCCATCACCAAGCATCATTACTTTTTGTCCTGAATTCTGGAGTTTTTCGACGTACGATCTTTTTTGTTCAGGGTTTTGGTTGAAAAATAGTTTTACTCTTTTCTTGGTAATAGAGTTTATTCGATCTTCTTCAGCATTGTTGTCACCACTTACTAGGCTTACTTCATAATTTTGGATAAGATCTTGTAATAATTCGTATGTTCCAGGTTTATACTTATTTTGAATGGTGAACTCGCCTATAATTTTTCCATCTATGGAAAGGATGACTTTTGAAGCTTTCAGATCTGTTACTTCGCCACCAATGAATGAACGACTTCCAAGTTTGACGTGGTGATCATTCACCCATGCTTCAATTCCTTTAGATTCATGATTTTTAAAACTTTCAATCGTACAATTTTTCTTTTCATTTAGAAATTGAAAGATTGAATAACTATAAGGATGAAGACTGGATTGACATAGTGTGCTGACAAGAATTCTCTCTTCCGGGTTTAGTTTACGACCATAATATCTGACCTCTTGATTTTCAATTTCAGTAAGAGTTCCTGTTTTATCAAATACAATATGTGTAATTTGATTAAACAAGGGGAGAATTTCAGCTGAACGCAGATAAATTTTGAGATTATTAAAAAAACGAAGGTAGAAGCCGGATGTATAGGTTTTGGCTAATAACAAGGCACAAGGACAGGCGATTATAAAAACAGTGGAAATAGAATTCCACATGCGCGATGATTCTCCTAACCACCACCAGTAAATAAAGCTTCCAAATCCTAAGATTAAAACTACTATTCCAAAAATTGCAGCCAATCGATCATAATATTCATCCGAATCATTTTTAGTATTGGATTTTAATTTAGACTTGTTCCAAAGATTGGTTAGGTAACTTTGTGCATGAGGTTTTATGACAATAATTTCTATCACAGATCCAAGATGCTTACCACCAGCATAAATAATGTGTCCAATATCTATTGATTGAATCGAACTTTCACCATTTACAAAACTATAATCAATTTGTGCTTTTCCTTTGGAAAGAATTCCATCGACAGGAATGATTTCGCCAGAGTGGACCATTATGACATCATTTTCTTTTATGTCCGAAACCTCAGTTGGAATAAGTTGGTTCTTATCAAGTTTAGTTACAGCAATGGGAAAGAAAGATTTATAATCTCTGTTGAACGAATGTGAAGTGGTGGTTCTTGATTGCATCCATCTACCGATCAACATAAAAAACACAATACCCGTCATACTGTCTAAATAACCAGGTCCATATCCAGAAAAAATCTCATAAACTGATCTGCCGAAAGTTATGAGCAAAGAGAGTGCAATTGGAAGATCAATATTAATGTGTTGTCTAACTAATCCTTTCCAGGAATTGGTAAAAAATTCTGATGCAGAATAGCTAATAACCGGAAATGCAAGGGCAAGGGATAGGTATGATATAAAATTTTTAATCAATGGATCAATGGTATTCAATACCGCCAGGTAATCCATAAAACTAAATAACATGATATTGCTAAAAGCAAATCCTGCTAATCCAATTTTATAGAGCCTAGATTTGTCATAAGATATACCCTGTGGAATTTCAGCTAAGGATAGATGAGGTTCATAACCTATTTGAACAAGTGTTTCTATTACTTTTCGGAGAGAAGTGACTTGATGATCATAAGTCAAGAAGATCTCTTTAGTTTCAAAATTTACCCTGGATTCAGTAATTTCGGAATTTAGTTTGTGTATATTTTCTAGAAGATACAAGCAACTGCTACAATGAATTTGAGGAATGTAAAGTTGAAGGTGAGTGTTATCGTGATCTTGGAATTTAATTATTTTTTTCGCGATTTCTTCTCGATCAAGAAATGCAAATCGATCTTTATGTGTATTTGAGATTAAGGTAGATCCTGGATTAGGATTGAGTTCATAGTATTCACATAATCCATTGGCATTAAGCATTAGATATACCGATTTACAACCAGTGCAACAGAATGAAAGATCACCCAATCGAATGTTATCTATTGAGGTTGTATTACCACAATGGTAACATTCGGTATATGTATTACATGCTTTCACTGAGATCTACCGTTAGAGGTTGGAGAATATCAGTTTCTCTTTTTAAAGGGTGGTGATGATGATGTTTGCTGGTTAATGGATTCTCATCAATATAGGACTTGCATATTCCGTTATTTTGACATTCCCCGCAGCAACTTTTAACCTTTGGTGACTCTGGATGTGATTCTAAAGTCGGAAGTTGAGTAGATTTCGTTATGATGGGTAAGTTTTGCATAATAATAAAATAAAACCTTATTATCTTTTAATATTTAAAATTATGAATTTTTCAAGAAGAATTTTTCCGAATTCAATTTATCTCTGAATTCAGTTATCGTATTAGATTCAATCATATTGATCAGGTTGCGCTTAATTTCCTTATATTCATGGTGTATCGGACATGGATTTTTTTCTGAGCAAGTTTTTAAACCTAATACACAATCTGTATAAATTCCCTCTCCATCAATGGCTTTAACAATGGATGAAATAGAACATTCCATGTCAGTATCATCCATATAGAAACCTCCATTTGGACCTTTAACGGAATGGATCAATCGTTTGCGACTTAGTTCTTGCATAATTTTAGCGATAAAGTGTTCGGGAGCATTGGTACCGGCTGCAATTTCTTTAATTCCAACCCTAACTTTATTGGTTGATTTTTGCGCTACAAAAATCATCGCTCTGATGGCATATTCACAAGTCTTCGAAAACATACTAAAATATTATGATGCAAATTTAGTGAATAATTAAGAGTTTTATATCTTGTATTATATAAATTTTTTTATTTAATATTTAAATAGCACTGAATCAATAAATTAAGTTTAATAATATTTTAATAAAAATTTTTATATTGGCATTAATCCTCAAACAACTTTTCGATTTCTATTGATTTCACTGCCGATGTAGACTATATTTATAAGAATTATATATTCAAAATAAAGGCAGTAGCCGGTAATTTGGCTACTGCCTTTAATGTTTTTTATTTAATGCTTCAATATTGATTTATGACATAGAAGCAACAATGCCACCCATTAAGGCAATTGTGATCATCCAATATCCGGCGTTGATAGCAATGAATTTGAAACTTCTCCTTTCGAATAAACCATTGGTTACAATCATAGGTAGAGCAATGAAAATACCACCTATTAACATGCCATGGAAAGCTCCATGTTTAAAATTATGATTGCTTTTAGCAAGATGATCCATATAATATTGTACCCATTTTCCCGTATCTGAGTTTGGATCAGGATTCATCTTTCCCATAGTTTCATAGTATGTTGCTCCCATAATAAAATTATCGTGGGTAGTATAAACGGTCATACCAAAAGCCAATAGGAGTGCAAAAAGAAAAGAGACCCCAAAGATCATGGCCATATTTCCTCCAGACAATTGCTCCTTAGTCATTCCAAGCCCATTCATCCAGGCATTCCCAAATACTTTCTCATGATACCATATAAAACCCATGACCATAGGTACCAAAGCTGCAATAATTAAAGATAAAAAGTTGATTTCCATAAAGTTTGATTTTGTTGTTGAATTAATATCGGTCAAATATAACAATTAAATAATGAATTTTAGAATTTTCTTCGATTGAAAGATTATTAGTTAAACTATTATTGTATCGTATATTTTATTAGCTAAAATTGTTAGATAAATAGCATAATAAATATATTGACACCAAACTAAAACAAGTATAAATAAAGCTTTAAATGATTTATAATTTATAAGAAAGAGAAAAAACTTATACCTGCAGCTTAAAAAACTAAACACAACATTCAACTAGGATGATCGTGAATGCATATAATCGTACAAATAATTGAATTAAAGTATTTTCAAATCCTGAATAAGGCTTTATCTAATTTTCAATTATAATTTTTAGAAAAATTAAAAATTAAAATCAAGCTGATTCAACGCGTTTTATTCTAATGAAATTTTTAAAAGTAAATTAAAATGTTTAATTAAAAAATTAGAATTAATGGCACCTTTAAATCTATCTTAATTCAAAATAAATTTCTATTTATCTTTATTCTGAACAATTACTTTGCGGCTGATTTTTTCTCCATCAACGATTAATTGAAGAATATACATACCAGGATTTAGATTTTCAATCTTTAACTTTTCAAAATTCCTGTCGTTCAATCGAATCAATTTCTTTTCATTAATCTCTTCCCCAATTGAGTTTACGATTGTACATTCTACTTCTCTAGCTGTCGTGCTTTGAAATTCAATTGAAATCTCACCAAAGCTTGGATTTGGATAAACACTAAGAAGATATGATGGATTATGATTATTTACCGAATTTACTTTATTAATAATAAAATCAAATTGAAATCCGGCACCAAAATCAGGCTTAAATCCCTGCGCAACAATGAGCGAATTATTAACTTTCCTTTTTAAGGAAGTAAATCCATTTCCGTATTCCGGAAAAAACCAAAACGACAAACCGTCTTGTGCTAAATCTGTAACTTTTAAGGTGTAACAGCCATTCGGAAGACTTAATACTTCTTGGGTTGTAGTGTTTGCAGTAAGATTTGTTTGTTCAATAAGTACATTTCCATTCATATCGGAAATAGAAAAACTATTATCTCCTTCCACATTGTTTGTTCTCAATTCAAAGACCGGATCAAAATTGAAGCTCTTTACCAATTTGAAGTTACTTACTACTTTATTGTTTCTTGGGTTTTCATCGGATTGACCGTTGACTTTAATTATTTCTACTACAAATTTGGTCTCCGGAGAACTTGTCCAAAAACTCATCTGATCGATTGGCAAATCAATGTTTCTAATCTCCAGTGGTTTGATTAATCCAGTATACGTATATTCTAGCTTGGATCCGTTCATAACATAATATTGAATGGTGATGGATGTTATGTTATCCTTTCCAAAATTTTTAATATAAATCGAAGGCCTGCTGCAACTTGGATTGAACCTTTCAAACTCAACTCTTTCTGAATTTGGTCTTACGATCGACTCCATACCAGCATCAACTTTATATACCGCTTCGCCATAACTTACCAATTGGCAAGAAACCAAATAATTCGCAGCATCCAGTTGTGATGCATTCAAACCATAATCAATCGTTGCTGACCTACCTGGTTCTACCTGATTGCTGATATCTAGAAAATGTACATCAGATGCTGCACCCGGACACCAGCCTGCACGATCAAAAATCCATGTACCACCTTGAGGATATATCGGATTATCAGCACATTCTTTCCAAACCGTGAAATCATGTTTTGTATTTGATTTGCTTCCATTCACTTTTAGATAATGGGATATGGGTACGAATTCACCATTTTGATCATGGCCTGTTATGGTTGTCCTTAGTTTAAAAGTATTCGCCTCAGGATTCATTTGTAATTGTCGAGGTTCAAAAACTTCATCTTTAAGAATATTGCCAAACCATCCTCTGTTGAATGTATAAACATTCTGTATTGATTTGACTGGTCTGGCGGCTTTGCCTTTGATGAATTGAAATTTTATATTGAATTCTTCCTGATACTCACCGCCGAGTTCCATAGTCATTCTCTTGCTTCCCCTGAGTATAGGGGCATAGTCTGTAACATCGAATACAAAATTCTTTCCATCTTTAGTCAGATCCAGGTTTATACCATAGGGTGATACGAGAGAGAGTAATTCAAATTTCGCCGGTGAATAATATTGGTATCTAATATTTTCCAATACAAATTGTCCGTCTTCTGCAATTATTTTCAATCCAACGGAATCATTACTTTCATTCCTTATAATATAATTTCCTGCCGGATATACTGAATAACTTTGTTTGACTACGGCACGACCTTTTTGAATATGATATTCTGATACCTGAGTCAACGGCTGAGTGAATTCTTCGAGTACCTGAATAGAGGTATTTGTCAGATTTTTCGGTGTGCCTTGTACAAATTGAATCGATGGTCGTATCACTGAAGTTTTCAATCCAGTTATAATATTTCTTCCTTTTTCTAATGACCAATTAATGAGTTGTTGTATCTGAATGGATTTTGGATTAGAGGATAAATCTTGAATAATACTGGAAGAATGATCATTCAAAGGGAAATAATACAATAGTGAAGAATTATAAGGATGATTGATATCTCCAGGTGCTAACATCCAGTTTTTAATAGTTGAGGAGTCAAGTGCTCGATTCCAAATGCAAAATTGGGACAGTCGCCCGAAGTAGGATAGCTGGCCATCAATATTTCCACCCAAAGTAAATTGATTAATAGAAATTTTTTTCCGTTTGCCGGTGCCGCTATGCCAAAGCACTCCATTTCGATAGATATTCATGATACCTGTCTGTGCGTTTTTGGTGAACGCCCAATGATTCCATTTACCTTCAAATTCATCAGAATTGGCTGGCTTTTCTATTCGGTCGTAACCACTGCCGTCGTTGCCACAATCCCAATAAATCGAACCATTGCTCCAGGGAAGGTGAACATTAACTTGTCTTCGGTTAAGACTATCATAACCTTCAAAAGCTGTTGTATTAACGGGTAATATTTCTGAAGTTCCGTAGGACCAAAACGAAACTGTGATCTCATTAGAAATATTATTTAGTTTAGATTTATCCAGTGCGATTCCACGGTTTCCATTTTGTAATAGGGAATATTGTTCATTAGCTGCAGTCAGGCACATATTTTTTCCAATGGTATTGTCTCCCAATAGTGAATTGTTATTTCCGGACATGGTATTGTAACTTAACTCAATTAATAAATTAGATACTCCATCCCATGGAAAAGGGCTTTTGAGTAGCAATTCAGTTATTCCACTTGTAGCAATATCAACATCTGAAAAAAATACTTCTTGCATATTGTCCAGGGAAACATACTGTGGACTTAGTTCGGAATCCAAAATGTTTTTCATTTTTATTTTTAAAAATGAAAACTTGCTTTGATCCTTTTCAAAATGAAATCGCAATGCATGAATCAGCCCTTTTTCTAATCCTGAATTAATACATTCATCTTTGGAGTAGAGCAAATACATTTTTTGGTTATTATTCAATAGATTGAGCGTTTGATTAGCTTGTCCTAAAGCACTGATCTTTTTATTTTCGATTTGATCAACTGCACTGCGCGTTTGTTGGAAGGCGATACACCCAGAAGTTGGAGAATTAGAATACTTAAAGGCAGAACCACTAAAGTTCGGAATAATGTATTTTGGATGATTAGCCAGACTGGAATCAGTCATTGTGGTATCTGTTATAAAAGTATTGCAGCTATAATCCCATTCCCTGCAACCTGTCTGTCCATTACCAACTACTGCTCCATGACAGCGCATATTATAGATCATATTGATTCTCTCAATATCCTCTAAGGGAAGGTCCGGAAAAGTAAACCAGCCCGCTCGCGAAGTCGAATCCCAGGTAAAAGTTTGTACGGTGATCGTGTCCTGGCTATGAATTCTTGTGAAGTTAAAAGTAACCAGCAACAATACAATAAGAGCAAAAGAATGGTATTTCATAAATTAATATTTAGAAAAGTTCGTCAAATATAATTCTATAAAAGATTTCAGATCGAATATAATCGAATTAAAACTTTTTATTAGGTAACTTATCGATTACTTAGAAAAGGCCAAATGCTTATACCTATAGCTTCTTTCAAGGTAAGCAATGGAACTGATGAATTTAAGTTGATTCGATCAACTCAATCTTTGACTTAATTTATTTCTAAATAAAAGATGATGCCAGAATTTTTTTGAATATTTTTGCATTAAATTTGTTTTGTGAGCTTTACCGATCCAGCAGTTCTTTATCACATTCGAATATTTGAAGGAATACCTTTGGATGTTGTTACTAGTGTTTTCGAAACCGCTACCTTCAAGAGTTATAAAAAGGATGAGTTTCTTTTTGATGAAGGAAGCTTTCCAAAGCACCTTATTTGTATTATTAGCGGAAAAATTAAGGTGTTTCAGTTGGGTGTCGATGGAAAGGAGCAGATCGTTCACATGATTAAGAGCGGTGATATTATGGGTCACCGTGCAATTTGTGCTGAAGATAGTTTTTCTTGTTCTGCTGTAGCGATTGATGATACTAAAGTAGTTTTAATTCCTAAAAGTGTTTTTTTAGAATTGATGAATTCAAATCCGAAGTTAGGATTAAGAATTGCGCAATTATTAGCTAATGAACTGAAAGATGCAGAGACTAAGATTACCCATATGGCTCAGGACTCAGTAAAATTGAGGCTAGCATTCACCCTAATGGAGTTGATTAAAAATTACGGTTTCAAAAACGATCAAAAAACCTTGAACATTAACATGACCAGGGAAGACCTCTCTGCCTTAGTGGGTACTACCCGGGAGTCAATCACCAGAGTGTTGCATGACTTCGATCAGGATAATATTATAGAACTAAAAGGAAGACAAATCATAATACCTTCTGTTGATCCTATTCAGCGATTTATTAAGGCTTCGCATTAATTTTTTGTAGGTCGATTTTTAAGCAATTGAATTTTACAAAATGTGACTTCACTCACAGTGCTAATCATTTGCTAAAAATAACTTTGCTTTCGGCCTTAGAAAAACGACTTATATGCCTATTTATCATCAACTCGGTACAATACCGGACAAGCGACATATTGTTACGAGAACCAGTAATGGAAAATTACTGCAGGAAGAACTGGTAGGTACCCAGGGATTTTCTGGTGTATCAAGCCTAGCTTATCATCTATACCCACCTACACGTGTAAAACAAAAAGATAAGGAGTATTCCGTCATTCCAAAGATTGCCATTGAGAATAGTCTGGAAGCCATGAGTTTTTTGGGATTTGAAATAGAACCTGAAAATGATTATCTCACAAGCAGAAAAACTCTCTTTGTCAATTCAGGTTTGCATGTTGGTTTGGCGGCTCCCATGGAGTCTCCGAATTACTTCTATAAGAATGCTGATGCTGATGAGATGTTGTTCATTCATCAGGGTGAAGGAAAATTGTACAGCATGTTTGGTGAATTGGATTTTAAATATGGCGATTATATTTTAATCCCTCGAGGTACGGTTTACAAAATTGAGTTTAATACAACCCAGAATAGAATACTTTACATTGAATCGTTTGATCCAATCTTTACACCCAGAAGATATCGGAACGAGTTTGGACAAATGCTTGAGCATGCACCGTTTTGTGAACGCGATATAAAACGTCCTTACAATCTACAGACTTTTAATCAAGAGGGTGAATTTGATATTCTAATTAAAAAACGTGGATATATATTCCCATATGTTTATCTCAATCATCCTTTTGATGTGGTTGGATGGGATGGACATTTCTATCCCTATACCTTTTCAATTTTCAATTTTGAACCTTTGACGGGAAGAATACATATGCCACCTCCTATTCATCAATGCTTTGAGAGTAAGTCATTTGTTGTTTGTTCTTTTGTACCAAGATTATACGATTATCATCCTTTAGCAATACCGGCTCCATATCACCATAGCAATATTGACAGCGACGAAATATTGTATTATGTGGACGGAGACTTTATGAGTCGTAATAATATTCAGAAAGGACAGTTAACGCTTCACCCAGGTGGAATTCCTCATGGTCCTCATCCTGGAGCAATAGAGCGATCCATTGGAAAAAAAGAGACACAGGAACTTGCGGTGATGATAGATCCTTTTATGCCGGTAATGATTACTGAAGAAGCTCTGAAGATTCAGGTTAAAGAATATTACAAATCATGGGTCGAGTAATAATATTTATATCACAATAAAAATCTTGAAATGATTACAGATAATTTAAAAAATGTTGAAAACTATAACTATGGAACCGATAAAATCTTCACAAAGGCAGAAGACTTTCTACCAATTCTGGGTACAGACTATGTAGAATTATATGTTGGCAATGCAAAACAGGCTGCTCATTATTATAAAACAGCATTTGGTTTTCAATCTTTGGCCTATTGTGGTTTAGAAACTGGAAATAAAGAATATTGTTCTTATGTACTCTCTCAAGATAAAATAAGATTAGTATTGACCACACCTTTTAAGCCAGAAAGTGATATCTCCAATCACATTCGAAAGCATGGAGATGGTGTCAAAGTAATTGCACTTTGGGTTGATGATGCAAGAGCAGCATTTCGTGAAACTACCAAAAGAGGTGCAGAAATCGTCATGGAGCCAACTGTATTTGAAGATGAATTTGGTTATGTTGTTAAATCCAGTATTAAAACGTATGGCGATACCATTCACACGTTTGTGGAAAGAAAAAATTATATGGGAATATTTCTTCCAGGTTTTGTCCAATGGGAATCAGAATATAATCCTCCTTCCAAAGGACTTAAGTACATAGATCATATGGTTGGCAATGTGGAACTTGGTCAGATGAATAAATGGGCAGGATTTTACGAGAAGGTAATGGGTTTTGCCAATCTGATTACTTTTGACGATAAAGATATTTCTACTCAATATACCGCGCTCATGAGTAAGGTAATGACCAATGGTAATGGAAGAATTAAGTTTCCAATTAATGAGCCTGCCGTTGGGTTAAAGAAATCACAGGTTGAAGAGTACCTGGATTTCTATGGTTCTGCAGGATGTCAACACATTGCTGTTGCAACTGATGATATTGTTGCAACAGTGGCCGGACTAAGAGCGGGTGGTGTAGAATTTTTACATGTACCTGGTTCTTATTATGATACCGTACAGGAAAGAGTTGGAATTATTAGTGAAGATATGCTGACACTTAAAAAATTAGGTATAATGGTAGATAGGGATGAAGAAGGTTATCTATTGCAAATTTTTACAAAACCTGTTGAAGACCGACCAACATTATTTTTTGAAATCATACAAAGAAAAGGTGCAAAATCTTTTGGAAAGGGAAATTTTAAAGCACTCTTTGAAAGCATTGAAGCAGAGCAGGCGAGAAGAGGTACACTTTAAACAGGTTCTAAGACAGTTTAACTAATTTACATAAAGGGGAATTTCGTAACGTTCGAAATTCCTTTTTTTATCTAAATTATGCTTTTAGATTTATTTTTATAATAAATGCAATCAATCATCACTTTTGTCTTGTTTAATATTTATTTTTGATCTTTAATATATTCTTCATTATGAATTCAGCGCATTGGCACATGCTTTTAAACCATCTTCCGGTTGTTTTTCCAATTGTAGGAATAATGGTTTTTGTTTATTCTTTACTAATAAAATCGGAATTGGTTCAAAGAGTTTCTTTTCTTATATTTATCGTTGGGGCAATTTTTGCTTATGTTGGTATGCTTACAGGGGAGCAGGCAGAAGAATTTGTTGAGCATCTTTCAGGATTTGATGGTAAAATAATTCATAATCATGAAGAAGCTGCAGAGGTCTTTGCTACCTTATCTTATATTTTAGGATTGGCCGCTTTAGCATCCTGGTGGTTGAGTTGGAAGCAAAATTCATACGCGCGCTATTTTGGTTACCTTACCTTATTGATGGCTTTAATTTGTATGTATTTTGCCTGGCAAACAGGAATCAGTGGAGGTGAAATTAGACATACTGAAATACGAAGTGGAGCAGTTATTCCGCAAAGTAATGGACAAGAAAGTGATGATTAAATTTATCTCTCAATAACATTAAGAAATACTACTGGAGATCTTTGTAAGTTTTTAATATTTCGGGAAATAGCAAAAAAAATTTGCTGCTATTAAAATAAGCTAAGTTTTGATCTCCAAATCACTATTAATTCATCACAAAGATATTCGGTATGATGATGCATGGAGTCACAATCGATTTCTCCCATATTTACAACTTCTATTTTAGAATTAGGATATTCATTTTTTGTTCGTCCTAAACGTTTTTTACAACTCAGGATCTCTGCAATTTTTAGAATTCGATCTTGTTCGTGAATAAAGAGAACAATGTTTTTGGAAGATTTTTTTAAGGCTATAAATTCATTGGAATTCATTTCATCTAATAGGTCTGGTGAAAAGAGCGTCAGATTATTAAATGTCTTTACAAAAAGCCCACAAGAAACAAGACCTTCAAAAAAACGGTTTCCCATGGAGTGACAGAATACATCCGTTGAAGGAAATGATTGCGCCAAACTTAAAATTAATCTTTCTAATCCTTTAGCTTTAGAAATAGATTTTTTCCAATTGCATAAATAGTTTGCACCGCCTGTATTCCATAATATAGAAAGAAAGATTACATCAACTTTAGAATTAGAATATAAGCGAGATAAAGAGTTTAAATAACTAGTTTGAATCGGTTGCCAGTTGCCCCACACTCCATGAAAAATCAGGACTAATTTAGTAGGTCTATTTTTTTTAGCACTAATTATATCTAATATTCCTTCATCACTGGGCTGAAGTTTTCCTGCTATTATCTTTTTGCAGAGAAAATCTGATGAAAATTTTCCAATATCGACTAATTTGGTTTCATCATTCCATTTTAGAAAGTAATATGATTTTTCTGAAAACCCAAATAAAGATAAAGATGAAATAATGAGTAAAGTAAATAGTAAAAAAACAAATTGTAAATTTCTAATCCCATCATATCTCATAGAGCGAAGATACGATACCCATCAAGACTTGGTGCAGGTTTTAATATTCGATATAAATATTATGGTTAAAATTCAATAGCGCCCTCAAACTGTTTTAATCCCTCAAAGACCAAATCAGTTGGTAAACCCATAATATTGGCATAGGAACCTTCTATGCTGGATATTTTACAAAGACCAATCCATTCTTGTACAGCATAAGAACCAGCCTTATCGAAAGGTTTGTATTGATTTATATACCATCTGACTTCAGCATCTTCGAGTGGACGCATAAATACTTCCGATTTTCCCGTGAAACTAATGCTCTTAGACTTATCCCGAAGACAAACACCGGTATATACGGTATGTTTTTTTCCAGAAAGAAATGCTAACATCCGATAGGCATCATTAAAATCAGATGGCTTATTAAAGATTTTATTTTCCAAAACTACAACCGAATCTGCTGTAATTACTATTTCCTGGTCAACCATTAAATGTCCAGCATGATCAGCTTTTCGTATAGCTAATATTTCAGCAATCATCTCAACGGGTAATTCAGGATCAAAGGATTCATCTATATCCAAAGAACAAACTTCAATGTTGAATCCAGCCTCTTCCAATAATGATTTTCTTCTTGGAGAACCAGAAGCTAAAATGATTTTCCTGGAATTAATGTATCTTTTCATTGGTTACATTTACATTATGCTTAAATAAAGCATGCCTGTTAACATATACCATTTAGCAAGCTTTGTGATATTTTCATAATCTATTGTTGTTTTCTTCAATAGCTTGAGAAAAATAATAATAGGTGGTAAAATAATAAGGGTAGTATAAATTAGTGGATTTTTTTTCACTAAAATGAAACATGAATATAATCCCCATAGAATAACTGCTATTAGTACAACTTGGGCGATCATTCGACATTTTTCAATTCCGAAAACTACCGGTGCAGTAGAACAATAAGTCTTTCGATCTCCATATTCATCTTCTATATCTTTGATGATCTCCCGAAAAAAATTCATCCCAAAAGCAAATACGGATAATTGTATAATTTTCTGTACTACATCACTATATCTTTCATAATCTGTAGATCGCCAATATTGGATTTTTTCATAAAACAAATATGGAATAATAAGTACGACAGAAGAAATAAATATAGAGATTAAAATATTACCCCAAAAACAACTACATTTTAAAAACTTTGAATATAGCCAAAAGAGGTATATACTGAAGGGGTAAAATAAATAGGAATAATAAAATTCCAGACGTATACTTAAAAACATGGCGATGAGCCCACCGACAATTACTAATGCATAGTAAGCGTAAATGGTGTCGTTCAGACTAAAATAAATTCCGATTAACCACTGATGTCTTGGGCGATTAATAAAGTCTGTCTTTAAATCGAATAGATCATTGATGATAAAACCACTTCCAGCAACCATTATGGTGCATAGAATCAATAGCAACACATAGTACAATGAAATATTTCCTTCGGGAGTATACTCTTTAAAACTGGTCCAGTATAATAGAAATTGTGTTGCAATGATGATTATAAGATTTTTCCACCTTAGTAATTGCAACCAGGCTATCATAGCTTACCATAAATCTTGTGCCTGAAGAATCTGTTCAATGAACAGCCGCACACAACCTTCGCCACCATTACGAATTGAAACATAGCTGCAGATTTCTAGGATTTCACCAACAGCATCCTTTGGGCAAGAGGGTAAGCCTGCAATTTTTAAACATTCCAAGTCTGGTATATCATCGCCCATATAAGCAATGTTGGTTATTGGTATATTCCATTTTGTAACGATTGAATTGAACACTGGTAATTTGTTATCAATACCTAAGTGAATTTCATCAATTCCTAAAATATTGAGTCGTTTGACAATGCCAGCTGATTTTCCTCCAGAAATTACAGCCAGTTTAAGTCCAGCCTGAATGGCTCTTTTGATGGCATAACCATCTCGAACGTTCATCTGACGTAAGAATGCACCATCCTCAGTAATTAGAATATTGTTATCGGTGAATACTCCATCAACATCAAAGACAATACCCTTGATTTGTGTCAATTTACTAAATACATTCATGATTATTTATTATGGTCGCGCCACTCATAGACCCATTTAGCTTGTATTTGTTCGAGATGTGATTCATTGCATTCGTCTCGTTTACCTTCGAAATGAGGAATTTCCAAAATCCATTCAATCAACTCCGTAAATCGTATTCTGTATATTTTTCCTTCGCTAAATTCCTTTCCAAAGCGTTCGTAGAGTGCCATAGCAATATCTTCGTGATCATGCCACCCGATGGGTAGATTATTTATTTCTTTAAATGACATGATTATCTTTTGGCTTAGTTGGTGAATTATTTAGGTAAGCTATTTTTTTCAATACAAAGTTTTAGAAATTCTAACACTCATTCATCAAGTTTAATGTTCATGACCGATTATTCTTTTTTGATCGGGTATCTCAACTTCGATTTCAACATTTTCTTTTAAAACAATACATTGACACGCAAGTCTCGATTCTAACCTTGGGTTAATGGCCCGGTCAATGAAGTCTTCTTCTTTATCCGATATTTCCTCCAGTATTTCTTCTCCTTTTTTAACATAAATATGACAGGTAGAGCAAGCACAAACACCACCACAATTGTGATTGAGATGAACGTCAAATTGTTCTGTTAATTCAAGTATGCTAACGTCGGTACCCTTGAATTCAAACTCTTGAGTTTGTATAGATTCATCTTCAAAGTGGAATATTATTTTACTCATTATGGTAGATACACAACAATGTTAATGATATTGTGTTCAAAACCGATAGGCTAGAACGAATTACACCTCATTACATATTTTTAATGATCTCATCCCCAAATTCAGAGCACTTTAACAATGTAGCACCCTTCATTAATCGATGAAAATCATACGTTACCCGTTTATTGGAAATAGCCGTTTCAAGACCTTTGACGATTAAAGTAGCCGCCTCATTCCAACCCATATATTCCAGCATCATTACGGCTGAAAGAATAACAGAGCTTGGATTAACCTTATCCTGATTGGCATATTTTGGAGCTGTACCATGTGTTGCTTCAAATATTGCGTGGCCGGTAACGTAATTTATATTTGCTCCGGGAGCAATACCAATTCCACCGACCTGTGCAGCTAAAGCATCTGATACATAATCACCATTAAGGTTCAGCGTTGCTATAACATCGTATTCATCTGGTCTTAACAAAATTTGCTGAAGAAAAGCGTCTGCAATAACATCTTTAATAATTAATCCATTTGGTAGTTTACACCAAGGACCCTGATCAATTACTTCTGCATTGTATTCGCGTTTAGCTAAATTATAACCCCATTCCATAAATCCACCTTCGGTGAATTTCATAATATTTCCTTTGTGTACGAGAGTAAGGCTCCTTTGATTATTTGCAATGGCATATTCGATAGCGGCTCTGACTAATCGCTCAGTACCTTCTCTAGAAACCGGTTTTACTCCATATCCTGCAGTCGCTGGAAATCTCACTTTCTTAAATTTATCCGGAAAGTTTTCCTGCATTAATGTTGCAAACTTATTCGCATCTGGTGTTCCAGCTTCAAATTCAATTCCTGCATAAATGTCCTCAGTATTTTCTCTAAATATGCACATATTCACCTTTCCGGGTTCAATAACCGGAGAAGGTACTCCCTGAAACCATCTAACAGGTCTTACACAAGCGTATAAATCAAGTTGTTGTCGTAGAGCAACATTAAGGGAGCGGATTCCACCACCGACAGGAGTGGTCAAAGGGCCCTTTATGGCAACCAAATGATCTTTAATAATATTCAAGGTTTCTTCCGGAAGCCAGTTTCCCGTATTATTAAATGCTTTTTCACCGGCTAAAACCTCATGCCAGAAAATTTTTCTTTTACCAGTATAAGCCTTCTCAACAGAGGCATCAATTACTCGAACGGAAGTGGCCCAAATATCAGGACCGGTGCCATCACCTTCTATAAATGGAACAATGCAGTAATCAGGAACATTTAATTTTCCATTAGTACAGCTAATCTTTTGAAAATTCATATCTTATATATTTAAATTAATATAATATTAAAACTATGTGTTATTCTTTCCGGAGCCGCAAAAATAATCAGAGATAAGATTTGCTAAAGACTAATAACAAGCCATTCACTAATCCAAAAGTTTTAGCAAGGCATATTGTTCTTTGCCAATAGACATTACAGACATTAATAACATACTACCTTTGAGTGATCATGCGTAATCCAATACTCGATTCCGATTCTGAAAAATTACAACCTGAAGAAAAGCTTATTGAAAAAGCTTTAAGGCCAAAGAAATTGAATGAGTTTTCTGGTCAGTCCAAAGTAGTTGATAATCTTAAGGTTTTTATTCAGGCTGCTAAACAAAGGGGAGAGGCTTTAGACCATGTTCTTCTTCATGGTCCTCCCGGACTTGGAAAAACCACTCTTTCTCATATAATTTCTAATGAACTAGAATCTAATTTAAAATTAACTTCTGGTCCGGTACTAGAAAAGCCAGGAGATCTTGCTGGTCTTCTAACCAATTTGCAAACGGGAGATGTTTTATTTATTGATGAAATACACCGACTAAATACGGTAGTGGAGGAATATTTATATTCTGCTATGGAGGATTACCGAATAGATATAATGATTGATTCCGGACCTAGCGCTAGGAGTATTCAAATTAATCTTAACCCCTTTACTTTAGTGGGCGCAACCACCCGATTAGGCTTGCTGACTGCACCTTTGCGCTCAAGATTTAGTATTAATTGTCATTTGGATTATTATGATTCCAATACCCTCATGAAGATCTTAATCCGATCGGCTCAAATTCTAATGATTGAATATACCAATGAAGGCTTGGAAGAGATTGCACATCGAAGTCGGGGAACTCCAAGAATTGCAAATGCTTTACTTCGAAGACTAAGAGACTTTGCTCAAGTAAAAGGCAATGGTGAACTTAATCTTGAAATTGCAAAATTTGGACTGGAGGCCTTGAATGTAGATTCCAACGGTTTAGATGAAATGGACAACCGAATATTAAATGCCATTATTGAAAAATTTAAAGGAGGACCAGTCGGCTTAACTACTATTGCAACTGCCGTAGGAGAGGAATCAGGAACGATAGAAGAAGTTCATGAACCTTTTCTTATCATGGAAGGCTTTCTTCAACGGACACCGAGGGGAAGAGTGGCCACTGAAAAAGCTTATAAACATCTTCATTTTCCTTATTCGAAATTGGATGGCCCAAGTCTCTTTTAACTAGATCAAATTCACCCATCTTATCAAAAAATGTAATGAAAAATGAGCTTTTTTTATTTTTCAAATCTCCAAATAAATGGTAATTATTTAATTATATTTACATGACATTGTAAAATTTTACTTGGCTTTGACAAGCTTTGTAATAAGGATAATTTGAACTGAAAAATATTGACTCATGGCTTTACAGGAAGAGTTTGAAAAACATGGAAATTGGCTTTTTAGTTATCGCAGCTACTTACCATTAATATTATTTGTTCCAGGGATTTACTTGTTTATTCACAAAGAATTAAATCCTGATCAATTTATTTGGGAAGGAACGAATAACGAACGCTATTACTTTTTATTTTGCTTACTGGTAAGTCTGATCGGTTTGTTTATAAGAATGTTTACGGTTGGATATTCCTCAAAAAATACTTCCGGTAGAAATGTAGCCGGGCAGGTTGCAGATTCAATAAATACCAATGGTATTTATTCCATAGTAAGGCATCCGTTGTATCTGGGTAATTTTTTTATGTGGCTTGGGCCCGCTTTGCTTAACGGTAATGTATGGTTTATAGTAGTTTTTTGTTTGGTATATTGGCTGTATTACGAGCGTATAATGTTTAGTGAAGAACAGTATCTAAGAAGAAAATTCGGGGAAGCGTATTTGGTTTGGTCGTCTAAAGTACCGGCCTTTATTCCTGCACTGCATGGTTATGTTAGTCCGGAATCAAGATTCAATTGGAATAAGGTTCTTAGAAACGAGAAGAATGGATTAATTGCTATTTTGATTATCTTTTGTTTTTTTGATATTTTAGGAGAATACTACCACCACAGTAATAATTATAATTATGTACTCCTAATAAGTACTGCATTAGCACTATTTTTCTACTTGATCTATAAGATTCAGAAAATGATTAAAAGAAAAAGTAAGGAATTAATTAATCCGCCAACATAACCATCATTTCAAATTTTTGCTTTTCGTATGAAGCCAACAACTATTGATGAATACATTACTCAATTTCCTGATGAAATTCAAGAGATTTTACAACAAATAAGGAAAGTAATTCAATCTGCTGCTCCGGCAGCTACTGAAAAAATTAGCTACGCCATACCTACATTTTATTTGAATGGTAATCTCGTTCATTTTGCAGCATTTAAAAATCATATAGGGTTTTATGCAATGCCCAAAGGTCATCAATCGTTTGCTAAGCAACTGGCAAAATACAAACACGGTAAGGGGTCCGTTCAATTCCCCATTAGTGAAAAAATTCCTTTTTCTCTGATTGAAAAAATTGTAAAATATCGGGTCAAAGAAAATTTATCCAAATAATAGTGATTTAAACTTAGCGTATTATTAAATTAAAATTTATGAATATTACACATTATATCGGCAAGCATCTTCGGGAAACCTACTTTGGTAATAATTGGACAAGCGTCAATTTTAAAGAAGTCTTACACGATGTAACTTGGTTCGAAGCGACAAAAAAAATATATGATCTCAACACCATTGCTGTTCTGCTTTTTCATGTAAACTATTATTTAAGAACAATAACCAAAGTCTTGCAAGGTCATGCATTAGATTCTAAAGATGAATATAGTTTTACTCATCCAACTCTTCATTCTGATGAAGATTGGAGCGATATGGTAAAAAATTCATTAGAAGAGGTTGAGAAATTAACAAAACTCATTGAGCTTTTACCGGATGATTTGCTTTGGAATGATTTCACGGACGAAAAATATGGAAATTATTATCGAAACCTTCACGGAGCCATCGAACACTGTCATTATCATCTTGGACAAATTGTATTGATTAAAAAGATATTAAGATCTGAGAAGAAATAGTTTGTTTGTTAGTAGCTGTTGTAAGTTTTGGATTGGCGAATAAAAAATTTGTTTTGACATTCGTTGATATTGGAGTCGACAAATTTGCCAGAACTTTTAGTGTAACTTAGTTATTTTTAGGAAGCTTTGATTGATTTATCTTTAAAATAGGAAATTCAAGTGGAATTTTTCTGAAAAGGAAAAAATTATCAACATTCTATATTATTCAATATCAAATAAAAATGGATTGCGGCTTTGTTAAATAGAATTATAGGCTTGATTCTAAATTCTCGTTAAATAATCGACTTGGAACTTTTATTTTTTTAAAAAATGTAATTTTGTACAATAATTCAAAGATTAAAATATGGATAGAAAGGATTTTTTACGTAAAGGATTACTCGGTACCGGAATATTTGTAAGTACTTCAGCATTCGGCAATCTTTTTAGTAATGAAATAGACGAGTTGAAGGAATTAGAAATTCTAGGATTCAATCATTTACCAAATAAAGAGGAAAAAACAATGAACTCAATACTTCACAGGGCCGATTCAAGAGGTGATGCCAATCATGGATGGCTTCATAGTAAGCATACATTTAGTTTCGCAAATTATTATAATCCAGACAGAATGCATTTTGGAGTGCTTCGTGTCCTCAATGATGATAAGGTTGCTCCAGGAATGGGCTTTGGCACACATCCACACGATAATATGGAGATTATATCAATTCCACTGGAGGGTGATTTAGAACATAAAGACAGTATGGGAAATGTGGCTATCATCAAAAAAGGAGATGTGCAGGTTATGAGTGCAGGAACCGGCATTACCCATAGTGAATATAATAAAAATCAAGATAAAGAAGTAAAGTTTCTTCAAATCTGGGTATTTCCTAATAAAAAGAATGTAACACCCCGATATGATCAGATTTCGATACGCGAGATCGAGAAGAGGAACGAATTTTATCAGGTCTTGTCCCCTAGTCCGGATGATCAGGGGGTTTGGATTCATCAAGATGCTTGGTTTCATTTGGGTAAATTTGATAAGGAAGTAAGCACTTCATATTCTTTAAAAAGAAATGGAAATGGTATTTATGTTTTCGTACTTGAAGGTGAGATCGAAGTAGAAGGTCAAAAGCTGTTCAAGCGAGATGGATTTGGTATTTGGGACATTGATAAAATAAATGTAACAACCAAGGCAAATAGCAGAATACTTCTTATGGAAGTCCCAATGATGGGTTGATTTATTACTTTAATCGAAGAAAGAGTAATAACCAATATTTTACATTAGAACACTACAAATTATTTTGTAGTTATGGCCATTTGTGTAGCAGAAGCATGGAATTCAATCCTATAATTGCTCATGCAAATAAATAATGAATTGTAAGAACCCAATTTGCTTAAGTATCCTCTTTCTTTTAAATTTCAAATAAAAGAAAGATATATGGTTAATAAATTGAATCATTTTGAAAGGATTTATAAATCCTTTTTGTTAAATGCTCTTACCGCAAAAAATAGGGGAACCAATATCCATAAAATTAATATGGCAAAAGTCCATAATAATCCTGCTGTGCTACTAAAGAATTCTTTGTATAAAGCACCCGTATAGCCCATCAATGCACTTACGTCCATTTTTAACATGATGGAAACTCGAGCAAGATCAACAGGATTTAGAGCGACCAGAACTAATGTTAGTTTTTCAAGTGGATAATCGCTTAATCCAAATAATAACATAAGTAATATTCCATCGTAGATCATGCTGAAGTAAAACCAGATTAATAATACTATACCAATTCCTTTAGCCTTATCTTTTATATTAACACAAACCCACAGTGCTATAGCCACACAACTTAAAGTTAAAGGTATTGTCGTTAGTAATAACCAAATACTTTCTATATACATGGAATAAATTAGAATAGGAATTCCTAATCCAATAATTAATGCACAAACTAAAGCAAGTCCTATAGCCAGAAATTCACTTAACAGGACTTTTTTTCTTGAGATAGGCTGAGATAAGATGAGTTCAATAAATTCGTATGAATTATAATAGTGGATAGTTGAAAAAACCATGGTTACTAAAGGGGATATGATTAGTACAATATTCATTATACTCAAAACAGCCTTTCCTGAATTTTCTTCTAGGCTGAACAATACGAGTGATGCTAACAACAAAAAGAAAGCATAGGCCAGAATGATTCTGTTTTTAAGTATATCCAGAAGAATATATTGGATCAGTTTGCTCATGAAGCTTTCAATGGGTTGGTTTGTTGGTGGAATCTCATAAGATATGCTATGGAGCGGCTTAAATTTTGCTCTCCACTGTTTTGATATAATTCATCAATTTTTCCATAATACAGTAATTTTCCTTCCTGCATATAAATTACGTGAGTGGTAATGTCTTCAATATCGCTCAATATATGAGAAGTTATTATGACTAATTTATTTTTAAGATTTTCTTTTCTAATTTTATTTTTAAAAATTTCAGACGAAATAGGATCAAGTCCGGCTGTTGGTTCATCTAAAATCAGAATTTGAGGATGGAATAAAAATGCAATGGCTGCACTCACCTTTTGTCTCATTCCTCCGGATAATGAACCCAAAGATTTATTGCTAAATTCTTTTATTTCAAATTCATTATATAAGTCTAAATCCAGATTAGCTTCCTGTATCTTTCTTAATCCTTTTATAATCCCGAATAGCTGTTCAACTGTCATGTGATCCGGAAAACGTCCCATTTGTGGCATGTAGCCTATAATTTTTCGATATTCGTTTTCTTGTTTGATATTCTTTCCATTTACGGTTATAGTTCCCGAACTTAATTGAACTAGTCCTAAAATAGATTTAATTAATGTCGTCTTTCCGGACCCATTAGGACCAATGAGGGACGTTAATTGTCCGTCCTGTAATGTCAGGCTAAGTGAATTAATAGCTTCGACTTTTCCAAATTTTTTTGTAGCGTGGTCAAGTGTTATCATATTGTATTTTTATACATTATTGGGAATTGATCTTTTAAATTTTCAGGAGTAAGGCTGGGTATAGCTTTTTCTGCTTTATCTAAAAATCCGATTAAAATACTTCTCAATAAAAGAATTGTAGTTGGATTTTGCTCGACTACCAGGGAGTAGAGACTTACCGGATGATAACTAATATCTCCAATACCATCTTTGTTCAAATCATATCCTTCATACTTATCCCAATAATTATACCTAAATTCATTTAAGGAAATGCTACCATTGGTTGCTACATCAAAACTATTGGAGTAGAAATTATTATGTTCAAAAACATTTTCAGTACAACTGGCTTGCACTTTCATAGCCCATCCATTACCAATAAATTCGTTTGAAAATATTTTCATCCTACTTGTTCCTTCAAGATGTATGCCGACGGTGTTTTCCAGAAATTTATTTTTGAAAATGTAAGAGTCGGAAATATCTTTCAGAAGAATTCCATAAGCGGATGGACCCCAATTTTTACTGAAGTAGTTTTCTTCCATATGTACATGTTTAGAGTACATTACGGCAACTCCGGCTCCATTATTTAGAAATTCATTACATAAGTATAAATTGTTATGAGAAAACATAAAATGTAGACCATATCGAATATTGCGAGTACTTATATTATCTTGAATAACAGATTCAGTTACAAATTCAAAATATATTCCATCGCGATGACCTGAAACTTCATTAGAAAGAATTTTCGCATGTTCGCATTTCCATAAATGAATTCCATTTCCAGTATTTTGTTCTTCAGTAGGTTTCCCTTGAATAAAATTATTTTGTATTAAAATGTCTTTAGAATTTGAAACATGAATTCCAAAGTGATTATTCAATAATCGATTATTAATAATTCGTACTCTTCTTGAGTCAATACACTTAATGCCGGGAACCTCATTCATTCCTGAATGACCGCTATTTTGAATTGTTAATCCTTCGACTTGAATATCAGACCCACTGATCGTAATGATTTCAAATTGAAATTCTCCATCCAGAATAGGTTGATTAATTCCAATAATGTGGATTGGTTTTTGAATAATCAGGTTTTGTTCTCTATAAACTCCTGGGTAAACCAATAGGGTATCAAAGGATTTAGCCTGGTGAAGGCCTTCCTTAATGCTAGCCACAGATTTACCTTCACCAATTTCAATGGATCCACCAACGACTTCTGAATTTATCAGAATAATTGGGAAAATCGCAGAAAAGAATTGAAAAAGTATATTATAAGGCCATTGATTTAATATCCTGCCAGCTAAACTTTTTCTTGGTTTCATTAGACAATACTGATTCAATATTTTGATCGGGCTTAAAAGCTGCAAAATTATAATTCATTGGACTATGAATACTCTCGGATTGAATAAAAACAGCGGATTGAACATCGAGCCAGTTTTTGGTATCGGTATACTGGCTTACCAAAATTCTTTTACAATCTGCTTCGTTGGTGTATTCTTTTTTAAGCCATTGTGAGAGGCAGCCAACATCATCGAATTTGATGATTTTACCTTTCTTCGTGATAATTTCAGCTGCAAATTTGATATCCATTATACTCATTTTACACGCACTACAGGAATCCAATCCCGGTTTAATAGGTTCTGGTTCTACCTGACAGGAGGAGAGAAATAAAATAATCGCTACTGCAGTAAACAATGAAGATTGTACAAACAATTTTTTCCCAAAGTTAAATAGTGTTGAGAACCAAATGAATCCCATCAAGCCTGCAGCAATAATAACAACCCAACCCCCTATTGAAGGATACGAATAAGCATCAAAATTGAGTAGGCGTTTATGTCCAAGTAAGGGTGGTTGATAAGACAGTCCAGGAACTTTAATCGCCGCATTTTCATCTAAGTTATGACCATATTCGTAGCCCCAACGATAAAAATCAAACATGGCAAAAACACCGCAAAACACTGTGAATACCAAATACCAAAAAAGAAATCTAGTATTGCCAACATAAGCAACCAATAGTCCCATTAAAATGAAAAATGCAACGACATAAATTAAAAAGCTAAATTCGGGAAACATCTCTGCTTTAATATGCTTCATACCAATATAGTGGTTGAGTCCGTTGATAATATCAATATCACCACTTAGACGAGTCAACCAAATATTCATGGTTAATCCCTCAGGATATTGTGGAGCAAATAAATATATAACCCAAACTGGAACAAAATAGGCTACAATGAGTGAAAGAGATGCAAGGACAATAATGATTCTTGCTTTTAGGTTCAGTTTCAGCATATCAATATTTTCGATTTTAAAAATCAGGCTGTAGGATCTGCTGTACAGCCTGATTAAAAATAATTAAATGTCATAGTAATAAACAGAAATCAACTTCTAAAAGGTTGCAGATCAAACCCAATAAATAGACTTTATAAAAAATTCGGTTTTTACAAACTAATAATTTCAAACATTGAATGAACACTATTGCGCTGGTGGAAGAAGAACTTCATCCACCACGTATACGATTCCATTAGTGGCTGGAACAGTTGCAACAATGTTGGCTTTCCCGTTGATCATAACTTTACCATCTTTTACTTGTAGCGTAATGTTGTTGCCATTAGCCATTCCGATATTTTGTCCATCTTGCATCATATCCTGTCGGTATACCCCTACGGCGACGTGATATTCTAGAATATTTTGTAATGCAGATTTTTGATCGGGTTTCATAAGATCTTCTACAGTACCAGCCGGTAACTTACCAAACGCTGCATTAGTTGGTGCAAAGACTGTAAATGGACCTGCATTTGCTAAGTCATTGACATATTCTGCTTGCTTTAAAGCAGCTACCAATGTAGTATGATCAGGAGATCCAATGGCAACTTTTACAATATCCTTTTGTGAAACATCGTCGGAAACACCTGCTTGTCCCATGTCCGGGGCTGAGTTAGTTGGCTCTTCTGCAGCCGCTGTTTTTTGACTTCCTCCGCCACAAGAATAAAATAAGACACAACAACTAAGTAATATTAATTGAATGAATGATTTCATATTTTATAATTTTTTAAATTAATTAAACGATAATTTTTATTTCTTAAAGTATCGCTAGGTTATTGCACAGGACCAGAGTTTTTACCAGTGCTAAATGTAATTGGTACATTTGAACCTGCTGGGCTTACTCGAACATATCCTTGCATTTCCTGGTGAAGAGCAGAACAAAAATCTGTGCAATACATTGGATAAACTCCAATACGATCTGGCTTCCACATTAAGGTTTGAGTTTCACCTGGCATTATGAGAAGTTCTGCATTGTTGGCTCCTTTAACTGCAAAGCCATGGGGAACATCCCAATCCTGCTCTAAATTGGTAACATGGAAATATACTACATCATTTAATTTGATTCCTTCTATATTATCTGGATTGAAATGGGAACGTATAGAAGTCATATATACATGTACTTCATTTCCTTTTCTTTCCACTTTAGCATTTTTTTCGCCAGCAGCTATATATGGGTGCTTATTTTCTTCCAGTTTATAAATTTTTGTGCTGTTCTTAGTAAGTAATTCTGCCGGAATTGCTTCAGCATAATGTGGTTCACCTATTGTTGGAAAGTCAAGAAGTAATTTCATTTTCTCACCTTCAATAGAGTACAATTGAGCACTTTGGGTTAGTTCTGGTCCAGTTGGTAGGTAACGATCTTTGGTAATTTTATTATAAGCTATTACATACTTTCCCCAAGGTTTTTTAGTTGGGCCTCCAGGAACACAAAGGTGACCAATGCTATAATAAGTTGGTACCCGATCTAATACTTGTAAATCGCTGACTCTCCATTTTACTATTTCAGAAGAAACAAAAAAGGAAGTATAAGCATTTCCCTTGTCATCGAATTCAGTATGCAATGGGCCTAGTCCTGGTTTTTTAACTTCTCCATGTAAGACCGCGTCATATTTTAATACAGGTAATCCTTCATAATCTCCTTCAAAATTTTTTGCGCCTATAGCCTCCATCATTTTAGTAAATGAAAATACTGGTATTACTGCAGCAAGTTTTCCAGAACCTACAATATATTCACCAGTAGGATCAGTATCGCAACCATGTGGAGATTTTGGACATGGCATTAAATAAACCATATCAGGACAATCTTTTGGATCTAATACGATGACTTCCGTTTCAATCTTACTGGTTGCTGTATGAGTTGCCTCATCCATTAAATTATGGGCGTATCGGACGCTCTTCTTCATACCTTTTCCAGCTTTAACATATTCTTCGGCTTTTTTCCAGTTAACGGCCATAATAAAGTCTTTATCTTTTTGGCTTGCGTTAACTTCTAAAAGCGTATTAGCGCGTTCGGAATTATAACAACTAAAGAAAAACCATCCATGAGATTTTCCTTTACCTGCTCTGGCCAGGTCAAAATTGACACCAGGCAGCAAAATTTGAAAAGCAATATTCAATCGACCAGTTTCTTTATTAACTCCAATAAAACTTACAGTTCCGCGGAAGTTTTCCTTATACGTATTGATTGGTACATCTACTTTATCTCCCATAGGTATGCTGAATCTGGTTCCAGCTACAACATATTCAGTATTTTCAGTAATGAAAGGAGATGAGTGATTTCCACCACTGTTAGGAATTTCAATGATTTCGGCAGTTCGGAATGTGCGAAGATCAATTCTTGCAATTCTCGGAGTATTGTTGGCATTGCCAAATGCCCATCTACCATCGTGAATACCATCCGTGACCGATAGTGCAGGATGATGCAGGTCATCCCAAGGAACAAAACCATGTGAAGTATTAAGCATTGGCTTTGATTCTTCGGCATAACCGTAACCTTTTTCGGGATCAACAGAAAAAACTGGAATTACCCTAAAAAGTCTTCCAGATGGTAAGCCATAAACGGACATTTGTCCACTAAATCCACCCGACACGAAATTATAGAATTCATCGTATTTACCTGGGGGAACATATGCTTTAACGGAAGAATCTCCGCTTACTGCATTTTGAACTCCTTTGGGTTTACAGGTGTAAAATGATATTACTAGTGTAACAAACATAAAAAGATGAAAAGACCTGTTTATCATATTATTGAATTTATTTGGTTTGCAATTATTTGTATATCAATTTTTTAAATAATTAAATTAATTAATTTTCTCCGTCGTTTTTACGCATAAACTCCAGAATTGATCTGGCTTGTTCGCGACTGACATTTTGGTTGGGCATTCTGACAAGACATTGTTCTAGCAATTTCTGAGCTTCAGGATCAGACGAAAGCATCATGTCCACATTTGTAATCATGTTAATAATCCAATCTGGTTTTCGTGTTTTGGAAACTCCGGACCAACCTGGTCCCACCAGTTTTTCGTTGGTGAGTCTGTGACATGCACTACATTTTAGGTCATAAATACTTTTACCTTCTGTCACCCAGGTTTCATTAAGTGGAGTTGTAAGTTGTATTTCACCTTCTTTTACCTGTGTCCCATGAACTTCGGGTTGATTCTTTGTAAGTTCTTGGGTGTCAATTACTTTATAGTCTTTTTTAACACCTTTGTCACAGCTTGCAATTAGGGTAAATATGGAAAAGAGTAAGATTAAATTCTTTGTTTTCATGATTAGGTTTTATTTGAATGGATTATAAATGAATAACAGAATAATTTTTTTCACGGTTCAAAAATACGACTAAATAAAAGATAAAAATATATTTTATTATTTATATTGTTAATTTTTATTAAAATAAATACTTTTTATTTAAATACCATGGTTAAACAGAATAAAAACTTTTTATTATTGACAAATTAAAACTTTAATTAAGCCTTTAAAATTGATATAAATCACATTTAAAATCCTGATAATATTTTTTATTCGCATAAAAATAAGGTAACATCACCATCATGAAAGCATTAATTTCGGTATTTCTGACCATTTTCATAATAGATATAAAGGCTTGTGACATCTGCGGTTGTTCAGTAGGTAGTTTATATCTCGGAATTATGCCTAAATTTCGGACTCATTACATTGGTTTACATTACCAACATCAGGTTTTTAAAACCCTTCATCATGAATCGTTAGGAACTGAAAAAACTTCTACGGAACTACTGCAATCTTTTGAGTTAAGAGGGAGATATAATATTAATAATAGGATACAAATATTAGGATTTGTTCCAGTTCACTATAATCAGCAAATAGAAGAAACCAATAGAACTTCGTTCAAAGGATTGGGGGATTTATCAGCGCTGATCAACTATCACCTAATAAATTCAGAAAATAAAACCTGTACGGAATGGAAGCAAAATCTTCAAATTGGAGCAGGGCTAAAACTACCTACAGGGAAGAGTAAACAACTCGATGTTAATAATATTTGGAATCCTTATCTTCAAGCTGGTACAGGATCCTGGGATGTATTGATGGATGTTATCTATACTTTAAGATATAAAAAATATGGATTGAATAATACAATTCTTTATACCTTGAATAGTGTTAATCAAAACCAATATCAATTCGGAAACCGCATGTCTGTTAACTCAAGTTTTTTCATGATCGAGGAATATAAATATATAATATGGGCTCCGAATTTTGGCTTACAAACTTCACTAACTGGTTCAGATGTTCACGATGGATATCGGGTTGTCAATAGCGGTGGAGATAATTTATCGCTAGCGGTTGGTTCAGATTTTTATTATAAGAATATTTACTTAGGCATGAATGTTGCTTTGCCTCTATATAATAATAATGACCTTATAAGTCCACAATTTAAAATAAATACAACATTACTCTATAATTTTTAAAAGAAATGCATAATAACGTAATTATATTAATAGTTCTAATTGGTTTCTTTATTTTTTCATGCGATGGTACTTCTGACGATATAGAAGCTCCTGCAGTGACTATTATTCAGCCATTAGAGAATGACACAATTTTACTGTCTATAACAAAAGAAGTCAATATTCGATTTACAACATCGGATAATGATGAGTTACACGACGTGATTGTATATGTTAAAAATACTGCCGGTAAAATTTTGTATAGTACCACCAATGATGTGGATCAGAAAACTTATAATTATTCGGAGCAGTATAAGCCGTCAAATATTAACGTATTAACTCAATTAAAACTGGAAACTCACATTACAGATCATAGCGATAATCACACTTTTAAGTCTGTAAGTTTCTTTGTTAGACCTTAGAATAATGCGTTACTATTAATAATTTTTTGCTTCCCAATTTTTTTCCTGGGACAATCCTAACCTTTATATCTCTCTACAGGATTATTAATTTTAGGTACGGTTTTTAAATACTCCCAGATGGCGCGGACTTCGGTATCACTCAGGGTCGTATGTGGAATCATGGGATAACTCAATAGTCCTCCTGAAGGTTTTTTACAATACTTAACAGCATTGATAAATTCTTCAGCCGTCCACTTCCCAATTCCTGTATTTTCATCCATGGTGATATTAGCACTTCGGACAACTTGACCTTCATAATTGAGTACGGGATTACCACCTCCATAGTAACCTACGGATAAAGAGGGTGTATTCGTATTCATAGTTTTAAAATCTGCAGAATGACAGGAGTAGCATTCACATAGATGATCTGAAAGGTATCTTCCAAATTCAATAGTATTGTTGCTATCTGGTATTGTAATTGGTTGAAGAGGAAGAGTTTTAGGTTTGAAAGCTGTATTGCATAAGAATTTCACTAAAAGATTGAATTCATTTGGTGGATTTTCATCTTTACTTGGAGCGAGGGATGGGTGCTCAGAATGTAACCAAGCAATTATACTATATAAATCTTCATCCGCCATATTATTATATCCTCCCATGATTGGGTTATAATGACCATCTCTACGAACACCTGTTCTTAAAAAGTAATAGAGTTCGCCATCCGTCCAACTACCAATTCCGTATTCCTTATCCTGAGTTATATTCATTGAGCTTATTTTACCAAATTCCTTTGGTACATCTGTTAAATAATGACCGGTAAGCTGACCTGTTTTAAAATTAATGTGACAACCATTGCAGAGTAGAGTGCCAATTTTAGCTCCTCTGGCGATTCTTGAACTATCTGCCTCGATTTTTAAGTTTACTAATTGATCGGGTAGGGTATGAGGGTAGTTGGGCACTCCTTTGAAATAGATATAGGCAATTCCCAAAATCGCCAATGCGATGACCCCTAACAACAGGAATCCAAATATTCTTAATATTTTTTTCATACGCTTTTATTTTATGATGTAATATAATTTGTTTGAATTCGGAAATAAAGATAAAAAAAATATTAATTATTATGTAATTCAATCTAATTTTGTTTTATTGGTTATCCAGTCTTATTAAAAATTAGTTGAAATACATGACAGATTCAGGTCCGGCAAAGTGGTTAATAGTGATAGGCCTAATGATTACTACTTTTGGTTTGATTTATTATTTCTTTGGTTCCTATCTCAGATGGCTAGGTCGACTTCCTGGGGATATTAGGATAGAGCGAGAAAACTTTAACTTTTACTTTCCACTTACCACCATGATATTATTAAGTTTAATACTTAATCTGGTCGTAAGAATATTTCGTTATTTCAAAGGATAAAATATATGCATTAGAGGACTTATCGCTTATACATTTTAAAACATTCATCATTTTCGAATTTTATTTTTAGCTAAAATTTTTCCTATGTTACAATGCTCTAAATGTTTTATTATTATCCTCTGTAAATAGAAAATTATTTTTCATTAGCATTTTAATGAGATGAATGCAGAACTTAGGATTAAAAAAACAGATTCAAGGGATCATGACTTCATTCAGTTGGTAACAGAATTGGATAAATATTTATCTGTTCTGAACGGTGACAAAGATGCATTTTATGCCCAGTTTAATAAAATTGAAAACATTAACCACTGTGTAATTGCTTATTTTGATCATCAACCAATTGCCTGTGGAGCAATGCGTCCGCTAGACACTCAAGCGATGGAAATTAAAAGAATGTTTACTAAACCAAATTTCAGAAGAAAAAGAGTAGCGGAAAAGATATTGAGTGAACTTGAATCCTGGGCCTACCAATTAGGATATGATTATTGTATTTTAGAAACAGGAAAATTTATGCCAGACGCCATTGCCTTCTATCAAAAAAGAAACTATCAAGTGACTGATAATTACGGGCAATACATTGGTAATGAGGACAGCTTATGCTTTAAAAAGTACTTGTCAAAGTGATTATGAACTTATATAAGTAGAGGAAATAATATTACACGATGTATTATTCCGCTAATTGATTTTTCCATTTTAATAAATCATTAAAAACATCCATAAAGTGAAACTGCCAATTTTCCTTTTCACTTTTCGGTGGAATATTAAATGAATGGTCGTATTCTGGATAGATTTTGTATGTTAAATTGGTTTTACCAAGTCGGGCAAATTCAATAGGTATTAAATAAAAAGACTCAATTGGTACAGATTTATCTTTAGCTCCCATTGCGATAAATATTGGAATTTTAACTTTCAATAAATTATTTATGGATGGTTCGCTAAATGAATACCAGCGTTGATATGTATGTCCAAGCCACTGCTTACTTAATTTATTTGGTTCTGTGTTAATAGAATGTATCTGATCAATTAATGAATCCAACTGATGCATTGCATCTTCTTCTGTAATATTTCCACGATGAACTTCATTTCGAATAAACAAGGCAAAATCATAATACTGCGTAGGTCCTCCTCCTGACCAAAAGGCTAGATGTGTGATGGATTTATTTACGATAGCTAGTTTTGCTGCAACATCACTTCCTTCCGAATGTCCTAATACCAGAATGCTTTTAAGATTTTTACATAATTTTTTCCTAATATAATGTATTACCCGATCCGCTTGATCAACCCTGTAGTCAATGGATTCGGATTCATAAAATGATTTAGGAGCGGTGAACTGAATATTATTGACCTGAAATGGTATTCCTTTTTTTGATATTAGAACAATAGCATAATCTTCAGGTATTTGATCAAGATCAAAAGGCACCGAGCTATTGATGAATAAAGATTTTTGAATTTTTTGTTTAGGTTCGTTATTGACTAAGGAGAATAAAGTATCATAGCGTTCATTAATATTGAAGAGTGGAGCACTTCCTGAGCCATGGAGGTAAACTAAGAGTTCCTTTTTTTGACTCAATTCTCCAATACAGTAAATATGAAAATGAATGGTATCTTTTTTTGTTACAATACTATAGTGTTTATAGGATTCTAGTTTTGGATTAAATTGTGAAAAAATTCTAGTACCAAAAACCAAAGTGAGGATAATTGCAGAAAAAAATCTTAACACACTATTTTAATTTATTGGCAAAGTTATTAAGTGAGTTGGTGGTCATGAAATCATTGAGCGTTAAATAATTCTAAAAAAACATAGTTGGAATTATTAATTTAAAAATTATCCAGGTTGATAGTGCTCGTTCTTCAACCTGGATTTAAGGTAAATATAATGTCTATTATAATATAAAATTAGAGAATTATCTAGTGATATTTATTTATTCTTGTTGGTCAAATTAGAAAAACTGCTCACAAGTATTCAATCATTCAAACTCTACCTTGCTTTTAATAATCAAAACCGTCCATTCCTTTGAAGTATTTTATTTTTCCATTTTCTACCTCAAATCGGTGAGCATATTGATTTCTGTGTGTTTTGTTATCCTTGTTGGTTTTAAATTCTGCATCAACGGAAACCAAAATGGTATTACCGGAAGCCGCAAATTGATTTGGAAGAAATTTAGTGTAATTGAATTTTGATCCGAGTTCTTCAAAAAATTTAGCAACTTCTGATTTTCCTTTAAAGCTCCTCAGCTTATTATCAAAGGCTCTGTCATGAATTTCAAAGACTACATCATCGCTGCAAAGGTTCATTAAGCCAGGTATGTCTTTTTGACCAAACAGCTGGTAGGCCGTCATCACTAGACTGGAGGCAGGGTTTACAAGATATCCAAGACCAATCTGACGAAGAGGTTCATTAGGATTTATACTTGCATGAGAAGTGCACAACCCTTCAGCATTGAATTGTATTATATCTATATCATTATAGGTATAAGATTTTCCGGTTGCAGGAATCCCCATAAAGGCATTTTTATTTGTTCCAGTCGAATGGATTTCCACAAAGTAGCGTCGTGGTCCGGCTGGATAAATGTTTTTAACTTCGAACTTAGAATCAGGAAAAGCTTCCAAAAAGACTTTATATTGGCTTAATGCAGCATCAACTCCTTGGATAGGCTCAGGGGATAGAGAAAGCTCGCTAAAGTCTTTAGCACATAATTTAATAAAAGCATCAAATTGATGCGATTCTAGCGAAGAGTAGGCTTTTCTTATATTGTCCATGTCTTTGGAGTTTCCTATTTCCTTATTACACGAATTAAGGATAGTCAGCATAGCCAGAGTGGTAAAAATGAGGTATTTAATTTTCATAATTTTGGATTTATTTTTGTTTAATAATCTCATCTACGAAATTCATTGAATCTTGGATCAGTTCATTTAAGACTTTATTTTCAGGGGTTACAGAAATTAAAGTCTTCTCAGATATGCTTATTTAAATTAATAAATCTATTTTTCTTAAAGTAATCGATTTATAATCTTATTAATGGATATGTCCGCTCTATTTTATAAAGCAGAATACTTAATTCTTAAGAATATTTTAATTTTAAAAATATATCAATTAAGTAAATAGTCGTCATGATTCAGGATTATATTTGCATAAAATACTCAAACTATGATGCAGTACCGTATGTATTTTCTCACTTTGACAGGAATAATATTTCTTTCCTTTTCAGCTTATTATTTATTTTTTCCAGTAAAGATGTTAGAAGGATCTTTGATTCCTGTGAACGATTGGACAATGATTTTTGCAAGAACCTCTGGAATATTTATAGGTTGTTTCGGATTGATGAGTTTGTTGTGTAGATATGATGTTTCATCTACTACATTAAGTTCGGTGCTACTGACTACAGCGATTATGCTTCTCGCTACTAATGGTTTAGATATTTGGGTACGAGTAGCAGGTGTTTCGATGCTTAATATGGGTAGTATAATGCTTCGGTTTTTTCTGGCTGGAGGATATGTTTTCTTTTGGATTAAGAGCAGAGGAATGAACTAATGTAATTTGCTAAAGCTATAGTCTCTAAACCGTCTATGGTGTTGCTGAAGCGTTATAAAACATAAATCTATTATCTTTAATAATTATATTTTATATTTCATTAACTTATAAAAGAGTACTTCAACGGATTTTGCTTTTTTAAATTTAATGAATTCCTTTTTTATTTGATATACTTATATTGAATTAGTATTGTTTTTTAGGCATTATTATAATTTAGTTTGATTGGACCTTAATTATGATTTATTTAAGCTTAAAGTCAGAGTAAGAAAAATGAATTACGCTATTAAGTGTAAATTAAATTTATTCTGATCCTAATTCGAGAAGCTAGGAAATATAATTTTGAATTAAAAAAATAAATATTGTATTTTTGTAAATCGGTATTCAATTCAATTCGGTAAATCTTTTAAAAGATTTATTAGTAAGATTATTCTTTGATATTTTTGGCATTTATTCACTGATGGTATTTGTCAAATTAGGCTTCTTAAATACCATTAACAATACTTCTGATAATTATTATGAATTTGAAGTTTTGTGACTGTAACAATATTATGAATAATCAGAACATAAATATCATCTAGGCAACGAATATTATAATAAAAGTATCTTATTTAAAAACGGTTATGAATAAATTTAATAAATCTGAACTTCTTTTGGCTATTTTATTTGTTCTTTCAATACCAACTTACGGTAATCAATTTAACTGGGCCAAAGGATTTGGAGATACAGGCCACGAAGCTGGCAATATTATTTTAAATGACAAGCACGGAAATATTATTTTAGGTGGTTACTTCAGGGGTAAAGTAAACTTCAATGATTCAGTTGCGCCGAAATTTCTAACTTCAAAAGGATCAGAAGATATTTTTATAAATAAATACAATGCATCAGGACAATTAATTTGGGCATTAGGTTTTGGCGGTAAAGGTCCGGATAGATGCAATAATGCTGTTATAGATAAGGATGGTAACATTTATTTGGTGGGTAATTTTAGGGACACGGTTGACTTTAATTCGAATTCAAATCCAAGAGTATCCGCGGGATTTAACGATGTATTTATTACTAAGATCAGTGCTCAGGGTCAATTACTTTGGTCACGTCAGTTCGGAGGACCATTGGATGAAATGGGGCGTTCTATAACTATTACAAATGATGATCAAGTAATTATTACAGGTACTTTTCAAGGTACTGCTGTATTTGCCGAGACCAATAATGTACTAACGGCACTAAAAAATGCTGATATTTTTATAGCCAACTATAACTCAAATGGTGAATTAATGTGGGCAAAGCAAGTAGGAGGATTGGCGGAAGACATTGCGTATTCGGTATCCGTAGGAAAGAATAATCAAATATATATTACCGGTACATTTAATAGTGATGTAGATTTTGACCCGGGAGTAGGAGTATTTAGATTATTACAGCAGGGCGTTTGGCCAAATATGTTTGTATTAGGTTTAAATGTAACTGGTGATTTTCAATGGGTTAAATCGATCGTCGGAGATAATCTAATAATTCCTTACAACCTTAAAGTTGATCAATTGGGGGAACTTGTTATTACAGGTACCTTTAGATCAACGGTGGATTTTGACCCGGACGTAAATCAAAAGTTATTAACTACTTCAAGTCAATATGGCGATGCATTTGTTCTTAAATTGTACCAGACTGGCGAATTCAAATGGGTGAAGCAACTAGGAGGAGAATTAAATGAAATTGGTCTTGGATTAGAAATTGATGAATTGAATAATATTTACACTACAGGATGTTATCAGAACAATGCTGATTTTGATCCTGGGGTTGGAGAATATATAATTCATACCCGAGGTAATTCATCAAACAATGATATTTATATTAGCAAATTAAATTCGGATGGAGAATTTGTTTGGGTATCTACCATGAACGGTTTATCAGAAGATATTGGATTCAGTATATGTGTTCAAGCTTCTAATTTAGTATATACTACTGGTATATTTAGCGATGAGCTTAATGTAAATCCGGGACCTGATAGTATTTTTATTCAATCTAATGGATTTACCGACATATTTATTCATTCTTATCGTCAGGTTACTTCGGATGTTAAAGAATTGGGAGATAATAATATTATTAATATTTATCCTAATCCAATAAAAAACTATTTAACGGTTGAGTATGAAGTGGATGATTTTGAAAAAACAAAAATTTCAATTATACCCATAAGCAGTATCGAACTAGCTGAAATGAGTTTTACCATAAGTAGTATAAAAGGTCGCAATATATTCGTATTCCCTACCGATAATATTCTTACAGGCGGTCTATATATACTTCAACTTACTAGTGGGGGTAAAAAGTCGAACAGAAAATTTATTGTAACAAAATAGTTAATCCAATTAGATTAACAATTATTACTTTACAAATCCACGGACTCTCATTAACGCCATCTTATCCGGATCCTTTCCACGGAATTTTCTGTAAGCTTCAGATTCTTCGATTGTCCCTCCAACGCTGAATACATAATCGTGTAATCGCTTACAGACATTTTTATCATATGGCCCTCCGGCTTCGGTAAATGCTTCATAGGCATCCGAGCTAATAACATCTGACCATAAGTAGCTGTAATATCCTGCGGAGTATCCGTCATCGGAAAAAATATGTCCGAATTGTGGTGTTCGATGACGCATGACCAATTCTTTTGGCATGTTCATTGAAGCGAGAGTTTCTTTTTCAAATTTGTCAGGATCAATATCCGCATCACCCGCTAAGTGCAATTTCATATCAATTAAAGCACTTGATAAATATTCTACTGTAGCAAATCCTTGATTGAATTTTGCTGCATTATTGATTTTAGCTAATAGTTCCTGTGGCATTGGTTTCCCGGTTTGATAATGCAGGGCATACTTGGATAATACTTCCGGTGTTGATAACCATCGTTCAAGAATCTGAGATGGAAACTCAACGTAGTCTGTGGCGACATTGGTACCGGAAAGGGTTGGATAATTAACCTTTGAATTTAAACCATGTAAAGCATGACCAAATTCATGAAATAAAGTCTCGGCATCATCCCAAGAAATTAAAATTGGTTCGCCTTCTTTGCCTTTAAGGAAATTGCAATTATTGGATACAACGGTGGTAATATTGCCATTAATAGTTTCTTGTTCTCGATATGCCGTCATCCAAGCTCCGGAACGTTTTCCAGCTCTAGCATAAGGATCAAAATACCAAAGTCCAATCAAATTATTACTTGTCTTATCGCTAACCTTGTATACTCTGACATCTGGATGAAATACAGAAACATCATGAACCTGATCGAATTTCATATTGAATAATTCGCCAGCAACAAAAAACATTCCTTCTCTTAATTTTTCTAACTGAAGATATTGCTTGACTTCTGATTGATCAAGATCATACTTTTCTTTTCTGACCTTCTCAGCATAAAATCTATAGTCCCATGGTTCTATGGTTATTTTATCTCCTAATTTATTTGCCAGTGCTTGCATATCCTTTACTTCTTCGTGTACTCTTTCTACGGCTGATGGCCACACCGATTCCATTAGAGCCATCGCATTTTCAGGTGTTTTAGCCATTTTATCGGCAAGTTTCAAATGAGCATGGGTGGGATATCCCATCAGTTTAGCTCGTTCAGCACGAAGTTTCAAAATTTGTGGAATGATGGCATTATTATCATTTTTGTCTCCATTGTCTCCGCGATTAATAAACATTTTCCAGGCCTTTTCTCTTAGCGATCGGTTGTTGCAAGAGCTTAAGAAGGGTTCAATCGCTGATCTGGTATTTGCTATTACCCAAGATCCTTTCTTCCCTTTAGCCTCTGCGGCTAATGATGCAGCATTAATTGTATTTTCTGATAATCCATCAAGATCTTTTTGATTGGTTATTTCCAGATATTTTTCTGATTCATCGGCAATTTGATGCTGGCTGAATTGAGTGAATAGTTTGGCTAGAGCCTGATTGATTTCCGCTACTCTTGACTTCGATGCCTCATTTAGTTTTGCGCCTGCCAAAGTAAATGTTGTGATATATCTCCAAAGTAGTCTTTTTTGCTCTTCTGTTAACTTTGAATTGTCTGCTGATTGATCGACCGATTCAATTCGAGAAAATAGTTTTTGATTTTGGATCACTGAATCTTGAAAGGCTGCAAATCTCGGTTCTAAAATCCCTTGAATTGAATCCACTTCAGGATTTGACATATTGCTAACCCAAATGTAATATATGGCCTGAATTCGTTTGAGGGGATTGCCGGCTTTTTCTAGTGCAACAATAGTATTGTCAAAGGTTGCTACTTCAGAATTATTTGCAATAGCCTCAATTTCCAAGCGTTTGTCGCTTAAGGCTTCTTCTACACCTGGAATAAAATCAGCAACATTAACTTTGTCAAAGGGAGGAATACCGTTGTAAGGACCTTCCCAGGGATTGAGGAGAACATGGTTATACTTTTTATTAACTTTTAGCGTGGAATCCATAGGTTTATCTTGTTTTTTATTACATTGAGTGAATAAAAAAAATGCTAGAGAAATTTTTACAGCAACAATAATTAAATTTTTCATTGATAAAATATTATTATTTAATGAGTTGGCGAATATAATTTATTTGGAGATATCTCCAACAAGAAAGTTATTATCATCCTTTAAATCGATCATAAATCCAAAATGCTTTCCACGAAGATTTACAAAATTGGATCGGGCAATCCCGTATTGATTTTTTACTATTACTTTAAATTCCATTTCAGATAAAACTTCATTATCCCAGTTTAGGATTGTATATTCAAGCTGAATCTTGTGGTGAGTGAGAACTTGTTGAATACTATCCAATTGAGATTTGGTGGCCGCACGTGTAAAATGAGCTTCAATTTTCTTATCTGTAATTTCAAGTGTAGTTGGCGGAAAATTATTTTGACATTGCGTACACAAAAGAAATAAAATAAATAAGAAAATATTTTTCATCTTATAATTTAAGATTTTATTTGTATTTTAAAAAATAGTTCAACATCAGCTTATTTTCAATAATCACTTAAATGATTATCTTATGAACTAATTATTTCTATCTCATTAACATAAAACTTCCCCGGTTTCGGTAAGTTTCATCTTTGCATTCATATTCAATGCGATAATAGAAAGTACCAGGGTTAAGGATTTGAGATTTGAATGTTCCATCCCAGCGTCCAAGTGGATCATTGGTACTGAATATTAAAGCTCCATTGCGATCTAAAATATCAAAATAATTAAGTTTTGAGATGAGATATGGATTGCTAATATAAAATTCTTCGTTCAAATTATCTCCGTTGGGAGTAAATGCAGAAGGAAGAATAATCTTGTCGCATTGAAGCTTGTCTTTGTCTACTACCCTGATCAATACACTGTCGTTAATTTTACATTGGTTAAGGTTGAATTGTGCCACATATCTTGTATCGACCGTTGGACTGGTTACCGGGTCTAACACTGAAGTACTGCTGAGGCCTGTAGCTGGCGACCAACTTACACCAAGACAATTGTTGACAGATCTCAGGTTAAATTGATCACCGAGAAAAATAATCGTATCAGGAGTTATTATCTTATGTTGTGGAATGTATTGTGCTTGCACTTCAGAGCGTGTAAGTCCATAGTTGGCTAACAAGACACGGTCAATTCTTCCTTGAAATGAAGTTAAAATATTATTTACTTGACATAGAGAGCCATTAAAACTTAATGGAGCGGAGTTGTCTAATCTTAATTTGTCTGAAATGATAATACTTGCAGCTTCTTTTCCATTAATATAGAGAATAACATTTTCACCAATTAAGCTCAGGCAAATACTCTGCCAGCAACTTTTTGGGTCGGATTTGCCAAAGAACAGATAAGATTCGTCAATTCCCTCTTTCAAGAAAACTATAAAGGTAGAATCGCGGGTGCGATAACGGATATCCAATATAGTATCGGCATTACATTGATGAGCTTTGGAAAAAAGATCAACATCACCTGTGCTATTTTCAATTAATACATCGAAGCATAAGGTGAAATCTTCTCTAAAAAAACTATCCATTGCTAAAGAAAACTCAAATCCATTTCCACTCATTATAGCTGCTTGGTTGTCTACACCGCAGTCACATTGTAAAATCATTCGATTGGAAAGATCAGGTAACTTTCCATATACATCTTTTGTACTGCAATTCGCAAAGTCATAAAGACTTAAGACTTTTTGCTGACCACAGACAGAAGCTATTATAGAAGTGGCCAAAAGAGCATAAATAAATTTAGCTTTCATCGTGTAAAAATAATGGAATTGCAACAGATATATGAAGAACAACGATAATTGGGAAATCGTTTACATAGGATAAATTTTAAACTTATAAGGTATAAGTAGTTGATATGCAAAGGGATATTCAAATTTGTAAAGACTCATTTCGATCCTGTATACCCGTTTTATAACTTTATTAAACTTAATTGATTTGACTTTATGGAAGGCTTTATATTTGCGAGATCAAACAAGTATGGCCGGAATTTTTAGTAGAATTTTTTCAAAGGTTAAGACACCTGATGAAGATGCTCATGAGATGAGTTTTTTGGATCATATTGATGCCTTAAGAAAACATTTGTTTCGAATAGCGGTATATGTTGGGATAAGCACTGTGGTTGTCTTTCTAAATAAAGATTTTCTTTTTAATAAAATTATATTGGGCCCATTCAATCCTGACTTCCCCAGCTATAAGTTTTTTTGCTGGATGTCAAAATTAACCTGTCTCGAGGTTCCCAAAGCACAAATATTTACTCGCGAACTATCAGAGCAACTAATGATTCACGTGCAGGCTAGTTTTTTTGTTGGATTGTTTTTGGTTTCTCCATTAGTCATACGGGAGATATGGCTATTTATTAAGCCAGGATTGTATGAGGCGGAAAGAAGTGCCACTAAAGGAATCGTTTTTGTATTGTCTTTTCTATTTATATTAGGAATCCTTTTCGGTTTCTTTGTATTAGCTCCTTTTTCAATGAGTTTTTTGGCTTCTTACAATGTCAGTGATGTTGTCGAATCATCAGCTTCACTAAGTTCTATTGTGGATTCAATGGTAATGTTCACCTTTCTAACGGGTTTGGCCTTCGAGTTACCCTTAGCTTCATATTTTCTTGCAAAACTTGGGGTAATGAGTCCGCAATTTATGAGAACTTACAGGAGGCATGCCTTTTTAGTTTTAGCTATTGTAGCAGCCATTATTACTCCACCAGATGTAGTTTCTATGATGGTTGTTTTATTACCGCTTACCTTACTGTATGAAGTGGGAATTCTCGCAGCAGTCAAAGCGTATCCCAAAGAATTGCTTAAATATTAGGATCACAGATTATGATTAGAATTTCTTCTGCTTCAACCTTGTTCTTTGCTATTTTTCTTCCGGTTTTTTGGTTTGTTTTTTTTGGAAGTCTGACTGTTGGATTATTTATAATTAGCAGTGAAGAGATGGATTACGGTTTTATGAAATACCTTAAGTGGATATTTCTATTTTTATTTTTAGTTTTTTTCCTTATTATTTATAGAACAATTTGGAGATTGAGAAGGGTAGATGCCGATCAGGATTATATCTATGTTACGAATTATATTAAGACGATTCGCATTCCATATGCTCAAATTGAATCTCTTACCTCAAAATCGTTAAGCTGGAGATTGCTGGCCAGATTGAAATTAAAACATAATGGATATTTTGGTTCCGAAATTTTATTCCTTTGTGAAGAAGAAAAATATCAGACCTTAGAACAATTCTTAAGAAACTAATTCAATTAGGTTTTTGATTTTAACCGAACGATGGGACAGATCATTTCTTCCAGTGAGATTCCGCCATGCTGAAAAGTATTTTTATAATAGTTCATAAACTGACCATAATTATTCGGGTATAGAAAGTAATTCTTTTCTCTTGCAAAAATAAAGGTTGATGATAGATTTGGTCTGGGTAACCCTACACTTGATGGATCTTTAATCTCCAGGACATCTTTCTTATCATATTGCAAATTTTTCCCTACTTTATATCTCAGATTAGTTGTAGTCTCCCGGTCAGCAACAACTTTACTAGGATTTTGTACTCTAATGGTACCATGATCCGTAGTTATAATTAATTGTACAGGTTGCTCGGCAATTTTTTGAAGTATCTGCCATAAAGGTGAATGTAAAAACCAGGATTTAGTAAGTGATCGATAGGCAATTTCATCCGAAGCGAGTTCTTTAAGTACTTCCATTTCGGTTCGGGCATGAGATAACATATCAATAAAATTATAAACAATGACAGTTAAGTCATTCTTCAAATAATTCTGAATGTTATCGATTAAAGATTTACCCTTAGAAGTAGTCGTGATTTTGAGATAGTCAAATTTTATTTCTCTACGGATTAGCCGTTTTATTTGACTAGCTAAGAGATCCGGTTCTTTCAAATTTTTCCCTCCTTCTTCATTGTCATTAAGCCACCATTCAGGATAGACTTTTTCAATTTCAGATGGAAGCATTCCTGCAAAAATGCTGTTTCTGGAATACTGTGTAGTGGTTGGAAGAATACTATAAAAATATTCTTCGGATAATAATTTATACTTCTCGGTTAGAATTGGTTCAATAACTTTCCACTGATCATACCTTAGGTTATCCAATAAAATAAAAAAGGTTGGACATTCGTCTGTTAAATGCTTGAAAACTTTATCCAGCATTAAGGTGTGTGACAGCGTTGGTTTAGGATTTTGAGGATTAAACCATTTGGTATATTGATTATTGATGAATTTACTAAATTCAATATTGGCTTCTTGTTTTTGTTGTGCAAAAATTTCCTGAATAGAAGGATCTGTTCCCTGATCCAATTTTAATTCCCAATTAATAAGTTGTCGATAAAGCTTTACCCATGATTCGTAATCTTGAGTTTCCGAAATTTCCATAAATAATTGGCGAAAGGCTATCTGATAATCATTGGTGGTTTTTTCGGTAACCAATCTTTTATTATCTATAAGTTTTTTGATCGATAGGAGTAATTGATTCGGATTTATGGGCTTGATTAGATAGTCTGAAATTTGACTGCCTATGGCTTGTTCCATCAGATTTTCGGCTTCGTTTTTAGTAACCATAACGACCGGCATATTGAATCCGGATGATTTCATACGACTTAAGGTTTCAATGCCGGTTATGCCGGGCATTGATTCATCCAAAAAAACTATGTCAAAAGCAGAATCATTTTTTAACAAATCAAGCGCATCATGTCCGTTGGATACCGTAGTGACTTTATATCCTTTTTTCTCCAAAAAAAAGATTTGTGGTTTGAGTGTGTCTATTTCATCATCAGCCCATAAAATTCTCAGTTTGTCCATTTATAATCTTTTCAGAATGAATAATTCGATGCAGTAAAGGTATACTATAATAGAATTGATTTTATCTTTACGCTGTTCAATTAAGGAATAATTTGGTAGGTTATAAGATATTTAACGACCCTATTTATGGATTTATTTCCGTTCCCAATGGAATTTTGATGAAAGTCATCGAACATCCATACTTTCAGAGATTAAGAAGAATAAAACAATTAGGGCTCACGCATTATGTTTACCCAGGTGCAGTTCATACCCGATTCAATCATGCTTTGGGTGCCTACCACTTAATCACAGAGGCCTTATACCACCTTGTTAACAAAGGTCATGAGATATCTTCAGAAGAGATTGAAGCCACTCAACTTGCTATTTTGTTGCATGATGTAGGCCATGGGCCTTTTTCTCATGTTCTGGAACACAATCTTGTTAATGTTCACCATGAGGTCATAACGCTATGGATGATGCATGAACTTAATGAGGAATTTAATGGAAAATTGGATCTCACCATTCAAATATTTACCGATAATTATCATAAATCGTTTTTGCATCAACTAATTTCTAGTCAGTTGGATGTTGATCGATTAGATTATTTGAAGAGAGATAGTTTTTATACCGGCGTTGTTGAAGGTAACATAGGAATAGATCGCCTGATTGTGATGATGGATATTATTGACAATAATTTGGTATTGGAGGAAAAAGCAATTTACACCATTGAGAAATTTTTAAGTTCAAGGAGAATTATGTACCTCCAGGTTTATCTACACAAAACAGCCTTAATAGCGGAAAAAATGCTTAAGGCAATTCTTGACAAAATCAAGTCATTGAATTTTCGCGAGTTATTGAGCTCGGATCTCATTCAACTATTGGATTTTGAATTCGATAAAGATCAAAAATTAGAAAGGAAAAAATTTCTTGAACTTTTTGCCAATATTGATGATGCAGATATTTGGAATCTATTAAAGCAATGCCGTAATCATTCTGATGTTGATTTGCGAATGAATGCAGTTGGTTTGCTGGATAGAAAATTACAAAAAATCACCATGAGTCATATACCACCAACAAGTACAAAGGAAGGAGATTTTAAGATTGATTTCATGGCTTATGATCCGGTGGAAGGTGAGATTAAAATTAAAAATAAATTGGGTGAAATAAATCCGTTATCTTCATTTCAGGATTTGTCATATCTAATGCAGAAAACTTCAAAATATTACAGAATAAATAATTAGTAAGTAAAAAATGAATATCAAGGATAATCAGATTAATGAATTATTGCTAAAAGAACTAAATCGGCAACGAAGAGGCATTGAGCTAATTGCGTCTGAAAATTTTGCAAGCCTTGAAGTAATTCGTTCGATGGGTTCATGGCTAACCAATAAATACGCTGAGGGATATCCAGGTAAGCGATATTATGGAGGATGTGAGGTTGTTGATGAAGTTGAGTCATTAGCTCAAGAAAGATTAAAACTTCTATTTAAAGCAGAATATGCAAATGTCCAACCTCATTCAGGTGCTCAGGCGAATATGTCAGTGCAATTGGCGGTTCTTAATCCAGGTGATATATTGATGGGTCTTGATCTGGCACATGGAGGACATCTTTCACACGGTTCACCGGTTAACATGAGTGGAAAATATTATAAGGTTGTAAGCTATGGATTAGATCATACGGGAATGGTGGACATGAATCAGGTTCGTGAAAAGGCCTTATTGCATCGTCCTAAATTAATAATATGTGGTGCTTCAGCGTATTCACGGGATTGGGATTACAAGAATTTTAGAAGTATTGCCGATGAGGTAGGGGCTACCTTGTTGGCTGATATAGCTCATCCGGCTGGACTTATTGCGGCTGGTGAGCTCAACGACCCTATCCCATATTGTCATATTGTAACATCAACCACCCATAAAACATTGCGTGGGCCTCGGGGGGGAATTATTGTAATAGGTAAAGATTTTCCAAATCTGATTTCCAAAAAGGATAAAAAAGGAAACTTAATTCCAATGTCTACCCTGATGAACAGCGCCGTATTTCCTGGTGTGCAAGGTGGTCCATTGGAACACATTATTGCTTCTAAAGCAATTGCTTTTGGTGAAGCCCTGCAAGATTCTTTTAAAGTTTATGCCCGACAGGTTATTTCAAATTCAAAATCCTTTGTCAAAGATTTAAAATCATTAGGGTTCGATATTGTGTCTGACGGAACTGATAATCACTTGTGTTTGGTCGATCTAAGATCCAAAAATATAACCGGTAAAGAGGCAGAACAGTTATTGATTCAGGCTGACATTACAACCAATAAAAATATGATTCCTAATGATCCTCAACCAGCGACTACTACTTCAGGTATTCGTTTAGGAACCGCTGCAATGACCTCAAGAGGATTTACGGAAAAAGATTTTACACAAGTATCTAGGTGGATGAATGAGTTAATTGATAGAAGGAATGATAATCAAATAATTCAAAAAATAAGAACAGAAGTAAACGAATATATGGAGCAGTTTCCTTTATACCCTGAGATTGCTTAATAACTCTTTACCTCTTTTTAAACTCTCTGTCCAAGTCACGTTTTTGATCTCTTTCTTTGATGCTTTCTCTTTTATCGAATGCTTTTTTACCGGTGGCAAGTGCAATTTCTAATTTAATCATGCCGCGTTCAGACAAATAAATTCGATAAGGAATAATGGTGTTTCCTTTTTCATTAACCTTTCTTTCCAGTTTTTTTAATTCTGTTCTGTTGAGTAATAATTTACGTGGACGCTTTGGATCGTGATTGCTTGAACCTGATTCATATTCGGAGATATGCATGTTGCGAATCCATAATTCTCCTTTATCAAAAGTACAATAAGCATCGCTTAAGTTTGCTTTGCCGGTCTTAATGGATTTAACTTCTGTACCGGTTAAAATAATTCCAGCCTCAAAGACCTGATCAAAAAAGTATAGATGGGTGGCTTTGCGATTGACAATTTCAATCTCATTCATTTTTTTATAACTTTAACAAAATCGAAGGTCATCAGTTTCTCACCATTGAGGTTGCTGATGTCTGCCATCATCGTACTGTCGTTGTTAATTTTGTATCGAATGACTTGTGGATAATCATTGGCTTCATTGACAAATCGCATCCTAAAATTTGGATCTGGTTTCCACGTAAACTGAACTGGTTTGAATTCATGTTCTTTATTTTTTACTTCATAAATCCAAATTTTATCTGCTTTATAAAGTCTTATATTTTCATCAATTTGTGCTGAACCTGTGCTCATATCATAAGAAACGCCAAGGCATTCTGTAGGACTAACTAAAGCCCACTTTTCATATTTTTGCTGACCTTTCCTTTGCCATGTTCCTACTAAATTTTGAAGATTAATATCTTTTTTATTAACATAAGTTCCTTTCCCAGTGGAACAGGATATGAATAACACTATGAATATTGACCAGATGAATTTCATTTCTATAATTTTTCAATCACAAAGTTAGTAATTTTTGTGAATAAGTGTATGGTCGCATTATCACCGGATATTCCATGATTTCTGTTTGGATAGTAATAAGTATCAAATTGTTTTTTGTTTTTAATCAATTCTTTAGCCATTTCAGCTGAATTTTGAAAATGTACATTGTCATCCGCTAATCCATGAATAAGAAGATAATTACCTTTAAGACGATGAGCAAAATAAACGGGTGAATTGTCCAAGTAGGATTGTTTGTTATTTTTTTCATCTCCCATGTATCGTTCAGTATAGATATTGTCGTACCATTTCCAGTTGGTTACTGGAGCAACAGCGATGGCTGATTTAAAAACATCGTTTCCTTTTAGCAGACACAATGAAGACATATAACCCCCATAGCTCCATCCAAAGATTCCAATCCGTTTAGAATCAACAAAAGGAAGACTTCCTAAATATTTTGCCGCATCAATCTGATCTTCAGTCTCATATTTACCAAGTTGTTTGTATGTAAGTTTTTTGAATTCTTCTCCACGGCCACCGGTGCCACGATTGTCAACGACACAAACAATATAATCCTTTTGCGCAAGCATTTGATGCCACCAATAAAAAGAAAATGAACTCCATCGATTCATAACTTGCTGACTACCGGGCCCACCATATAAAAACATAAAGACAGGATATTTTTTCATTTCATCAAATCGCTGTGGTTTGATCATAATGCTATTAAGGCTTTCTCCATGGGAATTATTTATACTGATTAGTTCAGGATTGGAAATCTGATATTTTTCCAATCTTAATTTAAGATCTTTATTGTCTTCAATAAGGCGAATAACATTTCCCTTAGAGTCAATAATTTGATGAGTAGGTGGTTTTGTGAGCGAGGATTTAGAGATAATTATAAAATTTCCCGCTTTGCTAATTTTCGCATTGTTTACACCATTAAAATCCGTTAAACATTGCATTGAACTGCCATCTATCCCAATGGAATACACTTTTCTTTCGAGTCCTCTGTTTTCGGCTCGTTGAAAATAAATTACACTTTCGCTCTCATTCATCCCATAGAATTCAGTTAATTCTAAGGTACCGGTAGTTATGGCATTTTGTAATTTCCCATCCATATTATACCGATATAATTGATTGTATCCGGATTGCTCGCTAGTCCATAAAAAATATTTTCCGTCTTTTGTGAATCGAAGATTGTCATGCAGGTCAATATAATATTTATTTTTCTCTTCCAATAAAATTCGTCGCGTATTATTTTTCGTATCGATTAATATTAATTTTAGTTCATTTTGTGACCGGTTCATCCAGGTCATGCAAACTTCAGTATTCGAAGAAGTCCATTGAATTCTTGGAATATAAATGTCGTCATTCAATGAAGTTCCTGTATTCAGTAGTTTGCTTTTTCTCTTGTTGGTATTATAATTCCATAGACTTATTTTGGAGTTTTCTTCTCCTACTTTTGGATATTTAAAAGTGTATATTTTGGGATAGGGTTGATCATTATAATATTCCATTGAAAATTCTTTTACTCTTGATTCGTCAAACCTCAGATAAGCGAGCTGGTCACCTGAAGGGGACCATTCAAATGTCCTTGTCAATGTGAATTCTTCTTCATAAACCCAATCTGAAGCACCATTTATAATTTCATTTTTCTTTCCATCTTTGGTAACCTGAGTATATTTTTGGTTTTGTAGGTTGTAGAAGTAAAGATTATTCTCAAACACAAAGGCGATTTTGTTTGAAGCATTATTCATCTGAGGATACATAATTTTTCCTTTTGGAAAAATTCTGGTAAGCTGTTGCTTCTTGAGGTTAAAAATATAGGTCTCGGCAACACTGGAGTACCTATAAATATGTTCAATATTTTTTTTAAGAATTAAAAATTGCTCATCTGTCGAAAATTCATAATCACTTAATTGATCTACTAGTTCTTTAGCATCAGTTTCGGCATTAAATATTATCTCTAATTCCTTACCAGATTCAATGGAATAGCGTATAATTTTATTTCCTACCATTCGGGTAAAAGAAATTCCATCATTTCTAAAATCAAAATCACCAATTCCTTTGGTTCGAAAAATTCCTTTTTCAAATACATCTTCTAATGTAATTTCTTTTGTTTGACCCTTTATATTTGTTTGTATAATAAATAGGCATAGAAGGCAGCTAAATAAACGCATTGTGGTAATTGTTAGTTATGAGAATAATTTTATTAATAAACGATTGATGTAAACTTTTATTCCTTTATAAGGAGGGTAAAACAATTTTAAAGTAGATGGAAATATTCCTTTTTTACTGATGGCACGTTGATGAGAAAATTCTAAAAATCCAAAATGACCATGATATTTTCCAATTCCACTGTGATGGTCACCGCCAAAAGGTAAATTAAGATCTGTATAATTGAGGATACATTGATTTATAGTCACTCCTCCTGAACGAGTATGGTTTAATACTTTTTGAATAAATTTCTTATGCTTACTGAAAATATAGGAGTTCAATGGTCTTTTCATGTTCATTAATGGTGTAAACAATTCTTCTACATTGCGGAAAGTAATTATCGGAAGTATTGGACCAAAAATTTCATCTGACATTATGGTGTTATTCCAGGTTATTTCTGAAAGTAGCAGGGGTTTTATTTTCAATAGCTCATTATCAGATTCAGGAATTGAATCATAATGACCACCTTCGTGCAGGGATTGTTGAATAAGCTCAGTTAATCGATTAAAGTGAAAAGCATTAACAATGCCACAATAATCAGGGTTAGCCAGAGGATTTTTACCGAAAAATTTATTTATTGTTATTGACCAAAGCTTTTTAAATTCTTCTAAACGATTTTCATGTATACAGATAAAATCAGGTGCGAGGCAGGTCTGACCAGCGTTTAAAGTTTTGGCAAATGCAATGGCTTCAATGGCCTCTAATAAGTTATAACTAGGGTCAACAATAACCGGACACTTTCCCCCCATTTCTAATGTAATTGGGGTAAGATTATGGGCTGCTTCTTGTAAAACCTTTTTACCAATGGCTTGAGATCCGGTGAAAAAAATTAAGTTAAATGGAAGTTGGCATAACTCGGCTGCAATCGATGCATCACCTTCTACAACGGCAACTTCTTCATTTGAAAAAACACTTTCTATGATATTACTTATTACTTTGGAAGTATTAGGAGCAAATTCTGAGGGTTTGAGAATAGCTTTATTGCCAGCCGAAATGGCCGCTACAAAAGGTGTTATGCATAGATTCAAGGGATAATTCCAAGGTGAAATAATTAAAACAATTCCTTTGGGTTCATACCGAATATAAGAGGAAGTACCAAAAAGTAACCAATCTGGTTCTACCGAACGGTCTTGAGTCCAATATTTTAAATTGCGAATGGCTTTATCAATTTCTCTTAGACTTACCAGAATTTCACTGGCTTCGGTTTCGAAGGCTGATTTATTTAAGTCTAGTTTTAAGGCATCAATAATATCTTGATGATGCTGAAGAATCGACCGTCTTAGTTTTTTAAGAGAATGAATCCTCTGTTTAATGGGTGGATTTGGATCTTTAAGAAAAGATATTTTTAAATTTTCAAAAATATTTTCCAAAGATTGGCTTGGGAGTGTGGCAGCATCGATCATACCCAATAGCAGGTGTAATAGTATTAAATTCGAGTCTGCAAATAAATTTTGGCTACCGCATCAGCAACTCGCTGAGCGATAGATTCATCCATTACGGGTGGAATGATTCTGTCCTTGGTAACATCGGTAATTCCAGATGCAATGGCTTCGGCAGCTGCAAATTTCATGGCTAGTGTAATTCTAGGCGCTTTTACTCTTAACGCACCAAGGAAAATCCCTGGAAAAGCCAGTACATTATTTACTTGATTGGGAAAGTCTGATCGACCGGTACCAACAACATAGGCCCCACCTTTATAAGCTTCATCCGGAAGAATCTCCGGAACAGGATTGGCTAATGCCAGTATGAGTGGATCTTTTGACATGGTCTGAATATCGTCCTTAGTAAGTAATTCAGCTTTGCTGACTCCAATAAACACGTCAGCATGTCGTATGGCATCAAGAATGCTTCCGCGAAAATCATTTTTATTTGAATATTCTAAAAGCTCTTTTTTTACAGCATTTAAATCTGTTCGGTCTCTACTAATAATACCAACTGAGTCGCATACTAATAAGTCTTTAACAATTCTTTGATTTGGAGTATTGGCATCTCGACGAGCTATATATTGACTTATGGCGATTCCTGCTGCTCCGGCTCCATTAACTACGACACGAAGATCTTCCATATTTCTTCCAGTCAACTTGCAAAAGTTCATGATGGCCGCTAAGACCACAATTGCTGTTCCATGTTGATCATCGTGAAAAACTGGAATACCTATATCTTGTAGTCGTTGTTCTACTTCAAAACATCTTGGAGAGGATATATCTTCCAGATTAATCCCTCCAAACACCGGTGCAATATTTTTGACAATTGATACAATCTCATCTGTATTCTGAGTATCCAGGCATATAGGAAATCCATTAATTCCTGCAAATCTTTTAAATAACATGGCTTTTCCTTCCATAACCGGAATGGCGGCTTTCGCTCCAATATTGCCAAGTCCTAATACAGCTGAACCATCTGTAACAATAGCGACTGTATTGCCTTTAATTGTGTAATCAAATACCTTTGAAGGATCTTCAAATATTTTTATGCAAGGAGCTGCAACTCCCGGAGAATATGCTAATGCAAGATCCTTGGTGGAGGTAATGTCTAATTTGTTTTCAACACTGATTTTTCCTTTCAATTGGCTGTGTAATACCAATGCTTTATCAAATACTTCCATAATTTATTCTACGAAGATGTAAACATTTTTTTAAATCTACCACACTTTAAAGTGACTTAATGATATTTATTAATTTTCTAATATATACTGATTTTTACAGCAGGGTATTTTATGTCGAAAAATTAATCCAAATCCAAAGGTCACTATTTATTTATCAAAAAAGTTTATTTGTTATTTTATAATTAAAAGGTCTATATTAAAATTAACTTGTAAGATACTCGAGAATTTGTTCGCTATGTCTGCCGCTTTCAACCGGATAAATAATTTTTTTTATGGTACGATTCTCATCTAACAAATAGGTTACGCGGTGTAATCCTTCGTATTCTCTTCCAAAAGTAAATTTCAGTCCCCAAATGCCAAGTTCATCGGCTAATTGATGATTGATGTCAATTAGTAAATCAAAATTTAAATTAAACTTTTTTATAAAACGCTGATGTGAATGTTCATTATCTGGACTTATTCCGAACACCATGCATTCTTTTTGTTTTAATTCATGATATGAATCTCTAATATTACAAGCTTGTTTAGTACACGTTGGAGTATCGTCTTGAGGATAAAAGTACAATGCGATGTACTTACTTTTTATTTCATGAAGATTGATAACCATTCCATGTTGATCTAACAAAGTACAATTCGGAAATACTTGATGTTCTTTTATTTTAAATTGAGGATGGTAATGATCCATGGATAAGTTTATCGATAAAATTGGTAACGATAATCTTTTTTATTTTGCCTTGAATCTTCAAGCGTAACTACCAATTCGTGTGTTCCTGTTCCCAGCCAGGACTCAAATTCATGAGATATGGTACGTGTTTTAAGATCGTGTTTTAATATGATCCATTGACCATCGATGGTAGCATTGTATTTAATTCCAGGGCGATTATCTGTAATATCTGTTACATTATCACTCATCGTAAATGATAATTTACTTTTACCCGTCATGTTGAACCTGAAGTTTTTTGGAAGTAATCTTGGAGGGATAGTATCGGTCAGAATACTAAAGTATCCCAAAGATTTTGAAGAGGCTACGATGTTATCATTGCTCCATTCACCTCCAATACATACAAAACTAGATCCCCTTTTTAAGGCTATGTAACATTTAGATTTAACATAATCATTAATTAAATTTTGGGGTGATAAGCTAATTTGCAATTTATTATGAAGAGGTTCTGAGGACGGACTGATTCCTATCCATGGTGTCTGAGCATTTTTGAAAGAATTACTAAGAGTGTCAATAGAACAATTTATAAGCGAATAAACACTTCCTTCCGGTAAATAAAATTGACCAAATCCAAAATCGTAATTCCATTCTTTCTCAAAATCAATATTAAATGGTTTGTAGCATTTTTTGGAACAGGGTGCATAGGCCGTATTGCGAATTTCGAATTCCTTTATAGTTTCATTATCTTTTGCATCTCCGATAATTATTTTAACCTTATGAATATTACCATCACCAATATAGAAAAATCCATCATTCTCAACGGTTTGGTAAATGGGGATTTTATTTCCTTGTAAACGGAAACAGCGGTGGAATCTTCCATAATGCAATCCCTTATAATCCAAATGAGCATTAATGTATCTCGTATCTTTTAAAGACCATTGATCTAGACTAAATGAATAAAACAATCCATCGTCTATATAGAGTTTTAAGGATTTAATTCCTACGAGCCTCCATGAATTATTGGTTCGATCAAAGGCTTCTACACTTAAGGCAAATACATCTCCAGGAATGTTAATTAAGTTATTGATTTTTGAAGAAGCTATTAATTTTTCTGAAACAGTTTGACCGTCGAGATCGAATCCATAGAGCTTCATTCTTCTAAATTGCGGGGCAATGTTATCATCAATTTCTAGTCCGTAATTTGCAGGGTCAACAACTTCATTCGTTCCACTTAATCTTAATTCAAAATGTAGATGGGCTCCTCGGCTGTCTCCTGTATTTCCCATAGTAGCAATTGAATCACCGGCATTTACTTTAAATTCGTTTGGTCCAAATTCCAATTCCAATTCATTTTCTTGCCTATGGTATTGCTCCATTTTAATTTTTTCTTCTAGGTCAATTCTAAATCGGTCGAGATGTCCATAAAGGGTTGTAAAGCCATTTTCATGCTCAATTTCCACTGAGTTTCCGTAGTTTTTAGAATCTATTTTTACTTTTTTTATATAACCATTCCCAGCCGCCAAAATTAAATCACCGTCAACTCCTTTGTTTGAACGGATATCAACCCCTGCATGAAAATGATTATTGCGTAGTTCGCCAAAGCTTCCGGTAACTGAAAGTTTATGTTTTATTGGAGAAGCCAGAATGAAAGGGGGTGCCGGACGTAACAATACTACGGAATGAGCTACTCTGGAAGACATACCAACCAAGAGTATAATCATGGTTATTATCCTAAACATTATACCTACTAACTATCGAGCGACAAAAATAACCTTTATTAGCTTATCCAAAGCATCTTCTAGATGGATGCTTCCATTTTGTAGTTCTCCCTTTAACCACTTAATCTTTTCTGAAAGAATATGGTCTTCTTGAATATACTTCCCTAAGCGATGCAGCCAAATTCGGTCAAAATGCCGCAATTCTTTTTCTCTTCTAATTGTAAGTAATTTATTATCTAAGTTTAATGTATTAAAAAATTTATTAATATAATTTAGTAAATTCTCTATCGAAGATGGCTCATAAATGGATGTGCTTAACCATTCCACTGGAAGCACACGATCATCTCCAATTCTAAGACCTTGGACATCTTTTAAATGGCTTAGGGCAATCTTAGCTTGATTCTTTAATTCGCCATCGGCTTTATGAATAACAAACAGGTCTGCCCATTCCATTATTCCACGCTTTATGGCTTGCAGTTCATCTCCGGAACCTGGTTGGATCAAACAAATTGTTAGATCACAGAGATTAACAATATCTGTTTCAGATTGACCGATTCCTACCGATTCTATTATAATGTAATCATAACCAATTACTTCCAATAATTGAATCGTTGTATAAGTTGCACTGCCGATTCCACCCAAAGAGTCTGATGCAGGACTTGATCTCACATAGGCATGATCCGAATTTGATAAAACGGGCATTCTTGATTTATCCCCAAGAATGCTACCATGACTGATGCTGCTAGTTGGGTCAACTGTTAATACGGCAATTCGAAATCTCTGATTAATTAATAATTTTCCCAGTTCTTCAATTAGGCTACTTTTTCCTACTCCGGGAGTACCAGTAAATCCAATTCTATAGGATATTTTTTTAGAATCTTTAGGAGTCAACTGACTGAATAGCTCGTGTGATGTTGCCTTGTCTTCTGCTTTTTGACTTTCAATCAAAGTAATAACTTTTGCCAAAGCCAACTTATCACCTTGGATAAGGCGATCTTTCCATTGAGCTAAATCTACTTTATGCAATATAAAATATTGTAATATGTAAAATACAAGAATTCAATATCAAAGATATAATTTTTCAATAATTAGAAGGCAATATGTCTAAGCTCTTTACATGGTTTTAGCATGGGATAATTTTTTAAGACGGATTTTAACAATAGTATTTACCTAGCTATTAATCAGATTTTATTGTCGAGCTTTATCTAATTGAATTTTCCCTAATCGCATGGATCAATTACCTATTTTATTCGGAATAGAATACCGTATTGTCTTAATATTCAAATTCTTATAGAATTCGTAAGTTGCACAATCTATAAACTATTTATTAGCTTATGCGTTTTCTAGGTGCGTCAATCAATGATTAAAAAATGAGAAAAATATATTTGGATAATAATGCAACCACTCCTTGTGATCCGCGAGTTGTGGAAGCCATGTTACCATATTTTTATGAACATCCTGGTAATGCAGCAAGCCGATCGCATCCATTTGGTTGGGAAGCAGAAGATGCCGTGGATAAAGCAAGACTTCAAATTGCTAATTTAATTCACGCCGATGAGAAGGAAATTATCTTCACCTCGGGAGCTACAGAATCTGATAACCTTGGCTTAAAAGGAGTTTTCGAAATGTATAGTCGAAAAGGCAATCACATTATAACTACGAAAACAGAGCATAAAGCCGTTTTAGACAGTTGTAAGAATCTTGAAAAAAAAGGTGCTGAAATAACTTACTTAACAGTAGATGATAAGGGCTTAATTAACCTCGAGGAACTGGAATCTTCCATCAAGTCAACTACAATTATGGTTTGTCTAATGTGGGCAAACAATGAAACAGGAGTTATTCAACCGATTTCAGAAATTGGAAAAATCTGTGCTCGACATGGTATTCTATTTATGTCTGACGCTACACAAGCCGTTGGTAAAATTCCAGTAAATCCAAGGGAATGTGGAGTGCACTTAATGGCATTCACTGCTCATAAGATGTATGGACCTAAGGGTGTAGGTGCTTTATATGTTAGCAGAAAAGATCCCAGAGTCAAAGTAACGGCTCAGATGGATGGTGGTGGCCATGAAAGAGGTATGAGAAGTGGTACTCTAAACGTGCCTGGAATAGTTGGATTTGGAGCAGCGGCTGAAATAGCATCCAAAGAAATGCATGCTGAGGCTGCCAGACTTTCTGCCTTAAGAGATAAGTTGGAATCTGGCTTGAAAAAAAACTTAGAAGAAGTCTATATAAATGGCTCGATAGAACACAGAATGCCTCATGTTACGAATATGTCCTTCAAACACGTTGAAGGCGAGGGCCTAATGATGACATTTAATCAAAACATCGCTTTGTCTTCTGGCTCAGCATGTACCTCAGCTTCACTTGAACCTTCTTATGTACTCGTTGCCCTCGGATTAGGTGATGACCTTGCTCATTCCTCTCTAAGATTTAGCCTTGGGCGGTTTACTACCGAAGCTGAAATCGATGAAGCTATTACTGCCATTACAGCCGGTGTTAATCATATGAGGGATCTATCTCCAATATGGGAAATGTATAAGAGTGGTGTTGATCTTAGCAGGGTTGAATGGTCTTCACACTAGATTATTAAACAAATTCATTAAAAAGGAATTCTTTGTAATACCTTTGCGTTATAATAAAAAGTTTTTTTTATGGCTTATTCAGAAAAAGTCCTTGATCACTTTAAAAATCCAAGAAATGTAGGAAGCTTGGACAAGGATGACCTTAATGTTGGTACAGGTCTTGTTGGTGCCCCAGAGTGCGGGGATGTGATGCGTTTGCAAATAAAGGTGAATCCTGAGACCAATATGATTGAGGATGCGAAGTTTAAAACATTTGGTTGTGGCTCAGCAATAGCTTCTTCATCATTGGCTACCGAGTGGCTAAAGGGTAAGAATATTGATGATGCTCTTTTGATTGATAATATGGATATAGTGGAAGAGCTAGCATTGCCTCCGGTTAAAATCCATTGCTCTGTTTTGGCTGAAGATGCTATTAAATCTGCTATCAAAGATTATCAAATTAAAAACGGCAAACTGGTATCCGTAACACAACATTAAGAGACTTAATTTTATGATCCACGTTGCTGAATCTGCGAAAGAAAAAATTGTAGAACTCATGGGCTCTGCACATGTTGGTAAAGAACATTTCGTAAGAGTCTCCGTTACAAGTGGTGGTTGCAGTGGATTGTCTTATAACCTCGAGTTTGACAATGAACTTGCCCCCAATGATCAGGTATTTGAGGATAATGGGGTTAAGGTCGTAACCGATTTGAAAAGTTTTCTCTACTTATTTGATTCAACCCTCGAATTTTCAGGTGGATTAGATGGAAAAGGATTTCATTTCAGCAACCCAAATGCAACTCGTTCATGTGGTTGTGGAGAAAGTTTTGCGGTTTAACTTTTCCTTTCTTTAGTATTTCAATTTATTTTCGCATTAAATTGCATGACTTTTGAGTCATATTGTAAAATCTGTTTTTTCAAACGGGATTAAGGTATTAGTCTTTTTCCATACCTTATTATTGCAAAATGCTTTAGTAGCGCAGAGTGAATCAAATCAATATCTAAACAAATTTACTTTTCTCAATACCTTGAATGGACTTTCAAGTGACTTTGTCAATCAAGTTATAAAAGATCATAAAGGTTATCTATGGATTGCTACCCAAAATGGTCTGAATCGTTACGACGGTGTTCACTTAAAAACCTATTATCATGATTCCTTAGATCAAAATTCACTTTGCAGCAATTTGATTTCTTCGATTTTTATGGATTCAAAAAATCGATTGTGGATTGGTACTGCAGAGTCTGGCATTAATATTCTAGATCTGGAAACATACAGGTTTTCGGCTTATCATACGAATGATACAGTTCCGGGATCATTAAAGAAGTATCTTCAAATCACTTCTTTTTATGAAGATTCTCGACATAGAATATGGATCACAACATGGGGCTCTGGATTGTACTTATTTGATGAAAGCAAAAAAAACTTTATACAGTTTGCAAACGACGTTAATAAACCTTCATCGATTTTTTGCAACAAGGTTAAAAGCATTCAGGAGGACAATAAAGGTAGATTTTGGGTAGGACTTTGGGCAGAATCACCAATTGATACCCTGGGATTGCAATTATTCAATCCGGAGCTTCAAAGCTTTACTAATTATCATCATTATTTTTCTAGTGAACTTAAGCTTCCAACAGATTATAAATTAAATTCAATTTTTAAATTTATACACTGCCTTTATCTGGATAAAGTACGAAACGTACTTTGGATTGGAGGTTATGAAGGTCTGGCCAGAATAAGTCTTTCGGAGAATAGTTACCAAACATTTTTTCATAAGTCTGATACAGGTAAAACTAAAATTCAAGGAAGATTGAATATCAGACATATCACAATGACCAAAAACAACGAACTTGTTCTCAGTACTCAGGATAATGGAATTGTAATCCTTTCCGAAGATTTAAATAATTTGGCTCTGATTGAAGCTGACGCAAGTACAGAAAGTGCCTTGAGCTCTAATGTTATTCGAAATACACTTATTGATGAAAATAATCAATGGTTCGTATCAACTCAAGGCGGAGGATTGCAAATTTCTATACCAGGTCAGAATGAATTTTCATTCATACATAAAAGAAAAATGGCCATCTCTTCAAATAAAAATGTAGGGATAAATGCCATTGGAAAGCAAAACGGTAAGTTGTATTTCGGTACCAGTTTTGGGCTTCTTAGCGGTGATGGATCCTTTGCTGACCTTCAATACACCAACTTGCGTGGTCAGACTAAAGAAATGAATGTTGTTCATCTTTTTCAGGATCACCATGAGACCACCATGTTTATTGCTACCAACATCAACTTGTTTGAAATGGAACAAAATGGTACCCTCGATTCAATTTCCACATTTAGTAAAATTGGTTTTAATGCATTTGGAAATGCTTATGACATACTTAAATGGAATAATGATACCATATTTGTTGTTGGAGAATTTTCTGGAGTTCATCTTTATAATAGAAAATCAAAGTTTAGGAAAAAATTAGACAATAAAGATTATAATTTAGGATTTTGGAACTTTGTAGAAAAATTAGATAATGAAAATGTTTTGATTGGTTATAAGGCAGGTATTCTTAAGTATAATCTTGTTACCGATTCCATTCAACATGCGTTCACCAAGAGTATTCCTTCCCATGTTATGCCTGGATGGACATGTCGCAATATAATTAGCGATCAGGATCATCGATTTTGGTTTACCTGTGATAGTTCATTAGGCAGATTGGATTTGCTTAATCAAACTTATAAGTTTTATCCTTTATTATTAAATCATCTATTGATTCCCTTGACTTGTATCGAGCAGGATGATCATGGCAATCTTTGGGTGAGCGGAGAATATGACATCTTTCATTTTGATACAACAACTAAAAGGTATACAAGAATCCAAAGTCACCTGATTAAAACAACGTATCCCAATGGAAGAGATACTTACCTGGATGATAATACAGGCATCTTATATGTTGCAAGCCCGGAAGGACTGAAGTTAGTGGATACAAAATTATTCTACAATGATAGGACCTTGCATTCAATCAAAATCACCGATATCTTTTTAAATAATGAATCGAATGTAAAAGATAGAGTGGAAAATGGTATTTTAAAGTTAAACCATGATCAAAATACACTAGCCATACATTTTACCAATTTTGATTACGAACAAAACAGAAACTACACCCTGGAGTATAGAATAGATCCAATTCAGAAGACATGGACGGTTGTGCCCCATAACCAAATTATTGAGTTGAATAATATTAAATCTGGTCAATATAAAATCCAAGTAAAATATAAGCATCTGGATGAAGGTCATCCTACATCAGCATACCTGGAGGTGGATATTGCCTTACCTTTTTGGCAAACAATTTGGTTCATTAGTGCGGTAATTCTTTGCTCCGTAATGGCAATAAGAGCATTAGTGATATATAATGTGACTAGACTTAAGCAAAGAAATCTGGAATTGGAAAATAAAGTGAGCGAAAGAACTTTGGAGTTACAAAGGCAAAAAAAGGAATCCGAGGATTTACTACTCAATATATTGCCAGAAAATATTGTTGAAGAACTTAAAAATAAAGGCTATACTGAAGCTCGTTATCATGATAATGTTACTGTTTTATTTTCTGATTTTGTCAACTTTACAGGGATAAGTTCAACGATGGAACCATCAGAAGTGGTTATGGAAATTGACCGATGTTTTAAAGCTTTTGATAATATTATTGAAAAATATGGCTTAGAAAAAATAAAAACAATTGGAGATTGTTATATGGCCGTAGGTGGTCTCACAAGTGCTTCTGAACAGGAAACAATTAATACTATAAGAGCTGCACAGGAATTTATTAAATATATAGATGAGAGTAAAAGTCTTTTTAAAATTCGTGTAGGAATACATACAGGTTCAGTAATTGCTGGAGTAGTTGGATTTAAGAAATTCGCTTATGATATCTGGGGAGACACCGTGAATATAGCCAGTAGAATGGAGTCTAATGGAATTCCAATGAGGATTAATATAAGTAAAGATACATACAAACAAATTCAGTCTGATTATACATGCGAGTATAGAGGAAAAATAGAAACAAAAAATACTGGCGAACTTGAAATGTATCTTATAGTTCCTTCTTCAACAATTTAATTAAAGTAAGGTGGATCAAATTTGTTTAGAGATCAAATTAATATTTAAGGTGTAATTATTTCTTTGGATTTGAATTCATTTAAGGTGGCACAGTGAAGGCCTCCTCCAAACCAGTTAAGTCCTCTTGAATTGATTGGAATTATTTCTCTATTTGGAAATGCCTTTTTAAACAAGCTAATAACTTGAAATTCATGCGACATTGGAGTACCAAAATTTGTATAGCTTGGAAAAAAAACTTTGTTGTTGGATAGGTAATAATTTAAATAGCTAGCACAAGCTACTCTCCAAACAGAATCATGCGCTTGCCATCCATCAGATGGATTAAAAACTGTTTCAGGCATATTTAATGTTGAATCAACTTGATTGCCAGGATTGATGCGAATTTTAACGGCTATCAATTTAGGAAGCGGAATTCTTACGATTTCAAATTTCGAACCATCTAAATCTCTCGCCGCTTGAAGAATTTTAAAGTTCTCTTCCATTCTTTCGTAATTGATAGCTGAAACTGGATTTGAGATTTTATCTTCAGGAGTGACTGAAGCTAATAATATTGTTTTAGGGTTTGCGAAACGAACAAATTCATCGGTATGGCCGCCTGTCCCAATGCCAACGAAATTCTCAGTAATTGTGCCGACAATATGAACATCTTCAGCTAGACCTTGATTCAGCCATATAATGTTCTTAGCCCCTAATACTCGATTCAATTCTTTCTCCATAGCTTGTAAGCTACTATCAGGATTCCTTTGAATCATTAGGTTTTTATTGAGTATTAGAGTGCCTTTACCATTGGCTTCCATGGCTCCACCTTCTGTGACAAGCCATGACTTAACAATAGGTAATTTAAATTTAACCGCAAATATGCTATCGAACTTAGCTTTTGCTTCGATTCTTAATTCAGAGAGCTTTTCGTTAACGAGAGAAATGTTACCTCTATAATAATCCATTAAAAAGGATCTATAGCCATATTGATTCCATTTAAAATCAACAACACAAAGATTTTTATTCACATCATAGACAAAAATAGGTCCGTGATCTCTTATCCAATAATCGTTGCCTTTTAGAGTAAAAAATTCAATCATATCAAAATTGAAATTCGAAGACCCGAAGAAATCTTTACAATTGTGCTCCTCTTGACCGTCTACCATAGCAATTCTAACTTGAATATTTCGTTCAAGTTTATCGACCATATCTGATTCGATAGACATGTAATTAAAATTATTGATGCAGGACATCCAGATGGCGTCCATTGGTTCGAAATCTGCAATTTGTCGATATTGTGCCTTATCGATTCTATTACAGTTTGCCAATAGGCAAATAAACCCTAGGGTGAAAGTAAACAAAACACTTGAATATTTCACTACTACTACTTGTCTTAAATGATTTGAGCATTGTCATTAGGATACAATACTCCTTATTCCAAGGGTAAAACTAATAAAAAATATTTTATTTCAAATAAATTTTTTTTTAATAAAATAAAATTAATTGATGAATTTTAAGGTTTAACCACGCTTTTTAACCTTTCAATAATTTGAAATACAGCAGGACAAATACTAATGTTAGTATATGTTAAACTGAGGACTTGATGCATTTTCTTTCGATTAGTATGAGGATACTCTCTGCATGCCTTTGGTCTATGCTCATAAATTGAACAATAATTATCCTGGCCTAAGAACGGACAAGGAGTGGATTGAAATACGTAATCATTATCTTCATCTATCATTACATATTTCTCCATGAATTCAGCGGGGCGAATTTTTAAAGCAGCGGCCATTTGCTCAACATCTTTAGAAAATAATCTTGGGCTTGTAGTTATGCAACAATTGGCGCAACTTAAACAATCAAATTTTTCGAATACTTCCTCATGAAAGCTATGAAAATTTTCATCCAACGATTTTTCAGACCATTTTTTTAATTGTTTAAAGAACAATTTGTTTTCGCGAACTTTGCTTTGAACCAAATCGCGGTATTTTAATAAGTCATATTTATTATGTTCCATTATTTCAGTCAATCATTAAATATTTCATACAAACAATTATAATTTTTGAAATATTAAAGTAAATTCATTTAAACTATAAATTTCCCAACAATAATTCGGAGTATCATTTTACTTTATTTATCTCTATTATAAAGATTAATTTCAAATGAATTGAATTATTTTATTTTAATATAACCATTTATTATTGAATTAGAAATTATTGGATCTATTAAAAGATAAATCCATAGTAAAATATAAATTATAATTCAAAGATGAAAAGAATTAATTTAGTTCTTATATGTAACAAATTAGGTTTGAGGTAACGGAGATCAATTTTTGTAAAGGCAACAGTTTTAATAGACTAAATTTTAATGTTAATTACTTCTATTAGTATCTTAAGTATTTTTTAAGTTAATTATTTTTTCTACCATTTCTTCTGCAATTCTTATTTGAGCTTCTTTAGTTGAAGCGGCGATATGAGGCGATATCGATATTTTTGGATGACCGACGAGTGCAGAATGAATATTCGGTTCGTGGTGAAAGACATCTAAGCCAGCTGCTGCAATGGTTTCATTCTCCAGTGCTTCAAGTAAAGCATTTTCATCAATGTTTTCTCCTCGAGATGTATTAATTAAAATACATCCTTTTTTAATTTTTAAAATTCGTTCTTTATCGAGAATAGGCTTATTGACAAATGGTGCATGAATGCTTATATAGTCAGCAACTTGCAAAGCTTCGTCGAGGGTATAAATTGGAAGTTTATAAGTAAAGTTTTGTTGAGCTAAATTCAATGAAATATTGGCTTCAGAAATGAATGGATCAACTACCAAAACTTTCATTTCTAATCCAATACACATTTTTGCAAACTCTAAACCAATTCGACCAAATCCGAGAAGCGCTACTTTTTTACCTTTTACTTCACTGGCATTCGATAGTTTTTTCTTAAGATGCGAGAAGGATTGTGCATCTTTAAGTTCTCGATTGGTAAGTTGAAGTGATCGGGTAAGAGTCATTAAATGCGACATGGCAAGTTCAGCAACTGATCTTGAAGATGCGCCCGGAGTATTCAATACAGGAATATTGTATTCTTTGGCAGTTTTTAAATCCACATTGTCTAATCCAACACCTGCCCTTGCGATAAATTTTAATTGAGATCCATTTGAAATTATTTCTCTCGTTATTTTAGTTGCACTTCGAATAATAATTCCATCGAATTCAAAAATTCGATTGGCAAGATCTTCTTGTGGTATTTTTTGGGTAATTATTTCGAAACCCGCATTGATTAATGCCTGTTGTCCAGATTCTTCAAATCCATCGTTAATTAAAACTTTCCAATTGCTCATAAAACTAAAAAAGGAATCCAAAATTAATTGGATTCCTTTCTTGACAACAAATTGTCTAAAAATTTATTTTTTAACCCCTCTTTTTGCTCGGGCTTGATCCATTATTATTTTCATTTCAGAAGCTAATAAGGCTTCGATTTCTTGGTGTCCAGCTTTTCTTGCATAATCGCGTGCGGTAAGCCCTTCTTTGCTCTCATTCATAACACTGGCTCCTTTATTGAGTAATAATTCAATAATTTCTCGATTTCCACCTTGTGCAGCATACATTAAGGCGTCTTTTCCTTCAGTAATAGGAGTAACTAACGCACCTTTTTTTAAGAACAGTTGAACCATCTCTACATCTCCCTGAAGACATGCATAAGACAAAAAGGTCATTTTTTGATTATCAACTTCAATTGGCTGATCGATATTGGTACCTTTTTCAATAGTTTTTTGAGCTAGGGCGTAATTCTTAGAATTTATCGCATCAATTAACGGGTTCTGTCCATAGGATGATACGAAACCAGTAAGAAATAATAATATGAATAGACTTTTCATAACTATATAGTATGATTTTAATAATAAGAGCCCACAATATTAGCAAATGTTGCCTTAACTGAAAAATAAAATTAAAGGCTGGCAACAACAAGACAAGGACGTAGACTAATTAACTGCCTTATTTTTTCATATTATATTAATACAAATGTTTAAAATATTGATTATAAAGGTTATAACAAGTGATTTATTATGAAATCTCAGAATAGTGTATCCTTTTCCTGTGAGCACCTATAAATTGCTTAAGCAGTGAATTAATCGGAAGGTTTAATAAAGGATCTTTATCAATGATCTTTTGCGCAAGCTGATGTGCAGAGTGAAGTATTCCTGCATCCTTCACAATATTGGCTAGTTGTAATTCCAATAAACCACTTTGTCGGGTACCTGATAAATCACCCGGACCTCTTAATTTCAAATCTTCTTCAGCTATTTTAAATCCATCGTTGGTTGAGCATAGTACTTTCATGCGGGTTACTGCATCCTTACCAATATGATCTGCAGTCATAAGAATACAATAAGATTGATCTGATCCTCTTCCTACTCTTCCTCTTAATTGGTGGAGTTGTGATAAACCAAAACGCTCAGCATTTTCAATCACCATTACGGTCGCATTCGGAACATTAACACCTACCTCAATAACCGTTGTCGCTACCATAATTTGTGATTTTCCGGACGCAAACCTTTGCATTTCCATTTCCTTATCTTTCGGCTTTAGTTTACCATGGACTACACTAATCTGAAATTGAGGAATAGGGAAATATTCTAAAAGCTTTTCATAGCCGAGCTGTAAGTTTTCTATTTGCAAGGTATCTGATTCTTCAATCAAAGGATAGACGATATAAATCTGTCTGCCTTGCTGAATTTGTTCCTTCATGAATCGGTATAAATCCATTCTATGAAAATCTTTTAGATGCCTTGTAATAATATTTTTCCTTCCAGGAGGTAATTCATCTATTATTGAGACATCCAAATCTCCATATTGAGTCATTGCAAGTGTTCTGGGAATAGGAGTGGCAGACATAATTAAAACATGAGGATAAAGTGGCTTTGACTTGGCCCACAGTTTAGATCTCTGATCAACTCCAAAGCGATGCTGTTCATCTATAACCACTAGGCCTAAATTGTTAAATACCACTGGATCCTCAATGAGAGCGTGAGTGCCGACAAGGATGTTTAGATGACCACTTTGCAGATCCTCCAAAATTTTTTTTCTGACGAGGTTTTTGGTATTACCGGTAAGAAGTTGAATCTGGATTGGAAGATTATTACTTAACTCAACTAGATTTGTATAATGTTGATTAGCTAATATTTCTGTTGGTGCCATTAAACAGGATTGAAATCCATTTCCAGCTGCCATTAGCATAATTAGAAAAGCAACAATGGTTTTTCCACTTCCGACATCACCTTGCAACAATCGATTCATTTGTCGACCTGATCTTAGATCTTCTCGAATCTCACGAATAACTTTTTTCTGAGCCTCGGTCAATTTAAAGGGAAGTAACTCCGAATAAAATTCATTGAATAATTCACCCACCATTGACCAATTATATCCAGATTGATATTTTTTGCGTTTGGATTTGTTGTAAGCAAGGACTAGTTGAAAATGAAACAATTCTTCAAACTTAAATCTTTGCTGAGAATGATAAATTTCATCCTGACTCCTGGGATAATGTATAGATCTCAGGCATTCACCTCTTGATTTTAATTTGAATTTTGTAATTATATATTCAGGTAAGTTTTCTTGGATATTGGAATAGTCGAATGATTTAATAAGATTTTCAGTTAATCGGGCTATAGCACGGCTGTTCAAATTTTTGGAGGATAATAATTCAGTGGTGTTATAAACAGGAACGAACTTATTATTTTGATTTGATTCGGAGGGGACAATTTCTTCGATTTCAGGGTGAGGAATGGAATATCCGTAACCTTGATTTTGTACTTTTCCAAATATTAAGTATTCATTACCGGATATTAATTTTTCCTGGACCCAGGCATGAGAACGGAACCAGGTTAAATCAATTGTTCCAGTATCATCTTTAGCCTTAACAATTAAGATCTTATTCCTTTTATTACCTCGTTCAACAAATCCTAAAATTTTTAACTTTAATAAAGCATAATCGCTTTCATGGATAACATCGCTAACTGTTGATAAATGAGATTTATCAATGTATCGAAAGGGAAAATAAAATAGTAAGTCTTCAATCTTTTGAATTCCTAATTCTTTTTTAAGTAAAGCAGCCTTTTGGGGACCAACTCCCTTCAGGTATTCAATTGGACTATCGGGTTTTAGAAGCGACATTACAGCACAAGATAATCGTACAGAAAAAAATAAACCTTATATATTTTTATTTTATTTAATTTGAAATAAATGGTATTTTATAATTTCTTTCCAGCTTGTTAGATGAAAACATAAAAAGGTGCATTTTTGCTACGCATAAAATTACCCTCTTTTAACAACCATATTTAGGTTCCTGACGTTAAATTTAAAACAGAAGCGATTATCAAATTATTATGGAATCCATTAGACAAAAGCAAGTTGGTGAACTCATCCGGCGACAATTTAGTGCAGTTTTAAACACTGAAGGCCGATATATTTATGGATACGAGCCCCTCGTAACCATAACCGATGTAAAAATGAGCCCGGATTTAGGTTTGGCAAAAGTCTATTTAAGTGTATTTAATATGCTCAACAAAAATGAAATAATTGCTTTGCTCGAAGACCAGGTTACCAAGTTAAAATTTGCGCTGCACGGAAGGATTGGAAAACAACTTCGTATAATGCCTGATCTAAGATTCTATCTGGACGACACTTTAGATGAAGCATACAAAATGGATGAGTTATTCAAGAAATTAAGGGAAGAAAAACAATTAGGCGAAGAGTAATGAAAATGGTTTTATTGGATTCTTTGAATTAATATCACCGAATAAAATACACCACACCCAGACCTGCTGAAAAACTTTTATAGTTCTCATCTAAAGGACCAAATCCAATCTGTCCAAGCATATTTCTATAATTTAAATCAGCAGTCAATGAGAAGTCTTTAAATGCATTATAAATGACTCGAGTTCCCAATAAAGTACTGGCGTATGTATTATTGCTTAATGATTTATCAACTTTATATCCGTTGTTATAATCTAGGGTGACAAAAACCTGATTATCATTATTGTCCAAAAATAAGGTGTACTTCCTACCCTTACTTACAGCTGTACTTACGTTATATTCAGCTGAACTACACATTGAAATACCCAAACCTGCGAAAGCCGTTACAATCCATCTTTCCGTTACTAAGGCTTTGTAATGTAAGGTAAACGGAATCTCAATTAACCGAAACTGCATTTGATTAATAATATCAATAAGTTCACCTTCTCTCAGTTGATTGATATTCAAATAATGGTCAGGCTGATAGGTCAAATTAGTAAAGTTTGCACCTGATTCTATGATCCAGTGTGTGTAATTCAGATTTATTCTAAAATTTTGACTTAAGCTATTAACTCGAAATTGGTATTCATTAATATAGTTAGGTGCATGTTTCGAATTAGAAATGAAAAAAGTACCGTAACCGATTCCAGCACCAATTGAAATTATCTTATTTTTATTTAATGGCTTGTTTATCTGTATTGCTGGAGTTGATAAATCTAACTCATTTTCTGGCGAAACAGAATTTGTCTTATTTAAAAATTCCTGAGTATTTGAGTTAATTGTTACTGAATCTTGTGAAATGATATTGGATGAAAGGGATGGCTCTTCAATTAAAGTTGGATTCTGGATTGAGTCGATTCCCTGATCTTTAATCATTAAGGTTGGATCAGCAGATTGAGATAAGCCGTGTTCTGAATAATTACTTAAACCATTAACTGAATTATTATTAATTGTATTATCTTGGGATACACTTAGTTTAGAGCTATTAAGAGAGGAGTTGAATGAGCTTGGTCTGGAAAAAGATTGTTTTGAATAATTCAATACAGATTTTTTATACTTATCATTTTGTTTAGACAATTCATTTTGTGAAGGCGTATTTCTATTTTGAACAATTACTTTATCGGTAGAATTTAATTTTGAATTATGAGCTAGGGGAGTGTTTTTGACTACAATATTATTGGTGGGTGGGGAATTTAATAGATTATAATCTATTGCTGACTGAAGTGTCCAAATTAGAAGCAGTACCAGGGATAACTCCGCAACTTTTGTTTTAATAATTTTTTGTCTTCTTTCACGTTGTAAAGTTAGCCATTGATTGAATTTTTCCCAATTGACTTCATAAGATTCAATACGTGCGTTTTGAAGTGTAGATTTAATTTTTAAATCAAGTTTTTCATCTTGCTGCTCTGCAAGAATCATTTTGTTCATTCTATCCCAATCTGGTACTGGAGGGTCAATCGTCTGTTTTAATTTAAATTGATTTTCCCATTCACTTAGCTTGGAGCTTATCCAAATATCGAATTCCTTATCCTTCATTATTCGTAATTAATAGTTCTTTTAATTTCTGTCTTGCTTTTACCAAATTTGATCTGGAAGTGCTTTCATTTATATGAAGAATTTCGGAAATTTCTTTATGTGAATATCCATCAATAACATGCATATTAAAGACGGACCTGTAAGCAGTTGGTAACTTTTGGACGGCCTTAAGGATTTCTTCAAGGCCAAGTTCATCGATCGGAGACATGGAGTTATTTTTTACAGTTCTCGCGTCATCCAAATCAGAATGATACCTTTTGCTTTCTTTTCTGAAATAATCAATACAGGTGTTTACGGTAATTCGCTTCATCCATGCCTGAAGCATGGTTCCGGATTCGTAAGTGTGAATTTTATTGAAAATTTTCAAAAAAGCATCATGCAAAATATCTATCGCTTCGTCTTTGGAATTGGTATACCTCAGACAGATAGCATACATGGATCCGTAATTTTCCTCATACAACTTCTGCATGGCCCAGGCTTCTTTCCTGATACATGCTTGAATCAATTCGGATTCTACACTAACTACTCCAATCGAAATGCCCATAAGAACACTGATTTGTAGGAATAACGAAATTAATATTCGTTCCGCTGCAAAGATCCCTTATTTATTTATAAATACCCTGTTTTTAGCATGAATTAGCTCCTTGAAGCTATCCCTTGGACTTTGGATTAAACCTTTTAGGTTTAAATTCCTTAGATATACACTTTCCGAAGTATGATTTATCAGGTTATACGTATCCTCGATCAGGAATTATCCGTGAGATTCTTTACCATTGGTATTATACCAGGCAAGATTATTGAGTTAATCAGAAGGGCGCCATTTGGCGGTGCCTATTATATCCAGGTTGATGGGTCCTTTTTTGTCCTCCGCAAAAAGGAATGGAAAGCCCTGGAAATCAAGTCTTTCAGTTCATAGGGATGCATTTTAAGAAGCTTGCCTTAGTCGGTAATCCAAACAGTGGAAAATCTACCATTTTCAACCAGCTTACTGGTATGAATCAGAAGGTTGGTAACTTTCCAGGTGTTACAGTAGAGGGGCTAGAGGGTAATTTCTTAACTTTTCAGGGAGATAGCATAAGAATTTTTGATCTTCCTGGTGCGTATAGTGTTTTTACAGCGTCCCAAGATGAAAAGGTCTTAAGTCAGGCTCTCACTCATCCAGATCTCTCAACCCAGCCAGAAGCGGTAATTTATGTTGCAGACTTCAGGTATATGCATCAACATTTGTTACTCCTGACTCAGGTTATTGATCTTGAATATCCGGTTTTTATTGTTTTGACAAACCTTGATCAGGTTAATCAGGAAATTGCCGATAAATGGTGCGCATTTCTAAAAGAAAAAACTAGTTGTGAGGTTGTCCCATTTAGTTCAAGATTGGGTTATACAGGCATTAATCTAAGAGAGAAGCTTAATCAGTTTATATATTCTGCCATTGAAAGAAGAATTAATTCTAAAATTCTTGAGATGGGTAGAGAAATTAATCCGTTGATCCAGAATATTCCTTCAACCATACAAGTTCGTTCAAACTATCATGCTTTCTTGCTAGCCTTGGACGATGACTTTTGCCGTAAAAATAAATTTGTCAGTCAAGATCGAGCAACCATTATCAGACATCAGATTGACGATACAGTCTCCCGATATTCTATAATTGAGCAATGGGAATCACAAATAAAATATTCACCGGAATCAAAATCTAATTACTGGACAAAAAAATTAGATAATGTATTAACGCACTCCTGGTGGGGATTAATTATTTTTTTGATTCTGTTTTTTCTGATTTTTCAGATGATTTATTCCTGGGCAGAGTTTCCAATGAATGCCATTGAAGATGCATTTGCTTATACATCGGAAACCATAAAAAGTTATCTCCCGGAATCCTGGTGGTCAAGTTTGATTATTAACGGAATAATTCCAGGATTGGCAGGTGTATTGGTTTTTATTCCACAAATCGCCATTTTGTTTATTGTATTAAGTATACTGGAGGAAGCAGGATACATGACCCGGGTTGTTTATTTGTTAGACCACCTTTTAACAAAATTTGGATTAAACGGTAGATCAATCATTGGATTAATATCCGGTGGTGCTTGCGCTATACCAGCCATAATGTCAACTCGAACCATTTTTAATAGCAAAGAACGGCTATTAAGCATGTTCGTAATTCCATTAATACCTTGCTCAGCTAGAATTCCAGTTTATACTGCTTTAATTGGTTTTGTGGTAAGTCCGGTTAAAATCTTTGGAATTTTTAATCTTCCTGGATTAGTATTTATGGGACTTTACTTATTGGGTATTACCATGGCATTTATTACAGCATATGTTGCAAATAAAATTATTAAAAATGAAGGAAACTCAATTCTAATAATGCAATTACCCAACTACCAAGTTCCTTCATGGCGTTCAGTATTGGTAGTGGTCTTTCAGAAAGTAAAAAGTTTTGTTCTGGAAGCCGGTAAAATAATTATGATTATTTCGGTGGTCTTATGGTTTCTGGCAAGTTTTAGTTTTTCAGGCGAATTTGAACATGTGGAATCTGAAATTAAAAAATCAGCGACCTATCAAAATCTTGGGGATGAAGAAAAAAGTAATTTATTAGAAGCTAAAAAGTTAGAACATTCGTTTGCAGGAAAATTTGGGAGATTTATTGAGCCTGCTATAAAACCTCTGGGTTTTGATTGGAAGATAGGTATAGCACTAATTACTTCATTCGCGGCCAGAGAAGTTTTTGTAGGTACCATGAGTACGATTTATAGCATAGGATCAGAAAGCGATGAGTTGAAATTGCGTCAAGTGCTTGCCGCAGAAAAGCGAGAAGATGGTACAACTTTCTTTAATGCCAGAACGGCTTTGTCCTTAATAATCTTTTATGCTTTTGCACTTCAATGTATGAGTACTATGGCTGTTATGAAAAAAGAGTCAGGTGGATGGAAAATTCCAATTTTACAATTTTTAGTATTTGGTTTATTGGCTTATATATCAAGCTTTATAATCTATAACTTTTTACCGTTTTAACCAATCAGTAATGACCTTATTAATTATAGGGTTCCACGACATTCAATAATTCTTTCTTATTTTTGAGGAGGAGAAAAATTATCTGCTGATTTTTCAATTTTATAGACGAGGTATTCGGTATCACCTCTAAAAAAAAGTTGTTTATATTTTTGTTTGTAGAACAAGGTAACTTTTTGACCAGATTCTGCAGCTTTTTGAATCTGCAAAGCAACCTCATCATTGGGAACTGAAAAATTCCAAATGTTCTGAGTATTAACCCCCGGACCGGTACTGACCTGGGGAAACCCAAAGTTTAATTCTCCTTCGTTGGTTTTAAAGATAACACCTTTTCGGCTGATTTTTACGACATAACCTGTTCGTGCGCCTTCGCTATAATTGGCAAATAGTATAAAACACACATAACCAATAAAAATCAAGAAAGCCAATAAAAATAACCTTTTAATCCACTTCCAAGTAGATCTTCCAACCTGTTTGGCACCTTCTGCTAAGCTCATTATTACTTACTTTTTAATCAATACAACAACAAAAACATGAAAATTAATGGCTTAATTTCACATCTATATAACACATCCCTATAGCTTTGTGTTTCAAAAAACAAGAATATCTCATCTTCAACAACCATTGCTGCCATCGCTACTGCTCCAGGAATTGCGGGTATAGGTATAATTCGAATTAGTGGGCCGGAATCATTGACTTCATTAGAGAAATTATTTTTGGGACCATCATTAAGCTCCCTTAAACCTAACTCCATAACTTATGGAAAACTTATAAATGAAAAGAAGGAGGTAATTGACGAGGTTTTAGTTTCAGTATTTAGACAACCTCATTCTTATACTGGTGAAGATATTGTGGAGATTAATTGCCATGGTTCGAGATTTATTTTATCGGAAGTTTTGCAATTATTAATGAGGAGTGGGGTACAATTGGCAAAGCCGGGTGAGTTTACCATGCGTGCTTATCTCAACGGCAAAATGGACCTCTCACAAGCTGAAGCAGTTGCTGATCTGATTCAATCGGAAACCTCTCTTCAACATCGTCTGGCGATGAACCAGATGAAAGGAGGAATTAAGGATCAGATCGCAGAATTAAGAGGATCATTGATTGACTTTGCGAGCTTACTGGAATTGGAATTAGATTTTAGTGAAGAAGACGTAGAATTCGCCAACCGACAGAAATTATTTGATCTTGTACAATCCATTGTTGAAAAAATTCATCATCTTATAAACAGCTTTAGTTTAGGTAATGCAATAAAGTATGGAATCAGCACGGTAATCGCCGGACGACCTAATGCCGGTAAATCTACATTATTGAATTCCTTGTTGCAAGAGAATCGAGCCATTGTATCAGAAATCGCTGGTACGACAAGAGATACTATAGAGGAAAGTATTAATATAGAAGGCGTGTTATTTAGATTAATAGATACCGCGGGAATTAGAAATACGGAAGATATTATTGAATCTCTTGGTGTCGAAAGATCATTGGATAGTATTCAGAGATCATCCATAATGTTGTACGTGGCAGACATAATCCAACTTAACTCAGATCAACTTAAGGATGATTTAGAGTCACTGGTTCAGCCAAATCAAAAAGTGGTGGTTATTGCTAATAAGATGGATTTGCAACCTGAATTTGATCTCTCGCAATATTTGTCGGAGTATTGTGGATTAGAAAATATTTTAGGTTGCTCGGTGAATGATTTAAGTAAAATAAAAATAATAAAAACCAAATTACTCGAGATTGCTTTAGAGCATCAATCCACAGATGACGTATCCGTTGTTGTCAATGCAAGACATCGCGCTGCATTAGAAAATGCAGATCGAGAATTGAACAATGTAATTAAAGGATTAAAATCTAATCTTGAAACGGACCTTGTTGCACAATCTCTCCGTCGATCAATCTATGAATTAGGTTCTGTTACAGGAGAAGTAAGTTCTGA
>CAZHNF010000006.1:32237-150149 GCA_964533625.1 uncultured Saprospiraceae bacterium | reverse complement strand
AAAGTAATTTTTAACCAAAAAGAATACTCATCATTATCAATTCAAGGAGCTAAAATTTCGCGAATCCAGTGATTGCTATCTTTAGAAAAATATTTAAGACGATCATGTAATCGATCGCCTCTTCCTTGCCAAAATTCAAAGGATAATGGCTGCACAATGAATCCACCCCAATGTTCCGGACAATGAATCTGATCCGGATTATTTTTATAATATTCTATTTGTTCCTCCAGTATTTGTTTGGACGGAATGATTTCACTTTGTAGAGAAATGATGGCCGAAATTCTTGAATTAATAGGACGAGAATCAAAATAATCTACACATAGATCCCGAGATAATTTCTTTGCAGTCCCTTCAATTCTTACCTGCCTCTCCAGTTCGCACCAATAAAAATTCAAGGCAACATGAGGATTGAATTCAATATCAATGCTTTTGGCAGAGCGATAATTGGTAAAAAAAACAATACCATCCTGATTCGCTTCTTTGAGGAGTACCATTCTGGAATGGGGATGTCCTATTTTGTCCACGGTGGACAGGCACATCGCATTGGCATCTGGAATGCCAGATTCAATGGCATCGTTCAACCACAATCTAAATTGATCAACAGGGTTAGATTGGGCTGAGTCAAAGTCAAAAACAGATTTTTGATAATCTTTTCTAATGTGTTTGTAGCTCATGTCATTAAAACAAAAAACCCGTGCAAAAAGATTCACACGGGTTATGCTTTTTATACTGGAGTTTAATTACCAGAATTATTTATCAATTAGTCAGCTACCACTTCAAATTTTAAAGGAGCAACAACTTGTTTATGCAGCTCAATCTGAGCTACATATTCTCCCAATTCTTTAATTTCTTCCGGTAACTTGACTTTTTTTCTTTCGATCTCGATTTCGGCTTGATCTTTAAGAGCTGCTGCAATTTGAACATTAGTCACGCTTCCAAAGATTTTTCCACTGGTACCACTTTTAGCTCCGATTTTCAAATTCAAGGTTTCAATCTTTGCGGCTATTTCCTTGTATTGATTTAACTTTTTGTTTTCACGAGCCTCATCTTGCCGAACTAGTTCTTTCAAGGTTCGCAAATTAGCATCGCTAGCTGATACGGCAAATCCTTGTGGGATCAGATAATTTCGTCCAAATCCTGGCTTGACACTTACGACGTCGTGCTTGTCTCCTAATTTATCTACGTCTTTTATTAATATTACTTGCATTTCTACACTTCAATTTAATGAATTAAACAATTATTTTAATAAATCCGATAAGAACGGAAGAATAGCCAGATGTCTGGCTCTTTTTACAGCCGTAGCTACACGTCGCTGATATTTTAATGAATTTCCGGTAAGCCTTCTTGGCAGTAACTTACCTTGTTGATTAATGAACTGAATCAAAAAGTCAGGATCTTTATAATCAATGTGATGTAATCCAAATTTTTTAAAGCGACAATATTTCTTTTGTTTTTGACCTATATTGGGATTACTGAGGAATTTTATTTCATCTTGTGTTGCCATTACTAATTTTTCTAAAAGTTTTAATAATTAATGATTGATCTAGTTAGCAGTCTTTTCAGCGTCAAAACCCCGACCTAATGCGGACTCAGGATTAAATGCTTGAACAGGGATGTAGTCTAACGGTTTTTTAGCCGTGGTTTCTTTTGGCATTCTTTTGCCAATTTTTCCATTTCTTTTGTCCTCGTTATACTTAACACCATACTTGTCTAAGCGAACTGTAAGAAAGCGCATGATTCTCTCATCTCGCTTCATAGCTAATTCGAATTTGTCAATAAATGAACCGCTTTCAGAAGCGAATTCAATACAATAATAGACCCCGGTAGAGCGCTTATTGATCGTATAGGCCAGAGGCTTAAGGCCGATTTCATCTACATGGACAATCGTTGCGCCTTCATTGGCTAATATGTCCTGGTAGGTTTTTGCTGTCGATTTTACTTCATCGCTCGACAGCACTGGATCTACGATGAAGGTTACTTCAAAATTACGCATTAAATAAAGAATTTTTGTAAAAGGGCTGCAAAAATACAAGCTAGCATTCTATTAATCAAATAATTAGAAAGGTTTTATAGCATTTTGCACCGTTTGTCAATACTTTTTGTGTAAAGTATTGTAAATCAAAGATATATATATTTTAAATAAAGTATGATAGCTTTATAAATCCCAGCCCTCTTCCTTAATTTTAGGGACTATAATATCTTTCTTATGCTGAAGGCGTATTTTTTGACGATTCCAGATTTCAGAGGCCAGCTTTTCTGAAAACAGGTCTGAAGGAGTGTTTTTTATCAGTTCCTGAATTTTCCATTCCTCTACATCCAATCTATATAAGTAGCTGAATAACAAGTTTATGTCTTCTGAAATAAGCTGTTCCACCCGTTCTTTAATTCTTCGAATATAATTTTCTTCACTTTCCTTTTCGAATGGAATTAATTTGAGATTATCGTCCGAGATATTCATTTGGAGCTCCTCTTTTTCTTAAAATCACCTCTTTTCCAGGCATTAAAAAACTCGATCCACGCCGCAGGACTAAATATTTTCTGGGGAGGTATCTGGCCTGCATAATAATATTTTTGAGCTTGCTGACTTAGATAGAGGCTAACATTTTCCTGGCCGTCATGAGGAGTTAAAGTTAATAAATCTCTCAATCTGTTTTTGGCCAGATTAGCTTCTGCAATTTGTTGCATGCTTTCTTCGACATCCATAGCAAGAAATTCAGGTCTGAAATGATTTTTGTCGGGCCAGGGATGAATCACAGCTTTTGGAAGAAATATAGTATCGCGAATCAATTCCTGATTCAATGTTATATGATCAAGTTGATAATCAACCGGAATAATAAATTGTGTCTCTTTAAAACTCAAATAATTAAAATTAACGGTATCTCCACGTGCTGCTGCAATGCTGTAAAATCCTTTTTCATTACCAAATACCGTACGAAAACTATTTTGAATACTGATTTCTGCAAATGGAAGCAATTTAACCCTGGAATCATCCAATGTAAAGACAACTCCACTCAATTGAACTAAATTATTATCCTGAGCTACGGATATACCCCATCGAAAGAAAAACATTAGAATAATAGTTAATCTAAACTTATTCATGAATCGTCAAAGGAACGAAAAATATTAATGGCAAGTGATTAATCTTTTTTGATTATTAAGAATTATTAATTCGAGTAATTTTACCATAAATAAAGACATGAAAAATAGTTTTTTGTTTCAGGTATTCGCAATAATATATATAAGCACTTGGTTAAATCAAACGACTGCTCAGATTAAAAGTGGTCCAATGTTGGGATATGTTGAATTGCGCACCGCTAAAATCTGGTGTGAACTTATTCCACAGACATCGGTCGAACTTCTTTATTGGCCTACTCAAGATGATAAAAAAGTCAATAAAGCTTTTAAGACAATAAATAAATTCCTAAGTTTTGAAACCGTTTTATTTGATCTTGTACAATTAGAACCAGGAACTCAATATTCGTATCAGATAATTTATAATAAGAAGATTAAAGAAAATAAATATTCAGGAACGTTTATGACGCAAGAGCTGTGGCAATGGAGAAAACCAGCACCGGATTTTACCGTGCTAACAGGAAGTTGTTCCTATATCAATGAACCAATTTACGATCGTCCAGGAAGAGCATATGGGACGGATTCTATTATATTTCAAGCATTAACCAAAGAAAAAGCTGCCATGATGGTTTGGCTCGGAGATAATTGGTATACCCGAGAAGTAGATTATAGTAGTGAATGGGGATTGTGGTATAGGTCTTCTCGTGATAGGGCCATTGAAATAAAACAAGAATTATGGAAAAATATGTCGCATGTAGGTATTTGGGATGATCACGATTACGGACCTAACGATGAAGGAGTATCTTATATTTTCAAAAATGAATCTAGAAATGTTTTCAAATCCTATTTTGCTAATCCAACTTACGGAATGGACAATAAAGGCATATATACGAAAGTGTCTTATAATGATGTAGATTTTTTTCTATTGGATAATCGGACCTGGAGAAGTTCGGATGATATGCCGGACACCAAAGAAGGCCGACCTAATCCGGAAAAGCGAATGTACGGACAGGAGCAACTTCATTGGTTAAAAAATGCATTACTCAATAGTCAGGCAGCCTTCAAAATCATTGTAACCGGATCACAAGTTCTCAATGCGTTATCTCCTTTTGATTGTTTATCGCATTTTCCAATTGAAAAAGAGGAGCTTTTGAATTTTTTAAATTATTCAAAAGTTAATGGAGTAATTTTCTTGACCGGTGATCGACATTTTAGTGAAATTAACAAACTCGATAGAGATTCTTTATACACTTTATATGATATTACCGTTTCATCTTTGACGGCAGGGATATCCAAAGTAAGTAAAGAAGAAAAAAATAATCCTAATCGGGTTAATAATTTTTATCTTGAGGATCACAATTACGGCAGATTAAGTTTTAGTGGAGAAAAAAAAGAACGCAAACTCAAAATTGAATTTGTTGATAAGAATGGAATCACCAAAGGCAGTTATGAAATCAATGCCGCTTCGTTAAAAAATAAAAAATAAGAACGTGATAAGGTATATTAATTGGATTATAAAGGGACCAATTCGATTGTATCAAATTCTCCTGTCACCCATGTTGGGAAAAAATTGTCGCTTTAATCCTACCTGTTCAAATTATATGCTACAAGCCATAGACGAGTGGGGTATCTTTAAAGGAACATGGCTGGGAATAAAAAGAATTACACGTTGTCATCCCTGGGGTGGATTTGGTGACGATCCAATTCCGAGAAGACAGAGTCGTGAGTCGTGAGTCGTCCCGAACCACTTTGTGTTTCGAGGACAGGTGAGTCGTGAGTCGTAAGTCGTGAGTCGTGAGTCGTCCCGAAACACTTTGTGTTTCGAGGACAGATAAGTCGTGTAACTTAAATAATTATTCCACCAACACAAATCCCGCCCATTGATAAGGATCAAGACCAACATCGCGTAAAGCTTTTTGTGCAGCGTGAAATGCAGCAGGAATTGTCATTTTTTCTATGAGCCATTTTTTATAGAATGTAGTCATAAGCAAGGAAGTTTGTTTGTCCGGAACCTGCCAAAGACTCATGATTAAATATTTTGCGCCTGCAATTTTAAATGCGCGTTGCAACCCATACACTCCTTCGTTGCCTTGAATGTCGCCCAGACCTGTTTCGCACGCCGATAAAACTACAAGTTCTGTGTTGGATAAATTCATTTGAGAAATTTCATAGGCGGTGAGTATTCCATCTTCTTTTCCTTGCAATGTTGGTGCTCCTTGCCATCCGGCATTTCCGCCTGCCATGATTAAGCCTGATCGAAGCATTGGATGATCGGAAATTTTGAATTCGGGTTCACTTTCACTTCGCAATATTTTTTGATTTGATGAAGCCGCTTCCGCGGTTCCCTCAATTGCCACACTGTCGTGTGTCATTCTGTTTTTAGCAGAACTCGTTCGTTCATTGAAGAAATAACCATGTGTAGCAATATGTAATATTCGTGGTGATGGATTATTATTGGCACCTAAATTTTTGAAAGTTTCTTCTGTAGCTTCAGAACCTTTCTTAAGTTGAGTTTGAACACCTGTGTTCAACATAATTTTTTCAATGGCATTCACTTCGCGCTCAGTACCCGTTAGATAAGTCCAATTTTCTCCTCTTAATGTTGAATCGATTGAAGTATTTGATGCTTTATCGCTTGATCGGGTAGCTATAATTGGTTCACTATTTTTCAAAGAATTATCTTGTTCAAAAGTTATTCCGCCAAATAAGAAGGCATCGTTATTTGCATTTTTTATTTGAGTTGGAAATACCAATTGTCGCGTACTACTTAATTCAATCAGATTATATCGATCAGCTAATGTTTCCAATTCAGTTACTGGAATAGCATCGAGATTTAATCTATGCAGCAATCCAGTTGGTGAGAAATAAATGGTGTTTATGCCATTTAATTCTTTTTCAATTGGTTGCCAAATCATATCGTATAATGATCTCTTCGTAGTATTAATTGATGTAGCACCCCGATCGGAAAGGGTGTATAATAAGTTCACATAATCTGCCTTTCGCGACGCGTTATGTTGTAATATTAAATCCATTGATTTTTCTTCAAACAAGGGTATAAGTATTGGTGCCTGTATTCCGCTCTTAATTAATAAGGCCACGTACATGATGCTATCCGTTACTTTTGGAAAATCATATTGAAAATGTACAAATTCGATGGCAGCTTCATTTTTTTTCAGAGTTTTTTGAACATCTTTCCATTGGATCTGACGAATGCCTTGTGAGTATCCAGCCACTAACCTTGCAAGTTCTTTTTCTGTGCTGTTTGCTTTTTCTTCCAGTTCCTTTACTTCTGAACGCTGATTAATGGGCAGGCTGTATTCGTCGGCTAATCTCCGGCGTAGTTTTTTCAGTCGCAAATAAATTTCTTTTGATTCAGGTTTTGACTCTGAAAGAGCTTTTAATTTGACCGCTTCAGAAATTAAAAACCCTTTATAGAATAAAGTATGATCGTATGCTAATGCATTCAATGGTTTAGTGCGTTCGCAGAGAATAGTATCTTTACAAACATAGAGACATGAACCCAGGGCCTCTTCTTCATTCTGAAATTTACTTATGTATTGAGCGAGTTCCAATTCAGATAAAAACGTTGTAGCTTTAGCCAGCTGAGATCGGTGTTGAATAAATTCTTTTTCGAGAAGAGATATAGATTGTTCAATCTGATTCTTCCGAATATAAAGATTGGCTAGATTTTTCAGACTATAAGAAACATCAAGATGCTCTGGACCAAGAGTTTTTTCTCGTATTTTTAAGGATTTCAAAAAAAGCGATTCAGACTTATCCAGCTGATTTTGATCCAGATAGAAATTGGCTAAATTAAAAAGGGAGGAAGCATATTCAGGATGATCAATGCCAACTGATTTTTCCCATATTGAAAGACATTCTAAAAAATAGGATTCTGCTTTTTCAAAATCATGTTTTAAGTTGTAAAGTATTCCGAGATTACCAATAACATTAGCGTATTCGGGATGTTCTTTTCCAAAGATTTTTTCACGCAGTACTTTGGATTCGAGATAATAAGGTTCTGCCTTGTCATAGTCATCCATATTCATATACAATGCTGCAAGGTTATTAAGACTACCGGCATAGTCGGCATTTTCTGTTCCTAATAATTTAGCGCGCAATGAAGAAGATTCCAAAAGTAAAGGTTCTGATTTCTTAAATGCGCCCATATTAAAGTAAAGTAAACCCAGATTATTTATCCCTGTTGCATAGTTCGTACTCTCTTTACCATACAATTTCTCCCAAAGCTTGATTGACTCAAGATAATAAGGTTCGGCTTTCTCAAAGGCGCTCATAAAGTTATATAAGTTCGCCAGATTGTTCAAACTCCAGGCATAATCCGGATGATTGACGCCTAAAGTTTTTTCTCGAATTTCTTTTGCTTCTAAATATAGTACTTCTGCTTTTTCATAATCTCCGATTGTTCGGTAATATACTCCAAGATCCATTAATGCCCAGGCATAATCCGGATGATTAGTCCCCTGAATGTTTGCGATAATTGATTTAGATGTTAAGAATAGCTTTTCGGATTTTTCAAATACGCCCATTTTATTATATAGCTGGGCCAAAGTATTCAAACCCCAGGCGTAGCTCAAATTTTTTTCACCGTGCAATTGAAATAAAATCGAATTGTATTCGATGAACCATTTTTCTGCTTCTTTATAATCTCCTTTGTATAAAAATAAATTTCCTTTTGTAGAACTGCACCAGCCATAGGCTTCTGAAATTTTTCCAAGATTTTCAATAGCCATTTTCTCTGCAATGCCATTTACTTCAAGCCCTTTTTCAAATTCCTGATTTTTAAGACACTTGAGGGAAATTTTTAAAAGACTATCCACTCTATAATTAAGGCCGATGGTATCGGCCCGCTGGGCGTTGACTAATCCAGTCAACAACATTACAAAGACAAATAAGCATAGCTTCATTTGATCATATCTTACATAAATTTAGTCATTTTTTAAGTAATATAGGCTTAAGCAAGATTTTAGCAAAGAGGTATGAATTATTATCGCTTAGTTAAAAACATTCTTCATTCACCGTTTATGGTTCAATGCTCGTTAAGAAATGAATTATATTCAGGAACAAATCACTCTACCAAAACAAATCAGAGTTATTTAAATCTAAATGTTCTATAGTATGAAAATTTTAAAAGGATTGATTCATCTGTTATTGAATTTAATAACTTTGTTGGAATTACACATTAACTATAGGTCAAGAATATCAATAATTCTATTTAAAGTCAACATATCATCTACGAATAACTCATCACCAATCAATCGGAAAGTAATCTTTTAAAAATTTTCCATTCCAATGCTTGCCCGTGAGGATTCCATCTATAAATGGATCGCAAATTCTTGCCGCACCATCAACGATATCCAATGGAGGTTGAAAATCATGAACATCCGCTTTATGATTAGCCAAATCAACAGGATCTTCATCGGTAACCCAGCCGGTATCTACAGCATTTATATGAATACCAAATTGAATTAGATCTGAAGCCGATGTATGAGTCATCATATTAAGTGCCGCTTTGGCCATGTTCGTATGGGGATGTCTTGATGCTTTGGTAAACCGGTAAAACTTTCCTTCCATGGCGGTGACATTCACTATGTGTTTTACTCCTGTGTTTGGTTTTTTCATCAACGGAATGAGTCGATTATTTAAAACAAACGGGGCAATCGCATTAACCAATTGCACTTCAATCATCTCCGCCGTTTCGATCTCTCCAAGCTTAAGTCTCCAGCTGTTCGTCTTTCGAAGATCAACTTGTTGCAAATCCGCATCCAACTTTCCTTCTGGAAATACCTCTGCTGAATTTAGCTCATTATCCATTCTGTAATGCAGTTGTGATAATTCAGCTGAATGAGTTATTCCTAATCCAACACTCTTGTTCTCCCAGTTGACAGGAACTAATTTGACTTCGGATTCCGAGGTGGAGATAGATTGAATCTGATGTATTAATTCGGAGTAATTCTTAAGTAATAACTGAACAGGATTTTCAAGAGTATGAATTGGTTTATTTTCCAATTCCATTAAATGTCTGAAAAAGCCTGAAGGTCTTCGAACCGTCTGGGCTGCATTATTTATAAGAAGATCAAGTCTTTCAAATTTCTGAAGTACATAAGAACAAAAAATTTCAACACTTGGAATATGCCTTAAATCCAATCCATAGATATGCAATCGATCCTTCCAGAATTCAAAATCTTCTTCTTTGGAATAACGCATGGCGGAATCAACCGGAAATCGCGTGGTCGCTATGACGGTAGCTCCTGAGCGCAATAATTTTAGCGTTGCCTGATACCCAATTTTTAATCTTGAACCCGTTATGATAGCTACTTGACCACTGAGATCGCAGTGTTGAAATCGCTTGGCATAATTATAATCACCGCAATCCTTACACATGGAGTCATAGAAGTGGTGAATCTCAAGATATTCTTTCTTGCAGACGTAACAATTTCTCGGAGAATGAAATGATCCTCTGCTTTCATTTTCGAATTCCTGATCTCCAAGTCTCTTTGGAGCAACGAATACTTTAGATTCTCTTGCCTTTCGAATTCCCGAAGCAGAAGTTGCTTCTTTATTTTGTTTCTGAATTAAATTTTTAAAATTGTTCTTTAATCCTTTATTTCTTTTTTTGAGTTCATTGCGATCTGGTCTTGAAAATTTTCCCGTGAGTTGATTAAGAGTTAATCTTTGTTCCTCACTAAGTTGATGTATCTGATCGCCGTGATCACATAGATACTGCAACAATTGAATGCAACGATCAATATTTTCTGAATGAAGCAGCTTATCAGATTCTCGTTGATCCAAGGTCAAAAATAATTTTAAAAAGGCTTATTTATAAGACCGCGAAGCAATTTTTACTTCTTCATAAATTAATGGTTCCTTGTTGAGCAAAGGTTCTTGATGAACATCAGTCCAGGACCATGCTGCGACATAAGAATAATTCTCATCATCTCGTAAGGTTTCACCTTCTTCTGTCTGAAATTCTTCGCGGAAATGGCCACCACAGGATTCATTGCGATGAAGGGCATCAACGATCATCAATTCCCCTAAATCGATGAAGTCTGCTACTCGCATTGCTTTTTCCAATTCTGGATTAAATTCATCCGCACTTCCGGGAACAAATACATCGGACCAGAATTCTTTGCGAAGCTCCTGTACCATTTTTCTCGCCTTAGTCAGACCTTCAGAGTTTCTGGCCATGCCACAATATTCCCACATTATTTTACCGAGTTTTTTGTGCAATGATTCAACCGATTGATTTCCATTGATCGTAAGAAGTTTTTCGAGATCCGTACGAACATGATTTTCTGCATCGATGAAGGCCTGATGATGGACATCAATTTTTGGAGTCCGAATTTCTTTAGACAAATAATTACCAATGGTATACGGTAAAACAAAATAACCATCTGCAAGACCTTGCATCAAAGCGGATGCTCCCAGACGATTAGCACCATGATCTGAAAAATTACATTCACCTGTTGCGAAGAGTCCAGGAATATTTGTCTCCAGGTTGTAATCTACCCAAAGTCCACCCATAGTGTAATGCACTGCCGGATAAATTTTCATAGGTTCTTTGTATGGATTCTCTCCGGTAATTTTTTCATACATCTCGAATAGGTTGCCATACTTTTCAGAAACTTCCTGATTACCTAATCGAATAATTGTTTCGTGATCGGGTTGATGGATTCCAAGGAGATTGGCTTTGGATTTTCCGTAACGGACGATAGCAGAATTAAAATCCAAAAACACGGCTAATCCTGTAGGACTAACGCCATGCCCTTTGTCACATTCTATCTTGGCCGCCCGTGAAGCGACATCTCGAGGAACGAGATTTCCAAATGCCGGATATCGTCTTTCCAAAAAATAGTCGCGGTCCTCTTCAGCAATATCAGAGCCTTTTTTTAATCCCATCTGAATCGCAACAGCATCCTCTTTTTTAGCAGGTACCCAAACCCGTCCATCGTTTCTCAAGGATTCAGACATTAGAGTCAATTTGGATTGATAATCACCGGAGACTGGAATACAGGTTGGATGAATTTGGGTAAAGCAAGGATTACCCATAAAGGCTCCTTTCTTTACAGCCTTCCAAGCTGCAGTAACATTACAACCCATAGCATTCGTCGATAAATAGAAAACATTACCGTATCCTCCTGTTCCGAGTACAACGGCGTGGGCACCGAATCGCTCAAGTTTTCCGGTTAGTAGATTTCTGGCGATTATTCCTCTGGCTTTACCGTCGATTACAACCACATCCAACATTTCGTGGCGGTTATACATCTTCACATTACCAAGAGCGATCTGACGACTTAAAGATTGATATGCTCCAATTAATAATTGTTGTCCGGTTTGGCCTCTGGCATAGAATGTCCGGCTAACCTGAACACCACCGAAAGACCTGTTTTCCAATAGTCCACCGTATTCTCGGGCAAATGGAACTCCTTGTGCTACGGCCTGATCAATGATATTGGCCGAAACTTCTGCTAAACGATACACATTAGCTTCTCTTGCTCTGTAATCACCACCTTTTATGGTGTCGTAAAAAAGTCGATAGACACTATCGCCATCGTTTTGATAATTTTTAGCCGCATTGATTCCACCTTGTGCCGCTATACTATGCGCTCTTCTGGGACTATCGTGAAAAGTAAAACAGTATACATTATACCCTAACTCGCCAAGGCTCGCAGCTGCTGCTGCGCCTGCTAATCCTGTGCCAACAACGATTACATCTATCTTTCTTTTGTTAGCTGGAGAAACGAGAGGAACTTTTGATTTATAATCCGTCCATTTTTGCGACAATGAACCGGAAGGTATATTTGAATTCAAAGTAGTCATAATTGGAATTGTCGGTTTAGCTTAAATGGATATACAAGGCAATAATGATAAATCCTAGCGGAATAAGAATGGAATAAAGCTTTCCAATTAGTTTTATAATTGGAGTATACCGCTTGTGATTGATCCCTAAGGTCTGAAATGAGGATTGAAAACCATGCCATAAGTGAAATCCAACAACAAGCATACAGATTATATAAAAAACTGTATTTCCAAAGTCCTTAAATGAATCCCAAACGGGAGTAAATAAATCCGCAAATGGATGGTCATATCCTTCGTATTGGATCATTGGAAGTTGACCAAGCTTCATCTTAAGCCAAAATTGCCAAAGATGAATGAGTAAGAAGACAAAAATTATGGTACCCAGATGGGCCATGTATTTAGAAGGCCAGCTACTTCCCGGACTTGAGCCCCCTTGATATCTTTGACCCTTAGCCTTTCTATTCGTAAAATACAGATACAAACCTTGAATGGTATGCAAGAGTATACCCGTATAAAGCGTATAAGATATCAGCTTAATCAGAGGGTTATGAGTCATAAAATAAGTGTACAAATTGAATGACTTGCCTCCGTCATCCGACATCAATTGTAGGTTCCCCAGAAGATGAACCACTAAAAATAACATGAGAAAAAGTCCTGTAATACTGACAAGAATTTTCTGTCCTATCGAAGACTTAAACAAATAATCTACTAACCACCCCATATCCAGTAATAAGACAACAAAGGTATGAAGCTTAGGTTTATTTTTTGGGATCAATTAGGCTAATCCTTAAAAACTTTGAAACTTTATTAAGCATCTTATCGGATCTTAATATGGTCGATGATTTGGCTATCATAATAAATAAGTTTTTAATTAGTCTGAAGAAGTAAAACCAAATAATAAAATTGGAATACTGATAGCCTTAAATAGTATTTTATCCTTCAATAATTACTTTCTTTAAAACTTTGATTTTTTGAATAATCTTATGATGCCATAATATTCGTCATAAGAATTTTTATTTTTTTGCGAAAATAAATTATCAATAAAAGTGAATAAAGATCTAAAGTTATTTAAGTCAGAAGGCGAGCAAAAAATTAAAATAATCCAACCTTAGCTTATTTCATAATACATTCCAATCGATGGCTGAAATGCCATGTTTCTGTAGATAATTATTTGCTTTGCTAAAATGCTTACACCCAAAGAATGCTCCTCCGGCTAATGGAGAAGGATGTGCAGCTTCAAGAATTAAATGCTTGTCAGGATTAATGAGAATTTTTTTTTGTTTAGCAAAGTTTCCCCATAGCATAAATACAAGGTGCTCTCTTTTTTCCGATAACAATCTAATCACTTCATCCGTAAAGGCATACCATCCGATGTTTTTATGCGAATTAGCCTGGTTTCGTTCGACTGTAAGACTCGCATTCAATAAAAGAACTCCCTGCGCCGCCCATTGACTTAAATCTCCGTGATTGGGAATACTCATTCCAATGTCCGTATGAAGTTCTTTGTAAATATTCTGAAGGGATGGTGGAATTTTTATATTTTTTGGAACAGAAAAACTCAGACCCATGGCTTCACCATCTCCGTGGTATGGGTCCTGTCCCAAAATCACAATTTTTACTTTATCGAAGGGTGTTGAATTAAAGGCAGAAAAGATCAATGAACCCGGAGGAAAAATAATTCTCCCTTCCTTTTTTAAGGAATAAAGTTTATCCTTGAGTTGAATGAAATAATCTTTTTCAAATTCCTTATTTAATACCTCATGCCAACCTGGTTCAATTTGGACCATAAAAATCTTAAGACATTATTCTTTGGGAATGTTGAGTTCATTTTCCCATTTGCCGATGACTACAGTCGCCAAGCAATTTCCAAGTGTATTGACAGCAGTCCGGGCCATATCCATCAAAGCATCAATGCCTAATATAGCTGCAATAGGCCATTCAGGCAAACCAAAGGAACTGGCTGTAGCTGCAAGAATTACTAAAGAAGCTCTCGCAACACCGGCTACACCTTTGCTGGTAAGCATTAAAGTCAGCATCATAATAACCTGTTGACCTACGCTTAATTCAATTCCTGCCGCCTGTGTTACGAAGACAGAAGCCAAAGCTAAATATAAAGTAGTGCCATCCAGATTAAAACTCAAACCCGTTGGCAATACAAAACTTACAACTTCCCGATTGACTCCAAACTTTTCCATATTCTCCATCGCCAGAGGAAGTGCGGCTTCAGAACTAGCCGTTCCAAATGCTATACTAATGGGTTCAGCCACGAATTCAAAAAATCTCCTAATAGGTATTTTTAAAATTAAAATGATCGGAACAAAAACCAATAAAACAAAAACAATTAAAGCGGCGTATAAAGTAATGAGCAAGAGGATTAGATTTCTCATTACATCTACACCAAGATTGGCAATGGTATATGCAATAGCTCCACCAACAGCAAACGGCGCAAATTGCATAATTACATCTGTAAACTTAAACATGATGGATGACAGCGATTCAGAGAAGGTTAAAAATGGTTTTCGCGTCTCACGACTAACCATCATCATGGCAATCGCAAACAATAGGGTGAATACAACTATTTGCAATACCTGACCTTCTGAAATGGATTTAATAAAATTGTCCGGAAAAACATGAAGCACGAGATCTTTCCATCCCTGTTGTTTAATGCTTTCCGGTAATTCTTCTTTCATGCCCGTATTAAGTATACCGACGCCTGCTTTGCTGATATTAATGGCGATGAGACCTATAACCAATGCGATGGTGGTGACCACTTCAAAATATAAAAGCGACTTCCAACCTAATCTTCCTAACTGTTTGATATTCGAATGTCCGGCAATACCGACAATCAATGTTCCAAAAATCAAAGGAGCGATAATGCATTTGATCAGTTTGATAAATATCTTACTCAGAATATTTAATTGAGAACCGACCATTGGAAAATCATATCCGATTTCAGCACCGATAAACATGCTAATGAAAATCCATATAGTAATTTTATTATAATGGATCCCCAACAGACATAAAAGAATTATTCCAAACCAGCGAATGCCACCAGACCACTGATCAGGCCATCCAAAATTCCAAATTGCCTGAATACAGCTAATAGTTGCAATGACTAATAGTGCAATCAGAATGGGTTTAAAATTTTTCCGGATAAAATTTTTCACAAGGTTTATCTAAATTTAATGAAAGTCATCTACTTTCTTCATCAGCTTTTTACGATTCCACAGACCAATATAAAGAGGCATGGCACTTATGACAATAATAATTAGTATAACAACGGTAAAATTATTTTTAACAAAAGGAATATTACCAAACCAAAATCCCAACATGGTCAATGGTATTATCCATAGTATCGCTCCAGCAATATTGTACATAAGAAATTTAGCAGCATTCATGTTTCCTATTCCTGCAACTAAAGGTACAAAGGTTCTGATGATGGGTAGAAAACGCCCAATAATTAATGCTACACCACCATATCGGTGATAGAATCGTTGAGCCTTTATAATATTCTCTCTATTAACCCATCGCGATTCAATTCTTTCTAATCTCGGTCCTATCCATTTACCGATATAAAAATTTAATTGGTTACCCAAAATGGCACCGACCATCATGAATAACATGACATTGACCACACTTAAATTACCACTGGAACATAAAGCGCCGGCCGCGAATAATAAACTATCGCCGGGTAGAATCGCGGTTACTACTAAACCTGTCTCACAGAACAATATGCCAAAAAGTATAAAATAAATATATATACCGTACTCGGTGGTAAGATCCACCAGGTGTTTATCGACGTGTAGGATGAAATCAATAACCTGTCTAATAAAGTCCATTATTCCAGAGTAAGCCTCAAAGATATTATTAAACCTAAATTTTGCAAGCTACTTTTATTATAACCTTTCATCACCTCCACCATACAATGTCGATACCGTCTAAGGAGCTTTCTTGAATTACGAAGGTCTTGAAGATGATTTATAGCGATTAATTCATTGTTTAAAGAAATATACTATTTGAAATCAAATTATATTCCTCTTGTCAATAAACTAATTTTAGAGAGGTAATTAGTTTTCAGGTATTAATGTTCTATTTACCTAATGCAACCAATGAATTAAATTTTATTCAAAAAATTCTGAATTTATTTTACAATAGTATCGGGTACTTAAATAAATTGCATTAAATCCAATGCAATTTTTATTGTATCAATTCATCAATAAGTGTTCTCAGTTCTTAGTAATAATATTTCCCAACTCACCAGCAGCCCAATAAATGGCAAAAAAGTCGACGGCTAACTCAAACTCATTGAAATTATATTTTTCTTGTGATTCGAACCATTTTAATTCTCTGGAATTAAGAATGAAAAGGTTGCTTTCTCCAATTGCAAACTTTGCTCTTTCAGCTTCAATTAATTTATTATTATAGTTAAGGTTTTGAATTAATACATTGCGTTGTTGTTTGGCATTTTGATAATTATTAAACTGTAAAAAAAGTCTTTGATCCAATTCAACTTTTAAAATTTGATTATTATAGTTCATTTCTTTTACTTTTAAATTTGCAAGTCTATTCACGGATCTTGCTTTTAAAAAAAGCAAAGGAAATTCAACATTGAATTTAAAATATTCGTTATTGAGCAAATTCGGTATATTGCTAAGAGCATTGATTTGCTTACTTAAAACATTAACATTTAAATCAACTTTTGGTAAATACTCCTGAAATTTAAGTTTCTTGTCTAATTCAAGCGCCTGCAGGTTGTAATTATTAATTTGGATTAAGGGATGATTTACAAGTTTCATAGTTCCCAATGAATCTAAGTCAGGAAAGTTAAAGATTTTAGAAATATTATCAAGTTCTGTTTCTCCAGGTATAAAATTTGACCTAATAATATAGGTTTGATTTTCATTCCAAATAAAAGTTGATAATTTAATTCCAGACTCAATCCATTTTTGCTTTTTTTGAATGAGCATATATTCGGCTTGGGTTAGCTGCGTTAAAGCTTCAATGGTATCCACTTCCGCTCTCTCACCCAATAAATAAGATGATTTTACAAATTGATATCGAGAGATATTCAATTTGTAGTAATCCTCATAGAGTAATAAATTTTTATAATGAAATACCCAATCATAATATTGGTTAATTGCTTTGTAAAACAAGTCATTGATCATGTTTTTTTGGTCTTCAAGACTTGATTTTCTATATATTTCAGCGGATTTGAAAAAAGCTCTTCTTTCATCAATAATTAGGTTTCTTAAGAGAGGAATATTGACTCCAAAAGTACTGGTGAGGCCCTGTGTTTCTATACTTAATGTTCTATCGCCATTTAATTGTTGAATCTTGTATTGAATTTGGCCAATACCAATGGGTACATTCAAGTTGATTTGCTTATCATTATAGTAAAATTGTTGGTCGAATTCTTTTCTTGATTGGTCAAAATCTATATTAGGTTCGAAAACTGAAAATGCTTTTAATTTAAGAGCATTAGCTTGTTCTACTTTGTTAGCCGCTATTTTTAGGTAGGGATGATTCGATTGAATTAAATCGATAAATTGACTTAGTTTTAATATATTGCTGGAATCGTTGTTTGAACTATAGACTGGTAATAATATAAAGCAGTAAGTGATCAATATGAAGAATACGTGTTTCATTTTATTTCCTTATTAGACTGACGATTGGTTGTATAAAAATCAGGCGGAAAGCCATTTATATTTCTCCATAATTCATACCATAGTGGTACATCATTCAATAATATTATACTTTTTACACCTCCTCCTTGTATAAGGGTCTTGGGCCATTGTTTTTTGGTACTGTCCTGGGTTACAAAAACGCTATACTTACCACTTTGATTAATATTGGATTCAAAGGATATTATTTTTCCTGAAAAAGTTCCATAACTATTTTCTGGCCAACCGCTAAAAATTATCGCCGGAAAACCATCAAATACTAATCTAACTTCCTGACCAATGTTAATTAATGGCATGTCAAATGGATTTATGTATAATTCTACTGAATGAGAAATATCCTTAGGAACGATAATGGTAATTTTTTCCTGTTCTTTTACAATTTCACCAATTCCAGATTTAATTACTTGAATAATTTGCCCTTCTTGCGGGGCAAGAATATGGTAAAAACTATTTCTCAGCGTGTAATTGGCGATCAGATTTTCAAGTTTGGCCATATCAAATTTATTATTTTCAATTTGACTCATGGTTAGTAGTTGTTCACCTTTTTCTTTATTGATTTTGTCTAGATACTCATTTTTTTTATTTATCAGTTCAATATTCTGAATGTCTATTTCTCTTTCTGTTTGTTTGATCTTGTTTTCAATAATATTTTTTTTGGCAATTGTATTCTGATATTGCAGTGATCTTTGTTGTAATTGAGTCTGAGATACCAAACCTTGTTCATACATTTTTTGTTGCCTGTTGAATTGATCTAAAGCCAGATTAAGATCTATTTCTGTCGCGACTAGTTCAGCCTTTTCTCCAGATAATTTGTTATTAAGTTGTTCTATTTTTCTATTTATTTGCTTTAATTCGTAATTCAATAAATTCTGCAGGGCGATAATTTGTTTGTTATCGGTTTCAACTTTGTCTGAATAATTAATGGTCATGTTTTTCTTGGCTTGTAGCTGCTCTTTTGTTCTTTGAATAAGCTGAGGATCTAGGTATTCAGCTTTAACTTCAGACAATTGAAGAATGGTATCACCTTTTTTAACATAATCACCTTCTTTAATAAACCATTTTTCAATTCTTCCAGAGATGGGCGAATTAATTTCCTGAGGTCTATCATCCTGGTAAAGGGCGGTAATGGTTCCTTGTGTTTTTATATTTTGAGTCCAAGGCAATAAGAGAATTACTAGTAATATTATACTTATACCAATAGACCATTGTTTTATCTGGCTTTCTTTATTATAAAGTAAAATTTCCTTAAAAGATTTAAGATCAAAATGACTTGGATTCATGGCAACTTATTTTTTCTGATCCAAATTTATTTTTTGAGTAAAGAATCCCTCTAATTCTTTGTAGTCGTGGGTAGAAATGAGCATGGTTGAATTTTTTAATTCTTCTTTAAGATAATTTAACAATGATATTCTTTCTTCCGAGCTTAAGCTATCAAAAGGTTCATCCATAAGCAACAGACTAGGTTTATTGCTAATTGCTCTTAACAATAAAATTTTCTTTACAATTTTAGAAGACATATTCTTTCCCATGGAATCTAATTTGGTATCAAGTCCTTTGGGAAGTGTCTTAATAAATTCTCCCAAGCCACTTTTATTGGCTATGCTGAGAACTTTATCGCGGGATAATTCTTGTCTTTCCAGAGTGATGTTTTCTAGTAATGTACCGGAGAAAATTTCCATTTCATTAAAAAATAATCCGACTTGCTTCCGCATTGATTCTTTTTTAATGTTCACAACCGGAACATTATTAAGGGTGTATACCCCTGAATAATTATTATAATTTCCGCTCAGAAGCATAATTAAGCTAGATTTGCCAGAGCCATATGTTCCACTTATCCATACCCTTTCGTTTGGATTGAATTCAAAATTTAATTCGCTAAAAGGCTTTGATCCATCTTGAAAAGTGAATGAAACTTTTTCCAACCGGATATCAGCGCCAGTATCCGTTGAATTCCAATCGACAAATCCTTCATCCTCCTGATCAATTAGGACAACAGAATTCAACTTTTCCAGTCCGGTCAAAGTATCATAAACATTCTCAAGGCTTGTTATTACTTTTTCTGAGGCACTGATTAAAGTTAATATAACCAATTCTGCTGCAACGAATTCGCCAATATTAATTTTTTGATCAATGAGTAAATAAGTACCCACCAGCAACATCATCAAGGTGATGATGAATTTAACCAATATCAAAGTTTTAAATTGAAAACTAAGAACCGTAAAATGAGCATTCCTGGCTTTCAAAAAATTAACTAATATTTCATCTGTCTTTCGGATATTGTAATGAGTTCCCTGAGTAAGTTTAAATGATTTAACTACTCTAGCTATTTCCTCAAGCCAAGCAGCAATTTCATACTTGCGATTACTTTCTTCAATACTAGTTATTAGACCTCTTCGAGCTGTGAATTGAATGACGGCAAATACAATAAGTAATAATAATATGCAAAAAATGATGAAAAATGGATGATAAAAGCTTAACAGTAAGACCCCTAACAATAACTGAATAGACGCTATGGGTAGCTCTAAGAGAATCTTAGAAAATCCTTTTTGAAGATAAACGACATCAAAAAAGCGGTTCACTTTTTCCGGCAGATAATACCGATCTACTTTGGTTAAGTCTACTCTGGGAATGCTTTCTGTAAATAAAAAAGAATAGTCTACAAAAATCTTTTGTTGAATTTTTTCAACCATTTGTATTTGTCTATATTGAAATATTCCTACCAGGATAACTGAAATTACAATTAATAGAATAAGTACATAAATAGATGTTACCATGGTGGCTCCCATTACTAATCCAATAATGGTCTGAATACCCAACGGTAGAGTTAATTGTATTAATCCACTGATCGCGGCATAGAAATATACAGAGGTAATTTCCTTTTTATATAAACGTAAAAGTTGAATGAGGTTACGCATTGGTGTCAGAAACTTTTTTTATTGTTTTCATTTGTATAAAATCAACTAAAAATGCAAATGCCATAGAAAAATAAATATACCCTTTAGGAATATGAAAATTAAGTCCTTCTGCCACCAATGCCACTCCGATTAATAACAAAAAACAAAGTGCTAAAATTTTAAATGAGGGGTGATGTAAAATAAAATTATTAATCGCTCCAGCAGCCATTAACATAATGATTACCGTTATGATTACTCCAGCATACATTATCCATAAGGAATCAACCATACCCACTGCAGTTATTATACTATCTATTGAAAAAACAAGATCAAGAATTATTACTTCCCCCAGTAATTGTCTAAAAGTCGACTTCTTTACCTCCAACTTTTCATGTGATTCGCTTTTCAAATAGATCTCTTTGGTACTTTTAAAAATTAAGAAAAGCCCTCCAATCAATAAAATGATACCCTTTCCGGTAAATGAAATATCATTGATTACGAAAAGTGTTTGGTCGAGTTTTAAAATTATACTGATAAAGGCTAAAAGAATTAATCTAATAATTACAGCTAGAGTGATACCCCAGTATCTTAATTTAGCTCTTTGTTCAACCGGTAGTTTTTCTGATAATATTGAAATAAATATAATATTATCAACTCCTAAAATAACTTCCAGGCTAACTAGGCTTAGTAAAGCAATTAAATTTTCTGTCATTTAATTTTTCCGCAAATATATATATTTGCTATTAATAGTAATAGTAATACTATTGTTATTAATGTTAATAAAAATATAAGGTTTAGGAGCCAAAATTTATATGCATAATTAATTCCACCCAATTATTGGGTCGATTTATAACAAAGCAAATGCCGTTAATCTTAGGTATGTTCACTTTTGGAATCCAGAATTATTACATTAGTATTAAATTAAAGAGTATTGTATCAACACCAACCTTAATATATAATTGACAATATTTTAAAATTTGTCTTCTTATATTACATCAAAATGATTGAAGTAGAATATCTAGGCGTCATTTGTTGGATGTTCAGATCGCTTTTATAAACTCTATTTGAATACCTTAAAAAACTGATTTAAAAAATGAAAACCGCTACACGAAATTATCCCTATTCAAAATGAAGTATTCTCAAGAATCACTCATAAAAAAGGCACAGGAACTTGGCTTTCAGTCTATTGGAGTTAGCCAGTGCGAAGAATTAAGCGATGAAGCCCGAAAGTTAGAAAGGTGGCTTAATGCTAATAATCATGGTGAAATGAGGTACATGGAAAAGTATTTTGATCTTCGAATCAATCCAGCCAAACTTCACCCCGGTACACGCTCAGTAATCGTTTTAAGCTTTAACTATAGTTATGAGCCTCCAATTCAATCGGATGTAAAAATTGCACGATATGCTTATGGTGAAGATTATCATCTGGTCCTAAGACAAAAGGTCAAATCTCTGGAAGATTGGATGCGATTACAATATGGAGATATTTCGCTAAGAGCCTGTATTGATTCAGCTCCTATTATGGAGCGGATTTGGGCACAGAAATCAGGACTTGGCTGGAATGGAAAAAATACTTTGAACATATCTCCAAAAAATGGATCTTATTATTTTTTAGTATGCCTTTTAACGGATCTGGAATTCGAATACAATCAACCTATTCGAGATCATTGCGGAACTTGTACACGTTGCATCGATGCATGTCCTACTGAAGCTATACATGAAGATGGATATATTCTTGATGCGTCAAAGTGTATATCTTATTTAACCATTGAATTAAAAAATAATATACCTGAGGAGTTTAAGCCCAAGATGCACGATTGGGTTTTTGGATGCGATATATGTCAGGAAGTTTGCCCCTGGAATCGATTTGCTGAAAATCATAAGGAAGTGGAATTTATGCCGAACAAAAAAATTCTGGATTTATCTTCTATGGATTGGATTAATCTATCGGACGAAGAATGGAAATTAATTAGCAAAAGGTCTCCTCTCAAAAGAACCGGAAAATCCGGAATGCAACGAAATGTGAGATTCGTTATGAATAATAGCTTTAATAATGAACAAAACAAGCATTAAAACCTTAGAATTAAAGCATTTAGCTATTTTTTTGATTTTTATAAAAACTCGTTTTTATAATTATTTTTGTGACTTAAATTAAAGTATGAAACTTAATCTCAAGGTTTGGAGGCAGAAAAATGAGGTGTCAAAGGGCAAGCTTGAATCTTATCCTGTTGAGGCTAACGAGCATATGTCATTCCTTGAAATGTTGGACGTCCTAAATCAACAACTCCTTGATAAGAAACAAGATCCTATCGCTTTCGATCACGATTGCAGGGAAGGAATCTGCGGAGCCTGTAGTATGGTTATTAACGGTCGTCCTCATGGGCCACAAAGTGGTACTACTACTTGTCAACTACACATGAGACATTTTAAAGATGGTGATACCATTACTGTTGAGCCATTTCAGGCGAAATCCTTTCCAATAGTAAAAGATTTAGTGGTAGATCGATCTGCCTTCGATAGAATTATTCAGGCCGGTGGATTTATATCTGTCAATACCGGACAAGCTGTAGATGCCAACGCCATACCGATAGAAAAAGATCTTGCTGCAAAATCATTTGATGCTGCAGCTTGTATAGGATGCGGAGCATGTGTAGCTGCTTGTCCAAATGGCTCGGCCATGCTTTTTGTAGCAGCAAAGGTTTCCCACCTTGGATTACTTCCGCAAGGAGCTGTTGAAAACGATCGAAGAGTTTTAAATATGGTATCCCAAATGGATCAGGAAGGATTTGGACGATGTTCCAACATTAGCGCCTGTGAAGCAGAATGTCCAAAGGAGATATCTGTTGAAAATATTGCTCGTCTAAATCGATATTACAGCGCGGCGGTTTTGAAATCGGAAGCTTAATTATTCTTTAGCTAATTAATTTATTTTCTTGACTATTCAATTAGAAATAAACCTTATACGATTAAGGTTTTAATTAAATTTAATACAATTCTTTTCTAATTGCGATTGAGACTAAAGTTTAAAGAATCTGAGTTGACAGAATTCTTTTTCTTTGAATTGTATAATAATAAAATAAGTTCCAGCAGATAAAGCGTTCAAATCATTTAAATAAAATTCATTGAAACCATGATTTTGAGTAATTCCCGATAGTACACAATTACCTGATAATTCTAATATTTCATAGTGAACTTCGGTAATGGATTCTTGCCCCTGGTATTTCAGTATAGTCTGATGAACAACCGGATTTGGAATTAATGAAAAGGAAACATTATCATCCAGATGATCTGAATTAGCGCTTACCTCTGCAGACTTTTTATTCGTATTCATATTCAGAGAATATGAATGATTGGAAGTGTTTATTTCATTTTGAGAATTAGGATCTGCAGTAGTTGAATTTCTGCATGATCGGATGTATCTCCCATACCATACACAATCGCCTTTTCGAACCTCAACAGTTAAGGTATTATAATAAGGCATCATCACTTCTACAAAGGCACCAGATCCTCCGGTTGACCATTTGATCTGATAGTCAGAAGGATTGATGAGTTTTCCATTTTTTTCAAACAAGGCTACTATAAAAAGGCACTCATTTTTACATAAGGATTTACAAAGGGCTGGAGGAAAATCAAGATTGTTATCCATATCATAGGTGTCCTCACAGGAAGAAAGTATAAATTCAATATTGTTGCAAGGCCCCGGACAATCAGGGATTGCTTTTTCTTCTATTCTGCGTTGACATATTTGCGCATATTCAATGGATTTAGGAGCTCCTTTTGGATATCTATAAATTTTGGAAGTTATACTAAACTCAGTTCCGGAAGGCAACACGATTGGATTCTTATCGCGTATAGAAAAGGAAGATTGTTTTGGAGAAGCTTTAATATTCCAAAACAATTCGAATTCTCTTAATTTGGGATTTACCAATTGACCGAATGCATCTTCAATAGTCAATTCAACACTTCCTCCAGGCAGACATTTTTGTTTGAGAAAAATAGCACAAGAATCAACAATACAGGGATCAACTTTTACCAAGATTGAATCTTTGCGAACGCAGTTAAAATCTTCGGTTAATAATACATACCAGGTATCGGTAATTGGTTTAGCGACAGGATTCGGGCATTGAGTACAAGATAAACCGATGGATGGTGACCAGGTGTATACAGGTCCCTGAACAAAATTCTTCAGCAATTGAATGGAATCCCCTTTACATATTTTTATTTCTTCCTGAGTAAAGTTTGGTTTGACACTTTGATAAGGAATTTTTCTTCGAAAAGTATCCGTACATCCTTCGTTGGATTCAGCCACCAGGGTTACTTCAAGCTGTCCACTATCGCCTAATGAGATTATTGGATTAAATTGTTTTGAATTCGTTTGAATTCCATTATGGACAAAAAACCAGTAAGAATTTTTTAATCCTGAATTGGGTGTACTGGATTTGTTGTTGAATTGAATTCTAACGGAATCCCCGCATCGGTTAACATCGTATTCAAAGCTAGCAATCGCATTGGAAACGCAGGTGCGCACATTAATTTGAAATTCTCTTTGCAATTCCGACAGCAATACCCCTTTGCGGTATTCCTTAATACAATAGGCTATTAAATACTGCGTAATGGTGGGTTCGACAAATCCAGTCATTCTTCCCGTACTCTTATTCATTGTTAAAGCGGGAATGCCGCCAATGACATTGCTTAGACTATAGGGAGCTTTGAAAACCACCGGCTGATAAGGTGGAGCAGAAGGAGTAGCGGGTCTTGGAATGGCCTGACTTGCACCAGTGAGCGGATTACATAATTCATAAACTAAAGAATCTCCTTCTTCATCAGTCGCTTTAAGATTAAAGTTCAATGCTGAATTGCCACACACATAAATGGGAGGCCAGGCATTAAAGTCCGGACTTGAGTTGCATTCCCTTAATGCAGATTCATAAATTCTCGCGGTAAAGGTAGATCCTACTGTAAGCGGATTGACAATATTCGATATAGTAAAATTTCTGCAACATCGCTGATAAGCTAAAATATATCCGTCGGCACGGTAAGGTAAACTTACTATCTCCCGATAGGTTGTTGTATGAACGCATATATCCCCGCCGATTATTCCACATCTGGAATTTACTACCTCATTTAAAGTATCATCCGGTCTGAGGTTCATTCTCAAAACACCATTGGCCGCTAACTCACTCCGAAGTATTCCGGAACCATCGTATATTCCCAAAGCCGCAGGATCATCAAATTGTGCTCCCGGGTCTCCATTGATGCAATCTCGTCGAACAGTTAGGGAAATTTCATATTGATCGTTACCCAGACATCGGTAAGTAATGGAACCTCCAACGATATGGGTTGAATAGGCAGAATGACTGATCAGAAATAAAGTGAAAAACGCAATAATCAAAGAATATCGAGAGATATTGCCCATGCTACTATTTTTATTATTCTAAGAACGATCAAAGGTTGTAAAAATACTGATTTCTTATCTAATTATTTTTTAGGTAGACCATGAATAAGAAATTAAATAAAATTAGTCAATGATTCCAATTAATTTAGTTTGAATAGTACTATTTACTTTTCTAACAATGAGAAAAATTCTTCTTCGCTAACAATTTCAACCGTTCCTAATTTTTTTGCTTTGGACAATTTTGAACCGGCGTCTTCACCAACTACCAGAATGTTTAGATTTGCACTAACTGCCGATAGAATTTTAGCGCCATTTTTTTCAGCTAATTGTTCTGCTTCTCGTCTTCCCATCCTGGTCAATGTTCCGGTAAAAAGAATCGTCTTGCCCGATAAAGCACCATCACTAATCAACGCTTTTGGTCGGTCTTCATCGGTTTGTCTTAGATTAACACCAAGCTTTTCCATTTCCAGAATCATCTTCATATTCGAATCATCATTAAAATACTCTATAATATTCTGACCAACTACCGGGCCTACATCTTTGATGGATTTATATTTTTCAATATTCCAATCCTTTAGATCCGGAACATATTCGAGATGCTCTGCAATGAGTTTACTTATTTTTTTTCCTAAATGATGAATACATAAGCTATGAAGAAACCGATGAATTGGATTTTTTTTCGCTTTCTCGATGGAATTCCGAAGTTTGGCACTTGATTTTTCACCCAGACCCTCCAACGTCGCCATCTTTTCGTAATCGAGTCGATAGATATCCGCCATGGATTTAATCATTCCCAATTCATAAAATCTTTCGATCAGAGAGCTTCCCAAGCCATCAATGTCCATAGCGTCTTTGGAAGCATGATGAATTAATTTCTGCACCACTTGAGATGGACAATGTATATTCGGACATCTCCACACCGCTTCATCTTCTTCTTTTATTAGCTTAGTTTTGCAATCCGGACAATGAGAAGGAAATTCTATTTTCTTCGCATTCTTGGGTCTTTGCTCCGGAAATGATTTTACAATATAAGGTATTACATCACCGGCCCGCTCCACCAAAACTGTATCGCCAATGTATATATCCTTGGATCGAATAAAATCTTCATTGTGCAATGAAATCGAACTCACGGTTACTCCCGCTAAAGGCACCGGTTCAATTTTTGCAACGGGAGTGATAGCACCAATTTTTCCTATTTGAAATTCTACATTCAAAAGTGTTGATGTTGCTTGTTTGGCTTGAAACTTATATGCCACCGCCCAGCGAGGATGATGCGAAGTATATCCGCAGATTTCCTGTAAGCGAAGATCATTGAGTTTGATGACCATTCCATCCAATTCATAATCGTAGGAATCTCTTTTCTCTGCCCAGCTGGAAATAAACTTAAATACTTCATCTATGCTTTTGCAAACTTTTTTTTCCTTAACAGCTACTTTAAAACCTAAGGTTTGCAGTGTATCTATATGAGCCGATTGTTTTTTATATTCACTGAGCTTATCATTTCCTTTGGTATCGACGGCATACCCCCATTGAAAAATAAACATATCTAATTTCCGGTTAGCCGTTTCTTCAGGATTCTTTACTCTTAAGACTCCTGTTGCTGCATTTCGAGGATTAGCCAGCAAACTTAAGCCATCTTCTTCCCGGGATTCGTTCAATTCTTTAAAAACATCTTTGCGAATTAAGGCTTCACCCCGCAACTCCGTTTTGACGATTCCCAAACTACTAAAATCAGCAGACAATGGTAATGATCGAATTGTCTTTGCATTGAGCGTCATCTCTTCTCCGCGTACACCATCACCTCTTGTAGCTGCGCGAACCAATTGGTTGTGTTCATAAACAACGGCCAAACTACCACCGTCAAATTTTGGTTCAACCAAATATTCAAGATCTTGATCTGACTTGATTTCGCATAATTTTTTTATTCTTAAATCAAATTCCATAAGATCTTCTTTATTGTAGGTGTTATCTAAGGATAACATCGGAGTTAAGTGTTCTACTGAATTCAAAGTATTGGTTAAATCACTGGAAACCCTTTGCGTTGGAGAATCAGGTTTTATCCATTCAGGATGTGATGTTTCTGCGGCTTCCAGTATTTTATACAATTGATCGTATTCAAAGTCTGATATCTGAGGATCATTGTCCACATAATATTTGTATTCATGATATCTTAATAGATTGCTTAGTTCATCCACCTCTTTGGAATGACTTACTTGCTTCTGAGCAAGAAATTTTTTTAACGTTGCCTTGAGTTGTTCCGGTTTTTGATTTAAATAAGCGGACATATTATTTAAGACTTATTGAATAGGGAGCAAAGCTATAAAAAGATACAGACTGTATTCGATCGAATTATATTGCAAACTAATTAATTTATTAAATAACATACTTCAATAAATTTACTCCCTAATTCGAATAGAGCGTTGTTACAAAAATTTCTACCTTTATTTGACAAAGTTATAGATGAAAGGTGCGATTATAATTTTATGGTTTTTACCTCTTATGAGTTGGTCTCAAATTGATGACTCTTTCTATATTAGACAAGTTGATAGCATAATTCAGGTTTCCAGAAAACTTACCAGCAATAATGAATTCTCTAAAGCACTTGAACTTAGTGTGGTAGCTGAGAAAATTGCCTTAGAAAAATTTGACATTAATTCAGTTTCATATGGAAGTGCCTGTTTTAACCATGGCAGGATATTATATTTTAAAAAAGATTACACAGATTCAGAAATATGGTATCTTAAATCTCTAGCCATACGTGAAAGAGTTCTTGGTAAGGAGCACTTGGATTATATCGCCAATATGTTTAATCTGGCCTTGCTGTATCAAGTCACTCAACAATATCACAAAGCAGAATCACTTTACCTTGACATTATGGTTATGAGAGAAAAACTTCTTGGTAGGCAACATATAGATTATAGCAATTGTATTTTTAACCTTTCACAACTCTATAAGAAAATTGGAAAATACGACAAAGCAGAATTTTTATTGTTAGAAGCAAAATCTATCGACGAAAAAATATTAGGCAATCAACATCCTCATGTAATTGACGAGTATGAAAATTTGGGAAATCTCTATAAAAATATGGGGCAATTCAACAAGTCTGAGTCAATGTTTTTGGAAGCGCTGTCAATTCTTGAGAAAGTAGGTGGAAAAGAACAACGTAATTATGCTCAATGCCTTGGCAATTATTCAGACTTGCTTTGGTCTATGGGAAAGTATGAAAAAGCTGAAGAGCTCATTATTGAGGTTAAAAATATTTTTGAAAAGACATTAGGAAAAGAAAATCAGGACTACGCACATTCGGCCAATAATTTAGGTGCATTATACTGGAAGTTGGGTCAATATGCTAAAGCAGAAGAACTTTTTCTAGAATCTAAGAACATTCGCGAGAAAGTATTTGGCAAAAATCATTCTTCTTATGCTGCTAGTTTAAATAATTTGGCATTAGTCTATGAGCAACAAGGGCACTTCGATAAAGCTGAAGCTAGTAAGTTGGAAGTCTTATCCATTGATGAAAAAATATTTGGTAAAGAGCATCCCGAATACGCAACCGATTTGTTTAGTCTGGGTAATTTGTATTGGCATATGAAGAATTACAAAAAAGCAGAAGCATTCTGGATAGAATCCAAAATTCTCCGTGAGAAATTATTAGGAAATGAACATCCCGATTACGCCGCTGTATTGAATAATCTTGGAGCGTTATACAAAGAAATTAACCGATTGGATAGAGCCGAATTACTTTTATTGGAATCAAAGGCCATACGAGAAAAAGTATTGGGTGTTTTTCATATTGATTATTCAGAGAGTTTAAATAATCTTGCTCTTTTATATCAAAAGAAAAATGAGCTTGAAAAAGCGGAAGCGGTTTATATTGAAATATCCAAATATTTAAAACAACAGCTAAAGCAATCTCAACGATTCCTAAGTGAAGCAGAACTAAATAATTATTTGAAACTATTTGCAAAGGATCAAAATCAACTTCTCTCTTTTGCTCAAATAAGCCAAAGTAAAAATGTCATTGAAGCTTGCTACGACAATAGCCTATTTTACAAAGGTTATTTGCTTCAGTCATCAATGCAACTTAAGCGACTTGCAGAGAGAGATTCCAACGCTTTACATAAATATGATATGCTTCTCTCCTCTAACCGGAGACTTGCAGAAGAATACAGTAAGCCTATAATGTCCCGCGACACTTTATTGATAATTGAACTGGAAAACAAGGGAAATCTTATTGAAAAAGATTTTGCCAGGACAGTATCCGGATATCGAGAAGCCAACGAAGGGGTTAATTGGAAGGAGATTCAGAATAATCTCGGACCAGATGAAGCGGCTATTGAATTTACCCATTTTCTATTTACAGATCAAAATATTACCGACAGTACTATTTACGCTGCATTAATTGTTACTAAAAATAATCCACCTAAATTCATACGCTTATTTGAACAGCAGAGGCTAAATAATTTATTAAAATTTAACGGATCGCGAAAATTAGAATACGTTAATGATCTCTATACGCTTACGCAGCGTGGTGCTTCTCTTGTCGAAGCACAAAAACAAAGTCTTTATGAGATGATATGGAAACCCTTAGAAGCCTATCTTAACGGAATCAATACCATTTATTATTCTCCTTCAGGGTTATTGCATCGCATTAATATTAATGCCATTCCGGCTAACGAAACTGAGTACTTAGCGGATCGATATAATCTTGTGCAAATGAACTCTACCCGTCAATTAGTCACTCCTACACAAATAAAATATGTTAAAAACGATGCTTTGTTGTTCGGAGGAATTCAATATGAACAGGATTCATCACTCCAGCATTATGAACCTTTGATTGCTACGAGATCAAGAGGAGAGTTGTCTTTTAATAATATAGAAGTAACCTTAAGAGTAGGAAGCTGGAATTACTTACCAGGGACAGAACGAGAGGTAAATTCTATTGATAATATCATGAAAGTTGCAGGTATGCAATCTCAATTGAAAAGAGGATATGCAGCAACAGAAGAATCTTTTAAAAGTATTGGAGCGAATAATAATCCATCACCCAGAGTGCTGCACATTGCAACTCATGGATATTTTTTTAATGATCAAAAAAATGAAAATGTTTCTTTTTCAAACGCTGAGCCAATCTTTAAAACTTCAGAACACCCCATGCTGCGCTCTGGATTAATTATGACTGGAGGAAATGCAACCTGGCAAGGAATGAAAATTCCTGAAGGTCGAGAAGATGGTATTTTGACTGCATATGAAATTTCTCAAATGAATTTATCCAATACAGAACTGGTAGTTCTTTCTGCATGCGAAACAGGATTAGGCGATATTCAAGGAAATGAGGGTGTCTACGGATTGCAACGCGCATTTAAAATCTCAGGAGTGAAATACATCATAATGAGTTTGTGGCAAATTCCAGATAAACAATCATCACAGCTAATGATCACATTTTATAAAAAATGGTTAGAAAATAAAATGAGTATACCTGATGCTTTTCATTCAGCTCAAAAAGAGTTGCGTGACATTGGTTTAGATCCATATCAGTGGGCAGGATTTGTATTAGTTGAATAATTTACCTTCTACCCCTAAACAGTAAAGTTTTAATTACTTATTGCTGAATATTGTATCTCAATGTTTTGGAACTATTTTTAACATACATTAAATTAGCTGTCGAAAGCTAGGTACAATATTTATTAAATCTACTTTATAGAATTATTTCTTCTACAATCGAATTGTAATATAAGATTGCTATTTTCGTACTTTTAAGACCTTTAAAAAATTAATGTATTGATAATGAGATATTTATTTATATTATTTTCCTTTTTATCATTTTCTTTAACGGCACAAAAAGTTCCAGCCGAGCTAAAGTTTTCCTCTGATGGCAAGAGACTTATTTCAGGGAGTGATGCCACCGATGGATTTTTTCAATTAAATAAGATCAGAAGAATTGAATTAGAATTTGATCAAACGGATTTCTGGACTAAGCTTACTTCGAATTATCAATCCAAGACAGATCTACCGGCCAGATTAATTCATGATGGTAAGACTTATTCAAACGTAGGTGTTCGGTTCAAAGGACAAACATCTTATCAGCGGGTAACCGGAATGAAGAAATCCTTCAATATTACGATGGATTATCAAGACAGTACGCAGAACTTGAAAGGGTATGAAACCATCAATCTCAACAATTCTTTTGAGGACAACAGCTTCATGCGCGAAGTCTTCTATGAAAATATTACCAGACCATTTTCTCCATCTCTTAAAGCTAATTATGCACATTTATTTATCAATGGTCAGGATTGGGGGCTGTATCCTTGTGTACAGGCTTTAGATGGTGATTATACGGAAGAATGGTTTTTGAGTAATGAAGGTACACGTTGGCGTGCAGAAAGAACCACTCCTGGAGGAGGTGGGCCTGGAGGAGGTGGATTTGGTGCAGGAACTTCAACCTTAAATTATCTGGGGGATGATCCAACACTTTATACTCCACATTATACCTTGAAGAAATCTACCATCACGGATCATTGGTCAAAATTGGCCTTCATGACAAAAGTACTTAACAACGTTTCGCTGGATCAATTGGAAGATACACTCAATAAAGTACTTGATGTTGATCGTGCATTATGGTTTCTTGCCAAAGAAATTATGTTTGGAGATGATGATAGTTATATCAATAAAGGAGGAATGGATTATTATGTAATCTATCAGAAAGATGTAGATCGTTTTGTTCCTTTGGAATACGATGCCAATTCAGTGATGTCAGGAAATACCAGCAACTGGTCCATTTTTCTAAAAGAAGCAGACACCAAGTTTCCTTTAGCTTCCAGATTATTCAAAGTCCCGGCATTAAGACAAAGATATCTGGCGCATTTTAGAACTATGTTTAATCAAGTCTTGGACAGTAGCTATTTTGTCAATACGTATAACAGTATTTATAACATGATAGATACTCTGGTCCAGTCAGATCCTAAAAAGTTAATGACCTATTCAGCTTGGCAGACTGAACGAAACACTTTGTTCAATTGGATGCGCAACAGAAGAAACTATATACTCAGTAATGCTGAATTCAAACAAACAGGTGTTAAAATAGAATCTGTGAATTTATTAACCAATGGTAAGTTAGATGAATACCCGACCAGCGCTGAATCCCCGGTAGTTCTTGCTAAAGTGGCTAATGCTCAAGCCATTTCCAAAGTTAATTTATACTATGGCAGTGGTTATGATGGTGTTTTTACAAGAGTAGAAATGAAAGATGATGGACTTCATGAAGATGGTGTCGCCGGAGATGGAATTTTTGGGGCCAATATTGCTCCATTTCCTCAGGCTAGTTTTGTGCGATACTATGTTGAATCAATTTCCAATAATGCTTCTAATACGGCTAGCTATCTTCCGGAAGGCGCAGAGCATGATGTTTTTATCTACCAGGTGAAAGTTAATTCCTCTGCCATTAATGATGTTGTTATTAATGAATTTATGGCGTCAAATATTAATTCTGTTGCTGATCAGGATGGTGAATATGACGACTGGATAGAACTTTATAATAAATCTAATGTACCAGTTGATCTAAGTCGTTGGATCTTATCCGATAATCCAACCAATTTTGATAAGTATAGAATTCCCGAAGGAACAATTCTACAACCTGATCATTATTTGGTTATTTGGGCTGATGAAAATGGAAAACAACAAGGCTTTCATGCTAATTTTAAATTATCCTCATCCGGTGAAGAAATTTTCTTGTTAGACAGTACTGGCAAACAAGTTGATTACGTGAAATACGGACAGCAAGAATCCGATAAAGCTTATGCCCGAAATCCTAATGGCACGGGAAATTTTGTCATTCAGTCGCATACCTTTAATAAAAACAATAATACTACAGCAGTTTCCGATGTTAAGAAATTATCTGTCATTACTATTTATCCAAATCCGGCTCAGAATATTTGTTATATAGAATCCTCAGATGGGGAAAATTTTGAATTTCAGATATTCAATCAGCTTGGAATACCAATTGATTCGGGTTCAAACCAATGGAAGTATTCCTTAAATCTGGAAGGCCTGTCCAATGGAGTTTATTTTGTTAAGGTGAACGAAACCACTAAAAAATTAGTGATCAATCGATAGTCGTAAAATAATTTAAATGAAGACTAATCGGGCGAATGGCCGACAATAAGTTAAACGAATCTTTATTTCATTGTATTTTGTTGTTAAATGTCATTCTTCTCTGTAAGAATCTGTACCAGTATTATTTTTTGGTTTTTATTAATAAGATTTAATTAAATCTTATTAATAAATGGATTTATATGAACATTAGGAAAATTATTGTAACATCATCGTTATTGAATTTTTAGTACGATAATTACTTCTAATCAATCATTTCTCCTAAACCATGTACATGTTAAAATAAATTGAAAATATTTAACAGATAAATTTAGTTGAATCTAGGTATTTGGATGATGAATTTGCTTCCTTGGTTAAGCTCACTTTCTATAAGTAACTGCGCATTAATTTTTTTCAACATTTCTTTTACCAAATACAAACCTAATCCAGTTCCTTTTTCTCCGCTGGTGCCTGTGGTTGAATCATTTTCACCTCTTTGAATAAAAGAAAGTTTTTCACTGGAAATTCCTTGACCGTGATCTTCTACTATAAGATGAATATAATCTTTATGCTGTATCGATTCTATTATAATATTTGAATCTTTAAAGCTGTATTTAATAGCATTTGTTATTAAGTTTCTTAAAGCTATAGACAAAATATCCATGTCGGCAGGAATATTAATTGGGTCTATTTTTTGAATGATGGTAATATTTTTTTGTTTAGCTTGATATTCTAGTATGGAATCGACATCCGATACACATTCTTGTATTGAAATAGGAACAATGTTTGGACTTGAATTTTTTATTTGAAGATTGGCCCAAGTGAGCAAATTGTCCAGCAGGTCGCTCGTCTGTGACACGGCTGACATCGTCTGATTTTTAAACAATATTTTTTTATCCTGACTTATACTCTCATTATCCGACAGCATCAAATATGACTTTAAAGTAATCAGTGGATTACGCAGATCATGACTAATTATACTAAACAAACGGTCTTTGACTTGATTTAAGGTTATTAGTTCGTGTTTTTGCTGTTCAACTATTTTATTTTTAAATTTAAGTTTTTTATAATAAAAGAATAATAGAGATAATAGCCCAAGGGTAAATAAACTAATCAGCAAAAAAACATTGCGGGCATTCTTTTGCTTGGTAGTTTCCAAATTGCTTTTGAAGATTAGTTTATCCTTATTCTCCAATTGATAGTCGGACTCCAGCTGGTTAAATTGAATTTTATTTTCAGCGCTGAATAAACTATCTTTTAAGTTGAAATACTTTTTAAGATATTCGTTCTGGTTTTTGTAATCGCCTTTTAATTCAAATAGTTCTGCTAGGTTTTTATAATTTTCTAATTCAGTATTAACAGAATTGGTTAATCTACTTAAGTCAAGACTTTGGCGGAGGGCTTTTTCTGCTTGGGGAAATTTATGCATTTCGGTGTAAATGCAACCATAGTTATTATAAAGTGTACTTAAAAGTATCTCATTGGATTCGGCCAAATGAAAAGCAGTGTCGGTGTATTTCAATGCTTTTTCGTACTCTTTTTTCTTTTTGTATAAAAGGCCTATGTTACTATAGGCTGTTTGCATAAATGATTTATCCTCCAATGGAGCTGTAAGCGTCATTATTTTTCTATTGTAGGTAATAGCAGAGTCGAATTTGCCTTGAAGATAGAAAAGGCTGCTTATACCAGTATATAAATAACCCATCTCAAAAGTATCCTTCAATATTAGAAGATAATTTTCGGCTTTTGCAAAATATTCATAAGCTTTTTCGTATTTCTGAAATTTGGCGAATAGATTCGCTATGTCAGTATATGTTATAGAAATATTTCTACTAAAATTATTTTCCTCAAAATATCGTGCCGCAAGCAAAAGGTGTTCAATAGCTTTATCAAAATTTCCAGTAGCCGAATATCCAATTCCTAAGCTGTAATTCGATACCGCTACTATTCTTTTGTTGCCCAATTTTTCTGCTAATTCTTTGGATCGCTGGTAGTACTCAATAGATTTATTGGTATTTATGTCGTAATAATATTTTGCAATTTCGCGATTAATTTGAAGTTGATTAGTGTCAACCTTGCTTTCATCCAGTAAATGCAGCAGACTATCAATATTGGTTGAGCTCTGACTCAGCAAGATTTTATAAGGAAGAAGTAGAAATAAAAATAGATATTTCAATGAATATTTGTTTAAAAATGTCTTTTAATGGCTTTGTTTCCAATAACCGATTCATGCACTTGATCTAAATAAGTTTTTCCAATATTTAATTTTATTTTATCCAAGGTAAGATAATTATTATCCAGGCTATCGATTTTATTTTTATTGACTATATGCGAGCGAGAAATTCTTACAAAATGGCTGGATGGCAATTGCAGTTCTAGATTTTTTAGATTTACAAGCGCCGTTTTTTTCGAATTATTCTGCAAATAAATAGTGACAAAATCATCTAAAGATTCAATATAGACTACATCGTTAAATAAAATTTTAAAATATGAATTATTTTCCCGGATGAAAAAACTTTCTTCGGTACCCATTTGAAAACTCTCATATGGTCCGCTGTACGATTTCATTTTAAGTAGGTTTCTGACCTTATCAATCGCCCGAAATAATCTTTCTGGTTGGAGTGGTTTGGTTAAGAAATCCACCGCATCTACTTCGTAGGCATCCAACGCATATGCCGTATGAGAACTAATGAAGATGATGAGCGGTAATTTATTCAAACTCTTGACCAGCTGAACTCCGGTTAATAAGGGCATTTCTACATCTGTCAGAAGAAGGTCTGGGCTTAACTGTTGGATCGCCAAACTGGCCTCCATGGAATTGGTAAATGACCCCACACATTCCAGGTCTGAAATAGTCCCTAGATATTGTTGAATTAGAGCCAGAAACAACTCATCATCATCGGCGATAATGTAGGTCATAGACTGAGGAATCGACAAAAATACACTTAATAAGGGCAATAGTATAGGAATATTTTGACACCAGATTGATCGCCTACTTAGAAGGGATAACTCCGGCAGGCAAAATCGCTTACCGACCTCAGGGAATAGTTTGCCTACTTTTTAATAAAGTTCATCTACTCGTATGATGAGCTTGCCTATTCTAAGGATACTTTTAGATAATAATTTTAATAATACCAATTAAAAAGATGAGTATGAATAAGCTTATATGGATCAAAAGAGTAATGCTAATTTGGGTTTTATGCTCTATATTAATTATAGATAATATTAAAGCTAAAGAGTATAATCAATCTTGGTTTACCATTGACTATAATCCTTGTACAGCGACAATGGTTGTAACGTTCAGGTTCTTAGACAGAACCGGATCTGAAAGTGACTGGATTGAAGAAGCAAAACTTGAATTTAGAGCGGCCAATGGAACCCGAAAAACTTTTTTTACAATATTTGAAAACGATCATCATAATTGCCTCTCCTGTAATAAATCTCTAAATAATTATGAAAATCATAGTTTTAAGTATAAAACGGATTATGCGAATAGTGTTTATAGCACTAAATATTATGAGACCGGTTCGGGGGATAAGATGTTTAATTTTGAAGTAACTTTTAAAGATGTTGACCCCGACATTATGGGAGATACTTATTATGTCTATTTGACGGGTAATTGGCATAATGGAGATGCTGGTAGTAACGATACAGAGTTGGATTATGAAAAGTCTGCAGCTACCAAGATGATCCCAATCAGAAGCGGGTTAACAACAACTGGTAACTGCAATGAAGTTGTATTAAATTGGACAAATCCAAGTTTCGATTGTTCTACCTTTTCAAAAACCAAAATATATCGAAATGGATCTTATATAGCAGAGGCCGCTTCAAATGTGAGCAGCTATGTCGATGATTCAGCGGTCGAAGGTGTAACTTATAACTATAAGCTTAGATCACAATGGAATCCAAACAACTATACAGAAGTTTATACTGAGTATACTTCGGAAGTTCAAGGCACTCGAGTAGCAGTGCCTTCAATTCCTACCATAACCAATGCCATTAGTTTTGTATGTGATTCTATGATAAGCCTCAACTGGACAGCAAATGGAGCTTTCCCCAGCTATTATAAGCTTCAACGAAAAAAATCACCAGGATTATTTAATTATTCTGTTTTAGCGGATAGTATTCCTGGAACTTCAACGTCCTATATTGATACCATAAATTTAGAACGAGATCAAAAATACGTTTACAGAATTAAGGCCATTAATGCTTGTGGCGATTCAGAATATTCAGAATCCAGTGGAACACCTGGTGCAGAAGCCAGCTTTATCCCCCTTGAGCCAAAAAATTTGTCAATCCAAAGTGACACGAATAAATTTAATATCAGCTGGGACGATAAGTCTAATAATGAATCAGGATTCATACTATTAAGGCAGGGTGGCGACAACGAAAGAATATTTGAAATTGCCGCAAATACAACAAATTATGTAGATTCTGATGTAATCTCATGTAAGGATTATACTTATACCTTGAAGGTAAAAAGTGATTGTTTTCCCGATGGCGTTGGCAGCCTTCAAAAGACCAAAAAATTGAAACCAATTTTAGATTATACTTTTGATTCCACATCGCTTGATATATCAAAAGGTTATTATCCGGATAAGGTTACTTTGACTTGGACAATGAATAACGCTAACGCGATCAATGCCATAAAAATTTATCGCCGGCCACTAGGGAGCATTGACTATGTTTTATTGGCAACCTTGAATAGTGGATCAAACCTCTATAATGATATTTATGCTGAAGCAGGAATACTTTATGAATACAAAATACAGGCAGAGGCTCAGTGTGCTACAGAAACAGTATATTCAAATGAAACAACTGCCATTGGTTTTAGAACCAAATCAGGAATAGTAACTGGTCAGGTTACTTATGGCGGAGGAACTGCAGTTCAAAATGTTGAAATATTGGCCAACTCTACAGCAGGTATAATGAATAAAAGTATAACTTTCAATGGGAATAACTATTTGTATATACGCGATAATGCAGGATTAAATCTCGATAGCAATTTTTTATTTGAATGTTGGATCAATCCTACAGAAAAAGATCGCGTTTTTGATGTTGTTAATAAGGAAGGTAGCTTTAAATTGCGTCATAGGAAAGTAGCTAATAAATATACTTTTTACATTGAAGATGATGAAAAGGTATCTATACCGGAAAGTATGATTCCATTAAATTCTTTTAGCTATTTGTCTGTGCAATTACGCAATGATAGTCTTGAGATTTATGTCAATGGTAAATTAAAGTCATCCGTTTTTTATAATGGTACAATACCCAATAATGTAAATAATATAGAAATTGGAAAAGATTTTGTGGGAAGTTTATCGGAAATAAGATTTTGGAATAAGTCCAAATCTCCGATTGAATTGTCGCAGGATTTTTCCAGATATCTGGCAGGAAATGAAGACGGCCTTAAATTTTATCTCAGAACAAATGAAGGGCAGGGAAAAGTACTTTATGATGCCTCTAATTTTGATAATGTGTTCAATAAAAATCACGCCTATTTTTCCGATAATGATATAATTTGGAACAACAATGGTCCTAGCACAAGTCAACTTAGATTATTGGCGTACACGGATATAAACGGAAACTATTTTTTAAATATGCCTTACCAGGGCGCTGGAGAATCTTTTATTCTAACGCCTTCTTACTTAACTCATCAATTTGATCCTTCATCGAGGGCCTTATTTGTCGGCGATGGGTCATTAGTTCAGAATTCAGTGAATTTCATTGATAAATCTTCTTTTAGTGTTACAGGGAATGTCATATATAAAAACACGAGTTGCGGAGTTGCAGATGCCCCAATATTTGTCGACGGACAACAACTCGTCACCAACGGTGTAATTTCAAAAACAGATCCTACGGGTGCATTTGATATACAGGTACCTATTGGAGAACATGTTGTTGAAGTAATACAAAATGGACATGTATATTCTATTAATCGATTTCCTTCATCCGGTAAACATAATTTTCAAGAGCCAATCAGCGGTATACAGTTCGTCGATTCTACTTTATTAAAAGTAGTTGGTAGAGTGGTTGGTGGATTGAGAGAGGCTAGCAAAGTTCCTGGTTTCGGAAAATCAAAAAATAATATTGGTCAAGCGCAATTGATCTTTAAATCTCAATTTGGAAATGGTTGTTCCAAGGATACAGTGATTACGGACTTGAATACGGGTGAATACAGCATTGAATTACCCCCGTTAAATTATCAGTTAACTGTAAACATACCTTCTAATCCAACTATAAATTTTGGAACGATTAGTTTATTGAAATTAGGAGATTTTACCAATCCAACCACCAAAATTGATTCAACCTTTGATACCAATAATAATTTTATAACAACAAGTCCGACGGTTACGTACAACAAGCAACTGGACTTTATTTACAGAGTAGACCCGATCATTTCAGTAAGTGATAAAGATGGCATTAGTCCGTTTATTGGTGATACGAGTTATACGGATATTTCAGGTGTTACAAGAAACTTAAAAACAAATCCATTCCGTTGGCCAGTTTTGCATCAGGGTAATGATGAGCATTATTACCGATGTATGATCAAAGTCTTTGAGTTATATGAAAATCTGAATAACAACAAAAAAGATAGTGTGCCCAATACCGATGGTATACTATTAGTAGACAATGAATTGGCGGATCTCAAACATTTGGAATTAAACATTTCAGAAGTCAATACATTAGATAGTCTTAAATCTTTAATCTATACCTTCAAGCCAGGCTTCCCCAATTTTAATGAAAATGTTTCCATTCCGGCCTACAGCTTTACCGGAAAATTACAATTGAGTTTAAAACAAGGATCAGGAAAAATAATTCAATGGCTGCCTGTTCCTTCTAATAAAATTCCATTCGGCGGAGATGCGGTCTATCGTTATTACTTGCTGGGAACCAGATCCAATGGAGAACAGTTTGTTACAGAAGGTCCTCAAGTTATAGAATATGTATTACGGGATCCTCCTGGTACTGCAAGTACTTCAACCAGAGGAATTGAAACAACAAAAACAGAAAAGACTGGTTGGAGTTGGAATTTAGCAAATGCTGTTCATACTACCGATGATATATATCTCGGAGCAGATTTCTCCGTAGGAGTGGGTGTTGTTACAGATAATGAAATTGAAAACAACAATACTTTTGGATTCAAAGCTTCCATTAGCGGTGGCAGATCAGGTTCGCAGTCTATTGTAACAACGAATACCAGCGAGTGGTCAACCTATGGAGGTACCAGCATTTCTCCGGGTGCAAGCAGTGATTTGTATATTGGAAAATCAAAAAATGTTCAATTTGGAATTTCTGAAGAACTGACTATTATTCCTAACAGTTATGCTGATTCCATTGAAACTGTGGGTCAGGAGGACAGCGTCGGAGTAGGGTTTACTTTTGGAAAAAAATATGGATTGTCTATTATACCGGGAGGTTATTCGACTCAATTCATGTTTAATGAATACGATATCAAAAACTTAATCATTCCAAATCTAATTAATTTTCGAAATAAAATATTACAAACCAATCCAAAATACACTTCCCACCTATCATTAAGTGATGATAATTATGGAAAAAATAATGACGATCCAGTATTTGGAAATTCTGCTTCAACAACAACTCCAAACACCGGAGACTTTGAAGATTTTTCAGGACCAAGTTATACCCTAAGTGTTCCACCTGGAGCCGGATTCTTAGATTTAATTTTAGTCTATGATTCAGTAAGATATATTAATCAACAGATTTACCAATGGACGGAAGCTATTCGATTAAATGAATGGGAAAAAGTTGTTATCGGAAATAAAAAGATCATAGACTCTTGCAAGTTAAAAGAACTACAAAAACTGGAAGAGGAATATTTTTTAATAAATGATCTCTATACAAAATTAGCATTAACATCAGGTCTAGGAGTAATTGCATCATATGCAATAATTGCCTATCCAGTGCCTGGTTCAGCCATCGCTGGATATGCTGCCTTTGCAATTACTACCGGAAGCGGTATTGCTGAAGCAGAAATAGTGGATGAGCATTCTGAATACTTAGCGAAGAAACAAAGAATAATTGATAAATTTGAAACCCTTGGGAACCCTTTAAATTATACCTTAACCGGAGGAACAAATTTTCATTCTCAAATATCGCATGGGACTGCTGTTGAGCATACCAATACTGTAGAATATGCTTTAGGTGCCAGTTATCTTGTAAAAGCAGCGGTTAAAATTAATGGTAATGGATTTGGACTTGAAAAAGGAGTAGAATTAGATTACACCAATTCGCATGACTGGTCCAATGAAGAATCATCCACGGAAACGATTGGATATACACTAGATGATCCGGATATCGGTGATTTATATTCTGTCGATGTTTATCCTTCTATTCTTGGCTGGGGACCTATTTTTAAGAATAAAGCCGGTGGAGCAACAGCTTGTCCTTACGAAGGTGAGATCGTTACAGAATATTATGAACCCGGAACAGTAATCAGTGAAGGGACACAGCAGATTGATAAACCATCCATTACGGCAAGCCCAATTTATCTTACCAATATACCTGTTGAAGAAGCGGCAGTTTTCAATCTTACGATTGGTAATGAGTCAGAAATTGGATATACTATGGCGTATGATATTAGTATTGCGGGTGAATCCAATCCATTTGGTGCCATTGTGAGAATAGACGGATTACCGACAGCTACGGTTGTTGTGGCTGGAAATTCAAGTACTAATAAAGTTCTTACAATCCAAAAAGGACCAGGTCCGGTGTACAATTACGATAATATACTTGTTCTGGTTCACTCTCAATGTCAATTTACCGGAGGAGCCGGATTTGTATCTGACATTGTTGATTCCGTGTATCTATCGGCGCATTTTCTTCCTTCCTGTACTAATGTAAGGATTGCAACACCTGATAATTTGTGGGTACTCAACAATTCATACCATGATACCATGCCGGTTGCTATGGTTGATTACAATATAAATTACTTTGATTTAGAAAATCTAAGATTAGATTATAAACCTTCCAATGAATCACAATGGATAGGTTTGGAGACTTTTCATAAAGATACCACTGGATTAAAGGATCCTCATGCTCAATTAATCCCTCAAGATAAAAGCTTTACCTTATTCAATTGGGATGTGGCCCAACTTCCGGACGGAAATTATGATTTGCGTGTTGTATCCAATTGTGAACTTTCAGATAAAAATTCAATCATTCACACTGGCGTAATTGATCGGATTAATCCTCATGCATTTGGGAATCCTTCACCAGCCGATGGAATTTTATCTCCTAATGATGAGATTTCAATAAAATTTAATGAACCCATAGATTTAGGTTCTATTAATCAATCTTCTAATTTTGACATTCGGGGAGTGTTGAATAATACTATCATTGATCACAATATATCATTATCATTTGATGGCATTGATGATTATGCAGAAATTCCACCAGGAGTACCATTGGATAATAGAAGTTTTACTATAGAGTTTTCAGTATTGAGAGATGTATTGGGGGAGCAAACAATACTTAGTCAGGGTACTGATACCGCAGATCAACTTTATATAGGATTTGACGCCAATAACAAATTAGTATTTAGAATTAATGGTACCTCTGTAGCTTCTGTAATCAGACCATTTAGTACGACTGGAAAATGGCACAATGTGGCCATCAGCTACGATGCCAAAAATGATAATGTTCAATTCTATGAGGCAAGCAGTACAACAACAGCAGCAGTTATTAATACAGGGGCAACGTCTATTGTTCCAAAGTATGTTGGAAATATGCCAATGCTCATTGGAAAAAGAGCAGGATCAACGAATAAGCTCTTGAATGGTAATTTACATGATCTAAGGATTTGGAATACCGTAAGATCACTAGCGCAGTTTTCGGCAGATAAATCGAAATTGTTAACGGGCAAAGAATCCGGATTAATGTATCATTGGTTAATGGATGAGGCTACGGGTGTTATTGCTGCTGATCACGCCAGACATCTTGATGCTATTGTTAATGGTGCAACCTGGCAATTAAATCCTAATGGCAAGTCTGCTAATTTTCAGACCTCTTCAAGTCAGTATTTAAAATATAAAACCAATAATATCGCCATTACCGATGAGATGGATTTTACTATTGAGTTTTGGTTCAAAAATGGGACAGCTGGAAATCCTTGTTTGTTTTCAAACGGAACTGGAACGGGTTTAAGTTCTGACTCTTTGTTGTCGTGGAATATTGTTAAGCAGGATAGCTTTATCAGAATCAGACATCATAGATTTGATTTTCAGGCAACTAATAAATTTTATTTTGACAATAATTGGCATCACTTTGCAATGGTTATGCAGCGAGCAGGAAATCTGTCTGTGTATGTAGATGGAAATTTTGAATCGTCCATGCCATCTGATGAAGTGAGACAACTTGGTGGAGCTGCCATGTTCCTGGGTGCGCGTGGTTTTATCAATGGACCAACAGATAGTCTGAGTAAATTTTATGGTGGCCTAATGGATGAATTCAGATTCTGGTCTTTGGCGAGAACTTATGAGCAGTTGAATAGAGATAGGGTCAATAGAATGATGGGAGACGAATTGGGATTAATGTTGTATCTTCCATTTGAGTCTTACTCTGTAGATCTTACGGGTATTAAAATTCTCACTGGAACCTTCAACGATCAGAGCTTAACGGTAGATTCAACAATAATTAGTACTGCCACTCTTTCATCGAATACACCAACGATCAAATTGCAAAGACCTGTTCAAAGTATTGATTTTAATTACTCTGTCAACAATGATCAGATTATTCTAACGCCAACTTCATCTCCGGATTTAATCGAAAACGTAACGCTGGATGTAACGGTGAAAGGTATAAAAGATCTTCATGGAAATATAATGCAAGCTCCAAAGACATGGATTGCTTATGTTGATAAGAATCAAATTGTATGGCAGGAAGAAATGTATAAGTTTTCTATGTTTAAGGGAGAATCCTTGAATTTTGAAACATCCATATACAATCGGGGAGGCGCAGCCAAGAAATTTAATATTACAGATATTCCATCCTGGTTAATGGTAACACCATCCACTGGTGTAATTGCACCTAATAGTGTTATAAATATTAGTTTTAGTGTAGATCCAGGCATCAATCTTGGACAGTATAATGTAAATCTTGGCTTGTTGACTGATTTTAACTTTAAAGAAAAACTTATACTTGATCTTAAGGTCAACGCCAAAGAACCAGATTGGAAAGTCAATAAAACACAGTTTGAAAACAACATGAGTTTTGTTGGAATCTTAAAAATTAACGGATTATTTTCTACCGACGTAAGAGATAAGATTGCAGCTTTCATTGGTCAGGAAGTTCGTGGAGTGGCTAATCTGGAATATGTAGCTAAAATTGATGCTTATCGTATATTTCTAACGGTACACCATAATTCAAGTGATGAATTCATTAGTTTTAAAATCTGGGATGCCAGTTCTGGAAAAATTTATAGCGATGTATTTCCGACGACTTATACTTTTATTAGTAATGATATAAAAGGTACGGTTAGTGCTCCGGTCGTATTTGAAGCTTCCAGTGTAGTATCCTATGAAATTCCTGTTTATTCGGGATGGAATTGGGTATCCTTTTTCTTGGATACACCTACCTATGGAGATACAAGTCTAAAAGCAAAATTAGCCTGTATTGCAGATACATCCGTACAAATAAAAAGAGATGTAGGTTTTATTTCTTATAACGGTAATAATTGGATTGGTTCAGCTTTCAATAGTCTTTCTCCGCTATATCTATATAAAATGAAAAAGACAAGCTTTGATACTCTTATTTTAAGAGGAACCGTTGCGAATCCAGCGAATAAGAAAATTAATTTGGTCAACAATTGGAATTGGATAGGTTATGTATCCATACGAAATCAGGAAATTAATTCCGCATTAGCAGGATTAACTCCTGCGGTTGGAGATGTTCTCAAGAGTAAATATAGTTTCTCCATCTACGGTGGAACGAGTCAGGGTTGGATTGGAAGTCTGAAGACGCTGATTCCAGGAGAAGGATATATGTATAAGTCTCTTGCTACTGGAACAAAATCATTTACCTGGCCAGTGGCAGGTATGTTTGAAAGTGCAAAAAATTTATCCACCAGAACAGAGTTAGATCCATATTGGAAAACACAGCATCAGAATTATCAATCCAACATGACCATCATTGCACAGGTTGAGGATCCATGTGCATTGGACCTCAGTTCTGAAAATTATGGAATTGGTTATAAAGATCGCAATGGTAACTGGAGAGGAAAATATCCTGTACAGGTTTTAGAAGGTGTGCCATACTGTTTCTTAACCCTAGCGGTAGATCTTGAAGATACTTTAACGGCATTTCTGATCGACAAGAAGGGTAACAAAATATATGATTTGAGAAGTTCGATTATAGGAAAGCCAAATGCAGAAATGGGATCCTTCGATCAACCTTATCAAATTGATTTAAGATCAGAATTCTGTAAGGAGATTTACAATCAAGAAGCACAAGAAAAATTTGAAGTAGTACCAATTGTTTTTTCTAATGATGTTACAGCTTATTATAAAGCTACACAAAATGATCCTAAAGCACAGATAAGACTAATGGATGGATTAGGGAAGACGATTTTTGTAAAAGAGCTTGAAGTTCAGGAAGGAAATCAATCGGCTCGTCTACCTTTAGGAAGTCTTAACTTAACGCCATCACTGTACTTTATTGAATTGTATTCACATGGAAAAGTATTTACTCAAAAGTTGATCAAATCACATTAAATTATCAGTGATAATTGAAAGCATAATTCAAGTTCTATGTTGTATTAATCCTTAAAGACTTTGCGATGAAAAATAAATTTAAGTTTTTAGCGAACAAATTAATTGTTTTATTTTATCTCCTAGTATTCTATCATCTGGTATTAATGTCAGAATTGGTGGCTCAACCTGATTGGAAAATCAATCCAAGTGAATTTGAGTATAATATGACGGTCACGAGTATAGCAGCCTTAACCTGCGATTATATAACAGATGAAAGAGATTTACTCGCTGCCTTTGTTGACGGGCAGTTAAGAGGAGTTGGAAAGTTTGATGTCTTGGATCAGGGAAGATTCTATTGCTTCTTGACGGTGTATGATACATTGTATTCAGGGCATAAGATTCAATTCAGAATCTATGATGCCTCGGAGGATAGTATATATAATGCTAATGAAACAATGATATTTGCTGATAACAAAATTGTTGGAAGCATTTTCAATCCTTTTATATTTCAGATTGAAAGCCCGTTGAAAGATTTAGTATTAGATCAGCTTGAAGTTCATCCGGAAATGCTTGTTGGAACAAAGATTGGATCGCTTTACTTAAGAAACCTGAACAACGATACTTTAACAGCAAGTTTTACTTTTGTAGATGATTCTCTGGGCCGGCACAATGAGTTATTGGATATTCAAGGGAATCAATTGATCCTCAAGCAAGGCCTTAGACAGATTAAAGACAGTATATTATCCATTCATGTCAGCGCTAAGAATAAGAATCAATGCATAAAAGATGCTGTTATAAATATTAAAGTAAAGGGCATCGAAGCGAATGCTGTAGTTAATTCAACAATTCAGGAAATCAAAATATTTCCAAATCCAACGCAAGACGAAGTGTTTATTTCTTCAGATTTGGATATTAACCGAATCATAGTCATAAATGAATTTGGAATGTTAATGAGCGTAGAAAATGTTCTGAATAAGAAATCTATAGATTTATCAGGGTTGGCTTCAGGAATATATTTTATTCATCTGCAAAAAAATGAGAAGAGTCTGGGTGTTTTTAAAGTCAGTCGAATTTAGGATTAGTAAGAATTAGTTGGCTGAGAAATAAGAATTCCTAATTAGGATAAAAAAATTTCTATTTCCATTGAATGAGCTTTTGTGTTATGACATGTTCTTTGTTAAGTATTTTTAGTAAAAGAGTTCCTTCATTACTATGAACGATAATTACTTCATTGGTTCCTTCCTTTAAATTTCCGGAACTTACTATCGTACCGTTCAAATCAATTAGTTGATATGGACAAGTGGTAGGACTACTAATGAATAATTGATGATTGAAAGGATTAGGCCATATTTGAACTTTATATTGAGTATCATGAAAATCATCTAATGAGTTTATTAAGTCTAAGGGTTCTGCGATAGTATCCAATTGAATTTTCCAACCTGGGTTAACGCAACAACCGGAGTATGCTCCACGGAATCTCCAATCAAAGGAATTGCGGTTGAAGTCCTTATTGTAAAAACTAAATAAACGGGCTAAGGTATCCGTAATGACAGAACCGTTCAGTTGATTTATACGAGGATAAAGATCCAATTGGTCCAGACTGGTAGTGGCATTTAAAAAATACAGTGATGCACGATTATAACTTTCTTTTGTATTGTCAAATTCATTCACAAAATTGCTAATAGGATTTGCTGAAAATACAGCGTTGCCATAGCAGTATTGTGTAAAAGCAGCAGCTGGATTATTCAGTCTTACCCCACCGGCAGAATTGTTAGACCATATGGTGTTATGAAAGAATTGAATGTTTTGCGGGTTAACTCCATTTTGTGGAGTAAAGTAAACCGCTCTAAACCCTCCCGGATCATAATGATTGACGAATATATTGGCATATATTATAACGTTACCGGTACCTTGATACAATGCTTCAACAGGATTATTGTAAAAAAAATTTCCGTAAATTTCATAGTAGTCTTTTGATCCCCAGCCTAATGTGGGGAAACCTCCTGTCAGAAGATTTGGCCTGGCGTTACTTCCATTCGATGAATTGGAATCCTTGCTGAAAACATTATAGCGTATAGTCGTATGAGCATCTATCATAGTCTCTGGAAAGACATCCCGGGTTCCGTTTAGCTGATGTTTAATTTGCATGTTATATCCCACAGTTCCGGAGATAAAATTATACTCAATCAATCCATTCACAAATGGCATTGTACCATCCGAATTGCCCAGGTAGATTCCTGTTCCTGCGCCCATAATTTTATTCTTTCGGATGATCCAGTTCCAGGATGGACATTTGGTGCTGATACCAATAGCTTGTTGATCTACTCCATAGCCAATGATGGTAATGTATTCAATAGTAATATGATGGGTCCAGTTTCCGTTGGTTCCTTCAGCCTTTACAGCATCTACAAATTTGTTTTGTCCATCCAATAAAAATCGGCTTAATACTAAATACGAACATTGGGTTAAACTAACTGTGTTGCAACAGGCATTCGCAGTAAATATTGTTGTAATTCCATTTCCTAAAATCGTGATGGGCTGACCTGGTTTGCCGTTGAGCTTATTTAATTTTAAGTTATTGGTATAGGTTCCCGACTCTAGCATTAATGTGTCACCAGCTTGTAATAATCCGATTTGTTGTATATAGTTGAGTGGGTTAGCGGGCAGCACACCGGCATAGGAAGGTTGAATAATAAGACCTATCATCCAAATTACCGTTAATCGAATTAAATCAGAAAGGTGAAATTTCACATTCAGAATAATAGACTTAAAATATTTTTTTGAAGCAGAGTCTTTAACCATATCAACCTATAAAGTTAAAAATATGCAGCTTGTTCTGAAGTGATTTTACGCATAAATTTTTATTTCTGAAATTTTGAAATAGATCATACAAACCCATTTGATTTTTTTAGAGTTGTTGTGTATTTGATTGGACAAAGATTGCTTAAGATTAAAACTTCTTAAATAGATTTAAATGCATTTTAATAAATCGAGCTTAAGCTTTCATGGACATCCATAGTCTTTTGGTTTTTTTAGTGTCTTTTTCGCACTGTTGATATATATACAACATTAAATAATATTTTCCATATTCAATGCTCTTCAACATCAGTGAAACTCATTTCTTTATATATAATAATAACAGCAGAATTTAAAGATTTTAATTGGACTTTATGCAGATAATCAGTCCTTGCAACTAATAATTCCTATAATTATTGCATAATATTCTGTCTATCGAGGCTTAGCTTTATTATCTTTGGAGCACTATGGAAGTATTCAACCATATAAAGAGACTTATACCCGTAAGCTTAGCTTTTTATATGGTTCTATTGATCAATATCTTTGAATGCCAGTTTTCATATGGACAGAATTCTTCCACACCCAATGTGGCAGATTTACTCTCTCGTTATGTTTCTATACCTTCCGTTTCCGGTTACGAAAATCAAGCTGGTGAATTTTTTGCTCAGGAGTGTGAAAAAGCAGGATTATTCGTCCATGTCTTGACTCGAGATTCTGGTAAATTCAATTTTGTGGCCTCACTTTACCCGCTTACTGATCGCAAACCGAATATTTTATTGCTCAATCACATTGATGTGGTAGATCCAGGAAAACTTGAAGAATGGATTTATGAACCCTTTAGTGGCAAGGTATCATCAGGAGAAGTTTGGGGCAGAGGATCTATCGACAACAAAGGCATGGGTGTCATGCAGTTAGAAGCACTTCGTAAGTTTGTTCCAATGGCTGCACAACGAAATCTTCCCTTCAATGTAAGTTTGGTTTGTGTTTCAGGGGAAGAAGTTGGCGGCAAATCAGGTGCTATGATTGTGGCGGATACATTTATAGACATGCTCAATCCGCTTGTACTTCTCGGAGAAGGAGGCACAGGAATGGACAGTATACTTAGTTCAAATTTATCAAGACCTGTATTTGGAGTTGCTATCAATAACAAGAGGAGCTTGTGGTTAAAACTTAAATTACATTCTTCTGGCGTTGGACACGGTTCTGTACCTACAGATCAGAATGTCAACCAGATGATGATTGATGGACTCAATCGTTTAATTCAGCGAAAAAAACCACTGGTACTGAGTTCTTCGTCACGGATTATGTTTAGCGGAATCGGTGAAAATGAATATGGATTTAAAGGCTTCGCACTTCGTCATCTCGGATTCTTTAAAAATTTGGCACAGAAGGGGCTTCGCAAAGAACCCGTTATTCAAGCTATCTTAACCAATACCATCAATCTGACCAAACTAAATAATCCGGAAGGAAGTAATAATATGGTTCCTCAATCGGTGGAGGCAATTTTGGATTGCCGGCTACTACCGGAAACCCGAACCGAGGAGTTTATCAATAACTTACACAGGATCATGAAACTACCCGGATTGCAAGTTGAGATCCTCAATGAAACCCGAGGGGCCGATGATTCCAATCCGGATATATTTTATCACATGCTTAAGAAAGCTATCTTGCAAATCTATCCTGAAGCTGCGGTGGTTCCAATACTTTTTCCTGCTACCGATGACAGCAATTATTTTAGGTCGCATGGACTTGCATGTTTTGGAATCCTACCTATTTATTTGCCTAGACCATTAATAGCTAGTATACATAATTTTAATGAGCGAATCGGAATTGAGTCTTTAGTAAAAGGAGTTTCTGTTTATGAATATTTTCTTCGACAGATATTAGAATCCAATCTCACTCCGAGCTCAATTACACAGACCGTTCGAGGAAATATTTATGATAAATCAATAGCATTGCCAATTTCAGAAGGCTTGGTTCTACTTCAAAGTGACACTGGTATTCTGGGCGTAACTTCTATTAATCTGTCGGGTGATTTTAAATTTCAAAAAATTCCTCTTGGCAGACACAAACTCAAAGTCGTTAGTCCCGGATACCAAGAAATCAATATTGACAATATTATTGTCAATTCCGGTCATGAAACTATACTTAGAATCGGACTTGAAGAAACCTCAACGGAAGGTCATTTTAGTTCTGCTTTCAAACTTCCAACCCCAATGAATGAAATGGCAACGGCAGGGGTCAGAACTTTTGATGCCGAGGAAGCTTCTCGTTATCCCGGAAGTCGGGACGATCCAGCCAGGATGGTTGCCAACTTTGCCGGCGTTCGTGGGGCTGATGACTCGCGAAATGATATTATCATAAGAGGTAATTCTCCATTTTCTCTGGGATGGAGAATTGAAGACATAGATCTTCCCAATCCAAATCATTATGCCATCACGGGAACTTCAGGAGGAGGTGTCAATCTGCTCAACAATAAAATGCTCGAAAGATCAGATTTTTACACAGGTACTATGCCATCCGAATACGGCAATGCATTGACTGGAGTTTTTGATCTTCGAATGAAAAAAGGAAATGACAAATCACATGAGTTTTCTATAGCTGGAGGGAGCATTTTTTCAGAAGTTATGATGGAAGGTCCTATAAATAAAAACAAAGGCTGGACCTATTTATTTTCTTTGCGAGAAAGCACTCTGGGACTTATCTCGCGATTGTCCAGTTCTTCAGGACTATCCTATGCCAGAAACTTTGGTATCGATGCTATTCCAAAATACAGCGATGCTTCTTTTAAATTAGAGTTCCCGCTAAAAACAGGAGGGAACCTCAAACTTTTTGGAATTGGAGGAAAAAGCAATGTATTCTTTGAAGAGCAAAGACGTGACCCTTGTTCTTTTTCTTATCAAGATCACGGACAAGATGTAGATTTTAAAACCAAAATGGGAGCATCGGGTATCATTTATCAAACTAATCCGGCCAAAAACTTAAATATCAAGGCAGGAATTTATGCTACCTATGCCGGCATGTTTAGTGATAGGATCAGGATTTTTCGCGACAGTGCTCAAAATATAATAACTAAAAGAAGGGAAAAATTTGCTGATCTGTCACAATTGAATCCAGGAGTAATGATTAATTCGGGATTAAGGTTAGGTTCACGCAATGCTTTAAAATTTGGTGTAAATGCAGAATGGCAAAGGATTAATTTACTGGATACTTTAATTGGAGTGCAGAAAGAAAATATCAAAGATCATTTGGTCTTAGTTAAAGCTTTTACACAATGGAAACATCGTTTTAATAAAAATCTTTCCGTTGCCGCCGGAATCAATGCTTTGTATTTCAGTCTGGGAAAAACTTTAAGTATTGACCCTAGAGCTGGATTAAGCTGGAACATAGACCGCAGTCGTTCAATACGGGTGGGAGTCGGAATTCACAGTCAACTCCAGCCCACATATTTTTATTATCAGATGATACCTGACGGAAAATCAGAAATGCCCAATTTACACCTTGGCCCTTCCAGAAGTATTCATTTATCTGCTGCTTATGATTTCATTTTAACGGAACGGGTGAGGTTCACTATTGAAGGTTATCTACAACACCTATATAATATTCCCGTGGAACAAAAGCAATCATCGTGGTCTATGGTTAATCAGGGCCTTGACTTTAAGTTTTCTTATCCCGGAATTCTTTCCAACCATGGCATTGGAAATAATTTTGGAATTGAATTTACATTGGAACGAAATTATCAGAGAGGATACTACTATCTATATACTCTTTCAATCTACGATTCCAAATATACAGGTAGCGATGGCATTCTTCGCAACACGGATTATAATGGCAATTTCATTATGAACTTTGTTGCCGGCAAAGATTTTAAATGGAGCAGTCGCAGCACTTTTACGACTGGTATACGCACGGCGTATGCCGGTGGAAGAAGATATTCTCCTATAGATCCCTTGGCTTCTGCTTCTGCATCCAGGACAATCATTGTAGATAGTCTGGCTTACAGTCAACAATTTCCGGATTACTTCCGCACAGATCTTCGCCTCGGATATAAATACAACACCAGTAAATTAACGCATGAATTCATCATAGATTTGATGAACATCATTCCAATCCGGCGAAAACCACAACAAGAGATTCCAAATATAGAATGCGATTGGTTTCCATTGGCCAATCCAAATCCTTTGGCAAGGGTATACGATCCAGTAAGCGGATTAGTGAGAACAGAATATCAGTTAGGATTTCTGCCGGTCATTAATTACAGGTTGAGTTTTTAATTTGTTGTTTAGACTATTTTTCAATCATGATCTAGTCTAAATAAAAAATTATACACTTTGAAGTAATGATCTAAATCAAATCACTTTACATTGACTATATTATAATGCTCCATTAAAAACAGTAAAGGAATAAATGTTAACTTAATTCAATTGAAATAAGTTAGGCGAAAGTATTATTAAAGAACTTCAATTAAATAATGACATTTTTACTATGCCACCATTTTATTTTAACCACGTCATCAGTCACTTTTGGGAATTTGGAAAAAACCAAGGGATCATGGCCTGGTATGATCAGGTCCATATTACTTACCATGGTTTTCATTCTTTGTAGATTTTCGGAATATGCTTTTGAATCAAAGGTAAAGGGAATAGGTAACAGACTAATGAGGTTATAATAGAACCAAGCGTTGTCCGAAGCAATGATTACCGGATTGGAATCAGAGTTGACTAAAACATATTGTGATTCGAAAGTATGTTTTGAACCAATGAATACTTTTATCCCCGGAAGGATTTCGATGTTGTCACCATGGACCAAGGTAAGCTTACTATCCAGATTCTTCTGAACTAATTTAATCACATCGCTTTTATTAAAGCCAGCATTATTTCCCCCTGCTTGCCATGCATCATTGACAAAATAATTGTAATCTTCTCTTTGCATCCAAACCTGAGCATTCGGATAAAGACTGATTCCGCCCATATGGTCCCAGTGTGGATGAGTAAGAATGATATCTGTAACTTCTTCTGGTTTGATATTAATTTTAGCCAGCATTTTTTCTGGCGGTGACCACGTAATAAATTTTGGATTAATAGTCATGTCATCTGTGAATCCTGCATCGATTAAAATAATTTTTCCATTATTTCCTTTCAGCAACCAATACATAAAGACAACATTTAAGCTATCGTCATCCGTCGCACCGACCGCAATATCGGATAAGGGTGTTTTAAGTGTGCGTTCAGCAAACTTAATAGCAAAGATCTCGTAGTTAGGATTTTGACCAAATAATTTGGATACTCTAACTGAACCTAACAAAAGAATCAAGAACAAAAAGAAATACCGAAGCTTGACTTTTTTCATCCGAAAATAATTTTACTATTCGTTACTTATTAAGTTTTGTTACTGAAGCACTTTTTGATGAATAGAAATACTAATAGTCAAATTTTACTTAGTTAAAATTATTATTATGTTTGAATACTTATTTTTTTTGTTTTTCTATCATTTTAAGTCCGTAGTTTCTGATGGTAGTTATGAGATCGATGATCTCTTTGCCCTGTGGGGTTAGACTATATTCGGTCTTAGGGGGCACTACTGCATAAACTTTTCGATCTATGTAGCCGTCATCTTCCAATTCTCTCAATTGAGTGGTGAGCATTTTATCTGAAATGTGGGGTATGTCTTTTCGTAATTCACTATAACGCATTACTTGATCTTTAAGTCTCCACAAAATGGGTGCTTTCCAAGTTCCGCCGATCTGTTCCATTACTAATTGTACTGGATTATAGTAAATTTTTCCTTTGTATAGAAAGTCTGGCATGGTCTGAAACTATTGATTTTATTATTACTTACCAAAAAGTATGTATCGCACTTTTTAGTAGTACAGACTGCAAAGATCTGTATAGTTTGAATATTTGCAGCATAAAATTTTAAATTATGGTAAAAGAACTAAACAGCTATGTGCATTTTCATGAAGCACCTTCAAAGGGTAAAATATTAATGGTGGCCAGTTCACCAACAGTAAGCAAGCAGACAGGTTGGCCCATTGGTTTTTGGGCTGCCGAATTAACGCATCCATTACGAGTTTTTCAAGAAGCCGGTTATGATGTAGAGTTGGTTTCAACCGAAGGTGGAAAACTCGAGATGGACGGATATTCTAACCCAACAGATGCAAGTGGTTATTCAGCGAATGATGTAATTTCATTGGGGTACATGCAACAAAAATCGTTCAACGATAGATTAGCCAATACAAAAAAAATAACAGAAGTAAAAGCTTATGACTACGATGCCATATTCTTGGTAGGTGGTCAAGGTCCAATGTACACTTTCAAAGGCAATAAAGATTTAGAAAAGTTATTTGTATCTTTTTATGAGGCCGGAAAACCAAGTGCAGCAGTTTGTCATTCAACAACTTTATTGTTAGATGCAAAAATGTCTAATGGCGAATTATTGGTTAAAGGAAAAACATGGACTGGTTTTGCTGATGCTGAAGAAGAATTCGCAGATAAGGCAGTCGGCATGAAAATTCAACCTTATCGTATTGAAGATGAAGCAAGGAAAATAGCCGGTACAACATTTAAAGTAGCAGCTCCTTTTAGCAGCTATGCAATTGCAGATGGTAACCTGATTACTGGACAACAACAAAATAGCGGTGCTGCTGCTGCGGAATTAGTTGTTGAAGCGCTTAATAAATAATGAAATTAAAGATCAAGGTGTTTATAGTAATGGCAATACTGCTTTCAAGAAGTATTGCCATTGCTCAAATTCCAGTGGAAGTTTTTGCCGGGCATAAGAAACTTACGGTTGATATTATGTTTTTCAAGTTTATTAAAAACAATGAAAGACAAAATTCAAGATTCTTATTCTTTAACCGAAACCGTTCAAGTATTGATTACACCATGACGAAAACAAGCAATCTGCCACAATTTGGATTTACCGAAGCCTTTAGCTATAATCATGAAAAGTTGAAAGGCATTGCACCTGTTGTGGTAGCAAGTATTTTGAACAGAGGTGTTTATCCTAAAGTTGGTGTACAGTTTGCAAAAGTTAAAAAGGATTACACCATTTTTAGCTGGATAGTAACTGAAGTATTAAGAGATCCGAACATTGATTTTTTCTTTTTGGGAAGATATACACCAATGTTAAGTCATAAGCTTAATTTATTTTCACAAATTGAATTTGTAAATGCCTTTCCAACAGTAGAACAAAATACTTTTTCATTTACACAGCGATTTCGTTTGGGTTTAAAAATAAAAGAATTTCAGTTTGGTGCTGGTTTAGATTGGTCTCAATCGGGTAGAGCAAGTTTTACTACAACCAAAAATCTAGGGGGATTTTTAAGATATGAATTTTAAGTCATGATAGTAAAAAGGAATTTTGATTTGCGAAAAGTGTTTTGGAATGTTCGAAAGGAAACACTGACAACGGTTGCGATAGCGACGATTATTTATGTTTTGCAAACCTATAAAATCATAGAAATCGCTTTGCCTTTTTCGATCGCTGCCATATTAGGTTCAGCCTTAGCGATATTTATAGCTTTTAGAAATCAAAGCAGTTATGCGCGTTGGTGGGAGGCAAGAACAGTTTGGGGTGGAATAATCAACAATAGCCGGATTTTTGCAAGACAAATTATTGCCAATGTGGATAATGCAGTGGCGATAGGAAAATTAAACCATCAAGAAGCCAGCTTCTTCAAGAAAGAAATGATTGACAGACAAATTGCATTTGCCCATTGCCTAAGGTTGCATTTGAGAAGACAGAATAATTGGCAGGAATTTCAACACTTATTATCCGATAAGGAATTTGAAGAAATCAAGCAAAAGCAAAATCGTCCTAATATAATATTACACAAGCAGGGCTTGAGAATAAGGCAAGCGATGCAAAAAGAAATGCTTGGAGCATTTGATAACATCAGTATGGAGCCAAACCTAGCTAGTTTTAACAACTGGCAAGGTGCCTGTGAGCGTATTAAAAATACTCCTTTGCCAATGAATTATCAATACTTTACGAAGTTATTTTTGTATGTTTTTATTTTTGTATTGCCTATTTGTTTAGTCGGTGATTTTAGCAAAATGAATATTCCAATTTTAGTCATTCCTATAAGTTTTATCATTTGTTTTGTTTTTGCAGTAATGAATAGAGTTGGAGAAATCAATGAGAATCCATTTGAGAATCATATATCGGACATTCCTATGAGCTCGATGTGCAATACCATTGAACGCGATCTTAAAGAAATGTTGGGCGAACAAATACCATCAAAATTAGAAGCAGACAACGGTTATTTATTTTAGGATAAAAAGTATGAGTTTATAATTATAGTTCACGAAAATATTTATCGTAAAAGGTTTTGAAAGAATATTAAAAAGGACATTCTGTTTTAGTTAAATCCACTTGTTTACATTTTTTCACTCATTACAGAATATAAAGAAAAAGGATAAAATTAGAATGTATTCTTGCGGAATTTTGATAAAGATTTTTCAAGACAATTCGTTCGACAAATATCTTTTGAAATAGTTTAATTTATTTCATTCTTACTTTTACAAGTCCAAATAATTTTCCGAATCCGGCGATAATTTGAAATATATTTTTCTGCACAAAAGTTATGACTTCGCTTGTCGCAATTACTTTTTATTGTACTATCTATATTAAAATCATTCAGTGCTTAAAGGTAAAAATTATACAATATGTTAATTGGAAAAAATAACTTTATATTAAATGCCTTCGCAATTGATTTAATAACTTGCCAGAACTAAACCTTGGATTGGTTTTAAAAGTATTCTATTTTAATCCTGAATTACTAATATTGGATACCCTGAACCATCCTTTCCGGTAAATATTGTAATAAATATATTTTCTCTTCACAGTCGATTCTAGCAGACTGGTCGCCAAATTTATTATTGTCTCTTTTGGGCTTAGAAGTATAGGCCTTTATATTTCTTTATAGGGAAGAAATTTTGAATTGTAATTCTTTTTGAATCTTCTCTATTTACATACGAAACAGTATGGCTAAAATGAATCGGTTTTCACTTTTTACTAAATCTGGTCTCCAATTTGGTTCAAGTGGTGTCGTGGCATATCCTGATGGTGAGGTCACTCCTCCTGCACCTGCAAAGTATGGCACACTGGATTCACGGTGTACAAATTCAAGACGGAAAGTAATACTTTGATTAGGCATCCAGTCAATGTTTGTTGACATGTCCCAAGCTTTAAATTGGTCGCCAACGTTTGCACTAAATGGGAATGCTCCTTCAGATTGAGTCGGATTATTTGAATTCGGTAAAGGACTAGCTTGACCTGTTGGATAGAGAACTAAATATCGGCCGGGATTTGTCATCCATCCTCCACCTATAGTCCAGGCAATTTTGTTTTTTGCAAACCAAATGCGATGGTAAAACATGGTACTAACAAAGTATTGTGCCGGTCCTTGTGTGGAATCTCCATCTGTAAATCCATTTACTCCTCCTCCTTTTTCAAAACCAAAATCGCTTGTTAAGGAAAAAGCTACTCTGCTAATTCCTTTTGATTCAGGATTGTTGTAATAACGCAGCAACAAACTGTTGTCCGAGTGAAAACGTTTTCGCTTTGGAATACCTGCTGCATCTGTTCCGTAATAATCATTTGAAAGTAATTTTAAATTGCTGTTTGGCATCCAGGTAATATTTCCACCAAAACCAGGCATTGAATTAAATCTGCCATAACTCTGCCAGCCATTAATTATCCATGGTTCAATTTTTAAATTTTTGGTTGCGTGAATTTGGACTCTCACACCATTAAAGAACCAAGGGGTATTATCGGAAGTAAAAGAGGCCTGATATTCCCAATTTTCAGGCTGATAGTAAGAGTTCAAACCAATGTATGACATAAACATTCCCGCATCCACATTTACTCCATACCATTTGTTGAAATGGTAACCGGCATACGCTTCACTTAAATAACGGTACGCATTAGCCAGTTGATATTGTCCCCGATAAGGACTTACATCATTTCGGGGCACAACAATGGAACGGGTACCAAATTGTGTCATAAATCTTGCTCTGGCACCTTTATAGTTAAAGTCACCACCAAAATGCAATGCCGAAAGTTGTATTTCATTGTTTCTGGCTAATACCGTTGAACCTACAACCGTATTATCATTCGGATGGTTGGAAGATTGAGTATAGTTTACATCCATTAATATACTTGGCGTAAAATATTTCATATTTTTAAACACCGAAGAATCTCTGCGGTCGCTTCCGTTGTGCCAGGACTGATCAATGCCATCAAAAGGTTCACCTTTTTGTTGAGCTGAAGCAGAACTGCTGCTCGCTAGTTGCACGCCGATAATGGTAAAAGCGATAATTGATTTTATAAAGTATTTCATTTTATTAAATTTAAATTTTGAATTTATTTATGTTCTCTTGTTAGGTTTATAGTATTTACATGCTGATACACCAATGGTACATGCTCCACTTGTACATCACTCTTGTCCAGTCCAAAGGCTTTCTCATCTCTTTGTCCAAGCCGTTTTAACAAGAAGTAAGAATTAAGCAACAATCCATCGCGAAGTGTAAATTCATTTTCAACAGATAGGAATTTTTCAATGACAATGAATTTGAAATCGGGTTCAGCATTGTATTTAGTACTACCGTCAGGTCTAATATGTAAGTTCAACTCTCGATTGGAGACTAACTCCGATACAATTTTTTTGAAATACAATTCTGTTCGTGGTTGAATTCGAAATCCGACATTGATGTTTACTTTGATCACTTTATCGTCCACCAATTCAGAAACATCATATGTCAAAGTATAAGGTTCTTCGGTGCGATGAATATGAACAAACCAATATACATCTGCTCTTTTTGGTTTCTTGGAAAAAATTGATTTAATAATTTTTTCTTCTATCTGATGTCGCGCGTTGGCTTTAGTGAGATATATTAAGTGGGTTGAGAATTTGGGAATGCTATCGTCTTCACTTAATTCTTTTATTTGGGGAACATATTTACCCAAGTCAATAAACTTGGTGTATCGGTTGTTTATTTTTCTGGCGTAATACCAAACATACATCGTGGTGAAAATGAAAAATTCAAAAAACAGAAACATCCATCGTTCTTTTATTTTTACCACATTGGCAATGAAAAACGAAAACTCAATAGTGCTAAACAGAATCAATATGATATACACATAGATTTTATTCCACTTCAGTTTGTAGATTAGAAAATAACTCAACAAAAGGGTAGTCATCATCATAGCTATGGTAATGCTAAAACCATAAGCCGCTTCCATATGTCCTGATTCACGGAAGTAAAGTATCATCAGTATACAACCAAACCAAAGAATCGTGTTGATGCTTGGGATATATATTTGTCCTTTCAGTTCAGTGGGCTGTCTTACCGTTACTCTGGGATAAAAATTCAAATTCATCGCTTCGCTGATGAGCGTAAAACTTCCGCTGATTAAAGCTTGAGATGCAATAATGGTGGCGACCGTGGCAATGATGATACTTGGTAGTAAAAACCATTGCGGCATCATTTCAAAGAATGGGTTTCTTCCGTTTAAATTGGCTTCGCCTTGATGCATCAGCCATGCCGCTTGTCCCAAATAGCATAGTACCAAACTTATCTTTACAAAAATCCAGGTGATGCGAATGTTTTTAATTCCACAATGTCCCAGATCGGAATACAGCGCTTCTGCACCTGTGGTGCAAAGAAATACCGCTCCCAACAACCAAAATCCCTTTGGATAATTTGTAAGCAAATCATAAGCATAGTATGGGTTAAGTGCTTCTATCACATTTGGAAAATGCAACACCTGATAAAACCCAACGATTAAGATCATGCTGAACCAAATAGTCATTATTGGTCCAAAAAGTTTGCCGATGGTTTGTGTACCAAATCGTTGAAAGAAGAATAAGCCTGATAAAATAATAATCACTATTCCTATTGTTAAATTATTGCCAGCTACAACAGTTGTTTCCAGGCCATTTAACATTCCTAATCCTTCAATGGCTGATGCTACTGAAATGGGTGGTGTAATAATACCATCGGCTAATAATGCAGTGGCACCAAGTATTGTTGGGATAACTAATTTTTTACCATATCTACGGACCAAAGCATATAATGAAAAAATACCCCCTTCGCCTTGATTGTCGGCTTTAAGGGTGAGCCAAATATATTTTATAGTAGTTTGAAAAACCAATGTCCAAAAAATGCAACTCACCCCTCCGTATACTAGCGCTTCGTCTATCGGTCTGTCTCCAATTACAGCTCGTAAAGCATACAAGGGACTTGTGCCAATATCACCATAAATTATTCCAAGTGCTACTAGTAAACTGGCAGCAGTAATCTTTTTATTGATACCGTTTTTTGCTTTTTCCATCGTGTTAAAATTTCACGATGCAAAAGTGTATTAAGGAGTATAAGTGAAGTATAAAATGTTATTGAGTTGGTATAAAGATTTTATAAAGAACTTCTCAGAAAAGAGTTATTGGAAACGATATCCTACTCCGCTCTCCGTGATGATGTGAGTAGGTTGGTTAGGATTGTCTTCAATTTTTTTACGTATTGTTCCAACAAAAACTCTCAAATATTGCGTGTCGCTTTGAAAACCAACTCCCCAGATTTCTTTAAGGATGAATTGATGTGTTAAGACCCTACCTTCATTTTTAGCAAAAAGAAAAAGTAATTGGTATTCCGTAGAGGTAAGCTTTATTAATTCGTCGTTGCGTTTTACTGTTCTTGCGGCTAAATCAATGTGTAAATTGCCGGATACAATTATACTATTTTTACCTTCAATATTATTTCGGCGAATTCCTGAGCGAATTCTTGCCAGTAATTCAGCCGTGCGAAAAGGTTTTGTCAGGTAATCGGTTGCTCCGTTATCTAATGCATTGACAATATCCTCTTCATTATTCTGTACGGATAGAATAATGATGGCTTTATTATACCATGTCCTTAACTCCTTTAATATTTCGTGCCCGCTTTTATCCGGTAATCCAATGTCCAGTAAAATTAAATCCGGTGGATGGTTAGCGGCCATAATAATTCCTTCCTTCCCGTTTTCTGCCTGCCAAACATTGTAGTCGTTACTTTCTAGTGCAATTTCCAATAATTTTCGAATTTGCGGTTCATCGTCAATAAGGAGAATGGTCGGCTTATTCATTTTTTAAATTATTGATAAAAGAAGATTCGGAAGGGATCACGATAGAAAATTTTGATCCCTGTTCATAATTGCTTTGCAGAAATATTTTTCCATTATGAGCTTCTGTAAATCCTTTTGCAATACTCAAGCCCAGACCACTACCACCCGGCATGGTGTGTGGCAATCGGTAGAATTTGTCAAAGACAAATTGAATTTCAGATTCAGGAAATCCCCTGCCGTTATCGGCAATCGTAACTATACAACAATCGGATTGGTGTACCGCTTCTATCTTAATGGTTGAATTTTCGGGAGTATACTGAATAGCATTGTAAATAATGTTATGAAAGACCTGTTCGATCAGGCCACGGTCTAATTTGAATAAAGGCAGGTCCTCGTTCGGGTTAAAAATGATTTTGTGCTTGTGGTCTGTTGAAGAAAGTTTTTGAACTACTGAAAAAATTAACTCATTGACATCACACCAATCTAAATTTAGTTTCAACATACCGCTTTCCAGGCGGCTCATGTTTAAGAGATTTTCAATTTGTCGGTTCAGGCGCATGCTGGCCAAATCAATTTGGGAAAGCAACTCATCCTGATGGTTCGGTGAAAGTTTGTTTTTGTTTTCTTTTAAGGTGTCAACGGCACCGATGATAGTGGAAACAGGAGTCCTTAATTCATGCGAAAGGGAATTAAGTAAAGTATTATACAATTTAATAGTGTTTTCTTTTTCTTCCTTTCCCCTTGCTTTTTTTTCTGCTTCATGGATTTTGAAAGTCAGCACGGCATTGATTAAAGCAATGATAAAATAGAGAAAGAACATCAGCAAATCTTCAGCCGTTTCTATATGAAAAGTGTAAATCGGTGGTATGAAAAAGAAATTCCAAATTATGGCACTTAATACCGCAGCAATCAGAACAGGCATTATGTCAAACAGCATTGCCAACAACGAAACCGTTACCATTAAAATTAGGGCTACCACTCTGTAACCAATTAAGTGTATAGTAAGAAAGCAGATGGCTGAAACCAACAGGATTAAGCCTATGCTGATAAGATGCTGAGTTGAATGGGAATACTTTCTTGATTCAGGAAGTTTCAAGTTGCCAATTTATTTTGAACAAAGGTAAATTTTAAGATATAAAGAATTTGTAAAAAAAATACCAGACAATTACTAACATAAACTGGTCATATATTTATAAGCTAATCATAGCCTTGACCGATATTGTAGAAAAAAGGTTTGCCTTCACAAAACATGATGCAAAGTACAAATCTTGATTGAATCAAATCAATGTCAATTTATAGAAGCTATTTTTGGATATACAAAATGTAGTTTCAAACTTAGATGTAAAAAATTCTCTTCCGTTATAAAATCCAATTCTTGATAAGATTAGGTCTTTATTTTTCCAGGTTGTGAAACTATTCGTAAATAGGGTTTTACCGTTTTCCAACCCTCAGGAAATTTTTCTTTTGCCTCTTCATCTGAAACAGCTGACACAATAATAACATCATCTCCATTATTCCAGTTTACAGGAGTTGCAACTCTATGCGCCGCGGTCAATTGCATGGAATCAATAGCACGTAATATTTCATCGAAATTGCGACCTGTTGTCATTGGATAAGTTAACATTAATTTTATTTTCTTATCTGGTCCAATTACAAAAATGGAACGCACCGTTTGATTAGTCATGGCTGTTCTGCCTTCTGAAGTCCCTGGTTCATCGGCCGGTAGCATATCGTATAACTTTGCTATGGTAAGGTTAGGATCTCCTATCATTGGATAAGTTACAGGATAACCCTGTGTTTCTTCAATATCTTTTTCCCATCTTATATGACTTTCTACAGGATCTACGCTCAAGCCAATAATTTTACAATTTCTTTTTTCAAATTCAGGCCCCAGCTTTGCCATATAACCTAACTCTGTTGTGCAGACAGGGGTAAAGTCTTTGGGATGTGAAAAGAGAATCCCCCAACTATCTCCCAACCAATCATGAAAATTAATATTTCCCTGAGTTGTCTCTGCTGTGAAATTCGGAGCAATTTCGTTTAATCTTAGTGACATAATTATAATTTATATTTTTTAAAAATGAAGGAACGATTTACAAATTTATTTAAAAATTGGAAACTAACCAGGATAAATAATTTATACCATTATTGAAGAAACAGTTTAATAAGATAAGTTATATTATTTAGTCAGATTTTAAGTTTAACTATTATATTATTTGTAAAAATGCTTCGATATGCTTTTTTACACTAAAAAATTGGAATAGCTGAAAATAAAATTTAGAAATCTTACATCCAATTGCAGAATTAATTGTCAGCGATAATCTTCAAATAAAGGTAAAAAAACTTACTCTTTTATAATAGCAATTTCTAAAACATTTTGACAAGCACTTATCGAAAATACGTTTAAATTATAAATTGTTTTCCAAAGAAGAAGAATCTATAAAACTCTAATTTATATTTTTAAAAAAAGAATTAAAGTTTTATAAGTAATGAACTTAATAAGTTGAACATAGATTCATTAAGCACATCCAGTATTAATTCCAGAACCTGCTCTTAGGATTCAATCTTATTGTGCATTATGCTTTTCCAGTAAGTCTTTTAAAGTCGCCAAGCTACTATCCATGTCTTTGGGAAAGTTTTTTTCTAACAAGGGAATGAATATATTCATGGGATAATTCAAGGTGCCGGAATTAATCAGGTTTACTTTGGTTTGATTTTCAGCAATGGCTTCAGTCTCCATGATTACATTGGCAAAAGTTTTTACCGGTTTTACAAAACGAATTTGCGTTTCAATTTTCTTTCCTTCTATGATGTTCATGATTTCCTTTTCCCCTTCACCGGCATCTTTATTTCCCTTCCAGGAAATAATAAATCCGACGGTACCATCAATGCCTTTGTATTCCCATATTCTGTTGGGATCGGCCTTGGCCCATTTATTAAACTTGTCTTGATTTTTGAGTAGCCTTAGAAAATCAAATACTTTCTGACTTGGGGCATTGATGATGATTTGCCGATTGATGTAATGATCTTTTTTCAGAAAGAGGGCTATAATTAGAAGCAGAGCAACAATTCCTACCAGGATCAGAAGAATGATAAAGAAAATATTCATAGATTTTTAATTTATTGGATAAAGAAATCCGGTTTCAGTTTCTTTAGTTTTAATCGATCTCACCTCGATGCTAGCGGAGGCAACATATTCAAATTCAGGATTCTCTTTGGCCATTTGAATGGCTTCGGGAAGGTCCTTTGCTTTGATATGATAATATCCGACCTGCGTCTCGCTATCTCCGGTGATATCCGTTTCTATCCAGTGATCTGCTGATTTTTTAATCACAACGCCTTCCCTTACGATCGGTTGTGCGGCGATTAGTTTGCCTTCGCTTTGCAACTTACCAATGTATACTTGACAGCGCTTAATGAAAGCGAGATGTTGTTCTTCTGTCAAGGAGAGTTTGGCGTCTTTGGCATTTCGGATGTAAAGCATGTATTCGTTCATTTAAGTATTCTTTTTACTGAATAGAATTTGTTGGACAAAGATAATGGGGGATGGGTCATTGGATCAATACGCATTATAATATTGAAATAACACGCCGAAAAATTTAGCCTTTATTTTTCACAGTGGCTATTTAACATTATTGATGATTAGATTTCTTATTATTGTCCTATTGACGGTGAGTTGCATCTTTTTTATTTTCAGAATGGGAAGATTTTTTTAATCAATTTTTATCTCATTATTTTTCACAGACTAAGAATTGATAACCATGTAGTAATTTTTGCTCATTCAACAAATCTATTTTCTGCAATAACAATCGCAAAGTCTAGTCTAATAATGATAAATATATCATACCATCCCGATATTTTTTTAAAATTCAGAAATCCTTACCTTTACCACAAATCAAAACAAAATGAATCCAATGATCAGAAGTATTATTGCCGTGGTCGCCGGTCTATTCATCGGTGGCTTGGTCAATATGGGAATAATAATGGCCAGCGGTGCTCTTATACCACCACCCGAAGGCGTTGATCCCAGTAAGATAGAAACCATTATTGCCAACATCGATAAGTATCAACCGATACATTTTTTGATGCCATTCCTGGCGCATGCTATGGGAACTTTGGTTGGTGCCGCGATTGCCTATTATCTAGCCGTCGAGAATAAGATGCGCGGAGCGATAGTAATTGGCGTATTCTTTTTGGTTGGTGGAATCATGGCAGTTAGGATGATACCGGCTCCTTTGTGGTTTGATGTATTGGACCTGGTAGGAGCATATATTCCTATGGCCTGGTTGGGATCAAAGATTGCCGGCCGCTTGCAGGGATAGTCATATCGTCTTGATATATCTATATTTAGCCTGATTCTTAACAACTTGTAAAGCTGGCCTAAGACAGAATTATTGCCAAAACAATTCATACCTTTGCGCCAAAATTCAGAACGTGAGGCGTTTGAAAATCAGCGATTTATTAAAATCTCAGGGAACCGGGCAAGAATGTGTCGTCAAGGGTTGGGTGCGAAGTTTTCGCAGCAATCGCTTTATTGCGGTCAACGACGGCTCCACCATACATAACCTTCAACTGGTCATTGAATTCGAATCATATCCAGAAGACTTATTAAAGAGAATTACCGTTGGATCCTGTATCGCAGCTACTGGCCGTTTGAATCCATCGCTGGGAGCGGGCCAATCGGTAGAACTTTCGGTTACTAAACTGGAGATCCTGGGTGATTCAGACGCTGCGGTATTTCCACTGCAACCGAAGAAACATAGTCTTGAATTTTTGAGAGATATCGCTCATCTGCGTTTTAGAACCAACACCTTTGGTTCTATATTCAGAATCAGACATTTTGCAGCCTTTGCGATCCATCAGTTTTTTCACAAACGAGGATTTTATTACCTGCATTCTCCCATCATAACGGCATCGGATGCGGAAGGAGCTGGTGAAATGTTTAAAGTTACTACACTCAATCTCGAAAATATTCCGCGCAACGAGAATAAGGAAATTGATTTTAAAAAGGATTTCTTTGCGCGTCCTGCTAATCTAACGGTATCGGGACAATTGGAAGCAGAACTTGCTGCCATGGCGCTTTCGCAGGTGTACACTTTCGGGCCAACCTTCCGAGCAGAGAATTCGAACACTCCACGACATCTGGCAGAATTCTGGATGATCGAACCGGAAGTTGCTTTTAATGACATCAATGACAACATGGATCTGGCGGAAGATATGCTGAAGTATGTGATTCAATACGTCATGGATCATTGTGCTGATGATTTGAAGTTTCTCAACGATCGTGAAGCGGAAGAACAAAAACAAAAACCGCAGCAGGAAAGAAATGAATTTACGCTCATCGAAAAACTTCAGTTTTGTCTAAACAATAATTTCGAAAGAATTACCTACACGGAAGCTATAGACATTCTCAAGAATTCAACTCCGAATAAAAAAGGTAAATTCCAATATCCGATTGAAAACTGGGGCGCTGATCTTCAATCCGAGCACGAGCGTTATCTGGTCGAAAAACATTTTAAAAAACCGGTAATACTTTTCAATTATCCGAAAGACATAAAAGCCTTCTATATGCGGCAGAATGAAGATGGAACTACGGTAGCCGCGATGGATATTTTATTTCCGGGGATTGGTGAGATCGTCGGTGGATCTCAGAGAGAAGAGCGATTGGAAAAACTGGAAACGCGTATGAAAGAAATGCACATTCCTGCTGACGAAATGTATTGGTATCTCGATACGCGAAGATTCGGAACCTGTCCACATGCTGGATTTGGATTGGGATTCGAACGTCTCATCTTATTTATTACCGGAATGACCAATATTAGAGATGTAATACCATTTCCAAGATTTCCCGGTAACGCAGAATTTTAATCTAATTTTTTTTAAATATACATTCAATGAAAAATATCAACTGGATTCTTCACGCGGTGTCTCTAATAGCCATAGCATTTCTTCTGTTTCAAAATAGAAATCAATCTAAATCATCTAATGTTGCTGCACCAGTGACTAGCGGAACCAATGCTTCCGGAGGACAAGCACCCATTGCGTATTTTATGTCGGATAGCTTGATGAGTCAGCTGAATTTTTTTAAGAAAAACGAAGCTGAACTGAAAGCCAAGCAGGAAAAAATGCAAAATGAATTGCGAGGAAAGGAAAGCACATTTCAAAAAGAAGTTCAACGTCTTCAGGCCAATGCACAAAATCTAACCCGTAATGAATTAGAAGCCGGACAAAAAAGATTGGCGCAGATGGAACAGGATTTTATGGAGCGAAAAGAAAAATTGGCTGCACAACTCGCTGATGAAACCGGAGAGTTCAACGAAAAATTACACCTTAAAGTCATTAATTATCTCAAGGAAATTAATGCGGACAGAAGATATAGTTATGTTGTATCCGTGGTTGGTGGCGGTCAGATATTCTATGCCGATACCGCTTACGACATTACGGCACAGATGGTGAAAGATCTCAATGAAAGGTATTCAGAATAGATACCATTTAAGCACACTGAATAAAGCCTAATTAAAAGTTTTTATTGATTATTCATTCAACAATTATAATCTTTGATAGAATCATACATTATAATGTTGTAGATCTATAAGCTTGGTTTATTTTTAGCCCTTAAACAATATTAATCGCAATTCCATTTATCATTAGTTCAAGGTTTAAAACATTGATCCGGTAGGTAGGAATAATACATCACTAAAAGACAACAATAAATGTCTGGAAGACTACACATTATTTATATATACACCCTGATCTCCATTGTAATTGTATGCACGATATACCTAAGTTATTATGGAGCATCTTATTATATATTAAGTCTGGAAGATCGGGTTGAGCATCCACTGCACAGACAATTGCGACCGAGCGGAATATTCGGACACGGATTGGGGATATTAGGTTCTTCCTTAATTGTATTTGGAGTATTCAGTTATATGATCCGCAAGCGAGTAAGAGCCCTTTCCAAAATTGGACTGTTAAAACATTGGCTTGAGTTTCATATTTTTCTTTGCACCCTCGGTCCCATCATGGTATTATTTCATACGGCATTTAAATTCGGTGGAATTGTTTCCATTAGTTTTTGGAGTATGGTAGCCGTAGTTGCCAGTGGAGTGATCGGGAGATTTATCTACAAACAAATTCCGCGCACCCGACAAGGAAGAGAATTAAGCTTGCAGGAAATTCAAGAATTAAAGAAAAATGTAAATAGTGAAATAGCACAAGAAGATCAAATGATTGGCGAATTAAGCGGATTGGAAAATTTTTCCTATTCCTATAAGAAGAATAATCAGAAGTTAGATTTTTTTTCCAAGCTGAGACAACAACATAATGATGAACAGATCTTTCTAAAAAATATTCGCGAGAAATTAAACCATCAATCTTTAAGCCAGGAGCACAAAAATAAAATGTTTAAACTTTGTAAGGAGGAGATTTCATTTACCCGAAAAATTGAAAACCTGGAGACGATGCAACGCTTGTTTAAGTACTGGCACGTAGCGCATTTACCCTTTGCTATAATAATGCTGGTCATTATGATCGTTCACATTATTGCTACTATGACCTTCGCGTAATATGATTGAATTCCTCTTGAACGAAACGGTGATCTATTCCATAGTCGCTATCATGATTGGAGTTGTATTATACTTTTATTTGCGAAAACTAAGTTCCGAAAGCAAGGAAACGGAAGTTAAAATTCAAAAAGCTATTGAAGAAGGCGTGCATGAACCGGTTTCGTTGCATCCACACATCGATACCAATGTCTGCATAAAGAGTGGTGCCTGTTTAACAGCTTGTCCGGAGCATGATGTGTTAGGTATTCGAAATGGCCGAGCGACCTTAGTTAACGCCAGTCATTGTGTTGGTCATGGTGCTTGTTTTCATGCCTGTCCGGTGGAAGCCATATCACTGCGCATCGGTACAGAAAAAAGAGGAGTAGATCTTCCGCATGTCAATCAAAAATTTGAAACCAACGTTCAGGGAATATTTATTGCCGGTGAGTTGGGTGGAATGGGACTTATAAAGAACAGCGTCGAACAAGGAAGACAAGCCATGGATTCGATTCACCATTCGATAGACAAAAATCATAACAACGAATATGATGTAGTCATTGTCGGTTCAGGCCCTGCAGGAATTTCAGCAAGTTTACAAGCAAAAAAATATGGTCTTAAATGCATCACGCTAGAGCAAGATTCGTTGGGTGGAACAGTATTTAGTTTTCCAAGAGCAAAAATTGTGATGACTGCGCCCATGGATTTACCGCTCTATGGAAAAGTGAAATTATTTCAAACAAAAAAATCTGAATTGTTGAACCTTTGGAATAAGGTAATTGATGAGCATCAGATTCCTATTGTGGAAAATTGTAAGGTCGAGGAAATACAAATGACCCAAAGTGGATTCAAAGTTATAACTAATACCACCAATACCTACGATACCAATAAAGTATTGTTAGCTATTGGTCGTCGCGGAACGCCAAGGAAATTGGGAGTTCCGGGTGAAGAATTAGAACATGTCGCTTACCGTCTATTGGAACCTGAATTAATTGAAAATCAAAATGTATTAATTGTCGGAGGTGGAGACTCAGCCATCGAAAGTGCATTGTTATTAGCGCCAAACAATAAGGTTACCCTGAGTTATCGTTCAGATAAATTCAGCCGCTTAAAACCAGCCAATGCACAAAAGATTCAGGAAGGTATTGATGAAAAGCAACTTGAAGTAATTATGGATTCGCAGGTCAAACAAATCTTTAAAGATAAAATTCATCTGGAAGTTAAGGATCAGGGAATCCGGGAGATGCCGATGGATCTGATTTATATTTTTGCAGGAGGTGAACTTCCAACGCAGTTTTTACAAAAGGCTGGAATTGAAATTACGAAACGATTTGGTTATACAATGCGTTCACATAAAAGGTAAAGTAATCTTTAGATTCAGTTAGCCATGCGTAAAATCAAACAACTTACCTACGTTTTTTCAAAACTGGAGTTGTTTGCTATAAATTCTTTGCTGATTTTATTTTTAATTTTTCCACTCAACGCACAATTCTCACCTGGTAAACTCGCTCAGGCACATGCTCATCTTGAAGGAAATAAAAACTGCACGCAATGTCATGAATTAGGCAAGAATGTCACTGCTGCAAAATGCCTTAATTGCCATACTGATTTGAATGAAAGAATTCAAGCCAATAAAGGTTATCACGTTTCTTCTGCCGTAAAGCCAAAAAATTGTATTGAATGTCACAGCGATCACAACGGGGTCAATTATAAATTGATCAAGTTAGACGAATCAAATTTTAAACATGAATTAACAGGGTATAGATTAGAAGGCGCTCATACTAAGGTCGATTGCCGATCATGTCATAAGCCTGAAAATATTACTAATTCAAACTTAAAAAAGAATCCAAAGACATTTCTCGGATTGTCCGGAAAGTGCAATCAATGCCATCTTGATCCTCATCAAAATACCTTAAGTAATTCGTGTAACAACTGTCATAATCAGGATAAATTCAAACCAGCTGCATTATTTAATCATCAGAAAGCAAACTTTGCTTTAAAAGGTGCGCATCTTCAGGTCGCCTGCTTGGAATGCCATCCCAAAGAAATAAAGGCGGGAAAAGATTTTCAAAAATTTAAAGGTGTTTCTTACACTAACTGCAGTTCTTGTCATAAGGATGAACATAAAGGAAGATATGGTAATCAATGTAAGGCTTGTCATACAGAAGAATCATTTAGTAAGATACTTCCTAATTCAAGTTTTAATCATGCCTTAACAGGATATAAACTGGAGGGAAAACACAGGTCTTTAGATTGTAAATTATGCCATGATAAACGTCATGGTGCTGGAAAGATGTTTCAGGAATTTATTCGGGAAGAAATGATCAATTGCATACTGTGTCATAAGGATGTTCATGATGGAAAATTTGGTACAGATTGTAAGAAATGTCATACCGTCGATGGATTTAAAATTCAAAAAGTACAAAATCTTGAATCTTTTGATCATGCCTTAACGGCGTTTCCATTAGAGGGAAAACATAAAGCTGTAGAATGCAAGGCTTGTCACAAAGGAAGTATGACCGACCCGGTTGCACATCAGTATTGCAAAAATTGTCATAAGGATTATCATAATGGAGAGTTTAATCATTTGGCATCCAACGATTGTTCAAGATGTCATTCGGTACATAGTTTTAAGGAAAGTTCATTTTCACTTGATGATCATCAGTTAAGTAAATTTCCATTAAAGGGATCACACGCAGCTATTTCCTGTGATCAATGTCATTACAAACAATCCAAATGGAATTTTAAAAACATAGGAGAAAAATGTGTAGATTGTCATAAAGATATTCACAGACCTTACATAGATTCAAAATATTATCCCAATCAGGAATGTGCCCTCTGTCATCAAGAAGAAACCTGGGCAAAAATTCAATTTGATCATCAGAAAACTTCGTTTCCATTAACCGGAAAGCATATAGAAACAGCCTGCAGAAAATGCCACTTCAAAGAAGTAAATTCGGGACAATCTCAGGTATTCAAAAACCTGACGCATAAATGCGATCAATGTCATACCAATTCTCATTATCAACAATTTGATATTCAAGGGTATACAGATTGTACTCGCTGTCATACAACAGCGAATTGGCTGGCAAGTGAGTTTAGTCACGATTCGGCAAGATTTGTTTTAACAGGTCAGCATATTGTACTAACTTGCAACCGATGCCATTTTCCGGAAAACAGGGATGGAGTAAGCTATATACTCTACCGGAATGGTAAATTAGAATGCAGGGATTGTCACAAGTAAAGGCTCTATTAATTGCAATATTAGGGTGTGCTTCCTTAATAGCTCAGTCTCCGCATGGGCCTAAGTTAGCTATTGATTGTAAGGTTTGTCACTCAGCATTGTCCTGGAGGTATAATTCCAATTACTCTAGATTTTCTCACGATTCTACGGCGTTTAGTTTAAGTGGACAGCATAAAGTATTGGATTGTAGATCTTGTCATAGTTCGCTAATTTTTAATGAAGCCCCAAAACAATGTAATAGTTGTCACACAGATGTTCACCAACAGACCGCAGGTCAGGATTGCAAGCGATGTCACAATACAAGTTCTTGGATTGTTGAAAACATTAGACAATTACACGAGCGAACTACTTTTCCATTAACAGGAGTACATAGTTCGATTGATTGTGCAGCATGTCATAAATCTGAAACAAACATACGTTTTAATGTTCCGGGTTTAAGATGTATTGATTGTCATATCAAAGATTATGAAAGCACTACCAAACCGAATCATAAAAAAAATAACTTCTCAGAAAATTGTACGGATTGCCATAACTTAACCAGCTTTGGATGGAAAACAGATAAAATTGATCACAGTTTTTTCCCTCTGACGAATGTTCATAATATCAAAGATTGCGCTCAGTGTCATAAGTCTTCGAATTATTCTGACATCTCAAAAGAATGTATTTTCTGTCATGATCAGGATTATAATAATGCTTCAAAACCGAATCACAAGGCAGCGAGTTTTCCAAATAATTGTTTAGAGTGTCATAATCTGGTAAACCCTGGTTGGAAAACAAATCTGGATCATAGTTTTTTCCCACTCACTAAAGCCCACGATATTCAGGAATGTAGCAAATGCCACCGTTCCACTGTTTTTTCAGATATCAAGAGCGAATGTATATCCTGTCATGAATCGGATTATAGTAGCTCATTGCTTCCACCACATAAGAAAAATAATTTTCCAACAGATTGCAAACAATGTCATACCACCGATTTAGGATGGAAGCCCGCGACATTTGATATACACGAACGCTTTTATGTATTAAAAGATGCACATAAGATAATTGAAAAAGATTGTAAGAAGTGTCATAGTAATGGTTATGAAAATACTCCAAATACCTGTTACGGTTGTCATCGGACAGAATATGATAATACGAATAATCCAAGTCATAAAGCCGCACAGTTTTCAACAGATTGTATAACATGTCATAGTGAGAAAGAATGGAAACCGGCGAATTTTAATCACGATGGCCAATTTTTTCCAATTTATTCCGGTAAGCATAAAGGAGTTTGGACTGAATGTAAAGAATGTCATAAGAATCCATCTAATTATTCAGAATATTCCTGCATCAGTTGTCACCTCAATCCTGAGACCGATGACAAACATAAAAATGTTGGGGGATATTTATATAATGACAGGGCCTGTTTGGCTTGCCACCCTACGGGAGATGCAGATGTAAAATTTGATCATAATTCAACGAACTTCCCATTATCGGGTGCTCATACCGTGGTTAATTGTTTAGAATGTCATAAAAACGGATATAAAGGAACTCCAACGCAATGTGCAGCTTGTCATCAGATGAATTACGATGATGCCAAAAATCCGGATCATAAAAAATTAGGATTTACCAATGATTGCGCACAATGTCATACGACACAGCCCGATTGGAAGCCTGCAAGTTTTACAATACACGACAATTATTATGTACTAAAAGGAGCGCATCGAATTATTCAAAACGATTGTAACAAATGCCATCAGGGTAATTATAACAATACACCAAATACTTGCATTGGTTGCCACAATTCCGATTACCAAAATACTAAAGATCCGGATCACGTTAAGCTAGGTTTTTCCAATGATTGTGCAACATGTCATAGTGAATCTGCGTGGGTGCCGTCGACATTTGATCATGATGGTCAACATTTTCCAATTTATTCCGGAAAGCATAAGGGTACTTGGAATCAATGTTCAGAATGTCATACGAATGGAAATGACTACAAACAATTTAATTGTCTCGCCTGTCACTTAAATCCTGATACAGATCAGGAACATACAGGGGTAAAAGGATATATTTATAATAATCAAGCCTGCTTTGCCTGTCATCCAACCGGAGACGCAGATATTAAGTTTGACCATAACACGACTATGTTTCCACTGACCGGTGCTCATCAGACAGCGAATTGTCTGGATTGTCATCAGAATAAATTCAAAGGCACATCTACTATTTGTAAGGATTGCCATCAGACAGATTTTAATAATACCAAGAATCCGGATCATAAAAAAATTGGAATTTCTACAGACTGTGCATCCTGTCACAACACTAATCCTGGATGGGCTCCGGCAAGTTTTAATATACACGACAACTATTATGTCTTAAAAGGAGCGCATACCAGAGTAGCACAGGATTGCAAGCGTTGTCATAATGGTGATTATAATAATACTCCTAATACTTGTGTCGGTTGTCATCAAATGGATTACAACAATTCAAAAAATCCAGACCATATCGCAGCGCAATTTCCAACAGATTGTGCATCATGTCACAGCGAATCGATATGGGTACCATCAACTTTTGATCACGACGGTAAGCATTTTCCAGTTTATTCAGGAAAACATAAAGGAGAATGGAGTGAATGTAAGGAATGCCACACCAATGCAAATAATTTCAAAGAATTTAGTTGTATAACTTGTCATAAAAATCCTACAACGGATGATGAACATAAAGGAATAAATGGATACAGTTATAATTCATTGGCCTGTCTGGCCTGTCATCCAACAGGAGATGCCGATATAAAATTTGATCATAACAATACTATGTTTCCACTCACCGGAGCACACCAAACAGCTTCTTGTTTGGATTGCCATAAGACTAAGTTTAAGGGAACATCTTCGATATGTTATGATTGTCATCAGATGCTATTTGATCAATCAGCGAATCCTAATCATAAGACTCTGGGAATTTCTACAGATTGTATAAACTGTCATACGACTGCTCCGGGTTGGGCTCCTGCAAAATTTGATGTTCATGATAATTATTATGTTTTAGACGGGGCGCATGCAGTAATAAAAAGTGATTGCAAGACTTGTCATAATGGGGATTATAATAATACTCCTAACACCTGTGTTGGGTGTCATCAGAGCAATTACAATAATTCATTAAATCCAAATCATACGAAACTAGGAATTTCTACAGATTGCGCAGCATGTCATACTACAGCGGCAGGATGGGAGCCGGCTAAGTTTGATGTACACGATAACTATTATCCTTTAAAAGGTGCACATCAAAAAATAGCGAACGATTGTAAGCGATGTCATAATGGAGATTATAACAACACTCCTAATACTTGTGTAGGATGTCATCAAGCCGATTACAACAATACGAAAGATCCAAATCATACTCTTGCACAGTTCCCCAATGATTGTGCTTCCTGTCACAATGAAAATGGATGGCAGCCATCGACTTTTCCACATGATGGAATGTATTTCCCAATTTATACCGGACCACATAAAACACTTTGGAGTCAATGTGCAGATTGTCATAGTGATCCGACAGATTTCAAAAAATATTCCTGCATCGTTTGTCATATGAAAGTGGAAACAGATGACGATCACATCGGAATTGGAGGATATTTATACAATGATTTTGCTTGTTTAGGTTGTCATCCAACCGGTGAAAAGAAAATGGCCTTTAATCATAACCTGAGTAATTTTCCTTTGACGGGAGGACATATCGGTGTTGATTGCAAAGAGTGTCATAAGAATGGATTCAAAGGAACTCCTACCGATTGCAAAGAGTGTCATTCTAATGATTACAATCTGAGTGTAAATCCAAATCATAAAGTATTAAATATACCAATGGATTGTGCGTCCTGCCATTCTACTCAACCTGGTTGGGCTCCAGCAAAATTTGATATACACAACAATTATTGGGTATTGGATGGAGCACACGTTTCTGTGGACTGCAAATCATGTCACAATGGAAATTACAATAACACCCCGAATACTTGTGTAGGCTGTCACTTAAAAGATTATAACGGATCGACCAATCCGAATCATAAATTAATTAATATCCCAACGGATTGTGCATCTTGTCATACAACCAAGGCCGGTTGGTCTCCGGCGAAGTTTGATATACACAATAATTATTGGGTTATTGATGGAGCTCATGTACCGGTTAATTGCAATCAATGCCATAACGGCAATTATAACAATACACCAAATACCTGTGTTGGCTGTCATTTAAATGATTATAATGGATCATTAAATCCAAATCATAAAAATCTTAATCTTCCAAAAGATTGTGCCATGTGTCACACTACGGTACCCGATTGGGAACCGGCTACTTTCCCTATACACGACCAATTTTATGTTTTGCAAGGTGCTCACGCCTTAATAAAAAATAACTGCGCTACCTGCCATAAGGGCAATTATAATAATACTCCGAATACCTGTTATGGATGCCACAAGAGTGATTATGATGGAACCAATAATCCTCCACATAAATCAGCAGGCTTCCCAACAGAATGTACCAGTTGTCATAGTCAGAATGCATGGATTCCTTCGACATTCAATCACGATGGAATGTATTTCCCGATTTATTCAGGAAAGCATAAAAACGAGTGGAATACCTGTAGTCAATGTCATACCAATGCTAACAATTACAAAATATTCAGCTGCTTTGCTTGTCATCCAAAAAATGAAATGGATTCTGAGCATAATGGTGTCCAGGGTTACTCTTACAACAGCGCTGCCTGTTACTCATGTCATCCGGACGGTAAGAAATAATGAAAATGCCTTTTGTTAGATTTATTTATTTAGTACTTTTTATTACCATAGTAACATTAGATCTATGCGCTCAGAATACATCTAATAAGATAACAGGCACAGTAAGTTATAAAAGCTCAACAAACATTTATGTCAAGTTTAGCTCCACCGAGAAAATTAAACCCGGAGACACAATCTACTTTTCAAATCAAGCAGCCTTAGTGGTAAAGAACCTTTCAAGTATCTCTGCAGTATGCACTTCCATCAATAATGTTCAAATTGAAATCGGACAATCGGTCGTTTTTACTCCTAAAGAAATATTGAAAAAAGTAAAATCAGATACCATTGTACAAGTTCAAAATCCTACCACAATTATTGTATCAAGACAGGATAGTACTGCACCAGATAGAACGATAAAAAAATCAAAAACACAATATCTTAATGGACGCTTATCAATATCCATGAATGGAGATATACAAGAACCTATTGATTCAAGGTATACAGGAATTCGTATTTCAAATTCTCTTCAGATAGACCGTATTGCCGGAAAAAATTTTTACTTCGAATCGTATGCTACCTATCGCCATCGATACGGAATTGATCTTCAAAACAAAGATTTTTTTGATGAAACGAGAATTTTTTCTTTAGCAGCAGCATATCAAAACGAACGTAGTAGTATTTGGATAGGTCGTCGAATAAATTACAATTTGTCTAACATGGGGACCAGTGATGGCATGCAATACGAGCATACGTTTAAACATTTTAAACTGGGAACCCTTTTAGGTTTTCGTCCGGACCTTAACAATTTTGGATTTAATGCTAAACTTCCACAATGGGGTGTTTTTCTTACAGATGAAAAAAATCTTAAGCATGGACCAATGCAATTTTCGATAGCGCTTGCGCAACAATTATATGAAACTAAAGTGGACAGACAATTTATTTATACACAGTTTACCATGAATCCTACCAGAGATTTGAATTTATTTTTTTCAGGTGAGCTGGACTATATAAAAAAAGTTGATACCATTATTGAAAATCCCCGGATTCAACTTACTAGTATATATGGAAATGCGCGTTATAAATTTTCGAAGCGATTTAACATGCAGATCACCTATGACAATCGCCGCAATGTAATTTTTTTCGAAACCTACCGCAACGAGATTGACCGGATACTTGATCAGCAGACCAGACAAGGGCTACGATGGCAGGCGAACTATAATCCTATGAGACATATAAGTATAAATCTTAGCTCATTTTTTCGCTTTCAGGGAGGATTTAAAAATCCAACCAGCAACTACATGGCATTCATTAATTTTAATCAGTTAGGTAGAACGGGAGTTTCCTTTCAGACAAATTTTAATTATTTGCAAACGGAATTCATCCATGGCATAACTTACGGTGGGAGGGTTAACAGGGACTTTTTTAATTCATATTTAAGTTTAGAATTAAATGGCAGGCAGGTTAGATACCAATATGCAAATTCTGAAATTGTAACCAAACAAACGCTAGTTGGAACAATTGCCAACATTCGACTTAACAAATTAACGTTTTTAATGTTAAACTTTGAAGCAGACCTTAATGCCTTTGATAATACCTACCGATATTATATTACCGGAGTTCAGAGATTTAAATCAAAAAACAAGCGATAAGCATGAGCCATAAAATAATTTTCAGTGTCAGCATCCTAACTTTTATTTTAGCCTGTAACAGTCAGCCTAAGGTTATTACAGCGGATGAATCAAAACCCAATACAGCAACACAAGAACAATCCACAAGTACAGACAATCCTTCCTCTGAATCGGTTTCTTCTGATGTGCATAGGGTAATTGCAGAAGAAGTACTTAATACTTCTCGATATACTTACATTCAGGTATCAGAAGGTATGGAAAAATACTGGATCGCCATTTCAAAAAGAGAAATTACAAAGGGTAATGCTTACTTGTATAGAGGAGGTTTGAAGAAAACAAACTTTTATAGTCAGGAGTTTAACCGAACATTTGATGTTGTATATCTCATAAGTAATTTTATAGATGAGCGTGAACACCCGGGTGGAAATTTAAATAATAATTCTCAACCAGGGAATTTACCTACTGAAGCAAATCATGAGAATGTCAAAATGGAAGGAAGTATTTCTATTTCTGAACTTATAAAAAATAAAATTAAATACAAGGATAAAAAAATTATAGTCTCAGGTTACTGTGTAAAAGCGAATTACCAGATTATGGGTAGAAATTGGTATCACCTTAAATCCGATAATGATCCAAAGTCAAAATCAGTCGATCTAACGGTTACTTCTCAGGATAATATACAAGTAGGAGACCAGGTTAGCTTTGAAGGAATCATTGCTCTTAATAAAGATTTTGGTGCGGGCTATAAATATGAAATTATTATGGAGTCTGCTACTTTATTAAAATAATTCCATTACACCATCAATCCACTAAACCATTTCCTGTACTTAATAAATGATGCAATACTTAGTATAGAAAGAACGGAAGCAGTTATATACACTTGCGGAGGAATAGGTACCGGATCGCCAGCGGCATAAGAATGCAATCCCGATAAATAGTAATTAACTCCATAGTAAGTCATAATTACGGTTGCGAAACCAAATAAGGTCGCACAGTTGAAAGTAAATACTCCCTTCATTCCGGGTATAAACCTCATGTGTAATATAAAGGCATAAACTAATATCGTTACGAGCGCCCAGGTTTCTTTAGCATCCCATCCCCAATATCGACCCCAGGATTCGTTAGCCCAAACACCTCCGAGATATGTACCAATACTTACCATGATTAATCCACCGGTAATAGTTATTTCGCTAACTATACTGAGCTCGATCAAAGCGTTTTGAATCTTATTTTTATTATTCACATTGGTTAATAAGATTAGTACCATGTTGAGCATTCCAATTACTGCACCTAACATCAAAAAACCATAGGATCCTGCTTCAAGCGAAACATGGATCGTAAGCCAATACGATTTTAAAACTGGGACAAGAGGTGTAATTTCGGGATCCAGCCAACTCATTCCAGCTACTAATAAAATGGTAAAAGCTAGAATAGAGGTTGCCGTTAATCCGCCTAAAGATTTTCTTGAAAAAATTAAACCAGCCAACATGGTTGTCCATCCGATATAAATCATCGATTCATAACCATTGGACCAGGGAGCATGACCCGAAACATACCATCGCATAGCTAATCCTAAAGTATGTACTATAAAAACTAGACCAAGAAAACTAAACACATAAAGTCCAATTCTTTCACGAGGTAATTTATTGCTTACCACAGATACAATAAATAAGAATAAACTGAGCAATCCAATGAGTCCATAGATATTTCTTAATTTTCCAAAAATGTCCATTTTATTTAAGAAAATTTCAGTTTTGATTTTAGACTCTGACGGAATAATTGCTGAAGCGATTTTACTCTGATTGGACTTCAACTCATCCAACAGTTTATTGGCATCAGTATAATCACCACTTTCAAATGCTTTAGTTAAGGCTTTAATATAACTCGTATAAAAACCATCAATGTATTGTGCAGTCACTGATTGATCTCCGCGTTCGACTTCATCGGATGAGATCCATGTATTGTTGAGGTCACCTTCAACCGGAAATATTTTGAGAAAACGGGATGAAAGCAACATGTTGACAATGTTAACTTTTTCGTCAATCTTAATAATGGCTTTTTCAAAAACACCCTGATCTTTAGGATTCATGGTTTGTGCCGTACGTACAGCTTCTTTTAATTTGTATTGTCCATTTTGATCAAAAAAATCTACATATTTAATTAATCCTTCTTGAACACCGAGCAGTTCTAATACTTTTGAATTTGAGCCGGAATGTATAATAGCTTCATTTTCCCATCGTTGTGGGTCTAATCCCATTGTAATAAAGATTTGCTCTGCTGAATAGTTTTCGATTTGTGAGTTCCTGGAAATCTTTCGAATAACTTCATTGGCCAGCGTATTAATGGGCTCAATTCTACCTTTTTGATCTTGCACCATAATTTTTCCAAATCGATCAGCGTGATCTCTGGAAATTATATGTGTTGGTTCAATAGCTAGTGCAGATAATAAAGGCGCGATTAGCAATATGACTATGGTTGTTAATTTCTGAATGTTCTGTAGTTGATTATTGAGATAAGAAAAGCGAGTTCTCTTTGTAAAAAAGATAAGAATTAATCCAATAGTAAGCATTATATATCCAATATATGAAATCCAGGTGCCCCAAAAATCATGGTTGACACTTAAATAGGTACCCTTTTCATCTGGATCAAAAGAAGATTGAAAAAATCGGTAACCCTTATAATCCAATACATGATTCATATAAATACGTTGATCTCGTTTAACTCCTTCTCTCGAATCCATTAAGGTTACCTCACTTGCATAGGATGATGCATTTTCAGTACCGGGATATCTCTCCAGAATAAAGTCATTCAATTTTATTTCGAAAGGGACCTCAATATATTTAGATCCGTAGGATAATAAAAAATCGACTTTATCAAACTTTTCTTCGGTGTACTCGGCCCATTCACCTTTTCGACCCTCGATATATACGTCTTTTGTAGTTCCATCAGCAGTAACATTAAGTTGCAATCCAACGAGGCTCTCATTTTTTATTTTTTGATCTCGGGAAAGTCGGACTATTTTTCCGGAAGTCACAAAATCTGCAACAACAAAATTAGATCTACCAGAACTGTGTAAACTTTTTAATTTTAAGGTATGCCATTGATTGGGCTCTAAGGTATCTCTTTGCTGAGTAGCCATAACCATCTGGCTCCAGCTTTGATCCGAATACAATTTTAAAGACTCATGATCGATTTGAATATTAACAAAACCCGGCATTAAATCGCTCGAAAAATTGATGGGAGTCCCTGAATAATTTCCATAATCTCCTAATGTTAAAAAATGTTCTTCTCTTCCGTTAGCACCTGCAACAACAAGTTTAAGAACAGGTTTTCCATTTTCTATTTCAGTAATTTCCTGAATCGGGTTTGGAATAAAGTCAATTAGTTTAACTTTAATATTGTTGGATCCAATAATATATTCTCGGTTAAAATTATTCTTTCCCAGACTCGAAAACAACACTTCTTCTGAAAAAGTATATGACTTATTATTAGAAATTACTTTAAAATTCAGATTGCTCTCAGAGGATAGAATTTGATTGGAGTTTTTTCCTTCCCGGATATGCATAATTCCTTCATATCCAAAATATCTGGTTATAGCGGATCCCAGGAGAATAATTATGATCGAACAATGAAAAATTAATGAGGCATATTTTTTAGTTTGAATTAAACGGTGAGAAAATATATTGTATAGAATACTTAAGGAAAAGAAAATGAGTAATAATTCAAACCATTTGGTACGATATATCAATTTTTGGGCTGCGCTGGTTCCAAAATCATTTTCAATAAAGGTAGCTGCTCCAATGGCAATGGCAAAACATAATGTATATAGAGTGCCGGCTGTTGTTGAGAAAAATGTTTTTATTATTCTATTTAATAAAGATTTATAATTCATTGAATTAGAATATTTCAATATTTAATTTAATATACAAAGGTAAGTGCTTTGAAGCCTACTTTTAAACAAAATTGTGAACAACTAGTTTTTAGGCGTTCGAAGGTTTAAGTTTAAAAATTTGCCTTGATGAATTGGGATATTATGGAGCTGGATGGTTGGATTGATGTAACTAGATCTAGGAGTTTGAAGCCATTCCAATATACATTTTATTACTTAGGATTTTCATCGTCGTATAATTGGGAAAGACTTGTGAAAAATGACTTTCAAATAATTTGTCCTTATTTATTTCTTCTTTGTTTTCAACCAAAGTGTTCATTATAATCATTCCATGCTGATGAAGAATTTTTTTCAAGTTCCATAAAAATTCATTGCTCATAAACTGATCAGGAACTTTTCGATCAATAAAAATATCTACACATATCAACTTATAAAATTGATCCGCACAAGTATTGATAAAATCTGCAGCATCTGTATGAAAAATATTGTGCGAGGAGTTCAGATCCCTTTTTACAAATTTATTGAAGAGAGTTATCACGGCATTATCTAATTCTGCGATGTCATAATGCGAGCTAAGATTAAATTTTTTTTCCAACATCCAAGGAATACTTCCTAAACCAAGGCCCAATACTAAGGTATTTTCAAAAGTCTTTTTCTTGAAATCTAATTTCTTAAAAACTTCATAGAAATTATAATAATGATCGGCTTCAGAATATACTGCATGCTCTGAGCAAAGTTTTAATCTTCCTCTTGAAAGGTATACGGTTAATTTTTTACTTACGTTAGAGGAGCATTCCTCCAGCTTAATGTCGAAGAAATAACTTAGAAGTTTTAAATACCAGGGAAATTGCAAAGAGTTTACTTAATCGTAAAACCTACAGACCATGCTTTATCCGGAGCGACAAAAGAGAGTTGACCGTTTTCATTTTCAGCCATTAAGATCATTCCTTTGGATTCTACTCCTCGAATAACTCGTGGAGCCAGATTGGCGAGTAATGAAACTTCCCGTCCAATAATATCCTCGGGTTGATAGTGTTCGGCGATACCACTCACCACCGTTCTCTTTTCGTAACCAAGATCCAATTGCAATTTAAGCAATTTGTCTGCTTTCGGAATTCTCTCGGCTTGTAGAATTCTCGCGGTGCGAATATCCATTTTAGAAAATTCATCATAGGATATTACTTCTTTACTTTCAGGATAATTCACTACACTGGATTTTGTATTTACAATTTTTGAAGCTTCGAGTTTTTGAATCTGTCTTTCGATGATGTCATCTTCGAGTTTAGTAAATAAATAAGAAGCCTCGTTGAGTTTATGTCCCTTTTCCAGCAATAATTCGCCTTCCGCCAGTTGATCCAATATTTTCAATAATTCTCCCTGGCCATTTATTTTTGGTAAATTCAATAAAGCTCTCATTTTATCTGATGTAAAAGGGAGGAATGGATGAATGGCTACACTCAGTGCAGTAACATAATGAAGACTCAAGTTCATGACTACTTCTACGGCTTCAGGATCATCTTTATATAACTTCCAGGGTTCATTTAGTTGTAAAAGTTGATTGCCAGCGGTGGAGATTTCCATTAAGGTCTTTAAAGCCGATCGATAATCGTAATGACGAATCGAATCACACATCTCCGAAAGCATATCAAAGAGTGAAATACATTCGCTGTCGTGAAAACCACCAAAATCTTCAGAATTCGGACTGTGAATCGATGTATCAGGATCAAAGTCTGGTACCGTTCCGTTATAATATTTATGCGTAAGCACCAGTACACGATGTACAAAGTTGGATAGATTATTGACTAACTCGGTGTTATACGACTCTTGAAAATTTTTCCAGGTAAACTCACTGTCTTTCTGTTCGGGCATATTTTTTATCAAATAGTACCTCAAGGCATCTTCATAACCCGCGAATTCATCCAAATATTCATGAACCCATACCGCCCAATTGCGGGAAGTAGAAATTTTATCTCCTTCGAGATTCATAAACTGATTAGCTGGAACAATATGGGGGAGAATAAAATCTCCATGTGCTTTCAGGATGGCCGGAAAAATAATGCAGTGGAAAACAATATTATCCTTGCCAATAAAATGTATTAATTGGGTGTCTTGCGATTTCCAATAATCTTCCCAATTTTTATTATTCCTTTCTGCCCACTCCTGGGTCGAGGATATATAACCAATTGGTGCGTCTAACCAAACGTAAAGTTTTTTACCAAGACTACCTGGAATTTCTTGAGGGACATCAATACCCCAATCCAAATCACGGGTCATCGCCCTAGGTTGAAGCCCGTTGTCAATCCAGGACTTACACTGGCCAATGACGTGATTCTTCCAAAGATCAATATCATGATGCTCTTTTCCATCGAGCTTTCCTTCCACTATATATTCATTGAGCCATTCCGCGTGTTTGTCCAATGGAAAGTACCAATGTTTAGTGGTTCTTAAAACAGGTGTTTGGCCACTTAATACTGAACGGGGGTTGATCAGATCTGTTGGATTAAGGGATGAACCGCAACTTTCGCACTGATCGCCGTAAGCGGATTCATAACCACATTTAGGACAAGTCCCCTGTATATACCGGTCAGCCAGAAACTGTTCGAACTTTTCATCATAATATTGCTGACTTTCGGATTCGGTGAATTGTCCGTCGTGATATAATTTTCTGAAAATTTCTTGAGAAGTCTTGTGATGACGAGATGAACTGGTTCGATCATAGTGATCAAAAGAAATTCCAATTCTTTGAAATGTTTCTTTAAACTGATCGTGATATTTATCAATTATTTGTTGAGGAGACAATTTCTCCTTCATGGCCCTCATGGTAATCGCTGCGCCATGCTCATCCGATCCGCAAATAAACACCACATCTTTATCCATGAGCCTTAAAAATCGGACATGAATATCAGCCGGTAAGTATGCTCCAGACAAATGACCAATATGCAACGGACCATTAGCGTACGGGAGAGCAGCAGTAATGAGATGTCGTTGGAATTCGAGCATGGTTTAAAAAACGCACGAAGATAATCCGCTTAGATTAAAAAATAAAGTAATGCATTGAAAAGCTTTAAAAGAAATTAAATCAATCAGACTAATTTCGTTGTTAGCGTGATATTAATCTTTATGAATAAGTATTTTTTGTATTGTTTTTCCTGTTTTTATTATTGCAAAGTAAACACCTGCAATTAGTGATTCCAGGTGAATAGAGTTAGAATCCAACAATTCTTTGCTTAATATTTTACGACCTTCTAAGTCCAGAATTTCTAATACGTCAATAGGTCCAATATCCAGATTTAAAATTTCATGCACCAAATAAACTGGCCTCAGTATTTTTTGATTTAAGTTACTGGCAGATAAAACCGAGCTAAGATCTGCTGAATAAAGTTTGCCGCCATTATTAATCGTCGTATTGACTTCATCGGTTATCCAAATCCGGTTTGGGTCTGAAAAACAAATTCCTTCTTTCTGACTAAAATGATTAAGAGTTACTTGTTTTACAGGAGATTTAAGTGGAAAATCGGGGTTTAATGGATAGAATAACCAAAGCCGATCATGTGAAAGCAAAATCATTTGGCTATAATCTGCAGAAATAGCAGCACCGGTAACCCAAAAAAATAACATTGGTCCAGGCCCGGTCTTAAAACTATCTATTGGGCTAACCGTATATTGACCAGGTTTGGAATCAATAATATATTCGTAAGTATATCCTGAGAAAGGATTTGTACGGTTTTTACTGAAAAGGTGAAGTTTGCCCTTAAGGAAGATCATAGCTTCCATATCAAAATTCTTTTCTAAGTCTATCGGTGGAAATTGATTTTGATTGGCGTATCGAATGTTTATAATTTCGGCAGAAACAATATTGGATTGAAGCAAATCGGTATTCTTCACTATGTAAATCTTTTGATCTTTTCGATTATTATCATTATTGCCAAAATCACCGATATAAATATTGCCCTCTGGATCAGTTGTAATTTCCTCCCAATCTATATTCGATGCATTTTCAACCGTTACCGTTCTTATCGCAGTGCCTAGACTATCAAATTCATACAATTGTGCTTGCCTGTCGCTATCGTTAATAGTCCAAAAAGTTTTTCCTCCATTGATAGTACATAATCCCGAGGATTCTTTCTCGCCTAAGGGAAGTGAACACCTTTCCGTAATCATTATGGACTGAGCTGTGAGTTCAAATCCAAAATAGGTACAGAAAAAAAGAAGGAGAGATAAATTATTTTTGTACATAGACCAAAGATTTATTTTTGAAATATTCTTCTGGAATTGAATTGAATATATCCCATACTTCAAAAGGATGTTTTTTATGGAGGGATTGTAGTTCCTCTGTCAAATCCCCTCCTTTATAAGCAATCAAACCATTGGGTAAAGGATTAATTTCTTTGGTGGTAAAACTATTCGAAGTCCAAAGCATAAGGTCAGAAATTTTAGCTACAGCCCGGCTCACGACATAATGATATTTTTCACGATGTTGTTCAGCACGAATATTAAATGTACGAACGTTTTTAAGTTGCAAAGCGTTTTTAACTTCTTCCACAACTTTAATTTTTTTACCAATTGAATCAATGAGTGTAAATTCAACTTCCGGATAATAAATGGCTAATGGAATTCCAGGAAATCCTCCACCGCAGCCAAGATCCATGACCTTGGTTTCATTGGAAAAGTTGATCAATCGGCATAAACTTAAGGAATGTAAAACATGATGTAAATAGAAATTCTCCATATCCTTTCTGGAGATTACGTTAATCTGATTATTCCAATATTGATACAAGGGAAGTAGTTCTTCCAATTGTTGGTATTGGACAATATTCAGTTTTGTAAAGTACTTCTTAATCAACTCCATTACCAATTTTTTTTGTGAATAAACAATAATGGGAATTGCAAAATTATAAAGGATACATACATAAGTTCAAGTAAGGGCAAATGGATCAAAAGATCCTGGGTAGAAAAAATATTTCTTTCCTTATAATAAAGTTTTTCAAAAGAAATGAGATTCAAGCAATAACAAAGCAAAGGAATAAAGTAGTAACCTTGCAAAAATAAATAAATTATACAGAAATAGAATCCGACTAAGGTAAAGGCATTTGTACTCAGGTAAAGTTTGCTCCACCATGAATAATATTGCGCTACCGAATAATGCCTTCTTCTTTGCTTAAAATATTCAGTCCAGGTTTTTTTTGCATCAGAAAATACAAATGCATCACTCGAAAGACAAGTTGAAGTATTCGTGCTATTACAATGAGCATTAACCATAAGATCGTCATCACCAAATGGGGTTTGAGTATAGCTTTTCTGGATTTGAAAAATAGATTTTTCATAAAGCAAGTTTCGTCCTACACCCATATAAGGAAACCCTAGATGAGCTGCCGAGAAATAACTAATTGCATTATGTATATTTTCGTATCGAATAAATCGATTGAGTAATCCTTTTTCTTTTTTATAAGGTGAATAACCTAAGACAACTTTCACTCCGGAATGAACACTATTCATCATTTCTGTAATCCAGTTTGGTGATGCAGGCACACAATCATCATCGGTTAATAATAACCATGGGCTATTGGCAGCGGATATAGCTTTGCTCAACCCTTCTTTTTTACCGACGGAGGTTTTGATATGATTTAAACAGGTAATGTTGCTCCACTGATTTCTCATTTCTACAATCAACTTTTCAATGTTCGGATCCGGGCCATCATTAACTACCAGAATCTCGAAGGCTGGATAATTTTGTTGGGCTATAGCAAGGAGACTTTTTTCTAAAGATTTATTATACCTTCGACTACAAATTATTACGGTTACCTTTTCAGCCCCTGTTAAACGGCCATAACCCTTTCTCAATGGAGAGGCTTTTGAATAGATAAATTCTTTTATAATTATCTGATATACAGTAATTAATAATAAAATTGATAAAATAACGTTGAAAATCAAAGGCTTAAATGTATAAATACTTAGCTAATGTCTTATATATTAGAAAAAAATAATATATGTTTGTACCTTATTTGAGGCCAAAATTAAACGAATGAAAAACTACATCTCCATTATTCTTCTCCTATTGGTTTTTCGTGCAGAAGCACAGATGTTTTACAATGGAAAATTTCAGTTTGGAAATGAATGGATTGTGTCTTCTCAATCTTATTATAAATTCACCATAAAAGAAGATGGAATGTATCGCATCACTTTCGATGATCTGGTATCCGCAGGAATTCCAGTGCAATCTATAACCGGTGCTCAGCTTCAATTATTTACAAAAGGAGAAGAAGTATATCTTCACCTTAGTACTGAAGGGTCATTACAATCTGGTGATTTTATTCAGTTTTATGCTACTAAAAATAAAGCCGATCTGGATGCAACATTACTTCGAGCAAATATTCCCTTATTTAATACGGAATACAGCATGTTTTCCGATGAGTCATCTTATTACTTGACCTGGAGTGCAAATAATTCCAATAAAAGATTCATTGAAAAAGTAAATGATAATTCGAGACCATTACCTTTAGAGAATTCATATATAAAAAAGGAGATTATTACATTCAGTGAGATTCCAACCAAGAGAGCCCATGGATTAAAGAAGAGTTTAAAAATGCCTGACTTTGATGAGGGACAAGGTTACGGCACATCCTATGAGCGCGAAAGAAGCGTTAATCTTAGTTTTAAAAATAAATATGATTCTGGGAATGAAGCGAATATAAATGTGTGGCTATTTGGTGAGGGATCCAGCGATGCCACAGTACACAAAATGAACATCTACATAGATGAAGTTTTAAAAAATACGTTTCAGTTTACAGGATTTAAAGTTAAAGATGGGATGGTGAATATTCCTTCCAATGAGTTAAAAGATATCCTCACACTAAAAGTTATTGCTAATGGAAACCCGGAAGATAAGTTTAGCATTTCAACAATCCAATACCAATACGACTCAGAATTTAAATTCAATCAGAGTTCTTACGAAATAATTCACATTGCTCCTTCTTTAACTAGAAAATCGATTGTCCTTGAAGATTTCAATGGTGGAAATGAATTGTATTTATACGATGTTACTAATAACTATTATTTAAAAAGCATAAAGCAGCCCGACGGAAAATATCCAATAGATCTTCCACCTTCAGACGATGAAAGAAAAATCGTAATCATTAATTCATCAGCCTTCAAAAGCATTAAAGGTCTGACCAATACAGTAATGGAAGATTATCAAAAAGGAGATTACAATTACTTAATGCTGACTTCGAAAAGATTGAGAACATCGAGTAATGATCCCATTTCAGACTATGTTCAGTATCGCTCTAGTGCAGAAGGTGGATCTTATAAAGTTAAGATCGTATATATTGAAGATATTGAAGAAGTATTTGGATTTGGGATCAGAACGCATAGCATTGCGATTAGAAACTTCTTTCAATATTCCCGAACCATTTGGCCCAATATGAAATACGCTTTAATTATTGGAAAAGGTTTGGAATATCAGGTCTATAGAACGGATAGTCGATATGATTCAATTAATTATGTACCCACCTTTAGTGAACCGGCTGCTGATCTTTTATTAGTTTCGGATACATTAAGAGTGCCATTTTATACTCTAGGAAGAATCCCTGTTCAAAAAACTTCGGAAATTACAGATTACCTTAATAAAGTTAAGGAACATGAAGCCTATCTCCGTTCGACCAATAATGATATTTCGAATCGAGAATGGTTGAAAAAAATTGTACATCTTGCTGGAGGAGATCAAACAATTTACGCTAATCTTCGCTCGCAGTTGGTGAGTATGGAAAATGAAATAGAAAGCAATCCATTTGGTGGGCAGGTTTATACATTTTATAAAGAAAGTAATTTACCGGTTGAGGTGATTAACTCAGAACTATTAAGTAATCTTGTAAATACGGGTGTATCCATTATATCTTTTATGGGACATTCAATTTCCTATAAACTGGATTTTAATCTGGATAACATTAATGATTATAAAAACAAAGGAAAATATCACGTCTTCATTGCCTTAGGATGTTATGCCGGTGAGATGTTTTTAGAAAGTACGAGTATCAGTGAGACTCAAAATCTGACTGCGGATAAAGGTTCTATATTATATATATCAAATACTTCTGCAGGGCTTCCTGGAATATTATCTTCTTTTGGACAGGATTTTTATGCACAAATTGGTGGAAACTATTACGGAAAATCTGTTGGCGATGCTGTTCGAGATGTCTTCAATGACCTGATACTTACAAACGATCAATTTAAAATCTACCAAGCCCTATCCACTAGTTTTAATGGAGATCCCGTAATCCGAATAAATTCGAATCCAGAGGTAGACTTGACCCTAGATGGTACTACCGCTAAAACGAAGAGTAATTTTATTTTTGCCGATCAAAAATATTTTGATTTTAATGTCGATCTTGTAAATCTTGGAAAATTTATTAACGATAGTGTTCGAATCAAAATTGAAAATGTATTTCCAGATAATACAATAAAATTGGTTTATAATGGAAAAGTATCCGTCCCTTCCATACGACAAAAGCAATCATTTACAATTCCTATTGATGAAAACCTTTCCATTGGACAAAATACACTTTTAATAACGATTGATCCGGATAATGTTTTAGCAGAAGGTCCCTCACCCGATGCAGAAAATAATAATACCCTTATAACAGGTAACAATACACTTGGTTATTCCTACTACGTAATTGGTAACAATGCCAAACCTGTTTATCCTGCAGAATTTGCTATAATCAATGAGGATAAACCAACACTGGTCGCTTATAATGGAAATATTTTTTCTCAAAAATCAAATTACTACCTCGAACTGGATACCACGGAATATTATAATAGTCCTTTGAAAAAAATAAATACTATAAACCAAACAGGTGGTGTTATTAGTTGGAAGTTAAATGAATCTTTACTTCCAAATACAGTTTATTATTGGCGCGTAAGACCAGATAGTATGAGTAACTCAATTCTTGCCTGGCAGAGTAGTTCATTTATTTACATTCCTGGAACAGAAATTGGTTGGAATCAATCTCACTTTTTCCAGCATCAAGAAAATGAGTTGAAAGGAATTCAAAATGTAGAACCAAAAAGAACGTTCGAGCTGAAAAATGCATTCGTCGATTTTCTGGTTATCAACGCCTACGTGGACATGAATAGTACAAATTATCAGCGTCCGAAAATTTATATTGGGGATGCTGTTCGGGCAGATTATACCTATTGGAGTTATCGAACAGATCTCTCAGGAATATTAATTGGTTTAATTGACAACAATACCGGTAATATGATTACCAATATTTCTGGTTCCGACGGAGGATCTATAGGTGGAGCTTCCATGGCCGGATCGAATTACTTTCTTTTTGCAACCGATACCAAAGAAGAAAGAGCTAAAATTATTGATTTTATTAAGAATACAGTTCCAGATCAATATTATGTTGTAATTCAGACTCTTGTTCAGGATAATTATACCTTACATTCAGATCAATGGTTATCCGATGGGGCGAATAATTTAATTGATTTTTTTAAATCTCTCGGCGCCAAATCAGTAGACCAATTTTTAGCCTCAGGAGATGTTCCTTACTCTATTATTTATGCTAAAAATAGAATGGATTACGAAACACGAGATAGGGTTGGCGATCGAAATGGTGAAGCAAATATAAATTATCCCATCTTAGTTAAATTTAAAGAAGGAAGTATACGATCGGTCTTAGTTGGACCGGCCATAGCATATAGTAAATTTCTATGGGATTATAGTTTGTTCGATAAAATTAACGATAAATTGGAGGTTAATATTTATGGAGTTGATAAATCAGGCAATGAGATATTATTATTTGGACCGGTTTCCCAATCTGAAGTTGATTTGACTTCGATCGATGCTACGATCTATCCTCAACTTAGATTAGAATGGAAAACGGGCGATACTAAAAACTATACGATTCCAAATTTAAATTACTGGAGAGTCTACTATAAAGGTTTACCAGATGTGACGTATAATCCGGCATACTATTTTAAGAAATCTGCGGACACCTTGAATCAAGGAAGTTTATTCTTATTGGAAATTACCGCTAGCAACATCAGTAAATACAATATGGATAGTTTGCTAGTAAAATTTACCCTTACCGATCAATTCAATATGACGATCGAAAGTGAAAAGCGATTTATACCCTTGCAATCGTTTGAGAATCTTAAGATTCCTTATCAGGTAAAATCTAGTAAGCAATTTGGATCCTATAAGTTGATCATCGAACTTAACCCTAATCAGGATCAGCCTGAATTCAATGTTGCAAATAATACAGCAGTTATTAATTTTTATGTTCGAAAGGATAAAAGAAATCCAAATGCTACTATATTTTTCGATGGGGTGGTCATTAATAATGGAGACATTGTTTCGCCTACCACTCAAATAATTGTAAAATTAAGAGATGAGGATAATAGTCTTCCATTAATAGATCCTTCACTTTTTAATTTAAAAATTATTACTCCGAATAAAAATGAAATTAACATTGATCCTTCCACTCAGAGCAATGTAACTTTTGTGCCGGCCAATACTTCCTCTAATATTAATGAAGCATCAATGATCATAAACGGTAATTTTGATATGGATGGAATTCATACATTAGTAGTACGGGCAAAAGACGCAAATGGAAATCAAATTTCAGAAACAGATGAAAAAGTCGATTACAGGATTATTCATGAAAATAGTATATCAAATGTTTTTAATTACCCTAATCCTTTTTCAACCAAAACGAGATTCATCTATACTCTTACCGGAAAAGATTTGCCAACTTTTTATAAAATCCAGATTTTAACGGTTTCTGGAAAAGTGGTTAAAGAGATTGACCAAAGCGAACTGGGTCCATTAAGCATAGGAACAAATATGACACAATACGAATACGATGGTACGGATCAGTTTGGTCAGAAACTTGCCAATGGAGTTTATTTATATAAAGCTATTTTTAAGGAAAAAGATGGCAGTGATTTGAAAAAATTCGACACGGACACAGATAAATTCTTTAAAAGCAATATTGGAAAAATGGTTATTTTGAGATAGCCATTTTATTTATTTACTTTATGATAATGATAGACGGCATCTAGGAAAAACTTATTGGTCCAATTCACAGATTGAAAAGGAAAGTAATGGCTCCAGACAGGTAGCGAAGCTGGAAAAGAACCATGAATAGATGGTCGGTCGCTAATTCTTTGCCAACTCAACATCTCTTCCAACAAGAAAAATGCGGCATCTTTTAAAGTTTCATGGTCTTGATGTTTAAGTAATTTGAATAATAAACTTACCATCTGAGCCTGTCCTGTTAAACATTTCATTTTAGCAACCGCCTTCCAATTCTGGTTATACATTCCAAAAAAGGATTTTTCAGATAGAATTTTTGAAGATAGCAATTCAACAATATTGAATATCTTATTCGTGATCAACTCATCTTTAATCAATAAAGAAGATTCCCAAAATCCTTCTAAAGCATAAAGTAACGTATGGCTAAGAAAATTTTGACCAGGACTAAATCCAAGATTCTGAAAGCAGTCATTCTCTAATTTATTATTCCAAAGCAAATAAAGTGATTTTATGGGCTTTTGCTTTTCGACTTCATCACAGACTAATAACAAAGGCCATATAGCTCTGGTGTAATAGGTTGCATAGAAGGATTCCATGTACAATCCACTATTACATAATCCATCCTCCTTTAGGCAAGATAATAGCCAATATTTAGCCTTATTTATAGCTGATAAGTATTTATGATGACCAGTATAAATATAGGCTTGGTTTAATCCGAAAATGATTTGTGCCGTGTTAAAAAAACTTGGTCGCTTATTGTTTAAGCCCGAGTAGAAAAAACCTTCTTCCGATTGAATACTAATGAGCCAATCCGCTGATCTTAATGCGATTCTTTCACTATTCGGTAAGACAGTTTTATTGAAAGACAGAAAATTTTCAATGATATATCCAGTTGTTTCTGGGTAGGGTTTTCGCCAGGCACAAAATTCAGGAAGGAAGTTCATTCGACTATGCGCAAATCCTTTTTCTTGCGCATTCTTATGGCATTGAAATAACCATAGCAGGGCTGCTTTCTCGGCCTTCTTTATGGTTAGATCAAGATTCATAGAAAAAACTTATGAATAAATTGAATTAACTTGTTTTGATAAAGATATTGAATAGGATAAGGAACCGTACGACTCCCAAAAATTTTAAAAGTCTTTTTAATATTTGAGTTCATAGAACCGTCAAAATTAAAAATCAAATTTAATTGTCTCGACAACTTTATTCCTTCCCAAATTATAGCGAGATGTGCACCTCGGATATTAACGGGCTTAAGATTGTAATTAAGCCAATAATGTAGTGAATCTTTAGATTTTATAAAAATTGAACAAGAAATTAATTCGTCTTCATTAAAACAGCCATAGATAAAGGCATTAGACTGAACAATATCTGACTGCAGAGCTATTAATAATTTATCATAATTTAATAGATTTTTTTTGTACTCATCATTTTTGGAAATAAACCTAGCTACACGAACATAATCTGTTATTTTTTGAATAGAACTGTTTCGTTGAGCATTTAAAATATCATTTCGCGCTTCACTGTTTAGATTATTCCAGATATTATCTTCCGTAAGATTAGCATCGAGTATTTCCGTCGATGCGAATACCGTGTTTACATATGGATACTCTGCTTTAGAAAACAATAATTGGGCAATACCAAATTTAAATTGTAGGATCTTGCATCTTGGTTTTTCTTTTAACCATTGTTTTAGCAGTCCAATTTCATGATTATACTGCACCGATATACTCATGTCTGGATTGATATGCTCAATATAAATATTGTACGGAATAAAAGAAGGGGATACAGCAATCCGAAATCCCAATATTTTCTTTATTTCAAAGCTTAGATTTAAAAAAGATTCTTTGTAAGGAAATCGAATAAGTTGGTATTCGTTACAAAATAGACTAAGCCATTGATCCGAAAAAAAAATGTCACGCTGATTAGCCAATTTCATTTGCTTATACGTTGCAAAAATAAGTGATATTATTCGGGTAAGTAAAAATGATTTTGATTAAATTAAAATACAAGAATGTCTAAGGTATTTATTGAGCATTATGAGCTTTGTTCAAACATAACTTACTGACAGGCAGTACAGTATTAAGGTAACATGAAGTTAAGAATTGAATTAAGCTTTGAAAGCTTTTATGAATTAATAGGATTGAATTACGAATATGATTATTTGTTTTACTAGATTTGCCAATCTATATTTTCATGAAAGAATACAGCCATTTTTTTAATAAAATATTTCGATGGCAGTTGTTTTCGACTCTTTACATCAGCTTGATTCAGCTGGTTACAATTATTCTTTTAGGAAGATTTCTGGAGTACAAAGAATTAGGGGCTTTTGCCTTATTTCAGATCGTATTTCGTTTTGCCATGTATACTTTGGATCCGGGAATGTTCTTTAGTATTATTCAAAAACATGAGTCAAGCAATAAATTGACAAGAATACTATATAAGTATCAAATACAAATCATTTTGGTTTCTTGTATTCTTTTAAGTATATTATGGAATTTTACAAATCAAATAAGTGGAATAGCCTGGCCGCTGGCCCTTAATGCGATCTTAATTATTACGATTATAGGGTTTGGTGCTTTTGCTCAAAGCATTCTGGTTAAGACTTTTCGACAGAAGGAACTTGTATTGGCTCAAATGGCGGGTTATACCATTGAATTACTGGTAGTTTTAATTTTTTGTAGAATCTATAATCCTGTATTAGTATTTACCTCCGGAATACTAATTCGTTTTGCAGTATTTTATCTGATCTGCTATCTGGCTATTGTAAGAAATAGGATTTCAATTAATTTAGAACATAATGTTTCAGAGGATACAAAATCGCATATAGATCTAAGTAAATATAATATTGCATCGCAAATCATTGGATTTATTCAAGGGCAGTATGACACTGTTATTATAATCGGAATGTTCGGACTTTCTACTTTAGGGGGATACATTCTTATGACTGAGATCAGTTATATGCTATTTGCAAAAATTAATCCAATTTTTAATAAATCTATTCTACCGGTCGTATCCAAATCATTTAAGGATGGTGCCAATACTTCTTATATTATTGTAGAAAGTGCTGTTAGCTACCTTTATATAATTCTTATTTTATACGGTTTGTTTTGGTTGTATAAGGATTTCATAATTCATCTTGCGTATCCGGACAAACAAAGTGACCTTATCTATTATGCCATGTTTCTTATTCCCATTGCATTCATAAAGTCCTTGAATAATATTATGGTGAGCTATATACAATCATTGGGTGAAACGAAAAGTATATTTATTTGGAATATAGTCTTAATGATTTTTAATTATTTGGTTCTGATTGTATTATTTATACTGAAAGTTAAATTGGATACATTCCTATGGATAAGTCTAATCTATACTTTCTTGACTTTTTTCGCTTTGATTAAACTATTTCACAATAAATTAATTCAATTAAAGATTGGTTCTATTCGATGGCCATTGAATAGTTTATATTTTATAATATTTATTGTTACTGTTTTAGGTTTGACACGGTTCTTTATTGGTCACAACGTTTTAGCATTAAGTCTTTCGATGGGGCTGTTGTTATTTGGATTGTATTATTTTGAACGTGACCGATTGCAAAATTGGTTTAGGTTTTCAGTGCTCTGATGTTCAATATTTTATTTACGCAGCATTACCACCCTGAGAATTCGCTAATAAATTCGAACTATTTTACTAACGTTTCAATTGAAGAATATAAGCTTTTGGTAAGAAATTATCATGAGGAAAATTTAATTAAACAGGATAATAAATTTAGTTTGTTTTTAATTGGTAATCCAATAAGGTTGTTGAATTTTAACCTCAACCTTGAAAATCTTGATCTTTCTAAATTGATCGAACATAACCAGATAATCTTTAACCTGTTTGAAACCATCAACGGAATTGGAATTTTTATTTTATTGGATGAAATAAAATTAAAGATTCATTTTATTACAGATCCAATGGGTTATTTTCCTCTATTTCATTTTGAATCAAATGGCTGCCATTATATTTCAGATAGTACAAGAGCCATTGGAAAATCTTGCTCTGGAAAAGCTCAATGGAACGGCGATTCTATTCAGAATTTTTATAATAATGGTCATTTCGTTAATCGACAATCTTGGTTCTTAAATTTCGCAAAGACTTTACCGGCATCGATTTATACCCTTAACTTAAAAGAAGAAAGTTGGACTCAAAAGTATTATTGGACATGGGAATCGGTTCAGGTCTTAAAAAATAATAACAAGGATAATTTACTTCAATATACAAATGCTTTCGAATCTTTATTTCAAAATATAGATTACAATAAATTTACAAAGCCTGTCGGTGTAGCCTTAAGTGGAGGACTTGATAGTAGATGGGTAGCTGATAATTTGGTAAGGAATACATCAAATGTGGAGGCTTTTACTTTTGCAGATCGTGATGGACCGGATTGTATTATCGCTAGTAGAATTGCGAAGGAATTAAAAATTCCTTGGTTAAATATGAATATAAGTTATTCTGATTGGTTTAATGATCGATTAGAAGCATTCTGGGCTTCTGATGGATTAATACCTATTCACCAGTTTCATGAGGGTAATATATATGCTGATCTGAATTTTAAATATGAGCTGATTGCTACAGGATTTTATGGTGGCGGAATTTATGCTTCTAGTGATGAACTGAATCTAAGGGTAGATGCAAGAATAAGCCATAAATTTTTTAAAACGGCGGATACATTGATTGATATTTCTGAACCTTACTTTAACCTTAATAGTATTGATCCATATATTTCTTTTCAACGGATAGCAAACTTATCGGCACTTCATGTTTATACCTTAAGTAAATACATAAAGGTTCTGATTCCATTTTATAATATGAAATGGTTAATAGCCAATTATTCTACGGACGATAAGCTGCAGAGAAATCATAGATTTTACTTGCACGCACTAAATCAATCAATGTCCAAGAAATTATTGGAGTTGCCTTGGCAAAAAACAGGTTTAGCCCCTAAAAATGCTTGGAGTAATAGTTTCTTATTATCTTCCGGAATAAACAAATTGTACAATAAAATGTGTGATCATTTAGGCTTAGGCAGATCATTTGTCCATTATGAGCTATTGGATTCAGAACTCAATAGAGTAATAAGTATTTTGGAGAAATTTGATTTAGTAAAGCATCTTGAACCAAAATCAATTGAGCAAAAGTTTCGTTTGGCTTCAATACTATTATGGTATAACATGTATAATAACAATACACATCGTGTTATATAAAGTGCTCCATATAATTGACTATTATTTACCGGAAACCATGAATTGGTTGGAAAAACAATTACAGTGTACATCCAAAAAGATAGAACATCATGTAGCGGCCATTTATTATTCCGGAGACAAGCATGAATTTATTCAAATATGTTCTATTGGGATTAAATCCAGCTACCCTGTACCAACAATTAACAAATTAAGATCTCAATTTCTAATTCATTTATGGAAAAAAGAACTTGATAATTATATACAAAGGGAGAAAATTAATGCGGTTCACTTTCATTTTGGGAATATGGCTATTCGATTTTCAGATTGGCTCATCAATTTAAAGTGTCCAAAATTTATTTCCTTGTATGGATTTGACTATGAGTACCTACCAAATAAAGAGAAAAGAACAATAGATTATTATAAAAAATTTTCAGACCACGGTGCAGTATTTTTGGTAGAAGGTCATTACAGTAAGAATTTATTATTGAATTATGGTATTTCAAAAGATAGTATTAGCATTGTTAGAATGTACTTTGATAGATTCAGTTTATTCCAAACGATTCCCTTATTCCAACCAGTTCAATTAATTCAAGTCGCAAGCTATTCTGAAAAAAAAGGACAATTACTTTTATTGCAAAGTTTATCCAGGTTTAAAAATAGATCAGCCTTTCAAATTACTATGCATGGTGAACAAGTAGATAAAAATTATAGTAAAGAGTTAAAAAATATAGTTGAAAAAGAAAAGCTCAACGTGGCGCTTGGCAATAAGATTTCAACAAGGAATTACATAAATAAACTGAAGCAATCTCATGTAGCCGTTAATTTAAGCAGAAGATCAAAAGAAAATGATACTGAAGGTGGTTGTCCTGTATTTATAAAAGATGCCTGGTCATGTTCAAAGCCAGTTTTTACTTCCTGGCATTGTGACATTCCTGAATTTGCTATACACGATTACAATTCCTGGTTAATTGAGGAAAACAGTATTTCGGATTGTTTAGAACAACTTAATAGGATTAATGCAATATCGGCGAGAAATTATTTAAAAATGTGTCATAACTCATATTCGTCAGCACAGGCTTATATAAGGAATGAGGTGACGTTGAATGACATAATCAGGGCATACAATATATAATGACGTGAGAATTGTTGTTTTTAACCCATATGCACTTCCCATTGTCAATCCGAGAAGTATCAGAATAAATAATATTATTAATGAGCTTAAAGATTTTTATGAGATAGTACATATTTGTAATCCTCAGGCTAATTCTGAAATTCATTCGACCAATAGAGTTGAAATTGGATTTAAACTGTCTAATAATTTATTTAGAAATAATACAACTAGACATTACGTTAGAAAAATTATTAAGTACATTACATGGCCTGACTTATTTTTTTTAAATGTTATCTATCAAACTATCGTCTATCGAATAAAGCTATACAAAAAAGATGATGTATTATTGACGATATCCAATCCTGTTTCAAGCCATTTAGCGAATGTAGTACTGAAGATGTTGATGATAAGAACTAAAAATTATTGGATAGCTGATATTGGGGACTTATTTAATCTTTCGCAAGGAATAAAATATTGGCTATTCCATAAATTCGAAAATTATGTCTTGAATAATTCAGATGTTATCGTCTTGAATTCAGAACAGATGGCAAGACATTATATTGATAAATACAAAATCCGAAAGGATAAATTAAGAATTATCGAAAATGGATCCGTTTTGAATTTTATAGGAAGAGCTTCAATATTTAATCAACAATTAGTTTTTTCTTATTTTGGAAATAGTTATGAACCCGTCAGAAAAGGAATCAGAGAATTAGAAATATTGTCATCAATCGTTGGATCATTGGAAGGAATAATAGGAGCTAGTAAGATTCAACTTATTGGTCAACAACATGCAGCTTTAGAAAAATTGTTCAAGAACGATCCAAATGTATATTTTAAACCTCCAGTTCAACCCAAAGATCTATTAAGTGAATATCAACGGACAAATATACTTTTTTGCCTGGCTAATGATCATTATCCAGGACTTCAAAGTAAGTTGTACGAATACACTCAAAGTGGTTTGCCGATTATTTATTTCTGTTATAACGATAAAGACCCTGGTGCAATATATCTCACTAATTATTCGCCTAAAATTATTGTCAATTTAAATCAGAATGATCCAAAAGAATTATTTCAATTTGTGATTCAACATTACCATCAAGGATTGAATCCAAAATCCTCTGGACCAACTGAGTTAAAATGGAGAAAACTTTTAGATGACCTTAACATATTTCCGGTCACATAGGTACCTGAAATGAGCGATATTTACACCCCAATGAATTTTATAGATTTCTCTGATTCTAAACTACCTAGTTCCGGAACTTCTGTATTTGCACGGATGACGGAACTAGCCAATCAACATAAGGCCGTTAACCTGGCTCAGGGATTTCCGGATTTTAGTCCGCCGCAAGAATTATTGGACTATTTATATGAAGGTGTGAAAAATGGTTTTAATCAATATGCACCTATGCCGGGTTTATTGAATTTAAGAGAACAATTATCCCGAAGAATAAAATTGGATTATAACTATCCTGCTGATCCATTAACATCGATTACCGTTACGGCAGGTGCGACCCAGGCTATCTATACCATCATCAGTAGTTTTATTAAGAAAGATGATAAAGTTTTAATTTTTGAACCAGCCTATGATTCTTATGCTCCTTCTGTTCTTGTGAATGGTGGCATACCGATTTATTTGAAGCTTGCTGAACCGACATTTGAAATCCCCTGGAATGAATTGGAAAATTGTATCAGGCAGAATGACCTGAAGCTGATTATAATTAATAATCCACACAATCCTGCAGGGTCAATATTAACGAAAGGTGATTTCGAAAGAATTAATGCAATTTGTTCTAACAGCAGAGCTATAATAGTTTGGGATGAAGTTTATGATCAGTTGGTTTATGACGGAAATACGCATCAAAGTGCATTGTCGTATCCTGAATTAATGGTCAAAAGTATTGTAGTTTTTTCTCTTGGTAAGACCTTACACAATACAGGTTGGAAAGTTGGATATACCATAGCAAGAGAAGAATTAACCAGAGAGATTAGAAAATTGCATCAATTCACCGTCTTCTCTGTCAATACACCTGCTCAATATGCCATTTCGAAATTTATAGAGCATCATTTTGATTTTTTTAAAACTCTTTCAAATTTCTATCAACAAAAGCGAGATTTTTTCGTTCAACAAATTTCTGATTCAGGATTTCAAATTTTACCCTGCCATGGATCTTATTTTGTTTTGGCCTCTTATGGGCAATTGAGTAAGGTAAAGGATGAGGAAATGGCAAAAAAGATAGTTGAATATTGTGGGGTGGCTGGTGTTCCCATCTCAGCATTTTATCATGATCATTATGATCCTAAGATATTGAGGTTTTGTTTTGCAAAAAAAGAAGATACACTGATGGAAGGAGCACGTCGAATAAACAAGTTTAAACAAATGCTTACGGAGGCACTTTAAAAATATTTTTTATAGATGAAATTGAAATTTTCAAGTATAATATTAATTCTGATGACTTCTGCAACTCTTTGGGCTCAAAGAGATAATTGCCATATTATTGGAAAAGTTATAGATACCACTGGTGAAAGCCTGGCTATTGCTTCTGTCATGTTGCTTAGTCCAATCGATAGTACTCTTATAGAATATACCCAAGCCGATGAATCTGGAAAGTTTCACTTCAAAGGTGTACAAAGACAAAAGTATCTTTTAAAAATAAACTATACAGCATATATCCCCATTCAAAAGTTAATTGATCCAACAGAAAAATTCAATGATTTAGGTGTTTTTCAAATGGTTCCAATTACAAAGGAACTTTTTGAAGTGGTAATCCGCGCTGCCAAAGCACCATTGACCATTAAAGGTGATACGATTGAATACGATGCGAGCACTTTTAAAGTTCCGCAAGGATCAACGGTTGAAGATCTTTTGAAAAAATTACCCGGAATTGAAATAGACCAGCAGGGTAATATTACTTCAGATGGAAAGAATGTCAATCGGGTTACAGTAGATGGTAAAAGTTTTTTTGGAGGAGATCCTAAAGCGGCCACAAAAAATCTTCCGGCTGAAGGCATTTCAAAAGTTCAGGTATTCACGGATTTAACGGAAGAGCAAAAAATAACCGGACAAAAAAGACTTAATTCTGAAAAGGCCATGAATCTTGAACTAAAGGATGAATTTAAAAAAGGAGGATTTGGTAAGATCATAGCTGGTATTGGGACAGAAGATACTAAAGAAATAAAGGGTAATTATAATCAATTTAATACAAAACATCAATTTGCTTTAGTGGGAAGTGCAACCAATACGGGACGGAATGGATTATCCTGGAATGATTATCAGGATTTCAAAGGGAGCAATGCTTTTAACTGGGGAGATGATGGAGACTTTGGTTTTGAAAGCGGAGGTAACTTTCGATTTATAATTTTTGATGATGGAGATGATGAAGAAGGTAGTGTGTCCAGTGGCTTTTTTGGAGGTGATGGTGTAGGTTTTCCGGAAAAAGCATCGGCTGGCATTAACTACAATTTTGATAATAGTAAAACTAAGGTCAATGGAATGTATTTTTTTGAATTAAATAATCTATATACTGAATCCTATCGCAAGCAAAATTTTCTATATACCAACGATCCCTATAATAGTTTGGATACATCGGATAGAGACAATAAAAGAAATAGCCATAGATTAGAATTTAGAATAGAACAGGAATTGGATTCATTTAATTCTATAATCATTAAATCCAATCATTCGCTGGGTTTTAGAAATACTTTGCAAAATGCTTATCTCCATAATTTTGATATCTATAATAATATACTAAACGATCAGACTTCCAGTTCAGATACTGAAGGAGACAACACAAACTCTCAAAACGCCATTATATATCGCAAAAAGTTTAAGAAGAAAGGTCGTAGTTTGGGTTTAAGCGCAGCTTATAATTATAAAAATACAGAACGTTTTACCCTTACAGAAGTCTTTAATAATTTTTATCAGTTGTCCGTTATTGATTCAACAGGGAAATTAGATCAAAGCTTTACAACGGATCAGATTTCGAATACTTACAAAGCTAATTTTCTTTGGTTAGAACCAATAGGTAAGAAATTAAGTTGGCGGACTTTTTATAATTATAATGTTGGAATTACTAATTATGATAGATTGGTATCGGACCAGGAAAACAACATGTTTATGGTCAATAATTTTTTAAGCAGAAGATTTGATAATACCAGTGGTTTTAATCGTTTAGGACAAAGTTTAAATTATTCACATCAGGGCTTACATGTAAATCTCGGATTAGCTTATCAGGAGATATCGCTCAACAGTACTTTTGCCTCACTCATGGATACGGCGGATGCACTCAGTCGAAAAGTGTATCAGAATTGGATTCCGGATTTTGAAATTGAATATGAGATGAATAACAATTCGGAATTTTCACTGGATTATAGCAAGTATGTTAATGCACCAGATTCCAGAGATTTATTGCCCATTGTAGACAATACCAATCCATTATTTATTAAAATTGGAAACACCGATTTGCAGCCACGCATATATCACGAAGTAGGTCTGTCGATCCGAAAATTCAATCGTTTAAAATTTACCAATCTTTGGGCAAGGATTAATTACTCTTATTCAGAACAAGATATTATCTATTCCACCATGATCGATGAAAGAAGAGTTAGTACATCCATTCCAATTAATGTAACCGGTACACAATCCATTGGCGGAAATGTCCATTTTGGTTTCCCAATTATTAAGAACAGATTTACCTGGAATTTTAATACAAACATTAACTATAGGAAAGATAATGTTCTCGTTAACCTAATACCGGATGATCCAAGAACACTTTCCTATGGATTCGGAGCGAGAACCAACATTACACCACATGACGATTATACGTTTTTTCTAAGTGGCAATTACCGATTCTCAGAACAAAGTTCGGGTAATACCTCCTCTTCAAATTCCAAACTTCATACTTACGGAGGGAGCGCAGAGGTTAATATCAAGTTTCCATGGTTGATCTTTTTGAATTCCAATTTTAATGTAAATGTGTATCGAAACGATATTAATGATTTTGAGTCCATTATTCCAATACTAAATCTATCCGTATATAAATTATTTCTTAAGGACAATAAGGGTGAGGTACGCCTAAGCGCATATGATGTATTTAATAAAACTTTAGGAGTGCAGCAATATTCCAATACAAACCGGATTTCACAGACAGAAACTCTTTCACTTGCACAATATTTTATTTTAAGTTTTACCTATAATATGCGGGGATTAAAATCAACTCTCGATAAGGGAACAGGTCGAAGAGGCGGGATGATGCAATTTCAATAATAACTGTGTTAAGTAAAGGAAAAGAATCCAGGAGTCTTGTTCAATGTTTTAAAAAATAAAGTAATCATTCTATTTAATATGATTCAAAAAATAGCTTTTAGACAAGTATTAATAATTTTCGCTTTCCAGCTTCAATTCATATGGGCCCAAGTAACTAAAGTAGAATATGACCGCGTGGTTATAGGCTCCAATATTGTTCAGACCTTACCCTATTTGTCCAAGGAAGAAAAAGATAGAATTACCTTAACTTGGGGTAAAGATCGCAATGAACCACAGCCATATGTTTTGTTGTATGATGATCATCAGGCCATCTATCAGTTAGATGAGGAAAAGCTGTCCACCGGCGATAATCGCTGGCGCAGAGAAAAGTATATTATTCATACTCAATATAAGTCTAAGCGTAAATTAGATAACATTGAAACCTTAGGAAAGAAATTCACTTTCGATGAGGACCTCCCAAAAATAAAGTGGAAAATTCTCAACGATATTAAAGAAGTAGCCGGTTACGTCTGCATGAAAGCCATTACCTATGATTCAATCAAGAATCAAAGAATTACGGCTTGGTTTACTTCAGAAATTCCGGTTTCGCTAGGACCTGAAGATTATCATGGATTACCGGGATTGATTCTTGAAATTCAAAAGAACGAAAACTGTTCTGTTATTACTGCTACTAAAGTGATTAATAAAACAATAACGGAGCCTATTGCAATCCCTAAAAAGAAAGGTAAAAGAATCACTATTGAAAAATTCAATAAGATGATTGCACAATACATCAAAGAATCTATCGAAGCACAGAGGAATCCTTACTGGAGTATAAACTACTAGAAATTATTCTGATGTCTTTGGCGTCAATAAGTTTATCAAATAGATTTTTTAAGTCTGGCAGAAAATCTAAATAATTAACTACCAATTCCTATTTCTATCTAGCCAATTCCTTAATAAGAAACTGTCCCGTAAAAGATTTATCTATTTTACACACCTGTTCTGGCGTTCCATAGGCTACGATTTGACCTCCATTTTTGCCACCTTCCGGACCGAGATCGAGTATTACGTCAGCTACTTTTATTACATCAAGGTTATGCTCGATAACCACTACCGTATTGCCACGATCCACTAACTTTTGAAGAACAATAAGAAGATGTTCGATATCCTGAAAGTGTAAACCGGTGGTAGGTTCATCTAAGATGTAAAATGTTTTGCCGGTATCTTTTTTGGAAAGTTCTTCAGCGAGTTTGACGCGTTGTGCTTCTCCTCCGGACAAGGTTGTGGCCTGTTGTCCAAGAGTTATGTATCCTAATCCAACTTCGTGAAGGGTTTTAAGTTTTCGGTAAATATTCGGAATATGTTCAAAAAAAGTCGTTGCTTCTTCAACAGTCATATCCAACACATCTCCGATGGATTTTCCTTTATAAAGTACTTCCAGCGTTTCGCGATTATATCTTTTGCCATGACAGGATTCACAATGCACATAGACATCCGGCAGAAAATTCATCTCAATAACACGCATCCCTCCACCTTCACAAGTTTCACATCTACCCCCTTTGACATTAAAAGAAAATCTACCGGGTTTGTATCCTCTTATTTTTGCTTCCGGTAAACCACAAAACAAATTTCTGATTTCAGTAAATACTCCTGTATAAGTTGCTGGATTAGATCGCGGAGTTCTCCCAATCGGATTCTGATCAATTTCTACGACCTTATCGATATGTTCCAGACCACTGATTTTTTGATACGGGAGTGGACGTTGAAGGCTATTGTAAAAATGGGCACGAAGAATGGGATACAAAGTTTCGTTAATGAGACTGGACTTACCACTTCCTGAGACTCCGGTTACTCCGATAAAACATCCCAGTGGTATTTTGAGACTTATATTTTTTAAGTTGTTTCCAGTCGCTCCCTGTAGAATTAAAAACTCACCATTGCCTTTTCTTCTTTTTTTGGGAACTTCTATATTCAAAGTACCCGCTAAATATTTGGCCGTGGTTGAATTTTTATCGTTTAAAAAATCGGCAGGACTTCCCTGTGCCACAATTTTTCCTCCGTGCACACCGGCACCAGGTCCAAGATCAATGATGTAATCGGACGATAACATAATATCCTTATCGTGTTCAACTACAATCACCGTATTATCTAAATTCTTTAACTCAACCAAAGATTTAATCAATCGCTGATTATCTCTTTGATGTAATCCAATCGAAGGTTCATCCAGAATATAAGTAATTCCAGTAAGTTGTGATCCAATTTGCGTGGCAAGTCTCGTGCGTTGTGATTCTCCTCCCGATAAAGTATTGGTAGGACGGTTTAGACTTAGATAATCTAATCCTACATAAAGTAAAAACTCAAGTCGAATTCTAATCTCCTTAAGAATATCCTTTGAAATTTGAATTTGCTTCGAAGATAATCTGCTTTCTAAATCTTTAAGCCAGGCATATAATTCTGAGATATCCATTTCAGAAAGTTCAGAAATATTTTTTCCGTCAATTCTAAAAAACAAAGAATCTTTCTTCAGTCGTGTTCCGTTACACACCGGACACACATCAATCTTCATAAAGTCTTCTGTAAACTGTCTGACTTTTTCAGAGCTGGTATCTTTGTACCAGCGCTTTAGCATTTTGATCAATCCCTCATTGGCCAGATTAAATCCATCTTCAATCCAGCTTTTTTGATCTACAGGATAACTATCATCGCCACCATGCAAAATAGTATCTAATGCTTTTTTTGGAATTTTTTTGATTGGTGTATCAAAAGTAAATTTATGTCGGTCAGCAATTTGTTTGAGATTTCTGAATAAGATGGTTTCCCTGACTTCGCCAAAGGGGACAATGCCAACTTCACGTATCGATAGTGAATCATCGGGAATGATTAACTTAAGATCAACCTCATGCACTTTGCCAAGGCCTTTGCATTCCGGACAATAACCATATGGTGAATTGAATGAAAACGAATTGGGTGAAGGTTCATCATAGGATAATCCGCTAATCGGGTCCATTAGTTTTTTGCTGAATGGAAATAACTTATTTTTTTCCGTGTCTTCGATAAAGATCAGATCATTTCCCAATCTCAAGGCAATCTGAAGACTATAAGTAAGACGCTCTAATCGCTCCGGTACAGCCTGAATTCTATCCACGACCACTTCAATGTCGTGGATTTTAAATCGATCCAGACTTAATCCTGGCTTAAGATCGGTAACAACTCCATCAATTCTAACTTTGTTGAATCCTTGCTTCCTGATCTGATCAAACAATTCGCGGTAGTTACCTTTTCGGGATCGAACCATTGGAGCGAGAATCTGAATATGTTTTTGATTGAAGCTTTCCAGAATCGAAGAGATCATCTGCTCTTCGGTATAACGGATCATTTTTTCATTGGTCACATGAGAATAAGCGTCAGCTGCCCGGGCGAAGAATAATCGAAATAGGTCATAAATTTCTGTGGTTGTGCCAACGGTAGATCTTGGATTCCAACCCGTTGTCTTTTGCTCAATAGATATTACGGGGCTAAGACCATCAATTTTTTCGACATCCGGTCGCTCAATGGTACCAATGAATTGTCTGGCATAACTCGAAAAAGTCTCCATATAGCGCCTTTGTCCTTCCGCATACAGCGTATCAAAGGCAAGAGATGATTTTCCACTTCCGGAAATTCCAGTTACAACAACAAATTTATTTCTTGGAATTTGTATCGAAAGATTATCGAGATTGTGCTCTTTGGCACCAATAATATCGATATAATCAAGTTCGGTAAAGGTAAATTGCTCTGTCATCAAAAATTCAACCGGCAAAATTAGAAAATAATTGAGTTTATTAGTTCTAAAAGATTTAGTATATTTTACAGCAATGGTTTATGAATTTCAGAATTAAAATCAATAATTTGATTTAATATTAATTCATTTTACGAATTCAACGAAGTATTAAAATTCAAAATGAATGTTATTCACTTTCTGCGTGCAGTATTAGAGGTTATCAATTTTTACTTTTGTAACTTTGGCCAATATTTGAATCGATGCTCCATAACTTAATTCAAATTGAAAATACCAATCTACCTAAGATTAGCGCCTATCAAATAGAAACGGTGTATGGACTTATTTCGATAATTCAAGCACCGGAAGGAATTCTGTGCTCATCTTTCGAACCACTGGATGAAGTGATCAAAAATTATACTCATTTAAATCTGACTCAATGGTGTTCAGATTTTAATAATGATATGAGTTCAATTATACAAGAAGTAATAAATTACGACAGAGATTATAGTCTTAATTTAATTGTCAAAGGAACTGAGTTTCAGCAATTGGTTTGGAAAGAAATTTTAAAAATTAAAAAAGGTCATACTTCAACCTATAAACATATTGCAGAATCTTTGCAAAATCCTGGTTCTGTTCGCGCCGTGGGAGCAGCTGTCGGAGCGAACAATCACGCTATTTTAATTCCATGTCATCGGGTTCTCTATCAGAATGGACATTCCGGACATTTTCGATGGGGTGCGGATAGAAAGAGAGAATTGCTAAGGATTGAAAAAGTTGAAGCATTCCAATTCAAAGAATTGTTTTAATGGATAAAATAGTCATACAGGAATTGGAATTTATCAGGCTGATTAAAGCGGAAGAGATACAAAATAGAATCCGGGAATTAGCAAATCTTATTTTGAATCATTACCAAAATACCCTTGGTGAAATTCATGTACTGATTATCATGAATGGTGGATTTATGTTTGCGTCTGATTTATTAAGAAATTTGGATCAAAGATTTGTGGCTCATTTTATTCGAATTAAATCGTATGATGGTTTTGTGCAAAGCGAGGAGATTAGATTGGATGCTGATGTTTCCTGGGATCAGTTTAAAAATAAACCGATACTCCTTATCGAAGATATTATTGATAGCGGAAGAACATTGAAACATATACACGATTGGATGAGGACAAAAGAATTAGAAAATATAATAACCGTTAGCCTTTTAATCAAACCAAATTCAGTAATCACTGAATTTGAAAATTTATTTTACGGATTTACAATACAGGATGAATTTGTTATCGGTTATGGTATGGATTATAATGGTATAGGTCGTGGACTTAAACATATCTATCAGTTGAAAGCCAGCCATGAGAAAATTTCAACATACCATTAGTTTATTTCGCTTACCAAAAGAAAGATGAAGGCCTAATAGTTCAATCGGATCTGCCCATCACAGAATCGCATTACGTCAACACCATCAATAGGAGGTCCATATTTTGGGTCTAGTCTTACTTGGCAGAAAAATTCTCCGGTTAGAAAGCGGTTGGCTGTATCAATGGTTGTAAACAAAAAATAATTATTCTTAGTCGTATCTAAATATAATCGATTAACTGATTGATCGCAATCCAGGAACGAAAATAATACTTTATTGCTATTATTTAAATGAATAGTATCTTTTGTCATACTTAATTGAGGAAAAAATAAGAAACTAGTCCAACAATCTGTAACATTATTATAATAATGATGGCTGGTTATATTAATTGTTGTGTCATTGTCAATTACAAAATAGATATTGCCAATATATTTTGTATAATAGTTTAATATTGCGACACATGAAGCGTTACTAGTATCTCCAAAGCGATCAACCGGTCGGAATCTAACTCTGGGTAAGCTATCATCCAAGATGCAATTACTCATCTTTGGTTTTGGTTCCATAGGAGGAATGACATCCGGACAAGACTCTTCACCGCATCCTAGAACTAAAAACATTAAAAGAATCAAGCTTCTAGCGACCATAGATCAATATTTTGAAAAGTCAATCTTTCCATTTGTATGAGCCTTATTGATATAAACCCCGGCGGGGTTTATTGAATTTTATGTACTGGGTCTTACATCAGAAGATTTTTTAACTTCTTCAAAATGTTTTATAATTTGTTCCGGAGTTAAATCAACTAATTCTTTACTTATTAGATCACGTTGTTGTCTCATGAATAATACAGCATCAAACGATGAATTATCGCTTTTAGAGTCTTGTATTTCTATTTTATTCTTCGTTTCCATAAATTATGAATTCTCTAGGTGATCGAATTTCTAAAGGTTTATAACCATTTCTTATATTTATTGAGTTGTAGCCAATAATTCTACTAACATTTACTATATGTTTAAAGTTCCAACTAACTAAGTAGTCTGCATGATAATAGCTTGCAGTGGCTATATGAAGACAATCTGCAAAGCTTGTTTTCCCCACTACATTGTTTTTGATATACTCATTAGCTAATTGTATGATGTCAAAGTTTAATTCAATAAATTCAGTGTTTTTAACTTTAATACTTCGAACTAGGTCTTTAACATCCATAGGAGCATTTATTAATTCTTCTTCCGTAGTTGCGGAAAACAATAAGAGCAATTCACCAGAGATTATTCTGTTAATCAACGGTTTTGTATATTCTGAAAATTCAGGATCAAAATAACCTCCGAATACGGATGTATCAATATAAATACGCTGCTTCACAAGGCTAATATACAAGTTAATAATTATTTAGTTAATTCTATATTGGTCTTGTATAAATCTGATGTATTATAATTTTAGCCTTATTTTTGATTCTATGTCTACTAGTTATTACGATCAGGTCTACGATGTAGTGCGAATGATACCAAAAGGTAGAGTAACTACTTACGGAGCCATTTCGAATTTCCTAAGCCTTGGATCAGCCAGGATGGTCGGTTGGGCATTGAATCAACTTAAAGGTTCGGATTCGGATGTTCCGGCGCATCGGGTAGTCAACAGTAAGGGTGAACTGTCTGGGGCTCTTTACTTTGGAACTTCACCGGGAATGCAAAAGCTACTGGAAAAGGAAGGCATTTCAGTAAAGGATAATCGGATACTGGATTTTAAAAAGTTAATCTGGGATCCCTCAAAAGAAATATACTAAGCTGATAATTTAGGGACGAATTTCTGCAAATGCATCTCCATAATTTTTATAAAATGCAGATATACAATTAGTTATAAATTTATTCAGTCTAGGCCAGACATTAAATTGTTCATACTTAGCACACAATAAACTGGATTCATTGGCAGTTATATTATGAGATTATAAAGTAAATATTAAGCCTAAAATTTACTTTAATCATTATTCTTTAACAATTAATATTTGACAAAATCCAGCCTATGGTTGATAGCTTTACACTTCATTCTTTAGTTAGATATACTTACAACGAAAGCTCCTCAGAAGAAAAAGAACAACTCGAAGAATTATCACTTGTTGATAACGAGTTAAATGATGAGTTAAAGATGCTTCAGGAGGCAAAACAATTTCTTCCTAAAGTTACCTTTTATCCACTGGAATCGAGTATGCAGAGGATACTTCAGTACAGCTCAAGATAGATTTATATCTTTTTACATTTCTCTTTCAGCCATCGCTTCTGCTTTGGATTGCAGTACTTCGATAATCGAGAGAAGACTTCTTTGTGATAATCATTCAGCCATTGTACGGTATCCCGATCCATTAGTTTAAAATCTATTAAACTGGTATCAATGGGAAATAAAGTCACGGTTTCAAAACAAAGAAATTTTCCATTCACACCATCACTGTATAAAGTTGATAAAACGAGATTTTCGATTCTGATTCCATGCGAACCCTCTTCATAAAATCCAGGCTCATTGGAAGTTAACATTCCTTCCATGAATTCAGAACTCCCTCTCTGATTGTAAGCTGTTACAAATCCCTGCGGAGGTTCATGTACATTCATAAAAAATCCAACTCCGTGTCCCGTACCGTGACTGTAATTTAAATTTTGTTGCCAAAGGAATTGTCGTGCAAAAGTATCGAGTTGTACTCCTTTGGTCAGATTCGGAAATATGGCTTTGGATAAGGCGATATTGCCCATTAATACTCCAGTATATTGACGTTTAATTTCAGGTTTTATTTTTCCAAGTCTTATCGTTCTGGTGATATCCGTTGTGCCGTCGAGATATTGCCCACCGCTGTCAATAAGCAGTATGCCAGACTTTTTAATGGGAGCTGATCCTTTTTCATCCGGCCTGTAATGTATAATGGCTCCGTTGGAATTGTAACCAATAATGGCCGGGAAACTTTCATTGACATAGGTTTTATGTTTAGAACGGAAAAAAATTAATTTCTGTGCTAATTCATATTCCGTCGGATATTTATTTTGCCGATGTTCGTCTTCTAACCACATAAGTGCATTCATAATCGCAATTGCATCTTTTTCCATGACCCTGCGAATATGTTTGATTTCAGTTGTATTTTTAATGGCTTTTTGTTGCATGATACAACTTACCGCAGATAGTATATTGCCCTCTGGTAGCATCATCGATATTTTGGCATTCAAGGTTGATGGATCGATCCAAATCTTTTGATGTTGTACCGATTGAAGGAATTCTTTTAATGCTGAATAAGGGCGGATTGAAATTTTATCTTTATTCAATTTTGAAGTTAAAGAGTCATCTACTTTTTCAGTGTGAATAAATAATACAGATTCCTTTTGTCCAATACATAGATAAGCCACAAATACCGGATTGCAATCCACATCATTACCTCTTAAATTGAGAACGTAAGCAATTTCATCTAAGGCTGAAACCAACATCCAGTCAGCCTTCAAATTTTTCATTTCAAGACGTACTTTACTTAGTTTTTGAGTTCGGGAAATTCCAGCATACTTAATATCGTGTTCAAAAATTGGTGTAAGTGGAAGAGGATTTCGGTCTGTCCAAATGGTTTCCAGAAGATCCCCGGAATCGACCAAGGATAATCCGTTGGATTCAAAAGTTCTTTTAAAATGAGCAATCTGTGCCAGGGAATAACACCAGAAATCACAGGCTATAACAGATCCTTTTTTAAAATTTTTACACAACCAGTCAACGTACTCCGCCTGCGTTTGAACCATTAATTTATGCAGAACAAATGGCGATCCTGATAATTGATGTTCTGCCTGAAGATAATATCGCGAATCAGTCCATAATCCAGCATGATTGGAACTTACAATCGCCGTTCCTGCTGAACCGCTAAATCCGGTGAGCCATTGTCTTCCCGACCAATACATTGGTGGATACTCACTTTGATGGGGATCTGCTGTGCCAATAATATATGCGTCAATATTACGCTCTCGCATTATTTTTCTTAAAGCATTGACCTTCAGTGAATTATCCATTTTTTTAAATTAATATATTAAATAAGTTAATAATATGTTTCTTGACTAATACATTTGTCATTGCAATTCTACGAAATGAGCGAAATATAATCGTGCGAATGTATTAAATCATGTACGATAATTATTAAGATGAGACTAAATTAGATCATGGATCCAAAGAAAGATCGTTGTAACGTAGTTTGTATGAACCATTAATTATTCATAGACGTTTTAATCACAACTAAAAAATGCTAAAGCAGCAACTTAGCCAAAAGCTCATACAGAAGTTATCGCCTCAACAAATTCAATTAATGAAATTGTTGCAGGTGCCTACCGCTATTTTGGATCAAAGAATTCAGGAAGAACTTGAGCAAAATCCAGCCTTGGAAGAAGGTAATGAATATGAGGATAACCCGGAATCATTTACGGATACACCGGATAATGCGGCGGATGAAGCTACTCATGAAGAACAGGAATTTACGGAAGCTGAACCATTTGAAGATCATGGAGACGATAGTTTTGAAGATTATCTCAATAACTATATGGATGAAGAGCCTTCATACTACCAGCATTCCTCAGCGGATTCTGGAGCAGATGCCGCATCCAAGACTATGCCATACGCCGTCGAGAGTTCGTTTCACGATAATCTGAACAGACAGATAGGATTACTAAATCTTAAAGACGACAAACAAAGAAAAATCGCTCAGCAGATTATCGGAAGTATAGACGACGATGGCTATCTTCGTAGAGAACCCAGTGCGATTATAGATGATCTTTTATTTTCTCAGAATATTGATGTTAAAGAAAAAGAAGTACTCGAAATATTAGCTAAAATACAATTGTTCGATCCGCCCGGTGTTGGTGCAAGAAATCTTCAGGAGTGTCTGCTCATTCAGATAAGATTAAAAATTCAAAACGAAAAGAGGAAACTATTTCAAAAAGTTTTGCATCTGGCAGAAAACATTCTGGTAGATTACTTTGAAGAATTCACCAAGAAACATTACTCGCGGATGATGAAGTCACTTGACCTTACGGAACCGCAACTCAAAGTAGCCATTGATGAAATTCTCAAATTAAATCCAAAGCCTTCTTCAGGATATCAAGATGCCGTAGCGCATTATTCGGTTACAGGTCATTATATTATTCCGGATTTTACCATTACTAATCGAGATGGAGTTCTTGAATTAAGTTTGAATTCCAAAAATGCACCAGATCTTAGAATCAATGATCATTATCTGGATATGCTAAGATCATACAAGGACAATAAAAAGAATTCCGATAAAAAAGAAAAAGACGCGGTAGTATTCATCAAGCAAAAGATTGAATCTGCTAAGTGGTTTATCGATGCGATCAAGCAACGACAGGATACACTATATCGTACCATGTATGCCATCATGCAATTTCAGCAAGAATACTTTCAGACCGGAGATCAGCGCAAGATCAAACCTATGATTCTTAAGGACATTGCAGATATTACAAGCTTAGATATCTCTACCGTATCTAGAGTGGCAAACAGCAAATTTGTACAAACCGAATTTGGAACTAAGCGCTTGAAAGATTTTTTCTCTGAATCACTGCAGAACGATGAAGGAGATGAGGTATCCACACTTGAAGTCAAAAAGATATTGACGGATTTGGTTAGTGCAGAAAAAAAGAACAGTCCACTCAGCGACGAAAAACTAAAAGAAATTCTTCTCCGTAAAGGGTATAACATCGCCAGGCGAACCATTGCCAAATACCGAGAACAACTCAACATTCCCGTAGCGAGATTGAGGAAAGAATTAGTCTGAGGGAAATAGTAAATAATAAAGATTAACTAATAAATAAATTAAGCTTATTTATTAATTGTTCGCTTCAATTTATTTCCGTTCCGAAATAGTGGGAGCTATGAATTAGTTTTATAAACCGATCTGGACAGTCTCATCCAACTTAGATATTCTTACTTTTTTGTACCGCCAAAAAAGTAACAAAAAAACTCGCCACTCTAAAAGGCAATTTTTTCCTTTCGGAAAAACCGTTCACTTCCGTCGCTTCATGCTCCTTTTGTTTGATTTGATATATCTAAATTTTGCATTGCAAATCAAACAAACGCAATTGCGCTCCTTCGCTCGCTATTGCTGTATAGAGTGGCCTTTTGTTAAAATTCAGAGTCTCCGGCCTCGGACTATTAGCCCGGGACACAGCATGCGAATGAAGCAACGAACTTTTAATAAGAGGTAAAGTTTACACATTTCAAGTTACTACTTTAAGGTAAAGTGTCCGCATAAAACTGATCGAGGGGTAAGTTGCAGTGTAACTTGAAAAGGAAATGTCGAAGCAGGCTTCAAGCCAAACCAATGAAATTAAGAATACCGCCCAGTTTTTTTTGCGAGCGAAAAGAGCATTGATTGGTTTGGCTAATCGTCCAAGTTGGGAGCTTTTCTTTTTGTGGGAAAAAGAAAAAGTAAAATTTTACCCAACATATGAGATTCTAAAAGGGAATATATACCTAAACAAACAAATTTGTTTTATCCCTCTGATCGCGCAGATTTACCCTTATTACAATACTTAACCAGTGAAGCTATAAAA